>NZ_JBUZRD010000052.1:0-500 GCF_055407145.1 Pseudomonas sp. c313 | reverse complement strand
GGCCGGAAGAATATGCGCGGATGACCCGCGAGGTCGAGGAAGCTCTCCGAGAGGCCGACGACCCCAACGCCAAGTCGTACACCCACGAAGAAGTCATGCAGGCGATGCAGGAACGCATCGACCGAGCGCGAGACAAAGCCATGTTGATCGGCTGACGGAAATTTCGGCGGTTCCGGCTGATCCAAGAATCTTGGCGTGACCTTACCTCCGCTCTACCGCTGGGTGCCAGCCTCGGCGCACGCCTAACCACCCAACTCAGAAAGGAAAATAAGTTGGTAAAACGCATTCCCGTATCCGAGCTTCGTCTCGGCATGTACATCCACAAGCTCGCCGGCTCTTGGGTTCGACACCCATTCTGGCGCGGCAGCTTCCTGCTGACCGAGCCTCAGGATCTCTCTGCCATTCGAGAATGTGGCGTCGGGGAGGTCTGGGTCGACTTGGCCAAAAGCCAAGTCGACCCAGAGAGCCCAGAGAGCCCAGAGAGCCCAGAGAGCCCAGAG
>NZ_JBUZRD010000051.1:0-526 GCF_055407145.1 Pseudomonas sp. c313 | reverse complement strand
ATCGAGTTCTTGAAGGAGGGGCTGGTATTCACCGGCGAGGACTCGCCGATGGCCAACCTGATGCTGTCGGTAATGGGGGCCTTCGCTGAGTTCGAGCGCGCTCTGATCCGTGAGCGGCAGCGCGAGGGTATCGCCCTGGCCAAGCAGCGCGGCGCGTACCGGGGCCGCAAGAAGGCCCTGTCCGACGAGCAGACTGTTACCCTGCGGCAGCGGGCGGCGGCAGGTGAGCCCAAGGCGCAGCTCGCCCGCGAGTTCAACATCAGCCGCGAAACTCTCTACCAGTACCTCCGCACGGACGACTGACACATGCCGCGTCGCTTGATCCTCTCGGCCACGGAGCGGGACACCCTGCTCGCGCTGCCGGAAAGCCAGGATGACCTGATCCGCTACTACACCTTCAACGATTCCGACCTGTCACTGATCCGCCAGCGGCGCGGCGACGCCAACCGTCTGGGCTTTGCGGTGCAACTCTGCCTGCTGCGCTACCCCGGCTATGCGTTGGGCACTGACAGCGAGCTGCCCGAAC
>NZ_JBUZRD010000050.1:0-526 GCF_055407145.1 Pseudomonas sp. c313 | reverse complement strand
GCCCAGCAGACCGACAAGGGCTTGCTGCTGGCCGGCCAGGCGCTGGAGAGCCTGCGGCAGAAGCGACGCATCCTGCCGGCGTTGAGCGTGATCGACCGGGCTTGCTCGGAGGCCATTGCACGGGCCAATCGGCGGGTCTACCGCGCCCTGGTCGAACCTCTCACCGACTCGCATCGGGCCAAGCTGGACGAGTTGCTTAAGCTCAAGGCCGGCAGCAGCATCACCTGGTTGACCTGGCTGCGGCAGGCACCGCTGAAACCCAACTCCCGCCACATGCTTGAGCACATCGAACGGCTGAAGACATTTCAGCTGGTGGACTTGCCCGAAGGCCTTGGCCGGCACATCCACCAGAACCGCCTGCTCAAGCTGGCCCGCGAGGGTGGGCAGATGACGCCCAAAGACCTTGGCAAGTTCGAGCCGCAGCGACGTTATGCGACCCTGGCCGCCGTGGTACTGGAGAGCACTGCAACCGTGATTGATGAGCTGGTGGATCTGCACGACCGCATCCTGGTCAAGCTGTTCAGCG
>NZ_JBUZRD010000049.1:0-754 GCF_055407145.1 Pseudomonas sp. c313 | reverse complement strand
AGTGCATCACAGTCTTTCAAGGTTTCGTTGAGGTTGACGACGCCCTGCTGGTTCAGCATGTTGATTTGGTTGATGTCGACGTTGAGGGTTTCCACCACGGCGGTCTGTTCCTCGGTGGCCGCCGCTACCGACTGGTTCATCCCGTCGATCTCGACGATCCGCTGGGTCACGCTGACTAACCGTGCGCCGGCCTGGTTGGCCACCTCGACACTTTCTTCGCTGGACACCTGGCTGGCATTCATCGTCGTCACCGCCTCACGCGAACCGATCTGCAACGAGGTGATCATCTTGTGGATCTCTTCTGCCGACTCCTGGGTCCGGTGGGCCAGGTTGCGTACTTCATCGGCAACCACTGCAAAACCGCGCCCGGCTTCCCCGGCCCGTGCCGCTTCAATCGCGGCGTTGAGGGCCAGCAGGTTGGTTTGCTGGGAGATGCCTTTGATCACGTCAAGAATGTGGCCAATGTTATCGGTGCTGGCATTCAGGTTTTCAATCTGGGTGCAGGACAGGCTGATTTTCTGCGACAACTCCGACATTGCCAGAATGGTTTTTTCCACCACTTTGCGACCGTCATCAGCTTGCTCACTGGCACCGCTGGCGTGTTGCGATGCATCGGCGGCGTTGCGGGCGATTTCCTGAGTGGCAGCACCCAGTTCGTTAATCGCAGCGGCCACACTGTTGGTGCGAGCGCTCTGTTCATCGGAACCGATAATCGACGCGTTGGATGATGCCATTACTCGCTGGGACAGATCAT
>NZ_JBUZRD010000048.1:0-826 GCF_055407145.1 Pseudomonas sp. c313 | reverse complement strand
GACTTCGCCCGATGCAGTCAACTTGATAGTCGACGGAGTTTCAGTATCGATAACGACGGTGCCCGCCGGCTTGTCGCTGACGGTAAGTTTTTCGTACTTCTCGCCGCCGCTGACCACTTGCGTAATGGTGTTAGAGATCGCGGGATTGACGTAAACATCCGCCGGAACCGTGATGGTTGCGGTGCCCGACGAAGCGTTGTTAGCGATGGTGATAGTTTCGCCATTGGCCAGTTTTACGACCAGGTCGGAGCCGAGGTTGAGAACCGGCTTGCCGTCTTTGCCCAGCAAAGAAGCGGTGTAAACAATCTCGCCGCCTTCGCTGATGCTTGGGGTGGCGTGGAGAGAAACAGTCACTTCGTCGATGGTGTCTTTGACGAGGGTATCGGCAGCGCCGCCGACAATTTCCAGCTTCTCAAAGCTACCGCCGACGATACCGTCCGGCTTGATAGTGGCCGAGACAGTGCTTTCATCTTTGAAGACGTCATCAGTTGGAGCGTCGAACTTCGTTTCGCCGGAGAACTTGCCTTGTTCAATGGTGATTTTTGCGCCATTGCTCAAGGTAACGGTCATTGGGCTGCCGGCTGCGTGGCTCAGCGTCGCGGTGTAAGTAACCTGGCCGCCTTCGCTGACTTCGCCCGATGCAGTCAACTTGATAGTCGACGGAGTTTCAGTATCGATAACGACGGTGCCCGCCGGCTTGTCGCTGACGGTAAGTTTTTCGTACTTGTCGCCGCCGCTGACCACTTCGCTAATGGTGTTAGAGATCGCGGGATTGACGTAAACGTCTGCCGGGACGGTGATGGTTGCGGTGCCCGACGAAGCGTTG
>NZ_JBUZRD010000047.1:0-843 GCF_055407145.1 Pseudomonas sp. c313 | reverse complement strand
AGAGTTTTCCGTACATTTTTGAGGGGGTGTTGCACAGGTAGCACAGCGGCGGCTGACAGCCTGTCGCAAAACAAATGTTTTACGACACCTCCTTGAGGTTGCCGCGTTTACATCATTACCTGAACAGGTATAAAATTCCGTCATGACAAACAAAGAAAAACCGCTCGAATGGATCGCGAGCAGCCACAAGGATTTGATGGCGTTGCCGTCCGACGTGCGTCGCCGTTTCGGTTACGCGCTCTCGTTGGCGCAGATAGGCGATCAGGATGACGCAGCAAAGGTGCTCAAGGGGTTCGGTGGTGCCGGCGTGCTGGAGGTCGTCGAAGACGATGCCGGCGGCACCTATCGAGCGGTATACACGGTCAAGTTTGCGGAAGCGGTGTTCGTCCTGCACTGCTTCCAGAAGAAGAGCAAGAGCGGAATCGCCACGCCAAAGGCCGACATGGACATCATCCGCGCTCGGCTGAAGGTGGCCGAGGTATTGGCACAGGAGCTACGAAATGCAAAAACGAATCATTGAAGGCGTCGAGGTTCAGCGCAGCTCGGGCAACGTCTTTGCCGACCTTGGACTGCCTGACGCTGAAAAGCTCAAGATCAAGACCGGCCTGGTGGTCGAGATCAGGAGGGCCATGCGCGCCCTTGGGCTGACTCAACAAGCGGCGGCCAAACGCATGGGCATCCCGCAACCGAAGGTGTCGGGCATGATGCGCGGCGACTTCACCAATCTATCCGAACGCAAGCTGATGGATTGTCTGAATCGCCTCGGCTACGACATCGAAATCAAGGTACGGCCAGCAGCCGAGCCGATCGGGCATCTAACGCTCGCAACCGCTTAATCGGAGC
>NZ_JBUZRD010000046.1:0-932 GCF_055407145.1 Pseudomonas sp. c313 | reverse complement strand
GTTATGCGACCCTGGCCGCCGTGGTACTGGAGAGCACTGCAACCGTGATTGATGAGCTGGTGGATCTGCACGACCGCATCCTGGTCAAGCTGTTCAGCGGCGCGAAACACAAGCATCAGCAGCAGTTCCAGAAGCAGGGCAAGGCGATCAATGACAAAGTGCGCCTGTACTCCAAGATCGGCCAGGCGCTGCTGGAAGCAAAGGAAAGCGGCAGCGATCCCTACGCCGCCATCGAGGCGGTGATTCCCTGGGACGAGTTCACCGAGAGCGTCAGTGAGGCCGAGCTGCTGGCCCGGCCGGAGGGCTTCGACCACCTGCACCTGGTCGGCGAGAACTTCGCCACCCTGCGCCGCTACACGCCGGCCCTGCTGGAGGTACTGGAGCTGCGCGCCGCCCCGGCCGCGCAAGGCGTGCTGGCAGCCGTGCAGACCCTGCGCGAGATGAACGCCGACAACCTGCGCAAGGTGCCGGCCGATGCCCCCACTGCCTTCATCAAGCCGCGCTGGAAGCCGCTGGTGATCACCCCGGAAGGCCTCGACCGGCGCTTCTACGAAATCTGCGCGCTGTCCGAGCTGAAGAACGCCCTGCGCTCCGGCGACATCTGGGTCAAGGGCTCGCGGCAGTTCCGCGACTTCGACGACTACCTGTTGCCGGCCGAGAAGTTCGCCGCGCTCAAGCGGGAACAGGCCCTGCCGCTGGCGATCAACCCGAACAGCGACCAGTACCTGGAAGAGCGCTTGCAGCTGCTGGACGAGCAGTTGGCCACTGTCGCCCGCCTGGCCAAGGACAACGAGCTGCCCGATGCCATCCTCACCGAGTCCGGCCTGAAAATCACCCCGCTGGATGCGGCGGTGCCGGATCGGGCGCAGGCGCTGATCGACCAGACCAGTCAGTTACTGCCGCGCATCAAGATCACCGAACTGCTGATGGAC
>NZ_JBUZRD010000045.1:0-1102 GCF_055407145.1 Pseudomonas sp. c313 | reverse complement strand
CCAGTGCCGATAAAACCGCCACCAACGGTTGCCCGGTGTCGATGGTTACCGGTGAGGAACTGCTGACCCTCACCGATGGCGAGCTGGACGGGCTTCTGCCGTTTGCCTGGACTCGGCTGTATCGCACCAGTGCTGTGGAAGTGGATTGTGGGTTGGGGTTTGGCTGGAGCCATTCGCTGGCCCAGCGGCTTTCTGTGATTGGCGAGTCGGTGGTGTGGACCGACCATGAGAACCGCAGCACAACGTTTGCGTTGCCCTCTGTTTCGCGGCCGGCGATCAGCAATAGCCTGGCGGAGGCGGCGATTTATCTAGGCTCAGTGCCGGATGAACTGGTGCTGGCTCAAGACTCCCGTTTCTATCATTTTCGCGACGGTTTGCTGACATCGATCAGCGACGCGTATGACAACCGCCTGCGTATCTCCCGCGACTTTTCAGGACGGATTCAGCGGATCGATAACGGCGTGGGTCGCTCGTTACTGCTGCGCTATGACCGGGGCCATATCGTTGCAGTCGACTACCAGGTACAGCGCGCCGAGGAGTATCAGGAGTACGTCTGGGTTACCGAGCAGAACGTTGTTTCCTACCGCTATGACGACGCTTGGCGGCTGATTGAGGCGACCAATGCTGTAGGCGAAAGCGAGCGGTATCGGTACGACGATCAGCAGGTGATTCTGGAACGGGAACTGGCCGGTGGGGCGAGTTTCTTCTGGGAGTGGGAACGGTCCGGCAAGGCTGCACGCTGCGTGCGGCACTGGGCCAGCTTTTCGCAGATGGACACGCGGTATGCCTGGGACGACAACGGCAGTGTCACCGTCCATAACGCTGATGGCAGCCAGGAAGTGTACGTCCACGACCAGCGTGCGCGGCTGGTGCAGCGGATTGATCCGGACGGCGCTGAGCACTTCAAATCCTACGATGAAAAAGGCCGGCTGACGGTCGAGCAGGACCCGCTCGGGGCGGTGACGGCGTATCAGTACGACGAAGCTGGTCGGATGATTGCGCTGTTTCCAGGGGACGATGAGCCGACATCCTACGAACATGACAACGGTTTCGTTCGGGTCGTGCGCCGTGGTAACGCGGTCTGGAAATACCAGCGTAACGA
>NZ_JBUZRD010000044.1:0-1198 GCF_055407145.1 Pseudomonas sp. c313 | reverse complement strand
GGGGATGTAAGCCGGAACCCCAGAAATTTCCGTCACCCTAGTTGGGTGGGCTCAACACTCGTGTCACCAGCTACCTTCTGGAGAATCGAGCTCGGCCATCCCTCCCTGGACGGGCATCGCTCGACGATGTTCAACGGCTCCCTCACGGGGCCGTCGTTTTGTGGGGGCTATTCCATCCACAAGTCGTCGAGGTTCTTGAAGTTCCAGAGCGTCGGGTCTTCGGGGCCAGTGATACTGTCCTTGCAACTCGTGGCCGCCAGGTCGATGGTCTGCATCGGGATCGGCTCTCTCGAGCGTAGCGAGAAGAACACGCGAACCTTGGGAGTCAGCAGTGATTCCATTCCCGGCTCAACGACAACGGCCAGACGCTGAGAGGACAGGCGAACCAAGGAGCCGACGGGGTAGATGCCCACGGCCTTGACGAAGGCGTGGAAGATGCGTTTGTCGAAATGGCCCTCCCACTTGGCCATCTGCCGCATCGCCGCGGACGGGTCCCACGGCTTTTTGTAGGCTCGCTCCGACGTCACGGCATCATAGACGTCGCAGATTGCGCCCATGCGGGCCAGGAGTGAAATGGCGTCACCGGCCAAGCGATCCGGGTAGCCGGTTCCGTCGATCTTCTCGTGATGGTGCAGGGCAATGTCCACCACCCCGGGCTCGGCCCCGCCTGCGCGCAGCATCTTTGCGCCCTCCACAGGGTGGCGCTTCATGATGGCGAACTCGGCATCGGTGAGCTTGCCTGGTTTGTTAAGCACTTCCAGCGGCATCGCGGCCTTGCCTAGGTCGTGCATCAGTCCGCCGATGCCAGCCAGGCGCGTTTGCTCCTCGTCTAGATCGAGATGCCGGGCCAGCGATAGCATCAGGGCGCAGACGGCAACCGAGTGCAGGTAGGTGTAATCGTCGTGCGTTTTGATGCGTGCGACGCTGATGAGGGCATGAGGTTGGCGCAGCACCGAGGCAGCGATTTCTCCGACCAGCGGCAACGTCGTGCTTGGGTCGACGGCCTTGCCAAGCCGGGCTTCCTGGAACATGTCCATGACTTGGGACTTGGCCGCAAGACAGAGTTTCCGTGCATAACACATTTCGCTCTCCATTGAGGTTGCGCCGTCACTTTTCTTGCTTAGTGGACTAGACGGCAGAGATTGCTCCTCCGACAATTCTCTGGGCTCTGGGCTCTGGGCTCTGGGCTCTGGGCTCT
>NZ_JBUZRD010000043.1:0-1235 GCF_055407145.1 Pseudomonas sp. c313 | reverse complement strand
TGTAGTGGTCTAATGAAACCGGACACTCATTTAGGCGAGAATGCTCGCCATATCGAGGTGTCAGATGACCAAGCAACGTCGTGTCTTTTCCGCTGAATTCAAACGCGAGGCTGCTGACCTCGTACTCAAACAAAATTACAGCTGCATCGAAGCCAGTCGTTCACTCGGCATTGGCGAGTCGGCCCTGCGCCGTTGGGTCAGTCAGCTTCTGCAGGAACGCACAGGCGTCACCCCGCAGAGCAAGGCGCTCACCCCAGAGCAGCAAAAGATCCAGGAACTGGAAGCCCGAATCGCCCGTCTTGAACGAGAGAAATCGATATTAAAAAAGGCTACCGCGCTCTTGATGTCGGAAGATCTCGAGCGTTCGCACTGATCCATCAGCTAAGCGCCCATGAACCTGTTGACTGCTTGTGCGAGGTGTTCGAAATCACCCGTTCGACTTACTACGCCCATCACCTCAGGCGGCGTTCTCCGGGCGTTGAGAGAATTCGATTACGCAGTCGAGTCAACGAACTGTTCACCCAGAGCCGAAACGCTGCTGGCAGCCGAAGTATCGTGTCGATGATGCAGGATGATGGCGAGCAGATCGGGCGTTTCAAGGTGCGAGGCTTGATGCGGGAACTGGGGTTGATCAGCAAGCAGCCTGGCTCGCATGCCTACAAAAAAGCAACGGTCGAGCGGCCTGACATTCCAAATACACTGAATCGTAAATTCGATGTTCCCGAGCCAAACAAGGTTTGGTGCGGTGACATCACCTACATCTGGGCGCAAGGGAAATGGCACTACCTGGCCGTGGTTATGGATCTCTATGCTCGCCGGATAGTGGGCTGGGCGTTATCAGGAAACCCGGATGCTGACTTGGTCACCAAAGCACTGGATATGGCCTATGAGCAACGCGGGAAGCCTCAAGGGCTGCTGTTTCATTCGGATCAGGGATCGCAATATGGAAGTCGCCACTTCCGTCAGCGTCTGTGGCGGTACCGCATCAGCCAGAGCATGAGTCGCCGGGGCAATTGCTACGACAACTCGCCGATGGAGCGAGTATTTCGCAGCTTGAAAACCGAGTGGATACCTTCAGTGGGTTATATGTCGGTTCAGCAGGCACAACGAGACATCAGTCATTATTTGATGCATCGCTACAACTGGATACGGCCTCATCAATTTAATGGCGGGCTAACGCCGGCTCAGGCCGAGAAAAAACTTAACGTCGTGTCCGGGATTAGTTGACCACTACA
>NZ_JBUZRD010000042.1:0-1327 GCF_055407145.1 Pseudomonas sp. c313 | reverse complement strand
TGGACGAGCCCCATGAAAGACAGGACACCGTTTCCCCCTTACGATAAGGGATAGGCAAACGGTTATGTTTATGACTAATAGCAACGACAAGAGTGGGGAGCTTTTGGGCCAGGAGCGGCGGCGCCGCTGGAGCCCAGAGCAAAAGCTGGCCATGGTTCGCGAGAGCCTTGAGCCAGGACAAAGTGTGTCGGTCGTCGCTCGGCGCAACGGCATCAATGCCAACCAGCTGTTCCTGTGGCGCAAGCTGTACCAGGACGGCAGCCTGTCGGCGGTCAGTGCTGGCGAAGCCGTGGTGCCTGCCTCCGAGCTGAGCGATGCGCTCAAGCAGATCCGTGAACTGCAACGGATGCTGGGCAAGAAAACGATGGAAGCCGAAATCCTCAAAGAGGCCGTGGAGATAGCCCGGTCGCGAAAATGGATTGCGCACTCACCCTTGTTGCCGGGGGACGACCAGTGAAGCTGGTCAGTAAATGTCTCGGTGTAGCGCGCTCGCAATTAACGGTTCGAATCAAGCAATCGGTATCGCCCAAAGTGCGGCGAAGCAGGCCTGTGAACGATGTAGAGCTGGTCGCTGAAATCCAGCAAGAGGTCAGCGAACTGCCCAGCTATGGATACCGTCGCGTCTGGGGACTACTGCGTCGTGCACGTGAAAAGCGCTCGCTGCCGGCGGTCAACGTGAAACGGGTTTACCGGGTGATGCGTGACCACAACCTTTTGCTTGAACGCCGGATCAAACAGCCCGGCGTGCCGCGTCGGCACGAAGGCCGTATTGCCGTGGAAACCAGCGATACGCGTTGGTGCTCGGACGGCTTTGAGTTCCGCTGCGAGGACGGCGCCAAACTGAGCGTGACCTTCGCCCTCGATTGCTGTGATCGCGAAGCCATCGGCTGGGTGGCAAGCCCGACCGGGTACAGCGGCGATGATATCCGCGACTTGATGCTGGAAAGCGTGGAGAAGCGTTTTGGTGATCAACTGCCCACCACACCAGTTCAATGGCTAAGCGACAACGGTTCGGCGTACACCGCCGAACAGACACGCCTGTTTGCTCGACAGATCGGCTTGCAGCCGGTGACCACCCCGGTACGCAGCCCGCAGAGCAACGGCATGGCCGAGAGCTTCGTGAAGACGATTAAGCGAGATTACGTGGCGCACATGCCCAAGCCGGATCGAGAAACGGCGTTGCGTAACCTGGCAATTGCCTTCGAGCACTACAACGAGCAGCATCCACACAGCGCCTTGAACTATCGCTCTCCGAGGGAGTTCAGGCGCTTAGCGGCAGCATCAATTTAACGGGGAGTTGGTGTTCGGTTTTGTAGGGGCAAGTCCA
>NZ_JBUZRD010000041.1:0-1405 GCF_055407145.1 Pseudomonas sp. c313 | reverse complement strand
GGTTACTTACACCGCGACGCTGAGCCACGCCGCTGGCAGCCCAATGACCGTTACCTTGAGCAATGGCGCAAAAATCACCATTGAACAAGGCAAGTTCTCGGGCGAAACGAAATTCGACGCTCCAACCGACGACGTCTTCAAAGACGAAAGCACCGTCTCGGCCACCATCAAGCCAGACGGCATCGCTGGCGGTAGCTTTGAGAAGCTGGAAATTGTCGGCGGCGCAGCGGACACCCTCGTCAAAGACACCATTGATGAAGTGACCGTTTCGCTCCACGCCACCCCAAGCATCAATGAAGGCGGCAATATTGTTTACACCGCGAGCCTCGTTGGTAAGGACGGCAATCCAGTCCTCAACTTGGGCTCCGATCTCGTTGTAAAACTGGCCAATGGCGAAACCATCACCATCGCCAACAACGCTTCGTCGGGCACCGCAACCATCACCGTTCCGGCGGACGTTTACGTCAACCCCGCGATTTCCAACACCATTACCCAAGTGGTCAGCGGCGGCGACAAGTACGAAAAACTCACCGTCAGCGACAAGCCGGCGGGCACCACCGTTATCGATACTGAAACTCCGTCGACTATCAAGTTGACTGCATCGGGTGAAGTCAGCGAAGGCGGCCAGGTTACTTACACCGCGACGCTGAGCCACGCGGCTGGCAGCAACATGACCGTCACCCTCAGCAACGGGGCCGTGATTGAAATCGCTCAGGGTAAACTCTCGGGCGAAACGAAATTCGACGCTCCAACTGATGACGTCTTCAAAGATGAAAGCACCGTCTCGGCCACCATCAAGCCCGACGGCATCGTCGGCGGTAGCTTTGAGAAGCTGGAAATTGTCGGCGGCGCAGCGGACACCCTCGTCAAAGACACCATTGATGAAGTGACCGTTTCGCTCCACGCCACCCCAAGCATCAATGAAGGCGGCAATATTGTTTACACCGCGAGCCTCGTTGGTAAGGACGGCAATCCAGTCCTCAACTTGGGCTCCGATCTCGTTGTAAAACTGGCCAATGGCGAAACCATCACCATCGCCAACAACGCTTCGTCGGGCACCGCAACCATCACCGTTCCGGCGGACGTTTACGTCAACCCCGCGATTTCCAACACCATTACCCAAGTGGTCAGCGGCGGCGACAAGTACGAAAAACTCACCGTCAGCGACAAGCCGGCGGGCACCACCGTTATCGATACTGAAACTCCGTCGACCATCAAGTTGACTGCATCGGGCGAAGTTAACGAAGGCGGCCAGGTTACTTACACCGCGACGTTGAGCCACGCCGCTGGCAGCAACATGACCGTCACCCTCAGCAACGGGGCCGTGATTGAAATCGCTCAGGGCAAGCTCTCGGGCGAAACGAAATTCGACGCTCCAACTGATGACGTCTTCAAAGATGAAAGC
>NZ_JBUZRD010000040.1:0-1470 GCF_055407145.1 Pseudomonas sp. c313 | reverse complement strand
GCAGAAGCCCGTCCAGCTCGCCATCGGTGAGGGTCAGCAGTTCCTCACCGGTAACCATCGACACCGGGCAACCGTTGGTGGCGGTTTTATCGGCACTGGTCGCGGCATCGCCGTTAGGGTTTTTCGCAGAAGAGGGCACATCGTCGACAGGCTCCTGCCTCACCAGCGATGTACGTGCTGTCTTCGGCTCTCGCACCATCGGTGCCGGATTCGAAGCCTCATCCGCGCCTACCTTCAGCGGCACACTCGCGGCCTTGACCGGTACCGCATGACTCTTAAGCGCTACCGGCTTAAGCACCTCGGCATGCTCATCCATCCGGGCCGTGCCGCCCAACCTGGCCATCTGTTCCAGCCACTTCCGCGCACGGCCGGATTTGACCTTGCCCAGCACCTGCGTGCCCATGCGTACCGCCACGCCCATACCGCCGATGGCCCGCAGCAAAAGCAGATTGAGCAGCACCTCGGCGGTGATTTCGCTCAGCAACTCAATCATGTAATGCGGCGGCAGCATGCGCATCCAACTGACCATCGCCGACAGGTAGATGAACAGCAGCGGCTCATCGCTCAGGATCAGCAGGCCGTTGGCAATCGCCTCGTTGCTCAGTTGCAGCAGTGCCTCAAGCTCGGTTTGCGACAGGTACTGCAGCAGCTTTTCGCTGTTGGGCTTGACGTCTGCCAACCATTTGTACAATTGCGCAATACCGTCCCAGAGACCGTAAAGCACGTTTCCAAATCCCTGCGCATACGCCAGTTGCAGCGAGGTGTAACGCTCGACAACACCGGCCTTGGAGTAGCTCTCCCATATCGGTTTGAACGTGTCCGCCCACTCACCGCGCAAGCTGCCTTCCAGCAAGCTGATCTGCGCCTGATAGGACGCATACAGCGCCTTGACGTGATCCCTGGAAACGTTGGGATAAAAGCTGACCCGATACTGCTGGTCACGGGTGCACTCAGTGACTTCAAGAATGCCGCTGGGGCCGATGGTTTTATGGATGGGGTCGCCGAGCGGTCCACCGTCCCTGGAGACCATTTGCAGCATCACCGGCGTATTACCAATCGGCACAAAGCGAGCACTTTGGAACATGTGCACCAGCGACAATGAACCACTGGCCTTGCACATGGCGACGGTGCTGCTGGGAAGGAGAGAACGGGTAACGGGCGTCACCAGCGCGACCTCATCCCCCACCTTGAACACCTGGTCGACATCCAGCGCCGAAAAGCTCCAGAAGCTCTCGGCCCACTCGTCATAGGTGTTAAGGCATTGCCTGAAGTCGCTGAGGACCGAATCGACGTCGCGCGTCTTCGAGTCCATCGCCGCCAGGACCATAAAGCCAATGGCGGGATTCAAAAGGCAGGCCCATTGGGTAGGGCGTCAATTGGAAAAAGCATCGGCGTTCCCTCGCGCTGAGTGATCAGGCGAGAGACTTTGCAGAGGTTTACAAGGCTGGGGAGTAGAGGTTATCTGGCCGC
>NZ_JBUZRD010000039.1:0-1472 GCF_055407145.1 Pseudomonas sp. c313 | reverse complement strand
CCCATGTGAGAGTAGGTCATCGTCAAGATTAAATTCCGAAACCCCATTTGCGAAAGCAGATGGGGTTTTGTTTTGGGCGCTCGAAAAGTATGAGCGAGCTCCTGCCATATGTTCTCTTATCTGAGCTTCGGCACTTGGAGCCAGTGCTTGGGGTAAATGCGCGATGGATTCCAGGTAGGCACGCTCGATTTCTTTGCGACGCCAGTGGCCGATCACCAACTCCTTGGCAGTCGTGCGCAAAAAGGCTCACGTGCCTTCAGTTAGAATCGCTCGGTTTTCTGCAGCAGAGGGACAAAGGTGTCCTAGGTCAAGTCGGCCGCATCTGCGGCATTGTCCAATCAACTGCGCAGCCAACCGTAGTTGTTGCTGTAAAGCGTCTGTATTGCACACTCGAGAGATGGCATTGACAAAGGCCTGGTCAGTATCCCGAGCCGTTACCATTGGTCGGTTTTTCACATTAAAAGAGGATGTGCCTCACAAATCCTTAAGTTTTATCCGGACGAGGCCGAAAGCCTAATGAGCCATGCGCGCACCGAAATAGAGTGGTCGAAGAGTCCGCCTATACCGTTACATGGAAAGTTGCATCCAGCACGCTCACTCACTTTTGGCAAAAAGAAGTCGATGAAATGAATCTCAAATTCAGTCATAAAATTCTGTTGGCCGCGTCAGGCGTTGTGGTTCTGGCCTTCGCGTTATTCACGCTGTACAACGACTATCTGCAACGCAGCACCATCAAACAAAACCTGGAGTCGTCCATCCAGCAGTCAGGCGATCTGACGGCCAGCAGCGTGCAGAACTGGCTCAGTGGCCGGGTGCTGGTCCTGGAAACGCTTGCGCAAAATATGGCCTATCAAGGCAGCAGTGCCGACCTGCCAGGGTTGGTCGATCAATCGGCTTTCACGTCGAACTTTCAGTACACCTACGTTGGCCAAACCAATGGCGTCTTCACCCAGCGTCCTGACGAGAAAATGCCGGATGGTTACGATCCGCGTCAGCGCTCCTGGTACAAGCAAGCGGTCGCCGCGGACAAGACCATGCTCACGCCGCCCTATATGGATATAGCCGGTGTGGGTGGCTTGATCGTTACCATCGCCATGCCGGTCAAGAAGCACGGTGAACTGCTCGGTGTGGTAGCCGGTGACTTGAGCCTGCAAACCCTGGTGAAGATCATCAACTCGGTGGATTTCGGCGGTATCGGTCATGCGTTTTTGGTTAGCGGCGACGGTCAGATCATCGCTAGCCCGGACAAGGACCAGGTGATGAAAAATCTCAAGGACATCTACCCAGGTACCAATGTCCGCATCGAGAAGGTCAATCAGGATGTGCTCCTCAAGGGTCAGGATCGAATTCTGTCGTTTACCCCGATCAGCGATTTGCCGAATGCAGACTGGTACATCGGTCTGTCGATCGACAAAGATAAAGCCTACGCACAGCTGGGTAAATTCCGTACGTCTGCCTTGATCGCTATGTTC
>NZ_JBUZRD010000038.1:0-1662 GCF_055407145.1 Pseudomonas sp. c313 | reverse complement strand
CGTTAATCGCAGCGGCCACACTGTTGGTGCGAGCGCTCTGTTCATCGGAACCGATAATCGACGCGTTGGATGATGCCATTACTCGCTGGGACAGATCATGCACTTGACGCGTCGCCGAGGAAACTTCGGAAATCGATGCGTGAATTCGCTCGACGAACTGGTTGAAGGCGCTGCCCAGTTCACCAAATTCGTCTTTGCTTTCTACGGCCAGGCGTCGGGTCAAATCGCCCTCGCCCTGGGCGATATCCTGCATGGCACGGCCCATGGTGGTCAGCGGGCGCATCAACACCTGGATCAGCAAGCTCAATAGAACGGCAATCGCCGCGACAGCGATGAACATAGCGATCAAGGCAGACGTACGGAATTTACCCAGCTGTGCGTAGGCTTTATCTTTGTCGATCGACAGACCGATGTACCAGTCTGCATTCGGCAAGTCGCTGATCGGGGTAAACGACAGAATTCGATCCTGACCCTTGAGGAGCACATCCTGATTGCCCTTCTCGATGCGGACATTGGTACCTGGGTAGATGTCCTTGAGATTTTTCATCACCTGGTCCTGGTCCGGGCTGACGATGACCTGACCGTCGCCGCTAACCAGAAACGCATGACCGATACCGCCGAAATCCACCGAGTTGATGATCTTCACCAGGGTTTGCAGGCTCAAGTCACCGCCTACCACACCGAGCAGCTCACCGTGCTTCTTGACCGGCATGGCGATGGTAACGATCAAGCCACCCACAGCGGCCATATAGGGCGGCGTGAGCATAGTCTTGTCCGCGGCGACCGCCTGCTTGTACCAGGGGCGCTGACGCGGATCGTAACTATCCGGCATTTTCGCGTCAGGACGCTGGGTGAAGACGCCATTGGTTTGGCCAACGTAGGTGAACTGAAAGTTCGACGTGAAAGCCGATTGATCGACCAACCCTGGCAGGTCGGCACTGCTGCCTTGATAGGCGATGTTTTGCGCAAGAGTCTCCAGGACCAGCACCCGGCCACTGAGCCAGTTCTGCACGCTGCTGGCCGTCAGATCGCCTGACTGTTGGATTGACGACTCCAGGTTTTGTTTGATGGTGCTGCGTTGCAGATAGTCGTTGTACAGCGTGAATAACGCGAAGGCCAAAACCACAACGCCTGACGCGGCCAACAGAATTTTATGACTGAATTTGAGATTCATTTCATCGACTTCTTTTTGCCAAAAATGGGTGAGCGTGCCGGATGCAACTTTCCATGTAACGGTATAGGCAGACTCTTCGACCGCTCTATTTCAGTGCACGTATGACTCATCAGGCTTTCGGCCTCGTCCGGATAAAATTTAGGGATTTGTGAGATACATCCTCTTTTAATGTGAAAAAGTGACCAATGGTAGCGGCTCGGGATACTGACCAGGCCTTTGTCAATGCCATCTCTCGAGTGTGCAGTACAGACGCTTTACAGCAACCACTACGGTTGGTTGGACAATGCCGCGGATGCGACCGACTTGACTGAGGATGGCATCTCTGACTTGTGTTGAGCCCTAAACGACAAAACCCCTGTCTGCGTTAGCAGACAGGGGTTTCGAAATTCAATCTTGACGATGACCTACTCTCACATGGGGAAACCCCACACTACCATCGGCGATGCATCGTTTCACTACTGAGTTCGGGATGGGATCAGGTGGTTCCA
>NZ_JBUZRD010000037.1:0-1839 GCF_055407145.1 Pseudomonas sp. c313 | reverse complement strand
CAATCGGCATAGGGGGCGGCCTTCATGGCCGCTCCCCTGCCACACCACCCGGCATGCGGGTCCGCACCGGGCGGTTCGAGGGATTGAGGTCAGGAGAGACGCGGTAGACCCATTCTGTCGAACCACGCTATATCGAGCACTCGGTTGAGCTCAAAAGCACTGTTGCGCCACCAGCAGCGAGAGTTTCCCGCCACTTTACGAGCAACAGTCTCTCTCGCACCCAGCCCGCGTAACTCTCGATAGATCGTTGAACTACGCCGCCATTGCTTGAGCTGGATTGCCCGTAGTCGGTGCCGTATCCATTCGTCCAGCTTTCGCCAGATTCCGGGGGTTTGCGACAGTCCGAAGTAAGCCTTCCAGCCCAGCATGTAGGGCCTTAAGCGGTCGACAACTTGTTGCAGGCTGCGACCACCTGAACGCTGGGTAAACCAGCGGATGCACGGCTTGAATCGCTCGCGCGCTTTGACCGCTACTGTCCTTTGGACGCCTTTTGGTGAAGCCCAGAAAGCGTATCCCAGAAACTTGCGACCAAACGCACTCGCCACCGCACTCTTGCTCCCGTTGACGCTCAAGTGCAGCTTTTCATACAGACGCTTCAGCAAGCTCATTACCCGTTGCCCTGCCTTCTTGCTGCGAACGTAGACGTTCGCATCGTCGGCATAGCGAACAAAGCAATGACCTCGACGTTCAAGCTCCCGATCCACTTCGTCCAGCAGCACATTCGCCAACAACGGCGACAGCGGGCCGCCTTGCGGCGCCCCGCAGCGGCTTTTCTCGACCACGCCATTGATCAGCGCTCCAACGTCCAGATAAGTGCGGATAAGCCGGATAACCGCCCGGTCCGCAATCCGTTTGCTTAAACGATCAATCAAAATATCGTGGTCGACCCGGTCAAAGAACTTCTCCAGATCAACATCCACTACCACTTTTCGACCCGATAACACGTACCGCTGAGCCGCCAAAACGGCGTCCTGCGCGCAACGGCCCGGACGAAAACCATAGCTGTGTTCACTGAAGGTTGGGTCAAGGAGGGGTTGTAGCACTTGCAACAACGCTTGTTGGATCAGACGGTCAGTAACCGTCGGGATACCCAACTCGCGTTGACCGCCGTCAGGCTTGGGAATGACTGCGCGTCGTACCGGACTGGGCCGGTAGACACCCGAAAGAAGCTGTTCGCGAATCGTTGGCCATCGGGTCAGCAAATGCTCGGCAGTCTGTTCAATGCCCAGACCATCGACCCCTGCTGTACCTTTGTTAGCCTTGACCCGCTTCCACGCCCGCTTCAAGTTCTCTCTCGCAAAGGCCCGCTCCAGCAGCCCTTGCCCTGCGTTGTCGGGTTCATTTTGCGGGCGATTGACCTCGTCGCTGACAGGACTTCTCACGGCTTCACCGCTCGTTATCTCCATCCGCCCTGCGTTTGGCAGGCATCTGACTTCCGGTCGTTCGCATCAACATGGCCTATAACGCTTTCTCTCGTTCGGCCCTTCGTCAAAAAAAAGACTACTACGGCCTCTGCTGACTTCTCGCTCCGGCTGGCGCCGTCGCCCTTTCAGGCATAAGGCGAGATCTCCCCAGGTAAGAGCGCAATCCTTCACCACACAACCGCCGGATTTACGCAGCCTGATCCTTGACCACAAGAGCTTCGCGATTTTATGCCCGCTCGCCCTGATCGGCTTCGCCTTGTATCCGGTTCTTGTACATCGGCTCATGGCTTCGATTCACGCTTCCTTCCCACACTCGGTCGCCCTCATGCAGTTGCGCTTCACTTCGTTCGCTGTGGTCAGCTTACGGCGGGACTTGCACCCGCAAGATTGCGCCCATGCTGGGCGCACATAAAAA
>NZ_JBUZRD010000036.1:0-2160 GCF_055407145.1 Pseudomonas sp. c313 | reverse complement strand
ACTTCGTTTGCATGCGGATCAAAATCCAAAGCAGATCAAAAGCGGATACATGAGTCGGACAGGAAATGTTTTGTAGCTACCGCCTGCACGCAGTCGGTACCTACAAAACCCTGATCAGGGCTGTGCCCCGATACCCCGTTGAGAGTCAGCGAGCTGGTTTATCCCCGTTGGGTGCGCGGCGATACCGGCGCTCAAATTCACGCCAGTTGAAAGCCAACCGAGATCCATCGTCTTCCCCTTCTGCCGGCCCGTCCGCCATCACCAAGTCAGCGTCCGTTTCCTCATCGACCCGGAGCACGTTTTTCAGCACTCCACCCGTAGCCACGAATCGGCGCTTGTGGGCTTGCCGCGTCAGTTCCAGAAACCAATCGGGATCATCTGTCATGTCAGACGGCTTAACGCTGTATTTGAGGGTTTCAGAGACTGCCTTTTGAAGTGCAAAGCTCGTGACATCAGAGGCTGATTGCCCACTCTCTGGGACAGCCCCTTTGATTACTTCGATCCATAGCCCGGACGGCGAAATGGTTGGATCGCGCATGCACTCTTGCCACAGCTCGACCCAGCGGGCTTGCTTGACGTAGGTCTGCCCTCGAAACCAGCTTGGCGGCACCATCAGCAACACATGGAAGTGCGGGTGTGCCTCACCGATAGCGCTGCGTGTGACCTCAGTGGTGCGCACCCAGCCCAAAATGGGTTTCAGCTCTTTGCGTTTGATCAACCGCTGCCACCCGGCATTCATCGCTGTCAGAGTCTCTCCAAGCTCGCCTATGGAGCGATTAGGCACAGTCAGGGTCAGGAATAACCAGCGGGCCTTGGGATGCTCACAGACGATCTTAGGGAGGGCTTGGTGAAACCGGGCTTGCCACATGAGGGAACGTCTCCACTGGCACACCGGGCAATGACGCACCCGGCAAAAATGGCTGTGCTTTAGGCGCAAAGCGGTTACCCATGTGGCCGGGTTGATCTCCCAGCCAAACAAGAGCACCCCGCCGCAATCAGCCATACGAGCCGCGTAGCGCTCGAATTCAAGCGCTGTCGCATAGATCCCGCCCACATCATCAGCTTGGCCACGGTGGACGTCCCATGGGGCATCCGTAGGGCTGTAATCAAAAAGCCCATCACGGGGCTGTTCAAGCGCAATAATTTCGCTAGAATGGGGGCAAGTGGGATCGGAAACGGTTTCCATGAAAAGCCTTTGTTTTGTGGATGTCAGATACCCACGATGCTGGGCTTTTTTTTTGGCCTAGTCAATGACCTTTGAAAAACCCCGCAAAGCCCCGCCGTACGTGGCCTAGAGCCTATGTTTTTATCCGCTAGTTATCCCTTAAGTATCAAGTAAAGGAAATCGGCCTCTCCGGCGCCTGTTTTTCGACCCCTCAAAGCACCGCCAAAAAGCCAAAAACAGATCGTCTCCGACGGCCCTTCGGGACTGCTCGCCACGTGGCAGGCGGTCGGGGGAAGAGCACCCCCAACCACCAGCCCGAAGCATTGGGGCACTGCGAGGCATCAAGGGGCTTTCGCGGCATATCCTCGCCCGTTCCGGTCTGCGGTATTCCACGTCCCCTTGACCCCTCTCCGTTTCAATCTTTTCCATCAGCCCCGTGTTTCACCAGGGCGAGTTTTTCCGCCCTGGTGAAACACGGGGTGACAAGCGAAGTGCGTCAGGATTTTTTAACCAGGTACACAACTCAACGGGGTATCGGGGCACAGCCCTGATCAGGGTTTTGTGGGATCGACTGCGTGCAGGCGGTAGCTACAAAACATTTCCTGTCCGTTTCTTAGATTTGAATTCAATTCGTTTTTTAAGATCCGATTAAATTCTTAATTTAGTTTTGTTTTCCGAATTCAAAATTCACTTAAAACAAAGAGCCCACGGCAGCAGGGGAGAGTTTTCAAAATGGCGTCATTTGGATGCACTCTCCCTATCCTGCATCCTCTCTGAATCCCCTCTGCTCTGGCCTTTGACCTTCGCTGTTTCCCTCCGCTTTTTTGAAGAGGGCGCGCTTAGACGTTTCTACGAAACGCGCGGATCAAAAACGGATCAAGGGCGCACTTACGCAAACTTCGTTTGCATGCGGATCAAAATCCAAAGCAGATCAAAAGCGGATACATGAGTCGGACAGGAAATGTTTTGTAGCTACCGCCTGCACGCAGTCGGTA
>NZ_JBUZRD010000035.1:0-2189 GCF_055407145.1 Pseudomonas sp. c313 | reverse complement strand
CGTTTGCATGCGGATCAAAATCCAAAGCAGATCAAAAGCGGATACATGAGTCGGACAGGAAATGTTTTGTAGCTACCGCCTGCACGCAGTCGGTATCCACAAAACCCTGATCAGGGCTGTGCCCCGATACCCCGTTGAGAGTCAGCGAGCTGGTTTGTCGCCGTTGGGTGCGCGGCGATACCGGCGCTCAAATTCACGCCAGTTGAACGCCAACCGAGAACCATCGTCTTCGCCTTCTGCAGTGCCGTCCGACATTGCCAGTTCGGCATCCGTTTCATCATCGACCCGGAGCACGTCTTTCAAAGCACCGCCCGTAGCCACAAAGCGGCGCTTGTGGGCTTGTCGTGTGAGTTCCAAAAACCAATCGGGATCGTCTGTCATGTCAGACGGCTTAACGCTGTATTTGAGGGTTTCGGAGACTGCTTTTTGAAGTGCATTGCTCGTCGCATCAGAGGCAGATTGTCCGCTTTCCGCTGGAACCCCTTTGATCACTTCGATCCATTGACCAGCAGGCGAGATGGTTGGATCGCGCATGCACTCCTGCCAAAGCTCGACCCAGCGGGCCTGCTTAACGTAGGTCTGCCCCCTGAACCAGCTTGGTGGCACCATCAGCAACACATGGAAGTGCGGGTGTGCCTCACCGATATCGCTGCGTGTCACCTCTGTCGTACGTACCCAGCCAAGCACAGGCTTCAGCTCTTTCCGATCTTTAAGGCGCTGCCAGCCGGCATTCATCGCCGTCAGAGTGGCTCCTAGATCGCCTATGGAGCAATTGGGCACAGTCAGGGTCAGGAATAGCCAGCGAGCCTTGGGATGCTCACAGACGATCTTAGGTAGGGCTTGGTGAAACCGTGCTTGCCACATGAGGGAACGTCTCCACTGGCACACCGGGCAATGACGCACCCGGCAAAAATGACTGTGCTTCAAACGCAGAGAGGTTACCCACGTGGCCGGGTTGATATCCCAGCCAAACAAGAGCACCCCACCGCAATCAGCCATACGGGCCGCGTAACGCTCAAATTCTAGGGCGGTGGCATAGATCCCGCCCACATCATCAGCTTGGCCCCTGTGTACGTTCCATGGGGCGTCCATAGGGCTGTAATCAGAAAGCCCATCACAGGGCTGTTCAAGCGCAATAATTTCGCTAGAATGGGGACAAGTGGAATCGGAAACGGTTTCCATGAAAAGCCTTTGCTTTGTGGACCTTAGAGACCCACGATGCTGGGCTTTTTTTTTGGCCCGGTCAATGACCTTGCAAAACCCCTTCAAAGCCACGCCGTTAAAGGCCTAGAGCCTATGTTCAGTCGCCAGAGTTATCCCTTAAGTATCAAGTAAAGGAAATCGGCCTCTCCGACGCCCGTTTTTTCGACCCCTCCAAGCACCATCAAAAAGCCAAAAACAGATCGTCTCCGACGGCCCTTCGGGACTGCTCGCCACGTGGCAGGCGGTCGGGGGAAGAGCACCCCCAACCACCAGCCCGGAGCATTTGGGCACTGCGAGGCATCAAGGGGCTTTCGCGGCATATCCTTGCCCGTTCCGGTCTGCGGTATTCCACGTCCCCTTGACCCCTCTCCGTTTTGATTTTTTCCTGCAGCCCCGGGTTTCTCCAGGGCGAGTTTTTCCGCCCTGGTGAAACTCGGGGGGACAAACGAAGTGCGTCAGGATTTTTAACCAGGTACACAACTCAACGGGGTATCGGGGCACAGCCCTGATCAGGGTTTTGTGGATACCGACTGCGTGCAGGCGGTAGCTACAAAACATTTCCTGTCCGAGCCTTAGATCCGCTTTTGATCCAACCCTTGAGCCAATTTCGATCCAATTCGTTTTTTAGAATCCGATCAAATTCTTAATTTAGTTTTGTTTTCATAATTCAAAACTCACTTAAAACTAAGAGCCCACGGCAGCGGGAGAGAGTTTTCAAAATGCGTACATTTTGTAGCACTCTCCCTATCCTGCATCCTCTCTGCATCCTCTCTGCTCTGGCCTTTGACCTTCGCTGTTTCCCTCCGCTTTTTTGAACAGGGCGCGCTTAGGTGTTTCTACGAAACGCGCGGATCAAAAACGGATCAAGGGCGCATTTACGCAAACTACGTTTGCATGCGGATCAAAATCCAAAGCAGATCAAAAGCGGATACATGAGTCGGACAGGAAATGTTTTGTAGCTACCGCCTGCACGCAGTCGGTATCCA
>NZ_JBUZRD010000034.1:0-2772 GCF_055407145.1 Pseudomonas sp. c313 | reverse complement strand
CAGGGTGCGAAGCATCCGGCCGCACCGCTTGCGTGCGCGTCAGGTGAAACCGGACCAACCTGGTTTCGAGCCGAAGCAGCAGAGGGAGGGACGGAGTCCCGCGCCGATGCGTCGCGCAGTCTCAGAAAGCGGGTTGGTCCGGCTTTGCCGGGCGCGCACGCGGGTGAATTTTCGAGACAAGCCCGTCCAGGGCGCAGGGGAGGAAAGAGGGTGGCGGATCGCGCAGCGATTCAGAACCCTGAAGGCCTTCCGGGGCGCTCCCCCGGGAGGTTTGGGCGGCCCGGAGGGGCGGCCACGGAGCCCCGCAGGGGTGACGGCATTTTGCTGTTGGGTTCTATGTTTTTGGCTCTTGGCGGTTGTATTGCAGGTCCTATTGTTGGGCCTATTGCCGCAGCAATAGGTGAGCCATAGGAGCGGCAATTTCAGGGAGTGAGGCAGGCAGGCGCTACGCTGTCGCCTGCCTCACTCCCTGATGCTCGCTGGCTGGTATGAATCGCCCAGGTAGCGATAGAACCTATCCAGGTACGGGAGCCCGTCGAGCGGCTCATCGAGCAGCGAGTCGGGAATATCAACGCCACGGAACAAGCCGAAGCTGTTCAGCAGGCGCTTGCCCTTGAGGATCTGCGCCGCGTGCCAGTTGTCAGCCAAGGTCAGATCGGAGAATTTCACGGCGTACTTGAACACCTCCATGAAACCCTCAACGGGATCGCCCAGGATGGGCCTGCAATCCACGACCATGCTGTCACCGGTGATCTTGTGCCACTCGGTGCTGAGGTCGGTTTGGGAGGGCTGTGATGTGGCCAGAATGATCATGTGACAATGCGGGTGCCAGCCATTGCCCTTGTTGGTCAGCTCGAGGGTGTAGACGGCCCCCTCGGCTTTGCAAAGCTCTGTCCAGGGAGCGCCACGAGTACCGGCATTGAAGTAGCGACGACGATCCATCAAGCGACGTAGCGACTTCGCGAGGTGCGATTGACGCTCTTCAAGATCCGGCCCGTTTTTGACTGTTAGGGTCAGGAGATAGGGCCGCAGATCCGGGCGTTCCTCCTGGATCACCTGCCAGCGGGTCAAGTAAGCCCCAAGAGCCTTGGCACCGCGGCGAATGCCGCACAACGGACAGACCAGGTGCTGCTTGCAGAACGTCGCACTATGCAGCCGTACCTTGCCCACGGTGAAGTACTCCCGGAAATGCAGGTAATTACCACAGCTGGCAAGGCTAGCGGCAGTCTTGATGGTCGCTTCGGACGGGGTCTTTCGGAGATGTTCTAGCATCGCCTGAGACCTTGTGTGAGCCACGCCGTAGCGTGTTATTCTCTCGTCCAGAAGCCTAGCTTCGTCAGCCCCTGTGAACTCCCCGCCTGCCAAGTTGGAAGAGTTCTCAGGGGTTTTTTTATGCGCCATTCATGGCCCCCTTATTCGTGGGGCCGAGCATAGCACCTGCTAACACATTGTTTCTATGTATCAAGTAAAGCAGGGACTCGCCCGCCTCAGAACCGCGCAAAGCCCCGGAATCCGGGAGCATCAGCAGAAAAACAGCGATCAGGGACAAAACATCCTTACGATCCAGCTCGATTGAAACCCTCATGTCCAGCTCCTCAGTGGTGATGGCAAATTTTCTCATCACGACCAGGAACATAACGGGCGAGGTTTGCGCCTCCACTCCAGAGCCAAAAAACGAAGGAGTCTTCGGTAAAGTGGGGGTGTAACAGCACCCCACAGGATCCGGGAGGGGGGTGAAGAACATTTCGCAATACTACCCAGAGCGCCAAAAGCAAAATCAACAGCACCCATGCTGGGGGCCTCCGCTCCCGGCCGGTGGCCAGGAACAGAGCGCCAGAGGGTGATTTGATCAGCGAAAGGTCAAGGGTTCGCTCCGCCCGGGACTCCGTTCGCCGCGACGGTGAAGCGAGTCACGACGAGCCGGGGTCGCGGCCCCTGACCTGAGGAATTTCAACGGTGGATGAACTGGCCTCGATCGGAGTACGGGAACCTGTTCCCGTATGGAGGTCGAGGGGACAAGCGCAGCGCGTCAGGCCTCGGCGGCCCTTGTTCGTAAAGCCATCACTTGCGTGGCTGACAAATGGCGAAGCTCAGAATTGGAAAAAACCAGGTCAGCCCTCAACCACCTGGTTTCTTCGTCCCACTGGGCCAAATTGTCTATGAGAAACCTATAACGACCTTGATAAGCCTCCGCAAGATCCTCAGCAAGGGCCCTGTAAGCCTCTCCAGGCGTTTTTAACGCCAAATACACTGCATCTAGCACGGGGTCTGGTTTCGTTGCTCTGCCGACTTCCTGCGCCTTTTTGATGGCATATGCGTTGTATTCCTCTGCGCCAGTTTCGGGATCATCTGCTGGATTACCTGGGCAAAGTTTGTCCTCCCATGGGAGGACATAGGAGGCGCGGCCCAGGATGAACTGCAGGACGTAATCCGAAGGTATGGCGAGACGCTGCATGAGGAATTTTCCTAGACGAAAATCGAATGGTAGCGCAGAGGGCTTTGGGCAGCGAAAGCTGCTTCCAGAGCGGCCAAAAGCCGCTCTGATAAACCGGCGTCGAAGACGACGGAAACAGCCTGACAGACGCCACCCGAGCCCACGAGGGGGGTGAGGAAAAATGGCCCCCAGGCCGAATTTTTCCGTTCTGCCCTGGTGCAGCCCGTCCAGGGCGAAACCAGGGTGCGAAGCATCCGGCCGCACCGCTTGCGTGCGCGTCAGGTGAAACCGGACCAACCTGGTTTCGAGCCGAAGCAGCAGAGGGAGGGACGGAGTCC
>NZ_JBUZRD010000033.1:0-2804 GCF_055407145.1 Pseudomonas sp. c313 | reverse complement strand
ACCTGTCACATATACGTTCGATTATGTGACAGTTTGAGTCGGAAAGCTCTGGCCGTCAAAAATTGTCACTTAACCCGTTATTTAATTTAAGACATGCAAAGGATTCATCAAGCTCATAATGTGACAAAAATTCCGGGGAATCCGCTCGTTGGTAAACATGGCATTAAGTCTGCGTCGAAACCTGTGATCCCTACCCACAAGATCCTCTGACTTGCAGTTAATGCTGGTTGGCGACGATGGAATGCAGGTCGGTGTGGATCAATGCAGGTTCATTCGCAGCTAACGCTGGTTTGCCGGGCCGGACAGTCGCAGTTAATCCTGGTCGAAAACGGCGCTGATTGCAGGTCGGAACGTTTTCGTTTGCAGGTCGTTACAGCTACCGCGCAAGCTGCTCATGCACAAGCTCCAAACGAGAGCACGCCAGCGTCGACCGCTGCCTCCTTCGCTTCCCAGTTCTACGGTGTCGATGCTTCTGTAGTAGACGTGACAATCACCAAGCAGGATTTGTACACAGCTACAGCAACTACCAAAGCCCCAGGGCAAGCTGTCTGCTCGCTTGAGCTGGCAGTGGTACCTGACGGAGCGAACACCAACTGGGCGCTCGGCAGTTGGGCCTGTGACAAGCAGCCAGCTTCTTAACCACATACAGCAAGGGCAGGGCCGGGATTGATAGTCGCCGGTCCTTCTCGACGATTGCAGCGAAGGTGTGTTCAAAGATGGAGAAGGCGATGAATAATTATTCCGAATGGGAAACGGCTGTTGTCCAGCAGCTCGCTGAATCAATGGAGATCAGCTATTCAGACGCATCAGGCGTGGTGGAAGCCCAGACCTTTCACATACAGCAATCTTGGGTAAAGGGATTGGACGCAACTGATACTGCCCGCAAGGTGCTCTCAGAAATTAGGTAGTAACAGTGACAAGCTGACCAAGGAAAAAAGCTATGAACCTATCACCTAAACATCTGACCTTTGATGCGATGTATTCGGCTTACACCGCCGTGCTCCATAGCCAACCGGGCAAGGCGCTACGTCTGCCTGACGGCGGGGCCATCTTCCTCGAAGATGGTGAAGTCTATGCCGTGACATTGAACGAAGCTGGTGAAGTAGAAATGGAAACTGCAGGGTGTATTAGTCCTGTCGCATGGGACGATGATCGCGGTTGCTGGGATTGCGACGAAAGTGCTGAAGTTTGCGCTTCGGCGGTTAACTTCCCAGTTTTTGTCAGCCTCCCGGCTTGACTATGAGTTCGTACTCAATACTTAACCTTATACGTAGGTGAATCCTCCGGCCGCTGGCCGCGCCGATCATACAGTCGCGTTGTGCTGATGTTCGCGTGACCCAGCCACATCTGAACCTTCGCGATGTCAGCATCATGGTCCAGGGCGTTTGTCGCGGCCGTAGCGCGCAACCCATGCACGCCCAGGCCGTCGACCTCGATGCCAGCAACACGCGCCCAATACGCCACCACCGTATAAAGCCCATTCGCTGTAACTCCAGCACCGGTGGTTTTGCCCCGGACGGAACGGAATAGCGGTCCCGATGATGTATCTCGGGCACTGTCGAGCTCCAGGTACGCATAGATCCGCTCAGCAGCAACTGGGTGGAGTGGGAGGAAGCGAATTTTCTTCCCCTTCCCATGCACCCGAAGATGCTTTATGCCTCGGCGCTCCACCAGGTCACTCGTTGTCAGTCTTGCCGCCTCTTCCCGTCGAAGCCCGTGGTACAGCAATACAGCCAGGATCGCCCGATCCCTCACTCCCTTCACGGTTTCTGTATCAGGAGCGTCCAGCAACCTTTTAGCCTGGTCGTCACCGAGTGCCGGCGTTTTCCCTTCGTTGGTTTCGATCTTGGGTCGCTTGACCCCATGCACAGGGTTCCCACCGGCAACGGCATTGTTCTCCAGGAGATGATCGAACAGGCTGGCCAGCGCGGCCAGTTTGCGCCGGATCGTGGCCCCGGCCAGGCCCCGAGTTTCCAGCTGGGCACGCCATGCCAGTACATGTGCGCGAGTAACAGCACGGAACTCATCGGCGCCGGTGAGGCCGACAAAGCTGCAGAAGTCTTCCAGGTCATTCTGATAGGCACGTCGGGTACGTGGGTTGTCGATATTGGCAAACCACTCGACTGCAGCTGGCACACTGGCCAACTGCTGGAACTCAGCGGAAGTTAGTCGACGTCCACCGGCGCCGCCCGAACTGACGAGCTCGCTCATAACTTCTGCCTCGCTATGAACCCAGCCTCGATCTCGGGCCAATCCGGCGAGGCCATCATCTCGCGGATCTGCCGCTCGTGTGCCAGCTCGGGCACCAGATGCTGCCAGCGCTGTTTGGCGGCATCAAGCTCAGTGTCAGTGCGCAGTTGATCTTCTATCAGCGCACCGGCTGCCAAGAACCGCTGACGAGCCAGGCTCCAGAATCCGTTAGAGGCGCCGTACTGGTAAAGCGGCACGATGGGCACCTGGTGCTTAAGCCAAAGGCACCAAAGCACCCCCAAGCCAAACCCTTGGCGCTGATGTTGCAGCTCGATGTCAATCTTGTTGATGTACACGCGGTCATCCAGCGGATTGATGCCGTAGCTGACATATCCGACGCGCTGGCCACCGACCTCGATGTCATCCACAAAGTCGGTACCGGGAAAAACAAAGTTGCCGCGATGGGATTCCTGCCGTCGATTCACCAGGTGAACGCGGGAGGCTTGTTCATTCAGAATTTTGGCTTGGCGTCTATGGAAATAGTCGCGGATGGGGTCAAAAAGTGCCATGCGCCCTTCTGCCTCTAAAAGTGGTGATAACCTATTTTATCACCA
>NZ_JBUZRD010000032.1:0-5392 GCF_055407145.1 Pseudomonas sp. c313 | reverse complement strand
ATGGGGAAACCCCACACTACCATCGGCGATGCATCGTTTCACTACTGAGTTCGGGATGGGATCAGGTGGTTCCAATGCTCTATGGTCGTCAAGAAATTCGGTAGCCAGCTCGTGTACCTTTCGGCTCACGCTCCAGCGAATGGGTATGTAATAGATTTGTGTGTTACTTGTGAATTTTCGACTTGTATCGTCTTCACACACCGCAATCTGGCCTCTTTCGAGTTCACAAATTGCTTGGGTGTTATATGGTCAAGCCTCACGGGCAATTAGTATTGGTTAGCTCAACGCCTCACAGCGCTTACACACCCAACCTATCAACGTCGTAGTCTTCGACGGCCCTTCAGGGAACTCAAGGTTCCAGTGAGATCTCATCTTGAGGCTAGTTTCCCGCTTAGATGCTTTCAGCGGTTATCTATTCCGAACATAGCTACCCGGCAATGCCACTGGCGTGACAACCGGAACACCAGAGGTTCGTCCACTCCGGTCCTCTCGTACTAGGAGCAGCCCCTCTCAAATCTCAAACGTCCACGGCAGATAGGGACCGAACTGTCTCACGACGTTCTAAACCCAGCTCGCGTACCACTTTAAATGGCGAACAGCCATACCCTTGGGACCGGCTTCAGCCCCAGGATGTGATGAGCCGACATCGAGGTGCCAAACACCGCCGTCGATATGAACTCTTGGGCGGTATCAGCCTGTTATCCCCGGAGTACCTTTTATCCGTTGAGCGATGGCCCTTCCATACAGAACCACCGGATCACTAAGACCTACTTTCGTACCTGCTCGACGTGTCTGTCTCGCAGTCAAGCGCGCTTTTGCCTTTATACTCTACGACCGATTTCCGACCGGTCTGAGCGCACCTTCGTACTCCTCCGTTACTCTTTAGGAGGAGACCGCCCCAGTCAAACTACCCACCATACACTGTCCTCGATCCGGATAACGGACCTGAGTTAGAACCTCAAAGTTGCCAGGGTGGTATTTCAAGGTTGGCTCCACGCGAACTGGCGTCCACGCTTCAAAGCCTCCCACCTATCCTACACAAGCAAATTCAAAGTCCAGTGCAAAGCTATAGTAAAGGTTCACGGGGTCTTTCCGTCTAGCCGCGGATACACTGCATCTTCACAGCGATTTCAATTTCACTGAGTCTCGGGTGGAGACAGCGCCGCCATCGTTACGCCATTCGTGCAGGTCGGAACTTACCCGACAAGGAATTTCGCTACCTTAGGACCGTTATAGTTACGGCCGCCGTTTACCGGGGCTTCGATCAAGAGCTTCGCGTTAGCTAACCCCATCAATTAACCTTCCGGCACCGGGCAGGCGTCACACCCTATACGTCCACTTTCGTGTTTGCAGAGTGCTGTGTTTTTAATAAACAGTCGCAGCGGCCTGGTATCTTCGACCGGCATGAGCTTACGGAGCAAGTCCTTCACCCTCACCGGCGCACCTTCTCCCGAAGTTACGGTGCCATTTTGCCTAGTTCCTTCACCCGAGTTCTCTCAAGCGCCTTGGTATTCTCTACCCAACCACCTGTGTCGGTTTGGGGTACGGTTCCTGGTTACCTGAAGCTTAGAAGCTTTTCTTGGAAGCATGGCATCAACCACTTCGTCGTCTAAAAGACAACTCGTCATCAGCTCTCGGCCTTAGAATCCCGGATTTACCTAAGATTCCAGCCTACCACCTTAAACTTGGACTACCAACGCCAAGCTGGCCTAGCCTTCTCCGTCCCTCCATCGCAATAACCAGAAGTACAGGAATATTAACCTGTTTTCCATCGACTACGCTTTTCAGCCTCGCCTTAGGGACCGACTAACCCTGCGTCGATTAACGTTGCGCAGGAAACCTTGGTCTTTCGGCGTGGGTGTTTTTCACACCCATTATCGTTACTCATGTCAGCATTCGCACTTCTGATACCTCCAGCAAGCTTCTCAACTCACCTTCACAGGCTTACAGAACGCTCCTCTACCGCATCACCTAAGTGATACCCGTAGCTTCGGTGTATGGTTTGAGCCCCGTTACATCTTCCGCGCAGGCCGACTCGACTAGTGAGCTATTACGCTTTCTTTAAAGGGTGGCTGCTTCTAAGCCAACCTCCTAGCTGTCTAAGCCTTCCCACATCGTTTCCCACTTAACCATAACTTTGGGACCTTAGCTGACGGTCTGGGTTGTTTCCCTTTTCACGACGGACGTTAGCACCCGCCGTGTGTCTCCCATGCTCGGCACTTGTAGGTATTCGGAGTTTGCATCGGTTTGGTAAATCGGGATGATCCCCTAGCCGAAACAGTGCTCTACCCCCTACAGTGATACATGAGGCGCTACCTAAATAGCTTTCGAGGAGAACCAGCTATCTCCGAGCTTGATTAGCCTTTCACTCCGATCCACAGGTCATCCGCTAACTTTTCAACGGTAGTCGGTTCGGTCCTCCAGTTAGTGTTACCCAACCTTCAACCTGCCCATGGATAGATCGCCCGGTTTCGGGTCTATTCCCAGCGACTAGACGCCCTATTAAGACTCGCTTTCGCTACGCCTCCCCTATTCGGTTAAGCTCGCCACTGAAAATAAGTCGCTGACCCATTATACAAAAGGTACGCAGTCACCCAACAAAGTGGGCTCCCACTGCTTGTACGCATACGGTTTCAGGATCTATTTCACTCCCCTCTCCGGGGTTCTTTTCGCCTTTCCCTCACGGTACTAGTTCACTATCGGTCAGTCAGTAGTATTTAGCCTTGGAGGATGGTCCCCCCATATTCAGACAAAGTTTCTCGTGCTCCGTCCTACTCGATTTCATGACTAAGAGATTTTCGCGTACAGGGCTATCACCCACTATGGCCGCACTTTCCAGAGCGTTCCGCTAATCTCAAAGCCACTTAAGGGCTAGTCCCCGTTCGCTCGCCACTACTAAGGGAATCTCGGTTGATTTCTTTTCCTCAGGGTACTTAGATGTTTCAGTTCCCCTGGTTCGCTCCATACACCTATGTATTCAGTGTAAGGTAACCATCTTATGATGGCTGGGTTCCCCCATTCAGACATCTCCGGATCAAAGTCTGTTTGCCGACTCCCCGAAGCTTTTCGCAGGCTACCACGTCTTTCATCGCCTCTGACTGCCAAGGCATCCACCGTATGCGCTTCTTCACTTGACCATATAACCCCAAGCAATCTGGTTATACTGTGAAGACGACATTCGCCGAAAATTCGCAATTTAACTCACAAATTTTACCTTAGCCTGTAACAACACCAGTGAAAGTGTTGCCCAGTCTAACTTTCTATTACATACCCAAATTTTTAAAGAACGATCTAATCAAAGACTAGAAATCAACATTCACCATCATCACAATGGAATGCTCATTTCTAAGCTTTACATGACAGAAGCAGTAGTGGTGGAGCCAAACGGGATCGAACCGTTGACCTCCTGCGTGCAAGGCAGGCGCTCTCCCAGCTGAGCTATGGCCCCGTATCTCTACAGGCGTTTCCCACACAAAATTGGTGGGTCTGGGCAGATTCGAACTGCCGACCTCACCCTTATCAGGGGTGCGCTCTAACCAACTGAGCTACAGACCCAATTTCGGGCTGCTTCTAAATCGTCTTCTTCAATGAATCAAGCAATTCGTGTGGGAACTTATGGAGCAGCTGATGTCGTCGATTAAGGAGGTGATCCAGCCGCAGGTTCCCCTACGGCTACCTTGTTACGACTTCACCCCAGTCATGAATCACACCGTGGTAACCGTCCTCCCGAAGGTTAGACTAGCTACTTCTGGTGCAACCCACTCCCATGGTGTGACGGGCGGTGTGTACAAGGCCCGGGAACGTATTCACCGCGACATTCTGATTCGCGATTACTAGCGATTCCGACTTCACGCAGTCGAGTTGCAGACTGCGATCCGGACTACGATCGGTTTTCTGGGATTAGCTCCACCTCGCGGCTTGGCAACCCTCTGTACCGACCATTGTAGCACGTGTGTAGCCCAGGCCGTAAGGGCCATGATGACTTGACGTCATCCCCACCTTCCTCCGGTTTGTCACCGGCAGTCTCCTTAGAGTGCCCACCATTACGTGCTGGTAACTAAGGACAAGGGTTGCGCTCGTTACGGGACTTAACCCAACATCTCACGACACGAGCTGACGACAGCCATGCAGCACCTGTCTCAATGTTCCCGAAGGCACCAATCTATCTCTAGAAAGCTCATTGGATGTCAAGGCCTGGTAAGGTTCTTCGCGTTGCTTCGAATTAAACCACATGCTCCACCGCTTGTGCGGGCCCCCGTCAATTCATTTGAGTTTTAACCTTGCGGCCGTACTCCCCAGGCGGTCAACTTAATGCGTTAGCTGCGCCACTAAGAGCTCAAGGCTCCCAACGGCTAGTTGACATCGTTTACGGCGTGGACTACCAGGGTATCTAATCCTGTTTGCTCCCCACGCTTTCGCACCTCAGTGTCAGTATTAGTCCAGGTGGTCGCCTTCGCCACTGGTGTTCCTTCCTATATCTACGCATTTCACCGCTACACAGGAAATTCCACCACCCTCTACCATACTCTAGCCTGTCAGTTTTGAATGCAGTTCCCAGGTTGAGCCCGGGGATTTCACATCCAACTTAACAAACCACCTACGCGCGCTTTACGCCCAGTAATTCCGATTAACGCTTGCACCCTCTGTATTACCGCGGCTGCTGGCACAGAGTTAGCCGGTGCTTATTCTGTCGGTAACGTCAAGACAATCACGTATTAGGTAACTGCCCTTCCTCCCAACTTAAAGTGCTTTACAATCCGAAGACCTTCTTCACACACGCGGCATGGCTGGATCAGGCTTTCGCCCATTGTCCAATATTCCCCACTGCTGCCTCCCGTAGGAGTCTGGACCGTGTCTCAGTTCCAGTGTGACTGATCATCCTCTCAGACCAGTTACGGATCGTCGCCTTGGTGAGCCATTACCCCACCAACTAGCTAATCCGACCTAGGCTCATCTGATAGCGCAAGGCCCGAAGGTCCCCTGCTTTCTCCCGTAGGACGTATGCGGTATTAGCGTCCGTTTCCGAACGTTATCCCCCACTACCAGGCAGATTCCTAGGCATTACTCACCCGTCCGCCGCTCTCAAGAGGTGCAAGCACCTCTCTACCGCTCGACTTGCATGTGTTAGGCCTGCCGCCAGCGTTCAATCTGAGCCATGATCAAACTCTTCAGTTCAAACATCTTTGGGTTTTTAAGAAACCCTAAACTTGGCTCAGCAATCGTTGGTTACATCTTTGATTTCTCGCGGAGTAACTTGTGATGCTGATAATCTTGTTGACTATCAGTCTGACTCCACAAGCACCCACACGAATTGCTTGATTCAGTTGTTAAAGAGCGGTTGGTTAAGATCTTTCGTCTCAACCGAGCGGCGCATTCTACAGCAGCCTCTGTT
>NZ_JBUZRD010000031.1:0-7137 GCF_055407145.1 Pseudomonas sp. c313 | reverse complement strand
GGAATGAACTGCGCGAGTACTGCGCATAACGGCGTTTTCGTTAAATGGCCCCCCACAAAAAAGCCCACACTGGTGGGCTTTTTTGCGGGTGCTGGTCAGCCGCCACTGCGAGCAGTGGCGGCTTGGGGAGTGCTATTTCTTGAAGAGAGGAAGCCGCCACCAAGGTGACGGCTTCTCGTTTGGCACACTTTCCGCCGTGCCATGTGTGTCAGGCTTTACCGTCTCAGGCTTGTACTCGATCAAGCGCATAGCTTGGCGAAGCTCGGCCACTTCCTCTCTCAATGCCTTTAGTTCGGCCAGAATCAGGGCTGTATCTTGCGTGCCATTGGCAGTGTCGCCATGTGCCGTTTCTTCTGTTTTTGACTGTGCCAGCGGTTTCAGCTCACCATAGACGCGGATCAGCTCAGACGTCTCCAGACGGCGAGAATTTTCGCCCTCAGGCTCCCAAGATAAGCGGCCTGTGGCCATATCACGGTAGAGCGTGCGTCGGCTCTTTCCGGTCAGCTTTTGGGCTTCCGTGATGGTGTGCCAGGCCATGTGCTACCTCGTTAAAGCTCTAGTGTCATTTGATCGTTCTTGGTGATCGTAAACGAAAAGCCGACGATCTTTCGGCCCTGCCGGCGTGGCTCTATCTGAACAGCCAAGTCGGTACTTGCGTTCAGCTCTTTCAGTGCCGGATTGAGCACGCGTTTACGCATGTCTTTTACGTTCTGGTACTTGTCACCGAGATCGAGCATTTCCCGTAGTTGGGCGAGAGTGCATTCCCGCTGTTTGAGTTTGATGTATTGACTCATTAGTTCGTAGAGGCGGACAGCGTAGAAGCTAGACAGGCTGCCAATCTGCTTGAGTTGGTAGCTGGTGAACTCTTTGTTGAGCATGGTCAGGTGTGGGAGAACTGTAGGGGAAAAGCCTAGTTCGACGCAGCCTTGGCCTTCTCGGTACTTCACATGGAAGACCCAGCGCATGCGTTCCACTATTTTGCCCTTCACGTATCGGCGAATATCGCGGTTGAACAACCTGGTAGCGGCATCATCCAACGCCTCATAGGCGTGCTTCACATCGATGCCGAACACATCAGCAAAGGTGTCGGCCCGGACGGTCAGGTATCCGTCCTTGGGAAGTGGTTTGCGTGGGTCAATCAGAGACGCAGCGCATAGCACTAGGCGTTTCTCATTGAGCGTCAGCGTGTGCGAGGACTCAATGAGCTTGTTGGATTGCGTGACCTTGTTTTCGACCATCACTTGTCTTGACCCGGAGTCTGTCCCTGATAGCACGGAATCTCTCCCCCATGGAAAGCGGCTACCCGGAATCTGTCCCTGATTTAAGTGTAGGGGACAGGGACAAGTCAAGTCCCTGTCCCTGTGGATAATAGCCGGAATCTGTCCCTGATTGAGCCGGAATCTGTCCCCTTTAAACCCGGAATCTGTCCCCTTTAAACCCGGAATCTGTCCCTGAACTTTTGAAAAAGTCCTTTAAAAACAACGAGTTAAAATCACGAAAACAAGTAAAAACAAGAAAAACAAGCTTTAAAAGAGTGGGAGGATGACTCGAGCTCATGAGCCATAGAGACCAACGTCGGAGGAGAGGCGGGAAAGCAGAACAACAAATCCGCCCCTTTAAACCCGGAATCTCTCCCTGATCCAAAACCGGCGCCCCTCCAGTCCCTGCACGCCCTCCCACCTACGTGCACAATTTTAGGCGGTGCAAAGGGGCGTTTCGCTCCTTCGCGGCGCTGGCTACGCCCTGCGCGCTTTGCTTGCGCGGTAATCAACTCGGGGAAGGTCGCGGCTGCACTTAGTGTGCTATCGCCGTGCTATCATTTTCGTGTACATGGAAGATGGTCAGCATTGATTCAGAACCCCCGTTTCGAATCAATCGACACAGGCTAGAGACAGCGCAAGGAATGTGTGCTTTTCACCCCATTCCGCATAACAATGCCTCCACTTTAACCCCTCCATGTACGACATCCTCTCGATCCTGAACATGGAACCGCTATGCCTGACATCAATGAACTCAAAGACAAGATAAATACCAAAACCTTGAATATGGTATTGCTGTCGATCGCAACCCTCGGGCTGTACCTGTTGCTGTGGCTTATCAGAAGCAATCAGAAAATCAGCGAAACAACCAAGATCAAACTGGTCGATAACACCTACATTATCTGGCTGGCCGTCTGCCTTGGCTGGAGCGGCGCTTTATCCAATTTGGGTGAGGCACTGTTCGATGCGCTGTCCGGCATTCTGATTATTGCGGCAAACGCCCTGTATATCGTTTGGGCGTTCAAAGCCAAAAATGCCTTGTCGGAATACGCCCTCCGCGAGCACAAAATCGATCTGCGCATGAACGCGTTCTACACCTTCTTCCTGAACGTCTTCTACATCAACTACTGCATCAACGACCTGCCAGAAGAGCAACGCAAGCAACAGATCCTGCGTGGTCAAACCACTCAGGCCTGATGCGATCGACAGGCTGGCAGTCTCAACACGATTGCCGGCTGTTTGCTTGGCAATTGTTTACCAGGAATCTTAGGAGCCTGTTATCAATCGCTTGAACGCCTCTGAGCCTTGACCATCTTCCCCCAGCACGGCTAATCGTTCAGCCGGGCGAGTCAGAAAACCTTCCAATAAAGCCAACAGAGCAGCACGTTTTTCAGTGGACTGAGTTTGCTGATGCAGTACAGCCGCTCCGACCAAAACCTTGACCCGATCATCTGCCTTTTTGGCGGTAGTTCGTTGTCGTGCTTCTGCCTGCTGAATCTTGGCAGTGAGTTGGTCACGCTTTCGTTTTAGTTCGTCTAAATCAGCCATTCGTTTAATGCCTTTGATGGTGTCTGTTTTTGTCATCCTACGCTAGAGTGTTGGTGCGCACAGTACTACCCTGAAAGAAGAGAAGGGCGCACTTACGCAAACTAAGTTTGCAGGCGGTCGGCAGTGCCGACAAATCAAAAAAGATCACAAGCAAATCGAGAATCCAAAACCGTGGCGCTCTACTCCGCATCCGTCAAACCCGTCAGTCGTAGCAGTGGCCGTTCCGCCACTGCCGCCGCTGCATATCGGAATGCCGAGCGAATCCTCGACGAGCGTACCGGCGAAATTCACGACTACACCCGCCGTTCCGGCGTGGATCACGTCGAGTCATTTTCCCCGGTCGGCATGCGCCCTCAATCCGGGGCCGAACTCTGGAACAAGGCCGAAGCTGCCGAAGTTCGCAAGAACGCCCGAGTAGCCCGAGAAGTTTTGGTCGCGCTGCCGCACGAACTTGACCAGGTGCAACGCCGAGAACTGGCCAAGTCGATTGCCCAAGGCTTGGCCGATCGCTACGGCACAGCGGGAACGCTGGCCGTTCACCATCCCGACCGAGAGGGCGACAACCGCAATCACCACGTCCATCTCCTGATGACCACGCGCCGCCTCGATGCGTCGGGCCAGTTGGGCGAGAAGACCCGCGAACTGGACGACGTGAAGCGCGGCCCGCAAGAGGTGGAGTGGATACGGGCCATGATCGAGGATCAAACCAACTATTCACTGGAGCGCGCCGGGGTTGAGGCGCGGGTGGATCGGCGTTCGTTGATCGAGCAGCGCGCCGCTGCGCTCGATGCCGGCGACATGAATCGCGCCGCGGAGCTGGATCGACCGGCAACCATTCACGAAGGCCCAAGGGTGACGCAGATCCGGCGCGAGTCGGCCCGTAAAGGCCGTGCGCCGTTGGGTGCTCTGGATCGAGCCGCCGCGAATGACCATACCCGCGAACTGGTGACCGACCGGGCGGAGCTGGGCATGGTATCGGCGCAGATTTTCAACTTTGAAAAAGCCCGTGCAGAGCGTGCTGCACGCGAACAAGTGGCTAAAACCGCCGCTGATGGAATGGCCGCTTTCAAGGCTCGTTTCCAGCAAAACCAAGACTTCAACGCTCGTATTGATGCGGAGCGCGAACGGATGGCCAACGAGCTGCACAGAGTTGCCCTGGAGCGCGCCGCACTCGAACGGCAAGAGCAGGCCAAAGAGGCCTTAAAGCGATTCGAAAAAGACCAGTTAATCCACGATAAAGGGCCAAGCAAAGGCCGTGGCGGCCCGGACTTCGGCATGTGAGGGGGATAATTTGAGTATCAGTGAGCAGGAGCTATTTGGCCTGATGGCCGTAGCCCAAGAGCAGCAGCGAGCTGCCAGTGAGGCACTGCAAAAGCTTGAGGATCGACATGTTCAGTTGCATGCACTCATAGCTCGAGCTGGCACAGCCGTTGAAGAGATGAACAAAGCGGGTCAGGCCTCGGCGCTTATCATCGAGAAGGCCACGCGGATCGCGGTCGAGAAGGCGGTTCAGGCTGCTTTAGCGAGCGTCCAGCAACAAACCAAGTCCACTCTGGGTGATTCTGTTACGCCCGCTGTAAAGGCGTTACAGGGCGTTACAGCGCGTGCTGAGCAGGCGGAAGAAAGCCTGCACCAAGCAGCAAGCTTGATCAGCTGGAAGTGGGCCGCCATTTGGGCTTCGACCAGTTGCATGCTGCTGGCCTCCATCGTGGGGTTGTCCATGCTTCTGGTACCCAGCCCCAACGAAATAGCCGACCTGCGGGCCAATGCAGCCGACCTGGAGGCCAAAGGGGGCCGGGTTCAGCTGTCTACATGTGGCGATTCAAAAAGGCTGTGCGCAAGGATTGATCCGAAGGCTGAGAAAGGCGATCAGTACGGTCAAAATGGGCAACGTTGGATGATTCTGCAGGGGTACTGACGCGCTACGCTTGTTTTTCCTTGATGATATACTTGTATAGCAAATCTTATTATGGAGTCTGGCCATGCTTGCGATTCGACTGCCTTCTGACTTGGAAGACCGCCTGGAAAACCTCGCCAAGGCTACCGGCCGTACTAAAACCTTCTACGCTCGGGAAGCTATCGTGGCGCACCTGGACGATCTTGAAGACCTGTACCTGGCGGAACAGCGCCTGTTGGATAACCGTGCCGGTCGCTCGGAGTCCGTACCTCTTGAGGAAGTGATGAAGCGTTATGGCTTGGCGGATTGAATTTGATCGCGCCGCCGAGCGCGAGCTGGGCAAGCTCGATCCACAAGTTGCTAAACGCATCCTCCTGTTCCTGCAGGAGCGGGTCGCGAATCTGGACGATCCGCGTAGTATTGGCGAAGCCTTAAAAGGCTCACGGTTGGGGGATTTTTGGAAGTATCGGGTGGGTGACTACCGTCTCATCAGCAGCATTGAGGACGGCGCGTTGCGCATCCTCGTAGTCAAGATTGGGAATCGACGGGAGGTATACCGCTAGGACTTTCCACTCAATAAAAAACCCGCAGAATCGGGTTTTTTATTTTAATGAAACATTGCTTATGCGTGTGAATCAGGCATCTCGCCAGCGTTGTAATCCTCTCCATTTTTTTGGCCTTTTCCCCCACGCGGTAATCAGTTTTATATTTATTGGGCAGACGTGCTTGTTGGTGTCAGAGCCCATTGGGGAGAAATTTGGTTGCGCCGCTGACATCATCGATTTTTTTGATGCGGAAGGCTTTCAGGCAAGTTTCGTTGCGGGTGTTGGTGTCAGAGCAAAATTGCTTGATGAAATCGGCAAAGATCATCTCTTGGCCATTAACGGTGAGGACGCGCTTGTAATATTCACCGTTGATACCTTGGGCCTGACGACTGGTCGTCATCTCCTGATCTACCACCAGGCGCCCGTGCAGGTCGACAGTCGGGAACTGGGCTTTGGGATCTTCTTTGGAACAGGAGCTTAGGAGGAGGCCTGCGGCAACCAGCGTAAATAAACGCAGCATGATGGATTTATCTCTGATAACGGATGCCCCGGACGAAGGTCCGGGGCAGATCGATAGGAAGATTACTCGCCGAACAAGCGGCTGGAGCGGTTGACTTCAGCCTTGCCGGTATCTTCCAGTAGGGACTTGGCGCCGGAGGTCACATTGCGTGCTGAGTCGGCTTCAGACTGGATCACGTCGGTGCGTGCAGCGCTATCACGCAGCTCGGCATCGATGTAGTCGTTGGTGCGTGCGGCACGGGCTCGCTTCGCTTGTAGTGCTAGGCGACGCTCTTCCAGATCCAGTGCGCGCTGCTCGTCTTCGAAGCCTTCTTCACGAGTTTGAACACGCTTATGTTCGAGTTCTTGTGCCTTGCGCTGCTCAAAGGCCTTTTGCTGCGCAGCCTGCTGTGCCACGGCACGTTGCCGACGATCAGCAGCGCTACGCGCTTCGTCGCGTGCCCGTTCGGCTGCCGCTTGGCGGATGCGTTCGGCCTCAGAGGCTGCTTCAGCCTGTTTGGTTTGCTGTTCGATTTGGTGCAGGTTGTCGAATTGGTTTGCCAATGTCGGCATGGTGAGCAGTGCGAGGACGGAGCCAAGAACAATATGTTTCATGTCCGGCCCCTTAGCTTTTCTTGGGTTCTGGACAGGTCGCATTCGGCTGAATGCGTGTTTCATTGGAGATCGTCATCACCATCAGGGAAATTTCGCCAACTTTGAACTCACAAGGGCGACCCACCTGGGTAGACGTGAAGATTTTTCCGCTTTCGGAGTAACCGATCAGCACGCCCGGAACTAGGGTGGTGTCATTGACCATCGAGCCCGCCATGGCGCCTGCAGCGCCACCGGCTACACCGCCGACAATGGCTGTGTCAGTGTTTTTCGTGTTGCCCAGTGCGGCACCACCGACCAGACCCAGTACCCCACCAGCCATCATGGCTGCCTTCTTGTTCTTCTCGTTGCTGACTTTTATCTTGCTCGGCGAGATGGTAAGGATTTTGACGGTTTTAGCTTCCTGCTGAGTGTTTACCTGACTGGCGTCGAATACATCTGCTTGATACTCCTCGCCGGAAGTTTGGCAGCCAGCAAGAACGGCAGCGATCGAAAGCACCAGGCAGCGTTTTAACATCATCATTTCTAATATCTCTATGAGCGTAAGAAATCCCGAATGGGACAATCCATTGTGATTTGCAGCAATGTGCCACCATTCTAATCAAACTCAAGAAGGCAAAGCTAAGGAAACCTGGGAACGGCTGCAGGGCAGTAGCTGTCCACGCGCCGCCGGCCTATTGGAATGAACTGCGCGAGTACTGCGCATAACGGCGTTTTCGTTAAATGGCCCCCCACAAAAAAGCCCACACTGGTGGGCTTTTTTGCGGGTGCTGGTCAG
>NZ_JBUZRD010000030.1:0-7492 GCF_055407145.1 Pseudomonas sp. c313 | reverse complement strand
CTGTTCCAGTTGGCGTTCCGGGTTCTGGTCGAAGCTGCTGACCCGGACGTAGCCGATGCGGTGCCCCTGCACGATGTCTCCTTGGTTGAAGGCGGCTTATGTGCACTTTCTGTTCCGTTGCGCCTCAAACCCCGTTTCTGTCAGGCTGAAATCTATAACCTTCGCGGGCATGTGTCAAAAAATGCGAAAGATGACTCTATTCTGACGAAGCGGCGCGGCCTTGCCTGACATCCAGTTAGGGTATACCCCATTCGGACACCGACTACACAACCTAAGGGCTTGCAGGCTGTCAGCAGGGCTTATCGTACGATTTTTTCCGTTTTCTCTATGCCCCCCAAGGATGATCCCACCGATGCGGAGTTGGCACTCGATCTACTGCTTCGCCATCCTGAACGGTTCACTGCGCTCAGGCCGCAGAGTGTGGCCATGCGCTCGCTGCTGAGCCTGATCGAACAGCGCCGGGATCTGGTCAACGACAAGACGCGTTTTACCAACCGTTTATGCAACACCCTCAAGCAGTATTACCCGCAGGCACTGGACTGGTTTGAGCAGCGAGACACTCAGTTGTTTTGCGATTTTCTCACTCGCTGGCCGACACTCTTGTCAGCCAAACGGGCGCGTAAAACCACGCTTGAGGCATTCTTTTATGCCCATAACGGGCGTCGCGCCACATTGATCGAGGCGCGTTTGGCGTCGATCCGTGCGGCATCTGCGCTCACCGAAGATGGGGGCATTATCGAGCCTTGCCGCTTGCACACCCTCGCGTTGGTGGAGCAGCTACGCACCGTCCTCACGGTGATCGAACGCTTCGATAAGGAAATCGAGCGGGTCGCTTCTGCGCTACCGGATTACGCATTGTTTCGGAGCTTGCCGGGCGCAGGCCCGCATCTGGCGCCACGCTTACTCGCAGCCTTCGGAGAGCAACGTGAGCGTTTCCATGGCGCGGACGAGCTGCAAAGGTACTCCGGCATTGCCCCGGTGACGGAACGGAGTGGTAAGAAGAGCTGGGTGCATTGGCGCTGGCAATGTCCAACGTTCCTTCGTCAGACCTTCGTGGAATGGGCGGGTCAGACCATCAATAAATCCTTTTGGGCTGGAGCTTTCTACCGGCAGCAACGCGCCAAAGGGAGCACCTACCAGGCTGCTGTACGCGCACTCGCGTTTAAGTGGATTCGGATTCTGTATCGGTGCTGGCAGACCAGGACGCTCTACGATGAAACCACCTATTTGAATGCCTTGAGGAAGCGTGGTTCACCGCTGCTGAAGAACCTCGATTTAGGTTGACTGACTTCCTCAGGGCGTGAAGCGGCCGGTCGTGTCGCCTACGAAACTCGGGGCGATTCACCTCGATAAATGTCAAACAGCTCGCGAAAAAAACGGTCGTAGGCAGTCGCGCGCGGGTCACGCCGTACTACGGCTCGAAGGTAGAGCAAATGCACCGAAGGCCTCCTTCGCGAGCCTTGTCGGGTGGTTTCGCCCCAGACTTCACCCGTGACCGTTACCCGAGGTGCCTGTCGTGCCACAGGAATGTGTGAATAACACCAAAGCTGTGCCCAAACGTTGGGCCAAAGATTGGACGGTAGGGACTGCCTAGATAGCTTGATTTCCACCACTAGCACATGCCCGGTTTTTGCATTACGAAAGACCAGGTCCGGCGATGCTCGCAGCGGCTGGCCGCGCACGAGCAGTGCGTCCAACTCGACGAACGGGACGGTATCGCTATTTAGGTGCAGGCCCTGATGCATCAGGCGCCAACCGTCGCCTCGCCTCGCCAGCATGTTGGCATTGGCGATGGTCCACACCTCTCTCGCGCCTATGTACTCACGGTTGCCAAGCTCGAAGATCAGCTTTTCCGCCTCCAGGCCGCGCTTCAATGCATCTTCGTCATTGCCAGGTCGACCGTAGAGGCTGTACACCCAACTTCCGAACGCCGATGCCGTGGCTTCTGGACATTCGGGCCGCATGGCACGTGCCTTGGCCAGAAAGGTAGAACGATGCAGTTCGAATGGGCCAAGGGGTGGAGGACGATGTTGCTCACAAAACATCCCATTTCCTAACCTGGTCTCTCGATATACCTGTCTTGAGACTTTGTAGCTGTCATAAACATCCACATCATCAAATAGTGCCCGCATGCGTTCATTGACCATGCGCTCGCGTACTCGGGGGCGCAGTCCATCACCGCTCCCGTAAACGAGATTAAAATTGTCCTGTGCCGGCGTGGACGGCTGCTCTATTGCTTCGGTGCGATCTAAAGAAGGTTCACGGTCAGATTTCATTGCGATGCTCACTCGACACGATGTAAGTGTCCGGTAACTCCACCCCTTGATTCCTAGACTGCACAGGGCTGCCCATCCAGCACTGACACACCAGAAACAAAGCAGCCGACTGAAAACCTGGAAGCAGCTGCATTAACCGGGCTTTCAAGGTGAGTATTATGGTCGATCCGCCTCTGCTGCGTGTCATATGGATGAGTGCTGATCTATGACTATCCAGAAAAACTCCCTCTTCGACAGCAAATGGCAAGAAACCTAGTCTCGGATAAAGTAGCAAGCCTGCTGTATTTTCATTGAAGCGCGAGATCTCCACCTCTGTGGCGTCATAGCAGTCGAACGCCAGAGCTGTCATCGTCTCCAAGATGAAGGTCGCCACACCGTTACCTGGCGCCTCTTGGGAAACGATGACATTGCCGATACAACAACACCTTGCCTGATTCATAGATGCGGAAGCAGGTTTGCATTGTTTACGGCCGTGCGTTAACGCGCCAAAGAGACTGCTTTTGGCCGATCACTGCCCGACAAAGCACTATACGATGTCCTATGGCTAGCTGCCGAGCGGCCGTTTAGGTTGATGACTAGCCTTATACGGAGAATCCCTCATTACGCCGCTGTCACGGAGTTCCAAACAGCTCCATCCAACGAGTGCTTCACCCACACCTCTGAATTTTGAGTACAACGAAAGTCAAGTTCAATCCCGACAGTTCCACTTATTGATCCTGGCTCGATTGTCTCCTTCGACACACTATCGGACATCAGATTAACAATTCTTCCCCACCTCACATCGCCGCTTGCGAGAATGATAAATAATGTCTGGCCTCGATACAGAGAAAAAGATGGTGGATCAATCACAATTACACTGCCAAGCTTGTATGGGCCTTCAACAATATTAACATTTGAAGCATATGTGGCATCTTGGGTTCTGAGCTTTAGATATGCTGCGCTGGAAAGATTGAACATGGCCTCCGTTAATGTCTCTACGAACGTTATTCGACTGAGCATTTCGGCCTGCCCCATGAGCTGCTCTGCACCTCCCCCTCTATGCGCTACCTCATTACGTCGTTCGACTAAATCATTGAGACGGCTTTCAAATATAGTTCTAATTATACTATCTATTTCAGGGGTTCTTTCTGGAGCCTCGGTATCCTCCGCATCCCCAACCTCCTCTCTAACGAACCACTTAAAGACTACGTCTACGCTGGGAAGTTTCGTCCAGAAATCGCTAACTCCAACTTCACCTAATAGCTTGCTCACATCGTTATATCTAAGATTTGTATCGTGGGCAACAATCGCCTCGCTAGTAAGCGTGTAATTCTCATCGCCCGACAGACATTTAAATAAACTCTCAGCTACGTTGACCGGCAGCAAATTAGAGTAGCGCCCCTCTCCTAACCTTTTACGAGATAGCATTTCGGCAGATTGCACCAAGTGCTTTTTAATCAATGATTGGGGTAAATCATTATAAGAAATAAAAGAAGAAATCAAACGCGCATATTCTGCAATCAAAGCTTCAGTATACCGTTCAAAAGAGGCATACAAAGCAACGACGAACGCAGCATAGTCATACTGCCTGCGCAGAGTTAGATATTGCCTAACCGACGCATCTGGGTGCTTCGATAGCGCGCTATTAACTGGAGCGATGGATTGAACGAATGCCTTGAGTTCGGAGAGTTCCGTGCGAACTTGCTCTAATACAGATTGCAATCTAATTACTCCACACAGTCAAATTCGAGAAATTGCCTTAAGAAAGGCAGCTCTGATAACTTGGTTTCGAGCTTGAGTGTCTGAGTAATTTGTCTTTCTCCCTGAAAAAAGCTGAGCATGTGTTGCATACGCGGCAACTAGTTCCTCTTTCAAAATTTCTTTTGAACTTACTAGCTCCGCATATTTACTCCTTACAGCCATGTCATTTGAAACATACATTATTGGATCATACACAATTTTGGTGGGTCGCTGAGACTGCCCAATAGCTGTAAAGGCATCTGAGCCTAAGGCGCTGAAAAGAAACTCTATGGATGATTCAAACAGTTCGCGATAGCTAACTAATACGTGCGACTCGAACGAGTTGCCCTTAAATAAAAATCTGTCCAAAAATTCAGAAATCTTATTAAGCCCTGCACGGAAAGAGCTTATTTGGCGGTATGCAAAAAAACGTAAGACTAATTCGACATCTTCCATTTTTTCAAACATTCGTCTACCTATAAGGGTCGACACGTCTCCGGATTCTAAAAGCTCATCATCTGGCATGTCGTTAGCAGCCATGCCCGAAGGGATTCCCCATAGTCTACGAAAAGTTTGATTTTCTGACAGTGACATACAAAGCTTGTTTAGAGGCCCGTTATAAATAGCATTTCTTGTTTCCTGACTACTTAACTCAACACCGCCAGAGTTTAAACGCTCAAAAACTATTTTTTTCAGCAGAGCAGCCTGCTCATCCGAAGATGCAGTTTCTTTCAGTAGGATGATTGATGAAATATAACGTCTATCGATACCATCGCGTACCTTCTTAGGAAGGTTGGAATAAGTCCTTCCTTCTAAATCAGCCCAGTATTCAAGTCCGCAAAGTGAAAATTTATCATCATAAAAATCGCTGAGTGCGGTTAATCGTTGACGGCCATCCATTACTTCAAAACGAGCCAAATCGCGTTCATAGAGAAACACAGGAGGAACCGGCACGTTCATCAGGAAAGACTCAATTAAACGCGATTTGCGTTCGTCACTCCAGCGATGACGGCGTTGATATTCTGGGTCAAGTTTGTATCTAGGTTCAGTCGTACCAGGCTCGACTCCCTCACCCTCAACCTCAACCTCTTCTTGAAGCATCGATAATATGCCGGCCAATGAATACCTAGCGGACTCGGTGACAATCCGAATTTCGCCTTTGGCATATCGAGCATTCAACTCTTCGTCCGTGGCTGAGTTTTTTTCGCGCGCATCGAAAAATGCAACTTTCTCATCAGGCAAAAGTTGCACTTCGATCACTGCTGTTTGATTTGCATTAGCTGCAGGTGAAACCGGCTTATCATCTTTCTTTTTCATATTAAGTCTGACGTCCCTGAATATTGCACTTAAAGTAAAAAAACAGCCAAGTAATCAGTGTCGTTAATCACGGGTAGCCCAGACATCTATCTCGACTACAGGGTTCGATTTTACGCGTAAGAAAGAGTCCGCCTGCCGCTTGCCCTCCATTGCCGTACCAGCCGTTTTGATCCGTGTAACCTTCCAGCCACTTTCATTAAGTGAAGACTTAATCAAAACGACGGGATCAGCCCGACGGTCTGATATACCTCCAAACCTAATTACAAGGCGAGCATTGTCTGCTGCCACTGCAGCAGAGTTTCGCCACACCTTGTTTAGATCGCTAGAGAAGATCTCTGGACCACCGTGAAGTAGCTGCAAAGGGCTTTCATACTGGACTGAAGAAGTACCGCCGACGAACCAATTTCTGAGCCACTGATCAGGAATATAGGTCTTCATTCCATAATACGGGGGGGACGTGATGATCCAAGAGTACTTTCTGCCAGACAAATGGGGCTCCAAGCTCTCCGGCTCGCGGCTATCACCTAGCCTCGCAACGCCAACCGTTTTGATCTGGTGAGTGTAGTACCGCAATGCGCGCCGGGCTATTACTTCAAGGACATCAACCTTGGCGGGATACATTCCCCGTTCCTTCCAGAAATTAGTCGCGTACCTTGGTTTTGGCGCATACGTCCGAGGGCACTGGTTGGAAAAGTAGCTTTGAATCGTCTTCTGCTGCGGGCCATGAAGCGCGCCTAACAAAATGCCTCGTAATGCCTGCCGATTAGTCGTGGAGCAGTCCTCTAAAAGAGCTTGCCGCAACCTGCAAATGGACTGAAGGACATCTGGGTGATATGCCCACTGCCAAAACTCGTCCTGAGGAGTTGGAACCTCAGGATAGCTATACAGAATAGAGCGAGCCTCGTTGATTACCTCTTCTGCTGATACAAACACCAACTTAGAGGCAGTTATCGCCGACGCCACCGGGCTCGCGTCGACCCCCATTGAGCTCAGTCCAGCTATTCGAGCGGCGAAACCTGTCGTGCCACGACCGCAAAACGGATCCAAGACCAAATCTCCCTTCCGAGCCCTTTTCAGGATTCTCTGGGGGAATTCAAGTGGGAACATTGTGAAGTATGGGCAGATGCCATTTAGAAGGGTTTGTGCTGCTGGCACTGGTTTTCTCCTACGAGCATTGAGTGCAAGCGCTGGCGGCATACAAGTCGATGAAAGGTAAAAATCAATAGGAATCGTGCGAGCTGAGGGAAAAAAACTTAATCAATGACCTTTCCCCTCAGCACTAGGCCGCCCCATTGGGCTGCGTGACTAGCGCGATACAGTATCAGAACGCAGTTTTTCATGCATCAGGCCAGACCATGCAGCTGAGGTTTTGTGGCTACGCAGTGGATCATTCTCCCTTATTTCGTAGAAGCTGACCGACCGCTTCTGGCCGTAGTGAGCCATTCGCCTCCAGGTCAAGATCAACCCCGTGAAAGCAACTTCAGGCCATCTGGACGCAACTCGCCCTTTGGCGAGACGTGCCGGTACAACGTCTGTCGAGTGACGCCGAGTTCCTCACACAGACCGCCAACCACGGTTTCCGGCTGCCCCATCGACGCCATGGCCAATCGCAGTTTCGCTGCGGTCATCTTGAACGGCCGCCCGCCGTTCCTGCCGCGAGCTCGTGCCGATGCCAATCCTGCCATCGTGCGCTCGGAAATCAGCTCCCGCTCGAACTCGGCCAGTGCCGCAAAAATGCCGAACACGAGTTTGCCGGCAGCGGTCGTCGTGTCGACCGCTGCGCCGTGACCGGTCAGGACCTTCAATCCCACGCTGCGGGCAGTCAGGTCGTGCACGGTGTTGATCAGATGGCGGAGATCGCGGCCGAGCCGATCGAGCTTCCACACGAGCAGCGTGTCGCCTTCACGGAGCGCCTTCAGGCAAGCAGCCAACCCTGGTCGATCATCGCGTCGGCCTGAAGCTAGATCCTCGTAGAGATGTGAAGGACTCACCCCAGCGCGGATCAGTGCATCGCGCTGCAGATCGGTGGATTGGGATCCGTCCGCTTTTGACACTCGCATATAGCCGATCAACATCTCTTCACCTGTCACATATACGTTCGATTATGTGACAGTTTGAGTCGGAAAGCTCTGGCCGTCAAAAATTGTCACTTAACCCGTTATTTAATTTAAGACATGCAA
>NZ_JBUZRD010000029.1:0-9330 GCF_055407145.1 Pseudomonas sp. c313 | reverse complement strand
CTCCAACACCATTACCCAAGTGGTCAGCGGCGGCGACAAGTACGAAAAACTCACCGTCAGCGACAAGCCGGCGGGCACCACCGTTATCGACACTGAAACTCCGTCGACCATCAAACTGACCGCCTCCGGTGAAGTCAGCGAAGGCGGCCAGGTTACTTACACCGCGACGCTGAGCCACGCCGCTGGCAGCCCAATGACCGTTACCTTGAGCAATGGCGCAAAAATCACCATTGAACAAGGCAAGTTCTCCGGCGAAACGAAGTTCGACGCTCCAACCGATGACGTCTTCAAAGATGAAAGCACCGTCTCGGCCACCATCAAGCCAGACGGCATCGCTGGCGGTAACTTCGAGAAGCTGCAAATCGTCGGCGGCGCAGCCGATACCGTCATCAAAGACACCATCGACGATGTAACCGTGGAGCTCAAAGCCACGATCTCCGTGGATGAAGGCGGTCAGATCGTCTACACCGCGTCCCTGGTGGGCAAAAATAATGTTGCAGTCACCAACCTCGGTTCCGATCTGGTGATCAAGCTGGCCAATGGCGAGACTATTACCATCGGCAACGGCAAAACCTTCGGCACCACCAGCATTACCGCGCCAAATGACCCGTATACCGGCGGCACCAACGTGTCGACCACGATCGCCACGCTGGTCAGCGGCGCGGACAAGTACGAGCACCTGACCTTCGACGGTACGCCAGCGGTCACCAAAGTGACCGATGTGAGTACCCAGACCACCCTGAGCATTACCGGCGACACGTCGGTCAATGAGGGTGACACTGCGCACTACACGTTGAACCTGACCAACCCGGCCGGCACGGAACTTACCGTGACGCTGACTTACAGCGGCACCGCCATCGACGGTTCGGACTTCAGCGGCGTGTACACCGTGAAGATCCCGGCCGGCGCCAGCAGTGTGCCGTTTGATATCAGAACCCTCGATGACAAGCTGACCGAGACTACGGAGAATTTCGTGGTCAAGATCGCCTCGACCACTGGCGGCAACTTCGAGAATCTGGTGATCGGTACCGGCAGCGCCAACACAAACATCATCGACAATGACGCCCCGCCGGTTCTCGACCTGGACGCCAACAACTCCAGCGGCGTCATCGGTGCAGACTACAAGGTGACCTTTACTGAAGGCGCCGCAGGCCCTGGCGTGTCGATTGCCGACACCGATATCAGCATCACCGACCCGGACAGCACCATGCTCACCGGTGCCACGGTGATCCTGACCAACGCTCAGGCAGGTGACGTACTGAACCTGGGTATCAATGTCGGTGGCATCACCATCACCCCCAACAACCAGACGGGCACCATCACTCTGGTTCTTGAAGGCAAGGCGACGCTGGCCGACTACATGCAGCGCATCAAGAACATTACCTTCAGCAACAACAGTGAAGACCCGAGCACCACGCCGCGGATCATTACGGTGAAGGTCACCGATGGCGGCAACTACTCCAACACGGCTACCACCACGGTCAACGTGACTGCGGTCAACGATGCGCCTGTAGCGACCGGCGGCGCGATTACCGGCCAGGAAGATATCGGCAAGGCACTGCTCTGGTCGAACTTCGGTATCACCGATGTCGACTCGCCTGCCGCCAACCTTGGGGTGAAAGTCACCGAATTGCCGGTGGCCGGGAAGCTGCAGTTCCTCGCGGCGGATGGCGTTACCTGGACTAACGTGACCAGCGGCCAGGTCTTCACCAAGGCCCAGATCGACGATGGCAAGCTGCGCTTCCTGTCAGGCACCAACGAATCCGGGACCGACGGCTACAGCGGCACCGGCATGGGCAACAAACAGGCGGATTACGCGCAGTTCAAGTTCCAGCCTACCGATGGCGTAACACTGGGTAACGCGGCGACGGTGAAAGTCGACATTACACCGATAGCCGACGCGCCGAACCTCGCGGTGGCGGACAATAATGTCAACTCCGTAGGCCTGATCAAGGAAAGCTGGAACAGCATTTCCGGCTTGGGTAACAACGGCAATGGTGCTGCGGCTGATGTGCTGAAAAACGCCATTGATAACGCTGGCGTTGCGAATACCAAGGGCACTGTGACCAATGTCGAGTCCTCCTCTGACGTAGCGGCCACCGCTGGCTCGAAAACGTCCGGTTTGATCTACATGGAAGCAGGCAAGAACTACACCTTCAGCGGTACCGGCGATGACAGCCTGTTGGTCAACGTTGGCGGTACGAACGTGGCCAGCGCCACGTGGGGCAACAACAGCGGCAAGTTCAGCGGCACGTTTACCCCAACCGTCAGCGGGTACTACAGCCTCGAAATCTACCACGCCAACCAGTCAGGCCCTGGCAGCTACGACGTCAACCTGTCGATCAACGGCGCGACCGCGGTCGACCTGAGCAAGGCCAATGTGCCGCTGTACACCGGCGTTACCGACCTGATCAATGCCGGCGTGAACGTCTCCGACCTGCAGGGCAGCAACGGCGACGGTTACTACACGGGCTACAAACTCAACGAAGGCCAGGAAAACGGCACGGTGAACCTGTCCAAGGTCACCACCAGCCTGTCTGATATTGACGGTTCGGAAAGCTTGAGCGTGAAGATCAGCGGCGTACCAGCCGGTGCAGTGCTCAGTGATGGTGCCGGGCATACCTTTACCGCAACGGCGACCAATGGCACGACGACTCTGGATGGCTGGAACCTGGCCACCTTGACCCTCAAGCCTGCGCCTTACACCAGCGGCAAGTTCGACCTGACCGTGACGTCGACGTCCACCGAATCACTGGGTGGCTCGGCGGACACAATCGCGAAAATCCCGGTTGTGGTGTACCCATCGACCTACCACGAAGTGACCGGCACCTCGGGCAGCGACACGCTCAATGGCACCGACGGCAACGACATCATGGTCGCGGATATCGGCGGCCTGCATGTGGTCCAGGGCCAGAATTACAACATCGCCTTCATGGTCGATAGCTCGGGCAGCATGAACGATGACTCGGTCCTGGCGGCGCAGAAATCGCTGAAATCAGTATTCGAGACACTGCAAAAGAGCATCGGCACCACCGGTGCAGGTACCGTGAATATTTTCCTGGCTGACTTTGATGAGAGGGTCAACCAATCGATTTCGGTCAACCTCAAGGAAACAGGCGCCCTGGACAAGCTCATGACCGTGCTTAATTCCATGGTGTCGGGTGGCGGTACCAACTACGAAGACGTGTTCAAGGCCACGAGCAACTTCTTCAACAGCAGCACGGCTCTGGCCAATAAGGCCAGCGCCAGCGGCGCCACCAACATGACGTATTTCATCACCGATGGCCAACCGACGTTCTACCAGTCGAGCGAATCGAACAACCCGTCCCTGTACGGCAATGTGCGACTCGACGACGTGTTGCTCGCCAGCAACTACACCATTGGCCAGGCCTATACCCTGGAGATCGATAGAAGCCATACGATCAAAGTCGAGACGAATGGCGACCTGTATCTGTCGACCAACGGCGGTGGGTACTCCTACAAAGGCCAGGTACACGCCCAGGGCGACGGCACATTCGAGTTCTCCAGACTCGCCGGCACTGGTTATGACAACTGGTGGAACGTTGACGAGGCAAACACCGGCTCGAGCGCCAGCTTCACAGCGTTGAGCAAGCTTTCCGGGGTGGAAGCCATCGGCCTGAACAAGAACGTCAGCCTCAATGACCTGTCCCCGTACGACTCCGACGGCAAGCCCCAAACCAATATCGATCCCAAGGACTTGGCCAACGCCATCCTCGGCCACACCGAAGCAACACTGCCGGGGGCCGACAACGTCAACGGCGGTAATGGTAATGACATCATCTTCGGGGACCTGGTGAGCTTCAGCGGCGTGACGGGCGAAGGCTACGACGCACTGCAATCGTTGGTTTCGCAAAAGACCGGGATTGCCAATGTCACCGGCCAGGATGTGCATAAGTACATCACCGAGCACTACACCGACTTCGACGTGTCCGGCGCCAAGGACGGTATCGATCGCCTGCTGGGCGGCGCGGGCGATGACATCCTGTTCGGCCAGGGCGGCAATGACTATCTCGATGGCGGCAAGGGCAATGACATTCTGCTGGGCGGCACCGGCAAGGACTCGTTGATCGGCGGTCAGGGTAACGACATCCTGATGGGTGGTTCGGGTGCTGACACCTTCGTGTGGAAGTCCGGTGACGTCGGCAACGATGTGATCAAGGACTTCAAGGCATCCGAAGGCGACCGGATTGATCTGCGGGATCTGTTGAAGGGTGAAACCGACAGCTCCATCGACAACTTCCTCAAGATCACCACCGTGGAGGGTGTATCGACCCTGCAGGTCAGCAGCGAAGGCAAGCTCAATGCTACCGGCGGCCTGGCCAACGCGGATGTGACCATCAAGCTGGAAGGCAATGACTGGTCGCACACCAGCATCAACTCTCTGATCTCCGGTGCCGATCCGACCATCAAGATCGATCACACCGTCTAAGACGAGGTTCATCGGCCGCCCACCCAGGGCGGCCGATGCACATTGGCGCCTCGTCACTGGCTCTGGGTGACGGTTGCACCGCATACTCACGGCCACACCTGCACCGTTAGCCTATGCTGCTGACTGCGTGCTACTTATTCCTGAGGGATTTCTATGTTTTACGTGCAACGTGATGCGCAAGGCGTGTTGATTCGCGTGGAAGCGGCCGCCTTCGCCGAGTCGACAGAAACGCTGCCGGCCGATCATCATGAGATCCAGGACTGGTACGCCAATGAAGTGGTGGAGACCAGCTTGAATCAGCTCAAGCAGAGCGACCTGGAGATGATCCGGGTACTCGACGACTTGATTCAGGTGCTGACCCGAAAAGGGGTGATCAGCGTGACCGACCTACCGCCGGCGGCCCAGGCCAAGTTGTTGGACCGTAACCAGGCGCGGGAAGCGCTGGGTGGGCTGAGTCAATTGATCGATGATGAAGAGACGGGGTTGATCTGAGGTCTCTGTAACTACGGTGACCCACAGCCATCGCTGCCTGTGTATGTACGCGCATTGTGCAGCCGCTGCTGTTTCTCGCAGCTGGCGAGGCTGCGCTGGAGGCGACTCGGTGCTGGCGTCTGATCTGATGGCGGCGTTGCGGGCGACGTAGCCTCGCTGGAGTTCGACAACTGCTACGAGATGCCCGCGGTGCCACACATAAGCCCTGCGGTGTCGCCTGTTAGCGCCACGGCGCCGGCTCGCCAAACAACTGCCCCTGCACACCAAAAATCCCCATCTCGCGAATCACCTTCAGCTCACCTTCGGTCTCCACCCGCTCGGCAATCAGCGGTAGGTCGATGCTGTGGGCGGCGCGCTGGATGGCTTCGATAAACAAACGTTTGTCGCTTTCCTGGTCGATGTCGCGAATGTAGCTGCCATCGATCTTCAAGTACGCCAGACCCAGGCGCGCCAGGTTGCCAATCATGCTGAAGCGCCCGCCAAAACGCTGCAGGCTCAGGGAAAAGTCCAATTCCCGCAGGCGATGGGTCAATTGCTCCAGCACCGCTTGTTCGGGCAGTTGTTCTTCACCGATTTCCAGGGTCAGGCGCGGGCCTAGGTTGGAATGCTGACGCAGCAGGTCAAAGACCCGGTTCAGGGCTTGAGGATCGGCCAGCGTGGCAGCGGACAGGTTCAAGGCCAGTGAGTGTTCGTGGCTGCCCATTTGCTTGAGCACCAGCTCCAGCATTAACCGGTCAAGGCGTGCCGACCAGCCGAACCGCTCAAGCCAGGGCAGGAAGCGCCCGGCCGGGATGGTATGGCCGTGGTCATCCACCAAGCGGGACAAGACTTTGTAGTGCAAGATCAGTTGCGTATCCTGGCTGGCTACTACCGGCTGGAAATACAGCTCAAAGCGCTGCTGGGTCAAGGCCCGGTCCAGGAGCGTGTGCCAGGCATGGTGGTCGTCACCAACGCTGGCGGCGGCGGCGTGGTCGAGGCAGACCCAACTGACATCGCCCTGGGTTTCAGCCTGAGCCAAGGCCTGGTCGGCCAGTGTCAGCAGTGCCTGGGGCGAGTCGCCGTGGGTGAAGGGGGCCAGGCCTATACAAGCAACCGGTGTGACGTCGCTGGCCCCGGTGGCTTGCAGGCTGAGTAGGGTACTTTCCAGGTTTTGCGCCAGTTGCAGCGCCTCTTCACGCATCAGCCCCGGCGCCAGCACCGCGAACTCACCGCCACGGATACGGGTGACCAGATTGTGGGTTTCCGGGTACGGCTCGCACTGGCGCAGCAGTTGTTCACCGACGGCCTGCAGCAACTGGTCGGTGCGCTGCCCGCCCAGACGCTGGTTGAGGCCCGCCAGGTCCTTGACCCGCAGCAGCAGCAAATAACCGGAACTGGTTTCCTCAGGGTTACTGACCCGGGCGTTGAGTTGCATCTCAAAATAGCGGCGGTTGGCCAGACCCGTGAGGGTGTCCTGATAAGACTCCACCCGCAGCTTTTCGCTGCGCTCGGCCTGTTCCTGAAACAGCGCCTTGAGTTTTTCCACCATCTGGTTCATCGCCTGTACCACCCGCCGCAGCTCCGGCGTGCGCGGCAGATCGGGCAGGCTGAGGAACTCGCGACGGGCAATGGCCTGGGATTGCTTGACCATGTAATCGAGCGGCTTCAACTGCCGGCGCAGCAGCAGCGCACCGAGCACTGCGCTTACCGCACCACAGAGCAGCAACCAGCCGAGGCTGCCCAGGGCACTCTGCCAGAGTTTGGCCAGGGCAAACATCGGATGGCTGACCACCTCGACCCGCGCCGCCTGTTCCCAGCCACGGCTGACCAGAGCGTCGCCACCGGCCGGCTCCAGGCCGATCAGCTTGACGAACCAGTTCGGCACGCCGTTGTTGTCGGGGATACCGCTGCGCTCGGCGATGGTTTGGTCATTCGTCAGATCCACTACGCGGATGCTCGCATAGTAGCCGCTGTCGAAGATCGAGCTGACCAGCAACTCGACCATGGCGGGGTCGTCGATATTGGGCGTCAGGGACAGCGCCAGCGCCGTCGCCGCGTCCTGCGCATGGGAGCGCAACTGATTCACGTACTGGGTACGCGAGCTTTCCAGGCTGACCATGAAGCTGCCACTGAAGGCGACCACCAGGAACAGACAGATAGCGATCAACAGTTGTTTGAACAGAGACATCTGAATGGTTACTCCTTGATGGCAGGCTCGGCTGGAAAGCCTTCCGCACGCATTTTTTTCAACACATCCTGCCAGCGCGACAAGCGCTTGGTGTCGCCTACTTTTTTGTTGCCCTTGGCGCCCGGCAGCCACAAGCCTTCAGCATTGAAGGAGTAAACGGGCAGCAAGTCGGTCCGCTGGCTGGCGGGCTGGATGTCATCGATCAGACTGTCGAGCACCAGCGGCATCGCGTCTGGCGTCGAATAATAGGTCAAGACCATATGGGCTCGATTCTGACGCAAGGCCTTGACGTAGGTAATGCGCAATTTGTCGCTGGAGACGCCCAGGTGACGCAGGCTGAAATACTTGGCGACTGCATAGTCTTCGCAATCCCCGGCCCCCTTCCATAACGCTTCAATGGGAGTTTCCCAATAGTCCACCTGATGCCAGAGGTCGATGTCTTCCACATAGTGCATCTGCTTGTTGAAGAACAGGTTGACCACCTTGAGCTGTTCCAGCTCGCTGACCTGCTTTTGCGTCGCCAACAGCCGCTGCCAGTCGTCAATGCGCTGCTGGCCTGCACCAAGCGGACCGTACAGGTCGGTGGCCCGGCGGCTGATCTGGGAAAAATCCCAATCGGCATGCAACCCGCCAGGCAGTAAGCCAGCCAGCAGCAGTGCTGAAAACAGCCAGCACACGATCCAGGAGGAAATAAAACGTACCGCCAATGCGTTCAGTCCGTAGAGAGAGACGGATAATCAAGCGATGGTGAAGCTTCGACCGGCAAAAAACAATGGCACGGTGCAATCATCCCTGGCCCGCCAAGCTTATTGGCACGAGGTCTGTAAGACGTCGCCAAACCGCGATGTGGGACGATATAAAGGGTCATGAAGCTGCTTACAAACGAAAACCTTGCCTGTTTGACAAGCTTGCATGCAAGCTCTAGTGTGCATTGGATCCAATCAATAAAACCCATTCTAATAAAGGAGGATAGCGTAGTCGTGACGCAGAAGCCGAACCCTTTGAGCAGCATCAACGTCAGCGGACCCATTCCCGCCCACCTCGCTCGCTCCGTAATTGAAGAAACATTGCGCAACGCCATCCTGGATGGTCGCCTGCCCTGCGGTACTGCAATGCGCCAACAAGAACTGGCCTGCCTGTTCGGAGTGAGCCGGATGCCGGTGCGTGAGGCATTGCGCCAACTGGAGGCACAGTCACTGCTGCATGTCGTTACCCATAAAGGTGCCGTGGTTGCGCCACTAATAGAAGACAACTCAGCCGAGACCTACGCTCTGCGAATTCTTCTGGAGTCCGAAGCGTTGCGCTTGTCGATCCCGCTGCTCACGGATGACGACATCACCCAAGCGGGTGGCTACATCGCTGCCCTTGAACACGAAACCGACTACACCAAAATTGGCCGGCTCAATCGCTTGTTCCACATGGCCTTGTATGGCAAGGCGCCCAACCAGCGGCTATTGAAGCTGGTTGAACACGGCCTGAACGAAGAGGAGCGGTTCCTGCGCTTCAACCTTGAAGCCATGGGACTGTGCAAGATCTCTCAGGAGGACCATAGCGAACTGCTGAACCTGGTCGCACAAAAAAAGGTCGACGAAAGCATTCTGACCTTACGCAATCATCTTATGAGAGGGATGGAAGTCATTACGCTCTACCTGAACGGCCTGGAGCAGAGTAACGAGAAAGAGCCGCTGTAGATGGAAGCCCAGTGCTCGCTTTAAGCCACAAAGGGCTGCGCCAATGGGTTGCAGGTAGCAACCTTATGGCACAACTTCAACCCGATACCTTGATCAACAATCCGCACGGCACCCCCACGGAGTCATCAGTGACGATCGTCTGCTGTTTATTCCTGCCCTGTCGCACATCGAGATGACGGGCACAGGCCTGGGATCGCTGCGCAAGAAGTTCTTACACGATGGTAATCATTACCGAGCCCGTCGACACAAACGTCGAGGCTTTGCAGGGTTTTAAACAGTTTCGCGCTGGATAACGTACGCCAATTGCTCAGCTGAGGTTGTGGTGAGCGGGCTTGTCCCATCACCACAACGTCTTATCCAGCGCGTTGCAGAACGAATGTCAGATCTTGAAGCTATCGACCAACTGCTTCAAACGGCTGGCTTGTTGCGAGAGTGCATCACAGTCTTTCAAGGTTTCGTTGAGGTTGACGACGCCCTGCTGGTTCAGCATGTTGATTTGGTTGATGTCGACGTTGAGGGTTTCCACCACG
>NZ_JBUZRD010000028.1:0-11326 GCF_055407145.1 Pseudomonas sp. c313 | reverse complement strand
TGGCGGCAGAGCCGCAGACTGGAAGACGGGAAGTTTCGGCCCCTACGGATGCCCGGAAAACCTTAGCGTACGATTTTTTCCGAATTCTGCGGGCTCCCCGTCTGTGACGATTTTGGCGGTTACAAAGCCAGCTTCGAACTCGGCGTGACCGAAATCGGCTGCATGGCCCATGCACGGCGCAAATTCTTCGAGCTGCACGCTACGAATAAAAGCACGCTTGCTGAGCAAGCCCTGCGCTATATCCAGTTGTTGTACGAAATCGAGAGCGAAGTCCGCGATCTGGAGCCGGATTTACGGCGGCGAATACGGAAAGAAAAAGCCGTCCCGGTAATGGACATGCTACATGTCTGGATGAGCGCCCAGCGCGACCTTGTGCCCGAAGGCTCAGCCATCAGCAAAGCACTCGATTACAGCCTGAAACGCTGGGCAGCGCTGTCGCGCTACCTCGATGACGGGGCTGTACCCATAGACAACAATTGGGCAGAGAACCAGATCCGACCATGGGCTCTTGGACGCAAGAACTGGCTCTTCGCAGGGTCGCTACGCAGCGGAAAACGGGCGGCGGCGATCATGAGTTTGATCCAGTCTGCGCGGCTCAACGGTCATGATCCGTATGCCTATTTGAAGGACGTGCTCACACGCCTGCCGACGCAGCGGGCGAGTGAAATCGATCATTTGCTGCCGCATATTTGGCAACCGGTCTAATTGCGTAAGACGTGATGCTCGGATGCAAACGTTCAGTTGCGCCCAGTAAGCAGCGATGATGTCATATTGGACAAGCACGCTTATCGTGAGAAATTGGAACAGCCTTACGAGGTTGTGCCCGATACAGTTACATCAGAGCTCTTCCTTTGCCTCGGCGAACTGGCGCACGGCGTCGACTACTTGCCGTGCTCCGCTCTGAATTTCCTCTATCACAAAGCCGGCTTGGCTGACCAAATCGACGCCTTGATCGACCTTTTGGCGACTAGCCTGCATGCTCTCCACAGCATCCTGCGCTAGTTCATGGTTGCGCTTCACAACATCGACGATTTCCACGGTGGCCTGCGCCGTGCGGGCTGCAAGGTTTCGTACTTCATCGGCGACCACCGCAAAACCTCGGCCTTGTTCACCCGCCCTTGCAGCTTCGATAGCAGCATTTAGAGCAAGTAGGTTGGTCTGCTCGGCGATACCTCGGATGGTCTGCACGATGCTGCGGATCATCTCTGACTGCTGATTGACTGCAGTGATGCCTTCAGCCGCTCGTGAGAGCTCGGCTGCTATGCCTTGTACCACCTCGACCGTTTCACTAATGACCTCGGCACCATGGCGAGCGCTTCTGTCCGTCTGCTGGGATATATTGTAGGCGAGCGTGGCTGCATCGGATTCTGCCTGCTGCTGGCGCACTTGGGACGTAATATCACGGGCAAACTTAACTACTTTGTAAAGCCGGCCACTGGCATCGAATACCGGGTTGTAGGTTGCGCTCAGCCAGACGGTATCGCCATGCCGGTTGAGTCGCTGGAAGCGTCCAGAGAAGAACTCACCACGGTTCAGTCGCTCCCAGAAATCGCGGTATTCAGGAGAGTCCGCTTCACCTCGTGTGCAGAACATGCGGTGGTGCTTTCCCCGAATCTCATCCAGGCGATAGCCCATGGCCTGCTCGAAGTTTTCGTTGGCGTCGAGAACCTCACCTTTCAAGTTAAAGGAAATCGCAGCCATCGAGCGACTGATGGCCTGAACCATGCTGCTCTGCTCCTGCTCACGGATCACCTGAGTAGTAATGTCGGTGGCCAGCTTCAGCACGCCTTCGACGCGACCATCGGCGCCTCGGATAGGGTTGTAGCTGGCTTCGAGCCAGACCTCCAGGCCTTGCTTATTACGCCTCAGGAAACGTTCACGTATGTACTCGCCACCAGCCAGGCGCTGCCAGAACTTACGATAGTCGGCACTCGCCTGGTAATCAGGAAAACAGAAAATACGATGGTGCTGTCCGACGATCTCCTCCAGTCGGTAGCCCATGGTGGTAAGAAGGTTCTCATTGGCACCTATGATGGTGCCATCGGGTTTAAATTCAATTGTTGCCGTCGAACGGTCAACGGCCACGGCCCTTGCTTCTGCGGCCTGAAGCTTTTGCAGAGCCTCAGCCAAGGTCTGCTTGATTGCCTTGTTGAACATTGATTAGCCTTAGAGTGAATTTTACTATCGGACGAATGAGGAGAAGCCGTAAATCCCAATTCGAATGTTTAACTGATGCTTAAATCAGGTGATGTAGCGGGTCTGCAAATTGCACCAGCAAGCACCAACTTGAATCTATGGCTTGTGCAGTATCACGCTAGAGTCTTGGTCGCGCTTAAGCTTTCCAGCATCCTCTCTGCGCTCATCGGCTTGCCCAGCAGGTAACCTTGCAAAATGTCGCAACCCAACTCGGTAAGCATCTGTTGTTGTTCAGCGGTTTCCACACCCTCTGCAACGATCCTCAGCCCCAGCGTTTTACCGAGCGCTACTATGGCCGAAACGATAGCCGCGTCATCGTTACACTTAGCCAGCTCGGTGATAAAACCTCGGTCGATCTTCAGTTCGTTGGCTGGTAGGCGCTTAAGATAAAGCAGGCTGGAATAACCGGTACCAAAGTCGTCGATGGAGATATTCACGCCCAATGCTGCCAATTGATCAAGAACAATCAAAGCAGCTTCAGCGTCCCGCATCGCCGTAGATTCGGTAACTTCCAGTGTCAGGAAACGGGGGGGCAGGCCACTGCTTTGCAGGGCATTGCGCACGACATCAACGAGCTTTGCATGGGCCAGTTGTACCGTCGAAATGTTGACCGCAATACTCCATTCGTCTTTACCTTCGCCTAACGCTTGCCATTCGGCCATCTGCCGGCACGCCTCATGGATTACCCAGCTACCGATTGGCACGATCAATCCAGTACGCTCTGCCAAGGGCAGGAAACGGACGGGCGGCACCAAGCCCAAACCTGGCTTGTTCCAACGCAGTAAAGCTTCAACGCCGATCATAGGGCCATTTGGGGCGAGCATCTTCGGCTGGAAGTGCAGGATAAATTCATTCCGATCCAGTGCGCACCGCAGATCCTGTTGCATTTCCAACTGCAGGTGAGCGTTAACGTTCATAGCTTTTTCAAAGAAGCAGTAGCCATCGCGGCCCTGCTCCTTGGCGTGGTACATAGCCGCATCGGCATTGACCATCAGCTCATGCTCGGTTAGGCCATTTTCTGGGAATATAGCGATACCGATGCTAGCGGACACATGCACTGTCTGCCGCCCAAGTACGTAAGGTAATCGAATATTTTCCACCAAGCGTTGCGCCAACATCGCAGCGTCTTCAGGTTCGCCGGGATCGATAAGCAGAACGAACTCGTCGCCTCCGAGGCGAGCCACCGTATCTTCGCCGCGTTTGGCGTCGTTGATTCGCTTTGCTACTTGCAGAAGCAACTGGTCGCCAGTGTGATGACCGTAAGTATCGTTAACAGCTTTGAAACCATCCAGATCCATGAAGAGTACGGCAAAGTGGCTCTTCTGCCTGATGGCTTTATGAATCGCTTGCTGAAGACGGTCGTTTAGGAGGATACGGTTAGGGAGGCGAGTAAGATTGTCGTGAAGAGCTAGCTGCACCAGTTCACTGTTTGCGAGGTCAAGGGAGCTGGCAAGTATGCTGGTGCGGATGTCAAGCATTGATACGATCAAGGCAATAGCGCAGACAGCCAGCGTGATCAGAATCACCAAAACCATTAGCCAGTTGCTATCAATGCCTGCATTGACCGCTCCGCACACGCTCCCGATAGGAAATTGGGCAGCCGCCATTCCGGTATAGTGCATTCCAACAATGGCACACCCCATAATTAACGAGGCGCCGATGCGTGTACGATTGATGTACTGACCTTCGCCACGCAGGCGGAAAGCGATCCACAAAGCCACGCCCGAAGCAAGGATAGCAATCAGCACCGATAGCGCGAACAACGACGGAACGTATTCCACTACAGGATTCATCAGCAGCGCCGCCATTCCAACGTAGTGCATGGATGCAATTCCGATACCCATGAGCACCGCACCAAGCAGCAAACGCGGCAGTGGCATTTCCGTCTGGCATGCTAGCCACAAAGCAAAGGCGGAGGAGGCGATGGCGATCAACAACGATAAGCCAGTCAGCGTCAGGTCGTAACCCAGCTCGATGGGCAGTTGGAAGGCCAACATGCCAATAAAATGCATCGACCAGAGGCCCGTGCCCATGGCGGAAGATCCACCGGCAAGCCAAAGTGCCGATGCTTTGCCTTCGGTACGGGTGACTCGACCAGTCATGTCCAGCGCGGTATAAGACGCCAGGATCGCTACGGCGAAGGAAAACAGCACATACACGCTGTTATAGCTGCTTACTAGCATTGAAACCCCGAAGGTTGAATTTGGCTCCTCTGGGCATCGGCGGCACGAGCAGTTTCTGAAGAGTACGCTTCATCCTATCGTCAAAAATTTTACAAAAAAAAGCGTCATGCCAGCCTTGCGACTTCCACGGGCACGCTTACGGCTGAATGCGATGCTGGCAATTGTAGTGCCGTGCTGGGCACCCATATTGAATGACCTGGGCTTTGAAGGCCTTGGAATAGGAACCGAGTGTTGGCTGCATGAAATACCCGTTTAAAAGGCTAGATCTGGTGCTCACTTAAATTTGAGTGCACACGATGTCTTGGCTTTGCGGGGCTGGGTAGATGACATGGCCGGACGGTTACTGCCATGGGCTATGTCGGTGCCCTGCGCTTTGCTGGACTGATTGACGAGGCCGGCTATAACCAGCTGTACGAAGACTTGCTGAACGTGCTGTATCAGCAGTGAGTTGCGGTCCAATCGGGAAATCGACGAGGCAGGATTGCTATCAAAAGCGGGCAGCACTCAAATGTTTATCGGAGTGTATGCATCTGGCGGCATGAGCCTTTTCGAAGAAATCTGTGATTCCCGGCCTGGTGAGTCGATGACTCGGGCCCTAGCTTGGGGTGTTGAACGCGCTCGTCGCAACCGAGGCGACACAGCACAAAGGCAAATAAGAGTAAAAAATCCCACAAAGTTAGGATGCCTTGCAGTGCCCTGCTCCCAAGCTTAATAGCCTCATTCTTCGTCGAAGTAGTCGCTATCCAGTTTCGGCAACTTGAGCAGTCGCGATGTTACTCCAACTTCGTGATCCATCATCAGGTTAACAAGCCGATTGCCATCAACCAGCACCATACCCTCCACTGAACGAGCAAAGTCGATACCTTGGGCAGTGAAGCCAGAGGTGGTAATAAATACACCGCGCTTGGCCTTTTGCCCGGCAAGTGCGCCGTAGAAGGCTTGCAACTCAGGGCGGCCAACCGTGCCTTGCCAGCGCTTGGCTTGGACGTAGACCTTTTCCAGTCCGAGCTTGTCAAGCGAGATCACCCCATCGATTCCGCCATCTCCGCTACCACCTACGCGCTGCAAGTCATTGCGGCTAGCGCCGTAGCCAAGGCTATGCAGTACGTCCAGCACTATGACCTCGAAGCGATTAGGGCTGACTTGCAGAAGGTTGTCCAGTAGATCGGCTGCAGTTGCTTGGCGTAGCTCACGCAAAGCCTGCTCCAGCCGATCATCTGGGCTGACAGTGGCTGAGCTTGCTATCGGAGCAATCTGCTCTTGTCCGTCGAGCGGGATGGCGTCGGTTGGACCCTTGAGCTTTACATCCATAAAGCCGATGGCAAGCTGTTCCACCTTATTTTCAGTGAGGGGGTAAGGATGCTGTGCAGCATAGGTGATGCCTGCATCGGTTAGTTTCCAATAGCCTCGCTTTGCGCTCGTAGATAGGCCCGCGCGCTTGAGGCGGTCATGGGCCCAGCCTGCACGGTTCTTGTATATGGCCTGGCCGCTCGCAATCAGCTCCTGCCGTTGTGTTTCCGACAGGTTTAGCGCTTCGGCAGCTGCTTCATGGGCGTCACGAGCTGCCGCGCCTACGGGTGAAGCTGCTAAGTAGCGCAGTATCGGCTCAATGAACTGGTCGTAAGTAGGGACGGACATTGCAACTCCAAGCGCAAGGTAGACGGCGTGCGCGAATAGTAAAGGTTGCGCATTGTTTTGTATTTGGTGAATCGACCTTGGCTTCCTGAGCGTGGTCAGAGACCGTTTGAGATCGACTGCCATCGGTGACGACAAGCCGAAACAGCCGATTCTGTTGAAAAAATCGGCCCTGGTTTCCACGTCAGAAAAGTACGCGCCCGAGATTGAAATCCATACCGGAGAGCTCGGGTACTCCAATCAATAGAAACTACGGCTATCTTCCGCTGGGGTAGACAGCCGAGTTGATACCATTTGAGTTATCTATAGCAATTTGTCTGCCAGCTGCTTGAAGACATCCCGCCCCAGGTCATCTCGTTCAACGGCAAACAAAAAGAGACAGAGGCTGTTGCTAGACTTTTCCCACTGATGCCCAACCTGTTGTTTCTCTTTGGAGTCGTCGTTCGTCTTATAGGGCTCCCCCTTATACTCCACAACTAGGATGCGACCATCTTCCAACTCTGCTACAAAGTCTGGATAGAAGTAGTCAGATGCGGTCGGCAACCAGAATGAGCAGCTTTCCTGGCGCTCAATGTTGCGAACCCAGTGCTTCACCTTGGGATGAGCATCAATTGCCATTGCACATCTGAACTCCTCTGCGGTGTTGCCAGCAGGAGTTTTTTCCCGTAGGTCATGAATAACGGGGTAGAAGTGTTTGCTAAATTCGTAGCTCCCTTGATACATGTTCCGGGCTGGATACCTTCCAGCGTCGAACGAGAAGCTGTACTGCGCCACTTCTTCCAGCGTCGGTACGGACATCTCAAAGAGTCGTCCTTGGAATCCTTTCTCCATAGCCTGCTTACGCAGACGCTCTATTTCCCCCTTGATGGCGTCGGCCAGCTGGAATCTGGCACGAACCAGTGCGGTCAGGCTAAGGCCGATATCACTCATGAGGTAGGAAAGCATCTTTGTCAGGTAGGCCAGTACCTGTGGCTGAGGCAGGAAGGGTTTGCGCACCTGTATGTCCAGCCAGCGCACTAGGTCTTGCGGGCTGATATGGCTCGCAACCTCGTTCAGCTTTAGTTGCTGGGCGTCAATATGCCGAAACTTGACCTTCTCCCCCTGCACATCAATCTCGAAGGAATTCACTGTTTCGTGGATGCTAAAGCCAGCAAGCTGCACGGGGTAGTCCAGCAGGTTCCAGTCTCCTAGCTCCGCAAGTGTGTCCTTTTCCACAATTTCAAGGTAACCATCCAGCTTTAGACACAGCTGGGGGATTGGTGAGAACAAGATGCCTAACTGTGCTGGGGCTCGTAGGGCATTTCGAACGGCCCGGTGATCAGAAAATTGCTGGGCTACCTTCTCTTTGGCTTTTGGGGGGAGGGACGCGGTGATGAACGTTTCTGCCTGTTTCAGCACCTCGTTGTCCACGTTGCCTTTGAGTACCACTGTTGCGCCTTGCGAAGTAGGGCGAATTTCAACCTGGGCTTTCAAGTCTTCCGGCCAATTATGAGTTTCAGGTACTGCTGGCAACTCGACATGACAATCCGGTATTGAGGGAGTTGTGTTCTGGCCGATACTCTGCGCTGTACCACCTGATCCGCCAGCCAAGGGAAGGGATTGCTGAGGCACAATAATGCCAGCGGTATCCAAACGCTCAAAACCCATGTTCTGAACTAAGCGATCCCGTAGATTGCTGGCGGCCTCTGCAAAGTTTGTTGCCACAATGTGGGCGTAGGCTTTGTTGAGGGGAGCTTGGCTGCGATCCGTTGCATATGGCATGCGGAGTACACGTCCCAGCAGTTGCTCTACATCTTTGGAGGAACTCACCGATTGCAGGCTGGAGAGTACATAGGCGAAGGAGCAGTCCCAGCCTTCTTTCAAAGCCTCGATAGTAATGATGTATCGAACCTTGCAGTCCGGGTCGAACAGGTCGACTCCATTTAGTTCTTTTTGGGTTCCCGTAGCAATTGCAATTTGTTCGGGAGAGATATTTTCCTGCTCGATGAGATGCTGCTTCACAACGTCGACTGTTGCCTCACCACCTTTGGGCATTGCTTGGATAAGCACGATTGGGCGGACGTAGTCGTCTTCCTTTAGAGCGATGAGTTCAAGACTGTCACGCGTCAGGATTGAGTCCCGTAGGCACTCTCGCCATCCTTCTGGATGCTCGGCCAGAACAATTGGTAACTTAATCATCTGCTCAGCACGTAGCTCTTGGGCGGACACATGATAGAGCACGTTGTTGCCTGGAACTGGGGTTGCAGTCATTTCTATTACACAGCTCGGGTGCAACCGGCCTAGCGTTTTGAAGAAACGGTCGGTGCGATTGTTGTGGGCTTCATCCACAATGACCAGTGGGCGGTGCAAGTGTAGCCAGTTGGCAACGGACCACTTAACTCTGCCAATATCCTTGGAGGTCAGGAACTTCTGGCTTTGCAGATCGCCCTCAGTCACCTTTTCCAGGTTGGATGTCAGTGAGGCAGGTAGGTCACGGAAGTGTTCACCCAGCTCTTCAAAAAATGAGTAGACGTTTCGAGTGCTGGTATCACTGACGTTGAGCGCCTGTATGGTAGCCACTACGACGATGCAAGCTTTACCTATGTCGTGTGGGCCGACTGTCTGTAGGCTTTCGAGATCGCAAATGCGGATGCGGTCACCGAAATAGTGGGCCAGGGCTTGCCGGTATGGATGGCGGGCATTGGAGAGAGCTTCAAGCGTCTGAGTTCGGATGGTATCCGAAGGGGTGAGCCACAGTGCAACAGGGGCATCGCTATCCAAAACTGACTTGCCGGCCAGTGCTACGGCGTGAGCGGCCAGTAGGGTTTTACCGCCACCTGTTGGAACGCGTAAGCAGACACTAGGAATGTCCGAAAAAATCTCTTGGTAAGCTTCAGTGCGCTGTTGTCGTTGCAGTACATCCTTGTAGGCATCTTGGATAGAAACCTTGCGAGCTCTATCAAAAAAATCGCCCAGAGCGTCCAAGGCGTCATTTTGGTACTTTTTCAGTTTGAACATGGTCGGCTCTTAGCGCATTTTCACGTCGTAGGGGATTTGCTTGAAGGTGATGTCTTCGGCATTCATGCGGGCTGAGCCTAGGCGGGTAGTTTCTCCATACACCACCATGGGGCCTGGGTTGGGTTGTAGCTCTCTCAACATGGCAACGACTGCACTTGTTAGGACATTACCGCTTGCAGGGCGCCGGTCACCGAGGATGCCGTTGTAGAGGAGGAAGTAGCTGGTTCCGTTCTGTTCGCCCATGAATGGGGAATTGAAATCCTGCTGGCCGGGGGTTCCTATTTCAAGATGCCAGATGTATGCCGCCAAAGTGGCAAAACGCACAGAACTGGTGAGCTGGCCTTGCTCATCAAAGGCAGCTTCACCGAGAGTATATAAAGAAAAGCCACCACCACCGCTCCAGTTGGCAGCGTGACTGATGCCACCTGATTCACCTTCGATGACTTTTTCGAGGCGTGGCACGCAGTGTGTTCGGGCATGCTCTCCCATTTCGATGCCGATGTAGCGTCGACCTGTCTTGTGAGCAACTGCGGCAGAAGTGCCAGATCCCAGAAATGAATCTAATATTAGGTCGCCTGGATTAGTAGCGATCCGGAATATTAAGTGAATTAGTTCTTCTGGTTTAGGTGTAGAGAATGGCTCTATTTCAGGAAGAAGTTTACGCAGATGGTCACGCTTTGCAGACTGGTTGGACCCCGCATCTTCGGCAGGCCACCAAGTTCGAGGGACAACCCCATCCTGAACATCGGTCAAATAACGCTTGATAATCGGCAGGCGGTCTCCATCCTTTCCAAAGTAGACGCGGCTTTCAGCGAGAGCTTGCTTCAAATTTTCCTGTGAGAATCGCCAGTAATTGCCTGAGGGAGGCGTCACTACGCGCCCGGATGGCAGGGTTATTGGATATCTCTGCGCGGCACTCCCGCTTTTGGCAGTTCCATTGTCTCCCTGTAACCATGGACCTCTTGGATCTTTGTCTGGGTTTTTATACCTGGCGTTCTGCTCCGGCGTTCTGTCGAGCAGATTTCTGGTTTTGCTCCACACGTCCCGCTGGCGTGCAAATAAAATGACATGGTCGTGAGCGCTGGAAATATCTGTATCGTTCCGGCGACCCTTATCTTTTTCCCAAGCGAAAGTCGCAACGAAGTTTTTCCTACCGAATACTTCGTCCATGAGAACCTTGAGGTAATGCGCTTCGTTGTCGTCAATGGTTACCCAGATGCTACCGTCTTCGGCGAGCAGCTCGCGTAGGAGTACAAGGCGGGGGTACATCATCGATAACCACTGACTGTGCTCTAGGTTGTCGTCGTAGTGCTCGAAAGCGCTTTTGGTGTTGTATGGTGGGTCAATGAAGATGCACTTCACCTGACCGGCGTAAAATGGAATCAGCGATTTTAGGGCTAAGAGATTGTCACCTTGGATGATGAAATTCTCGCTGGCGGCCTGAGTATCACCGTAGGTTTTTTCACGCTGCAGTAGGTGATAGGGCACCTCAAGCGGGATTTCTTTGGCTTGGTTTTTATTAACCCAATCTATAAATGGCATTTTGCATTGGCCTTGCTGACGCAAAAAAGGAGCATTGTATCCGCCGCCCGCATGATTTAAATACCGATGTCTGTTTCCATGGTGAGCGTCTGTCCAACTCGCCTTGCGTAAGTCAGGAGGAATCCGCGACCTTCGCTTGTCACCACAGACCTGCTTGCAATGTCCGTGATCTATCTGCCCCTGAAGCGTGGGACAGTCATCGGGAAAGGCTCGACAACGCCCCGGGGGCTCGTGTCCACCCGGACCGAGTAGGCGGATTCACATCTGTCGTCCTCTCACAAGATTTTGGCAAAGCAGAGCAGGGCAGACTGATTCAGACCGTAAAAATCACACAGTGAGGGAATAAAGGAATTGATATCGCCGGTGAATTGAGACAGCCTGCTTTGACTGCGTTAGGTGGGGTACGCCGGGAGTGGCTTAGGGCTACGGCGAATTAGTCATCATCAAACACAGCGATACCTACGTCAGTGCCTACGTGTAACGGCTTGCATTTGAAAACGGCCGGACTCGCAATCATCTCCATTTCCAGCTCAGATTAACTGCGACTGACGATGCGCTCGGGCTCACATTCGCTGCGAGTGAACTTGCATTCACCCGCGCCGGCTTGCATTCCATCGCGATGGGCTCACGCTTTCTGCAACTGAACATCACCACCACAATCCGTCCAACAAACCAGAGTTTTCCGTACATTTTTGAGGGGGTGTTGCACAGGTAGCACAGCGGCGGCTGACAGCCTGTCGCAAAACAAATGTTTTACGACACCTCCTTGAGGT
>NZ_JBUZRD010000027.1:0-12583 GCF_055407145.1 Pseudomonas sp. c313 | reverse complement strand
CCTGGGCGGCATCGGCCTGGCGCGGGGTTACCACCGCCGCCCAAGCCTGACCGCCGAACGTTTTATCGCCAGCCCATTTGTGGCCGGTGAGCGCCTGTACCGCAGCGGCGACTTGGCCCGCTACCGCGCCGATGGCGTGATCGAATACGCCGGGCGTATCGACCATCAAGTGAAGATCCGCGGCCTGCGTATCGAGCTGGGGGAAATCGAAGCGCGCCTGCTGGAACACGAGGCGGTGCGCGAAGCCGTGGTGCTGGCCCGCGACGGCAAGCAACTGGTGGGTTATGTGGTGCCAACCCAGGCCGATCTGCTGCACGCCAGCGATGACGACCAGCAAGCGCTGCGCACCAGCCTGCAACTGCACCTGGGACAGGTTATGCCCGAGTACATGGTGCCAGCGCACCTGCTGCTCCTCGAACAGATGCCCCTGAGCCCCAATGGCAAGCTCGATCGCAAGGCACTGCCTGCCCCGGACGCCAGCCTGCAACAGGCCGCCTACGTCGCGCCGGGCACCGAACTGGAGCAGCGCATCGCCACGATCTGGCAGGACGTGCTCAAGCGCGAGCAGGTGGGCATTACCGACAATTTCTTTGCCCTGGGCGGCGATTCCATCGTCTCCATCCAGGTGGTCAGCCGCGCCCGCCAGGCGGGGATTATTCTGACGCCCAAGGACCTGTTCCAGTACCAGACCGTGCAGAGCCTGGCCCGTGTCGCCCAACTGGGCAGCACCTTGCACATCGATCAGGCACCGGTCACCGGCGCCACGCCACTGTTGCCGTTCCAGCAGCAGTTCTTTGAAACCGAAATCCCTGAGCGTCAGCAGTGGAACCAGTCGCTGTTGCTCAAATCTTCCCAGGCCATCGACCCGCTGCGACTTGAACAGGCCTTGCAGGCGCTGGTGGTCCATCATGATGCCCTGCGCTTGAACTTTACCCCGGATGGCCAGGCCAGCCATGCTCGGGTCGAACAGACCCAGCCGTTGCTGTGGCAAGTCGAAGCCGCCGATGAAGGGCAATTGCACGCCCGTTGCGACGAGGCCCAGCGTTCGCTGAACCTGCAACAGGGCCCGTTGTTGCGGGCACTGCTGGTGCAGATGGCCGATGGCAGTCAGCGTTTGCTGCTGGCTATTCACCACCTGGTGGTCGATGGCGTGTCCTGGCGGATTCTGTTGGAGGACTTGCAGAGCGCCTATCAACAGCTTGGATCGGCCAGTCGCGTCAAGCTGGCGCCCAAGAGCAGCGCCTTCAAAGCCTGGGCCGAGCGCCTGGAGCAGTACGCCGGCAGCGATGCCGTGCAAGCGCAGTTGGGCTACTGGCAGCAGACCCTGGGCAACGATCTCATCGATTTGCCTTGCGACAATCCTCAGGGCAGCCTGCAAAATCGCCATGGGGCCACGGTGCAGACGCGCCTGGACCCAATCCTGACTCGGCAGTTGCTGCAGGACGCTCCCGAGGCCTATCGCACCCAGGTCAACGACTTGTTACTGACTGCCCTGGCGCGAGTGATTTGCCGCTGGACCGGCGCCGCCTCCAGCGTTATCCAGCTGGAAGGCCATGGCCGCGAAGACCTTTTCGAGCAAATCGACCTGAGCCGTACCGTAGGCTGGTTCACCAGCCTGTTCCCGGTGCGCCTGACGCCAGCGGCCGACCTCGAACAGTCGCTGAAAACCATCAAGGAACAACTGCGCGGCGTACCGGAAAAAGGCCTCGGCTATGGCTTGCTGCGTTACCTGGGCGGGTCCGATGAGCGCACCGCCCTGGCGCAGCTGCCAACACCACGTATTACCTTCAACTACCTGGGCCAGTTCGACGGGCAGTTCGACGAAGCCTCCTTGTTTGTCCCTGCCAGTGAGTCGTCGGGCGCCGAGCAAAGTATCGATGCGCCCTTGGGCAACTGGCTGACCGTTAACGGCCAGGTCTATGGTGGCGAGCTGAGCCTGGAGTGGGTCTACAGCCGCGAGATGTTCAAGGACGCCACGGTGCAACAGTTGGCCGACGCTTACGCGCAGGAGCTGACGGCCCTGATCAGCCATTGCAGCGATCCGGCCCATCGCGGCGTGACCCCCTCGGACTTCCCGTTGGCCGGCTTGTCCCAGGCGCAACTGGATGTGCTGCCCTTTGCGCTGCGAGACGTCGAGGACATCTATCCGTTGTCGCCAATGCAACAGGGCATGTTGTTTCACAGCCTGTACGAGCAGGAAGGTGTCGACTACATCAACCAGTTGCGGGTCGATGTCGACGGGCTCGACAGCGAGCGCTTCCTGGCCGCCTGGCAGGACACACTGGCGGCCCATGAAAGCCTGCGCAGCGCCTTTCTCTGGCAGGGGGTATTTGAACAACCGGTGCAAGTGATTGCACGGCAGGTCGAGCTGCCTTTCGTCGCCTTCGACTGGCGCGGTCGCGATGACCTGGCCCTGGCCCTCGACGGCGCCGCAGAAGAGCAACACAAGCGTGCGTTTGTGCTTGATCGCGCGCCGTTGCTGCGCCTGTGCCTGATCCAGACCGGCGACGCTCGCCACCACCTGATCTTTACCAACCACCATATCTTGCTGGATGGCTGGAGCAACGCGCAGCTGTTCGGCGAAGTGCTGCAACGCTATGCCGGCCAGGAAGTGGCCCAGTCGGCAGGGCGTTACCGTGACTACATTGCCTGGCTCAAGGGTCGCGACAGCGCGGCCAGCGAAAGCTTCTGGGCCGAGCAACTGGCCGCCCTCGACGCACCGACTCGCCTGGCCCAGAGCCTGGCCAGTGGAGATGCCGGGGCCAAAGGGCATGGCGAGTTGGTCCATGTGCTGGATGCAGCTGCCACCCAGCGTCTCAATACCTTTGCCCGCGAACAGAAAGTCACCCTCAACACCCTGGTGCAAAGTGCCTGGCTGCTGCTGTTGCAGCGCTACACCGGCCAGTCCACGGTGGCGTTCGGGGCGACGGTGTCCGGTCGACCTTCGGCGCTGCAAGGGATCGAGCAGCAAATCGGCCTGTTCATCAACACCCTGCCAGTGATCGCCGGCAGCGAGGCCCAGCAGACCGTGGGCCAATGGCTGCAAGCGGTGCAGGCGCTGAACCTGAGCCTGCGTGAGCAGGAACACACGCCGTTGTTCGATATCCAGCGTTGGGCCGGGCAGGGCGGTGAAGCTCTGTTCGACAGCATCCTGGTATTTGAAAACTACCCCTTGTCGGACGCGTTGCAGCAAGCGCAAACCAGTGGCCCGCGCTTCGGTGAAGTGCTGACCCTGGAACAAACCAGCTACCCGCTGACCCTGGGTATCAACCTTGACGAGACCCTGACCCTGCACTACGGCTACGCCCTGCAGAGCTTTTCGGCGCCAGTGATTGCGCGGATCAACGCACAATTGCTGCACCTGCTCGAACAATTTAGCCAGTCAGCGCAACGGCCCACCGGGGCTCTGGATCTGCTGACGGCAAGCGAGTGGGACCACTTGCGGTCGAGCAACACGCCGCAGCCCTACACGCTGCAACCTTTTGTGCACCAGCGCATTGCCGCGCAGGCGCCGGACAGCGTCGCGCTGATCGTCGACGGCCAAACCCTCAGCTATGGGCAACTGGATAGCCGCGCCAATCGCCTGGCCCATGCGCTGATGGCTGAAGGCGTGGGACCGGAAGTACGGGTGGCGGTGGCCATGCCCCGCAGCGAAAACCTGATGGTGGCGTTGCTCGCCGTGCTCAAGGCCGGCGGTGCCTATGTGCCGCTGGATGCCACTTATCCTCAGGAGCGCTTGGCGTACCTGATGCAGGATTCGGGCGTGGCGCTGCTGCTGACCGACTCCAGCCTCATTGGCCAGTTGCCGAAAGTCGCCGGCCTGCAAGCCCTGGAACTGGACCTGATGGACTTCAATCACTGGCCCGCCACGGCGCCGGTGGTCGACCTGCATCCGGACAACCTGGCCTACGTGATCTACACCTCCGGCTCCACCGGTCAGCCCAAGGGCGTCAGCGTGGCCCATGGGCCTTTGTCCATGCACTGCCAGGCCATTGGTGAACGCTATGCCATGACCCCGGCGGATTGTGAGCTGCACTTCATGTCCTTTGCCTTCGATGGCGCCCATGAACGCTGGCTCACCTCGTTGACCCACGGCGGCAGCCTGCTGCTGCGTGACGACAGCCTGTGGACCCCCGAGCAGACCTACGCTGCCATGCACCAATACGGTGTCACCGTGGCGGCGTTCCCGCCGGTGTACCTGCAACAACTGGCCGAACACGCCGAGCGCGACGGTAACCCGCCGCCGGTACGCATTTACTGCTTTGGCGGCGATGCGGTGCCCCAGGCCAGTTTCGAGTTGGCCAAGCGCGCGCTGCGCCCACAACACATCATCAACGGCTATGGTCCGACCGAGACGGTGGTCACCCCGCTGATCTGGAAAGCCGGCCCAGAACTGCAATGCGGCGCCGCCTATGCGCCGATTGGCAGCCGCATCGGCGATCGCAGCACCTACGTGCTGGACGATCAACTCAACCCCTTGTCCCAGGGCCTTTGCGGCGAGCTGTACCTGGGCGGCGAAGGCCTGGCGCGAGGCTACCTGAACCGACCGGCGATGACCGCCGAACGCTTTGTGCCGGACCCATTTGGCGCGCCGGGCGGGCGTTTCTATCGTTCCGGCGACCTAGTGCGCCAGCGTGCAGACGGCACCACCGATTACATCGGGCGTATCGACCATCAGGTGAAGATCCGTGGTTTTCGCGTGGAGCTCGGGGAAATCGAAGCACGCCTGCAAGACAACCCGGCCGTGCGTGAAGCGGTGGTCGTGGCCCAGTCGGGCTTGAGCGGGCAACAGCTGGTGGCCTATGTGGTGCCGAGCGATTTGGCGCTGTTGCAAGACGATCGCCAGCCGGCCGCTATCAAGGCACAGCTTAAACGGGTGTTGCCGGGCTACATGGTGCCAGCCCATCTGTTGCTGCTGAGCGCCTTGCCATTGACACCCAATGGCAAGCTCGACCGCAAGGCCTTGCCCAAGCCCGAGGCAGGTGCCTCGCAAGTCGACTATCAGGCGCCGCAAAGCGAGCTGGAGCAACGGATCGCGGTGATCTGGCAGGAAGTCCTGCGCCTGGATCAAGTGGGCCTGAACGACAACTTTTTCGAACTGGGCGGCGACTCGATCATCTCCATTCAGGTGGTTAGCCGTGCCCGCGTGGCCGGGATTCACTTCACGCCCAAGGACCTGTTCCAACACCAAACCGTACAAAGTCTGGCGCTCGTGGCCCGTACCGACAGCCAGCGGGTGCAGATTGATCAGGGGCCAGTGAGCGGTGAAACGCCGCTGTTGCCGGTGCAACAGGTGTTCTTCGAACTGGCGATCCCCGAGCGTTCCCACTGGAACCAATCGGTTCTGCTCAAGCCTGTCATGGCACTGGATGCCGGACGACTGGAGCAAGCCTTGCAGGCTCTGGTGGCGCACCACGACGCCCTGCGCATGGCCTTTAGCGAAGACGCGACTGCCCGTTACCTGACGCCTGCGCAACTGCACGCCACGGCTCCGCTGTGGCAGGCCCAGGTGGCTGACGCCCAGGCCCTGGAAACCCTCGGCGAACAAGCCCAGCGCTCCCTGGATCTGGTAAACGGCGTGGTGATCCGTGCGGTGCTGGCGACCCTGGGAGACGGCTCCCAGCGCTTGTTGGTGGCGATCCATCACCTGGTGGTGGATGGCGTGTCCTGGCGCATTCTCCTGGAAGACCTGCAAAGTGCTTATCGGCAACTGGACGCTGGCCAACCCTTGCAATTGCCGGGCAAGACCAGTGCCTTCAAGACCTGGGCCGAGCGTTTGCATGACCACGCTCGCAGCCCTGCATTGCAGGACGAGTTGCGCTTCTGGCAGGCCCATCTGGCGGGCGCAGTCGCACACTTGCCGTGTGATCACCCCGAGGGTGGGTTGCAGAGCCGCCATGTCCTGACGGTACACACCCGACTGGACAGCAACCAAACCCGGCAATTGCTACAGGTGGCTCCGGCGGCCTATCGCACTCAGGTCAACGACCTGCTGCTGACTGCCCTGGCGCGGGTGATCTGCCGCTGGACGGGGCAGGCCTCCACGCTGATTCAGATGGAGGGCCATGGCCGCGAGGAGCTGTTCGACGAGATCGACCTGACGCGTACCGTCGGCTGGTTCACCAGCCTGTTCCCGGTCAACCTGGCGCCGGCCGCCGGCCTTGGCGACTCGGTCAAGGCGATCAAGGAACAGCTGCGCAGCATTCCACAGAAAGGTATCGGCTTCGGTGCCCTGCGTTACCTGGGCAACGAGGATGCGCAGCAGGTATTGCGCGGCTTGCCGACTCCGCGCATCACCTTCAACTACCTGGGCCAGTTCGACGGCAGCTTCGATGAAGTGGATGGCGCATTGTTTGTGCCGTCGGCGGAAAATGCCGGCGCCGAGCACAGCCTTGATGCCCCGCTGGGCAACTGGCTGACCCTCAACGGTCAGGTATATGCCGGCGAGTTGAGTCTGGATTGGCGCTTTAGCGCGCAGATGTTTGACACCGCGAGCATTCAGCGCCTGGCCGATGACTTGCAGCAGGAACTCGCTGCGTTGATCGAGCATTGTACCCAGGCCCTGGGTGTGACCCCATCGGACTTCCCGCTGGCGCGGTTGAGCCAGGCACAGCTGGATGCACTGCCGATGGCCGTGGCGAACATCGAAGACGTCTACCCGCTGTCGCCGATGCAGCAAGGCATGTTGTTCCATTCGCTGTACGAACAGGACAGTGCCGACTACATCAACCAGATGCGTCTGGATGTCGGCGGCCTTGATCCCCAGCGTTTCCGCCAAGCCTGGCAGGCGGCGCTGGATGCCCATGACAGTCTGCGTTCAGGGTTTGTCTGGCAAGGCGAACTGGCGCAGCCGGTGCAAGTGGTGTTCAAGCACGTCGAGTTGCCCTATGCCTTGCATGACTGGCAAGACCGCAAGGACCTGCCCGCCGCCCTCGACCAACTGGCCGACCAGCAGCGTCAGCAAGGCTTTGAACTGGCCCAGGCACCGTTGCTCAACCTGCAATTGGTACGGATCGGCGACACCCGTCATCACCTGATTTTCACCAGCCATCACCTGTTGATGGACGGCTGGAGCAGCTCGCAATTGCTGGGCGAGGTCCTGCAACGTTACAGCGGCCAAGCCCCGGCAACCCAGCCTGGGCGCTATCGTGACTACATCGGTTGGTTGCAGGCCCAGGACAGTGGTGTCAGCCAGCAGTTCTGGCGCGAGCAACTGGCACCGCTCAGTGAGCCGACCCGGCTGGCCGAAGCGCTGGCCCATGACAAATACGCCACGGTTTCGGCCAGTGGTTATGCCGATCATTTCCTGGTCCTGGATCGTCAACAGACCCGGCACCTGGGCGATTTTGCCCGGGCCAATAAGGTGACCCTCAACACCTTGGTCCAGGCCGCCTGGCTGCTGCTGTTGCAGCGTCATATCGGCCAGCCGGCCGTGGCCTTCGGTGCGACAGTGTCCGGGCGCCCGGCACAACTCAAAGGCGTGGAGCAACAGATCGGCCTGTTCATCAACACCTTGCCGGTGATCGCCAGCCCGATGCCTGAACAAAGCGTCGCCCAATGGCTGCAAGTGGTGCAGGCGCAGAACCTGGCGTTGCGCGAGCATGAACACACGCCGCTGTTCGATATCCAGCGCTGGGCCGGGCAGGGTGGTGCAGCCCTGTTCGATAACATTCTGGTGTTTGAAAACTACCCGGTGTCCGAAGCGCTGCAACAAGGCGAGCCCGATGAGCTGAGCTTCGGCGCCGTTCACAGCCATGAACGCACCAACTACCCGCTGACCTTGATGGTCAATGTGGGCGAGCAGTTGGCATTCCAGTTCAGCTATATCGAGGCGAAATTCAACGGTGCGGCCATCGTCGGGTTGGCGGCTTGCCTGGAGACGTTGCTGGCGCGCCTGGCCGAGTCCGCCGAGCGGGCGTTGGGCGAAATCGACCTGTTGCCGGTGGCCCAGCACCAAGCTGTGGTTACGCGCTGGAACAACACCGCCACCGAATACCCGTTGCAGCAAACGGTGCAACAGCTGATCGAAACCCAGGTCGAGAAAACCCCGGATGCCCCGGCGTTGGCGTTTGGTGAAGAACACTTGAGCTATCGCCAGCTCAACGACCGCGCCAACCAGCTCGCTCACTACCTGATCGAACAGGGCGTTGGCCCGGATGTGCTGGTGGGCGTGGCGGCCGAGCGCTCTACCGAAATGGTGCTGGCTCTGGTGGCAATCCTCAAGGCTGGCGGTGCCTATGTGCCGCTGGACCCGGATTACCCACAGGATCGCCTGAGCTACATGTTTGAAGACAGCGGCGTGAACCTGCTGCTGACGCAAGCCGCATTGCTGCAACGCCTGCCCCTGACTGACGCGATGCACACCGTGGCCCTGGACCAATCGGGTGATTGGCTGGCGGGTTACAGCACCGCCAATCCATCGGTGAGCGTGACCGGCGAAAACCTCGCCTACGTGATCTACACCTCGGGTTCCACTGGCAAACCCAAAGGCGCCGGCAACCGCCACGTCGCCCTGACCAACCGCCTGTGCTGGATGCAACAGGCCTATGGCCTAGATGCCAGCGACACGGTGGTGCAGAAAACCCCGTTCAGCTTCGATGTCTCGGTGTGGGAGTTTTTCTGGCCGCTGATGACCGGTGCTCGACTGGTGGTTGCCGCACCGGGTGATCACCGTGACCCCGCCAAGCTGGTTGAGTTGATCAAGCGCGAGCAGATCAGCACCTTGCACTTTGTGCCGTCGATGTTGCAGGCCTTCTTGCAGGACGAATCCGTCCACAGTTGCACCAGCCTCAAACGCATCGTGTGTAGCGGTGAAGCGCTGGCGGTGGATATCCAGCAACAGGTGTTCGCCAAGCTGCCGAATGCCGGCCTGTACAACCTGTACGGCCCGACCGAAGCGGCCATCGACGTGACCTACTGGACTTGCACCGACGAAGGCCGCGACAGCGTGCCCATCGGCCAACCCATTGCCAACCTGACCACCTATATTCTGGACAGCAGCCTTGAACCGCTGCCAGTCGGTGTCGTGGGTGAACTTTATCTGGGCGGCATCGGCCTGGCGCGGGGTTACCACCGCCGCCCAAGCCTGACCGCCGAACGCTTTATCGCCAGCCCATTTGTGACCGGTGAGCGCCTGTACCGCAGCGGCGACCTGGCCCGCTATCGCGCCGATGGAGTGATCGAATACGTCGGGCGTATCGACCATCAAGTGAAGATCCGTGGCTTGCGTATCGAACTGGGTGAAATCGAAGCGCGGCTGCTGGAACACGAGGCGGTGCGCGAAGCCGTGGTGCTGGCGCAGGACGGTCCTGCCGGCAAGCGTCTGGTGGGTTACGTGGTGCCTGTCGATGCTGACTTGTGCCAGACCGATTACCTGACACTGCTCAAGACCTACCTGCTGCAAGAGTTGCCGGAGTACATGGTGCCGGCGTCGATCCTGTTGCTGGAGCAGATGCCCCTGAGCCCCAACGGCAAGCTGGCGCGCAATCTACTGCCGCTGCCGGAGGCTGTTCAGGCCCAGGCCTATGTGGCGCCGGTCAATGATGTCGAGACGACGCTGGTTGCCATCTGGCAAACGGTGCTGGGTCTTGCGCAGGTCGGTGTCACCGACAACTTCTTCGCCTTGGGCGGTGACTCCATTGTCTCCATCCAGGTGGTCAGCCGTGCCCGTCAGGCGGGTATCCGTTTCACGCCCAAGGACCTGTTCCAGCACCCTACCGTGCAGGGCCTGGCCACGGTGGCGAAAACCGGTGTCAGTGCGCTGGTTATCGATCAGTCGCCGGTCACCGGTGAAACCCTGTTGCTGGCGATGCAACAGACGTTCTTCGAGCAAGCGATTCCCGAACAGCATCACTGGAACCAGTCGGTCCTGCTCAAGCCGCGTCAGGCCCTTGATGGCTCGGCGCTGGAGCAGGCCTTGAACGCGGTTTGTGCCCACCATGACGCCTTGCGCCTGCGCTTTACCGAGCAGGCGTCGGGCTGGACGGCTCGCTTCGGCGAAGTGCAAGCGCAAGCGCATCCGCAACGTGTGTGGCAAGTCAGCCTTGAACATGCAGAGGACCTTGCTGTGTCGGGCCTTGAAGCCCAGCGCAGCTTGAACCTGCAAGACGGCCAGTTGCTGCGCGCACTATTGGCGACCCTGGCCGATGGCAGCCAGCGTCTGCTGTTGATCATCCACCACCTGGTGGTGGATGGCGTTTCCTGGCGCATCCTGTTGGAAGACCTGCAAGTGGCCTATCAGCAAGCGCAAACGGGCCAGCCTGTGCGCTTGCCGGCCAAGAGCAGTGCTATCAAACACTGGGCCGAGCACTTGCAGGCGTATGCTCGTAGCGAGGTGGTGCAACAAGAGTTGCCGTTCTGGCAGGCCCAGTTGCAAGCGGGCAGCGAGTTGCCTTGTGACCATGGCGACGCGAGCCTGGAAAATCGCCACGCCGTGACGATCCAGACGCAACTGGATGCCACCCTCACGCGCCAGCTGTTGCAACAGGCCCCTGCGGCCTACCGCACCCAGGTCAATGATCTGCTGTTGACCGCGCTGGCGCGGGTGATCAGCCGCTGGACCGGCCAGTCGGCCAGCAGCATTGCCCTGGAAGGTCATGGCCGTGAGGATCTGTTCGACGACCTCGACCTGACCCGTACCGTGGGTTGGTTCACCAGCCTGTTCCCGGTGCGCCTGCACGCTCAGGACGATCTTGGCACAGCAATCAAGACGATCAAGGAGCAACTGCGGGCAATCCCGCACAAAGGCATTGGTTTTGGTTCGCTGCGCTACCTGGGGGATGAGGCGAGCAAGGCCGCCTTGAGTGCCCTGGCGATGCCACGTATTACCTTCAACTACCTGGGGCAGTTCGACAGCCAGTTTGATGACGCTGCCTTGTTCGTGCCTGCCAGTGAGTCGGCCGGCGCCGAGCAAAGCGCCGCCGCCAACCTGGCCAATTGGCTGACCCTCAACAGCCAGGTCTATGGCGGCGAATTGAGCCTGAGCTGGACCTTCAGCCAGAAGATGTTCGACAGCCAAACCATCCAGGCCTTGGCGGACGACTATGCCCAGGAACTGAGCGCACTGATCGCCCATTGCTGCGATGGTGTACACGGTGCGGTCACGCCGTCCGACTTCCCCCTGGCTGGCTTGAGCCAGGAGCAGTTGGACAGCCTGCCGTTGCCAGCCAGCGCGGTTGCCGACATTTACCCACTGTCGCCGATGCAACACGGCATGCTGTTCCACAGCCTGTACGAGCAGGCGAGCGGCGCCTACATCAACCAGTTGCGGGTCGATGTCGACGGCTTGCAGGTCGAGACCTTCCGCGCGGCCTGGCAGGCGGCGCTGGACGAGCATGACATCCTGCGCAGCGGCTTCCTCTGGCAGGGCTCGTTCGAGCGGCCGGTGCAGGTGGTACACAAACACGTGAGCGTGCCGTTGAGCGTGCTCGACTGGCAGTCCCGTACCGATCTTGACCAGGCCCTGGATGCCCTGGCCCTGGGCGAGCGCGAACAGCCTTTCGATTTGCAGCAACCGGGGCTGTTGCGCCTGACGTTGGTGCGCACAGGCGAAGACCGCTATCACCTGATCTACAGCAACCATCACATCCTGCTCGACGGCTGGAGCAACGCGCAGTTGTTCGGCGAGGTGTTGCAGCGCTATGCCGGTGAGGCGGTGGCGCCATTTGCCGGACGCTACCACGACTACATCGCCTGGCTGCAACGCCAGGATCGAGCGGTGAGTGAGGCGTTCTGGAAGCAGCAATTGGCGCCGCTCAATGAGCCGACGCGGCTGGCCCACAGCGTCAGTCATGGCGTCGAAAGCCTGGGCAGCGGTCATGCCGAGCAGGTCCGTGTACTGGACCGCAGCTTTACCCAACGCCTGGGCGAGTTTGCCCGCCAGCAGAAAGTCACCCTCAACACCTTGGTGCAAGGGGCCTGGCTGCTGCTGTTGCAACGCTACACCGGTCAGGACGCGGTGGCGTTCGGTGCCACGGTGTCTGGGCGTCCGGCAGAGTTGCCGGGTGTCGAGCAGCAGATCGGCCTGTTTATCAACACCTTGCCTGTGGTCGCCAGCCCACGGCCCGAGCAGCGTCTGGGTGAGTGGCTGGAGCAATTGCAGGCACAGAACTTCGCCCTGCGTGAGCAGGAGCACACGCCGCTGTTCGACATTCAGCGCTGGGCCGGGCAGGGCGGTGAAGCGCTGTTCGATAACATTCTGGTGTTCGAGAACTACCCGGTGTCCGAGGCTTTGGAGCATGGCGCAACCAGTGGCCTGCGCTTTGGCACGGTGGCTAACCATGAACAGACCAACTACCCGTTGACGGTGTTGGTGAATATGGGCGAACGCTTGTCGCTGCATTTCAGTTTTGATCTGGGCAGTTTCAGCGAAAGAGTTATCGAGCAGATTGCGACGGGGATGATCCACCTGCTGGGTTGTCTTGAGGCTGATACGTTGCTGGGTGATATCGACTTGTTGCCGGTGGCTGAGCGCCAACGGTTGATCGAGGGCTGGAACACCACCGCCACCGAATACCCGTTGCAGCAAACGGTGCAACAGCTGATCGAAACCCAGGTCGAGAAAACCCCGAATGCGCAGGCCTTG
>NZ_JBUZRD010000026.1:0-13511 GCF_055407145.1 Pseudomonas sp. c313 | reverse complement strand
TTTGAGCGGGCGCAGCCCGCGACAGGCCGACGCGAAGCGGCGGGGCGAAGGGAGCGAAGCGACCGAAGGGCAGGCGCGCCCATAGGGCGCTAACGGCGGCTGATGTTGCTTGCAGGGCTGCGAGTTGCCCACAGGCTGAGAGGTTTTAAGAAGATTTAAAAGATTTAAAAGATTTAGGAGGAAAAAACGGCTTTTTATCCTTTGAAATCAAAGTCTTACGGATGTGGCCGGTTCCTAATAGACGGGATTCGGTTCCTAATAGACGGGATTCGGTTCCTAATAGACGGAACTCGGTTCCTAATAGACGGGCTATCCACAGCCTGGGAGGGAATACGCGACAAAACATGGTTTAGGACATTTTGTCCTAGTGCTTTGGGCGGCGGCCCCGTCTATTAGGAACCGCCATCTGTTGTCAGCCAGGTGCGATTCGTCATTACTAGGAGCGGGCCATTCTGGCCCTGATCTTCCTCCAGGTGATATTCGGGCAGGTCGTTGGCCTCGATCAGCTTGCGCAGCGTGAAGGTAAATTTTTTGAGCGTCCCGGCGCTGCCGCTGCGCTCGTAGAGTGTCTGGAACGCCCATACGGCTTGATTCTTGCCGGCCGCTCGGCGGGCTTGCCGGTAGATGAATCGGCCAATGCCAGGTTCGATCAAGAAGTAATCGGGGTGTACCGTCAGAACCTCGGGGCGCTTGCCTTCGGTGATTTCCTGGTGCAACCACCTCGGAGCCTCGATCTCGACGGCCGCAATCTTGCCGTTGTCCGTGCGAGACACGACTTTGTAACTACTGATCAGCCCTTCCGCTTCAACCTCGCGCATGATGCGCTGCCCGTTAGGGGATGGCCGCTCGCGCACGTTCTTGATGGTTGTGCCCTTGAGCCGGTCTAGCGCCCCTTCCACTTCTTCGGCCTGGCGGCCTCCATCGCCACGGCGGCAGAACTTGAGAATGTCGCTTATGTGTGGGCGATAGACGCGGCCAGGCTTCTCGCCCTTCCCTTCCCGATAGCGGTTCATGGCCTCGGTCATGTGCGAAACCATCATCAGTACCAGGTCGTAATCCCACACGCTGGCCATGCCATCCGGGCCAGCTTTCACTTCGACATAGCCGTCTGTCAGCTCGTAGTGGATGACCTCGCCGGCTCGCTTGTCACGCTTGGACAGGCGGAACACGGCCACGTCCATGATGCTGCGGCTGTCGCGGGCACCCACGTCATAGAGTGTCGGCACGAAAAAATCCGGCTGGCAGTCGGCGGCCGGCGGCTTGCGGATATTCGAGCGGGTTGTCTCGGCCTGCTGCTTGCGCAACCTGGCAGCAGCATCTGCCCATGACTCACCGGGGCGGGCCTCGTCCTCGATGCGGCGCTGGTTGCTGCGCTCGCGCATCTTCTCAACCCGGTCTATCAGGTCATCCCCGATAACACTGCCAATGGGCTGCGGGCCGTTGGTGCGTTTGGTCATGGGCTATTCTCCTTTAGCTGCTAAAACGTAACTGAGTAAAAGCGCCTTTACTCCTTTACGCCTCCGGTAGTTGCTCGACGTAATCAGTCAGAATCTCGGTAATTGTCTTGCCGTGGCTCGCGGCATAGACCTTCAACTTTGTGTGTAGGCCGGCAGAAAGCTGAAAATTGACCCGTTTCAAGCTGGCCTCATCGGCCAGGCTAGCGAGGGTGGCGGCTTTGTTCCTGGTCGCGCTCGGGCGTCCTGCACTCAAGGTTCCGGTTTTGCTCATTTGCGTTAATCCTCAAAAGCTCAAACAAGTTTTTGTTTCAGTTCCATAGCCAGGGCGTGGACTTCGGCGGCGGCATCGCCGGCCGGCTCGGTGTCCATGACGGTCGTGCCGCTGGCCGCGGTGCCCGGGTAAATCACGCGCTGGGTAATGCGCGACTCCAGGACAGGCAGGCCGTAGCCGGCCAGCGCCTCGGCAACTTCCGCGCCGATCTTGGTACCCTTGATGGCACGCGACACCACAAAGGCGGCCTGTAGGCGGCCGTCCGTGACCTCGATGCGCTGCTTGACCAACTCCACCAGGTCAGCGGTCGCCCAAATGTCGTAGGGGCTGGGCTGCACCGGGATCAGAACGAAGTCAGCCGCCTTGATGGCCGACACCGCCAGGTCTGCTGCCTGGGGAGCACCGTCGATAACCACAAAGTCTTTACGGGCGACGTTCTTCAAGTCCCGGTCAATGGTTGGCCGGTCGATACCAACCACGGTCAGCGGTTGATCCTCGCGCACGGCAGCCCAGTCGCGGGCGCTGCCCTGCGGGTCAGAATCAACCAGCAGAACATCGGCACCGTCCAGTTGCAGGGCGCGGGCAAGGTGGGTGGCAATGGTCGTTTTTCCCGACCCGCCTTTCTGGTTCAAAACAGCGATGACTTGCATGTGTGCTCCTTGCGCTTTTGTTTATTTACTCAAAGCATCATAAATCAAAATACAAATGAGTAAAGAAGTTTTTGCTTATTTGCGTACACTTCGCCGGGCCAACTCGGCACGCACCCAGGCCGATGACTCGGCCATGTCTCGCCGCAGCTCGGCCAGCTCGTCAGGCGTCAGCCGGCGAACCTCTGACCCTTCGCCCTGGTGGCGGGTGATGGCTTCGGCCACTGTCTCGCCCTCGCGCAGTCCGTACAGCTCGCGGGCGTTAGTGGTGGAGATGAACGCAGGAAGGTCGTTGGACGGGCCTTCGTCGTCCAGGAAAGCCGGTTCTTCGTGGTGGGTGGTCATTGGGTCGTCTCCTTCTTCTCAAGTGCGCGGTATAGGGTTGAACGGTGAACACCTAGCAGGTCAGCCACCTCCTTTACGGGGCGTCCTTCCAGGTCGATCAGCTCGCGGGCGTGCTCGATCTGCGCCAGAGAGAGAGTAGGGCGGGGGCCAAACTTCACGCCTCGCGCCTTGGCCGCTTCTCGGCCGCTCCTGGTGCGGTCGATGATTAGGGATCGCTCGAACTCGGCAATGCCGGCGAACACGGTCAGCACCATGCGGCCGGCTGGGGTCGTGGTGTCGGCCCACGGCTCGGCCAGGCTGCGCAGGCCAGCTCCGGTTGCCTGGATGCGTTCGGCAATGTCCAGCAGGTCGCGGGTGCTCCTGGCCAGGCGGTCGAGCCTGGTCACGGTTACAACGTCACCGGGGCGCAGGTGATCGAGCAGGCGGGCCAGCTCCGGCCGGTCGCGCCGGGTGCCGGTGATCTTCTCGGCAAAAATCTTGATACAGCCAGCGGTGCGCAGCTCGGCGCGTTGGTTGGTTAGGTCCTGGTCGTCCGTGCTCACCCTGGCATAGCCAAGCATCAGCTTGGAATTGCCGAGGCCGTGCGCTCGGTTTTCGTCAATGGCCTGGAATACAGCTTCGTCCATCAGCGTCTGTGCCTTCTCTCGGCCGATGGCATCCATCAGTGATTTCGTGCTCAAGGCATCCTCCTAGTCGTGTCGCAAATCATGTCTTGGATTATATGCGACACGCGACAATAAACCGCGACAGCTCAAGCGTAGGCATAGCGGCCGCTTTTGTCGCTTTCAGAAGGCGGTAGCACGAAATATCAGGAGTCGGCTGCACTGGTAGATTGCAGCGCGGCATATAGGGCCGTCTTGCTCACCTTGAGCCGTGTAGCGACCTCCCGGACATTCAGCCCGTTGGCGATGTGCTCCCGCGCCCGCTGCAACTTCTCGGCGGTGACCACCGGCTTTCTGCCGCCCTTGCGCCCTCTGGCCGCCGCAGCAGTCAACCCGGCCCTGGTGCGCTCGCGGATCAGATCGCGCTCGAACTGGCCCAGCGCGCCGAACACGTGGAAGATGAGCCGACCGCCTGGCGTGGTGGTGTCAATGGCTTCCGTCAACGACCGGAACCCGACGCCCCGCGCTTCCAGTGCGCCGATGGTCTCGATCAGATGCGGCAACGAGCGCCCGAGCCGATCCAAGCGCCAGACGGCCAGCACATCCCCGTCCCGCAGATAGGCCAGCGCATCGGCTAGGCCAGGCCGGTCGGTCTTGGCCCCAGATGCCGTGTCCTCAAAAATCCGCTCGCAGCCTGCCTTGCGCAGCGCATCCACCTGCAAGGCTGTGTCCTGCTCTACCGTCGAAACCCGCGCATAGCCGATCAGTGCCATCAACCACCCCTTTGTCCGTTCTTCCGTCCGGCTATCTTAGTGTCCGATAAGCCATTCGGAAAGAGGTTGTCGGACAGAATTGGGGTTGACCGGCTAACGGTCGTTTGAGGGACAAGGCGGCGGCTGGCGTCAGCCGAAAAGCTCGCTGTGCGAGCCAAGCCGCGCCAAGCGCAGGGTGTCGGAATCGGACTTGCGGTAGATCGTAGAGCTAACCGGCGCTGCGCGGCTTTATCGCGCAGCGTCCAGCGACTGAAAGGAGCGAGGTTGAGCGCCGGGTTAGCGCGCTGGAACAACATAGACGGTTTTAGTGGGAGAGTTTAAGGGTTGCAACACCTGCAACGATTAGTGCGACGCCAAAGTAGCGCCCGATGCTGCTTGGATCACCATAAAAAAGAACGCCAACAACGAACGTACCCGCAGCACCGATGCCCGTCCAAATTGCATAAGAGGTGCCAATCGGGATCTCTTTTTGCGCAAGCCATAAGAGAAACCCGCTAATCGCCATAAAGGCCACGGCAACAATGATGCCGGTGACTCTTGTTTCAGCTTCTTGCGCCATTTTGAGACCGACAGGCCAGCCTATTTCAAAAGCTCCTGCGAGAAGCAAATAAACCCAAGCCATGGCATTCCTCCTTCTGCTGGTGTGGAAACGGTAAGCGCTAACATTAGCAGATCGGGCTTGATGTGGCATTCACGGTAGCCCGCCCAATCGCCGGAAAGGTCGTGATCGCGGTAGCGCGCATCGAGGGGCTGATCGCTCGCCAGCGCGACCAGTACCGGCTTGAGCGCGTCATCAAGCGTGGCGCGGTGCAGGCCCTTGGCCTCGCGCTTGTAATCGCGTTTGAACGCGGAGGAACGGTCAATCGTCCGCATGCAAATCCGCCATCAGATCGTCCACGCTGGTGAACTTCTTGCCCTTGCCCGCTTCCAGCTCGGCAATGGCCTTCTTGGTGGTGGCATTGGGCACCTTCACATCGAAGGGCAGGCGATGTTCGTCGGCGATGCGCAGCATCAGCAGGCGGATGGCGTCGGAAATTGACAGGCCCATTGCTTCAAGCGCGGTGGCGGCGCGCTCCTTGGTGTTGGTGTCGATGCGGGCGCGGACGTAGGTGTCGGCAGTGGTGCTCATGGCAATTCTCCGGGAACGGTTCAGATACCCATATCGTAGTCACAATGCGACTACACGCCAAGGCCGCATCGTGCAGGGGATTTCTGAGCAATTCCGGCCCCTTGCGGCACTTCGTGCATAGGACTGCTAACACGGCCCGTTCAGAAGTCGGCTGCACACCGGGCGGCCCGCCCCGTGAACTGGTGCAGTCGTCTTCTGAAAATGACACCGGCTGACCAGTGATACGCAATACAGCCACGTCCTGGACGAGATCAACACCAACCACATGAGCGGCACGCCATTCGCCGCTGGACAGCTTCACTCGCACGTCCTCGGCTCCACTGAGGACATGGCCAGCGGTTGCTACCTGGTGGCCGTCACCAACTAGGAAACCTGCCCCCATCGTTATCCATTCGCGCTCCTGGTCAAACTCGGCCCAGTCCTGCCGCCATGCTCGATACCTGTTCAGCCAGGTCGTGGCCTGGTTGGTTTGTACGCCAGGGATGAGCCAGGCGCGGTTACTACTGCCATCACCTCTAGCCTGCTCGATCACTGAAACCATAACCACTGACGGCATGACTCGCTCGGCCACGGCCGACCAATCCACAGCGGGGGAGTAGGGCCGGGAATCCAGCTCCAACAAGTTGCCGGCAGCACTAGCAGCGCTGGTCTGCCGGTCATCGGTTAGGTGATCGCGCCACTCTGCATCACTGAGGCGCTTCTGTGCGGCCGCCACAGCGTTGACGTTGGCCTGAGTGGTTGCCAGGGCGTAGCCGGCCAGGGGAAGGGCTATGCCGGCCGCGACGTAGGCCGCTAAAGCAGTACGGCGCAGGGCCTTAACGCTTTTCATGCTGTGCGCCCTCCTGGTGCTCGATGAGGTCACGCATTTGCAGGCGTTCGCCGGTCTGGTCGCCAATGTTTAAGACCTGGACGTGTTGGCTATAGGCGGCTTGGATCATCCAGCCGGCCAGGGCAAGGCCGACGAGAGCGGCAGTGACGGTAATTCGATATTTCGTTAGGTCGCGGTGGGTGCCGTCGGTAAAATTGTTGTCAGTCATGACTCACCTCTGTGCAGGTGGTTTGTGATTAGGTGCCCGGTCGGTTGCCGCCGACCGGGCACCGCTCTAGCGGCCTCGGCCTCTATCGTTGTCGCGGTCGCGCTCCGCCTTCTCCTGGAAGCGCTTCAACAGCTCTCGCTTCTTCGCCTCCTTGGTCTGATCGCCTTTGTCCGTGCCGGCGTTTAGCTCTTTCGCCAGTGCATCAGCCTGCTGCTTGCCGATCTGGTTTTCCTCATACTTCTGCTCCGCGTTTTGCTCCTGGAAACCTGCCTGACGGCCGGCCTTTTCCAAGTTGAGGCGCTCGGTCTGCTCGGCCTTCTCGCGGTTCACGTCAGTACGTTGCTTCAACTCCTCGATGCTCTCCTGCTTCATGTCTCGCTCCTGGTGTTTGCCTTGACGGCGTTGCTCGATCTTCGCCCGGTGCTCAGCAATGCGGGCGGCCTTCTCTTTTTCGATAACCTGCTGGAAGTTAGTGGCCAGCTCCGGGCGTACCTGGGCGGCCTTCTTCTCGGCCAGCAGTTCGCCCCGAGTGGGCTGCTCATAGGGGCCAGCCTTACGCATGTAATCGCCAATCAGATTTAGGCGCTTGTTGAGTTGCGTCCAGCGCCGTTCTAAGCCAGACCGGACACCGCGCCAGGCAGTCAGCGCCTGGTCGTGAGCGGCTTTCTTGAAGCTGGCAAGAAGGCCGCTCGGTTCGGCAGGCCGCTGCTGGTCGATGGCCTGCAACTTCCCTTCCTGGCGTTCAATCTGGCCCGTTGTCTGGGTGTGCAGAACCTTGGCCCGATTCACTATCAGGGTGAATTGCCGCGCCTTCTCGTTTTGCCATTCGCGCTTGATGACTTCCGGACTTGGGTCGTTGGCCGCTTTGACGGGTTCGCGGTCGGCCACAGCCCGACGCAACAAGTCGGCGTTTAGCTCACGCTGCATTAGCTCTCGGGGCGTCGCTGGCTTCTCGACAGTCAGCCCATTGTCATCCCGTCGCACTGCGTGATTTGGTTCTGCTCGCTTGTGCTCCAGGTCACTAGAAACATCACGCGGCAATAGCACTTCACCTCGTTCGGGGAAGCGAACCACACCGAGTTCGGACAGGTTCCGCAAACGACCTCGGGCGAAGGGCGGCGGGACGGTTCCAGGGCGGCTAATGTCGGACTTATCGGCGGCTCTTCCAGATCGCTCTGTGTCTGCTCTGGTAACGTCTCGTCCAGTGACCCGATCAGACGTTCTATCTCGTCCATCTCCATTGTTTCGCTCATAAGCTTCCCTCGCCGCCTCGATGCGCTGACGCACCTCGGCCAGATTGATGATCTGCGCATTACGCTGGGCAATATCGCGCCCTATGTCGCCACGCTCCGTCTGAATGCCTCGCTTCTCCATCTGCACCACTTTCGGGCCTAAATGCACGGTCGGCAGGCGCTCAAGTTTGGCGGCTTGCTCAGTGTCGCCGCGCTCGATAGCAGTGGCCCTTTGCGCCTCTAAGCTACGGTGGTCGATTCGCTCCTGGCGGCCCGCATTCTCAAGATGCCGGTTCGACAGTTGTGCCCAGTGTTCCCGCCAGTTGGCGACCTCCCCGCTTTTCTGGTCGTCCAGTTCGCGGGTCTTGTCATTGAAGCCTTCTGGAGTCAGACGGCGGGTGCTGCAAAGGATGTGTGCGTGATGATTCCGGTGATCGCCATCCTTTCCCGGATCATGGATCGCAACATCAACAGCCATGCCATGACGCTGCACCAGATCGCGGGAAAATTCGCGCACCAGTTCTAAGCGCTGCTCGCGGTTCAGTTCTGCCGGCAACGCCACTTCAAATTCACGGGCAACGGTCGAGTTCTTGCGCTTCTCTGCCAGCTCGGCCGCGTTCCAAAGTTGTTCACGGTTTGAGGCCCACTCTGGCGCATTTTCCGGCAGGAAAATTTCGGTGTGTTCAACACCGCTACGGCGAGTGTAGTCATGGACAAGGCCCGTCCGTTCGTCCATGACTCTTTCACCTGAACGATAGGCAATAGCCGCAGTGGCCGACCGGCCAGCACTGCGGCTTATTGTCTTAACGCTAAGGTGAAAAATTGCCACTCGATGCCTCATTTTTTAGCGGCTAAAAAGCCGCTCTGCTTTTCCAAGTTGCCGATTTTGGCAACGCGGAGGGCCGCAGGCCAGTAGGGGTTGTTAGGGCGTAGCCCTGACCGCGCGCAAACGAAGTTTGCATAAGTGCGCCCTTCGCTTTGCTTCGGGTTGCCTTGTACCACCATCAGCGCTAGTATTCAAGCCTCATAAAAGGAGGAGCCACAATGGCAAAGCGTACTAAGGACAAATTGGCTGAACTGCTAGAAAAGGAGGCACAGCTAAAGGCACAGATTCAGGCGCTGAAACAAAGGGAGAGCGAAGCAGAACGCAAGAAAGATGCTCGCCGCAAAATCCTTATTGGAGGCGCAGTGCTCGCCAAGGTTAAGCGCGGTGAGTGGCATATGAATCAGCTTCAAGACCTGCTCAATTCTGAGCTGAAAGCAGACCGCGACCGCGAGCTGTTTGATCTACCAGCTTTGAATCAAGAACAGGCCAGCGAAGCACCCAGCGATACGGGTGGCGGCAACCAGCCGTAACGCTGTTTTTATCAACCTGCACAGAGGTGATTTATGACTGACATTAATTGGTATCTAGAACGGCTTTGGGCCAGCATCGTGGCTGTCCTATTTGGCACGTTTATCATTTCTATGGCCCCGCCCGTCTCGGCTGCCACGTTTAACAAGTGCGTGCCTAGTTCGGACGCAGGGGCTTTCATCAATGATCCGCAGGAAAAGGCAAAGGCCATCGCACGCGAAACTATGCGCTGCGATGCTGAAAACGCCGTTTTTGATTCTTGGGCTGCCAAATTGGCAGCACTGGATAACGCCAGAGAGAAAATCAGTACAGCGGCCAGCGCAGGAAACTGGGGCGCATTCCAAGCGGCATTTACTGAGGCAAAGGGGCCGCTTCTGGAAATGCAGCGGGCGGCAACTGACACACCCAACGCGCAAGGCGCGGCGGCTGTCCGCTCTTTGTTCGGGCAAGACCTGAGTTTCTTTTTCCAGAATGTCGGCATGTCTGCGCCGGCATCGTTCGATGACGCACTAGCCAAGATCACCGAGGCGAGCCAAACACCTGGCCAGGAATCAAAAGCAGCCACGCTAGCAGCGTCGATCCTGAACCAAGCCAGCGGGCGCGGTGCTGAGTTCGTGGCCGGGCTTAGCCGGGCCGCTGGTGATGCAGTGAAAGTCGAAACTGTGGCGCAACGCCAAGCAGCCGGTACGGCTCGCCGTGATCGCCTCGAAGGTCGCACGGTTGACGGTTATTTCTCGGGGTTCCTGGAGCGCGTGTTGACTGTCTGGAAACCGTGGCTGCTCATGCTCCTGGTAGTGACGTTCGCCGGCTCTTACTGGGGCATGAAACGTAAACTCAACCCGGTTACTGCTGCCGCTGCTGCCGGGTTGGCATTCATGGTTCCGGGAACTGCGATGGCAGGTGCTTTTGTGTTCCTCCCTTTCCTGCCCCAGTGGCTCATGATTGCCGCCGCGCTGGCTGGAACTTTTGCTACCTACCATTTCGCCGGCCAGGTTTTTGGCTGGTTGGCTGCTCGGGCGGGTGCAAATACACCGACCGCCCAGCGCCTTCTAACCATTGGCGGGACTCTTGAAAACCTCCGCGCCGGCCTAGGCGGTGCGCCAGTCTCGGCATCTGCTGGTGTTGTCGCGCAGATGGCCGCGCCGGTCGCTACCCACGGTTCGGCCCGCTGGGGCACTCCTGCGGAAATGCGCGAGAATGGCCATCTGCTGCCCGTTGGTCAGCCGGCAGGCTTCGCCTTGGCTCGGGTGCTCGATACGCCTGCCGGCGTCGATCAGCGGTTCCGCCATGTGGGCCATGTGGTGACTGTTGCACCGACTGGATCGGGCAAGGGTATCGGTGCAGTGATCCCCCATCTTCTGGAGTACCGGGGTTCGTCCCTTGTCCTGGACGTGAAGGGCGAAAACGCGGCCGTTACTGCTCGCGCTCGCCGTGCGCTCGGCCATTCCGTCTATGTGGTTGATCCCTTCGGCGTGACCAAGGGCGAAACGCACGCTTTCAACCTCCTGGATCGCCTGGACGTGGCCGACCCGGAGTGCGTAAGCGAATCGGCTGTGTTGGCTGACTGCCTGGTGATTGTTGACGCCAAGGGCGGCGGTGAGCATTTCGAGGAATCGGCCAAGACCCTGCTGCAAGGGTTGATGCTGCATGTCGCTGGCCTGGACGATCCAGAGCGCCGCAACCTGGGTGAGCTGCGCCGGCTGCTGACGGCCGACGAAATGACGTTCCTGGAAATGATGGCGGACATGGCCGCCGATGAAAGCGTGGCGTTCGGCATTCCCTCCAGGGCAGCAAATACCATCATGGGCATGGCCGACAAAGAGCGTGGTTCTGTGTTGTCCACCGCTCGCCGTCACACCGCCTTCCTGGATGACCCACGGATCGCCGCCACCCTCTCGCGTTCGGACTTCGATCTGTCGAACATCAAAGACGAGCTGATGACCGTCTACCTGGTTCTGCCGGCCAACAAGATCGGCCCGAATGCTCGCTTCGTGCGCGGCTTCATCGGCTCGGTGATTGCGGCCATCACGTCATCTGCCAAGCAGCCGGAACATCGCGTCGCGTTCCTGCTCGATGAGTTCGGCCAGCTCGGGTACATGAAGGCCATCGAGGACGCTGTAAGCCTGCTGCGCGGCTATGGCCTGTCGTTTTGGGTCTTCATCCAGGATCTTTCGCAGCTCAAGGGTGTGTATCCGAAGTGGCAGACCTTCCTGGCCAACTCGGCCAAGTCGTTCTATGGCACCGATGACTACGATACGGCGAAGTACATCAGCGATTCACTGGGTCAGGCCACCATCGAATACGAGACACAAAACGAGGGCAAGAACAGCGGCAGCGGGATTTCTGGCGGTGGCGGGTCGATGAACAGGGGCAAGAGTGCAGGCAGCTCGCAACAGTTCACCGGCCGTCACCTGCTCACGCCTGACGAGGTGATGCGCCTCGGCCCGGAACGTCCGATTGTCCTGGTCAAAGGTGAATACCCGTATCAGCTCGCCAGGCTCAACTACCTGGTGGATGCTGAGTATGTGGGCATGGCCGACCCCAACCCGTACCACAGCTAAGGGCCGCCGGCATGATGATGGTCATCGGGGTACTGTTGGCGACTGTTGCCGGCGTCTGGTTCGGTCGTCGCCTCGGGCCTGCCCTGGTGGCTGCCGTCATGGTCATGGCTGCGCCGATCTGGCTGGTCGGGGGGTTCGCCCTCGATCTGCTGCGTAAGCTGCCCGCCAGCCTCCGGCGGGCTTGGTTTGCCCTGCTCCGGGCGCTGGGTTTCCTGGCTGTGCTACCGCTGATCCCGTTTGTGTTCGTGTGGGCGTTCCTGGTTGAACTGTTCCGGCCAAAACATCAGCCGCCGGCCCCGATCCAGTCAGCCACACAGCGGACGGCCGAAGTCATCGACCTGGCCGCCTGGCGTCGGCGGAAGGGAAAAGCAAAAGAGTAGAACTGCAAAAACTCAAATGAGTTTATCGGCTAAAGTGTCGCGTCCCTCAAGTGTCAATGAAAGGCCCGCCAAGTGCGGGCCTTTCCGCGTCCAGCCTGCCAGGCTCCTGCCTCCGGCTACGGTGGAAGAGGTTTCATTGACACTTGAGGGACCGGGCCTCACTCCCCGCCTTTCTTCCTGGTGCTCGCGGCCTTGCCTTCGACCGGGTTGATGCGGGCCAGCAACGCGGCGGCCTGTTCCTGATGCGCCTGGAGCTGGCCGGCCAGCCGGGCGGCTTCCTCGCGGGCCTCGGCGGCGCGGGCCTGGGCGGTGGTCAGCGCGGTGCGTAGTTCGCCCTGGGCGGCGTCGGCCTCGATGCGCTGGGCAGTCATGCGCTGCTCGGCTTCCTGGGCGCGTTCATCGCTGCGGGCATTCGCTGCGGCCAGCTCGGCAGCCAGTGCAGCGGCGCGTTGCTCTGCGGCCTGGGTGGCGGCCTCGGCACGCTCGGCGCGGGCATTCGCTGTGGCCAGCTCGGCGCGGCTGCGCTCCTGCTCCTGGTGGGCATGGTCGAGGGCGGCGCGCAGGTCGGCGGCGCGCTGCTCGATCTCCTGGGCGCGGGCCTCGGCACGCTCGGCGCGGGTGGTGGCGGTGGCCAGCTCGGCGCGCAGGGCGGCCAGTTCCTGGGCGCGTGAGTCCTGCTGCTCCTGGTGCAGCTCGGCAGATCGTGCAGCGGCGGCGCGCACTTCCTCCAGCTCGGCGGCCTGCCGTTCGTAAGCGTCGGCCAGCTCCTGGCGGTCGTGGTCGGCCTCGGCCCGCTCGGTTTCCCATGCAGCCTGGGCGGCACGCAACGATTCGTTGGCCAGCTCCTGGGCGGTCTGCCAGAGCGAGGCAAGCGCGGCGCTGTGCGCCTGGGTGACGGCCTCGGGGACGGTGACAGCAACCGGCGCGGCCTGGGCGGTCTGCGAGCGGCGCCATTCGCGCATCACGGCACTGGCTGAGTTCATATCGACACGGGCCAGACGGCGCACCGCATCAACGGTGGGCATCGTCTCGCCCCCGCTCTGCTCGTACAGCTCTTGGGCAGCCTGAATGACGCGCTCGCGCACGTCTGCGGGGATGGCGGTGGACATTGCAGCGACTCCTTCCTGTGTGTGTACCCATATCATACCATAAGAATAATAATAAGATTATTATTCTTCTTATTATTATGGCGGTTATTCTCCATGACCGACGGACGGTCGCCGGCCCGCCCTGGTCGAAGGCCGCCCCACTCGGCCCGGCGAGGCCCGGCCAAGGCTGGACAGTTGCAGCGGCCAAAATCGGCCTCCTGGGCGCGTTTCTGGTGCCAAGGTAGGCTTGCCCCCAGACTGACCGCTTCCGCGTTGTGTGGGCGATTCTGGAAGCTCTGGCGCTGCTCCGGTTGCAGCGCTCCCGCCCCTCTTTGGCGTTCAACCCTTACGGCCTTGCAGGCGGCGGCAGTCGTCCAGGATGAGCACAGGCGGTCGGATCGCCTCGATCCATACTGTCCAACCCTTAGCGAGCCTTCAGGCGGCGCATAGGTTTGGTTCAGTCCGAGGTGGTTGGGTTGACGCCGGCGCGGCTTGCCGCGCCCTTGGTAAACGTCGCTGGCCGTAGGCCAGGCATTTTTGAGCGGGCGCAGCCCGCGACAGGCCGACGCGAAGCGGCGGGGCGAAGGGAGCGAAGCGACCGAAGGGCAGGCGCGCCCATAGGGCGCTAACGGCGG
>NZ_JBUZRD010000025.1:0-17992 GCF_055407145.1 Pseudomonas sp. c313 | reverse complement strand
TGATTGGAGAACTCTGATTGTCGAAACGAGTTTATCGAACCGCTTTTCGGATGTTTACGGTCCTTCCTGATGTTCGTTAAAGCGGTTTCATAAAACGGTCGTTTTATAGAACTATCCAGACAGCACGCTGGTTTGAGGACAGGCACCGGGCTTAAGTGCACTTTCTGTTCCATTGCTCCCCAAACCCCATTAAGATTGGGAACCGGCGAGAGGTGTACCGCTAGTGTCTCCTTCCTATGAGCGAAAAATTGGAGTCGTGCTCGGAGCACCATTCCGATTTCTCAGCTGCAATTTGAGTCGAGTGCGAGCCGTTTTCGCACCTGAAAGACCCACAAGCTGTGGCCTATACTGAGTCGGTCGACGTGTTCGCCATCAACGTGTAGCACTGAAAGGAATCCCCACGACATGACCGAGACCGACACTGAGAAAACCCCTGAGCAGCTTCAAGCGCGCATTACCGAGTTGAAAGCGCTGTATCAGCAGTTGCAGGACAGTTACGACTAGGATTGAAAATCTTAAATTTCTGCAGGAAATTTAAATTAAAAGAAACGGGAGTTAATAGTATGAGTCAAGACCCTAAAAAATGTCCTGTTACCCACCTGACTACTGAAGCTGGTGCCCCTGTGGTGGATAATCAGAACAGTATGACGGCAGGTGCGCGTGGACCTTTACTTGCCCAAGATTTATGGTTGAATGAAAAATTAGCAAACTTCGTCCGCGAAGTGATTCCAGAGCGTCGTATGCACGCTAAAGGTTCAGGTGCTTTTGGTACCTTTACCGTGACCAATGATATTACCCAATATACTCGCGCTAAAATTTTCTCTGAAGTCGGCAAAAAAACCGAAATGTTTGCGCGTTTCTCAACGGTGGCGGGTGAACGTGGCGCGGCCGATGCAGAACGTGATATTCGAGGTTTTGCCCTGAAATTCTATACTGAAGAAGGCAACTGGGATCTGGTCGGCAATAATACCCCGGTGTTTTTCCTGCGGGATGCCCGTAAGTTCCCTGACCTGAATAAAGCAGTCAAACGTGACCCGAAAACCAACAAGCGCAGTGCCACCAATAACTGGGATTTCTGGACATTATTGCCTGAAGCCTTGCATCAGGTGACCATTGTGATGTCGGATCGCGGTATTCCTGCTGGCTACCGTCATATGCATGGTTTTGGCAGCCATACCTTCAGTTTTATCAATACCCAAAATGAACGCTTCTGGGTGAAATTCCATATGCGTACCCAGCAAGGCATCCAGAACCTGACCGATGCTGAAGCAGCAGATTTGATTGCTAAAGATCGTGAAAGTAGTCAGACTGACTTATTTGATGCCATTGAACGTGGTGAGTATCCAAAATGGAAAATGTACGTTCAAATCATGCCGGAACTGGAAGCTGAAACAGTTCCTTATCATCCATTTGACCTGACCAAAGTCTGGCCGAAAGGTGATTATCCACTGATTGAAGTCGGTGAATTCGAACTGAACCGCAATCCGGAAAATTATTTCCAGGATGTAGAACAGGCTGCCTTTGCACCAAGCAATCTGGTACCGGGAATTAGCTACTCACCGGATCGTATGTTACAGGCACGTCTGGTGAACTATGCTGATGCAGCACGTTATCGTGTTGGTGTAAATCATTCACAGGTTCCGGTCAATGCTGCACGCTGCCCTGTAAACTCTAATCGTCGTGATGGTCAGGGCCGCATGGATGGCAACTATGGTTCATTGCCACATTATGAACCGAACAGTTTTAACCAGTGGCAGGAACAACCTCAGTTTAAAGAACCAGCATTAAAGATTACCGGTGATGCTGATTTCTGGGACTTCCGCGAAGATGACAATGACTACTTCAGCCAGCCCCGTGCCCTGTTCAATTTGATGAATGATGAACAGAAACAAGCATTGTTTAATAACACGGCCGCAGCGATGGGTGATGCGCTAGATTTCATCAAATACCGTCATATCCGCAACTGTTATGCTTGCGATCCAGCTTATGGGCAAGGCGTTGCTAAGGCCTTAGGTATGACTGTAGCAGATGCTCAAGCGGCACGTGAAACAGATCCTGCTAAAGGTTTACCAAGTTTTCTTTAATGTGGAAATTTGATTTAGATAGTTAATAAAAAAACCCCGGCATCCTGCCGGGGTTTCTCATATTGGGTTGCTAGGCTCTGTACGTAAAGTATTGTCGCAAGCACCGCATAGCGCAGGCCAATGAGACCATCGCCGCAAAACTTGTTGCGAGCTTGTCGAAGCGCGTCACGATGCGACGGTTCTCCTTGGGGCGAATAGAGAAAACGGAAATTTTCGTACGCTAAGCGTTCTGTGTCAGGTTGAGGTCGTAGAGGTGGACGCTGCCGCGTCAGAAAATGCAAAAATAGACCCTAATCTGACGTGAGGCGAGTAATCATCCTGACGCCTGAGTGAGGTGTACTCCATTCGGATACCGACTGCACAACGCAAGGGTTTGGGACTGTCAGCAGGGCTTATCGTACGAAAATTTCCGTTTTCTCTATGCACCCCTTGGAAGAAGTACAGAGGGCAGAGTCGGCTAATTTTGGAGCTGCGGAGCAGCACTACGAAACGCAATCGTATACTGCTGGCTCATCAAGCCGAGATGAATCTGAAGACCTTGTCTTGTGGCATTCAGTACGCCAGAGTCGATTGGACGCGATTGAAGCCGCATTGTGTATGGTTCAGGCCTTATCTGCAGATGGCCGAGATGTTCGGACCATGGTTGGTGCACTTCAAGGTCTACATGCTGAGGTTCAAGCCCTTAGCCCTGAAAATTTGAGCGTGGTCGGCATGCAAAATGCTTCTGTGAGTGAGCAGGACGAGTTTTTGCGCTTGCCCGAATGGCTTAAGCAACAACAGTCGCGCTTTCCAGATATTCGGCCTCGCGGGCCTAGCATCGGTTAAATTTTTGGGGAGGCCTGCTTGCAAAAACCAAGGCGCATCGAGCGCACCTGGTCTTTCACGAATTAACTAATTTTTATCAATTGTCATCCCATGGTAACGATTTAAAGAAGTCGGCTACCCTGGCATACGACTCTTCAAAGTCTGGAAGATCAACAACCGTATCTTTTAGTAATGGATATTTTTCTGAGGATCTTTTTTTGATTTCCGGATTATCTATACCATCGCGATGAAGCAGATAATCAATTTTTTTCCCTTGGCTTTTATTTATTAACGAGTTAAGAATTTTAGTTTTTTCTGAATCGCTCAGAGGCTTTATTGTCGTTAATAGATAGTTGACATCATAAATGTCTTGTTCTCGGCCTCTGTTTCGTACTTCTTGTTGTAGAATTGATCTGAGTTTTTCTGCCATCAAGTCGCATATGTCATACGCCTGAATTTCGCCATCATCATCGCCAAGTTGAAGCATTTCAACATTATATGATTTTTCATTAAAGCTGTAGTCAATAACTATGACTAGCGGACAGTTCCTGTCTACTTCCAGACGCTTCATTTGTGCTGCATTGCTTCTCAAGCAATAGGCTATTTTCATTTTTATAGTGGGGAAGGTGCCTTTTGCATTCGGCTTTATATCATATGATTGTAGCTTGCATTTAACCCCATAGTTTAAAAATGACTCAACTAAGTCCATTGCATCATTTAACGTCGATTCAAACTCATTTAGGTCTATTTCGGAAAGAGTTTTCTCAGTAGAGAAATCGGGCTCTTCGCATTTAAGGGTGTAGCTGATTTCTAAACCCTCCTGACTTCAGCAAGCACCTGGCTATGTAATTGGTTAAATTTCTAAAGCCCAAGGCGGTACCTCGTAAGTGCTCAAGTCGCCCGTTGATAGCTTCTGTTGGACCGTTGCTGGTTCCTGGCCGGTCGAAGTAGGCAAGGATGCTCTCAGCGTATTTTTTCAGCGTTTCCCCCAAGCCTTTCACCTCGATGAGCGCTTTGGGCAAGTCGCTGGCTGTAATGATATTTATGACCTCTTCCATGAGTTTTTTACCACGTTTTCGATCCGGCTCGTTGTAGGCGCTGACCACCCGTTGGTACATGCTCCAGGTGCAATCCACTTCGAGGTGGTGCTCATCTGCAAACAGCTGGAACAGTTGCTTTTTGTTGGCGTCAGACAGGTAGCTGATCCGAGTCAGTAGCGTTCGACGGCTTTTGTAGAGCGGGTCATTTTTACGCCCTCTGCGGCCCAGGATGTCGTGTTGCACACGCCGGCGGCATTCATCCAGCATGTTGCTTGCCCAGCGCACGACATGGAAAGGATCCAGCACGGTTTGGGCTTGAGGCAGGGCTTCTTGCGCTGCAGATTTAAACCCCGTAAAATCGTCCATGGCAATGCTTTCGATCTGGTCACGCCACGATTTGGGGCGACTCTGTAGCCATTGCTTAAAGGCTTGTTTGGAGCGGCCTTCCAGCACATCGAGCAAGCGGGCCGGCCCGTTTTTGTTACGCACGGGCGTAAGGTCAACCACGATGGTGACGTACTTGTCACCACAGCGTGTATGTCGCCAAACATGCTCATCCACGCCCAGCACGGTCACACCGTCAAAACGTGTCGAGTCATTAAAAAGCAGGCGCCGTCCTTCGTTGATAATGGCATTATTAGCGGTGTGCCATGCAACATCAAGCTGGCTCGCAACACGAGATACCGACAGATGATCCAGCACGATGGCAGCTAATGCCCAGCGTATCGCCCCATATGAAAGCTTTGAACGTGGAGGTGCTGCACTGTTTGTATCTTCATGCCAGAAACAGCCGCAAGCACAACGCCAGCGACGGATACGCAGCAGCAATCTGGTTGGTCGTTGTCCGTAAGGTGTGTGAGCAAGATGCCTATCGACAGTACCGCGTGAAACACCAGCAGCCCCGCACTTGGGGCATGGCTCGGGTGCTTTGGTTAAACGACATTCGATGACGGCGCGCTCTGCACAAAGATGTTGTCCAGTGGCAGTCAGGCCGAGGTTATTCAGTTGGCAAAAGCTGGAAAGATCAGGGCTAGAAAAGGTAAGATTGTTCACGTCGGGGGCTTAGTTTTTGTTGGTGTGAGAGCTTACATTTTCTAAGATCCTCGACTCCTTTTCCAGCCGGTCAGATTTTTTCTACACCCTTAAATGCGAAGAGCCTTTAAACCTAAAGTCATAAGGCGGCCAAGCGGCTCAAGTTCAATGCATTGCTCCGCCGTCATGGGCTCATGGGTAGATGCAGATCAATCGACAAACACAGCCTGTGCAACACCTATCCAATGGGCTGCACTTCGTTCATCAGGGCCAAGGCCGAATCTCTAATCGGTCGAGGTCATACCTTCACTCAGGAGATACGAACATGGGATACGTCACTACGCGGGACGGTGTTGAAATCTTTTACAAGGACTGGGGACCACGTGACGCTCAGGTCATCTTTTTCCATCATGGATGGCCGCTCAGCGCAGACGATTGGGACGCGCAGATGCTCTTTTTCCTGGACCACGGCTATCGGGTCGTTGCCCACGACCGACGGGGGCATGGGCGCTCCAGCCAGGTCTGGGATGGCCACGACATGGATCACTATGCCGACGACGTTGCCGCCGTGGTCGATCACCTCGGCGTACAAGGCGCCGTCCATGTCGGGCACTCCACAGGCGGGGGTGAGGTCATCCATTACATCGCGCGCCACGGTGAAGACCGGGTGTCGAAGGCCGCCATCATCAGCGCCGTGCCGCCGCTGATGGTTCAGGCTGCGAACAACCCTGGTGGTTTGCCGAAATCGGTTTTCGACGACCTGCAGAGCCAACTGAAAGCCAACCGCGCACAGTTCTATTACGACGTTCCGGCAGGACCTTTTTACGGCTACAACCGCCCAGGTGCGAAACCGTCCGAGGGCATCGTGTGGAACTGGTGGCGACAAGGCATGATGGGCTGTGCCAAGGCACACTATGACGGGATCGTGGCGTTTTCTCAGACCGACTTCACCGAGGATTTGAAGAGCATCAAGATCCCCGTACTGGTGATGCACGGGGATGATGACCAGATCGTACCCTATGAAAATGCTGGAGTTCTGTCCGCCAGACTTCTGCAAAACAGCATCCTGAAAATCTACCCCGGCTTCCCCCACGGAATGCCGACAACTAACGCCGATACCATTAACGCTGATCTACTGGCGTTCGTGCGGAGCTAAACCACTGGGGCGGGTAAAGACCCGCCCTTGCTGGCTTAAAGCCGGGGCAAAGACTGAGTCGCCGCCCTCGCCCGCAAGGTACGCTCAATGAAGTTGCAAGGCAGCAAAATAGCCGCCTCGCAAAACACGAGACTAAAAAACCCCGCAGAACGATTTAGCCAATCTGTTGCATCGACCGGTTGAATCCACAGCCAGAAGCGGTCACTGCATAAACTCGGCGCCCGCGAACCGGCAAACCGGAACGCCTGCGGTGTCCACGCTCTGGAAAAAGACTCAGGTGCCCAAGTACTTTAACAACAGGGCCAACACCCAATCCTCTTGCGAGGCCAATGCCGTGCTGATCTCCTCGCATCTCCCATTCAGAGACAGCAGGTTGCCAGCCAGTACTTCTCCACTGGACATGCACATATCCAAAACAATACTAAAAACCCCGTTACCTACCTGCTTGCTTTCAACAACAAGCTCAACCTCTTTAGGGAAGATTGTCAGGTAGACGAAGAGTATTCCATTCGCGTATGTGTAGTGGCCATGATTTCTTTTGAGTAAACCACTCTGGCTTTTCGAAGCCTTCACATAAACATTATCTAGAAACCTTTGAAGGACGAGCAAAAGCTCTGGCTTCTCAGTGCTCATTGGGTTTCCTTGCGAGCAGTAGACTTCAATACGCCATTCTAACCAACATCGACGGTGCCCGAGCTGGGGTTGTAAGCCGGAAACCCAGAAATTTCCGTCAGCCGATCAACATGGCTTGTCTCGCGCTTGGTCGATGAGTTCCTGCATCGCCCGCATGACTTCTTCGTGGGTGTACGACTTGGCGTTGGGGTCGTCGGCCTCTCGGAGAGCTTCCTCGACCTCGCGGGTCATCCGCGCATATTCTTCCGGCCACAGCGCTTGCTCCATGCGCAGCGACGCCTGCCCAAGCAGGTGCAGCAGACCGAACAGCCGCATGTCATTGGTGGCGACGACGTGCTCTCGAATCCGCTCCTGGATCACCTCGCAGGCCCGATGCGCCTCTGGCGTCGCCGTGCCCTCGTAGCCGGCTGGGAGTTCTGCTTCTTCAGCGATTCGCGCCCAAGCGATAGCCAGCGCCTCGATGGTGGACAGGTTCATTTGCTCATCCACTTGCGCAGCAGACGCTTTTTCAGGGAGGCGCGCTCTTGCGGATTGCGTCCCTTGTGGTTGGCAATGCGATCCGCCGTGGCGGCCTGGCGCTTGATGGGCCAGTAGGAGCGGCCATCCTTGCCCATCGACCAGACGTTGCTGACCTGGTTTTCCAGTAGAGGCAGATGGGCGCATAGAGCTTCCGGCGACGCGCTGGCCAGCGCGGTGCGCTCGTGAGTTCGCCAGCGGCCTGGCGGCACATCCTGCTGAACGGGCATTACACCTTCCAGACTGACGGCAAGTTCATCGACCTGGATGCGCTCGTGGCGGGACTGGAGCTGGGCTGACGGAAATTTCTGGGATTCCGGCGTACAACCCCTGAAACAGGCCGGGTGCGAACGCATCTACCAAGACATCGCCAGCGGCGCGAAAAGCGCCCGTCCGGAACTGGACAAACTGCTGGCCAACGTGCGTCCGGGTGATGCCGTGGTGATCTGGAAACTGGATCGCCTCGGGCGCTCGCTCAAGCACCTGGTCGAGCTGGTCGGCGAGCTGGCAGAGCGTAAGGTCGGCTTGCAGAGCCTGAATGACCCCATCGACACCACCCATGCCCAAGGCCGCCTGGTGTTCAACCTGTTCGCCTCGCTGGCCGAGTTCGAGCGCGAGCTGATCCGCGAGCGGACTCAGGCGGGCCTGTCGGCCGCACGGTCGCGGGGCCGGATCGGTGGCCGTCCCAAGGGTCTGCCCGCCAAGGCCGAGGCCACCGCCATGGCGGCGCAAACGCTGTACCGCGAGGGTCGCCTGAGCGTCAGCGCCATCGGCGAGAAGCTACACATCTCCAAGAGCACACTGTACAGCTACCTGCGCCACCGGGGTGTCGAGATCGGCGCATACCAGAAGAGCGCCCGGTCACGCGATCAGCAGATCACGGCCTCGTCGTCATCGCCGGCAGAGCCGCCCGCTGTCGAGCGGGTGGCCACCGTCACCCTGCGCCTGGCGGTGGTGAATAACAGCAAGTTCGTGCGCGGCCGGAAACGGGCCAAGGAGAACATCGAGCGCTACTGCCTGGAACCCTACGGCATGAAACGGCTGGAGTCGGGCCACTACGAGTTGGCCATTTCGTATCGAAGCGACGACGAACTGGACAAGACCGTGCACGACCTGCTGACCGAGATCAGCCAGGAAGCCGACATGCGCAACTGCTTCATCGAGGCGGATGCCTGGGAAGAAGGCACCGAGCGCAGGTGGTAGGGCTTACGTTGGTTTTTGGTTCCATTGCTCCCCAAACCCCGCGTTTTGCCCTTTTGTACCTTTTCACCTTTGTACTCTTCCTATGGGACTCCTATTGCTGAAGCCATAGCCGCAGCAATAGAAGGACCAATAGATCAGACAATAGATAATCCAAGACAAAAGCAGAACCACAGCGCGCCATCCCTTCGGTCTGTCGTGGCCGCCCTGCGGGACGCCCAAACCTTCCGGGGGAGCGCCCCGTCAGGCTTTCAGGGTTCCGACTCGCTGCGCGAGCCTCCACCCTCTTTCCTCCCCTGCGCCCTGGACGGGCTTGTCTCGAAAATTCACCAGCGTGCGCGCCCGGCAAAGCCGGACCAACCTGCATTCTGCCATTGCGCGACGTCTCGTTGCGGTCCGTTGTCCCTTTCTCGACTGCTCCATCGCGAATCCAGGTTGGTCCGGTTTCACCTGACGCGCACGCAAGCGGTGCGGCCGGATGCTTCGCACCCTGGTTTCGCCCTGAACGGGCTGCACCAGGGCAGAACGGAAAAATTTGGCCTGGGGGCCATTTTTCCTCACCCCCCTCGTGGGCTCGGGTGGCGTCTGTCCGGCTGTTTCCGCCGTCTTCGCCGTCGGTTTATCAGAGCGGCTAAGGCCGCTCTGGAAGCAGCTTTTAGCTGCCCAAAGTCTGCTGCGCTACCATGCGATTTTCGCCTGGGAGCAAACCTCATGCAGCGTTTAGCCAAACCTTCGGACTACGTCCGGCAAGAAGTTTTCGGTCAATCGACCTACGTGCTTCCCTGGGAGCCGCGGCTGTGCCCGGGAAATCCTGCGGACGATCCGGAGCTGGGAGCTCAGCTCTACAACGAATTTGCCTGCGCCGCTGCCCAGAGCGTTACACAGCGATCACCAGCTGAACAGATAGCAGACATTATCGAGTGGACCATTGCCACGCCTGGAGAAGCCGCGCGCAGCTTGGCTGCTGACCTCGCGGCGACCTACCAGGGAAAGCATCAGTTTCGAATGGAGGATCTGCAGCATTGGGAGGAGGAAACCAAGCCGCATCGAGCGCAGCTGATTTTTCACAATGAAGAAATTCTTAAAATTTCAGCAAGAACCATTATGGCTTTGAGGAAACGTGCAAATTAAAAATGTATTCGCCGCCAATAAAACTATTGGCGGCGATAAAAAAATAAATCAGGCGTCAATTGCTCCGGCAGATACAGCCGCGATCATCATCTTGATGGCGATGAACATCGGAATTGTACCGTCAGCATTGACTTCACCCAAATCACCAAAACCAAGGCTTTGGTAAAATTTAACTGCATTGGGTGCTGCATCTAAAAACATTCCTTTGATTGGAATGCTTTCATGAACAGTAACAGCCTGATCGAAAGCCATCATCAGAAGCTCACAGCCAACACCTTGTTTTTGACGTGAAACGTCAACAGCAAGCATGCTTAGCTTGACCGCTGGAACCTGATTGGGTTGATTCCCCGATTCCAAATAGGTCTGGATTCTGGCTTTATCCAAAATAAGAAAAGTAAGAGTGCAAAACGCGAACACCTCTCCCTTGTCGTTAATTGCTCCGATTCCAGTAACATTTTCGCTTTTCAGAGCACGCTTAAGGTTGGTTTTGAAATAGTCGTCAAGGACCACTTCGCCACAACTGAAAGTTTTCGGAAAAGTATAGGATGCGTAATGGTCACGCAAATTGTTATCAACTTCGTAGTTTTCTGTCTCTTGCACGTTCATTTTTATTCCTCATAAGTTTTACTAAGGTTGGGGTTGGTGTCGCATTTTCATCGCTCTCACGAAGAATTTCGTGTAACCGGGAGAAAGCTTTTTCAGAAAGCTCCAATCGGTTGTAATTTTCCATTACGGCTTCTGCTTTTTCAAAAGCGGAAGACATGATGAAAGAAGTCATGTCTAGACCTGAAATAGTTGCTGCTTTTCTAATGAAGTCTTTTGCGAATTCAGTGGTCTTGAGGTCAAGACGTGCAGTTTTACTGGTATTTAAGGTTTCAACTAATGTAGACATTTGGGTCACCTGCAATGTTCTAAGTGGTATTACTTCCTTACGGTTGGTTATAAATTCCAATAGCGCTCACGCACTTTTGATTCCATGGAGTTCGACATTTTAGTCCTCGTTTTCAGTTTGTTTTTCAGTGTGTTTGAGTATGTTTTTAAATTAGGTTTAGTTTTTTCAATTCGTTGAGTTGTCGACTCAGTACGTACAATAGCCGTACTTTGTCGTTTTGTCAAGCTGTACGTTCATTGTACGTATTCATATTTTATGTGAACGAGCTGCTGAAAAATCGTCCATCACGTCATTTTCAAGGTTGCTAAAATTGATCCTTACCTACAAGGAGTAGTACCGATGGCGATTGAGAACGTTAAGCAGCTGAAGACCGTAAACGGAATTACCCAGGCGCAAGGTCTGCTGGATCAAGGCTGGATAATTCTGGCGGTGTGCGTGATGCAGGATGGCAGCAGTCAATACGCCGAGTATCACTTGGGCCTTGAGCAATTCCCGGCAGGCACCTCCAAGGTGTTTTCGCGCAAGTAGTGAGTCCTACGCGTTACGCATAACGACGTTTATGGTAAATCGGGTCAAGATCATACCGCGTGCCAGTGCGAGCCCGGCACTGGCACGCGTCCGACTGTTAATGTCGGACTCGACACACAAACATCAGCCAAGTAGTCCGTAAGATTTGCCTGCCAAGTCGGGGCTATTCAGCGCTTAGCGGCTAACGCGGAAGCGACCAGTCAAACGGCTCAAGCGATCGGCTAACTGGCTGAGTTGCTGGCCATCGTCGTTAAGATTGCTAGCATCGCCGAAGCTTTGCTTGGCTACTTGTTGCACGCTGTGTAGGTGCTGACTAACTTCTGCACTGGTCGCAGCTTGCTCGTGGGTGGCGGCGGCAATCAGCTCGTTCATTTGAGTAATACCGCTGATGTTTTGCGCTACTGTGCCTAGCAGTTCAGCAGTCGCTTGACTGTCTTGTACGCAGCTGCGCACGCTGTCTCGGCTTTCTTGCATAGCGGCCGCTGCTTGGCGGCTACCTTGTTGCAAGCCACTGATGATTTTTTGTATTTCAGCGGTAGACAACGCAGTTTTCTGCGCCAGATTGCGCACCTCGTCAGCTACGACGGCAAAACCACGACCATGCTCGCCAGCACGCGCGGCTTCAATCGCAGCATTTAGGGCTAGCAGGTTGGTTTGATCCGCAATCGAGCGGATCACTTCCAACACCTTGCCGATCTGCTCGGACTGTTCTGCCAGCGCCTGAACCTCGGTTTCAGTAACGTCGATTTGTGTGGCCAGTTTGCTGATCTCGCTGCGCACATGGTTGACCGAGCGACTACCCTCGGCAGCTTGCTGGTTGGCGGCTTGAGCTGCCGCCGCGGCGCCATCAGCATGTCCAGCCACTTCGTCAATGGCGGTGCTCATCTGCAGCATAGCTGAGCTCATGTAGATGATTTCGCCTTGCTGTTGCTCTGCCCCAGAGCTTAGGTTCTCGGTGGTTAGCAGCAGACTGTCACCCATTTTTTTCAGACTTTTTGTGTCTCTAATCACTTCGCTGACCAGATCGTCCAAGGTGCCAAGAAATTGGTTAAAACCTAGGCTAACTTTGCCCTGCGCACTGCTGCGGTAGCTGAGGTTGACTTCGTCAACTCGCTCAGTGATCTTCTCGGCAGCTTGCATCAGCGCCGCGCTTTCAACGGCTTCCGCGTGAGTCTGCATCGCCAAGTAAATCAGAATTGCGCTTTCTGCTACGACGTAGAGCGCATGCAGGAAAATGGTTGACCAACTGCCGCTCGGCAGCACAACAACGTCAACACCTTGAGCTTGTAAGGCAAAGAAACTCAAGTGATGCACTGCAATCACCAATGCGGCTACCACGATCGGAAGCCAGTCACGGTAGTACACCAAGAAAGCCAGTAGCACGAAGATGCTGAAATGCATTTCAAGCATGCCGCCAGCTTGGTTGATGTGCAGGGCCGCCATTACCATATACGCCGCGCCCATTACGCAACGCAACAGACGCTGGCCGCTGATTAGCTGGTTAAGCAGGCTCATCACAACCGCTGTACCACCTCCGACCAGGAGCGCTTGACCCCAAGCACCATGCCAGAACGCGAGTCCGAGCGAGTACACAAACATCAGCCACAGCACACCCAGCATGATTCGGTCTGCTTTTTGGTAGTGCTGTTGAAGGGGGGAGAGGTTAGCGGACATGGCGATAGGCTCTAGGTGGTGCTGCAGTCGTGGTGAGTGTTACATAGGGCTAGCTTGATTTAGGCGCTCGACAACTTCTGTATCGGCAAGGTGAGTCTAAGGATGAGCATGCTTTTGCGCGTGATGCCGTAACGCGTTGCCGGTTTGTGATCGTCAATTGTTCGGCCAGTCGCAGAAGCAGCCTACGGCCATTGTGTTATTTGCGTTTACGGGTCTGCCAGCACTCAGGGCGTCGAGAATGGGCTCGATAATGCTGTTACTAGAGGTGCAGGTTGCGCCTTCGCTGTAGGGGCCGAAGTATGCTAATTGGCCTGTCCGGTCCCAGATTGCTACTGCCGGGCTGGCTGGTATTCTGTAGATGCCGCTCAAGGCGGGTAAAGTTTTCAAAGCGTTCAGGGCTTCAGGTAATTGGTCGTGACTACCTGGCGTTTGCACCGCGTAGAAACTAACACCCTGTGGGCCGAAGCGCTTAATAAGCTCGGTAAGGTGCTGCTGGTTGCCGACATTGCATGGGCAGGACGGGTCCCAGAAATGTATCAGGCGGATCGGGCCTGGACCCGCAAGCTCATCAGGCAGGTGCAGCAGCTCGCCGTAGAACAACGCGGTCTGCTCACTGAAGCTGCGCAGGTAACGTGCTTCGTACCACCAGTAGGCGACTAGAATGGAGAGGCCCCAGAGCGCAATTAGCAGGCTGGCCATAAGGGTTTTACGATTCGAGCGGGTCATGGGCAGTCTTTAATTTTAAGACGCAACTTGCCATAGCTAGGGTTTACCAAAGATCAGATGGCCAAGTGTTTAAGGTCGCAATGACGTTTCAACCGGAAAACAAGAAGGCCTTGGGGCAGAGCAACGCGATTCGCCGTGGGCAGGACTAAATACGCCTGATCAATGGCTGTCATTCTGAGGCGACAATGCCGTCTTTCACGGCCTGCTTGAGGTGGTGGATTATCTGATCTTGATAGGCTCTGTATTGACCTTCTAAGCGATCGATCTCGTACATCTGATCTATCCAGACCTCATCAGAGGCATCCTCTACGAGCTTTTCTTGATTCCGCCAGATATTACCAGCTGCTCTGTAGCTTCTAGCAACGTCAATAAATGTTGATCAAAAGCCAGAGTTTTCGCAGTATTGTTGGTAACCAAAATCCTAAATCCATGTGTAAATATCTAGGCATCTTATAACATATTTTTTATATCGGTATTGATATTTTACGATCGTCTGGAAGACCCAAGACTAGCTCTCGATAGACAGCCAGATTCGATCCATTACGAAATGTCATAAAACTCAAAAAACCGAGTGAATTGTCGCATAATTTCTAAGTTATGCGACAGTTTCACATACGCTGGATTTGTTGGCTCTGACCTGTCGCATAAATCTGTCGCACGTTGTAAGTTACCTGCGACAATAAATGCGACAGGTGCTCCATGGAAAACAAAGGTCAGCAGATTGGTTACGCTCGGGTTTCGACACAAGGGCAAGACCTGGAGCAGCAACGGATTGCACTTGGGCAAAACGGTTGTCAGCGAATTTTCGAAGAGAAGGTCAGCGGTGCCAAGCGAGACCGTCCAGAGCTGAGTCGGCTGCTCGATCATTTGCGACCAGGTGATGTGCTGACCGTGACACGGTTGGATCGCTTGGCCAGGTCAACGACAGACCTGCTTCATATTGCCGAACGCCTAAAAGAGATCAATGCAGGTCTGCGTTCGCTTGCTGAGCCCTGGGCTGACACTACTTCACCAGCCGGGCGAATGGTGTTGACGATCTTCGCGGGGATTGCTGACTTTGAACGGTCGCTGATTGGGGAACGCACCAGTGCTGGCCGAGCTGCGGCCAAAGCCAAAGGTGTTCGATTTGGGCCTAAGCCTGTTTTGACTCATGAGCAGATAACCCATGCACGTAGGTTGATTGATAAGGGTCAATCAGTCTCCGAGGTTGCACGTCTTTTGGGGGTGCATCGAGCCACGCTATACCGTGCGTTGCCTCAATAGATAATTAGCGCAATGTCCCAGCAAAGCCCACCCAGTGGACTTTTTGCGACTGCTGGACGCCAGTGGGTGCGGAGCTGGTCTACTCAGTAGTGCAATCGACTTCTGAAAATGACAGGATGCCTGGGAAGAAGGTACTGAACGACGCTGGTAGGGCTTAAGTGCACTTTCTGTTCCGTTGCTCCCCAAATCCCAATGCCAATGAACATCACTAATCCTTACCGTCTGCGTTTGGAGTGCCTCCGTAACGTGTCGCCAGGCTGCGCGGACTTGGCCGGACGCATTGTCGTGGCGTTACGTACTGAAGTCATGACCCTATCCACCGCGACTCTAATTGAGGATTTATTCGATCACCTGGACGCAATTGCCGCGCAGCACAGCGGCAGTGTCACGCGTCTGGGTATATGGATGATGGGCTTGATCCACGCCAAAGCGTTGCTAAGCACGGAGGTGGAGACGTTCCTCTCTGACGCCGCCACTTTGGGCGGTCCATCCAGTGTGGGGCCGGCATGAGGGAAGGCATTCACGAAGAGGCACTGCGCGTCATGCTCGAGGCCGGCGCCGTGCGCGAGGTGCTGGTCAGCCGGCAGGATGAAAAATGGGGGCTGGCCATTCGCCTGGGCGGTGCTGGCAGTCGCTGGCTGCAGGTGCGTTCGCGACGCGAAGCGCTGCGCACCTGGGCCAGTTTGACCGCGGTGGGTCGGTTTGCCGAAAGCATCGGTGTGAAGGGTTTTGCCGTCGAGCTGTGAGAGCTGCTCAAAGTCTCTTACAAGGGACTCCCATGGGGCCCTAGCTTCAGCATATACCTCCAACCCAACGATAGGCACGGATTGAATCGCCAGCGTCCTTCGCTGGGGTTTTTTCCGGGTAAACCCCTTCATTGCGTACATTACCCATGCCTCTACTAAAACTTGAGGGGCCACTGACACTTGTGGGGCTACAGGATGAACAGCATGGATTCGGTACCGCGATTTATTGAGCCGGGCGACGACCAGGACGAGCGTCTGGCGCTGCCGCTCTACGTCAGCCGTCAAGTGGATGACGAGACCCATCGAGCTCAGGAGGCGCGCAAGCGGCTGTTGGCGGCGGCTGTGCTGCAGCAGCAGACGACAGACGCCTTAAACAACGACTGAGCGAGCGAAAAACAACGGCAGAAGAACGGTAAAAAAAGACACGAGAACGGAAAAAGAATGGCAGGCGCAACGGGTTAAGTCGGCTGAACAGGCGGGCAAGATAGGTGAAGTAGGCCTACCGGCCCACTTCACTGCTTGCCCATTCGCCTGCGGCTCAAGGAAAAGTTTTGCGGACGCGAACTTTTAGTCGTCCAGGGCGCTGAGCAAATTTGCCCAAGTCGGGACTTCCCCTGGCTTCGCTTTATGAGTCGAAGCAGGTTTAGGGTCAGGCTTATGCTCGAGCAGTCGAAGTGATTGGCGCAGCTCTTGTATCTCTGCACGTAGCAATCGAACCTCTTCAACCAGTGGGTATAGGGCTGGGTGTAGGGCGTCCATTTCAGGTGTAGGGGGCGTGTAGGGCGAGGGTGTCGGGTCAAGTGTAGGGCGGTGTAGGGGATAGCCCTGCGGTTCGCCATAGACGCGGATCATTTCAGACAGGTCAATCACCTTTTGCCCTTTACCGTCCAGGCCAGCAGTTACGCGGCCTTTAGCCACGGCTTCATGCAAGGTTGAACGGTGTAAACCGTAGAGCTTTGCCATGCGGCCGATGGTTAATTTTGCCATGTAGGGCAGTGTCTGGTTCTGTCTGTAGGGTTCCAGACAGTTTTGCGCTGTAAATATGTGTTCAATGTCGAATGGTCACACATCAGGTCAGCCCTAAAGCCAGTTGAGTTAGTCGCGCACGTGCAGATTCCCAAGTTTCACCAGGCCGGGCCTGTTTTGCTATATCGCCATCTGACAGCTTGCCGCGTTTGGTGTTGGTTTTCCCATTAGTGTTGACCATGGATTTAGGCCCAAAACAGAATGCTAAGTGCGTGACCTTTCGACCTGTTTTCCGCTGTGTCCAGACCACCCGAAGAGGGCTGTGTTCTGTGATTTGCGCAACCGCTGGTTCTAATACCCATTTTTTAAAATCCTTGATCGATGGATACCGGCCTTCGAGTTGAAACCACTCACGGAGTTGGTCAATGGATATCTCCCTCTGACCAATGCTGTCCCACTGCATGAGCAATTCGTAAAGCCGGATAGCGTGAGTGCTATCCATTTGTGCTACATCGGCTAAAGCGTATTTTGTGAACTGTTTTGTGAGCTCTGTCAGATACGGCACCATGTCTTTGGTGAAGCGTAGCTCTACGCGACCCTCCCCCTCTCGATAGACAATTGTTTGCACCCAACCGGTAATCATGACGCTTGGTCGTTTACCATTCCCATTGGGCTCCTGGGTTAGCCGGACCTCTCGCCGTTTCAGGCGTAGAGCAGCTTCTTTAAGCTGGCTATATGAGGATTCAATGGGGACTCCGGCCATTGTAGAAATCTCCTCAGCAGTCACCGAGTACATCACTTCATCGGTGAACGGCTCGTTCCTTTTTACCTGACTGATACAGGCGAGAACGATCCGCTGCTCCTGGACACTAAGGCGATATGCTGCCTCTACAAGAGCGTTACTTTTGTAAACCATTGCTGATGAGCTCATATATGCTCCACTTCATTTTTTGGGAGTTTATATCTTTCTCCTACAATACAACAAATCCCTCCCTTTATGGCAACAAATCCCTCCCTTTATGGCAACAAATCCCTCCCTTTATGGCAACAAATCCCTCCCTTTATGAGCTCTACACCCCTTGTAGAACAAGGCGTGTAGGTGATCTAAAAGGTTTAAAAGGGAAAAGTAAAAAAGCGGCGGCTCTGCCGGGGCACCCCTACGGGGTTCCCCCACTTCGTGGCTCCCCCTCCCCAAATAATGCCCAGCCATAGGCTGGAGACTTTATTTAAGCGCTCCTTGGAGCGCAGTGGTGCCCTTTTGCGACTAGGAACACCCAAGTGTCTCTAGTGGGCTCACAGGCGATAAAAGCGAGTAATCAGTGACAGTGGTGAACCAGAGCTCAGCGCCATTAAGGGAATGGTGATGGTGCTCTTAATCTGGCGTGTGAAAGCATTAGCTTTGGATCTGATCCCAGGGAGTGGGGGTCCCCCTTTGGGGGTCGAACTGGTGAGCGCGTAGCGCGAATGCTTTTGGCGTTGGGGTTTGGGGAGCAATGGAACCAAAAACCAACGTAAGCACGAATTAGAGTTCGCTTTACTCGTATGTGACTGTTGATTGGAGAACTCTGATTGTCGAAACGAGTTTATCGAACCGCTTTTCG
>NZ_JBUZRD010000024.1:0-27042 GCF_055407145.1 Pseudomonas sp. c313 | reverse complement strand
ACCTCAAGGAGGTGTCGTAAAACATTTGTTTTGCGACAGGCTGTCAGCCGCCGCTGTGCTACCTGTGCAACACCCCCTCAAAAATGTACGGAAAACTCTATCGCTATTCACTATTATGCGGAAACCTGTTTTTGATGGTTATCCGCCTATGTTGGTTGGCTACATGCGCGTGTCGTCGGACTCCGACCGCCAGAGCACGGACTTGCAGCGCGACGCGCTGCTCGCCGCCGGCGTCGATCCGCGTCACCTGTTTGAGGATCGTGCCTCTGGCGCGAAGGATGACCGTGCCGGCTTGGCGCGGGCGCTTGAGTTCGTTCGAGCCGGCGATGTGCTGGTGGTGTGGAAACTCGACCGGCTCGGTCGCTCGCTGTCGCACCTGCTCGCCATTGTGACTTCGCTCAAGGACAAGCGGGTGGCGTTCCGCTCGCTGACAGAGAACCTGGACACTACGACGCCCTCGGGCGAATTCCTGTTCCAGGTGTTCGGTGCGCTCGCGCAGTACGAGCGCGCCTTGATTCAGGAGCGCGTCGTCGCGGGCTTGGCCGCCGCACGCAAACGCGGCCGGATCGGCGGCCGGCCGCAGGCGATCACTGGTGAGAAGCTGGACGCCATCGTCGCCGCGCTCGATGGCGGCATGTCTAAGGCGGCGGTGTGCCGCAACTTCAATGTCAAGCGCACTACGTTGATCGAAACATTGACGCGAGCAGGTTGGCGTGGTGCGGGAAGGACGGTCGATGAGCAACAAGAATAAGCTACTCACCGTCTTTTCTGACGCAGAGCAGGAAGCCTTGTACGGCCTACCGGACTTCGACGATGCTCAGCGGCTGGAATACCTGGCGTTGACCGAATCTGAACTGGCGTTCGCCAGCAGCCGGCCTAGCCTGCAGGCCCAAGTCTATTGCGTCTTGCAGATCGGCTACTTCAAGGCCAAGCATGCTTTCTTCCGCTTCGATTGGCATGAGGTCGAGGACGATTGCGCCTTCGTGCTGAGTCGCTATTTCCACGGCGAAGCGTTCGAACGCAAGGCGATCACCAAGCATGAGCACTACAGCCAGAGGGGTCAGATCGCCGAACTGTTCGGCTACCGGTCGTGGGCGGCTAGCTTCCTGCCGCAACTGGCACAGCAGGCTGAACAGATCGTGCGGCGCGACGTAATGCCAGGATTCGTGGCCGCCGAACTGATCGTTTGGCTCAGCGAGCACAAAATCATCCGGCCCGGCCACACCACCTTACAAGAGCTGGTCAGTGAAGCCCTGTCCACCGAACGCAGGCGCTTGGGCGGCTTGCTGGCAGAAGTGTTGGACGAATCGGCCAAAGCTGCGCTGGGCCAGCTCCTGGTGCGTGACGACACCCTGTCTCAACTGGCAGCGCTCAAGCAGGACGCTAAAGATTTCGGCTGGCGTCAGATGGCAGGGGAGCGCGAGAAGCGCGCCACGCTGAAGTCCTTGCACGGGATCGCCAAGGCGCTGCTGCCCAAGCTCGGCATCTCGCAGCAGAACCTGCTGTACTACGCGAGCCTGGCGAACTTCTATACCGTCCATGACCTGCGCCACCTGAAGGCGGAGCAGACCCGGCTCTACCTGCTGTGCTATGCCTGGGTACGTTACCGGCAGCTCACCGACAACCTGGTCGACGCGATGGCCTTCCACATGAAAAAACTTGAGGACGAGAGCCGCACGGGTGCGAAACAGTCCTTTGTCGCCGAACAGCTGCGACGCCATCAGGAAACGCCGCAGGTTGGCCGCCTGCTGTCGCTGTACGTGGACGACAGCGTGGCCGATCCGACGCCGTTCGGCGAGGTGCGCCAACGCGCCTACAAAATCATGTCCAGGGAATTGCTGCAAAACACGGCGCAGCGCATGAGCGTCAAGCCACTGAACAAACTGGCGCTGCACTGGCAGGCGGTGGACGGCCTGGCCGAACGCATTCGACGCCATCTACGGCCGCTGTACGTCGCGCTCGACTTCGCCGGCACGGCCCCCGATAACCCATGGCTCGCGGCGCTGACTTGGGCCAAGAGCGTGTTCGCCAAGCAGCAGCGCCTATCACAACGGCCACTCGACGAATGTCCGGCGGCAACGCTGCCGAAACGCTTGCGTCCGTACCTGCTAATGTTCGATGCCGAAGGCACGCCGACAGGCCTGCATGCCGATCGTTACGAATTCTGGCTTTACCGTCAGGTCAGGAAACGCTTCCAGGCGGGCGAGCTCTACATTGACGATAGCTTGCAGCACCGGCATTTGTCCGACGAGTTGGTTTCGATGGACGAGAAAGCCGCCGTGCTCGCGCAGATGGACATCCCCTTCCTGCGGCAGCCGGTCAGTGCCCAGCTCGATGCACTGGCGACCGAGTTGCGTGCGCAATGGGTGGCGTTCAATCGCGAGCTGAAACAGGGCAAGCTGACGCACCTGGAATACGACAAGGACACGCAGAGACTGACCTGGCGCAAGCCCAAGGGGGAGAACCAGAAGGCGCGCGAGCAAGCTCTCTACGAGCAACTGCCATACTGCGATGTCGCCGACGTGTTTCGCTTCGTCAACGGCCAGTGCCAGTTCCTGTCGGCGCTGACACCATTGCAGCCACGCTATGCGAAGAAGGTAGCCGACGCCGACAGTCTGATGGCGGTGATCATTGCCCAAGCCATGAACCACGGCAACCAGGTTATGGCACGTACCAGCGACATCCCGTACCACGTCCTGGAGAGTACCTACCAGCAGTACCTGCGCCAGGCGACGCTACATGTGGCCAACGATTGCATCAGCAACGCCATCGCCGCACTGCCGATCTTCCCGCATTACTCGTTCGACCTCGATTCGTTGTACGGTGCCGTTGATGGGCAGAAATTCGGCGTCGAGCGACCAACTGTGAAGGCGCGCTACTCGCGCAAATATTTCGGCCGCGGCAAGGGCGTCGTCGCCTACACGCTGCTGTGCAATCACGTGCCGTTGAACGGCTACCTGATAGGCGCACACGAGTACGAGGCTCACCACGTGTTCGACATCTGGTACCGCAACACGTCGGACATCGTGCCGAGCGCGATCACCGGCGACATGCACAGCATCAACAAGGCCAACTTCGCCATCCTGCACTGGTTCGGACTTCGTTTCGAGCCGCGCTTCACCGACCTCGACGACCAGTTGCAGGAGCTGTATTGCGCCGATGATCTGGCATTGTACGAGAAATGCCTGATCCGGCCGGCTGGCCAGATCGACCGGCAACTCATCGTCGGTGAGAAGGCGAACATCGACCGAATCGTCGCCACACTGGGCCTGAAGGAAATGACGCAGGGCACGCTGATCCGCAAGCTGTGCACCTATACGGCGCCGAACCCGACGCGGCGCGCAATCTTCGAGTTCGACAAGCTCATCCGCAGTATCTACACACTGCGCTACCTGCGCGACCCGCAACTGGAGCGTAATGTTCACCGCTCGCAGAACCGCATTGAGTCCTATCACCAGCTACGCTCGACCATCGCCCAAGTCGGTGGGAAGAAGGAATTGACCGGCCGCACCGACATCGAAATCGAGATCAGCAACCAGTGCGCCAGGCTGATCGGCAACGCGATCATCTTCTACAACTCGGCGATCCTGTCCCTGCTGCTGACGAAGTACGAGGCAGCTGGCAATGCCAAGGCGCTGGCGTTGATCACGCAGATGTCGCCAGCGGCCTGGCGGCACATCCTGCTGAACGGGCATTACACCTTCCAGACTGACGGCAAGTTCATCGACCTGGATGCGCTCGTGGCGGGACTGGAGCTGGGCTGACGGAAATTTCTGGGATTCCGGCGTACAACCCCGTAAAATAGAAGAGTGAGCACTTGATTTGCTGGTGCTTTCAAACAACGGTGTTGTTTTTTTAACAGCCGAACTGGAAAGGGAGGCTGAGCTGCTCAGTGATCACTTTATCCGTTGGCTGATTTACGCCGGCATGTTCGCTACAGGCACTGAACGACAACGCAGATGGTATGGTCTGTGCGTTCTGACTCGTCAAGGATCGGCCAATGGATCGTTTGTCTAATTTGCTCTCGCGGTTCGGCGTGCGGGCCAATCTGTTCTATGACGGCGACCTATGCGGCTCTGCATCTTACGATGGCGCCGAGCGGCGAGGTTATATCCATCTGCTTCAGGCCGGCAGCGTGACGTTGCTTGGTCCCGATCGCAAGGATTTGCAGCTCACTCGCCCTAGCTTGATTTTTATGCCACGCCCCGCCAAGCATCAATTGTTTGCGGGTGAGTCCGATGGCGCAAAGTTGTTGTGTGCTTCCATGGAGTTTGAGGGCGGAATTGATAATCCTTTGTCGGCTTCATTACCGGACTGTTTGGTGCTCGCACTCGATGATCTGCCCATGCTGGCAGACACGTTGGAGTGGATGTTTGCCGAGGCGGCAAATGTGCATTGTGGAAGGGAAGCCGCGCTTGAGCGCTTATTTGAGCTCCTAATCATTCTGTTGCTCCGTTACCTGCTCGATCATCACCAGTTGCGCACCGGAATGATGGCTGGACTGGCCGACATGCGGCTTGCCCGATCGCTTTTACAGATGCACAACTCCCCGGAACATGCCTGGTCAATAGCAGAGCTGGCCAGTGAGTCAAATATGTCACGCGCTGCGTATGCCGTGCATTTCAAGAGTGTCATCGGACAGACGCCTGCTGATTATTTGTTGAGTTGGCGAGTTAGCCTGGCTCAGAAGCTGATGCGAGAAGGGCGCTCGATTACGCTGATTGCAGCTCAAGTCGGCTACGAAAGTCCTTCGGCGCTGTCTCGCGCATTTAGACGCAAGACGGGGTTGAGCCCTCGTGACTGGTTGAAAGATCTGGCGGGGGAAAATGATGGCAAAAAGGCCTAAGGCATTACTGCCTTAAGCCATTGAAAAAATTATGCATTAATTTTACGTTTTTCCAGTTCAACCAGCGAATGGCCTGCCACAAATATCGAAACAGCAAGCAACCCTAAGTCTTTAAGCAGAAACTGACCTGGCGCAACGGAAATCGCCGGAAACCCTAAACTAGGCTCAATGACGCCCGGAGTGGAAAACATAAAGCTAAGGGTTGTGAAGAACAGGCCTGCAGACAGAGCGCCTCCTACCACGGATAGTTTGGGCGACAGCATGCGGCCTGCGATCAGAGTGCCGATCGAAATCTCTAGTATGCCGAGCAGGCTGGAGAACATGTCGACCGAAAAAATGCTATACACCCATCCCAAAAGCGGGCTGTTGCTCACCAGTGGAACCAGGCCCTCGGCCTCGTAGTGGGTAAATTTCATGCCGCCGAACCAGAAGTAAATAATAGCGAGAGCCAAGTACGCGCCATAGATACCTAGCCCCATAGTTTTGGTTCCAAGCGTTAAGTGGGCCTGTACGCTGGACTTCGAGTTTTCAATGCCTATGGTTTTCATGTCTGAGCTTCCAGTAGTGAGTGAGAGTGTGTTGGCTGCCGAACGCCGTATGCGTTGGCGATGAGATTATTATGGCTGGCATCTCTAATCAAGAGGCATCAGAAAGTATTGATTTCAGTGCAGATCGTCTTGGGCGGTGCAATTCGCGATGAAGGGATCGCCGTGGAGAGCGATGAGTGCACTATTTCGATAAAGGAGTCGTTTTACATAGGTCGATGAAGCGCGTTGCGGCATCGCCTACTGTCATTTCTCAAATCTGACTATGGGGCTTGGGGCGAAGGGCGGCACTGACTAGGCTTAGAACAGCTACCAACTAGCCGCGCGGCCGCGATGCACAAAGAATGGTAACTGAGCCGTGAGTGCGGTGGGCGCCCGCATTTATTTCCAAACCCTACAGATACATCGATCTTCGACTTCAACCGGGCAGATAGCTGTTGCAGCAAGCCTATCAATCGACTTTGACGTGTTAAAGAGGATAGGTTTTCCAGGGTTGGGGAACAGCATGCCCTGCAGAACGACACACGTCACTTTTGTTAAATTAATAAGCTAGCTACCTATTGGGCATAACCTTGCAATTTGCTTCAATTTACGCACATGCACTTGCGACCTCAAAATGCAACGTAAGCCCCGAATATCTCCATTATTGTCGCCGCCAGCCTTAGTTACATGCGGATTCCACGCCATCCGGCCACCCAGTCCGCTCTCATCTGGCCAGGCATTCCACGGCCATCTGGCCACCTGTTCCACGGCCATCCGGCCGGGCAGTCGGAGCGCAGCGACGCAGGGGGGGCATTGTTAGTCTGAGGTGCCCGGTGTCGTCAATTTCTTCGTCTGTTTGCGCATCGACTCACCCTTGAGGTTGATCCGATAAGCGTTGTGCACCAGGCGGTCGAGGATGGCGTCGGCCAGAGTCGGATCACCGATCAGTTCGTGCCAGTTGTCCACTGGCATTTGGCTGGTCACGATGGTCGAGCGCTGGCCGTAGCGGTCGTCCAGTAGCTCCAGCATGTCGCGGCGCTGTTCCGCGTTGAACGGGGCCAGACCCCAGTCATCAAGGATCAGCAGGTCGGTCTTGGCATAGCCGCTCATCAGCTTGGCGAAGCGCCCGTCGCCGTGGGCTAGGCCCAACTCTTCCAACAGGCGCGGCAAGCGCAGGTAACGCACGCTGTAACCCTCTCGGCAGGCCTGGTGGGCCAGGGCGCAGGCCAGCCAGGTCTTACCGACGCCAGTCGGGCCGTTGATAATCAGGTTGAGTCCGTCGCGTAACCACTGACCGCTGCTCAGCTGGAGGATCAGCGCCTTGTCGAGTCCGCGCGGGCTGCGGTAGTCGATGTCTTCGAGGCAGGCGTTGTGCTTGAGCCGGGCCTGACGCAGGCGGCTGCTGAGGCGCTTGTCGTCGCGCTCGGTCAGTTCGCGGTCGACCAACAGGCCGAGGCGTTCCACGAAGCTCAGGCTGTCGATGTCGGGGGTTTTCAGTTGCTCGGCGAGTGCCTTGAGCATGCCGGTCAGGCGCAGGGTCTGGAGCTTGTCCAAGGTCGGATGGGGCAGCATGGTGGGATTCCTTGTGTTCAGTGGTAGTAGCCGGGGCCGCGCAGGTTGGCGTGGTCGTCCGGCAGCAGGGGCAGGTGCTGCTGGGCCAGCGGCAGGTTTTCCAGCCCCTGGCGCAGGATCGATTCGAGGCTCTTGTAGCTGCACGCGCCGAGGCTGAGGGCGCGTCGGCAGGCCAGCTCCAAGCGCACTTCGCCATGGGTCTTGCCCAGGCGCAGGATGCCCAGGCAGGCCCGGTAGCCTTGGGTTGGGTGGATGCGCCGTTCGAGGATGTGGCTGATCACGCCGGCGGTGTGCGGCCCGGTCTGCTCGGCCCAGCGGATCAACCGTTGCGGCGTCCACTCGGCATGCTCGCGATGGCTCTTGGGCATGTGCTCGGTCTGTGTGCTATGCCGGCCCTTGTGTGGCGAGCGCAGGTGGCTGGCCACCCGCTGGTTGGCGTGGAAGCACTCGACGGTGCGCGCCGTCAGCCGTACTTCCAGCTGTTTCTTCACCAACTGGTAGGGCACTGAGTAGTAATGCCCATCGACCTCGACGTGATAGTCGATATGCACGCGCGCCTTCTTCCACTCGGCATAGACGTAGGGCTGCTCCGGCAGTGGGCTCAGCGCTGGACGATCCAGGGCTTCGAAGGCCGAGTGCCGGGAGCCCGGCAGCTTGCGAAACGGTCGTCGGTTGAGCCGCTCCAGCAATAAGGCGATGGCGCTGTTGAGTTCGTCCAGGGAGAAGAACTGGCGGTTCCTCAGCGCGGCGAGGATCCAGCGCTCGACCACCTGCACGCCGACCTCAGCCTTAGCCTTGTCGCGCGGCTTACGCGCCCGCGCCGGCACCACCGCCACGCCATAGTGCTCGGCCAGATCGCGGTAGCTCGGGTTGATGTCCGGCTCGTAGCGATGGCTCTTACTCACCGCGCTTCGCAGGTTGTCCGGCACCACGATTTCCGGCACGCCGCCGAGAAAGGCGAAGCAGCGGACATGGGAGCCCAGCCAGTCCGGTAACTGCTGCGACCAAGTGGCTTCGGCGAAGGTGTAGCTGGACGCGCCAAGCACCGCGACGAACACCTGCGCCTGGCGGATCTCGCCGCTGTGGCGGTCGATCACCGGCACCGTCTGCCCGGCGTAGTCGACAAACAGCTTCTCACCGACGCGATGCTCCTGGCGCATCACCACGTCCAGCTTGCCCTGCCAGGCTCGGTAGTGCTCGCAGAACCAGCTGTACTGAAAGCCTTTCGGCTGGCTCAGGCGATACTCCTGCCAGAGCAGCGCCAAGGTCACGCCCGGCCGGCGTAGCTCGGCATGCACCCAAGACCAATCGGGCAATGGCCGTTGCTCGCTGGGCACCGCAGGGGGCGGTGGGAACAGTTGCTGCTCCAGCTCGGAATCGGACAACGAACAGGGCCAGGCTAGACCGCTGGCGGCAAAGCGGTTGAGGTAATCGCCGACAGTGACACGACCGATCTGCACGCTGACGGCAATCTGGCGAGCCGATAGCCCGACCTCGAACTTGAGACGAAGTACTTCGCGAATCTTACGCATGGATAAACGCTCCACGACGACCTCTCTGCTTCGAAAAAGAGGTCGATGGTAGTGAAGAAATCCTGCGTTACTGCCTGCCCGGTTGAGTGGCCGGATGACCGTGGAATCAGTGGTCGGATACGCGTGGAATGGGTGGCCGGATCACCGTGGAATCGGTGGTCAGATGCTTATGGAATGGGTGGCCAGATGACCGTGGAATCCGCAAGTTACAGCTGCTATGATGAATGAGATCGAAAACTGAAATCCCCCACTAGAATTGTTGACTGGAGTCAAAATGAATAAAAAGCGGCCGGTTAATCTTGATATTCGAACCATTCAGCTTCCTCTCACGGCGCTTACATCGATTCTGCACCGGATTTCAGGAATTATGCTCTTTATTTTTCTGGGACTGATACTGTATATGCTGAGCAAATCGTTGGAGTCAGAAAAGGGTTTTAATGAAGTCAAGGAGATTTTTTCTTCACCTTTCGGCAAAGTTAGTTTCTGGTTGGTATACTCTTCATTTATTTATCATCTCGTAGCCGGAATTCGACACCTAGTTATGGATGTGGGTGTTGGTCATACTTTGAAAGGCAGCAATCGCGCCTCTACTATTGTTTTAGTAGTGTCGGGTGTTTTAATGGTTGCTGGCGCCGTATGGATTTGGTAGCTGTGGAGTCGTAATGCGTATTTACAAGGACTAAAAGCGTCCTTTAAAGCTAACTTACGAAAGTATTTATAATCGACGGTTCACGCTTAAACGGTTGAATCCTTTCGGGCTTCCGAATAGCTGTTAGCTGAAAGCTATCATGAGCTAAGTTTTCTGTGCATCATCAAATGTGTTAATGGGAGCGCCATAGTACTAGGTACAAATATGGCTCTAGGACAATGTTAGATGTTTTGGATTTTGAGGCGGATCGCTCTTATCGAAGATCGTCTAATTCGCTCTGAAGCGCAGGTTTTTTGAAACTATCACCTGGTTGGCACACTGTGCGAATCAACATCAGATATGAGAAAGCCAATCAGGTGAACACTACCCTCGAGGGCTCATCTGTCCAGTTAAAGCCTCGAGTCTTTCTGGGTGCGCAAAAGACAAGAAGGTTATATGGGAAAATTATGAGGCCTGGATACCATGCGTCATGGGCGTGCCGATGCTGTGAGTGACAGAGCGAGAAGCAAGTGAAAGTCCCTGAAGTAGGGGCGGGATGCGCCCGAGTGGCATTTTTTGTCTTAAGGTAGATCGCGTAGCTGTTCTTCAGAATAATCTTCAGAGCGTTGACGACAGCCATCGCTGTGCATTCCTCAAGAATAGAATGTGTCGGAAGGGTGGCGTCATTGGTGTTAGTCATCGCTTAGGATTTCTCAATCTGGCTTACACGGGCGCCTGTACCGATATCCCCGCGGATGGCGACGTATCGATGTTGAATTCCTCGCCAGACGAAGTGCAATGAGCTGCGGCTATAGGCTTGCGCAGCCTTAGATAGCCGGCCGTCGCAGGCGCGCCGGTTGGCCGGGATCTTCTTCTGCCCGTCAGGTGTCCGGTCGGAACTCCAGCACGAACGCTACGACCTTTTCGGCGGACATTTCGCACGGCTTCAACAATGTCCTATCTGATGTAACGCGGAAGAGGTTGAAGCTGACAATGTCAGTCCCGTCCAACTCCCTGGCGAACAGACTGTTGCGACGTCCGTCCCCAGATCGCCGGACGATCAAGCTGAAACGCCGGCCTTCATAAGTCCCTTCTCTGTATCCCTCCGCAAGCTTCGCGAAAGCGGCATCGAACTCGGAATGCTCCATGTCATCCATCCTTATTGATAGAACAGAGGCGCGGCGGGTGCGAGACCGCCAGTGCCGGGTCGCGCTAAGGTGCCGGGCAGATTCCTGCAGCCGACGAGGCCCGGGGTGGGCAGGATAATTGAGATGTCGGCGCCCGCATGGCTATCAGCGAAGTCGTCCGTCCAGTCTGCTAGGCAACGTCCACGCCTTTCCAGAAAGCGATGTAATCCCGGATACCCTCGGCATCCGGAGTGGGGGCGGGATAGGTCCAAGCGGCGTTCACGTTGAGCGCGTCACCCGCGCGAACATGAAAGAAGCGCGCGGCGCCTTTGATCGGACAGACAGATGTGTGCGGGCTCATCTCAAGCAGGCTCAGGTCGACTCCTGACGGTGGGAAGTAGTGATTTCCCTCGACGATGACTGTTTCGTCGCTTGTGGCGATAGTAGTGTCTTTCCAGATGGCTGAGACCAACGGACTCTCCTTTTGTATTCATCAACCGGCGAAGGCTCGCGGGCTGCCTGCCCCAAGCCGCACCTCCTCAGGTGGCAGGCGGGTTGCGCCCGAGAAGTTTGTCGAGCTCGCCTCTGACATCGAGCGCGAATAGCTCATCGGAGCCACCGATAAGGGTGCCATTGATGAAGATCTGCGGCACGGAGCTTCGCCCCGACGCTTCCGCCATGGCCTGCCGGTGAGCCGGATCCGCCTCAATATCGAGCTCCTTCCATCGCACGCCCTTTTCCTTGAGGAGCGCCTTCGCTCGGCGGCAGAACGGGCACCAATTCGTGGTGTACAGCAATACATCAGTTGTCATATTGCATCTCCGGCAGTTGCACGCGGATCGCTGTCATGGCGTTGATCTCCAATTCGCGGCGTTCAAAGATGGCGACTGCACCTTGGCCGACATCGGAGCAGATGCTGACGATTGGCCGCTATCCAGGCGACATGGCCCAAAGTGCTTTCACCGCCAGGCAGAGGCCGCACGCGCCTCCTGTAGCGCCGAGCCGATGCTCTAAGGTAACCGAGCCTCGATTGGGACGGAAGCGGTCCCGCTCGAATCGCCCATCATGCTGGTCGAGCATATCAGGACGACGGATAGTGCAGGAACTTTCAAATTGAGCTTGATGTCGAGCCAGGTATCGCGAGCGAAGGCGTTCTAGAGGCCGGGGGGTACGAAGACTGTGTTCGGCAAAACGGTTCACGTTGATCGCCAAAGCTTCCCAGGGCGCACGTCTACGATCGGCGCGACGTGAGATAGCTCGCGCCGCTAGCCCCCGTAGCGCTCCGTCTTGATGATGGAGGCGTCCAAGCCCGCCAGCAGCGCGCTATCGGTTGCGATGTTGACGAATCCGTTAGACCCGCAGACGAACACTTGCGTCGGCTTTCCCTGAAGCCTGGTTAGAATTTCTTGGACCATCATGCCGTCGATCCGTCGCGCAAAGTCCGATGCGCGAACCGGTTTCTCGCGCGTAATCGCGAGCGCCAGGACGAACGCCGGATCGCTGATTTCGATGCAATGAAGTTCTTCTGAGAAGAGAACGTCCTCGGCGGTTCGTGCGGACAGGAGCAACGCTGTCGGAACGGCTTGGGCCAATGCGCGGCGCTGCCGGATCATTGCCATCAACGGCACGAGGCCGGAGCCTCCCCCGATCAACAGAACCGGATCTATGGCAGGCTCAGGCCAAAGGAAATGGCCACCGAGCGGACCGCGAACTTCGATTTCGTCACCAATCGCCGCGATGTCGTGAAAAAACGGCGAAACTTCGGCATCCGGCATGCGCTCGATAGCTATCTCGACGATCGGGGTCGAAACTGCCGATGACGCGATCGAGTAGCTGCGCATTGCACTGTAGCCGTCGGGCGCGGTCAGCCGGATATCGACGTGCTGACCTGCGGTGTGCGCGAACGGCTTGCTCAACCGAAGGAAGAAGCTCTTGATACTCGGTGTTTGCTGGATGATGTCGTCGATCACGCATGATTGCCACGAACGGACTTGCGCTTCGTTTTCAGTCATGGGTGTATCGTTGTTCGCGCCACGGATCGCCGTAGATGTGATAGCCGTGCAGCTCCCAAAAGCCGGCCTCGTCACGCGTCGTGAATTGCAGCGCATTCACCCATTTGGCGGATTTCCAGAAGTAAAGGTGCGGCACTAGAAGACGCGCCGGCCCCCCATGATCGCGGGAAAGTGGCTTGCCCGCATAACTGAGGGCGACCATCGCTTTCCCGGAAAGCAGATCCGTCAGAGGGACGTTTGTCGAATAATTATCGTAGCAGTGCGCCAAGACGAAATCGGTAGGCCGATCAAGCTCTGCATCTGCAAGGATGTCTTCAATGAGTACACCCTCCCAAACGGTATCCAGTTTGGACCAAGAGGTGACGCAGTGAATATCCTTTGTCACCTGGGTCTTTGGTAGAGTGTTGAATTCGCCCCAATTCCACGTTTTGACGGGCTTCGGACCAATTTTGACTGTGAATTTCCAGTCGGAGGGCTCTACCCTCGGCGTAGGGCCGGCCGACAGAACAGGGAAATCCTCCACCAGATGCTGACCTGGCGGAATCCGATCGGACTGGTCGCCTGAACCGCGACCGGTGAAACCTCTGGTGACCATAGTGACCCCTCTTGCTCGATACGGCAGACCGAAGCCGGCCTTCATTTCAGTACTCTGCGTAAAGCATTTGCCCGCACATCCGCCGAATAAGCCAATCGACTAAAAATCAGATACAGATGCTCTATCATCGTAAAAAATCGCGTATCGAACATAGCGTCAGGCCAGCATGATTCCCAATACCCAATGGCTATAGGGTAGATAACCCCAAGGCTGCGTACGCTGATCTGCGGTATGCGGAGCGGAAGTTGCAGGTTCGCTCTCAAACGGATGGGCAGCGTGCAAAGCTCAAGGCTCACCAGCGCATGGTTGCCCAGTTCGCGCTCGCCGGCAGCTTGAGTATATTAAGGACGAAATGTCGATCTGATCTATTCTGGCTTCAGGAAATAGGGAAAATAAGGTCGGACGTTCGCGCACCGTCGCGACGCGCGATCATCCACTAAGCTTCTGTATCGGGGTTGGAGGATCAGATGAACGAGATCGAACGACAAGCGCCTGAGCTGCGGGTGCAAAAATGGATTGGCAAAGATGGGGAAAGTATCGCGCCGTTCAAACTGTCAGATATCGGGCCCGGCCCGAAAATCTTGTTTGCCTTCCAGCATTGGTGCCAAGGTTGCCATTTGCATGGGTTTCCGACGCTACAAAAGTTGCATGCAGCGTTGAGCTCAAAAGACGTGGGGTTCGCAGTGATCCAGACCGTCTTCGAAGGAACGCATGAGAATACCTTCGAGAAGTTGCGCGTGAACCAGCTCAAGTATGAGCTTCCTATCGTTTTCGGTCACGACGAGCAACCGACCGGCTCGCCGTTTCCAACCTTCATGGAAGACTACCGCACACGAGGAACTCCGTGGTTTACGGTTATCGACGCTGGCGGTAGCATTGTTTTCTCGGACTTCCATCTCGACGCGGAGCGACTAGTGAAGCAACTTGAGCAAGGTTAATCGTTGGAAGGTGGGCAATCATCCTGATTGCCACCCATCCCCTGATGCCCACTACAGGCGTTGCGCGCTGTAACTCTGTTGATCAGCGTGCGAAAACCCGGATCCGGATAGGAGGAGCGTCAACGATTGAATCAATCCGTTGGGAGAGGGCGGCTCCGCTCCGTCAGCTCGGCAATAGATAACCCATTCTCGCCGAGCAACTCTCTGATCCGATCGACGATATGAGCCCCTAGCGCCGCTGTCTTGGTCCCCCCCACAGATTCCCAAGATGCGAGTTCACACGCCGATACCTCGTGGTCAGCGCCGAAGTGCTTCTGTCGGTATGTCACCGCCGCCCTTCAATGATAAAGGCGCGGTAACGGGAACCGGCAAAGCGTTGAGCAGCGATGGTTTGGTAGGCGGGACTGTCATACCAGTCGCGAGCGGCCTGCATCGTCGGGAAACGCAAGATTACGGCCCCTTCGATGGGCGGCCCCTCCAAATGCTGGATCGCGCCATAAGCGGCGAGAAAGGTAACGTCGTGACCATCGAACGATGGTCCGACGCCTGCAGAATAGGTTGCGAGTGCATGTGGGTCGCTGGTTTCTTCCCGCGTAAAGACGACGAACGCTTCCATCATTAGGCCTCTCAAAGGTTGGATCTGTTGGCCATTACCACCGGTGATGGCCTCACAGTCGTCAGGCTGGCAACTGGAACCCGATTTTCATGAGTGCCTCGACGCACGCATCCTGATCCTGCTGATAGTTGCCTCCGGAGATGCCTATGCCGCCGATCAACTTCCCATCCTCCAGAATCGGATAACCGCCGCCGACAGCGACCATCCGAGGGCGATAGGCTAGCGGCGCCACTTTTGGATCGTTGGTCACATAGTCGTTCCAGACATGGGTCGGGAACCCAAACGAGGCGGAACTCCAGGCCTTGTCGATGGCAACATCGACGGTAAGGAACGGCGCATCGTCGGTGCGCTCGAACGCGCGCAGGTTACCGGTGGCGTCGACGACGGCGACGGCAGCCGGGATGCCGATGGCACGGGCCGCAGCGAGCGCCGCGTCGATGAGGGCGACTGCGGTTTCGCGGTTGATCGAGGCGGTGGCAATAGATTTGGTCATGGGATTCTCATCGCTGGGGCATAACCCGTTCGGCTTTTTGAGGTTGGACAAGATGTTTGGCGATCGCGGTCGTTAGAAGCCTTCGAGGACGATCTTGCCTTTAGCCGCGCCACTTTCGATCAGTGCATGCACCGTCTTCAGATTGGCGGCATTGATCGGCGACAGTCGCCGGGTCAGCGTCGTGCGGATTTTGCCGTCGTCAACCAGCGCTGCCATCGCATCCAGAATCTCGCCCTGCTCATTCATGTCGGGCGTGCCGTAGATCGACCGCGTGAACATCAGCTCGTGGTGGATCGACACCGCCTTGCGCTTGAAAACCATGATATCGAATGCCTTGGGATCGTCGATCAGTCCGAACCGTCCTTGTGGGGCGATCAGTTCGGCGATGTCGGCGACATGTTGCTCGGTATGTGTGGTCGAAAAGACGAAAGCGGGAGCACCGATGCCGAGTTCGGCGATCTGTGGCGCGAGCGGACGAGAATGGTCGATGACGTGGTGAGCTCCAAGCCCTCTTACCCACTCTTGGGTTTCCGGTCGAGAGGCTGTGGCGATGACGGTGAGGTCCGTGCGCTGTCGCGCGATCTGGACGGCGATCGACCCAACCCCGCCCGCGCCACCGATGATGAGGATCGCCTCCGCCGCACCGGGTACGGGCTTCGCCACGTCCAGGCGGTCGAACATCGCCTCCCAGGCCGTCAACGTCGTCAGCGGCAGCGCCGCCGCTTCCGCCCAGGAGAGCGACGCAGGTTTGTGACCGACAATCCGGGCGTCGACGAGATGGAACTCCGCATTGGTACCGGGCCGTGTGATCGATCCGGCATAATAGACCTCGTCGCCTAACTCGAACTGCGTGACGTCGGGGCCGACCTCGCGCACAATCCCGGCGGCATCCCATCCCAGCACCTTCCAATCGCCATCTGCCGGCGGCGTGCTGTTGCGGACCTTGTAGTCGACCGGGTTGACCGAGACGGCCTTCACCTCAACCAGGATATCGTATCCTGCAGCGACAGGCCGAGGCAGATTGATGTCGACCAGCGCGGCATCCGCGGCGATGGGTCCCGGAACCTTGTAACCAATGGCTTTCATAAATGTCTCCAGCTTGCTTGATCGGATGACGCGAATGCTCGTTAGTCAACTTCTTCTACATTGAGGTCCCGACTCTTGAACTGGGTCGCGGTAGCAGATTTCATCGAACACGTCGATCAACAGGCCCTTATGCTCGGTCGCCGGATCGGTGATCGCGTAGAGGGTGGAGGCGTTATCGCCATCATCACCGCTTCCGAGGCGAAACGCCGCGTCGACGCAGATGCCGCACGGACCGATGGTTGATCCTGGCTCGAGATCGACGAGATTGCTGTCCTTGACGCGCTATTCGCGGTCTTAGCCCTTGGCGATGAAGGACTGAACTGCTTGTAGAGCGTCGGTCAGCTGCTATGTCATGGACGCACCTTCATCTTGAGTTGGATTGGACAAGCTTCCGTATAAGGCCCGCTGTAACCGTCAGATGACGGCGAAGAAAACGATGGGCAGTATTCACAGCCACTTAGCCTTCTTGAAGCGCACAAATAGGAAAACGCACGATATCGCTATCACTCCGAGCACGACAAAGTATCCGTAGGCCGTGTCCAGCTCCGGCATGTGCTTAAAGTTCATGCCGTATATTCCAGCGATCGCCGTCGGGACTGCCAGTATTGCCGCCCAAGCCGCCAGCTGGCGGGTGATCACCCCCGTCCTTTGCGCTTCAAGAAGGCTGCTGGCCTCAAAGACCGTGGACAGGACAAGCAGGAGGCCGTCGACCATGGACTGCACGCGGTGGACATGGTCCGCGACGTCGTGGAAATATGGTGTCATTTCGGCGCTGATGCAGGGAAAGTGGCCGCGAACGAGCTTTCGCACCAGCTCGGCCATAGCCCCGAGCGTGCGCTGGAACCGCGTGAGTTCGGACCTTAGTTCGAAGATTCGCGCCACCTCTTCTGGCCCGAGGAAATCGTGCAGCGACCGTCGCTCCATCGCCAGGACGTCGTCCTCGATCATTTCGAAGATGGGCAGATACTGGTCGACCACGCGATGCAAGATCGCGTGCAGCACATAGTCGACACCCTTGCCGAACTGCGTCGGCGATGCCTCGAGTTGCTCCCGAAGTTTGCCCAGCGCTCCGGCATTGCCGTGCCGCACGGTGATAAGGTGATTGTGACCGGTGAAGATCGCCATCTTGCCGTAGCTGATCCGGTCGCCGACCAGCTCGGCGGTCTGCGCGACGACGTACAACTCATCGTTGTAGACCTCGAGCTTGGGCGGGCACAGCGGGTGCATCGCGTTGTCGATCGCCAACGGATGAAGATTATATGTCCTTTGGATCGCGAGTAGTTCCTCGGGGGTGGGTTCGCTAAGCGCGATCCAGCAGAAGCCCGAGCGACTCTCGCCCAACTTGACGTGCTCATCGAGCGCGATTTCGCGAACTCGCTTGCCTTCGTTGTAATAATAGGCGGCGATGATGCTCATGCTGGCCTCGCGGGAATGTGGAGGCCACGCTGGACGGCCGGTCGAGCCAGCCCGCGTCCAAGCCATGCGCGGACGTTCGAAAAGCTGCTGAGGCCAAGGATGTCACCCGCAGCGTAGAATTCCACCAGCGCATTCACCCAGCCGAGCGTCGCGATGTCCGCGATCGAATAGTCGTCGACGATCCAGTCGCGGCCTTCCAGCCGGCGATCCAGAATCCCCAGCAGACGCGTGGATTCGTCGATAAAGCGCTGTTGCGGCCGCTTGTCCTCATAGTCCTTGCCGCCAAATCGCAGGAAGAAGCCGAGCTGACCGAACATCGGCCCGATGGCCGACATCTGAAAGAACACCCACGCTAGGGTCTCGTAACGCTGGCCTGGTTCGGTGGAGATGAACTGACCCGTCTTGTCGGCCAGATAGAGGAGGATCGCACCGGATTCCCATAAGGCGATGGGTCTACCGTCAGGGCCAGCCGGATCGATGATCGCCGGTATGCGTCCGTTCGGGTTCAGCGACACGAACGCCGGATCCTTCGACTCGTTGTTCGAGATGTCGATCAGGTGGGGCTCGTACGCCAGGCCAGTCTCCTCAAGCATGATCGAGACCTTGACGCCATTGGGCGTAGGGGCTGCGTAGAGTTGCAGGCGATCGGGATGAGATGCCGGCCAGCGCTGCGTGATCGGAAAGGACGAGAGGTCTGGCATAAATCTGCGATCCTGGTGTTGCGATGGCGACTGACTGGAACGAGCCGTCACTCTGAAGTAGGGTTCGATGACCGCGTCGCTGAACGACGCGGTCACGAAGATTGCGGACCGGATCGGCGCAGTGGCAACGGCAGTGAAGCCTATTCCGCCGCGGTCCCGGCCGCTGGCTGTACGTCGTCAACCTTTTGGCGCTTCGGAAGCACCCAGCCGGGACGGACGAAGTGGCAGGTGTAGCCGCCCGGGCGCTTCTCCAGATAATCCTGGTGATCGGGCTCGGCCTCCCAGAACTCGCCGACCGGCTGGACCTCGGTCACCACTTTGCCATCCCACAGCCCCGAGGCATCCACATCGGCGATCGTATCCTCGGCGACGCGCTTCTGCTCCTCGTCGACATAATAGATGCCCGACCGGTAGGAGAGCCCACGATCATTGCCCTGGCGGTTCAGCGTCGTCGGATCGTGGATCTGGAAGAAGAATTCCAGGATGTTCCGGTAGCTCGTCACTGTCGGGTCGAAGACAATCTCGATCCCCTCGGCATGCGTGCCGTGATTACGATACGTGGCGTTCGGAATATCGCCGCCCGTGTAACCCACACGGGTCGAGATGATGCCGGGCCGCTTGCGGATCAGATCCTGCATGCCCCAGAAACATCCTCCTGCGAGAACAGCGCGCTGATGCATGTTAAGCCTCCTCTACTTGATCGAGATATTCACCGTATCCCTCGGACTCCATCTCGTCGCGCGGGATGAAGCGAAGGGACGCTGAGTTGATGCAGTACCGCAGACCGCCGCGGTCGGAAGGACCATCGGGGAACACATGGCCGAGATGACTGTCTGCGTGTACTGACCTGACCTCCGTCCGGACCATGCCGTGTGCGCTGTCCCGCACCTCGTTCACGTTTGCCGAAACGATCGGCTTGGTGAAGCTGGGCCAGCCAGTACCCGAATCGAACTTGTCCGTCGAAGCGAACAGTGGCTCTCCCGACACTATGTCGACGTAGATGCCAGGCTCCTTGTTGTCGTTGTACTCGCCCGTGAAGGGCCTTTCGGTGCCCGCCTCCTGGGTAATTCGGTGTTGCTCGGGAGTCAGGTGGTCGATTGCTGTCTGTGACTTTTCAAACTTCATTACAGTCTCCAATACTTATCTAGAGGGCCAGGCACGCTACCGCTAATTTTTTATGTCTCCTGATTTGCTCCTACAATGGTAGTGGGATGGCAAACGAGGTTTTACTAAGTGTTGGAAAATTAGAGATTTAAATTTCGCGTCTATTAGTTCTAGCGCAACTGAGTGGTTAAGCAAGTACGTAATCAGTAAATATTAAAAAAATAACACAAAAGCACGATTATATAATACAGTGTCAGTGTTTTATGATAATCAACAACGCCTGTCAAGGCAATCGCATGAAGCTCACCTGAGACCTAATAGTTCAGCCCGATAATCATCAGAGGTTGCAGCAATCAGCCTTCGTGCCTTGATGCCACCCTTGCGCTTGACCGGATCCAACCGGATCAAATTCAATGTAAGTTGCTTGAGAACGGCCATGTTGTGGGCAGCATGCCCGGTTCGGATCCGCATCTGATCGTCACCAAAAATGACATCCATGCACCAGTGGACGCGGTTCTCCACGCCCCAGTGCGCCCTGATGGCATGTGCGATGCGCTCTGCATCCGGAGCAAGACTGCTGATGTAGTAACGGCGCTCCAGGCTGGTCTGGTTGCCCACAGTCCGCTCGGACTCCAGCATCACGAAAGTGCGCAGTCCTGGCCAGCGTTCTGGCTGTGGCAGGCACTGGAGTTGGTCGAAAACATGGCAGCGACGAACCTCCAGCCGGCCATGGTCCTTCTCGACATGCTCGAAGTGCGCATGGGGTACCCGGGCAGGATCGCCGTCCAAAAAGGTGTCAGCGAAGTCATCGATCGCTTCGGCCAGCTTCGGCTGGTTTCCCTTGATGGCCAGCAGATAGTGCGCCCCGCGATCGAGAATGGCCTGTGCAATGTCCGGCTGGGTACCCATGGCATCGATCGTCACGGTGCAGCCCTCAAGCGCCAGTGTGGCCAGCAGCTCAGGAATGGCGGTCTTCTCGTTGGACTTCTGGGAGGTCGCCCTCTGCCCGAGAATCAGCCCTGAATCAGCCGCAAAAGCGCTGACCAGGTGCAACGGGGCCGTGTTTTTCTTGCCGGAGCGGCGACTGGTCTTGCCGTCTAGGGCAACCACTTGCGGAGAAAGGGCCGGTAGGATCGCCGCAACCCAACAGCGGAAGGCCTGCTCGAACTCCTCTGGATCGATCAGGCTGAATAGCCGTCCAAAGGTGTCGTGTGAGGGAATGCCGTGGGGTAGTTTCAGAATACGGCGGAACCAGTCCAGCCGCTGCTCAGCCCAGAGTTCGATTTCGATGAAGGTGTCAGCGCCGGCAAGCACGCCGCAGATAGCCACGACCAGTGTTTCGACCAGGTCGTGACGAATCTTGCCCTGCTGACGGGGATCATTGATGGCGACCAGAACATCGGAGATTGGTATGTGATGCGACATTGCAGGGCATCCTGAGTAGAGAGGCGCTCAGGATGCCCGCTGGGAAAGGACTCATTCAAATCGGCAGGCGTTCATGCGATTGCCCTGCAACGCCTGTTTAGATGCTGGTAGATGCGAATTTTTTGGCGTACAGTCAAAATTTTCTGATGGTTGCTTAGTGTGTTGGCGCTGATGGAAAATTGACCCACCCTGCCGATTGAAATTTGACCCAGGGCGGATTGCTGATTTTGTTACCAGCAACTGTGGATAAGTCTACCAGCGCAGCTGCTGTTGCCCCCACTCCTTCGCTAGCCCAGTTCAGTTGTTTAAGACCTGCCACACGCAGCCATGTAGCAGGCCGTCGTCGCCATGAAATCAGAACGGCTCATCGTCCTCCGGTTCCTGGCCGCCCTTACGCTTTCGCTCCCGTGATTTGATCTTGGCCTGGGCCGCCAAGCTACTGTGTTGCAGGCGATAGGACTCGTTACCGGTTTCGACGATGTGGCAGTGGTGGGTCAGCCGATCCAGCAGGGCGGTGGTCATCTTGGCGTCGCCGAACACGCTCGACCATTCGGCGAAGCTCAGGTTGGTGGTGATCACCACGCTGGTGTGTTCGTACAGCTTGGATAGCAGGTGAAACAGCAACGCACCGCCGGCCTGGCTGAAGGGCAGATAACCCAGTTCGTCGAGGATGACCAGATCCATGCGCAGCAGAGCTTGGGCGATCCGCCCGGCTTTGCCGTCGTGCTTTTCGCGCTCCAGCAGATTGACCAGATCGACCGTGGAGTAGAAGCGCACGCGCTTGCCGTGCCGGGTGATGCCGGACACGGCCAGCGCAGTGGCCAGGTGGGTTTTACCGGTGCCAGGCCCACCGATCAGCACCACGTTCTGCGCGGTGTCGGTAAAGGCCAGACTGGCCAGTTCGCTGATCAAACGAGCGTCTGCGCTGGAGGCGCTGAAGTCGAAGCCGGCCAGGTCGCGGTGCATCGGCAGCTTGGCCATGTTCATCTGGTGGCTCACCGAGCGCATGGCGCGATCTGTGTGCTCTTGTTCCAGCAGGTGTTCGAGCAGCCACTTGGACGAGGCTGTGTTCGACTCACCCTGCGCAGTCAACTCCGCCCAGGCCGTGGCCATGCCGTGCAGGCGCAGCTCCTTGAGTTCCGCCATCAAATCACGCATGACCGATCTCCTCGGTCTGGCCACGCAGGCGGTCGTAGCGCGCCGTGTTAGCGACGGGGGCTTCCTTGAGCGACAAGTGGGTTTCGACGCTGGGTGGTGGTTCGGTCGCGGCCAGGCGCGCCACGACATTGAGGATGTGTTCGGCGCTCAGGCTGCCGCTTTCCAGTACCAGCTCAACAGCCACCAGCACCGCATCGAGCCCGGCGACCGGTACGGCAGCCAGAACTTGCGCCATGATCCGGTCACCGCCGGCATGACGCCCCAGACCGTGCTTAAGCTGACGCAGCGGCGCCGGCAGATCAGCAAAGGGCGCGCCGTTGCGCAGCGCACCGGGCTTGCGTTCGATCAGCGGGAGGTAGTGCTGCCAGTCATAGCTGACCTGGTCGCGATCCAGCAAGCGGACATGGCTGGCGATCAGCGCGTCGTCAGCCACCACCTCGATTCGCGTCGGATACAAACGGCTGCTGACCCACTTACCCGCATACTCACACGGCACCGAGTAGCGGTTGCGCCCGACGCTGACCAGGCAGGTGCTGGAGACCCGCGCAGGCCGCTCGACGTAACCGTCGAATGGCGCTGGCACAGGCATCAGTTCAGCGCGCTCCAACTCCAGCACTTCGGCCACACTCAGCCCGCTGTATTGAGGGTGCGTCAGCTCGTTCCAAAGCGCGCGGCAGCGCTGGCCCAGCCAGGCATTGAGTTCCTCGAAGGAGTGAAACTGGCAGTCCTGGGCGTCTAGCCAGATACGCCTGCGGCTGTCTTGCACGTTCTTTTCAACGATGCCCTTTTCCCAACCAGCGGCGACGTTGCAGAAGTCCGGATCGAACAGGTAATGCGCGCACATCACCGCAAAGCGCGCATTCACCGCCCGGCCTTTGCCCTTATTGACCTTGTCGACGGCGGTCTTCATGTTGTCGTAGATGCCCCGGCGCGGCACGCCGCCCAAGGAGCCGAACGAGCGTGTATGGGCGTCAAATAACATCTCATGGCCCTGGCTCGGATACGCCACAAGCCAGAACGCACGGCTGGCACACAGCTTCAGATGTGCCACCTGCATACGCCGGTAAATGCCGCCGACCAGCAAGCCTTCCTCGCTCCAGTCAAACTGAAACGCCTCGCCAAGAGCAAAGGTCAGCGGCACAAAGGCCTGCGACGCCTTGCCCTGTCCCCCTCGCCAGGCACGGATAAACGCGGTGAGCTGGCTGTAGCCACCGTCATAACCTTCGGCTTTGATTTGCGCCAACAGCGCCTTGGCACTGCGCCGCTGTTGCTTGGGCCGCAGCGAATCGGCTTTTAGCGCCTGCTCCAGCGTGGCGTGAAAAGGGCTGAGTTTGTTGAAGATCGCGCGGCGTTGGTAGACCGGCGGCTTGGCCTCAGGTGCTCTGACCCACTTGCGAATCGTGTTGCGCGCCAACCCGGTGCGCTTGGCTATCTCATGCAGCGACAGCTTGTCGCGGAAATACATCCGGCGAATTTTGCCCATCATTTCCATACTGATCACCCTGTGTTCTCCTGCTCAAAAATTGAGCAGAAGCAGTTGAACACCTGGGTCAGTTTTCAGTCGGCAGAACAGCCTCTACTGGGTCAGTTTTCGGTCAGCGGCAACAGCGTTGGCCGATGCATACCCGTGGGGAGAGCGAAAAAACACTCCCTACAAGGCGTGGCTCGCCGAAGTGCGCCGGCAGTTGGGGCACCCGTTGAATACGCCGAAAGCAGATCCAGAGAGCCAACAAACTGACATGTTTGCCCTCCCTAACAAGTAGACCACTTAGCTGTGGCATCCTTGATGCGAATGAGCTGGCCTACCTGGTGGCGTTCTCCTGCTGAGAAGGTCATCCTTTTTCCAAGCGCTACCCTTACCGGGGTATGCCGGCTTTTTTCCCTTCCAGAAAGGGCTGGGCGGCCTCCCAAGTTCGCCCCCTCCAATACCGAAAATCATCTGCTCATGCATCCAGGCGCTTGCGCTGGCTGGGCCGCATCGAGTGCTAAGCCTCTAACGTCAGTGCCTGCGCCCTAGCATCGAATTCAGGCGGAAAAGCTGTCTGAAACCGAGCTGCACGGGCTACCGGTTCTTGCATCCTTGGGAATATCAACGTCTCGGGTAAAACCGATGCCGAACCCGCCAAAGGAGCATGCAATGCCAATCGCAAACGAGCATCAAGAAGACGAGCCGAGATTAATCGACCGGATAATGAGTGACCTGCTGTCCGCTATGGATCGAGACGATTCAGACATGCGCTCCACGTTGATCAAGAACAGTGACGACATCCGGACCCTGGCCGAAATCTGCCGGCAGACCGGTGTTTTCGAGCATAGCCAGGCAAAGTTCGCCGAATTCAAGCAGCATCTGGAGGAGTCAACACCTCCTGAAGAACGGCTCGTCAAGTCGTGGGCGTGGCTGCTTGACCGGATTGTCCATTCGCCGACCACTCTGCATATGCGGGGAGCCGTTCGCCTATGCGTGCCACTGGTTGCGCTCTACCTACCTCCTGAATGAATTCAGGTCGAAACCCGCGTAGCTAGGGAATGAGGCGATTATTCGCGCCATTTTGAAGCGAATCGGGGAGGTTTGGGTTATTTCGAGATCGCGATACAAAGACTTCGAGCTGCGCTTTCAGTCGGTAAAAGCGTCTGAAATAACAACCCGCCAAGGAATACGGCAGGTACGATCTCCAACAAATCCAAGGAGAAATTTTCCGCCATGACTCATTCAGTGGTCAGCATCGACCACCTCAAACAGCAGGTACTCCCTGAGTTGTTTACTTTCCCGGCTCGCCTCGGCGAGTACGGGGGCGTAGCGGATAGCTCTGCCAAAATCGATCAACTATCCGATCTCATGGAGAGCGGGTCGGCGGCGGCGCTTGCGGCCAAAATCGCAGAAATCCTCTCGAAAATGGCCGACGCCTCGCCGGAGCAGATTACCCGGAAGCCGACCTGGTTCGAGAAGGTTCTGGGTGGAGCCGTGGAAAAGCAGGTTCGCTATCAAGTCGCCAGGTCAACACTGGAACAACTGCTGGCCGAAGCTGAAGGTCATGCCCAAGGTGTACGCGATACGGTCAGCGCCATCAGCAGAATGATCATTGCCCACGCCGAAGAGGCAGAAGCACTGAAAGTGTTCATCCAGGCCGGGCGTGAATTCCTCGAAGAGAACCCTCTCATCGGGACGGTAGCGGAGGGGGAGATCGAGTTTGATCGGCCGCGAGAACAGCATCGCCAGAGTGCCTTGGCCGAGGCAAACGACTGGAAGCGCAACAGCTTCTGGGCACTTCTCCTGGCTGGGTTGTTTGGGGTCATTGCCACGGGCCATGAATCGATCGCGCAAATTATCTTTCGCAGAGTTCGTCGCATTGGCGAGCTTCTTACACCGCTGCGGTAGCTACTGCGAGCAGCGCTCAAACCCAAGCCTTGCTTGGGTTTTTTTTCCCCTGAATAGCCTGGAACCACCCTTGTTTTAAGGAAAAGACCGTGAAATCGATCCCCATGATGTTTTTGGCCATGCTGATGGCCACGTCTAACTGCGCTCTGGCCTCAGCACCTACGACCTTCGAGCAGGCCAAGGTTGAGCTACGCCAGAAAGTCTACTACGACCGCAACACCAGCGAAGCCGGCGATCTTTACTGTGGGTGCAATTGGAAGTGGGTAGGGCGATCAGGAGGCCGTGTGGACTTCGCCTCGTGCGGGTACGAAGTCCGCGCTCAGGAGAATCGCGCGCAGCGCATCGAATGGGAGCATGTCTTGCCCGCATACGCCTTCGGCAGCCAGCGGCAGTGTTGGCAGAACGGGGGGCGCAAAAACTGCATCGATACCGATCCGGTATTTCGCAAAATGGAAGCCGACATGCACAACCTCGATGTGAGTGTCGGCGAGGTGAATGCTGATCGCAGCAACTTTCGCTATGGCGTTTTACCCTCAACACCCAAGCAATACGGCGCTTGCCCGACCAGAACAGATTTCCAGCAGCGGGTGACAGAGCCTCGCGACCAAGTAAAGGGAGCGGTTGCTCGCATCTATTTCTACATGGGGAGCCCGCAGAATTCGGAAAAAATCGTACGCTAAGGTTTTCCGGGCATCCGTAGGGGCCGAAACTTCCCGTCTTCCAGTCTGCGGCTCTGCCGCCAGACGTAATCGCCGGTTAGGTTGATGTGCTCCCAGCCCAGCGGCGACAGGAATTGCAGCAGCTCGCCGTCCACCGGCTTGCCGGCCTCGACCAACCCCTGGGTGGCGCGTTCCAGGTACACCGTGTTCCACAGCACGATAGCCGCCGTCACCAGGTTGAGGCCGCTGGCCCGGTAGCGCTGCTGCTCGAAGCTCCGATCCCTGATTTCCCCAAGGCGGTTGAAGAACACCGCCCTGGCCAGCGAGTTGCGCGCCTCACCTTTGTTCAGGCCGGCATGCACGCGGCGGCGCAGTTCAACACTTTGCAGCCAGTCCAGGATGAACAGCGTGCGTTCGATCCGGCCCAGTTCGCGCAGGGCGACAGCCAGGCCGTTCTGACGCGGATAGCTGCCGAGCTTGCGCAGCATCAGCGAGGCGGTAACGGTGCCCTGCTTGATCGAGCTGGCCAGGCGCAGGATGTCGTCCCAATGAGCGCGCACGTGCTTGATGTTCAGGGTGCCACCGATCAGCGGGCGCAGCGTCGGGTAGGCCTGCACGCCCTGCGGCACGTACAGTTTGGTTTCGCCGAGGTCGCGGATGCGTGGCGCGAAGCGGAAGCCCAGCAGGTGCATCAGGGCGAAGACGTGATCGGTGAAACCGGCCGTGTCGGTGTAGTGCTCCTCGATCCGCAGGTCGGACTCGTGATACAGCAGGCCGTCGAGCACATAGGTGGAATCTCGGACGCCGACATTCACCACGCGTGTGCTGAACGGCGCGTATTGGTCGGAGATGTGGGTGTAGAACAGCCGTCCTGGCTCGCTGCCGTACTTCGGGTTGACGTGCCCGGTGCTCTCACCCCGGCCGCCAGCGCGGAAGCGCTGGCCATCGGAGGATGAGGTGGTGCCGTCGCCCCAATGGGCAGCGAAGGCATGGCGGTACTGGTGATTGACCAGCTCGGCCAAGGCCGCCGAATAGGTTTCATCGCGGATATGCCAGGCTTGTAGCCAGGACAGCTTGGCGTAGGTCAGGCCGGGGCTCGACTCGGCCATCTTGGTCAGTCCGAGGTTGATTGCATCACCGAGGATCGCGGACAGCAGCAACGTCCGGTCTTTGGCCTCGGCCCCGTCCTTCAAGTGGGTGAAGTGGCGGCTGAAGCCCGTCCAATCGTCCA
>NZ_JBUZRD010000023.1:0-29036 GCF_055407145.1 Pseudomonas sp. c313 | reverse complement strand
CCCCACTCTTGTCGTTGCTATTAGTCATAAACATAACCGTTTGCCTATCCCTTATCGTAAGGGGGAAACGGTGTCCTGTCTTTCATGGGGCTCGTCCAGTTTTGATCAATGCGCTACCGCCAGTAAGTGTTGGCCTCGAAACCCGCTTCGTTACCTCAATTCAGTGACCGCTTCGGGTCGGTAACGGCCCTTCAGCACCGACAGCCATAGGCCAGGTGCAGGCCATGACTAAAGGTGCAAAGTAAACTACTCCATGGCGAAACTCGACGCATAAACGGAGTCTGCCCCCGACTCTTTGCAACGCTTTATCCCGCAAACCGCATTCCGACACTCCAATAAAAAATCATCCAACCCCACCTCGCAATCAACGCCCCACCACCTGGCCCGAATCCTGCCTGTTTCACCCGCATCAAGTCGGTACTGACTACGCGGATGACACTTTTGAACCCCGCCGCCTCAGTCACTCCCTCGATAATCGAACGCTTACTGACGAAACGCCGAGGCCCCCCATGACGAGCGCATCCACCGAACAGGTAAGCCCAAAAACCCTACGAAAAGTGATCGTAGCCGCCGGCATCGGCAATTTCGTCGAGTGGTTCGACTTCGCCGTCTATGGCTTTTTGGCCACGACCATCGCTCAGCAGTTTTTCCCCAGCGGCGATGCCAGTGCTGCGCTGCTCAAGACCTTTGCGGTATTCGCCGTGGCCTTTGCGTTTCGGCCTCTTGGAGGGATTTTCTTCGGCATGCTGGGGGACCGGATCGGCCGCAAGCGAACGCTGGCGATGACGATTTTGTTGATGGCCGGTGCGACGACCTTGATCGGCCTGCTGCCTACGTATGCCGCGATCGGGGTCATGGCGCCGATTCTTCTTTCGCTGATTCGTTGCGCCCAGGGCTTTTCCGCCGGGGGAGAATACGCCGGTGCCTGTGCCTATCTGATGGAGCATGCACCGAGTGATAAACGCGCTTGGTACGGCAGTTTTATTCCGGTGTCGACGTTTTCCGCCTTCGCTGCGGCCGCGGTGGTGGCCTACGCACTTGAAGCGTCGTTATCGGCCGAAGCGATGGGTAGCTGGGGCTGGCGCCTGCCGTTCCTGATTGCTGCGCCGCTGGGCCTGGTGGGTCTTTACCTGCGCTGGAAGCTGGATGAGACACCGGCTTTCCAGGCGGTGACTCAGGAAGATGCAGTCGCACACTCCCCGCTCAAGGAAACCTTGCGCAACCATGGTGCGGCGATCTGCTGCCTGGGCGCTTTTGTGTCGCTCACGGCGCTGTCGTTTTATATGTTCACCACCTACTTTGCGACTTACCTGCAAGTCGCGGGGGGCTTGAGTCGCGCAACGGCGTTGCTGGTGTCGCTGATTGCCTTGCTATTCGCGGCGGCGATCTGCCCGCTGGCCGGGCTGTATTCGGATCGGGTCGGACGTCGAATCACGGTGATGACGGCGTGCGCGCTGTTGATTGTGGTGGTGTTTCCCTCGTTCTTGATGGCCAGTTCTGGCTCGTTCGCAGCGTCCATTGTCGGTGTGATGCTCCTGGCGATTGGCGCGGTGTTGTGTGGCGTGGTCACGGCGGCCTTGCTCTCGGAAACCTTCCCGACCCGTACGCGATACACCGCGTCGGCGATCACCTACAACATGGCCTACACGATCTTCGGCGGCACCGCACCGCTGGTGGCGACGTGGTTGATCAGCACCACCGGCAGCAACCTGTCGCCAGCGTTTTATCTGATCGCGGTTGCATTGCTGGCGCTGGCGGGTGGTTTGGCATTGCCGGAGACTTCAAGGATTTCCCTGCATGATGTGGCGACACCGGAAAAGGACACAGGCGTGGGTATGCCGGCAAGCTAAGGAAATGGAGCGCCTAACATTACCCCAGCCGAAACCGCGCCGTATTCTCACTCAACGCCCGACTTCCCTTACTCAACGTATCCGCCGCTTGATTCACCGCCCGCGCGCCCTCCAGCAAGCGCCCTGCCGCCTGATCAACCTGCTGAATATTCCCGCTCACCTCATCCGCCGTCGCGGCCTGTTCTTCAACCGCCACGGCGATCTGCGCCAATGTATCCGTGACGTTTTGCACCGCGCTGGCGATCTCACCCAGCCGATTGCCCAGTCCGGTTACGGATTCGGCATCGGTCATCGCCTGGTCGCAGGCGGCGCCCATAAGGCTGACCGCCTGGCTAACCGTCGCGCGCAAGCTGTCCACAGTGCTGGCGATCTGCGCCGTGGATGCCTGGGTGCGTTGTGACAGGCTTCGAACTTCATCGGCCACTACGGCAAAACCTCGGCCCTGCTCGCCCGCTCGTGCGGCCTCAATGGCAGCGTTAAGCGCCAGCAAGTTGGTCTGTTCGGCAATACCGCGAATGGTGTCGACCACCGATTGGATCTGCTGCCCCTGCTGGCTCACTTCCCCCAGTGCATTGGCGGTGTCGGTCAGGCGCTGGTTGAGTTGTTGAATACTGGCCGTGGTACGCAGGCTGTCACGGCTGCTGTCCTCGGCAATACGTCGGGTTTGCTGGGCGCTGCCTGCGGCCTGCTCGCAACTTTTGGCGACGCCCATGGACGTCGCCGCCAACTGCGTTGCGGCCGCTGCAATCTGGCTGATTTGCAGTTGCTGGTCTTCTACTTCAGTGAGCGTGCTGCCCGATTGCGCATTGAGCGTCAGCACCGCAGACCCCAACTGCTGCGTTTCGTGATTAACGCCCAGCAGACTGGTGCGCAACTGCACCACCGCGACGTTGAGCGCGGTGCTGATCGCGGCCAGTTCGTCACGGCCTTCAATCGCTACCTCGACACACAGGTTGCCGTCGCGCAGGGATTCAGCAAGGGTGGTGATACTGCTGGCGCTGCGCCGAATCGATGCCTGCAGGCACACGAACAGGTACAGGGCCGCCAACGCCAGAATGCTGAACGTCACCGCCACGGGGATGATTTGCTTGAACGAGAGGGCGCGGTAGTAGCTCAGGCGCGCATCAAGGGAGGTCAGCGACTGATTGCGCAGTGCGCCCAAGGTCCCGAGCATGCCGTCGACACTGCGCTCGAACCCGCTGGTATCGAGCTTGATCGTGCCGCCGAACACCCCGTCGTCCAGCACTTTCAGTTCGTTATCCAGCAGCTGCAAGCTGTTGTCGTACTGAGCGGTCCAGGTTTGTACCCCTGAGTACTGCTTGGCTTTAAGCGATGCAGCCGCCTTGACCAACTGATCCCGCGCATCGCCGATGCGACCGCGCAGGTCACGCATCTGCAAACGACTTTGCAAGGTGAACTGCCCAGAGGCGATGGACGACTGCCCGACGCTCGCCATGCGACCAATACGCTCAATCAGATCGGGCGCCTGCTGAGTAGCAATCTGCATCAGCAAGTAGGTTTCAAGCCAGGGATCGAGGATCAATCCGGAGTCCAGGGTGATCTGTTCGCGCAGGTTTTGCATCGCCGTCAGCGCTGAAGTAAAGCGGTCGTAGCCATCCGGCCACCAGCCCACGGCACGCAAGGATTGGGTGTCCATGCCCTTGACCGACACCTGCAAAACCTCAAAGCGTGCCAGGGTGTCCGCACTGGCATTCTGTACTTTGAGCGCGTCGCCCAGCGCTTGCAGGCTCTGCAATATCACCGGGTTATTGGCATCGACCGCAGCCATCGCAGCCTTGGCCGCAGGTGTTGGCTCATGCAGGATGTCAGCCGCCTTCCAGCGCGCCGCGAGGTTGCGCTGCGTGGTCAGCTGGCCGTCCAGTGCATCAAACGCCAGTAATTGGCCCACCCCGGATTGCTCATTTGAAATCACTGTCAGCTTGCCGCGATAGTCCTGCCCGATCATCCATAGACTGCCCGCCAAGGGCAGCATGAAAAGCAAAAACAGTATCTGAAACTTGCGCGCAAATCCGAAACGTCCGAGCAGGCGGATGCCTGGCGACAAAATACCCTGCATGTCCGACTACTCCCCTGAACAACCCACACACTGCAGCCGTGGATGCAGCCTTGAAATGATTAGCGGCAAAATGCCATGTCATTGTTTAAGCTAGCTCAAGCAAGAAACGGACCGCAGCGGTCAGGCCCGGGGATAGGCAGGGTGTCACTCAATAATCTGCGCAGCACGCTCGAAAATGGGGCAAAAGCACTCAGTGCGCAGAACAAAACTGTAACCATTGGGCATGGTACTCAATGCCCGGCCACCGCTGATTTGCCGACTCCGCGCGGGCCCGATTTGAAACCATGGGAGCGGGCAGTCCACGTAATGACAAATGCCACTACCACCAAAAGCACCATCGCCCACGGGAACGAAACCACACCCCAGGTATCAAGTAATACCCCTCCCACCACGCCACTTCCCGCGATGGCGCTGTTCCAGGCCACCACGTTCAGCGACAGCGCGACGTCGGCACCGTCACCGGCAGCGTCGGCCAGAGCGGTTTGCAACAACGTCGCGGCACCGCCAAAGCTCAACCCCCACACCGCCATGCCGACGTAGATCACTGCCTGTACTTCGGCAAAGAAACCAAATGCCAGGGCCGTCGCGGCGAAAGTCGCGAGGCTGACCAGCACCGTCCTGCGCAGCAATGGCTCGACCAACCGAGCGGTGATCCAGATTCCCACCAGCGCCGCCACACCGAACACCAACAGCACCAGATCCACCCGCGCCAACAACCCCGCCGGCGCCACGAACGGCGCGATATAGGTATAGAGAATGTTGTGCGCCAGCATCCAGGCAATCACCACCGCCAGCACCGGCCGCACACCCGGTGTGGTGAGCACCTTGCGCAATGGCATCCGTTGGTGGGACGCCTGGCCGGGATAATCCGGGACCTTCACCAGCACCCAGACGATCAGTACCAAGGTCATCGCCGACATGATGCCAAAGGCCGTGCGCCAACCGACGAGACTGCCCAGCCAGGTACCCAGCGGAACCCCCAGCGACAGCGCAATCGGCGTTCCGACCATGGCTAGCGCCAGCGCCCTGCCCTGTTGATGAGGCGCCACCATGCGCCGCGCGTAACCGGCCAACAGGCTCCAGGCCAGCCCCGCCGCCACTCCGGCAAAGAAGCGCGCCACCAGCGTCAGCCCGTAGTGGGACGACAGCGCGGTGATGGAGTTGAACAGCAGAAAACCAACGATGGTCAGCAACAGCACATTGCGCCGGCGCCAGCCCCGGGTGGCGATGGTCAGTGGAATCACCGCCAGCACCGAACCCAGTGCATAGGCCGTGACCATCTGCCCGGCCATGGATGGGGAAATCGCCAGGCCTTCGCTGATCTGCGGCAGCAAGCCGGCGGGCAGGGTTTCGGTAACGATGCAGATAAAGCCGGTCATCGCCAGGGCCAACAAGGCACCGACGGGCAAGCGATCCGGCACGGCATCGGCCGGCAGGGAAATTGAGGCAGTCACAGGGAGGCTCCTTGATTGAGGGCAGCTCAAAGAGCTACATAAATACTGATCGGTACAAATATTGAAGGAGGCGAGCTGTCGTTGTCAACGATTTCTGTATCGACTAGTATTTAAGTCATCACTCAGAGGATTTCGTCATGGCGCAGATGGGCCGCCCCCGCAACTTCGACCGCGATCAAGCGGTGGAACAAGCCTTGCACCTGTTCTGGGAGTACGGTTACGACGCTACGTCACTGAACCAGTTGAAGGCTGGCCTGGGCGGCGGGATTTCCGCGCCGAGTTTTTACGCGGCGTTCGGTTCAAAGGCGGATTTGTTCCAGGAATGCGTGCAGCGTTACCTGACCAGTTTTGCCCAGGTCACTGAGTGTTTGTGGGATGAAAACCTCGCGCCTCGTGAGGCTGTAGAGGCCGCCCTACGCCAATCCGCCCACATGCAGTGTGAAGACGGTCACCCCAAGGGTTGCATGGTGAGCCTGGGTGTCATGAGCGCCCCGGCCCCGGAAAGCCGCGAAGTGACCGCCGCCCTGACCCAGTCCCGCGAACGCACCCGCGCCGGAATCGTGAGCTGTGTCGAACGCGCCATCGCCAATGGCGAGTTGCCTGCACACACTAATGCGCAAGCCCTGGCCACGGTGTTCGACAGCTTCCTGCAAGGTATTTCCATCCAGACACGGGATGGCATCGGCCATGATCTCATCGACACGGCCATCTCCCACATAATGTTGACTTGGGACCGTGCTAGCTAATCGCCACTTGCGCTCGGTGTGCCTGCATCGCCAGTATTGCGAATTATTCCCATCAAAAACACTGCGCTCACCCGCCTGATGAATGAGCGGCGCACGACTTAGAAGGATCTCTATGCAAGGCTTTTATCGTCACCATGAGGTGGCGTGAGACAAAGTCGCTAACTGCGGTTCGAGTCAGATGAACGCCGAGACTCACGTCCTTCGCAGGCATTAAGCGCTTGACTTCTCTTTTTTAATCAGTAACATACGGTGTATTCCGCGATAGCTCAGTTGGTAGAGCAAATGACTGTTAATCATTGGGTCCCTGGTTCGAGTCCAGGTCGTGGAGCCAGACAATAAAAGAAGCCTGCAGCGATGCAGGCTTTTTTTTGCCTGGAATTCAGGCGACTCGTGAAGCTGGCAAGCCGATTAAAAAAGCCCGCCTGTCAGGGCGGGCTCAACGGCTTAGTTCTTCACCACTTCCTCAAGGGTAAAGCGCCCCATCGGGTTCTGCAGGAAGTGACTGACATTTTTGCGTGAGATGTTGATGTACGGGCTGTAGTAAAGGTCGATCCAGTTCACATCCTGTTTCGCCATTTTCTGCAGGTCGACGTACATCTGCTCACGCTTGACCGGGTCGGCTTCGATACGTGCCGCAGCGACCAAATCCTTGACCTTGTCGTTCTTGTATCGAGTCATGTAGTTCTGGTTGGTGTCGTGACCCAACACGAAGGTGGTCTTTTGGTCCGGGTCGAGGATGTCGTTGGTCCAGTACATCACCGACAGGTCGTACTCACCGTCCACCAGCATCTGCCAGCTTTGGGTTGGGTCGACTTTCTGCAGGTTTGCCGTCACACCGACCTTCGCCAACTGATCCTTGATCATCACCGCGATCTGTTCGTCCGCCTCATTACCGGCGTTGACCACATAGTTGAGTTTCAGGTCCTTGGCACCCGCATCAGCCAGCAGTTTTTTGGCTTGGGCTGGGTCATAAGGGCGCTGCAGGTTGTCGGCGTAGTGGAACAGCGAACCCTTAGGAATGTAGGAGTACGCCACTTCGCCTTGACCGAAGGTGGCGGTTTTCACCAGCGACTTTTTATCGATCGCCATGTCCAGTGCCCGGCGTACTTCAGGCTTGGCCAGCAACCCGTTGGCATGGTTGATCAGCAGATGATCTTCACGGGTGGAAGGGTCTGAATGGACCACCACATTCTTGTCTTTCTTCAACTCTTCAACACGAGAGAACGGCACAAATATCGCCGTATCCAGTTCGTTGTTCTGGACCATGCGCATCCGCGTGTTGTCGTCGGTGATCGACACCCATTCCACGCCATCCAGGCTGACGTTGTTCGCCTGCCAGAAGTGCGGGTTCTTCTCCAGGATCACCCGATCGCCCTTGCGCCACTCCTCCACCGTGAACGCACCGGATGTCACCGGGTTCTCGGAGTAGGCGTCTTCGCCCATTTTCTCCATGGCTTTTTGCGACAGGATCGACACCGTCGGCGAAGCCACTTGGGAGAGGAACGGCACCGATGGGGTTTTCAAGGTCACTACCAGGGTCTGCGGGTCAGCCGCCTTGGCCGTATCGATCAACTTGAACGAGTCGCTCCACAGCGAAGCCTTGTTGTCGCGGATTCGCAGCAGGCTGAATACCGCGTCGCCTGCGGTGATGGGCGAGCCGTCGGAGAACTTCGCCTCTCGCAGTTTGAAGGTATAGGTCAGGCCGTCCTTGGAAATCTCCCAGCTTTCAGCCAGGCCCGGCTCCAGCTTGGTGCCCAGATTGTCTACACGCACCAGGGTGTCGTAGACGTTGGCAAACACCCAGGTGTCGCGGTTCTGTGCGCTTTTGATTGGGTCAAACGTGGTGCTGTCTTCGCGGCAACCGATGGTCAATACGCCGGCAGCCTGAGCCAGTCCGGCGGTCAGTGACCAGGCGGTAAGCGTGGCGACAGCGAGCAACTTCAAGTGTCGGGATTGCATGTCATAACTCCTTGTTAATGAATGGCAGGGAAGGTCAAAGCAACGGTTCTTCAAGCACACAACTGTAACGATGGTCTTGCAGAAAGCGGGTTGGCGGCGCCGCCTCGGCGCACAGGTCACGGGCATGCCGGCAGCGCGGATGGAAGGCACAACCACTGGGCAAATTCAGTGGGCTGGGCGGCTCGCCGGGCAAGGGTTCGCTGGGCAGCGGCCGGTGCGGATCGATCTCGGGAATCGCCTGGATCAGCGCCACCGTGTAGGGATGGCGCGGCGCGGTGAAGACTGCTTCCACCGGCCCTTCCTCGACAATTTTGCCCAGGTACATCACCGCCACTCGGTCGCACAGGCGCCGGACGATGGCCAGGTCATGGGCGATAAACAGAATCGCCAGGTTCATGCGCCCTTGCAGTTCCAGCAGCAGGTTGATGATCTGCCCCTGAATCGACACATCCAGGGCCGCGACGCATTCGTCGGCGATAATCAGCCGCGGCTCCACCGCCAGCGCCCGGGCGATACCAACTCGCTGGCATTGGCCGCCGCTCAGGGAAACCGGCTTGCGGGTGGCCAATTCAGGACGCAGGCCTACCAGCGCCAGCAGTTCATCAACTCGGTGCGGGATAAGCTCTGGTGCGACCTTGCGCTGCACTCGCAACACTTCGAAGAGGGTTTCACCGATGGTCAGCCGTGGGTTCAGCGCTGCATAAGGGTCCTGGAAAATCATCGCTGTCTCGTGACGCAAGCGGGCGATATCGATTGGGCCGCCATGGGCCATGTCGATACCGTCGAACAGCACTTGCCCGGCGCTGATGGGGTTGAGATGCAGAATCGCCCGGCCCAGGGTGCTTTTACCGCTGCCCGACTCACCCACCAGCCCGAGGGTTTCACCGGCGGCGAGGTTCAGCGACACACCGTTGACCGCCCTCACCCACTGTTTATTAAGACCCAACAGACCGCTGCCGGCGGCCGCGAAGCGCACCTCCAGGTCCTTTACCTGCAACAAGGTCATGGCCGATCTCCCAAGGGGTAATGGCAGGCGACGCGTGGACCGATCCCGGCCAAATCCGGCAACTGCTCGGTACACAAGGTGCCGATTTGCGGGCAACGTGGGTTGAACCGACAGCCTCCGGGCAAGGCATCCAGCAGCGGCGGCTGCCCGGCGATGGTGCGCAGCAAGGCATGACCGCTGCTGGTGGCCGGCTGGCAGTCGATCAGGCCGGCGGTGTACGGATGTTGCGGACGGGCCAGCAGGTCGTATTTGCTGCCGTGCTCGCACAGGCGCCCGGCGTACATCACGGCAATGGAATCACAGGTCTGCGCCACCACGCCCAGGTCATGGGTGATCATGATGATCGACAGGCCACGACGGTCTCGCAAGTCCAGCAACAGGCGCAGGATTTGTGCCTGCACCGTGACGTCCAGGGCAGTGGTCGGCTCATCAGCGATCAACACCTGGGGATTGCAGCCCAGGGCCACGGCGATCATCGCCCGCTGGCGCATACCGCCGGAAAATTCGTGAGGATAGTTGTCGATGCGCTGGCCGGGGTCGGGAATGCCCACCTGGCGCAACACCTCGATGGCCTGCAAGCGTGCTTCACGTTTCGATGCGCCCTGGTGCAGGCGGATGCCTTCGGCGATCTGTTCGCCGATGCGCATCAACGGGTCGAGGTGGCTGCTGGGGTTCTGGAAAATCATCCCCAATTGCCCTCCGCGCACCTTGCGCATGCTGGCTTCATCCAGGGCCAGCAAGTCCTGGCCGGCCAGGCGAACGGCGCCGCCCTGAACCCGCAGGCTCGACGAGGGCAGCAAGCGCATCAGCCCGCGACAGGCCATGGTCTTGCCCGAACCGCTCTCGCCCACCAGGCCGAGGATTTCGCCTTCAGCCAGGTCAAAGGACACGCGATCCACCAGGGTCACATCGTGGCCGTTGTTATGGGCGATGACGCTCAGGTCCTGCACCTGCAACAAGCTCATGAGCGATCCCCCAGCACTTGCGCAACACCATCGGCCAACAAGCTGAAGCCCATCGCCAGGGTCACGATGGCCAGCCCAGGAAAGGTGCAGATCCACCACGCCGTGGTGATAAACGCCTGGCCCTCGGCAACCATGGTCCCCCACTCCGCCGTCGGCGGTTGCACGCCCAGGCCCAGGTAGCTGACCGCCGCGCCGTTGAGCAACACCAACACCGCGTCGGACATGGAGAACACAATCGAGCCGAACATCGCATTGGGCAACAAATGCCGAAATAGAATGCGCCCATGGCCAAAACCCAGGCTTTTCGCCGCCAGGGCGAAGTCGCTTTCCTTGAGCACCAGGATTTGCGAACGGATCAGCCGCGCGTAGGACACCCAGCCCACCAGCGCCATGGCGATATAGAAGCTTTTCAGCCCTGGCCCGAGGATTGCCATGATTGCCAGCATCAGCACCAGGAATGGAAAGGCCAGGATCACATCGATCACGCGCATGCAAAAGCTGTCGAAACGCCCACCGATATAACCGGAAACCGCACCGATAAACGTGCCGATCAGAAACGGAAAGACCACCCCAACGATAGCCAGTTGCAAATCGATGCGCGCACCCCAGATCACCCGCGAAAGTATGTCTCGCCCGTAGTTATCCGTGCCAAATGGATGGGCCAGCGTCGGCGCCATCAAACTGATATCCGTGTTTTGCGCGATAGGATCAAACGGCGCGATCCACGGTGCGAACAGCGCCAGCACCAGCCACGCCAACAGAATTGCCAGGCCCCACGCCGCTGTCAGCTGGCCGTTGCGAAAACCAAAACGCAGGCGCAAGCGCCAGGCGGGAATCAGCGGGCGGCTGCTCATTGCATTTTCACTCGAGGGTCGAGGGCGACGGTCACCACATCAGCCACGAAGTTGACCACCACGGTTGTGCAGGCCAATACCATGGCCACCCCCTGAACCACCATGTAGTCGCGGGTGAAAATGCCGCGCACCAGCAACTGGCCGATGCCGGGAATGGCGAACAGGCTTTCAATCACCACCGTGCCGCTGATCAGCCAGCCAATATTGACGGCCAGCAGGTTGACCGCCGGCACCAGGGAGTTAGGCAGCACGTGGCGACGAAACACCGCTCGCTCGGATAAACCCCGCGCCCGCGCGGCGGTAACGTGATCGGCCTGCAACTCCATCAGCATGCTCGCCCGCAGGTTGCGCACCAACACCGCCGACAGCGCCAGGGCGATGGTCAGGCACGGCAGCACCATGTGATGGGCCTTGTCCAGCCAGGTTCGGCCATAGCCGGACACCGGGAACAGACCCCATTGCACGCTGAGCAGCAGGATCAGCATCAACCCCAGCCAGAACGCGGGCATGCCCAGGCCGACGGTGGTGAACAAGCGAATCAGATTGTCGGCCCAGCCGCCTTTGTTACGCGCGGCCACAGTGGCCAGGGGCACGGCAATCAACAGTGCCAGCAGGACGCTGCCAAGCACCAGGAACAGAGTCGGCTCGATGCGGGTGACGATCAGCTTCAGGGCGTCGACCTTGTACAGCAGCGACTGGCCGAGATCACCCTTGAGCAGGTTTTTCAGAAAGTAGAAATATTGCAGCCACAACGGTTGGTCGAGGCCGTACTGGGCACGAATTTTCAGCAAGGCATCCGGCGTGCTGCGCGAGCCCAGCAGCGCCCGCGCCGGGTCACCGGGAATCGAACGCACCAGCACAAAGGTAATCAGGCTGATGCCAAACAGCACCGGCAGCAATTGCAGCGGCCGGAACAGCACAAAACGGTAACGCGCCAGGTTCATTCGTCAGCCTCGGTGACGAGCAAGGAAGTCCAGCAGCACCGGGAAGTAAGCCTGGGGCTCTTCATAAAACGGCATGTGGCTGCTGTTGGGGAAAACGTGCAACTCGGCGTGCTTGACCGCCATCTTCATGCGCATGGCGCAGGCGGGGGTCAGTTCGTCATGCTGACCGGTGGTGATCAGCACCGGCATGCTGAAATCGGCCATCTCGGGGATTCGGTTCCAGTCCTTGAGATTGCCGACGTAAAGAAATTCGTTGGGCCCCTGCATGGTCTCGTAGGGCCCCATGTTCCAGTTGTCGAGGGAACGCTTGACCGGTTCCGGCCACTCGTCCAGCCGGCAGACATGGCGGTAGTTGAGCAACGTGATCGCGGCCTGGTATTGCGGATGATCGAGGGTGCCCATGGCCTCATGGCGCTGCATCATCGCCACCGTTTCACTGCCCAAGGCGCCGCGCAGGCGTTCGAGCTCCTGGGACAGGTGCGGAATGTCACCGACGGTATTTTCCAGGATCAGGCTTTTAAGCGCGTCAGGATAGTGAATGGCGTACTCGATACCCAGCCAGCCGCCCCAGGAATGGCCCAACACGTGCACGCGGCCCAGGCTGAGCGCCTGGCGCACAGTTTCGACTTCCTCGACATAACGGCCGATCTCCCATAGGGAAACATCGGTGGGTCTGGCTGATGCGCCCGTACCCAACTGATCGAATGCAACGACTCGCAGGCCTTTGTCCTTGAGCCAGCCATGAGCGTCGCGCAGATAGTCACAAGGCAGCCCAGGGCCGCCGTTGAGGCAGAGCAACACTTCATCGCCTTCGCCAAAGCTGTAGACCACGAGGTTGTGGCCGTCGACTTGCACGTTGTACTGCTGGTCGGGGGCTATTTCACGCCACATACATACATTCCTTGTTGTGTGTCGGCCTGGCAGGTAGTGGCCGTTTGAACCAAACACTACCGAGGTTGCCGTGCGCCCATAACCTAGCAATTCTTATAGGTTTGGTCTGGCAGTCCTTCGCCGGGGCGTGGCATTCTACTTGCAGCAAGTCGAGATTAAAACGAATTCGGGAGCAGAAAGGATGCTGACCAAGTTATCTGCGTTTAACAGCCATCTCATACCCGGCAGGAGCCTGGATGAGCAGATGGACAACACCCTCGTATTGGCCCAGCACCTGGGTTTTGATGCCTTGGTGTACGACTACACACCGGTGCCGATCGACCACGATGGCGCATTGATTACGCCCTCCGTGCTACAACTGCGCAATACCCCCTCCGACTGGTACTCGTTATGGTGCAGTTCGGGGTTCTACCAGATCGATCCGGTGCAACACCTGGCCCTCAATTGCGTGTCGCCGTTCGTCTGGTCCTACGAGGCCAAGGCTGATACCCCGCTGCAAAAGATCATCAACCGCCGCCACGCCCCCGTCTCCAGCTACCTGCACGACCAGCAAATGACCTGCGGCGTCAGCGTTCCGATTCACTTGCCCAGGGGCGGCTTCGCCTCGCTGACTGGCCTGCGCACCGGCAAAGCCCGCACGGTACTGCAAGATGCTCGCCAGACCCTGGCGGATTTCAACCTGATTACCCATGCCTTTCAGGAAGCGGCCTACCCGTTATTCAGCAAGGAACTACGTTCGTATCCGCATATCCATCTGACCAAGCGCGAGCGTGAATGCTTGAAGTGGGCCGCCGACGGCCTGACCGCCGCTGAAATTGCCACCCAGTTGAGTCGCTCCCTGGCGGTGGTCACCCTGCACCTGGCCTCGGCCATGCACAAGCTGGGGGCCAAGAACCGGGTACAAGCGGTGGTCAGGGCCAGCCATTACCGACTGCTTGACGACTGACTCGACGAAAAACCTAGCTATTTTGCTAGTTACTTAAATTTACGCTGCCAATTATCGTATGCCTGACCACTTTTCATGGAAGGGCACGAAATGGAATTCATCGAAAAAATCCGCGAAGGCTTTGCTGCCTTTGGCGCCTACCAGACGTGGTACCGGGTCACCGGCGACCTTGATAGCGGCCTGACACCACTGGTCATCCTCCACGGCGGGCCCGGCTGCACCCATGACTATGTGGACGCCTTCAAAGACGTCGCCGCCAGCGGCCACGCGGTTATTCACTATGACCAACTGGGCAACGGCCGTTCTACCCACCTGCCTGACAAAGACCCTTCGTTCTGGACGATCGGCCTGTTCCTGGAAGAACTGGACAACCTGCTGGACCACCTGCAAATCAGCAACAACTACGCCATTCTCGGGCAGTCATGGGGCGGCATGCTCGGCAGCGAGCACGCCTTGCTGCAGCCTAAAGGCCTGCGCGCACTGATCGCGGCCAACTCGCCGACGTGCATGCGCACCTGGGTCGCCGAAGCCAATCGTCTGCGCAAATTATTGCCGGAAGGTGTGCATGAAACCCTGCTCAAGCATGAACAGGCCGGCGCCTATCAAGACCCGGAATACCTGGCGGCCTCGCGGATGTTCTATGACCAGCATGTCTGCCGGATCAACCCATGGCCGGAAGAAGTGGCGCGCACCTTTGCCCAGGTCGACGCTGACCCCACGGTGTATCACGCCATGAGCGGCCCGACGGAGTTCCATGTGATCGGCACGTTGAAAGACTGGAGCATCATTGGCCGGCTGTCCGGCATCAAGGTGCCGACCCTGGTGATTTCCGGTCGCCATGATGAAGCCACGCCGCTGGTGGTGAAGCCGTTCCTCGATGAAATCCCCAATGTGCGCTGGGCATTGTTCGAAGACTCCAGCCATATGCCCCACGTCGAAGAACGCCAGGCATGTATGGGCACGGTGGTGAAGTTCATGGATGAGGCTTGCTGATAGATAGGATCGTTCCCACAGCGTGGGAACGATCCTATGACTACACCTCGCTGGTTTCAGCCCTACCCTGCACAGCCGCCCTCTTCGGCACCTCTGCCAGCAATGGAATCTCATTGCCTTCGGCATCAAACAGCTTACCCCCGCAGAAGTAATCCCCCTCACGCAATGCCGCCACATCCTGGAAATACAGGCTGCGCTCGGTGCCAGCGACGAACACCGACTGTTGATCGGAATTGCCCGCCGTGAAGTGGTTGAACGCCAGGTTCAGCAGGATCGCCATGATTGCCGACGAACTGATCCCCGAATGAAAAATGGTGGCAAACCAACTCGGAAAATGATCATAAAAGCTCGGCGCTGCGATAGGAATCATGCCGAAACCGATGGAAGTGGCGACGATGATCAGGTTCATATTGTTGCGGTAGTCAACCTTGGACAACGTGCGAATACCACTGGCCGCCACGGTCCCGAACAACACAATCCCCGCACCACCCAACACGGAGGTGGGCACCGCTGCGATGACCCGTCCCATAAACGGCAGTAGGCCGAGAATCACCAGGAACAGGCCGCCGGTGGCCACTACGTAGCGGCTTTTGACCCCGGTCACCGCCACCAGGCCGACGTTTTGCGCGAAAGCGCTTTGAGTGAACGAACCGAAGATCGGCGCAAACATGCTCGATAGCATATCGGCACGCAGGCCGTTGCCCAAGCGCTTGGAGTCAACTTTGGTGTCGATGATCTCACCTACCGCCAAGATATCAGCCGAGGTTTCCACCAGCGTCACCATGACCACGATGCACATGGAAATGATCGCCGCTACGTGAAAGGTTGGCATGCCGAAATGGAATGGCGTAGGAAAGCCGAACATCGCACCCTGGGTCACGCTGGAGAAGTCAGCCATGCCGAGGAACACGGCAATCAACGTACCAATCACCATCGCCAACAGGATCGACAGCCGTGAAATGGTCGCGCTGCCGATCTTGCTCAGCAACAGCACCAGGGCCAGGGTAATCGCCGCCAGGCCGATGTTCGACATGCTGCCGAAGTCTTCGGCGCGGCTGTTGCCGCCCATGGCCCAGCGCGCGGCGACGGGCATCAGGGTCAGGCCGATGGTGGTGATGACGATACCGGTCACCAGGGGCGGGAAGAACTTGGTTATTCGCGAGAATATCGGCGTAATCAACAAGCCGATCAACGAGGCGGCCATCACCGCGCCAAGGATCGCCGGCACACCGCCTGCTCCCTCGCTGCTGACAATCGCCACCATGGTTGCAACGCCAGCAAACGACACCCCTTGCACCAGCGGTAACTGACAGCCAAAAAACGGCAGACCCAGGGTTTGCAGCAAGGTGGCCAGGCCACCGGCAAACAACGAAGCGGCGATCAACAGGCCAATATCAGCCGGCGACAACCCGGCCGCCTGACCGACGATCAACGGCACGGCAACGATGCCGCCGTACATGGTGAGCACATGCTGCAGGCCGTAAGCCATGTTGGCAGCGACGCCGAGATTCTCATCTTCTGGCCGTTGCGGTGACGCCTTCGGGATAGTCATGGTGAGGGTTCTCTGTTTTTGTTGTGCGCCCACTGTATGCAATATGAAGACTATATGTCCATATTGTTGTATACAATCAATCGAACAAGTTACCCTCCGCTGGCGTTACAAAAATACGATTCGGCCGCTATGAGCCAAAACGCCAAAGGAATTAAAACAATGAAAAAGGCACTGCACGGCGCAACCGTATTACTGACACTCTTCGGCGGCGGGGAGGCTGTCGCGGTGGAATGGATGAACAACAGCGTGGGATTTCGCTACGGCCAGCAGTTCACCAATCCGAATAACCCCGATGATTTCAGCAAGCGCATCTACAGCTTCACCCACGCCAGCGGCTATCAGTACGGCAGCAACTACCTGAACCTCGACGTGTTCCTTTCCGACAGCCGTGACCCGCGCAAGGGCACCGATCACGGTGGCAGCGAAGTCTATGCCGTCTACCGCCACCAGTTGTATGCCTCACGGGTGTTCGACGTGCCGCTGGGAACCGGCGTGATCAAAGACTACGCCCTGACCCTGGGCTTCGACGCCAACCGCAACAACAACCTGGCGTCGGCGAAAAAGCGCGCCCTGGTGGTTGGCCCGACCTTGAAGTTCAATACCGTCGGCGTGCTGGATCTGAGCCTGATGTACTACAAGGAAAAGAACCATTCCGGCATCCCCGGCGCGAAAGATCCGAACCACACTTTCGACGACACCTACATGCTCAACCTGACATGGCTACGCCCTTTCGAGATTGGCAATCACGGGGCGAAGTTTCAGGGTTTCATCAATCATGTCGGGGAAAAGGGCGACGACTTCCATGGCCGCAACACCGCGCCGGAAACCCTGATGCGCACCGCACTGATGGTGGCGGTGCGGCCGGGGAAAAGCGTCAAACCGAACCTGTACCTGGGGGTGGGCTACGAGTATTGGCATAACAAGTTCGGCGTGGATGGCGGACGGGGCAGCCGCACATCAACGCCGACGGTGAATATGGAAGTGACGTTTTAGGGCGTTCGAACCAGATTGGCATCGGAATTATCAACCCTGGGCCGCGCCAACCAATAGCCCAACACGGCCAACGGCGCGGTCGCCAGCATGACGATTGCAGTGATCAACAGCGGCTGCTCGATCATCGACGACACCAACAGGCTACTGACGAAACACAGCCCCAATTGCAAGGTGTTCTGCAACGCTGCGGCCTTGCCGGAGTTTTCCGCAAAGGGCATCAGCGCATTCGCCACGACAATCGGGTAGCTGGCGCCATTAACCAGCGCCATCAGGCAGAACGGGATCAGCAAGGTGGTAAGGGTCGGCACTGTCAATGTCGCCACCAGATACAACGCCACCATGCTGATGCAATACGCAACCAGCAACCATGGCAGCAAGGTCCTGCCCTCGAAACGCTGCAAGGCGCTGCGGCAACTGTAGCCACCAATGAGAAACGCCAGGGTCGGCAACACGTAGCTCAAACCGATGTCATTGGGGCTATAGCCCATGTCACCCAGAATGAACGGTGATGCGGTAAGCCAGGCGAAGAAACTGGCCGAGCACGCAGCAAAGATCATTACGTTGCCACTGAACACCCGTGACTTGAGCAATTGTCCGTAACCGAGCTTGGATTGTTCGCCATCGGCGGTCAGGCGTTTCGGCACAGTTTTGAGGAATAACGTTGGCAACAGCAGCAATAGCGACACGCCCAGCAACACGGCGAAGATCGCCTGCCAGCCCCAGTGATTCAACACCAGCGCACCCAACAGCGGTGCCAGGGCCGGTGACAGGGACATCAGCGGCATGATGCTGGCAAATACCCGATGAGCCTTGTCTGCCGGGTAGCGGTCGATTACCAGGGCTTGCCAACTGACGGCGGCGGAACACACTCCTATCGCCTGGATAAAGCGCAACGCCCACAGCTGGGTCGTGGTCTCGACCCAGAACATGCCCAGGCAACCGAGCACAAACAGGCTAAGACCGGTGAGCAGGACCGGCTTGCGCCCGATGCGGTCAGAAAGCGGCCCCCACAACAACTGCCCGACGGCAAAGCCGGCGAGGAAAATACTAAGGCTGGCGCCCACGGCACCGGCGGATATTTGCAACTGGGCGCCCATGGCGCCGAAGGCGGGTAAGTACATGTCCATGGCCAGATAGCCGAGCATGCTCAGCCCCGCCAGGTACCAGGTGAAACCAAAAGAATTTTTCATTGAAGCCTTGTTTAACCTGCCATCAAACTATTTGCTGACTGGCACCCATTATGAAGCTGACAGTTCTCCTGTGAAGCGATAATAATTGAACATTCTTATCAATATTTTTGAAGGCAACTGCCATGTGGTCCGAATACTCCCTGGATGTTGTCGATGCGGTAGCCCGTCACGGCAGTTTCAGCGCCGCCGCCCAGGAACTGCATCGCGTGCCGTCCGCCATCAGTTACACCGTGCGGCAGCTAGAGGAGTGGCTGGCGGTTCCGTTGTTCGTCCGCCGCCATCGAGATGTGGAGCTCACGCCGGCCGGCAAGCTGTTTGTTGATGAAGCCCGTAGCGTGATGAAAAAAATGCTCGGCACTCGCAGGCTATGCCAGCAGGTGGCCAACGGCTGGAGCGGGCAACTGAAAGTGGCGGTGGATTCCATCGTCAAACAGCAGCGCTGCCGGCAACTGGTGCTGGATTTCTATCGCCAGTTTCCGGAAGTGGAATTGCTGCTGGAGTACGAGGTGTACAACGGCGTATGGGACGCCCTCGCGGACGACCGTACCGACATCGTGATTGGCGCCACCAGCGCGGTGCCGGTGGCCAGCCATTTCACCTTTCGCGACATGGGACTGTTGAATTGGCTCTGCGTGGTCAGCGCCCACCATCCGCTGGCGCAGGTGCAAGGCCTGCTCAGTGACGACCAATTAAGGCCCTTCGCATCGCTGTGCATGACCGATACCTCGCGCAACCTGCCCAAGCGCGATACCTGGACCCTGGATAACCAGCGGCGTTTAGTCGTACCCAACTGGGCATCCGCCATGGATTGCCTGCGCGATGGCCTGTGCGTCGGCATGGTGCCGGAACACCTTGCGCGGCCGTTGATCGAGCGCGGTGAACTGGCAGCCCTGCAACTGTCCCGGCCCTTCCCCGCCAGCCCGTCCTGCGTGGCCTGGGCACAGAGCAAGTTTTCCCCGGCCATGGCCTGGTTACTGGAGTACCTGGGGGACACCGATACGATGAATCAGGAGTGGTTGAATGGCAATGATCTATAGGCTCTCCTCTCAGGCCAAGCAACGGGAAAGGGTGCGCACAATCATCTCCACTTCTTTAGCATCAATGGTTAACGGCGGCAGTAAACGGATGATCTTCCCCCGCGTCACATTGATCAGCAGGCCATGCTCGCGTGCAGCGATCTGCGCCAGGTCACGATAAGGGCGGGCCAACTCGATACCGATCATCAAGCCCTGCCCCCGAATCGCCAGCACGTGGGGATGCTCACTCAACTCCACCCGCAATCGCGCCAGCAGCCGTTCGCCTTCGAGCGCCGCGTTCTCCAGCAAACCCTGCTCTTCAATAATATCCAGCACCGTGCAGCCGACGCGACAAGCCAGCGGGTTACCGCCAAAGGTACTGCCGTGACTGCCAGGGGTGAACAACTGCGCCACGGCCTTGCGCGCCAGGCAGGCACCAATCGGGATACCGTTGCCCAGGCCTTTGGCCAGGGTCATGACGTCCGGGACAATGCCCTCATGCTGGAAGGCGAACCACTGGCCGGTGCGACCAATTCCTGTCTGGATCTCATCGAGCATCAACAACCAACCTTGCCGGGTGCAGTGATCCCGCAGGGCTTTCAGATAGCCGGGGGGAGCCAGCTGGACGCCAGCTTCGCCCTGGATCGGCTCCAGCAATACCGCAACGATGCGCGCGCCAAACGCCTGAGTCACCGCCTCCAGGGCGGCCAGATCGCCGAAGCCAACCTTGATAAAGTCTCCCGGTAAACGCTGGAACCCCAACCGCACCGACGGCCCGTCGCTGGCAGACATCGTGCCCAGGGTGCGGCCGTGAAAGGCGTTGTCCATGACGACCACCAGCGGCTGCTCAATGCCTTTTTTCCAGCCATACAAGCGCGCCAGTTTCAACGCCGTCTCATTGGCCTCAGCACCGGAGTTATTGAAGAACGCCTGGTCCAGGCCCGATAGCGTGCTCAACCGCTGAGCCAGGCGCTGCTGCCAGTCGATGCTGTAGAGGTTGGAAGTATGCAACAGCAACCCTGCCTGCTCGGTGATTGCCGCCACCAGCCGCGGATGGGAATGGCCGACATTGGTCACCGCTACACCGGCCACCGCGTCCAGGTATTCACGCCCCTGTTGGTCCCACAGGCGAGTACCCAGGCCGCGGATGAAGCTTAAATCCAAGGGTTGATAGGTGGTCATCAGGCAGGCGGCGGTCATGGCATCAGGCTCCAGTGCTTCGTAGTGATGGCTACAGTATCGTTAGCCACCAGAGCTGGATAAACTGCGAATATCTGCGATCACTTTAAACCAAGGCTTGATAATGGATCTGTTCCAGGCAATGTCGGTGTACGTCAAGGTAGTGGAAACCGGCAGCATGACAGCGGCAGCGCAGTCGTGTGGGATGTCCACCACCATGGTCGGCAATCACCTGCGCGCCCTGGAACAGCGCCTTGGCGTCAGCCTGCTCAAGCGCACCACTCGTAAACAGAGCCTGACCGAATTCGGCGGTCTCTATTACCAGCGCTGCTTGGAAGTGCTGGGCCTGGTGGCCGACTCCGAACAACTGGCCGAGCAGATTCACATTGAAGCCCCCAAGGGCCTGTTGCGGATCACCGCCCCGCCTGCGTTCGGCGCCGAGCGCCTGGCACCGGCGCTGAGCGAGTTTTCCCGGCGTTATCCGCAGATCCAGTTATATGTGGTGTTGAGCAACCAGTCGATGGACCTGATCGACAGCGGTTTCGATGCAGCGATCCGCCTCGGCGAATTGCAGCCCTCCAGCCTGATCGCTCGGCCGTTGCAGAACTACACCATGACCCTGTGCGCCTCACCAGGTTACCTGGCGCGCCGGGGTACTCCGCACACTGCGCAGGATTTGCAACAACATGATTGCCTGGCATTTGCCTACCCCTCGACCGACGATTGGCGCAACGCCGACAAACAATGGCGCCTGCACGGCCCAGAGGGAGAAATCGAAGTCGCCGTGTCCGGCCCCATGACCGTCAACAGTTCCCAGGCCTTGCACCGCGCGGCAGTAGAAGGCATGGGTATCGTCATGCTGCCCGACGCCCTGGTCGACCCTGACCTGAGGGCGGGCAAACTGATTGCGTTACTGCCAGGCTATCAGCCGCCCTTCCGGCCGATGCATCTGCTGTACGCCCAGGACCGCTATCGCCTGCCCAAGCTGCGGGCCTTCGTCGACTTCGTGATGGAGCTGTGGGCGCGCTAGAAGCTCACACCCAATGCGCGCAAACGTTCACCGGTGTGTTCGGCGGATACGTGGTGAATCCCCTGCCAGCCAAGGGCAATGGCCGCCTCGACATTGCCGGCCACGTCATCGATAAACACCACTTCATCGGGTTTGATGTCTGTCAGATGGGCGCGAACCTGAGCAAGACTGGCGTGGTAGATCGCGGCATCGGGCTTGATAAGCTTCACTTCGCCGGACACCACGATGTCGCGAAAATACTGCAGGAAGGAATAGTTGGCTCGGGCATACGGGAAGGTTTCGGCTGACCAGTTGGTCAATCCGAACAACGGCATTTTTGCCTCATGCAACGCCTCCAGTATCGCTACACCCCCGGACAGTGGGCCACGCAGCATTTCGTGCCAGCGGTCGTAGTAAGCCTGGATCAAAGACTCATGTTGCGGATGCTCGGCGATCAGCGTGCGTGTTGCTTCAGCCAGGGTGCGCCCGGCGTCCTGCTCGGTATTCCAGGCCTGGGTGCAGACCGTGTCGAGAAACCACTGGCGCTCGCGCTCATCGGTAATCAGTTGGCGGTACAGGTGCTGCGGGCTCCAATCGAACAAGACACCGCCAAAATCAAAGACCACTGCGCGAATCGTCATCTGGAAATCTCCGTTAGCGTGAGGTGAGTCAGGCCGCTAGAGATACAGGATCGCGTGGGAGTTTCACAACCAGGAAGGCACAACATCGAACGATGTTGCAAAAAAAAGGCCTCTCGCCCAAGGCGAAGAGGCCGTTGTATCACGTGTTGCTTAAGCCTGAACCAGGCCTTCGAGCTTCACCGTCGGATTGACGTCAGCGTCGTAGTCCACGCCTTCGATCTCGAAACCGAACAGGCGCAGGAACTCAGCCTTGTAACCGGCAAAGTCGCTGATCTCATTGACGTTGTCGTCAGAGACCTGATTCCACAGTGCCGCAACGGCGTCCTGTACTTTCGGCTCCAGTTCCTTGAGGTCGGCACGCAGGCGGCCGTCGGCGTCGAGCTTGGGCTCTTTGCCATACAGGCTGTCCTTGAACAAGCCGTAGACCTGCTCGATGCAACCTTCGTGGCTGCCCTGTTCTTTCATTACCTTGAACAGCAGCGACAGGTACAGCGGCATGATCGGGATCGCCGAACTGGCCTGGGTTACCACGGCCTTGAGCACCGACACACGGGCGTCGCCCTTGAGTGCTGCGAGGTTTTCGCGCAAGGTCAGGACTTTCTTGTCCAGGTCTTTCTTGGCTTCGCCGATGGAGCCATTCCAGTAGATATCCTGGGTCAACTTTTCACCCAGGTAGGTGAACGCGGTGGTCTTGGCGCCTTCGGCCAGCACGTCGGCTTCACGCAGGGCATCGATCCACAGCTGCCAGTCTTCACCACCCATGACCTTCACGGTGCCGTCGATTTCTTCCTGGGTAGCTGGCTCCAGGGTGGTGTCGACGACGACGCCCTTGTCGGTATTGATGCCACGCAGGGTCACGGACTTGCCAATCGGTTTCAGGGTGGAGGTGTGCACCACGCCTTGTGGGTCGGTGCGGCGTGGCGCGGCCAGGCTGTAGACCACCAGGTCGATCTTACCCAGGTCTTTCTTGATGGTTTCGATGGTCAGGCGCTTGATCTCGTCGGAAAAGGCGTCGCCATTGATGCTCTTGGCGTAGAGGCCTTTCTCTTTAGCAAACTTGTGGACAGCGGCGCTGTTGTACCAGCCGGCAGAGCTGAGCTTGCCCTCTTCGCCTTCTTTCTCAAAAAACACGCCAAGGGTGTCGGCGCCGCAGCCAAAGGCAGCGCTGATGCGCGCGGCCAGGCCGTAGCCGGTGGAAGCCCCGAGAACCAGAACCTTTTTCGGGCCACCTTCGATGGCGCCGTGTTCAGTTACGTAGTCAATCTGTTGCTTGACGTTCGCTTCGCAGCCAACAGGGTGGGCCGTTACACAGATAAACCCACGAACCCGCGGTTTGATGATCATAAAATTTCTGCCTCTTCCAAGGTGCCGAAGGCCAATGGTGGCCATTACAGCGTCAATCGTTCTGGTCTATGACGCACGGAAAACCGAAGCGTCACGATAGTCGCAATTCTTCTGTTCACAAAATCCAATTCACCGCAGTTCGGGGGCGCCGTCTGGAGGATGGCCAAACGTAAAAACTGTAGGTGGCTTTCGCACATTCGAAAGATTTAAAACGCCTATCTGTTAGCTAACGTCTTATCACGAGGTATTTGTTTCAATATGTTTCAAGGCCCCGCCGCTCGCCCCCACGGATTTGGACCTATCGAATGGCGTCCAGTTGGAGCTGAGTTTCATGAACAAGCCTGCTATACGCAAAAAACTGGTCTCGATCCCCTGGATACTCGGCGTCTTGTTGATTATCGACATCTTCCCCAAGACCACCTTGGTGTTCCTGGGCCTGGTGGTGCTCTGCGGTCTCTATGATTTCCTGCGCAACGGCCTGTACGACCTGCCGCTGACCTGGCGCGAGGATTTGCAACAGGTGATCGACAACGCCATGGCCCACAAGGATGAAATCATCGAGTACCTAGACGCGCGCATGGCCGAGAAGAAACGCGGCATGCTGTTTTTTCAGTGGTCCGGACGCCCAATCGAAACCACTCTGGACATTGCATCGCTCAAGGAAAAACTGCCCTACGTCAAAACCAGTGGGGTGTCGGTGTTCAATGAAAACCGTTCTACCTCGTTTCACTTCGGCCCCCTGCGCCTATTGCCTATTTATCGTCCGGCCTTCACTCCTCCCGTTCGTCCTCAGAGGCCTGATTGCGGGCTTTGCCGGTGTGGTCTTTACCCTGCGGCGGTTTTTCTACAAGAACTGGAAGCTGATTCAGTAGGTTCTGCGGCATGATGAAGGGCGACGGTGTTTGCGTCCGGCCGCTGAGCCGGAGAAAATGCCAGTCCAATGCGACCTAATCGGCGCTCATCATCCTCATGCCACTGGCTGTCCGCGGTCCGGTGGCAGCGCTTTCAGGGAATCAGAATGCCCCAACGTCAAGTCATCAACGCGTCCGTAAGCCCCAAAGGCAGCCTCGAAACACTGTCCCAGCGTGAAGTCCAGCAGCTCAGTGAAGCAGGTTCCGGCAGTATCTACACCCTGTTCCGCCAGTGCGCCCTGGCCATTCTCAATACTGGCGCGCATATCGACAATGCCAAGACCATCCTCGATGCCTACAAGGATTTCGAAGTCCGCATCCACCAGCAGGATCGCGGCGTCCGCCTGGAGCTGCTGAACGCGCCAGCCGATGCCTTCGTCGATGGCGAAATGATCGCCAGCACCCGTGAGATGTTGTTCAGCGCCCTTCGGGACATCGTCTACACCGAGAACGAACTGGACAGCCAGCGCATCGACCTGAGCAACTCCCAAGGCATCACCGACTACGTGTTCCACCTGCTGCGCAACGCCCGCACCCTGCGCCCCGGTGTCGAGCCGAAGATTGTGGTGTGCTGGGGCGGGCACTCGATCAATACCGAAGAATACAAATACACCAAGAAAGTCGGCCATGAACTGGGCCTGCGCAGCCTCGACGTGTGCACCGGTTGCGGCCCTGGCGTGATGAAAGGCCCGATGAAGGGCGCGACTATTTCCCACGCCAAACAACGCATCACCGGCGGGCGCTACCTGGGCCTGACCGAGCCGGGCATCATCGCCGCCGAAGCGCCGAACCCGATCGTCAACGAGCTGGTGATTCTGCCGGACATCGAAAAGCGCCTGGAAGCCTTCGTGCGAGTCGGCCACGGCATCATCATCTTCCCGGGCGGTGCCGGTACAGCTGAAGAGTTCCTGTACCTGCTGGGCATCCTGATGCACCCGGACAACCGCGATGTGCCGTTCCCGGTGATCCTCACCGGGCCGAAACACGCCGCGCCGTACCTGCAACAGTTGCACGCCTTTGTCGGCGCAACCTTGGGCGAAGCGGCCCAGGCTCACTACCAGATCATCATCGACGACCCGGCCGAAGTGGCCCGCCAGATGACTGCCGGGTTGAAGACGGTCAAGCAGTTCCGCCGTGAGCGCAATGATGCGTTCCACTTCAACTGGCTGCTGAAAATCGACGAAGGCTTCCAGCGCCCGTTCGACCCAACCCACGAAAACATGGCCAGCCTGCAGTTGAGCCACGCCCTGCCCCCTCATGAACTGGCGGCCAACCTGCGCCGGGCGTTCTCCGGGATCGTGGCCGGCAACGTCAAGGACAAGGGCATCCGCTTGATCGAGCAGAATGGGCCGTACGAGATTCACGGCGACCCGGCGATCATGAAACCACTGGATGAGTTGTTGCAGGCGTTTGTGGAGCAGCACCGGATGAAGTTGCCGGGTGGCGCGGCGTACGTGCCGTGTTATCGCGTCGTTCAGTGATGCTGATGCCGGGGAAGAACTGATATGTCCTCTTCATTTTCTTCCCTGAGCATCCACCTGTTGCTCTACGGCATTCCCGGCGACTGACCCAGGCATGCGCATCCTGTATGGCAGCTATGCGGATTGGCGGCTATAAGAGCCACCGCGATGGCGCCTAACATACGGCCTCCCCTACTTGATGAGGCCGCCCATGAGGTTGGCGGGTGAAGAACTGGACGCGTACACCCAGGCGTGGGCCACAGCGTTGCAGTGACGCTCACGCTTTGGTAAAACCTGCTGCTACAGACCTTATCTAGAGAAAGACAAACGTGCGCACGCTTCTTCTCGCTACTTTGGCATTGACGCCCACCCAGGCCTTCGCCGAAGCCATCGCCTGGCCCGAGCTGCCCGACACCTGTTTCGTCAGTGGTCGTTCTGCCACCAACCAAGATGTCGACGGCGGCTGTGCGGCGTTTCTGATTAACGTCAAGGGCAAGGCAGCAGGTACGCCCATCAAGCTGGATATTCCCCAATACGCCATGCACATTAAAGAAGGCACGGGGAAAGAGACGCCGGTGATCATCATCCAGGCGGAAGAAAACGGCGATATCAAGGCCGTGGGTTACAAGGAGCTGGGCACCGAGCAATTGGGCGCGGCGCTTTTGAAGGAAATGCGTTTGCTAGGAACGAAAAAACCAATATGAGCGATGCGCTCATGGCAGGTGAGGCGAACAAATCATGTACCCAAAAAATTACTGACCAGCCCTCCGTTGCAGCATCCTGCTGGCGCTACCGTTGAACGAGCAAGTTAAAGATGGGTTTAGCGTCTGATCCTAACGTTGACCGAGATGCACCTGAACCGCGCCGACAAAAATCCCGCTGACCGGCTACTGGCTCAGCGGGATTTTGGTATCGACTCGGCCCTGACTCAGGACCTCACCAACCTCTTACAGTGCGATATCAGCCGCTGGCTTGCTCGGCTCGGCCGCAGGCTTTGCAGTCTCAGTGGCTTTCGGAGCAGCCCTCTGAGGAATCGCTGGCGGAGGCGTCAGTTGCAGAACCTTGGCGGTATAGGCCCATTCTTCAGCAACACGCTCAGGACTGCCATTCAGTTGAGTGCCGTAGCTCGGCACGATCTGGTGCAGCTTTTCCTGCCAGGCCGGGGACGCGACCTTGTCCTTGAACACTTTTTGCAGCACGGTCAGCATGATCGGAGCCGCAGTCGACGCGCCTGGCGATGCACCCAACAGGCCTGCAATGCTGTTGTCAGCGGAACTGACCACTTCGGTACCGAGCTTCAGGACGCCGCCCTTCTCTTCGTCACGCTTGATGATCTGCACACGTTGGCCAGCTTGCCACAGACGCCAGTCTTCTTTCTTCGCGTTCGGGAAGTACTCTTGCAGCGCCTTGAAGCGGTCGTCGTCCGACTGCATCAGTTGACCAGCGAGGTACTCAACCAGCGGGTACTGCTCAATGCCCACCTTGGTCATCGGCCAGATGTTGTGGGTGGTGGTGCTGGTCAGCAGGTCGAAGTACGAGCCTTCTTTCAGGAACTTGGTGGAGAAGGTGGCGAATGGACCAAACAGGATTACGCGCTTGCCATCCAGCACGCGAGTGTCCAGGTGCGGAACCGACATCGGCGGTGCGCCAACGGAGGCTTTACCGTAGGCCTTGGCCAAATGCTGCTCGGCGATGGTAGGGTTCTCGGTCACCAGGAACGAACCACCGACAGGGAAACCCGCGTATTCACGTGCTTCCGGAATGCCCGACTTCTGCAGCAGGTGCAGTGCACCGCCGCCCGCGCCGATGAACACGAACTTGGCGTCGGTTTCGGTCTTGGTGCCGTCTTTCAGGTTCTTGTAGCTGACGCGCCAAGTGCCATCGTCATTCTTGGTGATGTCTTGCACTTCGCTCGACAGCTTCAGATCGAACTTCGGCGTAGTTTGCAGGTGAGCAACAAACTGACGGGTGATCTCGCCGAAGTTCACATCTGTACCGATCGGAGTCCAGGTAGCCGCGATTTTCTGGCTAGGGTCACGCCCGTCCATCATCAGCGGAACCCATTTCTTGATCTGCACCGGGTCTTCGGAGTATTCCATACCCGCGAACAATGGGCTCGCCTGCAGTGCTTCATAACGCTTCTTGAGGAACTTGATGTTGTCATCGCCCCACACAAAGCTCATGTGAGGAGTGGAGTTGATGAACGAACGCGGGTTCTTCAGAACGCCCTGCTGAACCTGCCAGGACCAGAACTGACGGGAGATCTGGAATGCTTCGTTGATCTCGACCGCTTTCGGGATCTCAACGTTGCCGTTCTTGTCTTCCGGGGTGTAGTTCAGCTCAGCCAAAGCCGAGTGACCGGTACCGGCGTTGTTCCAGCCGTTGGAGCTTTCTTCAGCAACGCCATCGAGGCGTTCGACCATCTCCATCGACCAATCCGGTTCCAACTCGTTGAGCCAGACACCGAGGGTCGCACTCATGATGCCGCCGCCAATCAGCAGCACATCGACCTTCTTTGCCTCTTCCGCGTGAACGGACGTGATCCCCATCGACAAAGCCAACCCCAACAGGGCAGTGTTTACTTTCTTGAACATCGTAGCACCTATGATAAAACGCCATCCGCCCTACAGCCCCGCATCATCCGGCAACCTGGATTCGCGCTGCGCCAGGCAACGCACCGCAGGTTCCCGCACTCATAAGGACTGAAGGGTGGGCACACAAGGCCGACGTATCGACCTCACTTTTATGTCCCTTCTGCGCTGACTTCTTATCATTATTGGCTTCAGCTACCTCGGCGACAGCCATCCTGCCATGCGTGTACGGATGCACGAATGGAAGAAAGAATAGACCAAGATGGCGTGCAGAATATCATGCTCGGGTTGGCTGAGGGACATCGCATCCGGCATAACGGCTTCCTTGGGAAAAGCAAAATCGAGGGGTGGGCTTTAGCATTGAAAGCGACTGGCAGGCGCTCGCTCATACTTTTCGAGCGCCCAAAACAAAACCCCATCTGCTTTCGCAAATGGGGTTTCGGAATTTAATCTTGACGATGACCT
>NZ_JBUZRD010000022.1:0-34966 GCF_055407145.1 Pseudomonas sp. c313 | reverse complement strand
CATGTGAGAGTAGGTCATCGTCAAGATTAAATTCCGAAACCCCATTTGCGAAAGCAGATGGGGTTTTGTTTTGGGCGCTCGAAAAGTATGAGCGAGCGCCTGCCAGTCGCCTTCAACGCTAAAGGCCATCCCTCCGTCGAGTATCCACACGCCCAGAACGAAAAAATGCATGAATAGGAACAATAATATTGATGCGCAAGCACGAATCAGACTCGGAGGATTGCCGTTGGGGAAAACGATGCAAAGTGTTTCAGCATTTTTGGTATGGTGCAGCAGATTTTCACAGGGACGTATTTTTCAGACGTAGGAGGCGGTGCCTATCTTATTCAACGAGATGCTGTAGAAATGCCTGAACCGATACCCATCAAAGATCACGAAAAAGAAAACCGTCTGGTCAACAAACGGCTATTGGCCTGTGCGCTGTTCGTGGTCGGCATTACCTGTACCCTGGTAGGGCGGATGTATTACCTGCAGGTGGTGGAGTTTGACTATCACTCCACCATTTCGGAAAACAATAGGGTCCATGTCCTACCGATTACCCCGACCCGCGGGCTGATCTATGACCGCAATGGTGTAGTCCTGGCTGACAATCGACCCAGCTACAACCTGACCATCACTCGCGAGCGCACCGCTGATCTCAAGGGCGAACTGGACTCCATCGTCAGCCTCCTGCATCTGCCAGCCGAAGACCGCGCGGTATTCGACAAGGCGCTGAAGCAGGCGCGTCACCCCTTCCTGCCCGTGACGCTCTTTTACGAGCTGACCGAAGAACAGATCGCCGTGCTCGCCGTCAACGAGTTCCGCCTTCCCGGTGTGGACGTGGAGCCGCAGTTCGTTCGTCATTATCCATTGGGGGCGCACTTTGCTCACTCCATTGGCTACGTCGGGCGCATCAACGAAAAAGAATCCAAGTCGCTGGACTCGGTTGAATACCGTGGCACGCAATCCATCGGCAAAACCGGTATTGAACGCTTCTACGAGTCGCAGTTGCACGGCCACGTCGGTTATGAAGAGGTCGAAACCAACGCTCAAGGCCGTGTCCTGCGGGTGCTCAAGCACACCGACCCCATCCCGGGGGAAAACATCGTCCTCAGCCTGGACGTCAAACTCCAGGAAGCTGCCGAAGAAGCCTTGGGCGATCGCCGAGGATCGGTGGTGGCCCTTGATCCGCAAACCGGCGAAGTCCTGGCGATGGTCAGCAAGCCGAGTTTTGACCCGAACCTGTTCGTCACCGGCATTAGCTTCAAGGAATACGCCGCGCTGCATGACTCCCTAGACCGGCCACTGTTCAACCGAGTGTTGCGCGGACTCTACGCGCCAGGTTCGACCATCAAGCCGGAAGTAGCCATCGCCGGTCTCGACAGCGGTGTAGTCACCGCCCAGACCCGAGTGTTTGACCCTGGCTACTACCAGCTCCCGGATTTCGACCACAAATACCGTAACTGGAACCATAGCGGCGACGGCTGGGTGGACATGGACGCTGCAATCATGCGCTCCAACGACACTTACTTTTATGACTTGGCCCACAAGCTCGGCATTGATCGCCTGCACGACTACATGGCCGAGTTCGGTTTGGGTCAGAAAGTATCCCTGGACATGTTCGAAGAGTCCGCCGGTTTGATGCCTTCCCAGGCCTGGAAGCGCGCCACCCGCCGCCAGCCGTGGTTTCCGGGGGAAACAGTGATCCTTGGCATCGGCCAGGGCTATATGCAGGTCACGCCATTGCAACTGGCCCAGGCCACCGCGCTGATCGCCAACAAAGGCGTGTGGAACCGCCCGCATCTGGCCAAGACCATCAACGGCGTGCCGCCAGTAGATGAAAATCCGATGCCCAACGTTGTCCTCAAAAATCCGCGGGATTGGGAGCAGGTCAACCACGGCATGCAGTTGGTGATGCACGACCCTCGCGGTATCGCCCGGGCTTCCGCCGCCGGCGCGCAATACCGGATTGCCGGCAAAAGTGGCACCGCCCAAGTGGTGGCGATCAAGCAGGGCGAGCGCTACAACCGCTTGAAGACCCTGGAGCGCAACCGGGACAACGCCTTGTTCGTCGGTTTTGCTCCGGCGGAGCACCCGAAAATCGTGATTTCGGTGATGATCGAAAACGGCGAGGCGGGCGGTCGTGTGGCGGGTCCCGTAGTGCGGCAAATCATGGATGCGTGGCTGCTGGATCAGGACGGCCATTTGAAGCCGCAATACGCCACGCCAAGCAAGGCGCCGGGTGATCCCCACGTCTGAAATCCAGCTCAGGAAGGCATGAAGATATTCATGCCTTCCATTCCTCCCACCGAGCTATCCCTTCATAGGCCAGCCACGGTACATCATGGGACGTCCAGATGTGACATTCAGGCCTGTCTCCCGGGTCATCATCCAAAGTCGCCACCCGCACAATCACATGAGGCTGATGCGCCCGTTCGGCCATCAGATGAGAGCCGCAGCGCGAGCAGAAATGCCTGAACTTCCCCGGTGAAGATTCGAACGACGATAACAGCGATTGGCCTTGAATCCAGCGAAAATGCTCACGCATGACCCCCGCAGTTGCGACGAATGCCGCAGCATGCGCCTTGCGACAGCTCTGGCAGTGACAGTGGCTGACAGGCATGTCGAGCCTGTCCAGTTGGTATTGCACTGCTTTGCACAAACAGCTGCCATGGAGAGGTTTCAGCGGACTATTCATAAAGTGCCGGCGTTTGGGGGAGAGGCGATTATTCTACCTTGAGCACGGGAAGGCATATGGGACCGCTACCGCTGCGAAGTCGACAAGCAATTGTAGATGCCGATTTCAAGGGCTTCGCCACACTCACGGTCGATCATGCCCAGCAACGCTTTGGTGCTACCCAGGCCCTGGCCGTGTCTTACGGCGGATTAGCTATTTGATTACCACCGGGTTCACCGGCGCGCCGCTGCCACCAACAATCTTCAACGGCGCGGCGGTGTAGAGGAACTTCCACTGGCCGTCGTCGGCACAGTCAGCGGCCAGATCCTCCAATAGCACGATCTCGGTAAAGGCGATCCCCAGATTGCGCATCAACGCGCAATGCAGGGGAATCTGTACCCCGGACACCGGATCGGTGATCACCTCGTTGGCGATGGTGTCGGTCACCAGGTTGGGGATTTCCATCTCATGGAACCACTCCACCAGTTCCCGGCTGTAGGTCAGCCCCGGTTCCATCAAATCCTTGAAGAACTCAGTCTTGCCCAGCTCATAAAACGCACCCATGGAGCCGGTGCGGATGATCAGGATGTCGCGCTTTTCGATGGTCACGCCCTGGGCCTTGGCGGCATCGAGCAAGTCCAGGTGGTTGAAGGTTTCGCCACGGCCCAAGCACTTCTTGCCGCGATGGCGGGCCATGTCGATCAGTACCGCACGCCCGACCACGCCGCGCTCGGCGATGGCCAGCACACTGGCCTTGGCCATGCCGCCGACAGTGCTCTGGGCGTCGTAGCCGTTCCACAATTGATTGTCGTACCAGGCGTGGCCGAGGGCGTCGTACTGGGTCGAGCCTTGCAACTGCATGAAGATCACGTCATCGGAATACGCCGCGCCGCCGGTCATGTGCGGCTGCTTTCCAAAATGGTAATGGCTGTGATCCAGGGTGTTGAAGCGCATGGACGGATTGCGCGACGGCCACATTGGGTCGCCGCCCGGATGGCCGATTTGCACTTGCAGGGTAAAGGTCTTGCCCTGACGCACGGCTGCAACGCCGCGCAGTACTTCGGCTTCGGTCAGGTAATTGAGGGCGCCGACTTCGTCGTCCGGCCCCCATTTACCCCAGTTCTTTGGCAGGCCTTCCAGTAATTTCTTGGTGTTCGGTTCGTTGTTATTGCTCTTGTTATGCAGGTCGCACATATCGATTCTGATCCCTTCAGTCGTTGAGTTACACGCAGCGCCCACCATCGACTTCAAGGCAGGTGCCGGTGATGAACGCCGCTTCGTCCGACGCTAGATACAAGCAGGCATTGGCCACATCCTGTGGGGTGGAAAAGCGCCCCAGCGGAATGCTCGCCATGAACTTCTTACGGTTCTCTGGAGTGTCCGGCACGCCCATGAACTCACTGAGCAACGCCGTGGCGCCCACCACTGGATTCACGCAGTTGACGCGAATATTGTCCGGCCCCAGTTCCGCCGCCATGGTCTTGCTCATGACTACCACCGCGCCCTTGCTGCCGTTATACCAGACCAATCCCGGACGCGGACGAATCGCTGCCGTCGAGGCGATATTGACGAATACGCCGCCGCCCTGGCCGCGAAAATGCGGCACAAAATGCTTGGCGCTGAGGAAGATGCTTTTGACGTTGACCGCAAATACCCGGTCGAACTCCGCTTCATCGACTTCCAGCATCGGCCGGTTGCGGTGAGTGGTGCCGGCGTTATTGATGACAATATCCAGCCCGCCGAATTGCTCCAGGGTGCCACGGAGCAGGGCGCCCATGCTTTTATCGTTGGCCACGTTGACCTCGATAAAGTGCGCATGGCCACCGCTTTCGGCGATTTCATTGGCCACCCGCTGACCGCCGACGGCGTTCATATCGGCGACAATAACCCGTGCACCCTGCTGGGCGAAGGTCTTGGCGATACCTTCGCCAAAGCCGGAACCTGCCCCGGTAACGATGGCGACTTTGTTTGCTAGACGCATGGAGTGTTCTCCTTTCTTGTTGTTGTGATGAATCAGCCGTGTTTGATTGCAATGGTCTTCAAGGTGGTAAAGCCCAGCAGTGCCTCGAAGCCTTTTTCCCGGCCATAACCGCTGGCCTTGACGCCGCCGAACGGCAATTCGACGCCGCCGCCCGCACCGTAGTTATTGATAAAAACCTGGCCGCAACGCAGCTTGCGGGCCAGGCGCATTTGCCGTGCGCCGTCACGGGTCCAAACGCCCGCCACCAGCCCGAATTCGGTGCCGTTGGCCAGGCGAATGGCCTCGGCCTCATTGTCAAAGGGCATTACCGCCAGTACCGGTCCAAAGACTTCCTGCTGCGCCAGGCGGCTGCCTTCTGGCACGTCGCGAAACAGCACCGCTTCCTGGAAATAGCCACCGCTGCCGGCTTCGGCCACTACGGTGCCGCGCGCCGCAACCGTGATCCCTGCCTGTTCGGCTTCGCGAATAAACTCACGCACCAGACGTTGCTGCTTTTGATTGATCAGCGGGCCCATATCCAGGTCCAGCGCCGATGGACCGGCGCGCAGTTCAGAGAAGCGCTGGCTGAGTCTTGCCAACAACGCTTCATAAATACTGCGTTCCACCAAAAGGCGGCTACCCGCCGAACAGGTCTGCCCGCAGTTCTGCACGATGGAGTTGACCAGTACCGGCAGCGCCTCATCCAGGTCGGCATCGGCAAAGACGATTTGCGGCGACTTGCCGCCCAGTTCCAGGGTCACTGGACAATGGCGTTCGGCGGCAGCTTTCGACACCGCCGTGCCAGTAACGGTGGAGCCGGTGAAGGAGATGTGATCGATGCCCGGATGAGCGCACAACGCCGCGCCCGCTTCATAGCCGTAGCCGGTGACCACGTTGATCGCTCCGGCCGGGAAGCCTACCTCGGAGGCAATTTGCGCCAGGCGCAGCAGCGACAGGCTGGCGTCTTCCGCCGGCTTGACCACGCAGGCATTGCCCGCCGCCAACGACGCGCCGACGCTGCGGCCAAAAATCTGCATCGGGTAATTCCACGGGATGATGTGCCCGGTCACCCCGTGGGGTTCGCGCACCGTCAGTACCGTGTAACCGGCCTGGTAGGGCAGGGTTTCGCCATGCAGCTTGTCGGCGGCGCCGGCGTAGTACTCAAAATAACGGGCGAGGGCGGTGGCGTCGGCGCGAGCAACTTTCAGCGCCTTGCCGGTGTCCCGCGCTTCGATCTGCGCCAGTTCTTCGTGATGTTCCAGCACCGCCATACCAAGCTTGGCCAGCAAGCGGCTGCGCTCTACGGCAGACAATGCCCCCCACGGGCCGTCGAAGGTTTCGCCCAGTGCCAGGCGCGCGGCGCTGACAGCCGAGTCAATATCGGCAGCGCTGCCACGGGCAATACTGGAGTAGGTTTCACCGGTACTCGGATCGATCACCGCAATGTCTTCCAGCGAGGTCGAGGCCTGCCATTGATTGTCGATGTAATGTGCGTTTTTCATGCTCAACTCCTGTTCCCAGCGACGCATGCTGCGATGGCCCGACCTACTTCAAGGGTGCTGGCGCTGCCGCCCATTTCTCGGGTGCGCGGGCCTTCGGCGAGGACCGTTTCGATGGCGCTGACGATAGCTGCAGAGGCTTCCTGATAGCGCGGATCTGCGTCTCCCAAGTGTTCGATCATCAGCGCCGCCGACCAGATCTGGCCGATCGGATTCGCGATGCCAAGCCCGGCAATGTCCGGCGCCGAACCATGTACGGGCTCAAACAATGAAGGAAAGCGCCGCTCCGGGTTGAGGTTGGCCGACGGCGCAATGCCGATGGTGCCGGTACAGGCCGGGCCCAGGTCGGAAAGGATGTCGCCAAACAGATTGGACGCCACCACCACGTCAAACCAATCAGGGTGCTGGACGAAGTGGGCGCAGAGGATATCGATGTGAAACTTGGCGGTCTTGACGTCCGGGTAGCGCTGGGCGATCAGGTTCACCCGCTCGTCCCAGAACGGCATGGTGATGGAAATACCGTTGGACTTGGTCGCCGCCACCAGGTTTTTTCTTGGTCGCTGCTGTGCCAGCTTGAAGGCGTAGTCCACCACTCGGTCTACGCCTTCGCGGGAGAATATCGACTCCTGCACGGCGATCTCCCGCGAGGTGCCTTCCCACATCCGCCCGCCGACGCTGGAGTATTCGCCCTCGGTGTTTTCCCGCACCACGATAAAGTCGATATCTCCCGGTACTCGACCGGCCAGGGGGCAGGGCACGCCAGGCATCAGGCGCACTGGGCGAATATTCACGTATTGGTCGAACTGGCGACGGATCTTCAGCAGCGATTCCCACACGGCGGTGTGGTCGGCAATGATGTCCGGCGCGCCGACGGCGCCGAAGAAAATCGCGTCATGGCCGCCGATCTGCTCGGCCCAGTCGTCCGGCATCATGGTGCCGTGGGCCAGATAGTGCTCGCTGCACCAGGCAAAGTGATCGAAGTGAAAGCCAATGCCGAAGCGCTGGCTGATGGCTTCCAGCACCCGCAGGCCTTCGGGCACCACCTCGCGGCCGATGCCGTCGCCGGGAATCACGGCGATGCGGTGGATGGGGCTGGTCGTGGAATTGGACACGCCGTGTCTCCTGTTTTGTTTTTCTTATTGTTCAAAAGTAAGGGCAACTCTGGCGGGGCATTCTTGGCACAGGTGTGGCAGTTGGGGAATTGCTTATTGTGGAATCGGCCTTCGCGAAATTCGAAGGCCGATGGTTATGCGCGGTTACAGGTGCTGAGGTAGTCGAACAACGCCAGGCTAGTCAGCGAAGGCTGTTCCTTGCGCATGCAGAGGTACATCTGTCGGTCGGCCCAGCTGTCGTCGATTTCGATAAAGCGCAAGGCCATCTCCTTGCGGAAGATCTGCACCGCACCCTGAGGCAGCACGCCAACACCCTGGCCGGCGGCGATCAGGCGGCACACCGCTTCGAAGCTGCGCACCTGCACCCGCAACCTCAGGGGCATACCGATTGCAGCGGCAGCCTCGGTGATCAGCGGCGTGATGGCGGCGTTGTCTTCCAGGCCGACAAAGTCATAGCCGAGCAAATCCTCAAAGCGTGCATGACGCATTTTGAGCGGGTGGTCGCTGGGCACGATCAGGCACAGGCGATCCTGGCAGTAGGGTTCAAAGCGCAACTCTTCACCGCTGGGCCGGGTGGTGACGATGCCGACATCCGCCACGCCTTCACGCACGGCCTGGAGAATCTCCCGGCTGCGTTCCTCGCGGATATCCACGCGGATGCCGGGATGCAGCGCGTTCCAGTGGGTCAGTTGGCGCGGCAGTTCCTGACTCATCGCCGAACTGTTGGCATACAGGCAAACTCGGCCGGTGGCGCCCTTGGCGTAATCGGCGAGGTCGGCGTGCATTACATCCACCGCCCGCAGGATCGACTGCGCATGCTGGGCCAACACGTCCCCGGCTGCCGTCGGCAATACACCGGTGGACGTGCGGGTCAGCAGGGCAACCTTGAAGTGCTGCTCCAGCAACGACAGGCGCCGGCTGGCGGCGGAAAGGGAGATATGCGACTGCTCGGCCGCCCGGGACAGGCTGCCCAGCTTGACCGTCTTGAGGAACAGTTCGATGGAAGTGAGGTCGGGGGCCATGCCGGGGTCCTTGTGGGCGGTGTTGGAAAACTACGCAGTTGGCGAGCGGCTGTCCAACCACCGGGAGGTAAAGCCGCTCCCACGCTAGTTCTACCTTGTTTGTCAGTCCACATTCCTTAACTGACAGGCATTGGGACAAAGGTGTGAGTGCCCGTAGGTAATTTCCGTTAACGTGCCGTGTTTTATGGGATGCCGAGTAGAATCACCCCCTGAAAGCGATTCTTGAGGTGCGGCACGGTGGACTTACAGCAGGGTTTTGTCTTGACCCGGCATTGGCGCGATACCCCGGCGGGCACGGAGGTCAGTTTTTGGCTGGCCACCGACCAGGGCCCCCGGCATATCTGCTTACCTGTGCAGCCTTCGGTGATGTTTATCCCGGCCGCCCATCGCAAGCCCGCCGAAATGCTGCTGCGGGGGGAGCGCAATGTCCAATTGCGTCCCCTTGAGCTGTGCGACTTCCATCATCGCCCCGTGCTGGGCCTCTACACTCGCCAGCATCGCCAACTGATGGACCTGGAAAAGCGCCTGCGCAAGGCTGGCGTCGATGTCTACGAAGGCGACGTGCGGCCACCCGAGCGCTACATGATGGAGCGCTTTATTACAGCGCCAGTGTGGTTTGGCGGCACGCCTGACAGTAGCGGTACACTGCTGGACGCGCAGATGAAGCCCGCGCCGGACTACCGCCCGCCACTGAAGCTGGTCTCCCTGGACATCGAAACCACCGCCCAGGGCGACCTGTACTCCATCGCCCTGGAAGGCTGCGGTGAACGCCAGGTGTATATGCTCGGCCCGCCCAACAAAACCGACGCGGTGGACTTCAAGCTCGACTATTGCGACAGCCGCGCCCAGTTGCTCGAACGCCTGAACCAATGGCTGGCGCAACACGACCCCGATGCAATCATCGGCTGGAATCTGGTGCAGTTCGACTTGCGGGTCCTCCATGAACATGCCCAACGCCTGAACGTGCCGCTGTTGCTGGGCCGTGGCGGCGATGCCATGGGCTGGCGCGAACACGGCAGTCGCAATCACTACTTCGCCGCCGCCGCCGGGCGGTTGATCATCGACGGTATCGAAGCCCTGCGCTCGGCGACCTGGAGCTTTGAATCCTTCAGCTTGGAAAACGTCGCGCAGACCCTGCTGGGCGAAGGCAAGTCGATTTCCACGCCGTACCAGCGCATGGACGAAATCAACCGCATGTTCGCCGAGGACAAGCCCGCCCTGGCGCGCTACAACCTCAAGGACTGCGAACTGGTGACGCGGATTTTCGAGAAGACCGAGTTGCTTAAATTCCTCCTGGAGCGTGCCAGCGTCACCGGTCTGCCGGCCGACCGCAACGGCGGCTCGGTGGCAGCCTTTACTCACTTGTACATGCCGCTGATGCATCGCCAGGGCTTTGTCGCGCCGAACCTCGGCGACAAACCACCCCAGGCCAGCCCCGGCGGCTTTGTCATGGATTCGCGCCCCGGCCTCTACGAATCGGTGCTGGTGCTCGATTACAAAAGCCTCTATCCGTCAATTATCCGCACCTTCCTCATCGACCCGGTGGGGCTGGTGGAAGGTCTGCGTTATCCCGAGGACAGCGAATCGGTGGAAGGCTTTCGCGGTGCGCGTTTTTCCCGTACCCGCCATTGCCTGCCAGCCATCGTCGCCCGTGTATCGGAAGGCCGCGAAGTGGCCAAGCGCGAACACAACGCGCCGCTGTCCCAGGCTCTGAAAATCATCATGAACGCCTTCTACGGCGTGCTGGGTTCCAGCGGCTGCCGGTTCTTCGACACGCGGCTGGCGTCGTCCATCACTCTGCGCGGCCACCAGATCATGCGTCAGACCCGTGAGCTGGTTGAGGCCCTGGGCTATGAAGTGATCTACGGTGACACCGACTCCACTTTCGTCTGGCTGGGCAGTGCCCACTCCCAGGAGGACGCCGCACGTATTGGCCTGGACCTGGTGCAACGCGTCAACCAGTGGTGGCGCGAGCGCCTGCAGAGCGAGTTCGGTCTGCAAAGCGCCCTGGAGTTGCAGTACGAAACCCACTTCAGCCGTTTCCTGATGCCGACCATTCGCGGTGCGGAGGAGGGCAGCAAGAAGCGCTACGCCGGCCTGGTGACGCGGGCCGATGGCAGCGAAGAAATGGTCTACAAAGGCCTGGAAACCGTGCGCAGTGACTGGTCGCCCCTGGCGCGGCAATTCCAGCAGGAGCTTTACCAGCGGATATTCCATCGCCAGCCCCACCAGGATTATGTGCGCGACTATGTGCGCCGCACCCTCAGTGGTGAGCTTGATGAGCTGCTGATCTACCGCAAGCGCCTGCGCCGGCAACTGGGCGACTATGAACGCAACGTCCCACCTCATGTGCGCGCCGCGCGCCTGGCCGACGAATACAACGACCGCCAGGGCCGTCCGCGTCAGTACCAGAATGGTGGCTGGATCAGCTACGTGATCACCGTCAACGGCCCCGAGCCCCTGGAAATACGCCAGGCGCCAATCGACTACGACCACTATGTAACCCGGCAATTGCAGCCTGTCGCCGATGCGATTCTGCCGTTTGTGAATGATGACTTCGGCACGTTGGTCGGCGGTCAAATGGGCTTGTTCTAAACGGCTTGCCTGGAGGCTATGTGGGTCAGCTCTTCCACCAACTCATCCATCCGGTCCGCGATCTTCGGCGTGGTCGACAACACAAAACCCTTTTGCGTGCCCACGTAGGTTTCGACGATATATAGCGTATCGCCCACATCCAGCCCCAGTTCCTGCAAGGCTTCATCCGGCAGGCGAATGGCGCCGTCGCCATCCCAGTCTTCGATAGTGACCCGTTTGCTGTGCATGATGGACTTCCGTTAAGCGATTGATACTCTAGCCTACCACCTCACGAGGCTCAGTCCGTGTACACACTCTACGGAACCCAAGGCACCGGCTCGTGCATCATCGAAATCGCGCTGGGCGGGTGGGCGTGATGCGTTGCAACAGTCACGGCCTGAGTTTGCCTGGACCTTGGCGCAGATAGATATCGAACCGTTGGTGGCCCCGGTGTTCGCCCGGCACTGGCCTGATTGGGCGGCGCAATCATAGCTGCGTAATCAGAAGAAACAATGAGCCCTGAAGCTACGTAACCCCTTGCGTCACGGGCGTCCTGACCTACGCTTTCTGGAAGGCTTGTAGGAATCATCCTTGAATTTGACTGTCGCAGACATGAAACTCAAGAACCTGCATGGAATTAGAAGGAGGTGCGCATGCTCATCCGGTCGCTGACCCTGGCTACCTTGATGGCTTTTACGGGGCCGCTGTTGGCTGCGGATAACCGAGGTCCGCTGGAACAGGATCTAGGCAAGTTCCGCCCGCTGATCGTTATTGCGCCCAGCTCCATCGACCCGACACAGGTCAAGCTCAAGAAAGATCTTGAAGATCCTGCCAACAAGCAACTCTTCACCGAGCGCAGCATGGTGCTCTACACCGTGAACTACACCAACATTGGCACCGCTGGCCAGCGCGACGGAAAGGACTTGGGTGCCCAGGACACCAACGCGCTGATTCGTGCGCTCAAACTCGGTGCCGGCGCCGGTACTAAAGTGATCCTGGTAGGCAAGGACGGCGAGAAGAAAGTCGAAAAGACTGTTCCACCGGATACCCTCGATCTTGCGGAATTCTTCGCTGCCGTCGACAAGATGCCCATGGCTGAAAAAGAAGCGGCCGCGCCTGCTGAACCGCAACCCGCCGCCCCGGCCGCTGGCAAGGCTGGTGCCAAACCGGGCAAGACAACCAAACCGGCAGCCCCTAAGCCGTTGGATGACTGAGCCGTTCGCTACCCGACCAGTGTGATGCTGGATCGGGTGGTGCTTTCAGGATGCCTTCTACGAGATCTCCAGAATTCCTCACCTGAGCAACGGCTTTTTGCTGTGGTGCTAGGGCTTCGGCTCCTTTGGCACATCCACAGGTGCGCGACCGTAAATATCGTCGTAGCGCACGATGTCGTCTTCCCCCAGGTACTCGCCGCTCTGCACCTCGATCATCACCAGGTCGATGACGCCTGGGTTGGTCAGGCGGTGTTTGTGCCCGGCGGGGATGTAGGTGGACTCGTTCATGTTGAGCAGGATTTCCCGGTCGCCATTGGTGATCATCGCCGCGCCACTGACCACCACCCAGTGCTCGCTGCGGTGATGGTGCATTTGCAGGGACAACGAAGCCTTGGGCTTGACCACAATGCGCTTGATCTTGAACCGGGTACTTTCCTCCAGCACGGTGTAGGTGCCCCACGGCCGGGTGACGGTGCGGTGCAGGCTGAACGCCGGATGGTTCTGGCGCTTGAGTTCGGCGACGATGTAGCGCACGTCCTGGCTGCGGTTGGCGTCGGCAATCAGGATCGCGTCCGGGGTGTCGACGATGATCAGGTCGCGCACACCCACCGCGCCGAGTACACGCTTGGGCGAGTCGATGTAGCAGTTATGCACGTCGTGCAGGATCGCCTCGCCATTGATCTGGTTGTCGTTTTCATCGCTCGGTGTGAGCTGGCGCAGGGCTTCCCAGGAACCGATATCGCTCCAGCCGATGTCGCAGGGCACCACGGCGACCTGGGCGGATTTCTCCATCAGCGCCACATCGATGGAGATGTCCGGCGCGGTGCCGAAACCTTCAGGGTTCAGTTCGCGCTGGCGGCAACTGTTGTTGCGCAGGGTCTGGCTGTGTTCCAGCGCCAACTGGGCCGCATCCAGCACCGTCGGAGCGTGGGTGGCCAGTTCTTCCAGCAGGGCGGCGGCCTTGAAGCAGAACATCCCGGCGTTCCACAGGTGCTTGCCGCCGTCCAGATAACCCTGGGCGGTAGCCAGGTCAGGTTTTTCGACGAAGCGTTTGACCCGGAAACCTTCACCCAGGGTCGAGCCCTGCTCTATATAGCCGAAGCCGGTTTCCGGGCGATCGGGCTGGATGCCAAAGGTCACCAGATAGCCGTCCTCGGCCAGGTTGCGGGCCTGGCTCACGGCCTCGGCGAAGGCACCTTCATCAAGGATCAGATGGTCGGCAGGCATCACCAGCAACTGCGCTTCGCCACCGAAATGCTCCTGCACATGCAGGGCGGCCACGGCGATGGCGGCGGCGGTGTTGCGACCGAACGGTTCCAGCAGCAGGTCGAGGGCCAGGTGCGCCGTGTTAACGGCGCGATAGTCGTCGAGGGTGCGGAACAACAGGTCGCGGTTGGTCACCGTCAGGATACTTTCCACGCCTGGCAGATGACTGGCCCGCAGGAACGTCTTCTGCAACAGGCTTTGGTCGTCACGCATGCGCATGAATGGCTTGGGCATGTTCTGCCGGGAAACAGGCCACAACCGCGTGCCCGAGCCGCCGGAAATGATGCACGGAATCAATCCGTTGAGGGTGTTCATCAATAGACTTCCTTGGTGGAAAGAACGGCCGGGATCGTCATGAAAACGATATACAGGTCTAGCCACACTGACCACTTGGCGATGTATTCCAGGTCGTATTCAACCCGCTTCTGGATCTTGAACAGGGTGTCGGTTTCGCCACGGTAGCCGTTGATCTGCGCCCAGCCGGTAATGCCTGGCTTGACCCGGTGACGTGAGCCGACCTGGCGCAGCAGTCTTAATTGATAGTATTTCGCATTTTAGTCGCTGGCTGATGGATTGAGCAATCGTCGAGATGAGGACTGCGCGGATGTACACAAGTCGAGTGTGGGAGCAGGCAAGCCTGCATATTTTTGCCCCGTACCCTCAGCCTAACCTCGCCGCCGCCCGCGCCACGATTTCACCGCGAGTCTTGCGCGATTCAATCGTGCGCTTGTTGGCCTCTTCCAGCACATGCTTGGGCGCTGTGTCCGGCCGGCCCGAATTGAACGGTGGCGCAGGCGCATATTCCAGCTGCAATTGAACCAACTGCGCGGCCGCCTCGCTATACAGCTCCGCCGCCAGCGTCAGCGCAAAATCAATTCCTGCGGTGATCCCACCGCCCGTGAACAGATTACCGTCACGCACCACACGCTCTTGCACCGCAATCGCGCCCAAGGTGGTCAGCATGTCGTGGTAAGCCCAGTGCGTAGTCGCTCGCCGCCCCCGCAGCAAGCCCGCCGCCCCGAGCACCAGCGACCCGGTGCAAACTGACGTCACATAGCGCGCGGTTCGCGATTGTACCTTGAGGAAGCCCAGCGTCTGCGGGTCTTCCATCAACGGGCCGACACCGGCACCCCCCGGCACGCAAATCACATCCAGCACCGGGCATTCGTCGTAGGTCATGGTCGGCGTAAACACCAGCCCGGTGCTGGAAGTGACCGGTGCCAGGTCTTTCCAAATCAGGTGCAGCTGCACATCCGGCAACGATGCCAGCACGTCATAAGGCCCGGTGAGGTCCAGTTGCTGGATGCCGGGGAACAACACAAAGCCGATCTGCAAGGTCATGGCGAAACTCCTGATAGAGGGGAAGTGTTATAGGGGGCGCGATAAATGAATGGACGGCTTCACTCTAGTTACCTAGTCTTTGGCGCATACGCCATTAATCCCACGAATCACGCCAATCATGCCGAAAATTGTCCATGTGCTCGCGTTCCCCTATGTGCAAGTGCTCGACGTCACCGGGCCGCTGCAAGTGTTTGCCTCGGCCAACGATCTGGCCCGGCAGCAGGGTTTGCTGTTGCCTTATGCGGTGACGGTGATTGCCTCACAGGCCGAACCAGTGATGACCTCCGCCGGCCTGGCCCTGGTAGCCGAGCCACTGCCAGCGGCCGATGCGCCGTGTGACACGCTGGTGATTGCTGGTGGCTGGGGCGTGTACGGTGCCGCCGAGGACCCGGTGTTGGTGGACTGGGTTCGGCAAAAGGCCGGGCAATCGCGCCGGATGACCTCGGTGTGCACCGGCGCTTTCCTGTTGGCCGCCAGTGGCCTGCTGGACGGCTGCCGGGTGACGACCCACTGGACCCGCTGTGCAGAATTGGCCCTCAAGTACCCAAAATTGCAGGTCGAGGCCAACCCGATTTTTATCCAGCAAGGTTCGGTGTGGACCTCCGCCGGGGTTACCGCCGGCATCGATTTGTGCCTGGCTTTGGTGGAGGAAGACTTGGGGCGCGCCGTGGCCCTGGAAGTGGCGCGGCACCTGGTGGTGTTTCTCAAACGCCCGGGCGGGCAATCGCAGTTCAGCGTGACACTGTCCTTACAACAAGTGTCCCTGCAAAAGGGCAGCAGCCGTTTCAGCGAGTTGCACGCCTGGATGGCCGAACACCTGAGCCTGGACTTGAGCATCCCGACCCTGGCGGCTCAGGCGGGTATGAGCGAGCGCAGTTTTGTGCGTCATTATCGCGCCGAAACCGGCCAGACCCCGGCGCGGGCTGTGGAGTTGATGCGGGTGGAAACCGCCCGCCGGCAACTGGCCGACAGCGCCACGTCGATCAAGCGAATCGCCGTGCAATGCGGTTTTGGCAGCGAAGAGACCCTGCGCCGCAGTTTTTTGCGGGCCTTGTCGGTGACGCCCCAGGCCTATCGCGAGCGGTTTTCCGTCAGCCAGTGATAGGCGGGCTCAGTCATTCCCCGTTCGTTCAAGCAACTCAATCAGCGCCTCAAGCGTCGCCTGCGGTGCTTCCTGGGGAATATTGTGGCCCACCCCCGGCAGCACCCGCCGCCGATAAAACCCGCTGAAACGCCCCAGGTCATCATCCAGCATAGGCGCCGGGCCCACACCGTCGTCGGCCCCGCACAATGAAATACTCGGTACCGAAATCGCCGGCGGCTGCACCAGCGCCTGCTCTATCCCTTCCAGCGTCGGGTCGCCCGGGGCATACATGAAGCGGTGGCGATAGGAGTGGATCACCACCTCGACAAAGTCAGGGTTATCAAACGATGGCGCCGTCTGGCCGTACAGGTTCGGCCCGTCCGCCCAGGACGGCGACCACAGCGACCACAGCAGTTCACACAGCTCGCGACGGTTGGCGGTCAGGCCATCGACGCCCCGTTGCGTATGGAAGTAAAACTGATACCACAGGCGATGTTCCGTGATCGCTGCACGGGGTTTGATCGACGCCGCAATGTCCTGAATGTTGTAGCAATCGCCCGTCACCAGGCAGCGCACCCGCTCGGGCCACAGCGCCGCGACGATGCAGGCGGCGCGTCCGCCCCAGTCATAACCCGCCAGGGCGGCTTTTTCGATGGACAGGGCATCCATGAAGTCCAGCAGATCCTTGGCCAGGGCCGCCTGTTGGCCGGAGCGCATTATGTCCGCGTTGATAAAGCGAGTGGGGCCATAGCCACGCAGGTAGGGCACCAGCACCCGCAAGCCCCGTGCCGCGAGGGCCGGGGCGATGTCGTCGTAGCCGCGCGGGTCGTAGGGGAAACCGTGGAGCAGAATTGCCACTTCGCCGTCGGCCGGGCCATGGGCTTCATAGGCTATGTCGAGCATCGGGGTGCGGACGTAATGCAGCGGTGCGATGTGGTTCATCGGTGCTCCGTTCGGGGACAGAAGACTGAGGGACTTTAGCCGGAAACTACCGTGGATGCTGTTGGATAATCATGGGCAAGTAACGCCAATATGTGCAGGTCCTGACGCTGGCCGGCCCAGAACCCCGCCTCGCGCAACGTACCTTCCTTGCCGAACCCCAGACGTCCAAGCAGTGCCAGCGACGCATGGTTCTGCGGGTGCACCAGGGCTTCGACGCGATGCAATTGCATTTCGGCAAAACCCCAATCGAGCATGGCCCGCAGCGCTTCACCCATCAACCCTCGGCCCCGAGCCTTGGGTGCCAGCTCACAAGCCAGCGAACAACTGCTCCAGCCCCGATTCCACTTGAAAAAACCACAGGTGCCCAGCAATTGGCCGTCGCATTCCAGCCCCCAGCGTGTACCAGGATTGGCCTGGGTGCGCCACTGAGCAAAGGTCTCGATCAAGGCCTGGGCCTGAAGCAGGTCCGTCATGGGATCAACGCCAAACCACTGCATGGCCTCGGCATCGCGATAAATCGAAAACAGCGCCGGGGCATCGCTGGCGACCAACTCCCTTAGCAGCAAGCGTTCGGTGTACAGGGTCGGGAAAACACTCATGTCGCACCTCCAGGCTGGCGCAATCCGATGCAGTTGCCCCACGGATCACGCACCTGGCATCTCCACGTGGCCGCTGGAAGCGTAGCGGTGCGCCAGTAGGGGACGTGGATGAGGATGGAGAGGATAGACATCAGTCAAATAAGACCTTCCCTGTGTTTATGCTTCGTCGTATGTGCTGGGTCATATTCTTTCCTTGAATATCTGGTGGTGCAGTAAAACGGTCGCACCGATATATACATAGCTTTTGATAATTGCAAAACAACCTGTGGCGAGCGGGCTTGTCCCCCTCAAGGCTGCCAGACGGTTTTCACGCCACTCAGCTTGCGATCCAGAAATGTCGCCGCGCTGATCAACGCCAAATGGCTCAACGCTTGTGGCGTATTGCCCAGATGTCGTGCCTGGCTGTCGAACTCCTCGGCATACAAACCCAGCGGATTGGCGTAGCGCAGCAACTGCTCAAACTCCAGGTGCGCCTTTTCCACTTGGCCTGCACGGGCCAAACATTCGACGTACCAGAATGAACAGGCGGCAAACGCGCCTTCGGTGCCTTGCAGGCCGTCGATCTGGCTGTCGTCGTTGCGGTAGCGGTAGACCATGCCGTCGCGCACCAGGTTTTTCTGGATCGCGTCCAGGGTCGACAACCAGCGCGGATCGGTAGCGGCAACGAAGCGCACCAGCGGCATCAGCAGCATCGAACCGTCGAGCTGGGTGCTGCCGATATGCTGCACGAAATGCCCGCGTTCTTCGTTCCAGAAATTGCTCCAGATATCTTCATAGATCGCCTGGCGGGTCTGGTCCCAACGGGCGAACGGCGCCGGCAGCGAACGTTTGGAGGCCAGGCGAATGGCGCGGTCCAGGGCCACCCAGCACATCAGCCGCGAATGCAAAAAATGATGCTGTTCGCCGCGCATCTCCCAGATGCCGACGTCTTTGTGGTTCCAGGTTTCGCAGACCTGACCCACCACTTCCAGGGTGTGTTTCCAGCCTTCATGGGAGATGGCTTCGCCGTATTTGTTGACCAGGTACACCGCGTCCATCAGTTCGCCGAAAATATCCAGCTGTACCTGGTCGTAGGCCTCATTACCGATACGTACCGGTTGCGCGCCGCCATGGCCGCGCAGGTGGCTCAGCTCGGTTTCGGGCAGTTCCTGGCGACCGTCGATGCCATACAGGATGTTGATCTTCATGGGCGCGCCGCAGCAGTCGCTGACCCGGCCCTTCAACCAGCGCATGTAGCTGTTGGCTTCCTCGACAAAACCCAGGCGCATAAATGCGTAGACGGTGAACGACGCATCGCGGATCCAGGTGTAGCGGTAGTCCCAGTTGCGCTCGCCGCCGGGGGTTTCCGGCAGGCCGAAGGTGGCGGCGGCGACAATGGCGCCGTGTTTACGCGAGGTCAACAGCTTCAAGGCCAAAGCCGAGCGGTTGACCATTTCCCGCCAGCGTCCGCGATAGTTGGACTGGGTGATCCAGGCGCGCCAGAACTTCAAGGTGCGCTCCAGGCACAGGTCGGTGCTGGTGCTTTCAATCCTGGGATCGTCGATGCCGCCGAGGACAAATTCGGCGCCTTGCTCCTGTTCCAGGGTGAAGCTGGCGACGGCTGCGTCGCCGTCGATCTGCAGGGTGTGGCTGCTGGCCAGGCGCAGGCCGGGTTGACCAGGGGCCTCAAAGCACACGTCGTCATTGTCGGCGGTGGCGCGGGTTGGCGCACGGGCGTAGTCATGGCGTACAGCGCAGCGCAGGTGAATCGTCGCCTTGCCGCTGACCACCCGCACCCGGCGAACCAGCAACGGCAGGTCGTCGACTTCTTCGCTGATGGTCAACAGGTCGGTGATTTCCACCACCGCCTCATCGCTGAGCCAGCGGGTTTGCAGGACGTTGGTGTCCGGCAGGTAAATTTGCTCGCGGCGGGCGTCGGGCAAGTCCGGAGTCAGTTGGAAGATCCCGGCAGCGGGGGAGTCCAGCAACGAACAGAAGATCGACGGGCTGTCGAACTCCGGCCAGCAGAAAAAGTCGATGCTGCCCTTGTCGTTGACCAGGGCGGCAGTTCGCATATCGCCGATGATGCCGTGGGCATCAATGGCGCTTTGTGCTTCGTTCTTCAGATCAACCATTACCTCTGAACTCCGGATAAAGGCTCATGCCGCCATCAATAAACAAGGTGCTGCCCACCACATAATCGGAGGCATCGCTGGCCAGCCACACCACCGCGTTGGCCACGTCTTCGACATCGCCGACCCGACCGTAGGGAATCAACTTGAGCAGTTGCTGCTCGGCATCGTCCTCGGTGGCAGCGCGGTTGATTGCTGTGCGAATCGCCCCTGGCGCGATGCCGTTGATGCGAATGCGCTGCTGGCTGACTTCCTGGGCGAGGGTGCGCATCAGCATCTCGACACCGCCCTTGGACGCCGCGTAGTTGACGTGCCCGGCCCAGGGAATGAGCTGGTGGACCGAACTCATGTGGATGATTTTTCCGGCGGCCCGGGAGATACCTTCGCGGATGCCCTGGTGATTGAAGATACGCAAGGCTGCGCGGGCACAGAGGAACTGGCCGGTGAGGTTGACGCCGATGACGGTGTTCCAGTCGTCGAGGGTCATGTCCACGGCTGCGGCGTCTTTCTGCATACCGGAGTTGGCCACCAGAATGTCCAGGTGGCCGAAGGTGTCGAGGGTTTGCGCAAACAGTCGTTCGACGTCGGCCTCTTTTGAGACATCGGCGCCGACGGCAATCGCCCGGCCACCGCTGGCATTGATCTGCGCCGCCAAGGCTTGCGCCGGCGCCGCCTGGGCGTTGTAGTTCAGCACCACCGCAGCCCCGGCCTCGGCCAGAGCCTTGGCAGCTCCGGCGCCGATCCCGGAACTGGCGCCGGTGACCAGGGCCACTTGTTGATCCAACGAGATACGCATTCAGCACCCAACCTTTTCCAGAGCGTTCAGTTAGCTGACTGGTGGCGCCTGGCACAAGTTCACCGATTGGCAGGAATGCGACGGTGGTGGTGTATCGCTATCAAACTTTGGGTTTCAAATGTATTTTCCCCCTGATAACACACGACGCAAATTTCAGGGCATTCAGGTAGAGGTTACGCACCATGGCAAACCCTTACGCCGAGTTGTTCAAGGCGCCAGGTTCCAGGGCTTTTGTGTTGGCGGGCATGCTCGCTCGCATGCCGATTTCCATGACGGGCATCGGGCTGATCACCATGCTGTCGCAAGTTCACGGCGGTTACGGATTGGCCGGCGCGGTGGCGGCGACCTTTGCCTTGGCCACGGCCTTTTGCGCCCCCCAGGTGTCACGGCTGGTGGACCGCTATGGCCAGAGCCGGGTGTTGCCGGTGGCGGCAATCCTGGGTGGTGGCGCGCTGTTGATGGTGTTGCTGTGCACCCGCTTGCAGGCGCCGAATTGGACCTTGTTCCTGTTCGCTGCCCTGGCCGGTGGCATGCCCAGCATGTCGGCCATGGTGCGGGCGCGCTGGACCGAGTTATATCGAGGCCAGCCAAAACTGAAAACCGCCTTTGCCCTGGAGTCGGTGCTGGACGAGGTGTGTTTCATTCTCGGGCCGCCCCTGTCGGTGGGGCTGAGCGTGGTGCTGTTTCCCGAAGCAGGGCCGTTGATGGCGTTGTTGTTTCTGGCCGTTGGGGTCACCGTCTTCGTCCTGCAACGCCAGACCGAGCCACCGGTGCATGAGCACCACGGCCATCACGGGGGTTGGTTGATTGCGTCGCCGTCGGTGCTGATCCTGATGATCCTGCTAATGGCCATGGGCACCATTGTCGGCGTGGTGGATGTGGTCAGCGTCGCGTTCGCCCAGCATCAGGGCCAACCTGCTGCAGCGAGTATTGTGTTGTCGGTCTACGCCATCGGCTCGTGCCTGGCGGGGCTGGCCTTTGGCACCCTGAAACTGGCAGCGCCGTTGCCAAGGCAGTTTCTGTACTGCGGAGTGGCTACGGCGCTGACCACGCTGCCGTTGTTGCTGGTGGTGAACATTCCTGGCCTGTCGGTGGCGGTATTTGTCTCAGGTCTGTTCTTTGCCCCAACCCTGATCGTGTCCATGGCCCTGGTGGAGCAAATTGTCCCGCCCAGCCGCTTGACCGAAGGCATGACCTGGCTGATCACCGGCCTGAGTATCGGTGTGGCCATCGGTGCTGCCAGTTCCGGCTGGATGATCGACCACTTTGGCGCCCCCAGTGGGTTCTGGGTGGCGCTGGTTGCCGCAGGCGTGGTGTTGGTTTCAGCGGTGTTGGGGTATCGGCGGCTGGGGTGATGGGTCACCCCATCGCATGCTGTTGCAGGAACTCGTTCAATGCTTGTCGCGTCAGGTCGTTGAGCGTCACTTTTTGACGGGTCGCCGCCAAGGCGGCGGCTAAATGGAGGTCATGACCGACTCGAACGTTGAACGAGCCCTTGCAGGGCTTTTCTGGTGTTTGTCCGAGCTTCTGGCAAGTGTCGAGGTAATCGTCCACAGCCTCGCAAAAGGCTGTTTCCAACTGGGCCACGGTCTGGCCCTCGTAGCTGATCAGAGCCTTGATGAACAGAAGCTTGCCGAACAGGCAATTGTCCTCGACGCTGGCTTCGATGGAGCCGATATAGCCTTTGTGTTTCAACTGGTTGTTCACTGAATCAGGTCTCCTGATTTCAATTGTTCGATGATCTGGCGCCGGATGTAATGTTTCAACTCGTTACCGGAGTGAGGGGTGTGCAGGGTAATCATTGCACTCGGGTCGCCCTTGTCGAACTTGCCCCGGCTACCAGCCCCTTCGATTTGTGTGTAGCCCAGTCGACGCAACAGCGTAACGAGTTCAGGCCAGGTAAACGTCATTTGCTCATTGAGCAATTTGGCGAGCAGCTTTTCATTTTTTGACACGGCGTTCCCTGTGTGTAACTAAATGTAGTTGCAAAGTATGAGGTCCGTCAATGATAGGGCGACTTCGTCAGGCTTTCCGATGTTTGATGTAACCCTTGATGACACCTCCCGCAGCCTCCCGTCTGACTAGATCCCGCCGCTAATTTTTCCCTCCCGGATTCGTTTTATAGGGACGACGTGCCTTTGTGCTTCCTGCCTATTGCCCCGGATCCCAAGAAATGAACGCTGAAGACTCCTTGAAACTTGCTCGCCGGTTTATCGGGTTACCCCTGGAAAAACGCCAGATGTTCCTCCAGGCGTTGCACAAGGAAGGGGTGGATTTTTCCCGGTTTCCGATTCCGGCAGGCGTGGAGGCCGAGGACCGACAGGCGCTGTCCTACGCGCAGCAGCGGATGTGGTTTCTCTGGCAATTGGATCCCTCCAGTGGTGCCTATAACCTGCCGGGGGCCGTACGGCTCAAGGGCGCGTTGAGCTTGCGCGCCATGGAGCAAGCGTTCGCCAGCCTGGTGGCACGTCATGAAACCTTGCGCACGGTGTTCCAGCGCCAGGCCGATGAGCGCTTGTTGCAGGTTGCCGTGCAGCCGTCGTTGGCCATCGAACAGGTGGACTTCAGCGCCCTGGCGCCCGCCGCGCGTGAACACGCGGTGACGGATGCCGCTACCCGACAATCACTCTTGCCCTTCGACTTGGCTAATGGCCCGCTGCTGCAGGTGCAATTGCTCAAGTTGGCCGAGCAGGAGCACGTGCTTCTGCTGACCCTGCACCACATCGTTTCCGATGGCTGGTCGATGAATGTATTGATCGACGAGTTCATCCGCTGCTACGACGCCCATGAACGTAATGAAGCGCCCCAACTGCCGGCCTTGCCGATCCAGTACAGCGACTATGCCCTGTGGCAGCGCCGCTGGCTGGAGGCGGGCGAACAGGCTCGCCAACTGGAATACTGGCAAGCGCGTCTGGGCGATGAGCATCCGGTGCTGGAACTGCCCATCGACCATCCGCGTCCGGCCATGCCCAGCTACCGGGGCACGCGTCATGATTTTGCGATTGATCCGGCGCTGGCCGTGCAACTGCGCAGTTGTGCGCAGCAACACAACGTCACGCTGTTCATGCTGCTGTTCGGCGCCTTTAATGTGCTGCTGCACCGCTACACCGGCCAGGGCGACCTGCGTATTGGCGTGCCGATTGCCAACCGCAACCGCACCGAGGTCGAAGGGTTGATCGGCTTCTTTGTCAACACGCAGGTACTGCGCACCGAGCTGACCGGACAAACCCGCGTCGGCGAGTTGTTGCAAGGTATCAAGGAGCACGCCTTGGGCGCCCAGGCCCATCAGGAGTTGCCGTTCGAGCGCCTGGTGGAAGCGTTGAAAGTCGAGCGTAGCTTGAGCCACACGCCGTTGTTCCAAGTCATGTACAACCACCAGCCAGTGGTGGCAGACATCGCTTCGGTGAGCACCGCTTCCGGGCTGGAACTGTCCCTGGTGCAATGGCAAGGCCGCACCACCCAGTTCGACCTGACCCTGGACACTTATGAGAAGTCCGGCACCCTGCACGCCGCGCTGACCTTCGCCAATGACCTGTTCGATTCTGCTTCCATCGAGCGCATGGCCTGGCACTGGATCAGTCTGTTGCAGGCCATGGTCGTCGATGGCAACCAGCGTATCGGGGAGTTGCCAATGCTGGCCGCCGATGAGCGGCTGGTGCTGGTCCATGGCTGGAACCAGACTGATGAGCAGTACCCGACCGAGCGCGGCATTCATCAGTTGATCGAAGATCAGGTACAGCGAACCCCGCAAGCACCGGCCCTGGTGTTCGGCGCGACGGTATTGAGCTACGCCCAACTCGACGCTCGCGCCAACCAGTTGGCCCATGCCTTGCGCCAGCAAGGGGTTGGTCCGGATGTGCTGGTGGGTATTTGTGTCGAGCGCTCCGTGGAAATGGTGGTCGGCCTGCTGGCGATCCTCAAGGCCGGCGGCGCGTACGTCCCGCTGGACCCGGAGTACCCGCTGGACCGCCTGGCCTACATGATCGAAGACAGTGGCATCGGCCTCTTGCTCAGCCAGACCAGCCTGCTACATAGGCTGCCTGCGAACGAGGTCAAGGTCATCATGCTGGACCCGCAGCCCGACTGGCTTGAGGGTTACAGCACCGAGCCCGTCGCGGTGACAGTGCATGGCTTGAACCTGGCCTATGTGATCTACACCTCGGGCTCGACCGGCAAACCCAAGGGTGCCGGCAACAGCCATCGTGCGCTGGTCAACCGGCTGTGCTGGATGCAGGACGCCTACGGCCTGGACGGCAGCGACGCGGTTTTGCAGAAAACGCCCTTCAGTTTCGACGTGTCGGTCTGGGAGTTCTTCTGGCCGTTGATGACAGGCGCGCGCCTGGTGGTGGCCGCCCCTGGCGAACACCGCGAGCCGGCCCGCCTGATCGAAACTATCCGCGAGCAGCACATCAGCACCTTGCACTTTGTGCCGTCGATGCTCCAGGCGTTTATTCACGAGCCTGGCGTCCAGGCTTGTGCAAGCCTCAAGCGCATCGTGTGCAGCGGTGAAGCTCTGGCGCTGGATGCGCAATTGCAAGTCTTCGCCAAACTGCCGAACGCGGCGCTGTACAACCTGTATGGGCCGACGGAAGCGGCCATCGACGTCACGCACTGGACGTGTGTCGACGAAGGCGCCGACAGCGTGCCCATCGGTCGGCCCATCGCCAACCTCGGCACCTACGTGCTGGACGCGCAACTGAACCCGGTTCCGGCCGGTGTAGCGGGTGAGTTGTACCTGGGAGGCACCGGGCTGGCCCGCAGTTATCACCGCCGTCCTGGGCTGACCGCCGAGCGCTTTGTGCCGTGCCCTTTCACTGCCGGTGCGCGCCTGTATCGCACCGGCGACCGGGTGCGCCAGCGTGCCGACGGGGTGATTGAATACCTCGGGCGCCTGGATCATCAGGTCAAGCTGCGGGGCCTGCGCATCGAGCTGGGAGAAATCGAGACCCGCCTGATGCAGCACCCTCTGGTGCGTGAAGCGGTGGTGCTGGTGCAGGGTGGCAAACAGCTGGTGGCTTATCTGGTGCTGGATGCCGCCGAGCCGACCACGCCGTGGCAACAGGACCTCAAGGCCTGGCTGTTGGGCAACCTGCCGGAATACATGGTGCCGACCTACCTGATGCCGTTGGCGAAACTGCCGGTTACCGCCAACGGCAAGCTCGACCGCAAGGCGCTACCGTTGCCGGACGCGGCGCCGCAGCAGGCCTTTGTTGCGCCCGGCAGCGACCTGGAAAAAGCCCTGGCGGCGATCTGGGGCGATGTGCTGGGCGTTGAGCAGGTCGGCCTGGAAGACAACTTCTTCGAACTGGGGGGCGACTCGATCATCTCCATCCAGATGGTCAGCCGAGCTCGCCAGGCCGGGATTCGCCTGAGCCCACGGGACCTGTTTCAGTACCAGAGCGTGCGCAGCCTGGCGCGGGTAGCGACCTTTGATCAGCACAACGCGATCGATCAAGGCCCGGTCAGCGGCGAAGTAATTCTGACGCCCGTGCAGCAGGTTTTTTTCCAGCAGGCTATCCCGGCCCGTCATCACTGGAACCAGTCGTTGCTGCTGACGCCTCGTGAACCGCTGGTGGTCCCGGCGCTGGAAGCGGCGTTGATCCAACTGATCAACCACCATGATGCCTTGCGCCTGCGCTTTGCCGGTGAGGCCGAGGGTTGGTGCCAAACCCACGCCACAGCGGTCAGCGAGTCCGGGCTATGGCAATGCCGCGCCGACAGCGTCGATGAATTGGCCGCGCTGTGTGACGAGGCGCAACGCAGCCTCGACCTGCGGCAGGGGCCGCTGTTGCGCGCCGCGCTGATCAATCTGGCTGATGGCAGCCAGCGTCTGTTGCTGGTGGTTCATCACCTGGTGGTGGACGGCGTGTCCTGGCGCATCGTGCTGGAGGATTTGCAGCAGGCTTATCAGCAGCACTCAGCCGCACAACCGTCGGTACTGCCGGCCAAGACCAGTGCCTACCAGCACTGGGCGCAGCATCTACATGCCCACGCGCAGACCCTCAACGACCAGCTGCCGTACTGGCTGACGCAGTCGAGCACCGCCGACCTGCCTTGCGATAATCCACAGGGCGGCCTGAACAACCGCCTGGGGCAAAAGATCGAAACCCGCCTCGACGCCGAGCTGACCCGTCAATTGCTGCAAACCGCCCCGGCGGCCTATCGCACCCAGGTCAACGACTTGCTGCTGACTGCATTGGCCCGCGCCGTCTGTCGCTGGAGCGACCAGGACGCCGCCTTGATCCAGCTTGAAGGCCATGGCCGCGAAGACCTGTTCGATAGCCTGGACCTGACCCGCACCGTCGGCTGGTTCACCAGCGTGTTCCCGGTGCGCCTGCAACCGGCGGCTGAACTGGCGACTTCAATCAAATCGATCAAGGAACAGCTGCGCGCCGTGCCCGGTAAAGGCCTGGGCCACGGACTGTTGCGCTACCTCGGCGAACCTGCGGCCCGCGAAGCGCTTTCGGCACTGCCGGCGCCGCGTATCACCTTCAACTACCTGGGGCAGTTCGACCGGCAGTTCGATGAGTCGGCACTCTTTGTTCCGGCCACTCAGGGCAGCGGTCAGGCTCAGGACCCCCAAGCGCCGCTGGCCAACTGGCTGACAGTGGAAGGCCAGGTGTATGGCGGCGAGCTGGCACTGCAATGGGGGTTCAGCCGCGAAATGTTCAGCGCCTCGACTATCCAGCAGTTGGCCGATATCTACACTCGGGAACTCAAGGCGCTGATCGAGCACTGCTGCGCCGCGACGCCGGGCCAGGTCACGCCGTCGGACTTCCCCCTGGCGACCCTGACTCAGCAGCAACTGGATCGGCTGCCGGTGGAAGGCCCGGCCATCGACGATATTTACCCGTTGTCACCGATGCAGCAGGGCATGTTGTTCCACACCTTGTATGAGCCTCAGGCGCAGGCTTACATCAATCAACTGCGCCTGGATATTCGAGGGTTGGATGTGCTGGCCTTCGGTCGCGCCTGGCAAGCGGCGATCGACCGCCATGACATCCTGCGTAGCAGCTTCCATTGGCTGGGCCTGGACAGCGCACATCAAGTGATCCATCGCCAGGTGGACCTGCAGTTGCAGGTGATCGACGATATCTACGCCGACCGGGATGCCTTGGCCAGCGCTGAACGCGAACTGGGCTTTGAGCTGAGCAGCGCACCGCTGTTGCGCCTGATGCTAGTGCGCGGTGGCGATGAAACCTGGCATTTGATCTACACCAGTCATCACATCCTGATGGACGGCTGGAGCAACGCCCAACTGCTCGGTGAAGTCATCAGCCATTACGCCGGCCATCTATTGCCGGCGCCCCTTGGGCAGTTCCGCGATTACCTGAGCTGGCTGCAACAGCAAGCATCACAGGCCGGTGAGGCGTTCTGGAAAGCCACCCTGGCGCCGCTGCAAGCGCCCACCTTGCTGGCCGATGCGCTGCGGCCTCCCGTCGGCGCAACGGGCATGGCGGAGCATCAGGTGAGTGTCGACAGTGCCTTGAGCCAGGCGTTGATCGACTTCGCCCGTCAACAAAAAATCACCCTCAACACCCTGTTGCAAGGGGCCTGGAGCCTGTTGCTGCAACGCTATACCGGCCAGGACTGCGTGGCTTTTGGCGCCACGGTGGCCGGGCGTTCGGCACCGTTGCCGGGCATCGAGCAGCAGTTGGGCCTGTTCATCAACACCTTGCCCATCATCAGCAGCCCTGGGCCGGCCGAGCAGGTCGGGCCTTGGTTGAGCGAACTGCAAGCGTTGAACCTGAGCCTGCGTGACCATGAACACGTGCCGCTGTATGACATTCAGGCCTGGGCCGGTCAGCAAGGCTCGGCCCTGTTCGACAGCCTGCTGGTGTTCGAAAACTTCCCGGTGGCCGAGGCGCTCAAGCAAGGCGCGCCCGCCGGCTTGGCCTTTGGCGAACTGCACAATCACGAACGCACCAATTACCCGTTGACCCTGGGCATCGAGCTGGGTGCCAGCCTGCGCCTGGAGTTCAGCTACGACACGGCGCGCTTCAGCGAGGCTGGCGTGCGTCAGTTGAACGTCAACCTGCAACACCTGTTGGCGCAGTTGGTCGCCAATGCCCAGGCTTGCCTGGGCACCCTGGAGCTGCTGGATGCGCCCGGTCGTCGTGCTGTGCTGGCGCTCAGCCAATCGCCAGTATCGACCCCGCGCAGTCACGCGTTGGTTCATCAGCGCATCGCTGCCCAGGCCCTGGCCACACCTGCGGCCCTGGCTGTGCAGGCAGGCGATCAAGCCCTGAGCTATGGCCAGCTCAATGAGCGGGCCAACCGTCTGGCCCATCGCCTGCAGGAGCACGGCGTCGGCTCCGGCCAGCGGGTCGGCTTGGCCTGCCGTCGTGGCCCGCACTTGATTGTCAGCTTGCTGGCCGTACTCAAGAGTGGCGCCGCCTATGTCCCGCTGGACCCGAAATACCCCACCGAGCGTCTGGCCTACATGCTCGCCGACAGCCGCCTTGACTTGCTGCTGTGTGAGACCGGCCTGCTGGAAGACCTGCCGTTACCCGAGCAACTGACGCGCCTGGATTTCAGCCCCACAGGCGCCGAACTGGCGAGCTACCCCGCCAGCAATCCGTCCAATCACGCGGTCGCTGCCGACCTGGCCTACGTGATCTACACCTCCGGCTCCACCGGCCTGCCCAAGGGCGTGGCGATTGATCATGCGGCCCTCGGCCAGTTCTGCCAGAGCGCTGAGGATTACAGCGTGCTGAGCCCCGAGGACCGAGTGCTGCAGTTTGCCACGTTCAGCTTTGATGGCTTTGTCGAGCAATGCTACCCGCCGTTGTGCACCGGTGCTGCGCTGATCATGCGCGGCGATGAGCTGCTGGACGCCGGGCAACTGGCGCGGGAAATCGTTGCCCAGGGCGTGACCCTGGCCGATTTGCCGGCCGCTTACTGGTATCTGCTGGCCAAGGAATACGCACTCGGCGGCTCCCTGGGCAACCTGCGCCAGGTTCACGTGGGTGGCGAAGCCATGTCCGTGGAAGGCTTGCGGGTCTGGCATGAAGCCGGTCTGGGCGCGGTGCGCCTGCTCAATACCTATGGCCCGACCGAGGCCACGGTGGTGTCCAGCGTGCATCAATGCAGGCTGGACGATACCAGCGATGCGTTTGGTATTCCTATTGGGCGGGCCATCGACGGCCGGTCGCTGTATGTCCTCGACAGTGCCGGCCAGTTGTTGCCAACCGGTGGCGTCGGCGAGCTGTTCATCGGCGCCGAGGCCGGTCTGGCCCAGTGCTATTTTGACCGTCCCGCACTGACCGCCGAGCGCTTCCTGCCGGACCCGTTCTCGCCATTGCCGGGCGCACGTCTTTACCGCAGTGGCGACCTGGCTCGCTACAACGGCGATGACGCTCTGGAATACGCCGGGCGCATCGACCATCAGGTGAAGATTCGCGGTTTGCGCATCGAAATGGGCGAAATCGAAGCCTGCCTGCAGACCCTGGAACAAGTGCACGAGGCCGCCGTTATTGCCCACCACAGCCCGAGTGGCGCGCAGCTGGTGGCGTATGTCGTCGCCAGCGACCCTTCAGTCGACGAGGCTCACTTTCGCCAGCAACTGATTGCCTCCTTGCGCCAGTCGTTGCCTGATTACATGGTGCCAGGCCATGTGCTATTGCTCGGCGCGCTGCCCTTGAACAACAACGGCAAGCTCGACCGCCGGGCATTGCCCGCGCCTGATCTGAATCGGTCCGAGGTTGCCTACGTCGCCCCGCAAAACTCTCTTCAGGCGCAACTGGCGGCGATCTGGCAGGCGGTGTTGCAGGTTGACAGCGTCGGCCTCGACGATCACTTCTTTGAGCGTGGCGGCCACTCCCTGCTGGCCACCCAGGTGATTTCCCGGGTTCGTCATGACCTGCAACTTGAAGTGGCGCTGCGCACTCTGTTCGAACAGCCCACCTTGAAGGCATTTGCCGAGGCCTGCGAGGGCCTGCAAACCCGGGAAAGCCTGCCGATGGTGGCTCTGGAGCGCGGTCGGCCGCTGGCGTTGTCATCGGCCCAGGAGCGCCAGTGGTTTCTCTGGCAACTGGACCCCGACAGCGCCGCTTACCACGTACCGACCGCGTTGCATTTGCGCGGCGAGCTGAATGTGCATGCATTGGAGCAAGCGTTCCAGGCCCTGGTGCAGCGACATGAATCCCTGCGCACCGTCTTCGTGGAGGAGGGCGAGCGAACCTGGCAGGTGATTCAGCCGCATCGCATGCAGGCTGTCGAGCAGCAACGCGTGGCGGCCGGGGCGATCCAGCAGCGGGTGGAAGAGGAAATCCAGCGTCCATTCGACCTGTTCAACGGGCCGCTGATGCGCGTCAAATTGCTGGAGATCCAGGCCGATCATCACGTACTGGTGATCACCCAGCACCACATCATTTCTGATGGCTGGTCGATGCAGATCATCGTCGACGAACTGGTACAGCTTTACGCCGCTGGCTGTGAAGGTCGCGAGGCCCGGTTGAACCCGCTGCCCCTGCAATACGCCGATTATGCGGCCTGGCAAAAGCAGCGGATGGCCGAGGGCGAGCGTGACCGGCAACTGGCGTACTGGCGCGAGAAACTGGGCGGTGAGCAGCCGGTGCTGGAATTGCCGTTCGATTTCCCGCGCCCAGCCGAGCAGAGCTTTCGCGGTGCGCGCCTGGACTTCGCCTTGCCGTCGCAGCTTGCCGACGGTTTGCAGGCCCTGGCGCAACGTGAACAGGTCACGCTGTTCATGCTGTTGTTGGCGTCGTTCCAGATGTTGTTGCACCGCTATAGCGGTCAGGCGGACATCCGTGTCGGCGTGCCGGTGGCTAACCGTAACCGTATGGAAACCGAGGGTCTGGTGGGTTTCTTCGTCAACACCCAGGTGCTGCGCGCCGAGGTCGACGGGCAGGACTCGTTTAGCGACCTGCTACGCCAGGTTCGCCAGTCGGTGCTCGACGCCCAGACCTACCAGGACCTGCCGTTCGAACAACTGGTGGATGCCCTGCAACCCCAGCGAAGCCTGAGCCACAGCCCGTTGTTCCAGGTGCTGTTTAACCATCAGAGTCGCGCGGCTCACCCCGCTCAACTGGACAATTTGCATATCGAGGGGCTGGCCTGGGACAGTGGAACCGCGCAGTTCGACCTGGTCCTGGACACCACCGAAAGCGAAGCCGGTTTGATCGCCTCGCTGACCTATGCCAGTGACGTGTTTGAACGCAGCACCATCGAACGCCTGGCGCAGCATTGGCGGACTCTGTTGCAGGGCATCGTCGTGCAGCCTGGAGCGCGCATTGCCGAGCTGCCCATGTTGACTGACGATGAGCGTCAATTGACCCTGGAGCAGTGGAATGGAGTATCGGGCCACTATCCGCAAGGCGAGTCGATCCATCGCTTGATCGAACTGCAAGCGGCCAGGGCACCTGATGCTGTGGCGCTGGTGTTGGGCGACCAGCACCTCAGTTACGGCGAACTCAATCGCCAGGCCAACTGCCTGGCCCATGTCTTGATCGCCGAGGGCGTTGGGCCTGAAGTGCTGGTGGGCATCGCGGTGGAGCGCTCGTTCCAGATGCTCGTCGGCTTGCTGGCGATCCTCAAGGCCGGCGGCGCCTATGTGCCACTGGACCCGGCCTACCCGGATGATCGATTGCAGTACATGATCCAGGACAGTGGCCTGACCTTGTTGCTGACTCAAGGCCAACTACTTGCCAGCCTGCCGATCCCGCAAGGCGTGCGCAGCCTGTTGATCGAGGATGACCACGGAGTTTTCGACCACAACCCGCAGGTGGTGGTCGCGCCGGATAACCTGGCCTATGTGATCTACACCTCTGGCTCCACCGGTAGGCCCAAGGGCACGTTGTTACCGCACCGAAACGTCCTGCGGTTGTTCCAGGCTACCCAGGGCTGGTTCAACTTCGGTCCCGATGACTGTTGGACGCTGTTCCACTCGTACGCATTTGACTTCTCGGTCTGGGAGATCTTTGGCGCCCTGCTGTACGGTGGCCGCCTGGTGATCGTGACGCAAGAGGTCAGTCGTTCGCCGCACGCCTTCCTCGATCTGCTTTACCAGGAGCGCGTGACGGTGCTGAACCAGACACCATCGGCGTTCAAGCAACTGATGGGTGTGGCCTGCGCGCAAGAGTCTTCGCGCGATCTCTCGCTGCGCTACATCGTATTTGGCGGCGAGCCGCTGGAAGTGAGTAGCCTGCGGCCCTGGTTCGCGCGATTCGGCGATTGCGCTCCGCAACTGATCAACATGTATGGCATCACCGAAACCACGGTACACGTCACTTACCGGCCGCTGTCGTTGGCGGATTTGGACAATGGCGCGTCCAGCCCGATCGGCGTGGCGATTGCGGACCTGTCCTGGTACGTGCTCGATGCACAGCTCAACCCGGTGGCCAAGGGCTGTATCGGTGAACTCTATGTGGGGCGGGCAGGATTGGCGCGGGGCTATTTGAACCGGGCTGATCTGACCGGCGCGCGTTTTATTCCGGACCTGTTCTCCAACGAAGGTGGGCGCTTGTACCGCACTGGCGACCTGGCACGGTATCGCGCCGATGGGGTGGTCGAGTATGTGGGCCGGATCGACCAGCAGGTAAAGATTCGCGGTTTCCGTATCGAACTGGGAGAAATCGAAGCCTGCTTGCTGGATCAGCCATCGGTACGCGAGGCGGTGGTCCTGGCTCGGGAGGGCGCGGGCGGTACGCACTTGGTCGGCTACCTTGTGCCCTCGGTGCAAGTGGAGGATCAGGCGGTCTGGCGTGGTGAGCTGCGCCGGAGCCTCAAGGCACACCTTGCGGAGTACATGGTGCCTGCGCATTTGGTATTGCTGGAGCAGATGCCGTTGACAGCCAATGGAAAACTCGACCGCAAGGCGTTACCCGAGCCTGACGCCAGCCTGTCGCAAACGGACTATGTGGCGCCGGACAGCGAACTGGCGCAGAGCGTTGCCGGCATCTGGCAAGAGGTACTGGAGGTCGCCCAGGTGGGCCTCAATGATAACTTCTTTGCCCTCGGCGGCCATTCGTTGCTGGCCACCCAGGTGACGATGCGCATTCGCGAGCAATTGAACCTGGAGGTACCGCTAAAGGTGCTGTTTGCCACCGAAAACCTGCGTGACTTCTGTGATCAGTTGCAAGGCTTGCAAAGCGATTTGCAACCGTTACAGGACGAACTGACTAAATCTCTGGAGGCCCTCAAACGTCTATCAGCCAATGATCTTGAGAAACTGATTTCTTAATTGAGGGCTATGGCGTGCAAAAGTTAATCGAGTCGGTAGCAGCGCTTTCTGCGAAAGAAAGGAAGGCGCTGGCCATCCTGCTCAAGCAAAAGGGCATTAATTTGTTTGGTGTCGCGCCTATTTTCAAACGCGATGCCGACGAGCCTTTACTGCTGTCCTACGCCCAGCAGCGCCAATGGTTCCTCTGGCAATTGGACCCCGACAGTGCAGCCTACAACCTGTCCAAGGCTTTACGCCTGATCGGCGCACTGGATCTCGATGCCCTGCACAACAGCCTGGCGACGCTGGTGGCTTGCCATGAAAGCCTGCGCACGACCTTTATCCAGGACCGCGATCAAGTCCTGCAACACATCGGCGACCCGGTGGCCCGGCCACTGTTGGCTGAGGCCCATGAGGCCCAATGGCTTGCCAGCGGCGAGCCAGGCCTGCGGGCACTGGTTGAAGCGGAGACCGGGACCTCCTTCGACCTCGCCAGCGGCCCCTTGATGCGCGCGCGCCTGTTGCGCCTGGCGCCGGACCAGCATGTGTTGGTGCTGACTCTGCATCACAGCATTTGTGACGGCGCTTCCCTGCAAGTCATGGCTGATGAACTGGTGCAGCTTTACGCTGATTTCAGCCAGGGCCGCCAAGGCAGCTTGCCGCCCTTGCCGGTGCAGTACGCCGATTACGCGTTGTGGCAGCGGCACTGGATGGAAGCGGGTGAGCGTGAGCGGCAACTGGGCTATTGGCAGACGCAACTCGCCGGCGAGCAGCCGGTGCTGGAGTTACCCACCGACCACGCCCGCCCAGCGGTGCAAAGCTTTGCCGGCGCCAGTGTGCGAGTCGAGCTGGGTGGCCGACGGCTGGAAGCACTCAAGCGCTTGACCCAGCAAGAGAACGTCACCGGCTTCATGGTGTTGCTGGCGTCGTTCCAGCTGTTGTTGCATCGCTACAGCGGGCAGTCCGATATTCGCGTCGGCGTGCCGATTGCCAATCGCAGTCGCAGTGAAACCGAGCGCTTGATCGGCTTTCTGGTCAATACCCAGGTGCTGCGCACCGAAGTGGATAGCCACGCCACTGTCAGGCATTTGCTGCAACAGGTGCGCAAGAGCGCCCTGGATGCCCAGGCTCACCAGGATTTGCCCTTTGAGCAACTGGTGGACGTTCTCCAGCCGGAACGCAGCTTGAGTCGCAACCCGTTGTTCCAGGTGATGTTCAACCATAAGGCGCAGGACCCTCAGGCCGCCTCGGTGCAATTGCCTGGGTTGCGCATTGAAGGGCTGGAGTGGGAGAGCCCCACGGCGCAGTTTGACCTCTCCCTCAATACTGTCGAGCATAACGGCGCGCTGTCGGCGGCGTTTATTTATGCCACGGACTTATTTGATGCCTCCACCGTCGAGCGCATGGCCGCTCATTGGCTGGCACTGCTCGACGCCATGCTGGCCGCGCCGCAGCAGCGAGTTGATGCGCTACCGATGCTGGCGGCCAGTGAGCGTCAGATTCTCGTGGAGGGCTGGAACACCACCGCCACCGAATACCCGTTGCAGCAAACGGTGCAACAGCTGATCGAAACCCAGGTCGAGAAAACCCCGAATGCGCAGGCCTTG
>NZ_JBUZRD010000021.1:0-35616 GCF_055407145.1 Pseudomonas sp. c313 | reverse complement strand
TCTCTCCTGACCTCAATCCCTCGAACCGCCCGGTGCGGACCCGCATGCCGGGTGGTGTGGCAGGGGAGCGGCCATGAAGGCCGCCCCCTATGCCGATTGGGCGCCAGCATTTGTCCTCATGGCTCACAAGATTTAGGCTATCTGCGCCCCCCATCAAAGATGAAGGAAAGCCCATGACCTGGTCAGCCAAGCAGTATTCGATGTTCGAACAACAGCGCACACGTCCCGTCCGTGACCTGGTCGCAGCCATTGCGGATGCTGACGTGCGCACGGCTGTCGACCTGGGATGCGGCCCGGGCAACTCCACTGAAGTGCTGGCCGAGCGTTTTCCTGCCGCCGTGGTCACCGGCATGGACAGCTCTGATGACATGCTGGTCAATGCCCGTGAGCGGTTGCCCGCGCTGAACTTCGAACTGGCGGACATTGGCGCATGGAGCCCGAACCAGCAATACGATGTGATCCTCGCCAATGCGTCGCTGCAATGGCTGGCGGATCACGCCGCGCTTTACCCGCATCTGGTGAACCAACTGACGCCCGCAGGCACCCTGGCGGTGCAGACCCCGGACAACCTTGATGAGCCGGCCCATCGCCTTGCCCGTGAAGTAGCAGCGGACGGTCCATGGGCAGGCAAGATCGGCACGGTCAAGCACAACGAGCGTCATACGGCGAGCTTCTATTACGAGCTGCTTAGCAAGCATTGCAGCACCGTCGATGTGTGGCGCACCACCTATCACCACCCGCTGGCCGGCGGTCATGGCGCTGTGGTGGAGTGGTTCAAGGCGTCGGCGTTGCGTCCGTTCCTGGCGCCGTTGGACGAGGCTGAGAAAAGCGCTTTCCTCGATGCTTACCTGGCGCGGATCACTCAAGCGTATCCGGCCTTGGCTGATGGCACCGTATTGCTGCCCTTTCCGCGGCTGTTCATCATTGCCACTCGGTAAGTGTTCAAACGATCAAGTGGCGATCACGCTGGCGCTTGAGCCTGCAAGAATTCACCTGTCGACACCACGCTGGCATACGCAAACCCCAATGATGACATGAAGGCCGCATGCACCTGAGCCGCTGGCACGGTCATACCGTTGAACTCCAGATCGCAGGTGGCGCAGGCGTCGTGGATCACTGTCACGCTGTAGCCCAAATCTGCTGCTGCACGCACCACGCCATCGATGCACATATGGCTCATGCTGCCGACCACCACCAACTCGGTGATGCTGCGCTGCTCCAGCAGTGTCCTCAGGTTGGTTTCGCGAAAGGAATTGACGAAGTGCTTGAGCACGACAGGTTCGCCGGCCTGATTCAGCACCTTGGGATGCAGGTGTGCGCCTTCGGAACCCGGTGTGAAGAAGGGCGCATCTTCGTTGGTGAACTCGTGACGAATATGGATTACTGGCTTACCGGCCTGGCGAAACGCCTCAAGCACCTGCGCCGCCTTGTCTGCCGCCGCTTCAACGCCGCTCAGTGGCCACTTGCCTTGGGGGAAGTAGTCGTTCTGGATATCGACTAGGATGAGCGCTTGCTGGGTCATGGTTGTTTCCTCGTGAATAACTGTGGCGTCCAGTATCGTGGCTGGCGAGCCGTCCGGGGATTGGCCGCACCGACAATAGCAGGGGGAAAACTGACAATGGCTTTGGAACGCGCGGTCGTCGAGGTGGGCGTACTGATCTATAGCGGTGCGCAAATGGCTGCCGTACATGGCTTGACTGACCTGTTTGGCGTGGCCAACCGTATCGCCGCCGAGCATCAGTCCGAGCAGTTGCCATTACTGCGCGTCAGCCATTGGCGGGCCGATGCCAGCGAGGTGCCAAGCCGGGTGTTCGACAGCTTGCCGGGCCCAGGCCAGCACTTGATGGCGGTGTTGATCCCTCCCTCGATTGGCGAGTTTTCCGAAGAGCAGGGGCCGCCGCAACTGCTTGATTGGCTCCGCCAGCAACATGCTGGCGGGACGGTCCTGGGCGGTGTGTGCATCGGCTCGATTCTGTTGGCTAAAAGCGGTTTACTGGACGGTCGTAGCGCGACCACCCATTGGTCTTCAGCCAAGTCCTTTGCTGCCCGTTACCCGGCGATTCGCCTGGAAGCCGACAAGCCCATCGTCGACGACGGCGACATGATTACCACCGCCGGGCTGATGGCCTGGTCCGAGCTGGGCTTGCGCCTGGTGGACCGCCTGCTCGGCCCGAGTATTGCCGCCAGCACTGCGCGTTTCTTGGTGATCGAGCACAGCGACAGCGCCAGCCAGTGCGGCAGTAACTTTGCGCCGATCCTCAGCCATGGTGATGGGGCGATTCTCAAGGTGCAGCATTGGTTGCAGGCCAGCGGTGCGGTGGATGTTTCTTTAGCGGCGATGGCGCAAGAGGCTGGCCTGGAAGAGCGCACGTTTCTACGGCGATTTCGCAGTGCCACTGGTTTGAAACCCACCGAATACTGCCAGCACCTGCGGGTCGGCAAGGCGCGGCAGATGCTGGAATTCACCAACGCTACCCTCGACCACATCGCCTGGACCGTGGGCTATCAAGACCCCAGCACCTTTCGTGCCCTGTTCAAGAAAATCACCGGATTGGCGCCCAGCGATTACCGCAACCGCTTTGGTGTGAACCCCGCCAGCGTCAGGGTTTGATTAAGCGTTGTTGTCGATCACGCCACGGCAGAGGGTGAGGTTGCCGGTCTTGGTGCAGGCCTTGCCGCCGAATCGGATAAATCGGGCAGGTTCGAAGCGCTTTTTCGACAATCCCCAGTAACAGCGCTCGTGCAAAATGCGCGGCGCAAAATCTGCGATCGTGCAAAATAAACGCCGCCAAACCCATTCGTCTGCCGCGAATGGGCGGCTTGCCCGGTTGGCGCGATCCCTGCACCTTCGAGTCCATTGCAGGACTCACCGAAGGGGAGAGCCATGACCCGAAACAGCCCGGCAAAACTGGTGGTCGCCCACTCAACGCGTCCCTCGGCGCCCCAGCACGAGGTCGAGACCAATCAGGCCCTGGCCCGCTGGCTGGCGCAGATACTGGGATGGGAGTTCGGCGGCAGCTATGACCCCGAGCGTCACAGCGGGCGCAACCTGTACCTAGTGCCGACGCAAACCTTGGTGGGGCCTGCCCAGGCGCTGAAATTGGGCATCAAAGGCCCCGAAGACTTGTGGGGCGGTTACGTCGACCATGACTTTATTTGCACCAAGGCCATCAGCCACGGCCTGCCTAGCAAGGACGCGTTTATCCCTGAAGGCTGGTCGCAGTTGTTCTCGGAGCGCGTTCGCACTGTGGTATTGGAGGGCCTGAGCGTATTTGCCCTAGAGGACGCGCGACCAGCCGCCACCCACTTGCTGCGCAGCGGCCCGGTTCGTCTCAAACCGGTGCACGCCTGCGCCGGCCGCGGCCAGGAAGTGCTCGAGAACATCGACCAATTCGACGCGATTCTGGCCCGGCCCAATGCAGCGAAGCTGTTTACCGAAGGCGTAGTGCTGGAGCAGGACTTGCGCGATGTGATCACCCACAGTGTCGGCCAGAGTTTTATCGGCGATCACGTCTTCAGTTACTGCGGCGATCAATACTTGACCGAGGACGGGCAGGGCGAAGCGGTCTACGGCGGCTCCAACCTGCTGGTGGTCCAGGGCTATTACGAAGACTTGCTCGCTCTCGACCTGCCCGATGACATTCGCCTGGCTATCGAGCAGGCGCAAACCTTCGATAACGCCGCAGACGAGGCCTATCCCGGTTTTTATGCCTCGCGGCGTAATTACGACATTGCCCAGGGGCTGGACAGCGAAGGTAAACAACGCAGCGGTGTGCTGGAACAATCCTGGCGTATGGGCGGGGCCAGCAGCGCGGAAGTCGCGGCGCTGCAAAGCTTTATCAAGCACCCCGACCTGCGGGTGATTCGTGTGTCATCCGTGGAAACCTACACTGATCAAGCGCTACCTGCCGATGCCATCGAGGTCTATCGCGGGCCGGCGGAAAACAGCGCCTTTCTTCTGAAGTACGTAACGGTCAAATCTTATGACGGCTAGAAGCGAAACCATTGCGATCGATATCGACGATGAACAGATGAGCGGGACATTCCTCAGTCCCAAATCGAAAGTACCGGGGGTGTTGTTTGTCCACGGTTGGGGCGGCAGCCAGGAGCGTGACCTGGAGCGGGCCAAAGGCATCGCCGGCCTCGGTTGCGTGTGCCTGACCTTTGATCTGCGCGGGCACGCCGGTAACGGCATTCCACTATCGCGGGTCACCCGTGAAGACAACCTGCGCGACCTACTGGCAGCCTACGACCGGTTGTTGGCGCACCCAGCCATCGACACCTCGGCAGTGGCGGTGGTGGGCACCAGCTATGGCGGCTACCTGGCCGCGATTCTCACCTCGCTGCGCCCGGTGCGCTGGCTGGCGCTGCGGGTGCCGGCGCTGTACCGCGACGAGGAATGGCTGATACCCAAGCGCGACCTGGACAAGGCCGACTTGTTGGATTACCGCAGCGCCCTGGTGCACGCCCAGACCAATCGCGCCCTGCATGCCTGCGCGGCGTTTACCGGTGATGTGCTGATTGTCGAGTCGGAAACCGATGACCATGTGCCCCACGCCACCATCATGAGCTACCGGGCGGCCTGCCAGCAGACTCACTCGCTGACCCACCGGATTATCGACGGTGCCGACCATTCGTTGAGCGATCCGGTATCGCAGCAGGCCTACACCTCAATCCTGGTGGACTGGATTACCGAGATGGTGGTGGGCGAGCGGCTCAGCATCATTCAGTCCCGATGACTTTATCGGGGCGTCTTCTTCACCCGCAACGCCTTGGCCTTTGCCTCCACACCGAGGTACATCACCAGGGCCACCAGCAGCGGCAAAATAAAATAGATCGCTCGGTAGGCGATCAACCCAGCCAGCAAACTGCCTCGCGACGCTTCATGCTGCAACAACGCGATAAACACCGCTTCGAGCACCCCAAGCCCGGCCGGGATGTGCGTCACTACCCCGGCAATGCTGCTGATCAATAACACGCCGAGTACCACCGGATACTCCAGTTGCTTGGGCAACAAGGTAAAAATAACCGCCGCCATCAGCGACCAGTTCAACGTGCCGAGTGCCAGTTGCAACAGCGCCATGCGCAGCGACGGCAGGTTGATTTCAATTCCCCGCACCGACCACGCCCGCCGCTGGGAAAACCGGCACGCCGCCAGGTAAGCCGCACTCACCAGCAACAGCAGCACGCCCACCCCTTGCAGCGCGCCGCTGCTGAGTTTCCACCCCGGCGGCAACGTCACCAGCCCGCTGCTGAACACCACGCCGGCCAGCGCCATGTAGCCGAACCAATTGGTCGCCAAGCTCAAACCGAGAATTTTCGCGATATTGCCGTTGCTCACCCCAAGCCGCGAATACAACCGATAACGCATGGCGATACCGCCGACCCAGGCGCTGAGATTGAGGTTGAACGCGTAGCTGATGATTCCCACCGGCAGGATCTGTTTCCAGCGCAACGGCTGGCGGATGTAGGTGCGGCCGATCAGGTCGAAGCAGGCATACACCAGGAAACTGCACAGGGTCAGCCCGGCCGCAATCAACAAGGTGCGCAGCTTGAAATCGCCTAATGTGTCGAACACTTCGCTCCAGTCGATGCGCCGGGCGAGCAGGGTAAACAGCACGATCAGCAGCAGGAAAAACACCACCGTCAGTGGCTTCTTCCAACGCTTGAAACCGTGTCGGCCGGTATCAGCCGCGTGGGCTTGAGTCATGGTCCTGGCTCCCGGTGTGTTCATGGACGAAAGGTTTCAAGCGTGGCTTGTGAGCTGGCAGCGAGCCGATCCACACCGGGAAATGGCGCAGCACGTGAAACACCATGAAACCCACCGTCACCCGCCATAGCCAGCCGCGCGGTGTACGGTTTTCCGGCATGGTCGTGCAGTGATTTTTGCTCAGCACTTGCAGGCGCTCGAACAGCTGTTGATTGAACACTCGATCATGAATCAGCACGTTGGCTTCCAGATTCAGCGACAGGCTCAGCGGATCAAGATTGCTTGAACCCACGGTGCTCCATTGCTCGTCCATCAGCGCCACCTTGCCGTGCAGTGGGCGGTCGCAATACTCGTGGATCACCACGCCATCCTTGAGCAAGTAGTCATAGAGCATGCGGGCTGCCAGCTTGGCCATCAGCACATCCGGCTGGCCCTGCATGATCAGTTGCACCTGCACCCCGCGCCGGGCGGCGTTGCGGATTTCCCGCAGTAGGCGGTAGCCGGGAAAGAAGTAGGCGTTGGCGATCACCACCCGCCGCTGGGCCTTGCGCAGAGCGTGCAGGTAGGCCTCTTCAATGTCCGAACGGTGTTGCAGATTGTCGCGGTAGATCAGCCGCACCATGCCGTCTGCGACTCCCGACTCCCACGACGAAGGCTGTTGTTCGCGCCGGCGCCAGCCTCGTCGGGTGCGCACTTGGCGACCGCTTTGCGCCAGGGCGAAGTGATGCAGGTCGGCCACCGCCGGGCCTATCACTTGCACCGCGTAATCCTGCTTGGCCTCGGGGCCGAAATCCCCCAGGTGATCGGCCGAAAAATTGATCCCGCCGATAAACGCCACGGTAGCGTCCACCACCACGATCTTGCGGTGCAGGCGACGAAACCAATTAGTGCGAAAACCCAGAGTCTTGGACGCGGGGTCGAATATCTGCACAGTCACGCCAGCCTCGGCCAGCTCACTGAGAAACGCCGCACTCAGCTCGCCGCAACCAAAACCATCAAGGCTGACCACCACCTTGACCCCGCGCTGCGCCGCCTCGATCAGGATGCCTTGTAGCTCATGGCCGACCTTGTCTTCGAAGAGGATAAAGGTCTCCAGCAGAATCTCTCGCTGGGCCTGGCGCAACGCGTCGAAGACCTTGGGGAAATAGGCCTCGCCGTTTTCCAGCAGCTCAACCTGGTTACCACGTTGCCAGCCATAGTCCAGATCCCAGGCCGCCGAATCGTCCAGCGGTTGGTCGGTAGCGATGTGTTGCACCGCGACTTTTTCCACCGGGGCGCTGCTCATAACTCGATCTCCACCGACAGCGGGGCGTGATCTGACAGATGGGACCAGGGCCGGGTGCTCAGCACCTGAGGTTGGTGTGCCTTCACATTGCGCACATAGATGCGGTCCAGCCGCAGCAACGGCAGGCGCGCCGGGAAAGTGCGGGCCGGTTTTCCGTGAGCTTCGACGAACACTTCCCGCAGCCCGCTTTGGCTGAGATCGGCTTGCTGGCGCCAGTCATTGAAATCTCCAGCGACGATCAGCGGTGCGTCGGCGGGAATCTCGGCGATGCGCTGCGCCAACAGCTTTAACTGCTGTTGGCGATGAACCTCGCGCAAGCCGAGGTGGACGCAGATCGCGTGTACGTCCTGAGCGTTGCCGGGCAGGCGTAACACGCAATGCAACACCCCGCGGCTTTCGTGGCCACTCTGGGAAATATCGAGGTTGTCGTAGCGGATGATCTGGAATTTCGACAGCAAGGCATTGCCGTGATCGCCATCGGGGTACACCGCGTTGCGACCGTAGGCGAATTGCTGCCAGATGCTGTCGGCGAGAAATTCGTACTGAGGCATGGTTGGCCAGTTGCTGTAGCGCTTGGGATGGCGCTCGTGGGTGCCGTGGATTTCCTGGAGGAACACCACGTCGGCGGCAACGCTGCGCACTGCCTCGCGCAACTCTGGCAGGATGAAACGCCGATTGAGGGCGGTGAAACCCTTGTGGGTGTTGACCGTCAGCACTGTGAAGCGAGTGATGGCGGCGGCGGGCGTGACGGGCACCCATTCTGGAATCGCGGCCATGGTTTCTCCCGTGCGTGAGTGATGTTTTTGATGACCTCCGTTCTAGGGTGACTGTGATTTTCCAGAGAAAGTTTCGACGGTCCTACAGACGGCACACATCCAATGTGTGCCAACGATGACGAACTCGGTCGTCCCGATGGCGAAAGCGCTGAGGGTCAGCGCGAGCAAGGCAATGGGCATGGTTGCAACTCCGGAGAGTTTCAATCAGGAGCGCAGTGTCGAGGTTTGGCTTATGCGAAAAAATAGAGGTATTGGCATTTGATATTTGCCTTGCAAGCACAGATCGTTCCCACGTCGAACCGTTTGCGTGGGAACGATCAGGCCCCAAACCCGTCAGTTCCTTACAGCCCTTTGTGAAGGAGTCCGGTGTTTTGTTGAACTTTAAGGCTGCACTTCTGCTCGGTACGCTGCTGTTTTTCGGCAGTGGCGCACTGCAAGCCGCCGATCCAGCGCCTGAGTCCGAGGCACCGGCCAAGCCGGAGTTGCTGGTCGAAGGCGGCCTGCTCGGCGCCATCAGCTCCAGCATTGACGAGGTGCAGGAGACGCTCGACCTCAACCAAAACCTCGTCGACGCATGGCGCCTGCGCACTGACCGCGCGGCAGATGAGGTGGAGCGTCTGCTCAACCGGCCTTCCGAGCGATCACCGTGGCGCGTGGCCGGGGATTTTCTGATGTTGTCCGGCGTGTGGGTCGGTGCCTTTGTGCTATTGACCCTGCTGGGCCGAGTGATTGTCAGTCGCCTTAGCCATCACCGCGTTATCCAGCCTCGGCAGCGGCTCCAGGCTCTGCTCGGTTACCTGATTCCTTACACGATCCCGGCGTTGATCTGCCTGCCGCTGACCCTTTACGCCAGCCATTTCCTGCCGACCTCCGTAGGCCGCGCGCTGGCGCTGTGTTTTGCCTACGCCACCAGCAGCGGTATTTTCTCCACGTCGGTGCTGTTGGGCGTGATCGTGATGTTCAGCGTCGGCCATAAGCGCCCGGCGGTACAGATTATTCGCGACTACTGCCCCAGGCCGCTGTTCCTGATTGGCTTCCTCGCCGCCCTCAGCGATGCCCTGACCAGCCCGCAGATCGCCCGCCAACTGGGTGGCAACATCACCAGCAGCGTCGCGGTATTTACCGGGCTGTTTGCCTCGGTGATTTTCGGCCTGCTGGTGATCCGCCTACGCCGCCCGGTGGCGCATTTAATCCGCAACCGGGCCCTGACGCAGCGCCTGAAGCATCCGGCGTTGCAGCAATCGTTGCGAATTTTTTCCGGGTTGTGGTTCTGGCCGATCCTGCTGATGGTGCTGGTCTCGGCGATTAATCTGATCGGTGCCGGCGAAGACAGCCAGAAAGCCCTGCGTTGCGCCTTGTTCACTACGATTCTGCTGATTGGCACGGTGTTCCTCAGTACCGTGCTGCAGCACCTGTTCAAATCTCGCAGCACCGTGGCCATCCAGCGCAGCAGCGCCTACAAGGAGCGTTTCCTTAGCCTATTGCATGCGGTATTGCGCATTGCCATGGCCATCGCCTTTATCGAAGTCCTCGGGCGGATCTGGGGCGTGTCGCTGTTCGAATTCGCTCAGCGCAACGCCGTAGGCCGGGCCATCAGCGATTCGTTGAGCAGCATCGGCTTGATCCTGCTGATGACCTGGCTGTTTTGGGTGGTGCTCGACACGGCGATCCAGGAAGCGTTGAAGTCGCCGGTTAACAAGCGCTCCAGCCGCCAGCCCAGCACGCGGGTGAAAACCATCCTGCCGCTGCTGCGCAATGCGGTGAAGATCATCCTGGTGGTGATCTGTGCGATTACCACCATGGCCAACCTGGGCATAAACGTCGCGCCGCTGCTGGCCGGTGCCGGGGTGGTTGGTCTGGCCATCGGGTTTGGCTCCCAGCAACTGGTGCAGGATGTGATCACCGGGCTGTTCATCATCATCGAAGACACCCTGTCCATCGGCGATTGGGTGGTGCTTGACTCCGGTCACGCCGGCACCGTCGAAGGCCTGACCATCCGCACCCTGCGCCTGCGGGACGGCAAGGGTTTTGTGCATTCGGTGCCGTTCGGCCAGATCAAGGCGGTCACCAACCAGTCGCGGCAATTTGCCTATGCGTTCTTCTCGGTGCAGTTCACCTACGACACCGATGTCGACCAGGCCGTGGAGCTGATCCGCGAGGCCGGGCAGTCGATCCGCGACGACGTATTCCTCAAATACAACCTGCAAGGGCCGCTGGAGGTGTTTGGCGTCGAGAAGATGGACCTCAACGGCGTGGTGCTGACGGCGCAGTTCCGCACGGTGTCGGGTGGGCAATACGCGGTCAGCCGGGCGTTTAACCAACGGCTGAAAAAGCTTGTGGATAACTGCGCGTGGGTGCACTTCGCACAAACTTATCCACAACAGGTGATGGTGCCTCAGCGAGTTGTGCAGGTGGATGAACCGGAAGATGGCGAGACGCCGCCGGTGCTGACGGAGCAGCCGCGAACCCAATGACTATGCAGGTTATACCGGGCCCATTGCAGGGCGGCGCACTTTATAAGTGACGGTTGCGCTACAAACCCGCAAAATGCAACGATTCTGGCAAATGCCAGCGACATGGCTACCAAGCCTGTCGATAATAGCCATCGTTCCAAACAGACCGGGCCTGCTTAATCTATGCGAATGCGCCTTATGTTACTGGGCGGCGGGAATGCCCTCGGGCAGGCGCTGATTCGCCTCGGAGCGGAGGAAGACGTCGGTTTCCTCGCCCCGCGTCCGCCCCAAGACGGCTGGGATGCCGCGAGCCTCACCCAATTGCTCGACGACACCCGTCCCGATGCCTTGATCAACCTTGCCTACTATTTCGACTGGTTTCAGGCGGAAACGGTTAGCGAGGCTCGCTTGGCCGGGCAGGAGTTTGCCATCGAGCGGCTGGCCGAATTGTGTCAGCACCACAACATCACCCTGTTGCAGCCTTCCAGCTATCGGGTGTTTGACGGCTCCCGCGCCACCGCCTACAGCGAAAAAGACGAACCGGTGCCGTTGGGTCTGCGGGGCCAGGCGTTGTGGCGAATTGAACAGAGTGTGCGCGCCACCTGCCCGCAACATGTGCTGCTGCGTTTTGGCTGGCTGTTGGATGACAGCATCGACGGCACCCTCGGGCGCTTCCTGGGTCGGGCCGAACAACCTGAAGAGTTGCTGATGGCCGACGACCGGCGCGGCAATCCGACGCCGGTGGACGATGCGGCGCGGGTGATTATTTCCGTGCTCAAGCAACTCGATTGCTCCGCGCCGTTGTGGGGCACTTACCACTATGCCGGGCACGAGGCGACCACGCCGCTGGCGCTGGGGCAGGCGATTCTTACCGAAGCGCGTAACTTCCATACGCTGGCCGTCGAAGCCCCCACCGCCCAGGCCCACGCGGCACGGCCGGATGCCGCTGATGAGCCGCAGCATGCGGTATTGGCCTGCAAGAAAATCCTTCACACCTTCGGTATCAAACCCCGCGCCTGGCGTGCCGGGTTACCGGCGTTGCTGGATCGGTTTTACCGACATAACTGAGCATAAAAAAAGGCGCCTGAAACAGGCGCCTTTTTTATGTGTGGCCGCTTGGGCTTAGAACTTGTAGCCAATGCCGACCATGTAAACCATTGGGTCAACATCCACATTGACCTTGGCGCGAGTGCCGGCACCCAGGGTGTTGTTGTCGACGGTGGCTTTGGTGCTGATGTCGATGTAGCGAACCTGGCCGTTGATCATCCACTTGTCGTTGATCATGTAGTCGGCGCCGATCTGCGCGGCCCAGCCCCAGGAGTTTTCGGCCTTGAAGTTGCTGAAGCCGACATCGCTGGCGCGCCCGCCGACGTGCTCGTCGTAGATCCAGGTGTAGTTGATACCGGCACCGACATACGGTTGGAACGCCGACTTGCTGTCCAGCGGGTAGTACACAACGCTCAGGGTCGGTGGCAGGTGTTTCAGGCTGCCGAGCTTGCCGTTGGCGGCGCCCAGGACGGTGTTTTTGATCTTCACGTCATGTTCGAACGGCGTGGCCGCCAGCAGCTCGATACCGATGTGGTTGGTGATCATGTAAGCGAAGTTCAGACCCAGCTGGGTGTCACTGCTCATGGTCGCCTTGCCGCCCAGGTTGGTACCGGCCGACGGGCCCTGATCAACCTTTACACTGCCGCTGTCGGCCTTTGGGTTGACAGTGATGGCACCGGCGCGAATGAGGATGTCACCCGCTTCGTGTGCGTGGGCGAGTGGTGCGGCGAGTGCAAGTGCGAAGAGGGACGCGCTGAGCAGGGACTTGTGCATGAGAGGCTCCAAAGGACGTTTTTTAGTTGGCTGTGTCCAATGGTAACGATCGTAACGTTCGAGCCTTTGACTCAGCTCAATGAAATAGTTATCACCGCGCTCCTACAAAACAGCTATTGCGGCAACTCATACACATAAATCTTCTCGGCATCCATCTGATAGCCCGCATCCGCCAGCTCACTGGTGGACGGCTTGACCTGCATCTGGCCCTCAATCCAGTACGGCTGGTACAACTCTTCCAGTTTCACGCCGATCTCGCTTTTAACGTGGACGATCTGGTTTGACGGCGGTGGCGGCACATGGATGCAGGCACCGAAGTATGGCACCAGCAGAAACTCAATGGTCCGACCTTCCTCGCTGACTTCCAGCGGCACGATGTAGCCCGGCAGGCGGATGTGCTGGCCGTCGAGCTTCTGCACCACCGGTGCATCGGGCAAGTCCTGTCTGGCCGCCGGTGCGGCCTCTGCCGACAGCGCATCGGCCATGTTCGACAGGTCGTGCAGCGGTTTCATGTTGGGGATTTCCGGCGGCGCGTCCGGCGGAATCATTTCCTGCCACGACAGGTCCTTGGGCTCGGCGGCCCAGGAGGGCAGGGCCACCAGCAATAACAGCGCAAGCAGGAAACGGTGCATCGAAGCCTTCCTCATAAACGTACGGATAGGCCATCGGCCAGTGATTGTCGATAGGCGCGCCACGCTGGCACGCTGCCCATCAGCAGCGCCGCGACGAGGATGCTGCCCAACAGCGTCCACTCATATTCGCTTGGCCAGGACAGCGGCAGATCCAAACCGTAGTTGGCCTGCAGATACCCGCGTGAGGCGGCGATGCACACATACAGCAGCGCCGTGCCTGCGACCACTCCGGACAATGCCAGGGCGAATGCTTCGAAAATCAGCAGCGTCGCAATGTGCCAGGGCCGCGCGCCCACCGAACGCAGGATCGCCATTTCCCGGCGGCGCTCGTTGAGGCTGGTGAGGATCGCCGTGAGCATGCCGATCAAGCCGGTCAGCACCACGAACAGCGAAATCACGAACAGCGCCTTTTCGGCGGTGCCCATCATGCTCCAGAGTTCTTGCAAGGCCACACCCGGCAGAATCGCCAGCATCGGTTCGCCACGGAATTCGTTGATCTGCCGTTGCAGGGCAAATGTGGAGATCTTGTTGTTCAGGCCCAGCATGAACGCGGTGATGGCCTGGGGCGTGAGGTCCATGTTGCGCGCCTGATCGGCGCTGATCCGGCCTTTTCCTTGGGCGGGCACGCCGTTGTGCCAATCGACATGGATCGCCTCCATGCCGCCGAGGCTGATGTGCAGCGTGCGGTCCACCGGGGTGCCGGTACGCTTGAGAATTCCGACGACGGTAAACGGCTTGTCATCGTGCTTGACCAGGCTGACCACCGCTACGCCGTGGGCCAGTACCAATTTGTCGCCGAGTTTGTAATGCAGCGCATCGGCCACCTCGGCGCCGAGCACCACTTCGAAAGGGTCGGTGGCGAAGGCGCGACCGCTGGCCAGCTCCAGGTTCTGTTTGCGGCCGTATTGATAGTGTTCGAAATAGGTTTCGTTGGTGCCCATCACCCGGTAGCCGCGATGAGAGTCACCGAGGGAAATCGGGATCGCCCATTTCACCTGGGGGCTGGCGGCGAAGTGCTCGAAGCTGTCCCAGCGGATGTTGTTGGTGGCATTGCCTATGCGAAACACCGAATACAGCAGCAGGTTGACCGAGCCGGAACGGGCGCCGACGATCAGGTCGGTACCGCTGATGGTGCTGGCAAAGCTGGCGCGGGCTTCGATGCGCACCCGTTCCACCGCCAACAACAGGCACACGGAAAGGGCGATGGCAAAGGCGGTGAGGATCGCGGTAAAGCGGCGGTTAGCCAGGCTGGCCATGGCTAGACGAAACAAATACATCTCAAACCTCTGCGGGCGTGGCGGCGCGATTGAGTTCGGCCAGCGACAGGTTACGGTCGAACAGCGGTGCCAGGCTCTGGTCATGGCTGACGAACAACAGGCTGGCGCCTGCTTCGCGGCATTCGGCGAACAGCAGCCGGATGAAAGCTTCCCGGGCGTCGTAGTCCAGTGCTGATGTGGGTTCGTCGGCGATCACCAGTTCCGGCTGGCCGATCAGCGCTCGGGCAGCGGCCACCCGTTGTTGCTGGCCGATGGACAGGGAGTCGGCGCGGCGCTCCAGCAAGTCCTTGTCCTTCAAGCCCAGGTGGGCGAGCAGGGTAGCGGCGGCCTGGTCGACACTGCCGTGGCGCTGCACTGCCCGTTGGGCACGCAGTTTGGAGAAGTGGCAAGGCAGTTCAACGTTCTCGCGCACCGAAAGAAACGGCAGCAGGTTGAACTGCTGGAAAATGTAGCCGGTGTGATTGACGCGAAAGCGGTCACGGGCACCGGCCGACAGCTCGGTCAGTTCCTGGCCCAGCAGGCGAATGCTGCCGCGACTGGGCTTTTGCACGCCGCCCAACAGGCCCAGCAACGTGGTCTTGCCGCTGCCGCTGGGGCCCTTGAGGAACAGGGTTTCGCCGGGTTCCAGGCGAAACGCCGGGATGTCCAGCAACGGTGGGTGACCGGGCCAGTTAAAGCCCAGGTCAGTCAGTTCGATAAGTGCTTGGGTCATGTGAACTCAGAATTTCAAGGTGGCTGCTGCGGCTGTCGCTTCAACACCTTGCTGGCCGCCCGGGCCAATGAGTTGTACCTGAATTTTCTGGGTGGAGGGGAAGGTCTTGAAGATCTGCGTCAGGTCGAGGTTCTTCAGTGCGGTCGGCGTGGCGCAGGTGAACTGGTAGTGGGCGTGGATTTCGCTGTGGTCATGATGATGCTCGTGGGCGGCAGCGCCTTTGCCGTCGGTGGCGTGGTCGTCATCATGATCGGCTTCGGGCTTGTCGCCGAACAGCGGGCTGTTCAGTTCCTGGGTGCTGACCACACAACCGGCGCCCTTTGGCAGACTGAACAGTACTAGAGGCTGTTCCAACTGTTTGCGGGCGGCGGCGACCTTGGCCTTGTCGGCATCGGTGGTGGCCAGGTGTTCGAAGCCCACCAGATTCATCGCCGGGCTTTCCAGCTCCAGCTCCAGGGATTGACCGTCGAGCACCGCGTTGAGGCGGCCGACGCCATGCTCGTGGGCGCCAAGGCTGCCGTGTTCATGGTCATGCTCTTGGGTATGGGCGTGCTCGTCAGCGGCCTGGGCGATAGTCAGTGGCAACAGGGTAAACGGCAAAGCGAGCAACAGGCGGCGCATGTCGAACTCCGGGACAAGATGAATGTTTTGTTATGTGATCTTATAACAATTATGGCGAGAGTTTGACCGCCCGCTTGGTGTTGCGCAAGACGCATGGGAGCATGCTGGTCGGAAAAGTGCGGGAGTGAGAGCGATGTTGCGAATTCGTGGAACCATCGGCGACCTGCCGGTTGACCTGACACTGGAGATGGATGACGGCGATTGGGCGCAACTGGGCGCGCAATTGCAGACGGTCAAACCGTCGAGCGCGGAACCTGTTGCTCCGGCGGCACCCGTTAATCAGGACGACACGCTGTGGCAGAGCACCCAGGACCTGCTGCGCAAGGCCGGGCAGATGAGTGGCCTTGAGTTGGCGGATCAGCTTGAAGGATTGGCTGGCAGCGCCTCGGCGGGCAAGCGCCTGTTGGTGCGCCTGCGCCATTGCGCCAAGGTCAAGGTGAGCAGCGGCGGTGATACGCCGCTGTACAGTTGGGTCGAATAACCGATCAATACAACGCGGTGTACAACTTGCGCCGATAGACCGTGACCAGCGGGTGATCACTGCCCAGCAACTCAAACACCTGCAGCAGGGTTTTGTGGGGCAGGCCTTCGCTGTAGCTGCGATTACGGATAAACAGCTTGAGCAAGCCATCCAGCGCGGCATCGTATTGCTGGCGAGCCAGTTGCTGTACGGCCAGTTGATAGACCGCTTCGTCATCCTGAGGGTTTTGCGCCAGGCGGGCTTTCAGTTCGGCGGCGTCCGGCAGGTCAGCGGCCTGGCGCAGGAAGGTGATTTGCGCCTTGGCGCCGGCCAGTGCGGCCTTGTGATCGTCGCTTTTTACTGCGTCGAGCACGGTCTGCGCTTCGCCCAGCTCACCGCGTTCGGCGAGGCAGCGCGCGTAGAGAATCAGCGCGGCGGCGTTGGTGTTGTCTTCGCCCAGTAAAGTGACCAGCACCGCTTCGGCATCGCTGATGCGACCTTCGGCAAACAGCGCCTCGGCCTGCACCAGCGGATCAGCCGCGGCGGGGGGCGGCATTTGCACATGCGGCTCAAGCATCGCTCGCACCGCTGACTCCGGCTGCGCTCCGGAGAAACCATCCACCGGCTGGCCGTCCTTGAACAGCACCACCGTTGGCAGGCTGCGAATGCCAAAGCGCGAGACCACATCCGGCTCGGCATCGCAATCAACCTTGGCCAGCAGCAACTCGCCCTGATAACTCTCGGCAACCTGCGCCAGCATCGGCATCAACGCCTTGCACGGCGCGCACCACTCGGCCCAGAAGTCCACCAGCACGGGTTTGTGGAACGAATTCTCGATCACCGCCTGGTCGAAAGTGGCAGTGGTGGCGTCGAAGATGTACGGGGTGGGCTCACTCATGGGGTATCTCGAACAAAGCGTGGGATGGGGGCAACTATAAGGGCTGGCGGGATTGGCTGGAAGCGCGCCGCGAATGGTACAGGCTCACCTTGCGAAACTCCCAAGGCTCGGCCAGGTCGGGCAAGGTCAGTGCATCCAGGATTTCCAGGCGCTGATAATCTGGATGCTGGAAGTCGCGAACCCGTGAATCCGCCACCAATGCCTCCCGGCCACGGGTGAGGAATTGATCCAGCAGCGGCAAGTTCGCCCGGTCATACAATACATCCGCCACCAGGATCAGATCAAAACGATCCGCCTCGGCGAAAAAGTCTGCTGAATAACCCAGCGTAACGCCATTGAGTTCGGCATTTGCCCGGCACGCCGCCAGGGCCAGTGGGTCGAGATCGCAGGCCAGCACTTCCAGCGCTCCAGCTTTGGCGGCAGCAATTGCGGCCACCCCTGAACCAGCGCCAAAGTCCAGCACCCGTTTGCCTGCGACCCATCCAGGATTGGCTGCCAGATACCGTGCCAGCGCCAAACCGCTGGCCCAGCAAAAACTCCAGTACGGCGGTTCATGGAGGATGCGCTGGGTTTCTTCCGGGCTGAAGGCGCGCTCCATGTTGTCGGCGTCCAGCAGCCACAGTGACAGCTCCGTGCCTGGCAGCGGGGAGGGCACCAGTTGCGCATCGCCAATCAGCTCACTCAAGGCCCGCTGCAGGTCCAGCGGTGGTGTCATGGCGCCTTGACGAGTTGCAGGGGGCCAGTGGCCTGGGTGATCGCTTGTTCGATGCGCACCGCAGGCAAGTGCAGGATCAATTGGCCGGACTGGCTGGCGCGACCGCGCAATTCAACGCGGGCCCCGGCTGGGAATGCCTGGGGGTTGAAGCGTAAGCGGAACGCCAACGGCTTGTTGTTACCGATCAATATGCTGCTGGCCAACAATTGCTGTGGGCGGCTGCGGTCATCGATCACCAGCAGTGCCAACTCGACTTCAGCACCAGCCGGCACGCCGTTGAGGGTGCCGCTCACTTCACGCTGATAGGCCGGCAGCGGGCCGAGTTCTTCCACACCGGGGATTTTTTTCTGTTGTTGTGGCGTCGGTTGCGGGGCGGCCGGTTTTGGCGCTTCGCTGCTGCAGGCCACCAGGAAACCGAACAAAGTGAGCAAAACGAGTGGTCGTAGCGACATGTACGGCTCCAAAAAGGGCGAAAATCCGTGATTTAAAGATAAGAAACATAATAGTCAGCCTATATACCGTAAAGGCTATGGCTTGTCTTGCCACGGGGATGCGCTACCATGGCCCTCCCATTTTTTGTTGCCTGCCACCATGCACTGTCCCTTCTGCGGTGCCAACGACACCAAGGTCATTGACTCGCGTCTGGTCGCCGAGGGCGAACAGGTGCGTCGCCGGCGTGAATGCCTGGCCTCTGGCTGCGGTGAACGTTTCACCACCTTCGAAACCGCCGAACTGGTATTGCCACGTCTGATCAAGACCGACGGCAGTCGCCAGCCCTTCGACGAAGAAAAACTGCGCGCGGGTATGCAGCGCGCCCTGGAAAAACGCCCGGTGAGTGTCGAGCGGCTGGAAGCTGCGCTGGCGCATATCAAGCACAAGCTGCGGGCGACCGGCGAGCGCGAGGTCAAGTCCCTGGTGGTTGGAGAACTGGTGATGGGCGAGCTGCAAAAGCTCGACGAAGTTGCCTACATCCGTTTCGCTTCGGTGTATCGACGCTTCCAGGACCTCAATGAGTTCCGCGAAGAGATCGACCGCCTGGCCCGTGAGCCGATCAAAGAATGAACCCACCGTCAGTAGAGCAAACCATCCTCGACGCCCATTACATGGCTCGCGCCGTGGAACTGGCACGCAAAGGCCTGTACACCACCCATCCCAACCCTCGGGTCGGGTGCGTGATTGTCCGTGACGGGCAGGTGGTCGGCGAAGGCTGGCACGTACGCACCGGCGAACCCCACGCCGAAGTCCACGCCCTGCGTGCAGCCGGCACTCAGGCGCGGGGCGCCACCGTCTATGTGACGCTGGAGCCTTGCAGCCATCACGGCCATACGCCGCCCTGCGCCGATGCGTTGATCAACGCCGGCGTAGGCCGGGTGGTCGCCGCCATGCAGGACCCCAACCCCGAAGTTGCCGGCCGTGGCCTGCAGCGCCTGGCCCAGGCCGGGATCGCGGTTCACAGCGGTGTGCTTGAGGCGGATGCGCGGGCCCTCAACCAGGGGTTCCTCAAACGCATGGAACACGGTTTGCCATTCGTGCGAGTCAAGCTGGCGATGAGCCTGGATGGGCGCACGGCGATGGCCAGCGGCGAAAGCCAGTGGATCACCGGGCCGGCGGCACGAGCGAATGTGCAGCGGTTACGTGCCCAGGCCAGCGTGGTGCTGACCGGCGCCGACACGGTGCTGGCCGACGGCGCGCGCCTGACCGTGCGCGCTGCCGAGCTGGGCCTGGATAAAGAAACTACCGCTCTGGCCATGTCTCGGCCGCCGCTGCGGGTGTTGATCGACGGTCGCCTGCGGGTGCCGCTGGATGCGCCGTTCTTCAAGGCTGGCCCGGCGCTGGTCATCACTTGTGTGACGCCGGAAAACCAGTACCCCACCGGTCCCGAGTGCCTGGTAGTGCCGGGTGTCGAAGGTCAGGTCGACCTGCGTTCGGCGCTGGTGGCGCTTGCGGCCCGTGGCGTCAACGAGGTGTTGGTGGAAGCCGGCCCGAGCCTGGCCGGTGCCTTCGCCCAGCAGGGCTTGGTGGACGAGTACGTGATTTTCGTCGCTGGCAAGTTCCTCGGTTCAGCCGCCCGGCCGTTGCTGGACTGGCCTCTGGCGAAGCTGGCCGACGCACCCCAACTCAAGATCATTGAAATGCGTGCTGTAGGCGACGACTGGCGAGTCACTGCCATTCCCGTCCCGCCAGCAAGCGTATAATTCCCGGCCTGCGCCAAGCCCCCAGGAGGACTCCATGTTCACCGGCATTATCGAATCCATCGGCAGCATCCGTGCACTGACCCCCAAAGGCGGTGACGTGCGGGTGCTGGTTGAAACCGGCAAGCTCGACCTGAGCGACGTCAAACTGGGCGACAGCATTGCCGTCAATGGCGTGTGCCTGACCGCCGTCGAGTTGCCTGGCAACGGTTTTGCCGCCGACGTCAGCCGGGAAACCCTGGACTGCACCGCGATGAACGACCTCAAGGCCGGCAGCCCGGTCAACCTGGAAAAAGCCCTGACCCCGACCACTCGCCTGGGTGGGCATCTGGTCAGCGGTCACGTCGACGGCGTCGGCGAAGTGGTAGCGCGCAGCGAAAATGCCCGCGCCGTGGAGTTCCGCATCCGTGCGCCCAAAGAGCTGGCCAAGTACATCGCCCACAAAGGCTCGATCACCGTCGACGGCACCAGCCTCACCGTGAACGCCGTCAATGGCGCTGAATTTGAACTGACCATCATTCCCCACACCCTGAGCGAAACCATCATGGCGTCGTACCTGCCAGGTCGCCGGGTGAACCTGGAAGTCGACTTGCTTGCCCGTTACCTGGAACGCCTGTTGTTGGGCGACAAGGCCGCAGAGCCTGCTGCAGGGAACATCACCGAAAGTTTTCTAGCCGCCAATGGCTATCTCAAATCCTGACCAAGGGGGTGCCACGTGGCGCTCAATAGCATCGAAGAACTGGTTGAAGACATCCGCCAAGGCAAGATGGTCATCCTCATGGATGACGAAGACCGTGAGAACGAAGGAGACCTGATCATGGCCGCCGAACTGTGCCGGCCTGAACACATCAACTTCATGGCCAAGCACGCCCGTGGTCTGATCTGCATGCCCATGAGCCGCGAGCGCTGCGAACTGCTCAAGCTGCCGCTGATGGCGCCGCGCAACGGTTCGGGTTTTGGCACCAAGTTCACCGTGTCGATTGAAGCGACCACCGGCGTGACCACCGGCATCTCCGCCGCTGACCGCGCCCGCACCGTGCAAGCGGCTGCTGCAAAAGACGCCAAGGCCGAAGACATCGTCAGCCCCGGCCATATCTTCCCGCTGATGGCCCAGTCCGGCGGTACCCTGGCCCGTGCCGGCCACACCGAGGCTGCTTGCGACCTGGCGCGCATGGCCGGTTTCGAACCGAGCGGGGTGATCTGCGAAGTAATGAACGACGATGGCACCATGGCCCGTCGTCCCGAACTGGAAGTCTTTGCCGCCGAACACGACATCAAGATTGGCACTATCGCCGACCTGATTCACTACCGGATGATCCACGAACGTACCGTTCAGCGGATTGCCGAGCAGCCTCTGGACAGCGAGTTGGGTCAGTTCAACCTGGTGACCTATCGTGACTCGGTGGAAGGCGACGTGCACATGGCCCTGACCCTGGGCAACATCTGCGCTGAAGACCCGACCCTGGTTCGCGTGCACAACATGGACCCGCTGCGGGACCTGTTGATGGTCAAGCAGCCGGGCCGCTGGAGCCTGCGGGCCGCGATGGCTGCGGTGTCCGAGGCCGGTAGCGGTGTGGTGTTGCTGCTTGGCAACCCGGTGGATGGTGACGTGTTGCTGACGCATATTCGCGAAACCGCCGAGCAAACTCCGGTCAAAACGCCGACCACCTACAGCATCGTCGGTGCCGGTTCGCAGATCCTGCGTGACCTGGGCGTGCGCAAAATGCGCCTGATGAGTGCGCCAATGAAATTTAATGCGATATCCGGTTTCGATCTGGAAGTTGTAGAATACGTGCCCTCCGAATAAAGGCTGGCGTTTTTCGCCCCTTGTTCGCGGTTCAAATATCACTGAGGGGCGCGTAATGAACGCGTCCCGGCTCTTTAAGAGATTTGTCGAATGACCCTGAAGACCATCGAAGGTACCTTCATCGCCCCCAAAGGCCGCTATGCTCTGGTGGCTGGCCGCTTCAACAGCTTCGTCGTTGAAAGCCTGGTAAGCGGTGCCGTGGATACCCTGGTTCGCCACGGTGTGAGCGAAAGCAACATCACTATTATCCGCGCCCCTGGCGCCTTCGAGATTCCACTGGTTGCGCAGAAAGTTGCCCAACAAGGCGAATACGCGGCGATCATCGCCCTGGGCGCGGTCATTCGAGGCGGTACTCCGCACTTCGAATACGTGGCTGGCGAATGCACCAAGGGCTTGGCCCAGGTGTCCATGGAGTTCGGCGTTCCCGTCGCGTTTGGCGTGCTGACCGTTGATTCCATCGAGCAAGCCATCGAACGTTCCGGCACCAAGGCCGGTAACAAAGGTGCCGAAGCTGCCCTGTCTGCCCTGGAAATGGTCAGCCTGCTGGCACAGTTGGAGGCCAAGTGATTAGCGACGAAAGCGATCGTTTCAACCCCCGTGACCCGCGCCCTGCGGATGCCGGCAAACCGTCCAAGAGCGTCAAGCGTCGGGAGGCCCGTCAGCTCGCGACCCAGGCGCTGTACCAGCGGCATATGGCCAAGCAATCACTGAACGAAATCGAAGCGCAGTTTCGCGTCGACAACGATTTCAGTGATGTCGATGCCAGCTACTTTCACGAGATCCTGCACGGCGTCCCGGCCAACCTGACCGAAATCGACGCTGCGCTGACGCCGTGCCTGGACCTGACCATCGACGAGCTGGACCCGGTTGAACTGTGCGTACTGCGCCTGTCCACCTGGGAACTGCTCAAGCGCGTCGACGTACCGTACCGCGTGGTGATCAACGAAGGGATCGAACTGGCGAAAGTCTACGGTTCCACCGACGGCCACAAGTTCGTCAACGGCGTGCTCGACAAGCTGGCTCCGCGCCTGCGTGAAGCCGAAGTGAAGGCGTTCAAGCGCTAATCAGCGCTTGCTTGCGCCATGGGCGAGTTCGAACTGATCCGTAAGTTCTTTGCCGCCGCGCCCTGTGCGCAAGGCGGCGAGGGCATTGCCCTGGGGATCGGCGACGACTGCGCCTTGCTGGCGGTTCCCCCTGGGGAACAGCTGGCGATTTCCACCGATACCCTGGTGGCTGGCGTTCATTTTGCCGACCCCTGCGATCCGTTCCTGCTCGGCCAGCGCTCGCTGGCCGTGGCGGTCAGCGATCTGGCGGCCATGGGTGCCAACCCTCTTGCGTTTACCCTTGCCCTGACTACCCCGACGGTGGATGCCGATTGGTTGCAACGCTATGCCCAGGGTTTGAACGTCATGGCTCAACGCTGGGGCGTGGGCCTGGTGGGCGGTGATACCACCCGTGGTCCGTTGAGCCTGACCCTGACCGTATTTGGTCGGGTGCCGGCTGGCTTGGCCTTGACCCGCAGCGGTGCGCAACCTGGGGATTTGCTGTGTGTGGGAGGAGCGCTGGGCAACGCCGCCGGAGCCTTGCCGCTAGTGTTGGGCCAACGCACTGCGCCTGCCGCCATTGCCGAACCGCTGCTGGCCCATTACTGGTCGCCCCAGCCCCAGTTGGCGCTGGGCCTGGCGTTGCGGGGCAAAGCTACGTCTGCCATGGATATTTCCGACGGCCTTTTGGCCGATTGTGGGCATATTGCCAAGGCTTCAGCTGTCAGTTTGTTGATCGAACGGCAAACGCTGCCGTTGTCGGAGGCCCTGCTGGCGTTTCTCGGCGACGATGATGCCCGATCCGCCGCGTTGAGCGGTGGCGACGACTATGTATTGGCGTTCACTTTGCCGTCTGTCGAGCTGGCGCCATTGCTGGCCGCCGGCTGGCCAATCCATGTGATCGGTCGGGTGGCGCAGGGGCAGGGCGTGGTTCTGCTGGACGCCACGGGACAGGACATCACCCCGGTGATCCGGGGTTATCAACACTTTCGGGATACGCCGTGACAGATCACCCTCGACAGGTCCCGGCCGAGTTTGTGCCGCCATCGGTGTGGTGCAATCCCTGGCATTTTCTCGCGTTCGGCTTTGGTTCGGGCTCCTTGCTCAAGGCGCTGGGCATTTGGGACTAGCTGGTTGCGCTACCCTTTACCCCGTTGTGGCAGCCTTTGCCAGACTGAGGCTACTGGCCGATAGTGTGGTGTTTGACGTGAGCTGATTTTATTAGAGGTCGTCGTTATGGATGGTCGCCGCTGGCTCTTGGTACTGCTGTGTGCATTAGCGTTTTCGGTTCGGGCGGATGACATTCCGACGGTTCCCGATCAGATTCGCCTGGCCAGTGAAGCCTGGAGAAACTACACCAACGAAGACGGCAGTGGCCTGGCTTGGGACGTGTTGCGACAGGTTTTCGAGCCGGTCGGGGTCAAGGTCAAAACCCGCAGCGTGCCTTACACCCGTTCGGTTGGCCTGGCCCAGCGCGGCGAGGTCGATGCCTGGGTCGGTGCCTACCGTGATGAAACCGAGGGCGTGCTGTACGCGCGCTGGCACTACGATTCCGATCATATCTATGCACTGGGGCTGGCAAGTACGCCGGCGCCGACCCTGGCCACGCTGGGCAACTACCGTCTGGCATGGGTGCGTGGCTACAAGTACGACACCTACTTGCCCAATATCCACACCTTCAATCAGATTGAGCGCCGCGACGGTATCCTGCCGATGCTGCAGCACAAGCGCGCCGACCTCTACATCGACGCCCTGACCGAGGCACGTTACACCCTGGATCAAGCGCCGGACCCTTCGCTATTCAAGCTCACCCATCTTGCCGAACTGCCGCTGTTCCTGGGCTTTACCGACAATGAGCGGGGTCGGGCACTGATGGTGCTGTTTGATCAGCGCATGGACGTTTTGGTGAAAAACGGTGAGCTGAAGCCAATTTTCGAGCGCTGGCACCAGCCGTATCCTTTTTGACCGGCTCCTACAGTAGAGGTGGTCCATAGAGCCAAGGCAAAGGCCAATCGAACCTATTGATCTTTATCAGCGATAATTCAGCTTAAGCGTCTGTAGGAACGTGCTGTTACAATGCCCGCCTCGTGTAATTTGAAATCAGGAGCACACGGTGCCCGTCGTTTTCGTCGCTGCTTCCAAGCTGCCTACCCCTTTTGCCCAATTCACCATGCATGGCTTTCTTGAGCAAGCCAGTGGGCGCGAACATGTCGTGCTTAGCCTGGGTGATGTGGCTGACGGCGCGCCGGTTCTCGGCCGTTTGCACTCCGAATGCCTGACCGGCGACGCCCTGTTCAGCCAGCGCTGCGACTGCGGTTCGCAACTGGAAGCCGCGATGCAGGCCATCGCTCGCGAAGGCCGTGGCGTGTTGTTGTACTTGCGCCAGGAAGGCCGTGGCATTGGCCTGCTGAACAAGATCCGTGCCTACGAACTGCAAGACGGCGGCGCCGATACCGTGGAAGCCAATGAGCGCCTGGGTTTCGCTGCCGACCAGCGCGACTACGCCATGTGCCTGCCGATGCTGGAACACTTGGGAATCAAGTCCCTGCGGCTGATGACCAACAATCCGCGCAAGGTCAAGGCCTTGGTCGACATGGGCATCACCGTCGCCGAGCGCGTGCCGCTGCATACTGGCCACAACCCGCACAACAAGCTCTATCTGGCTACCAAGGCCAGTAAGCTCGACCATATGATGGGCAACGAGCATCAGAGCGAGGCTGACCGGGCGTGACCCGTGGTCAAGTCAAGCGGCGACTGTCGTTCAACTGGTGGCAATACCTTGCCCTGGCGCTGCTGCCGTTGTTCGTGATCAATCTAGTGTTCGGCAAGGCCGAGCCGCTGTTACCGGTGTTGGCCATGCCGTTTTTTATCGCTGGCACCGCCTCGATGTTTGCCAGCCTGCGTTACTTCCATGGCTACAAACACGCCCTGATCGCCACCGGCAAAGCCCTCGATACCCCTGAAGAATCCGCTGCCTGGATCACCCTTGCGGCCCGGCGGCGCCTGGCGCTGCTGGCGGCTTCCTTGCCCGCCTGGATCGGCGCACTGGCGGTGTTTGTCGGCCTGGAAGCGGTGCCGCTGTTTCTGCTGGCGCTGTCGACGATGGTGCTGTTCTACCTCTACCGCATTCCGCGTCAATTGGGCTGATGCGCGCCTGGTTGGCGGTTTTGCTGCTGGCCGCCAGTGTCCAGGCAATGGCGGTCGAGCGGGTGGTCAGCCTCGCACCTTCCTTATCTGAAATCGTCGTTGAGCTGGGCGCTGCCGATTTGCTGGTGGGCGTGCTCGACGGCGGTGAGCGGCCAGCGCCATTGGCGAATGTGGCGTCGGTGGGGCGTTACGGCCAGTTGGACATGGAGCAATTGCTCAGCCTCAAACCGGATTTGATATTGCTGTGGCCCGGCAGCATCGGCCCGGCCCAGCGCGAACAGCTCAAACGCCTGAATATCCCGACCTACGTGGCCGAACCCCATAGCCTTGAACAACTGACCAGCCAGGTCGAAGCCATTGCCCTGCAATTGGATCGGCCCGAGCGTGGCCGCCAGTTGGCCACGCAGCTGCGTCAGCGCTTGACCGAGTTGCGCCAGCGCTATCACCGGGCCGAGCCGTTGCGGGTGTTTTATCAGGTGTGGAATCAACCGCTGTACACCGTGGGCGGCGGGCAGATCATCAGTGATGCGCTGACTGTGTGCGGCGCGCGTAATGTGTTCGATGACCTGAAACTGCCGGCGCCCCAAGTCAGTGTCGAGTCGGTGCTGCAGCGCAATCCCGAGGTGATTCTGGCGGGTGACCAAGCCCAGCTGGATGCCTGGAAGGCCTGGCCCCAGGTGGCGGCGGTGGCCCAGGGGCGCTTGCTGGTGGTGCCGGACAAAGGCCTTGAGCGGCCCAGTGGGCAGATGTTGGAGGCGGTGGCCAGGTTATGTCAGGTGATTGCAGCCAGCACCCACTAGATCTCTGGCGTCCACGTCACTCCAACCATCCAGGTCCGACCTTCTTCCCGATAGTCATGGTTGTTCTCGAAGTTCGGCTCTTCATAGCTGTAGCGCGCCCGTGCGTAAGTCTTGTCCAGCAGGTTGTCGAGCTTCACTGACAGCAACACTTCCCGGTTCAGCGCCCAGCTGCTGCGCAGTCCGAGCAGCGCATAACCGCCGAGACGGTTTTTGTTTTTCTCATCGTCATAACTGCCACTGACCGCTTGCCAACTGGCGCCGACGCCCAAGCGGTCGAATTGCCGATCCAGGTCCAGGCTCAAGGTCCGGCGGGCGCGACGGGCCAGGGTGTGACCGCTGTCGCGATCCCGCGGATCAATAATCGCCAGTCCCAGATTGGCCTGCCAGCCGAACAGCTCTTGCTTCAGGGCGGCTTCGAAGCCGTTGATGCGTGCCGAGGCGACGTTGTATGGCACGTAGTAATTTTCTTGGCGGGCGACAATCGCGTCCTTGAGGTCGGTGCGGTACAGCGAGGTTTCCAGGCGTGTGCTGTCAGTCAGCTGGCTGCGCCATTGCACCTCGTAGCTTTTCGAGTGTTCGGGCTTGAGGTCCGGGTTGCTGCTGCCGGGGTAATACAGGTCGTTGAAGGTCGGCGCTCGGAAGCCTTCGCTATAGGACAGCAGTATCTCGTTATTGGGGTTGAGTGGCAGGGTGAAGGTGCCGCTCCAAGTGTTCTGACTGCCGTATTGCTGGTTGTCGTCGTGGCGCAGACCCAGTTCGGTGGAGAAAGCATCCGACTGGAAGCGATGCTGAATAAAGGCTGCGCGATTCCAGCGGCTGGTTTCATCCAGGCCGCGACGCTGGAAGAAATAATCAAAGTCGCTGCGAACCCTGTCTTCGTACCAGTCACCGCCTAGGATCAGGCTGTTCTGGTCGTTGAGAGTCAGGTCGTTTTGCCAGTTGATCGAATCGCGGTAGGTGTTGAACACGTTGAAGTCATCACTGAGCCTGTCGCGTTTGGTGTCGCGGTTCTCGCTGTGGCCCAGTTCCACGCGGGTTTGCCAGCGTTCGTTGAGCTGGGCGTCGATGTAGCTGCTGACGCTGCTCACGGTGTAATCGGTGTAGGGCTGCTGGCCGACGCTTTTCAACAGGCTATCGTCCCAACGTCCGTACGGGTTGTCGTACTCTGACTTGCCCCGACCATCCAACAGGTTGAAGCCCACCTCAACGTCGTCGGTCAGCGCGTGGCTGAGATTCAGGCTCAAGGATTTGTTGCGGTAAGCATCGTGATCGTTATCGGCGGCAAATGATTCACGCGTCGAGTTGATCCCTTGAGTCTCATCCAGGCTGGCACCGAGATTAAAGCGGGTGCGCTCATCACCTCCGGACAGCCCAAGGCTGCGCTCCCAGGTCTTGTTGCTGCCAAACCCCATATGCAAGCGTGGATGCACACCGGGTTGCGCATTACGCCGAGTGAATATCTGAATCACCCCGCCAATGGCATCGCTGCCATAAATCACCGAGCGCGAACCGCGCAGCACTTCAACCCGTTCAATCTGGTCGATGCTCAGGTATTGCAGGCCACTGTCGCCGGAGGTGGCGTTGGCGATGCGTTGGCCGTCCACCAACACCAGGCTTTGCGCAGCCTTGGTACCGCGAATGAAAATTCCCGGGAGGCTGCCACGTCCACCGGTTTGTGCCACTTGCACCCCAGGCACGCGGCTGAGCAGGTCGGTCACGCTGGAGGGTTGCAGGCGGTCGATGTCGTCGCGGGTGAATACGGTGTTGGCCGCGCTGCTGTCGTTGCGGGCCTGGACCTGGCGGTTGGCGCTGATGACCACGTCAGGAAGTTTCAGGGCCTGGTCGCGCTCAAAGCTGTCGGCGAGCAGGTCGGTGGCGGGCAATAACAGCAGGGGCAGAGCGAAACGAAGGCGGTTCATGGGCAGTCCATAGCTCCCAAGGATTACGCAGAGCTAATGTGGGAGCTGGCTTGCCTGCGATAGCGGTGGTTCAGTTGATGAGGGGGCCGCTGACTCACTGCTATCGCAGGCAAGCCAGCTTCCACATTTGATCCGGTTTTAACCGGGGAGTTGGGTCAGAGCCCCAGGAGCGTCATGCGCTGACGAACCGAGGCTTCAATCCCCGCCTCATCCAGCCCACACTCGGCCAGCATCTGCGCCGGCTTGGCGTGTTCGACGTACGCATCCGGCAAGCCCAGGTGCAGCACCGACTTGAGGATGTTCTCCCGCGCCAGGAACTCACTGACTGCTGCACCGGCACCGCCCATGATGGCGTTTTCTTCAATGGTCACCAGCAACTCATGGCTGCCGGCCATTTCGCGCACCAGGGCTTCGTCTAGAGGCTTGACGAAACGCATGTCCACCACGGTGGCGTCGATTTTCTCGGCAACCTTCAGGGCTTCGGCCAGTTGCACGCCAAACACCAGCAGAGCAACGTTGCTGCCCTGGCGGCGGACGATGCCCTTGCCGATCTCGATAGGCTCAAGGTCTTTCTCGATCACTGCATTGGGGCCATTGCCGCGCGGATAACGCACGGCAGCCGGGCCGTTGTACAGGTGACCGGTGCTGAGCATTTTGCGCAGTTCGTTCTCGTCGCTCGGGGTCATCACCAGCATGCCGGGGATGCAGCGCAGGTAAGACAAGTCAAAGCTGCCGGCGTGAGTCGGGCCGTCTTCGCCTACCAGGCCAGCACGGTCGATGGCGAACAGCACGTCGAGGTGCTGCACGGCCACATCATGCACCAGTTGGTCGTAACCGCGCTGCAGGAAGGTGGAGTAGATTGCCACCACCGGCTTGGCGCCTTCGCAGGCCATGCCCGCGGCGAAAGTCACTGCGTGTTGCTCAGCGATGGCGACGTCGAAATAGCGCAGCGGGAAGCGTTCGCTGAACGCCACCAGGTCGGAGCCTTCCTTCATCGCGGGAGTAATGCCCACCAGACGCGGGTCGGCGCAGGCCATGTCGCACAGCCACTCACCGAACACACCAGAGTACTTCGGCCCACTGGCTTTCTTCGGCGCAGCGGCCGGCGCGTCCACCGGTTCGAGCTTGGTGATGGCGTGATAACCAATTGGGTCGACTTCTGCCGGAGCGAAGCCTTTGCCTTTTTTGGTGACGATATGCAGGAACTGCGGGCCTTTGAGGTCACGCATGTTGCGCAGGGTAGCGATCAGCGTCGGCAGGTCATGGCCGTCGATCGGGCCGATGTAGTTCCAGCCCAGCTCTTCGAACAGGGTGCCCGGTACCAGCATGCCCTTGGCGTACTCTTCGGTGCGGCGGGCGATTTCCCACGCACCAGGCAGACGCGACAGCACTTTCTTGCTGCCTTCACGCATGCTGGCGTAGGTGCGGCTGGAAAGGATTTTCGCCAGGTAGTTGGACAAGCCACCGACATTGCGCGAGATCGACATGTCGTTGTCGTTGAGGATCACCAACATGTTGGCGTTCACTTCCGGCGCATGGTTCAGCGCTTCGAAGGCCATGCCCGCCGTCAGCGCGCCATCACCGATCACGGCAATCGTCTTGCGCTCGCTATTTTGCAGGCGGGAGGCAATCGCCATGCCCAGCGCAGCGCTGATCGAGGTGCTGGAGTGGCCGACGCCAAAGGTGTCGTACTCGCTCTCGCTACGGCGCGGGAAGGCGGCAATGCCGTCCTTCTGGCGCAGGGTGGCCATGCGCTCGCGGCGTCCGGTGAGGATTTTGTGTGGATAAGCCTGATGACCCACGTCCCACACCAACCGATCGTCCGGGGTGTCAAAGACGTAATGCAGCGCGATGGTCAGCTCGATTACGCCCAGGCCGGCACCGAAGTGCCCACCGGTCTGGCCGACCGTGTAGAGCAACTCCTGGCGCAACTCATCGGCCAGGGTTTCCAGCTCGGCTTCACCCAAACGGCGCAGGCCGACCGGCGTGTCAGCACGGTCGAGCAGGGGCGTGGACGGGCGCTTGCGGGGAATCTCTTGGAACGTCGTGGGCATCAGGCGAATCGTTATAGGTATAGAAGAGGCGGCAGTTTACCTCAAGCATCGTAAACTGCCCACGCAGAGCGCCGAACTTGGCCGATATGCGGGGGAAACTGCCGGACTTATCAGTGGCGCCGTTCAACGATATACCGCGCCAGATCACGCAGGGGCTCGGCCGCCGCGTCGAAAGGTCGCAGGGCGTCCAGGGCCTGGTCCCGTAGCTCAAGGGCGTAGGCCTTGGCGGCTTCCAGGCCGAGCAACGACGGATACGTCGGCTTGTCCCGGGCAATATCAGCGCCTTGGCGCTTGCCGAGGGTCGCGGTATCGCTTTCAACGTCGAGAATGTCGTCCTGCACCTGAAACGCCAGGCCGGTGGCCTGCGCATAAGTCTTCAGCGCTGCCAAGTGCGCGGCTTCGGCGCGGCCACTGGCCAGAGCGCCGAGTTGCACGGCAGCTTCAATCAGCGCGCCGGTCTTGTGGCGGTGCATGTATTCGAGGGCTTGCTGATCAAGCTTCAGGCCGACTGAGCCCAGGTCAATCGCCTGGCCGCCGACCATGCCGGCCGGGCCTGCGGCCAATGCCAGGGCGGTGACCATGCGCAAGCGGATCTCGGTGTTCACACTGCTCAGCGTCGGGTCCAGCAAGGCGCTGAACGCCAGGCTTTGCAGGCCATCACCCGCCAGAATTGCACAGGCTTCATCAAAGGCTTTATGGGTGGTGGGCTGGCCGCGACGCAGGTCGTCGTCGTCCATCGCTGGCAAATCGTCGTGGACCAGTGAGTAGGCGTGAATCAACTCCACCGCACAGGCTGCGCCGTTGGCTTGTTCCGCTTGCGCGCCCAGAGCCTCACAGGCCGCATAGGCGAGCAACGGACGCACGCGTTTGCCGCCGTTCATCACGCTGTAGCGCATGGCTTCATACAAGCGGTTCAGTTCGGGGCTTGGCGCAACAAATAGGGTGTCCAGCGCAGCATTGACCCGGGCCTGGCTGCTGGCCTGATAGGCGACGATCATTCAGGCTGTTCCGCGTCGAAAGGCTCTTCGGCCAACTCCCCATCACGTTCCAGCAATACCTGGACCTTCTGCTCGGCCTGCGCCAGGGCGCTCTGGCAATCGCGGGTCAGGCCGATGCCTTGCTCAAACGCCGTCAACGAGTCTTCCAGCGACAGCTCGCCGTTCTCCAGACGCTCGACCAGGGTTTGCAGGTCAGCGAGGGATTGTTCGAAATCGAGTGCAACTTTTTTGCGGGCCATGGCGGCTATTCCGGTTGACGGTAAACGGGCGCGACACTAGCAGACATGGGGGGGTGGGGCAAATGAGTGGGGGGATTTGCCTTGGGAATCAGTCACCTTGGGGGTTGATTTGGTAACGGGTGCTACGACCGCCGTCGGGTAGCCAGATCCAGTACAGGTGATCCATGGAGGCGTGCTCGGTGTGTCAGCCGAATAGAAGGCTTATTGTCGGCGATGGCACTGTTTTGCGGGTCGCCGGTCTGGGTTTGCAGTTCATGGTCATCGTTGATGCCGCGTGCGCGATTGCGTTGGGCGTGGTCGATGCTCAGGTTATTGGCGATGCGGTAGAGAAAAGCGCGGGCGTTGCCGATCTTGGCGACTTCACTGTTCATCAGGCGGATGAAGGCGTCTTGCAGGAGGTCATTGGCGTTTTCGCGGCAGTTTACCCGGTGGGTGAGGTAGGCCAGGAGTTCGCTGCGGTGACGGCGGTAGAGGGGGCCGAGGTTGCGGTTGCCAGGGGAGCCGGGCATGGCGGCGCTTTTGGGGGAGTGGTTCAGGTGGGGATGGTAGAGGGGTGAGAGTTTGTCGCAAGAAGGTGCTTCTTGCTGATAAGGCCATTTTGCTGGGAAATTCTTGTTTTGTTTAAACGTTTGTTGGGGGGAGGTGGATTACGGTTGTTGTTAAATCCACATGGCTTGGTTTTTGGGCTGGTGTCTTATCGATTTCAATAAGAGCAATAGAACCGTTAATTCTTATAGCGGCGCAATTATCGTCATCGACAGAGATTAACTCGGCCACCAAGTGCGCTTTTCCATTCACTGAGTAAAAGAGATCAAAGTTTTTGTCTGCGGGGTTTATATTTTCTCCCCAGTAAAAAACATCATCCAGATTTAACTCAACGTCGCATTGTTGGCCTACCTCCGGAGCGCTTCCAATCCACACTGCTACCCAGTTGCCGGCAGGTGAATGAATACTCACATGCAAGGTACCGTCTTTTGAAGATACGTCCGCTATTTTTACAATCATTCTATTTCTTCAGTAAGTGGGCTCTGACTACTGCGTTGTCCACGTTCATCGTCTTGGTTTCAAACTCAAGAGTCCATGTTTCTTCGTGATAATGATGTTTTAATATTTTATCGATTTCGTTTTTCCAGGGGCTCAATTCTTGCGCGAGTGGAGTTATCCTCTTTAGATGTGTCTGGGTTTAATTAAAAACTCCATCATCCTCAGGGCCGTTTATGTAAACCGAGGGGCCGCTTAGAGATATGAATTTGGCTTTGAATTCTATTATGGAGTTTTTGGTGGTGGCTTGAAATATAAGAAGGCCGTTTTCTTCTGCTATGGTTACAGAGAAGATTTCTTTGGTTGGGATGTTGTTGATTTTTAAGTCGCTAATATTTGAGCAAGTGAGGCCGATTCTGCAAGTATTGAATCCTTTGTTCTTCCATTTTTCCGGCAGGTTATCTGGAAACTCTGGAATGTCGAAGCCTAGGCCTACAGAAGGTTGATCATTTTCAATCTGCAGTGAAAAAAGAGCAATTTTACTAATTTCGACTGAATGGCTAAAAACCTTCCCAAGAAATACGCTTTCATCTAGCTCGTTCCAGTATTTCATTTTTTTCCCTTGAAGTTATAGTGTTCCTTTGTTCCCGGGACTTTACCGTTCCGGGGCTTTTCGATTGGGCGTAAGTTGAAATGTGCTCCTTGGTCTCCTGTCGCGTTCTTGCTGCCGTATTGGTGGCCTGCGGAATGGTCTTGAATTAGAACATCAGATCCATCCGTCCTTGTAAATTTATATACCTTCGTGTCGATTGGTTGGCCAGCATTATTCAAAATACTTTCACCATTTATACCTGTCATTTTTACAATCTCATACTGTTTCGCAACTCCTGTCTTTGGGTTTGTCACCATTTCTGGATGTTGACTCATCGGTATATTCGCGTCTCTTTTTGCTTGTCTGAAAGCGCCTTTACGAGATACATCAGGAGCGTCGGGTTCAACAGCTACAGCGCAGAGTGGGTTATTTCGTCCTGCGGGTGGGCAATTGGCGTTCAACCCCAACGGATCAACCCACCCCGTCGGGTTGGGCACGTATTGGTATCCGTTCAGCCCGCCCGCCAGTTTCACCGGGTCGGGCGTCAGGTAGCGGCCGTTATCGGGATTGTAGTAGCGATGGCGGTTGTAGTGCAGTCCGCTTTCTTGATCGAAGTACTGGCCCTGGAAGCGCAGCGGGTTGTTGACGGTATTGACATCCAGCCGGGCGATTTGGCCGTAGGCGCGGTAGTGCGCGGACCAGACGATTTCGCCGTTGGGGGCGGTGAGTTCTTGCGGGGTGCCAAGGTGATCGAGTTGGTAATGGAAAGGTTTGACGTTGTCCGGGCCAAAGCCTTCCAGCAGGGCTAACGGGCGGAAGCTGTTGGGTTCGTAGATATAGCTTTGGTGATGATCGGCGCTGTGTTCGGCGATCAGCGTGTCGCCTTGCCAGAAGAATTCGGTGGTTTGGTCGTTGAGGGTTTTGGCTATGCGCCGACCAAAAGGGTCGTAGCGATAGTTGGCTTGGGTGCCGTCGGGTTGGGTGACGGCGATCAGGCGGTGTTGGCAGTCGTAGCGGTATTCGGTGACCAGTTGCTGAGCGCGGCCGCGGCGTTCGCGCAGGAGGTTGCCGAAGGCGTCGTAGTCGTAGTGGCGGTCGCCTTGCATCAGCAGGCGGTTGCCTTTGATCACGCCGGGGCCCATGCGGTCTTGCATCAGCAGGTTGCCGGCCGGGTCGTGGGCGAAGCGTTCTTGCAGGTCTTGTGAGTGGTTGGCGCGGCTCAGGCGGTCCAGCGGGTCGTAGTGGTAGTCGTGCTGGCCTTTGCGGGTGTCGAGGATGCGGGTCAGGTTGCCGCGCTTGTCGTAGTCGTATTGGCGGCGGTAGTGGCGTTGTTCTTGTTGAGTCAGGGCGTGGGCGTGTAGGCGGCCTTGGTCGTCGTAGTGGTAGTGGCTGAGGAGTTGGCCTTGCTGGCGCTGATGTTCGCGGCCTGATTTGAACAGGTGCGAGGTGAGCGTTTTGCCGTTGAGCTCGATGGTGGCGAGGTGGCCGCCCTTATCGTGATGAAAGGTGAGCCGGTTGTTGTCCGGCAGGCGCAGGTAGTTGAGTTGGCCGCAGGCGTCGTAGCGATAGCGCAAGGTGCCCCAGCCTTGGTGTTCGGCGGTGAGGCGGTCCTGGGTGTCATATTCGTAATTGAGCGGCCAGTGGCCGTCGTCGACGCAGAGCAGATTGCCGAGGCGGTCGTAGGTGTAATCGACAATGCTGCGGTCGGGCAGGGTTTTTCTGACGAGTCTGCCGGCACTATCGCGCTCATATCGGGTAACCAGCTGACTGTCATCATCGCCGTACTCGGTCTTCTCCAGCAGGTGGCCGTTGAGGTCGTAGGTGTAGGCCGTGCGCCGGCCATCAAAGCCGGTCTCCTGCTGGATCAGGCCGTTGGCGTGGTAGGCGAGCCGATAGGTTTCGCCTACCTCGTTTTCAATCTCGGTCAGCAGCAGGCGGGTGTTGTCGTAGCGGTACTTGAGGCGCGTGCCGTCAGGGTTGATTCGACGACTGATCAGGTGCAGACCGTCGGCATACTCGTAGCGCGTAACACGCCCCAACTCGTCGCGTTCGGCGGTGACTTTTCCGTAGGGGTTGTAGCTGTAGGCGCGGGTGGTACCGCCCGGCAATACCACCTGAATCAGCCGTCCAACGCTGTCCCATTGATATTGGGTCAGCGCTCCGTGCTCATCCTCACGCGCCACTTGCCGGCCAAGATCGTCATAGCGATATCGCCGCACACCACCGTTGGGTAGTTTTTCCTCGACCAGTTGACCGAAGTCATTCCAGCTCAGGCGCTGACAGCTGTGGTCTGGAGACCAAACCTCCGTCAGTTGGCCGTGTTTGTTGTAGCTGTAGTCGGTAACATTGCCGTCAGGGTCAGTCTTGCGGGTGATATCGCCCTGATCGTTACGCTGGTATTTCCAGACCGCGTTACCACGGCGCACGACCCGAACGAAACCGTTGTCATGTTCGTAGGATGTCGGCTCATCGTCCCCTGGAAAC
>NZ_JBUZRD010000020.1:0-40781 GCF_055407145.1 Pseudomonas sp. c313 | reverse complement strand
GTCGCCCTCATGCAGTTGCGCTTCACTTCGTTCGCTGTGGTCAGCTTACGGCGGGACTTGCACCCGCAAGATTGCGCCCATGCTGGGCGCACATAAAAAACCCCCGAAGCCGATGGCTGCGGGGGTTTTGGGTGTTGCTCGATAATCCAGGTCTCAAGAGACCCTAGAACGGAATATCGTCATCAAAGCTGTCGAAGTCAGCTGCCGGTTGCGGGGCGGCCTGCTGTGGCGCTGGACGCGACTCACGCTGTGGCTGCTGAGGCTGCTGGCTTGGCTGCGGACGGGACTGCTGTGGACGTGGCGCCGAGTTGGACATGCCGCCCTGGCCCTGTTGGTCGCCCTGTGGACGGCCGCCCAGCAGTTGCATGGTGCCTTGCATGTCGACCACGATTTCAGTGGTGTAACGCTTGATACCGTCTTTTTCCCACTCGCGGGTCTGCAGCTTGCCTTCGATGTAGACCTGCGAACCTTTGCGCAGGTATTCACCGGCGATCTCTGCGACCTTGCCGAACATCGACACACGGTGCCATTCGGTTTTCTCGACCTTCTGGCCGGTTTGCTTGTCGGTCCACTGTTCGCTGGTCGCCAGACTCAGGTTGGTCACGGCGTTACCGTTAGGCAAGTAGCGAACTTCGGGATCCTGGCCGCATGTACCGACCAATATGACTTTGTTAACCCCACGGGCCATAACGTTCTCCTAAGCTGGGCGCGCTGTTGGCACTGGATTGACCAGTTGCTCAAGCGTCGCGCGATCCAATAATTCGGTGTCCAATTTGATGTAAATGGCGGCTTCTTCAGCCACCACGACTGCATCCGTTACTCCGACGACGGCCTTCAGGCGCTCTACCAGACCGGCTTCACGAATCGCTTCGGGCGATAACGGCAGGCGCAGGCTTGTGACGTATGGAGGTTCGCGCATGGTAACAGCAAAGACCAGCCAAAGTGCAGCCAGCCCGGCGCATCCAAGGAACACAACCGACAAACCGCCATGCTGGTACATCCAGCCACCCATGATCCCGCCGAGTGCCGAACCGAGGAACTGACTGGTGGAATACACCCCCATTGCCGTGCCCTTGCCGCCGGCCGGTGAAACTTTACTGATCAGCGAAGGCAATGAAGCCTCCAGCAGGTTGAACGCGGTAAAGAACACCACCGTGCCAATCACCAACGCCCGTAGGTTGTCGCCGAACTGCCAGAAGAATAGCTCAGTGAGCATCAATGTCGCGACGGAGCCCAGTAGAACTCGTTTCATTTTGCGTTTCTTCTCGCCATAGATGATGAACGGGATCATGGCGAAGAATGAAATCAGCAGCGCGGTGAGGTAAACCCACCAGTGCTGCTCCTTGGGCAGCCCGGCTTTTTCTACCAGGGCCAGGGGCAAGGCGACGAAGCTGCACATCAGCATTGCGTGTAATACGAAGATACCTAAATCCAGGCGCAGCAGGTCCGGGTGCTTGAGTGTGGGCAACAGCGCCTCGCGGGCGACGCCTGACTCGCGATGCTGCAACGGGCCAGCGGAGCGCGGAACCATGAAGGCAACGATCAGGATGCCCACCAGGGCCATACCGCCCGTGGCCAGGAACAACCCCGACAAGCCGAAGGCACGGGTCAGCAACGGGCCGACCACCATGGCCACGGCGAACGACAGCCCGATGGTCATGCCGATCATGGCCATGGCTTTGGTACGGTGCTGCTCGCGGGTCAGGTCAGAGAGTAGCGCCATGACGGCAGCAGAAATCGCCCCGGCACCTTGCAGGACGCGTCCGGCGATCACGCCCCAGATCGAATCGGCATTGGCCGCCAGCACGCTGCCGAGGGCGAAAACGATCAGCCCGAGGTAAATCACCGGCCGGCGGCCGATGCGGTCGGAAATGAACCCAAACGGAATCTGAAAAATCGCCTGGGTCAGGCCATAGGCCCCAATTGCCAGGCCGATGAGGGCCGGGGTCGCGCCTGCGAGGTCCATTCCATAGGTCGCCAGGACCGGCAACACCATAAACATGCCAAGCATACGGAAGGCGAACACCAGGGCCAGACCGCTTGCCGCGCGGGTCTCGCTGCCACTCATGCGTTCGCTGTGGGGATCGTGCATGGAAAAACCTCGTGTGAACCGGCGGCGATTCTATCAGTCCCATCGTTTGAGAGGGTATATGCGGCGCTTTGCCGCGCAGCTTTCATGTAAGGCTGCGCCGGGTGACTTGATAGTGTGTATTCATCCAGTATTTAACCGTATACTCCTGCGTTTACGCCCGCCGTGCGAGGCCACTTTGGACAAGATCGTGATTCGTGGGGCTCGAACCCACAACTTGAAGAACATCGACCTGACCCTGCCACGGGACAAACTGATCGTTATCACCGGCCTGTCCGGGTCCGGCAAGTCGTCCCTGGCGTTCGACACGCTGTATGCCGAAGGCCAGCGTCGCTATGTGGAATCGCTGTCGGCCTATGCCCGGCAGTTTTTGTCGATGATGGAAAAACCAGACGTCGACACCATCGAAGGCCTGTCGCCGGCGATCTCCATCGAACAGAAGTCGACGTCCCATAACCCGCGCTCCACCGTGGGCACCATTACCGAAATCTACGATTACCTGCGCCTGCTGTATGCCCGCGTCGGTATTCCGCGCTGCCCGGATCACGACATCCCGCTGGAAGCCCAGACCGTCAGCCAAATGGTCGACCTGGTACTGGCCCAGCCCGAAGGCGCCAAGCTGATGCTGCTGGCACCGGTGATTCGCGAGCGCAAGGGTGAACACCTTTCAGTGTTCGAAGAGTTGCGCGCCCAGGGTTTCGTTCGGGCGCGGGTCAACGGCAAGCTCTGTGAGTTGGACGAGCTGCCCAAGCTGGATAAACAGAAGAAACACTCCATTGATGTGGTCGTCGACCGCTTCAAGGTGCGTGCCGATCTGCAACAGCGCCTGGCTGAGTCGTTCGAGACCGCGTTGAAACTGGCGGACGGTATCGCCCTGGTGGCGCCGATGGACGACGAGCCCGGCGAAGAAATCATCTTCTCCGCGCGCTTTGCCTGCCCGATCTGCGGCCATGCCATCAGCGAGCTGGAACCCAAGCTGTTTTCCTTCAACAATCCGGCCGGCGCTTGCCCAACCTGTGATGGCCTAGGGATTAAGCAATTCTTCGACATCAAGCGTCTGGTCAACGGTGACCTGACGTTGGCGGAGGGTGCGATACGCGGCTGGGACAGGCGTAACGTCTATTACTTCCAGATGCTCGGCTCATTGGCCTCGCACTATAAGTTCAGCCTGGAAGTGCCGTTCAACGAACTGCCGGCCGAGCAGCAGAAAGTCATCCTGCATGGCAGCGGTTCGCAGAACGTCGACTTCAAGTACCTGAACGACCGGGGCGACATCGTCAAACGCTCCCATCCGTTCGAAGGGATCGTGCCAAACCTGGAACGGCGCTACCGCGAGACCGAGTCGGCCAGTGTGCGCGAGGAACTGGCCAAGTTCCTCAGCACCCAATCGTGCCCGGATTGCCGGGGCACCCGCCTGCGTCGCGAGGCGCGGCATGTGTGGGTTGGCGAGAAGACGTTGCCGGCAGTGACCAACCTGCCGATTGGCGATGCCTGCGAATACTTTGGCACGCTGAAATTGACCGGTCGTCGTGGGGAAATTGCCGACAAGATCCTCAAGGAAATTCGTGAGCGCCTGCAGTTCCTGGTCAACGTTGGCCTGGATTATCTGTCACTGGACCGCAGCGCCGACACCCTTTCCGGTGGTGAAGCGCAGCGGATTCGCTTGGCGAGTCAGATTGGCGCCGGCCTGGTAGGAGTGCTGTACATCCTCGATGAGCCGTCCATCGGCTTGCATCAGCGCGACAACGACCGTTTGCTCGGTACGCTGAAGCACCTGCGGGACATCGGTAACACCGTGATCGTGGTCGAACATGACGAGGATGCCATTCGTCTGGCCGACTATGTCGTCGACATCGGCCCCGGCGCGGGCGTGCATGGTGGGCATATTGTTGCCGAGGGCACGCCAGCGCAAGTCATGGCTCATCCTGACTCGTTGACCGGCAAGTACCTGTCAGGCCGGGTGAAGATTGCCGTGCCAGCCGAACGCACCCCACGTAACAAGAAGATGGCGCTGCACCTCAAGGGTGCGCGTGGCAACAATCTGCGCAATGTCGACCTGGAGATTCCGCTGGGCCTGCTGACGTGCGTGACCGGCGTGTCCGGATCAGGCAAATCGACTCTGATCAACAATACGCTGTACCCCTTGAGCGCTACCGCACTGAACGGCGCGACCACCCTGGAGGCCGCGGCTCACGACAGCATCAAGGGCCTGGAGCATCTGGACAAGGTGGTCGATATCGACCAGAGCCCGATTGGACGTACACCGCGCTCCAACCCGGCGACCTACACCGGACTGTTCACGCCGATTCGCGAGTTGTTCGCTGGCGTACCGGAGTCCCGCTCCCGTGGTTACGGCCCGGGGCGGTTTTCCTTCAACGTCAAGGGCGGACGCTGTGAGGCTTGCCAGGGCGATGGCCTGATCAAGGTAGAGATGCACTTTCTGCCGGACATCTACGTGCCGTGCGATGTATGCAAGAGCAAGCGCTACAACCGTGAAACCCTGGAGATCAAGTACAAGGGCAAGAACATCCACGAAACGCTGGAAATGACTATTGAAGAAGCGCGAGTGTTCTTTGATGCGGTCCCGGCACTAGCGCGCAAGCTGCAGACGCTGATGGATGTCGGCCTGTCGTACATCAAGCTGGGGCAATCGGCGACTACCTTGTCCGGTGGCGAGGCACAGCGGGTGAAACTGTCCCGTGAGCTGTCCAAACGCGATACCGGCAAGACCCTGTATATCCTTGATGAGCCGACCACCGGTCTGCACTTCGCTGATATCCAGCAGTTGCTGGACGTGCTGCATCGCTTGCGCGACCACGGCAATACAGTGGTAGTGATTGAACACAACCTGGACGTGATCAAGACTGCCGACTGGCTGGTGGATCTCGGCCCTGAGGGCGGCTCCAAAGGTGGGCAGATCATTGCCGTCGGTACACCGGAAGAAGTGTCGGAGATGAAGCAGTCTCACACTGGCTTCTATCTCAAGGCATTGTTGGCTCGCGACAAGGCCTGATCCAGGCTTATGAAAAAGCCCCTGTCACCGTTGAGGTGACAGGGGCTTTTTTGATGCCGGCGGAATCAGAACTGCGATTGCAGGTAGTTTTCCAGACCGATCAACTTGATCAGACCCAACTGCTTCTCCAGCCAGTAAGTGTGATCTTCTTCAGTGTCATTCAACTGCACCCGCAGGATTTCCCGGGTGACATAGTCGTTGTGCTGCTCGCAGAGCTCAATGCCCTTGCACAGTGCAGCACGGACCTTGTACTCAAGGCGCAAGTCGCTGGCGAGCATGTCAGGCACCGTGGTGCCGGTATCCAGATCGTCGGGACGCATACGTGGCGTACCTTCGAGCATCAGGATGCGGCGCATCAGCGCGTCAGCGTGCTGTGCCTCTTCTTCCATTTCGTGGTTGATACGTTCGTAGAGCTCAGTAAAGCCCCAGTCTTCGTACATCCGCGAGTGAACGAAATATTGGTCACGAGCTGCCAGTTCGCCCGTCAGCAACGTGTTGAGGTAATCGATTACGTCGGGGTGACCTTGCATCGCCCTACATCTCCCTTCTTGAAAGGCTGTAGTTTGAACCATGATGACCTGCAGGTCACGGGACCAACGGCAGAAAAGCGATGATATTCAGAGAAAATCAGCTGAAATAACGCAAAAACCGCCCAAATGAGGGCGGTTCTGCTTATCACTTAGAGTTGGTTAAGCGATACACCCAGTGCAGATGCGACACCTTCTCCATAAGCAGAGTCGGCCCTGAAGAAATGCTGCAATTGGCGCTGGACTACATCGCTGGAAACTCCGGCCATTGCCCCGGCGATGTTGTTGATCAGCAGGGCTTTCTGCTCATCGTTCATCAGGCGGAACAGCGCACCAGCGTGGCTATAGTAGTCAGTGTCTTCACGGTGATCGTAACGGTCAGCCGCACCGCTCAGGGCCAGGGCAGGCTCGGCGAACTGCGCAGCTTGCTTCGGCGCGTCGGCGTAGCTGTTTGGCTCGTAGTTGGGAGCCGCGCCGCCGTTGCTACCGAACGCCATTGAACCGTCTCGCTGGTAGCTGTTGACCGGACTGCGTGGCGCATTCACCGGCAGGTGCTGGTGATTGGTGCCGATACGGTAGCGGTGAGCATCGGCGTAAGCGAACACACGGCCTTGCAGCATACGGTCTGGCGACAGGCCTACACCTGGGACCATATTGCTTGGACCAAACGCGGCCTGCTCTACTTCAGCAAAGTAGTTCTGCGGGTTACGATTCAGCTCCAGCTCACCCACTTCGATCAGAGGGAACTCTTTTTGCGACCAGGTCTTGGTCACGTCAAAGGGGTTCTCATAGTGAGTATTCGCCTGAGCTTCGGTCATGATCTGGATGCAGACGCGCCATTTCGGGAAATCACCGCGCTCAATAGCTCCGAACAGGTCGCGCTGGGCGTAATCAGGATCGGTACCGGCCAGCCGTGCTGCGTCAGCAGGCGCGAGGTTTTTGATGCCCTGTTTGGTCTTGTAGTGCCACTTCACCCAGTGCCGTTCACCCGTGGCGCTGATGAGGCTATAGGTGTGGCTGCCGAAGCCGTGCATGTGACGGTAGCCGTCCGGGATGCCTCGGTCCGAAAACAGGATAGTGACCTGGTGCAGCGCCTCAGGGGAGTGGGACCAGAAGTCCCACATCATCTGCCCACTCTTCAAATTGCTTTGCGGCAAACGTTTTTGAGTGTGGATAAAGTCAGGGAATTTCAACGGATCACGGATGAAGAACACCGGGGTGTTGTTGCCGACGATGTCCCAGTTGCCTTCTTCGGTGTAGAACTTCAAGGCGAAACCACGCGGGTCGCGCTCGGTGTCAGCCGAACCGCGTTCGCCGCCAACGGTGGAGAAGCGCAAAAAGGTCGGCGTTTGTTTACCCACAGACTCGAACAGCTTGGCGCTGGAGTACTGCGTAATGTCTTGAGTGACGGTGAAGGTACCGTAGGCACCCGATCCTTTGGCGTGTACGCGACGCTCCGGGATGTTTTCACGGTTGAAGTGCGCAAGCTTCTCGATCAGGTGAAAGTCGTCGAGCAGCAGCGGGCCACGGGGGCCTGCGGAACGGGAATTCTGATTGTCCGCAACGGGCGCGCCGCTGGCGGTGGTAAGGACTTTAGTCTGGCTCATGCTCAATCTTCCTCAGGTCAGTCTTGGAACTGCCGGCTAATCGGCTGGGAGGGAGTATTGACCATCAGAATGACACCATCAAATTCAATAAATCATGGTCTTTGATAGAGAATAACTAACGATCCATCGGAGCACATAGCTATTGCCTTGATTGTGGAGGTGGCAGTGACTCAAAAATATAGACGCCTTTTTTCCAGGCACAAAAAACCGGGCGCTAGGCCCGGTTCTTCGTTACAGACTGACGTCTTACTCAGCGGATACAGCTTCACCGCCAACTGGACGATCGATCAGCTCAACGTACGCCATAGGCGCGTTGTCACCAGAGCGGAAACCGCACTTGAGGATGCGCAGGTAGCCACCCTCACGGGTAGCGTAACGCTTGCCCAGGTCGTTGAAGAGCTTACCAACGATAACTTTCGAACGAGTACGGTCGAAAACCAAACGGCGGTTAGCCAGGCTGTCTGTCTTGGCCAAAGTGATCAGCGGCTCAGCAACGCGACGCAGTTCTTTAGCTTTCGGCAGTGTAGTTTTGATCAGCTCGTGCTCAAACAGCGACACCGCCATGTTTTGAAACATGGCCTTGCGGTGCGAGCTGGTACGGCTCAGGTGACGACCACTTTTACGATGACGCATGGTTCATTCCTTACCAAACTCACGTTCGGTGATTACGACGATCAGGCAGTCGCCTTGTCGTCCTTCTTAAGACTTGCAGGCGGCCAGTTGTCGAGGCGCATGCCGAGGGACAGACCGCGGGAGGCCAGAACGTCCTTGATTTCAGTCAAGGATTTCTTGCCCAGGTTCGGAGTCTTCAACAGTTCTACTTCGGTACGCTGAATCAGGTCGCCGATGTAGTAAATGTTTTCCGCCTTAAGGCAGTTAGCCGAACGTACAGTCAGTTCCAGATCGTCAACCGGGCGAAGCAGGATCGGATCGATCTCGTCTTCTTGCTCGATTACCACTGGCTCACTATCACCTTTGAGGTCGACGAACGCAGCCAACTGCTGTTGCAGAATGGTTGCAGCACGGCGGATAGCCTCTTCAGGATCTAGAGTACCGTTGGTTTCCAGATCAATAACCAGCTTGTCCAGGTTAGTACGCTGCTCGACACGGGCGTTTTCCACCACGTATGCGATACGGCGAACCGGGCTGAACGAAGAGTCAAGCTGCAAGCGACCAATGCTGCGGCTTTCGTCTTCATCGCTCTGACGCGAGTCGGCCGGTTCATAACCACGACCACGAGCTACAGTGAGCTTCATGTTCAGGGCGCCGTTAGACGCCAGGTTAGCGATTACGTGATCGGGATTAACGATCTCGACATCATGATCCAGCTGAATATCGGCAGCGGTAACCACCCCCGAACCCTTCTTCGACAAGGTCAGCGTAACTTCGTCACGGCCATGCAGCTTGATAGCCAGACCTTTAAGGTTCAACAGGATTTCAATTACGTCTTCCTGTACACCTTCGATGGCGCTGTACTCGTGGAGCACACCGTCAATCTCGGCCTCGACTACTGCACAGCCGGGCATTGAGGACAACAGGATGCGGCGCAGCGCGTTGCCCAGGGTGTGGCCAAAACCACGCTCGAGAGGCTCGAGAGTGATCTTGGCGCGGGTTGGACTGACAACCTGCACATCAATGTGACGGGGTGTCAGGAACTCATTTACCGAAATCTGCATGGATGCACCTATTTTCTAGCCCTTACTTGGAGTAGAGCTCGACAATCAGGCTTTCGTTGATGTCGGCGGACAGATCACTGCGAGCAGGAACGTTCTTGAAAACGCCCGACTTCTTCTCAGTGTCTACTTCTACCCATTCTACGCGGCCACGTTGGGCACACAGATCGAGAGCTTGGACAATGCGAAGTTGGTTTTTTGCTTTCTCGCGAATCGCGACCACGTCACCAGCACGAATCTGGTAGGACGGGACGTTAACGGTTTGGCCGTTTACGCTGACGGATTTGTGCGATACCAGCTGACGGGATTCGGCACGAGTCGAACCAAAGCCCATACGGTATACAACGTTGTCCAGACGGCATTCGAGCAGTTGCAGCAGGTTTTCACCGGTTGCACCTTTCTTGCCAGCAGCTTCTTTGTAGTAGCCGCTGAATTGACGCTCGAGAACGCCGTAGATACGACGGACCTTCTGCTTTTCACGCAGTTGGGTGCCGTAATCGGACTGGCGACCGCGGCGTTGGCCGTGGATACCAGGTGCTGCTTCAATGTTGCACTTCGATTCGATCGCGCGCACGCCGCTCTTCAGAAAGAGATCGGTGCCTTCGCGACGAGCGAGTTTGCATTTTGGACCAATGTAACGAGCCATTCTTTACAATCTCCTGGATTACACGCGGCGCTTCTTCGGCGGACGGCACCCGTTGTGCGGGATTGGCGTCACGTCGGTGATGCTGGCGATCTTATAGCCACAGCCGTTCAATGCACGGACAGCAGACTCACGACCTGGACCTGGACCTTTGACGTTAACGTCGAGGTTTTTCAGGCCATATTCCAGCGCAGCTTGACCAGCACGTTCAGCAGCTACTTGAGCAGCGAACGGGGTGGACTTGCGAGAACCGCGGAAACCCGAACCACCGGAGGTAGCCCAAGAAAGCGCGTTACCCTGACGGTCGGTAATGGTCACGATGGTGTTGTTAAAAGAAGCATGGATGTGGGCGATGCCATCAACCACTGTCTTTTTAACTTTTTTACGAGGACGAGCAGCAGGTTTTGCCATGATTAATTTCCTGTCGATTCGCTGGGGCGATTACTTGCGGATCGGCTTACGCGGACCTTTACGGGTACGCGCGTTAGTCTTGGTACGCTGACCGCGTACTGGAAGACCACGACGATGACGCAGACCGCGATAGCAACCGAGGTCCATCAAACGCTTGATTTTCATGTTGATTTCGCGACGCAGGTCACCTTCAGTGGTGAACTTCGCCACTTCGCCACGCAGCTGTTCAATCTGCTCGTCGCTCAGATCTTTGATCTTTGCGGCTGGGTTTACCCCAGTCACTGCGCAAATTTTCTGCGCAGTAGTGCGACCAACACCATAGATGTAGGTCAGCGAGATAACAGTGTGCTTGTTATCTGGAATGTTAACGCCTGCAATACGGGCCATTCAGTGGGACTCCAATTGACAGCTACCTACGCCCCGGAAGCCAAGAAATAGGGCGCGAGATAATATCGCTGTAATAACAAATAATCAACCCGGCAGCGCACTAGCTGCCGGGCTTCAAGCGGATCACACTCAGCCTTGGCGCTGTTTGTGACGCGGTTCCGCGCTGCAAATTACTCGAACAACACCTTCGCGGCGAATAATTTTGCAGTTACGGCACAGCTTTTTCACCGATGCACGAACTTTCATCACCAACTCCTCGAACCTTATGGGTACTCAGCGCAACATGCCGCTGCCGTAACCCTTCAGGTTGGCTTTCTTCATCAGGGATTCGTACTGGTGCGAAACGAGGTGCGATTGTACTTGAGACATGAAGTCCATCACAACCACGACCACGATCAGCAACGAGGTCCCCCCAAGGTAGAACGGAACGTTTGCCGCAACCACCAGGAACTGGGGCAGCAGACACACGGCCGTCATATATAGAGCACCGAACATGGTCAAGCGAGTCAGAACGCCATCAATGTAGCGCGCAGACTGCTCACCTGGACGGATGCCCGGAATAAAGGCACCGGACTTCTTCAGGTTTTCCGCTACGTCTTTCGGATTGAACATCAACGCCGTATAGAAGAAGCAGAAGAAAATAATCCCTGCACTAAACAGCAGAATATTCAACGGCTGACCAGGAGCGATCGACTGCGAGATGTCCTGCAACCAGCCCATACCTTCAGACTGACCAAACCAGGCACCCAACGAAGCCGGAAACAGCAAAATGCTGCTCGCGAAGATAGCAGGAATTACCCCGGCCATATTCACTTTCAGCGGCAAGTGGCTGGTCTGCGCAGCAAAAACCTTGCGGCCCTGCTGACGCTTGGCGTAATGAACAGCAATACGACGCTGACCACGCTCAATGAACACCACAAAACCGATAATCGCTACTGCCAGCAAACCGATGGCAACCAGGGCAAAGATATTGATATCACCCTGACGCGCAGACTCGAAAGACTGCCCAATTGCTCTCGGAAGACCGGCGACGATACCTGCGAAAATCAACATCGAGATACCGTTACCAACACCGCGCTCAGTAATCTGCTCACCCAGCCACATCATGAACATCGCACCAGCCACAAATGTGGATACCGCAACGAAATGGAAGCCAAAGTCACCAGTGAACGCAACACCCTGCCCAGCCAGGCCAACGGACATGCCGATAGCTTGGACCAAGGCGAGAATGACAGTGCCGTAGCGGGTGTACTGGCTAATCTTGCGACGGCCAGCTTCACCTTCCTTCTTCAACTGCTCCAGCTGCGGGCTGACGGCGGTCATCAGCTGCATGATGATCGATGCCGAGATGTACGGCATGATCCCCAATGCAAAGATGCTCATCCGTTCCAGCGCGCCGCCGGAAAACATGTTGAACAAGCTAAGAATGGTCCCCTCATTCTGTCGAAACAGGTCTGCGAGTCGGTCCGGGTTGATACCTGGAACCGGGATGTGTGCGCCTATTCGGTAGACGATAATCGCCAGGAACAGAAAACGCAGACGAGCCCAAAGTTCAGACATACCGCCTTTGCCGAGCGCTGAGAGAGCACCTTGCTTAGCCATTTATTCCTCGAACTTGCCGCCAGCTGCTTCGATAGCCGAACGCGCACCTTTGGTGGCGCCGATTCCCTTGCCGATAGTGACAGCGCGAGTCACTTCACCGGACAGCATGATTTTCACACGCTGTACGTTGACGTTGATCACGTTGGCATCTTTCAGGGTCTGCACGGTAACGATGTCGCCTTCCACTTTAGCCAGCTCGGACAGACGCACTTCTGCGCGGTCCATGGCTTTCAGGGAAACGAAACCGAATTTCGGCAGGCGACGATGCAGCGGCTGTTGACCGCCTTCAAAGCCTGGAGCAATAGTGCCACCGGAGCGGGAGGACTGACCTTTGTGGCCACGGCCACCGGTCTTGCCCAAACCACTACCGATACCACGGCCCGGACGATGCTTTTCACGACGGGAACCCGGCGCTGGACTCAGATCATTGAGTTTCATCGATTAACCCTCGACACGCAGCATGTAGTAAGCCTTGTTGATCATCCCGCGATTCTCGGGAGTATCAAGTACTTCTACAGTGTGACCGATGCGACGCAGACCCAAACCCTTAACACACAATTTGTGGTTAGGGATGCGACCGGTCATGCTTTTGATCAGCGTTACTTTAACGGTAGCCATGATCAGAAGATCTCCTTGACGCTTTTGCCACGCTTGGCGGCAATAGATTCAGGAGACTGCATTGCTTTCAAACCCTTGAACGTAGCGTGAACCACGTTTACCGGGTTAGTCGAGCCGTAGCACTTGGCCAGAACGTTCTGAACGCCGGCAACTTCGAGGACAGCACGCATAGCGCCGCCAGCGATGATACCAGTACCTTCAGAAGCAGGCTGCATGTACACCTTCGAAGCGCCATGAGCGGACTTCATTGCGTACTGCAGCGTGGTGCCGTTCAGATCAACTTGGATCATGTTGCGGCGAGCAGCTTCCATTGCCTTCTGGATCGCAGCAGGCACTTCACGTGACTTGCCACGGCCGAAGCCAACGCGCCCCTTACCATCACCCACCACGGTCAACGCGGTGAAAGTGAAGATACGGCCGCCTTTAACGGTTTTGGCTACGCGGTTAACTTGAACCAGCTTCTCAATGTAGCCTTCGTCGCGCTTTTGGTCGTTATTTGACATAACTTAGAACTCCAGCCCAGCTTCACGAGCAGCATCAGCCAGCGCCTTGACGCGACCGTGATACTTGAAGCCAGAGCGGTCGAAAGCCACCTGCGAGACGCCAGCGGCTTTTGCACGCGTAGCGACCAGCTGGCCAACCTTAGTGGCCGCGTCGATGTTGCCAGTGGCGCCATCACGCAGTTCTTTATCCAAAGTCGAGGCGCTTGCCAGGACCTGGTTGCCGTCGGCCGAGATGACCTGGGCGTAAATGTGCTGCGACGAGCGGAACACGCAGAGACGCACGACTTCGAGTTCGTGCATTTTCAGGCGTGCTTTGCGAGCGCGACGCAGTCGAGTAACTTTTTTGTCGGTCATTTGCTATGCCCTACTTCTTCTTGGCTTCTTTACGACGGACGACTTCGTCCGCGTAGCGCACACCTTTGCCTTTGTACGGCTCAGGTGGACGGAAGTCGCGGATCTCAGCGGCCACCTGACCTACCAGCTGCTTATCGATACCCTTGATCAGGATATCGGTTTGGCTAGGGGTCTCAGCGGTGATGCCTTCCGGCAGTTCGTAATCCACTGGGTGCGAGAAGCCAAGGGCCAGGTTCAAAACCGTGCCTTTTGCTTGCGCTTTGTAACCAACACCGACCAGCTGGAGCTTACGCTCGAAGCCTTGGCTTACGCCTTGGACCATGTTGTTTACCAACGCACGAGTGGTACCGGCCATTGCGCGAGTTTGTTGATCGCCATTGCGAGCAGCAAAACGCAGCTCACCGGCTTCTTCAACGACCTCAACGGACGAATGGATGTTCAGTTCTAGAGTGCCCTTGGCACCCTTCACCGAAAGCTGGCCACCTGCGAATTTGACTTCGACACCGGCTGGCAGCTTAACGGGGTTCTTAGCGACGCGTGACATGCTTATCCCCCCTTAGAACACTGTGCAAAGAACTTCGCCGCCGACACCGGCAGCGCGCGCAGCACGATCCGTCATCACACCTTTATTGGTGGAGACGATAGACACACCGAGACCGCCACGAACTTTCGGCAGATCTTCGACGGACTTGTACTGACGCAGGCCTGGACGGCTAACGCGCTTCACTTCCTCGATGACCGGACGGCCTTCGAAGTACTTCAGCTCGATGGACAGCAGTGGCTTGATTTCGCTGCTGATCTGATAACCCGCAATGTAGCCTTCGTCTTTCAGGACTTTGGCAACAGCAACCTTCAACGTGGAAGATGGCATGCTTACGACGGACTTTTCAGCCATCTGGGCATTACGGATTCGAGTTAGCATGTCCGCTAACGGGTCCTGCATACTCATGGGCTAGACGCTCCTATTACAAAAAAATTAGCCTTGCGGCTACTACGTGTCGCCGAGAATCTCCGAGCATAAAACACACGGGCTCAGGCGAGCCGCGTATTTTAGACACACCCCGGAAATGAATCAAGCCCCAAAAGGGGCTTGATTCAGATTCAAGGCCACCGATGGTCAGTATCTTGCGATTCTGACCATCGAGACTTCGAAAGTACTTACCAGCTAGCTTTAACCAGACCTGGTACGTCACCACGCATTGCCGCTTCACGCAGTTTGTTACGGCCGAGACCGAACTTGCGGTAAACGCCGTGTGGACGACCGGTCAGGCGGCAGCGGTTACGCATGCGCGAAGCGCTTGCGTCACGTGGCTGCTTCTGCAGGGCTACTGTAGCTTCCCAACGCGCTTCTGGACTTGCGTTCAGATCAACGATGATAGCTTTCAGTGCTGCACGCTTCTTGGCGTACTTGGCAACCGTGAGCTGACGTTTCAGCTCGCGGTTTTTCATGCTCATCTTGGCCATGGTCCTACTCCAATCAGTTGCGGAACGGGAATTTGAAAGCGCGCAGCAGTGCGCGACCTTCATCATCCGTCCGAGCAGTGGTGGTCAGGGTAATGTCCAGACCGCGGAGAGCATCGATCTTGTCGTAGTCGATTTCCGGGAAGATGATCTGCTCTTTAACGCCCATGCTGTAGTTACCACGACCATCGAAGGACTTGGCATTCAGGCCGCGGAAGTCGCGTACCCGAGGCAGGGAGATCGACAGCAGACGATCCAGGAATTCGTACATACGCTCACGGCGCAGAGTCACTTTGACGCCGATCGGCCAACCTTCACGGACTTTAAAGCCAGCGATGGATTTCCGAGCGTAAGTCACAACGACTTTTTGACCGGTGATCTTTTCCAGGTCAGCAACAGCGTGCTCGATGACTTTTTTGTCGCCGATCGCTTCGCCCAGACCCATGTTCAGGGTGATTTTGGTAACGCGCGGAACTTCCATCACATTCGAAAGCTTAAGTTCTTCCTTAAGTTTCGGTGCGATTTCCTTCCGGTAAATCTCTTTTAGTCGTGCCATGGTCTTCTACCTAGCAGTGTTCAAGCATCAACCGCTTTTTGGGTCGACTTGAAGACACGAATTTTCTTGCCGTCTTCTACTTTGAAACCAACGCGGTCAGCCTTGTTGGTTTCGCCGTTGAAAATGGCGACGTTAGAAGCGTGCAGTGGCGCTTCTTTCTCGACGATACCGCCTTGTACGCCCGACGCGGGGTTAGGCTTGGTATGACGCTTAACCAGGTTCAAACCACCGATGACCAGACGGTCATCAGCGAGAACCTTAAGCACCTTACCGCGCTTACCTTTGTCTTTGCCGGCGATCACGATGATCTCGTCGTCACGACGAATCTTTTGCATGTCGGATCTCCTTACAGCACTTCTGGGGCGAGCGAGACGATCTTCATGAACTTCTCAGTACGAAGTTCACGGGTCACTGGCCCAAAGATACGGGTGCCGATCGGCTCTTGCTTGTTGTTCAAAAGAACAGCAGCGTTGCCATCAAAGCGGATAATGGAGCCATCTGCACGGCGTACGCCGTGACGAGTGCGGACTACAACAGCAGTCATCACTTGGCCTTTTTTCACTTTACCGCGAGGAATTGCTTCCTTCACGGTAACTTTGATGATGTCACCGATACCAGCGTAACGACGATGGGAGCCACCCAGCACCTTGATGCACATAACGCGGCGAGCGCCGCTGTTATCGGCCACATCGAGCATGGATTGAGTCTGAATCATATAATTTCTCCGACCCCTAGTCCTTAGACTTCCACAGCGCGTTCGAGAACATCAACCAGTGCCCAAGACTTAGTCTTGGCCAGGGGACGAGTTTCACGAATAGTGACTTTGTCGCCGATGTGGCACTGATTGGTTTCGTCGTGCGCGTGCAGCTTAGTCGAACGCTTAACGTATTTACCGTAGATCGGGTGCTTAACGCGGCGCTCGATCAGAACGGTGATGGTTTTGTCCATCTTGTCGCTGACAACACGGCCAGTCAGCGTACGGACAGTTTTTTCGGCTTCAGCCATGATCACTTACCTGCCTGCTGGTTGAGCACAGTCTTCACGCGAGCAATGTCACGCTTAACTTGCGAGAGCAGATGAGACTGCCCCAACTGGCCAGTTGCTTTCTGCATACGCAGATTGAACTGGTCGCGCAGCAGGCCGAGCAGTTGCTCGTTCAGCTGCTGTGCGGATTTTTCACGAAGTTCATTCGCTTTCATCACATCACCGTCCGTTTAACAAAGGAGGTGGCGAGCGGCAGCTTTGCAGCAGCCAGGGCGAAAGCCTCACGCGCCAGCTCTTCAGTAACACCCTCGATTTCATACAGGACTTTGCCTGGCTGAATCTGGGCAACCCAATATTCCACGTTACCCTTACCTTTACCCATCCGAACTTCGAGTGGCTTCTTGGTTACAGGCTTGTCCGGGAATACACGGATCCAGATCTTGCCGCCACGTTTAACGTGACGGGTCAGTGCACGACGCGCTGACTCGATCTGACGAGCGGTGAGACGACCACGAGCTACAGACTTCAGCGCGAACTCGCCGAAGCTGACTTTGCTACCGCGCTGAGCCAGACCACGGTTGTGGCCTGTCATCTGCTTGCGGAACTTCGTACGCTTTGGTTGCAACATTTGGCGTACCCCTTACTTAGCAGCTTTTTTACGAGGCGCTGGTGCTTGTGGTTTCAGCTCTTCTTGGCGACCACCAATTACTTCGCCTTTGAAGATCCAAACCTTTACACCGATCACACCGTAGGTGGTGTGAGCTTCGTAGTTGGCATAGTCGATGTCGGCACGCAGGGTGTGCAGTGGCACACGACCTTCGCGATACCATTCAGTACGTGCGATTTCAGCACCGCCGAGACGACCGCTCACTTGGATTTTGATGCCTTTGGCACCAATGCGCATAGCGTTCTGTACAGCGCGCTTCATAGCGCGACGGAACATTACACGACGCTCCAGCTGCTGAGCTACGCTCTGCGCAACCAGCATACCGTCGAGCTCCGGCTTGCGGATCTCTTCGATATTGATGTGCACAGGCACACCCATTTGCTTGGTCAGGTCCTGACGCAGTTTCTCAACATCTTCACCTTTCTTCCCGATAACGATACCTGGACGAGCGGTGTGGATGGTGATACGTGCAGTTTGGGCCGGACGATGGATATCGATACGGCTTACGGACGCGCTTTTTAGTTTGTCTTGGAGATACTCGCGCACCTTCAGATCAGCGAACAAATAGTCCGCATAAGTCCGACCGTCTGCGTACCAGACGGAGGTGTGCTCCTTGACGATTCCCAGGCGAATGCCAATGGGATGTACTTTCTGACCCATCTCTTCGACTCCGTTACTTGTCAGCAACCTTGACAGTGATATGGCAAGACCGCTTGACGATGCGATCAGCCCGGCCTTTGGCACGAGGCATGATGCGCTTCAGCGAACGCCCTTCGTTGACGAAAACGGTGCTGACTTTAAGGTCATCAACGTCTGCGCCTTCGTTATGCTCGGCGTTGGCTACGGCCGACTCCAGCACTTTCTTGATGATCTCGGCGGCTTTCTTACTGCTGAAAGCCAACAGGTTGAGCGCTTCGCCCACCTTCTTCCCGCGGATCTGGTCGGCGACCAAGCGGGCTTTCTGGGCGGAGATTCGAGCGCCCGACAACTTAGCGGCTACTTCCATCATTCCTTACCCCTTAACGCTTGGCTTTCTTGTCTGCCACATGCCCACGATAAGTGCGGGTAGCGGCAAACTCGCCTAGTTTGTGGCCGACCATGTCTTCGTTCACAAGAACTGGGACATGCAGACGACCGTTATGCACAGCAATGGTCAAACCGACCATTTGTGGCAGGATCATCGAACGGCGCGACCAGGTTTTCACTGGTTTGCGATCGTTCTTTTCCGCCGCCACTTCGATCTTCTTCAGTAGGTGAAGATCAATAAAAGGACCTTTTTTCAGAGAACGTGGCACTGTCGTATCCCTCTATTTACTTGCGACGACGGACGATCATTTTGTCGGTACGCTTATTACCACGAGTCTTCGCGCCCTTAGTCGGGAAGCCCCACGGCGATACCGGATGACGACCACCAGAGGTACGACCTTCACCACCACCATGTGGGTGGTCAACCGGGTTCATGGCAACACCACGAACGGTTGGGCGAACGCCACGCCAGCGTTTGGCACCAGCTTTACCCAGCGAACGCAGGCTATGCTCGGAGTTCGAGACTTCGCCCAGGGTCGCACGGCATTCAGCCAATACTTTACGCATCTCACCAGAACGCAGACGCAGGGTCACGTAGACACCTTCACGAGCGATCAGCTGAGCCGAAGCACCAGCGGAACGAGCGATTTGCGCGCCTTTACCTGGCTTCAATTCGATGCCGTGTACGGTGCTACCAACTGGAATGTTACGCAGTTGCAGAGCGTTGCCCGGCTTGATCGGCGCCAGAGCACCTGCGATCAGCTGGTCACCAGCACTCACGCCTTTAGGGGCGATAATGTAGCGACGCTCGCCATCTGCGTACAGCAGCAGAGCGATGTGAGCAGTACGGTTTGGATCGTATTCGATACGCTCGACAGTGGCAGAGATGCCATCTTTGTCATTGCGACGGAAATCGACCAAACGATAATGCTGCTTATGGCCACCACCGATGTGACGAGTGGTAATGCGACCATTGTTGTTACGACCACCAGTCTTCGATTTCTTCTCGAGCAGCGGTGCGTGAGGAGCGCCTTTATGCAGCTCCTGGTTGACCACCTTGACCACAAAACGGCGGCCAGGGGAAGTCGGTTTGCATTTAACGATTGCCATGATGCACCCCTTCCTTACTCAGCACTGCTGCTGAAATCGAGATCTTGGCCTGGTTGAAGGGAGATAACTGCCTTCTTCCAGTCATTACGCTTGCCCAGACCGCGAGCAGTGCGCTTGCTCTTACCCAGAACATTCAGGGTAGTAACACGCTCTACTTTCACGCTGAACAGGCTTTCGACGGCCTTCTTGATTTCCAGCTTGGTTGCGTCAGTAGCAACCTTGAAAACGAACTGACCTTTCTTGTCAGCCAGAACCGTAGCCTTTTCGGAAACGTGCGGGCCAAGCAGAACTTTAAATACGCGTTCCTGGTTCATCCCAGCAGCTCCTCGAATTTCTTCACGGCCGACACGGTGATCAACACCTTGTCGTATGCGATCAGACTAACTGGATCGGAACCTTGCACGTCACGGACATCGACGTGTGGCAGGTTGCGAGCAGCCAGGTACAGGTTCTGATCAACAGCTTCGGACACGATCAGGACATCAGTCAGACCCATGCCATTCAGCTTGTTCAGCAGATCTTTGGTTTTCGGTGCTTCAACTACGAAGTCCTGAACCACGACCAGACGATCAGTACGCACGAGTTCAGCAAGGATGGAGCGCAGTGCTGCGCGATACATCTTCTTGTTGAGCTTCTGAGTGTGATCCTGTGGACGAGCTGCGAAAGTGGTACCGCCGCCACGCCAGATTGGGCTACGGATAGTACCGGCACGAGCACGGCCAGTACCTTTCTGACGCCAAGGGCGCTTACCGCCACCACGAACGTCGGAACGGGTCTTTTGCTGCTTGCTACCTTGACGGCCGCCAGCCATGTAGGCCACGACTGCTTGGTGAACGAGCGTCTCGTTGAATTCGCCGCCAAATGTCAGTTCGGAAACTTCGATCGCTTGAGCGTCATTTACATTTAATTGCATGTCAGCTTCCCCTTAACCGCGAGCCTTGGCCGCTGGACGTACAACCAGGTTGCCGCCAGTAGCGCCAGGAACAGCACCCTTGACCAACAACAGATTGCGTTCAGCGTCGACGCGCACTACTTCGAGGGACTGCACGGTCACGCGCTCAGCGCCCATATGACCGGACATTTTTTTGCCCTTGAATACACGACCAGGAGTCTGGCACTGGCCAATAGAGCCCGGGACGCGGTGGGAAACGGAGTTACCGTGAGTGTTGTCTTGGCCACGGAAATTCCAACGCTTGATCGTACCCTGGAAGCCTTTACCCTTGGACTGACCGGTTACATCAACCAGTTGACCAGCGGCGAAGATTTCAGCGTTGATCAGATCGCCAGCCTGGTAGTCGCCATCTTCAAGACGGAACTCCATGACAGTACGACCAGCTGCAACGTTTGCTTTAGCGAAGTGACCTGCTTGAGCAGCAGTCACACGCGAAGCACGACGCACGCCGACAGTGACTTGCACTGCACGATAGCCATCGGTTTCTTCAGTTTTAAACTGGGTGACGCGATTCGGCTCGATCTCAATGACCGTAACCGGAATGGAGACACCTTCTTCGGTGAAAATACGGGTCATACCGCATTTACGACCGACTACACCAATAGTCATGTTGTAAACCTCATGAGTGTACGGGGCTTTCACCCGCTATGGCCGCCCATTTCAGAGCGTTACACGACTAAGACCCAAGTCTTAGCCGAGGCTGATCTGCACTTCCACACCGGCCGCCAGATCAAGCTTCATAAGTGCATCAACGGTTTTATCCGTTGGCTGGACGATATCCAGTACGCGCTTATGAGTACGGATCTCGTACTGGTCACGCGCGTCTTTGTTGACGTGCGGGGAGACCAGAACGGTGAACCGCTCTTTACGGGTAGGCAGTGGAATTGGACCACGCACTTGAGCACCAGTACGTTTCGCGGTTTCCACGATTTCCTGGGTGGATTGGTCGATCAGGCGATGGTCAAAAGCCTTCAACCTGATACGGATTTGCTGATTTTGCATTGGATTTCAGACTCCAGATTGCTATTCCCACCGGACGCAATACGCCCGTTAAAAGGAGGCGCAATTCTATAGACGGGGCACCACAGTGTCAACCCAATAAAAAAGCCCCCGCTAAGCGGGGGCTTTTTCAAGTCATCGCTTATTAAGCGATGATTTTGGCTACGACGCCAGCGCCGACGGTACGACCGCCTTCACGGATAGCGAAACGCAGACCATCTTCCATTGCGATGGTTTTGATCAGGGTGACAACCATTTTGATGTTGTCGCCTGGCATTACCATTTCAACGCCTTCCGGCAGTTCGCAGTTACCGGTCACGTCAGTGGTCCGGAAGTAGAACTGTGGACGGTAGCCTTTGAAGAACGGAGTGTGACGACCGCCTTCTTCTTTGCTCAACACATACACTTCAGCTTCGAAGGTAGTGTGCGGCTTGACCGAACCTGGCTTGACCAGAACCTGGCCACGCTCAACGTCGTCACGCTTGGTACCGCGCAACAGAACGCCGCAGTTCTCGCCAGCACGACCTTCGTCGAGCAGCTTGCGGAACATTTCAACGCCAGTGCAGGTGGTGACAACAGTGTCACGCAGACCTACGATTTCCAGCGAATCCTGAACCTTAACGATACCGCGCTCGATACGACCAGTCACAACAGTACCGCGACCCGAGATCGAGAATACGTCTTCGATTGGCATCAGGAACGGCTTGTCGATAACACGAACTGGATCTGGAATGTAGCTGTCCAGAGTCTCAACCAGTTTACGAACGGCAGTGGTGCCCATTTCGTTGTCATCTTGGCCGTTCAGAGCCATCAGAGCGGAACCGATGATGATCGGAGTGTCGTCGCCCGGGAAGTCGTAAGTGCTCAGCAGATCGCGCACTTCCATCTCAACCAGTTCCAACAGCTCAGCGTCGTCAACCATGTCAGCCTTGTTCAGGAAGACAACGATGTACGGAACGCCTACCTGACGGGACAGCAGGATGTGTTCGCGGGTCTGCGGCATCGGACCATCAGCGGCCGAGCAAACCAGGATCGCGCCGTCCATCTGGGCAGCACCGGTGATCATGTTCTTCACATAGTCAGCGTGACCTGGGCAGTCAACGTGAGCGTAGTGACGCACCAGCGAGTTGTATTCAACGTGCGCAGTGTTGATGGTGATACCACGAGCCTTTTCTTCCGGAGCGCTGTCGATTTTGTCGAAAGCAACAACGGCCGAACCGAAAATTTCGGAGCAGACGCGAGTCAGAGCTGCAGTCAGCGTGGTTTTACCATGGTCAACGTGACCGATGGTGCCAACGTTGACGTGCGGGAGGTCACGTACAAATTTTTCTTTAGCCACGACAATTAACTCCTTGCCTAAAGGACTGAATCAGCCTTGTTTTTTGGTAACAGTTTCGACGATATGCGACGGAGCTGTATTGTATTTTTTGAATTCCATAGAGTAGCTTGCGCGACCCTGGGACATGGAACGAACGTCGGTCGCATAACCAAACATCTCGCCCAACGGAACCTCAGCACGAATCACTTTGCCGGAAACCGTATCTTCCATACCCAAGATCATGCCGCGACGACGGTTAAGGTCGCCCATGACATCACCCATATAGTCTTCAGGCGTAACAACTTCTACCGCCATGATTGGCTCAAGCAACTCACCACCGCCCTTCTGGGCCAGTTGCTTGGTTGCCATGGAGGCAGCCACCTTAAACGCCATCTCGTTGGAGTCGACGTCGTGGTAAGAACCATCAAAAACGGTTGCCTTCAGGCCGATCAGCGGATAACCGGCAACAACGCCGTTTTTCATCTGCTCTTCGATACCCTTCTGGATCGCCGGGATGTATTCCTTAGGAACCACACCACCCACGACTTCGTTCACGAATTGCAGACCTTCCTGACCTTCATCAGCCGGTGCAAAACGAATCCAGCAATGACCAAACTGGCCACGACCACCGGATTGACGAACGAACTTGCCTTCGATTTCACAGCTCTTCGTGATGCGCTCACGATAGGAAACCTGAGGCTTACCGATGTTGGCTTCGACGTTGAACTCACGGCGCATCCGGTCAACCAGGATGTCCAGGTGCAACTCGCCCATGCCAGAGATGATCGTTTGACCAGTCTCTTCATCAGTTTTGACGCGGAAAGATGGATCTTCCTGAGCAAGCTTGCCCAGAGCAACACCCATTTTTTCCTGGTCATCCTTGGTCTTTGGCTCAACGGCAACCGAAATAACCGGCTCCGGGAAGTCCATGCGAACCAGGATGATTGGCTTGTCAGCAGTGCACAAAGTCTCACCAGTGGTGACGTCCTTCATGCCGATCAAGGCCGCGATGTCACCAGCGCGCACTTCCTTGATTTCTTCACGGGCGTTTGCGTGCATTTGCACCATACGACCCACGCGCTCTTTCTTGCCTTTAACCGAGTTGATCACGCCGTCACCGGAGCTCAACACGCCCGAGTAAACTCGAACGAAGGTCAAAGTACCCACGAATGGGTCGGTAGCGATCTTGAACGCCAGCGCCGAGAACGGCTCGCTGTCGTCTGCATGACGCTCCAGTTCGATAGTCTCGTCATCCGGGTCAGTACCCTTGATGGCAGGAATGTCGACTGGGGCCGGCAGGTAGTCGATAACAGCATCGAGAACCAGGGGAACACCCTTGTTCTTGAAAGAAGAACCGCAAACAGCCAAGACGATTTCGCCAGCGATAGTACGCTGACGCAGACCGGCCTTGATTTCCTCGATGGTGAGTTCTTCACCTTCAAGGTACTTGTTCATCAGCTCGTCACTGGATTCGGCCGCAGCCTGCACCATGTTGTCACGCCACTCTTCAGCCAGCGCCTGCAAGTCTGCAGGAATAGCCTCGCGACGAGGAACAGTGCCCTTGTCTGCATCGTTCCAATACACAGCTTCCATACGCATCAGGTCGACCTGACCCTGGAAGTTGTCTTCGGAACCAATAGCCAACTGGATCGGCACCGGAGTGTGACCCAGGCGCTTTTTGATCTGTTCGATCACGCGCAGGAAGTTCGCACCAGCACGGTCCATCTTGTTCACGTAAACAAGACGTGGAACACCGTATTTGTTGGCTTGACGCCATACGGTTTCCGACTGCGGCTCAACACCCGAGGTGCCGCAGAACACAACTACCGCGCCATCGAGCACACGCAGGGAACGCTCAACTTCAATAGTGAAGTCAACGTGGCCTGGGGTGTCGATGACGTTGAAGCGGTGATTGTCTGCGTATTGCTTCTCAGAGCCCTTCCAGAAGGTGGTAATAGCAGCAGAAGTAATGGTAATACCACGCTCCTGCTCTTGCACCATCCAGTCGGTGGTCGCGGCGCCGTCATGCACCTCGCCCATCTTGTGACTTTTGCCAGTGTAAAAAAGGACGCGCTCGGTGGTGGTGGTTTTACCAGCATCCACGTGAGCGACGATACCGATGTTACGGTAGCGACTAATCGGAGTAGTACGAGCCATAAAGCCCTCGCAAAATTAGTGAAGCTGAAATTAGAAGCGGTAGTGCGAGAAAGCCTTGTTGGCTTCAGCCATACGGTGCACGTCTTCACGCTTCTTAACAGCAGCACCTTTACCTTCGGCAGCATCCAACAGTTCGCCAGCCAAACGCAGAGCCATAGACTTCTCGCCGCGCTTACGGGCGAAGTCTACCAACCAGCGCATTGCCAGAGCGTTACGACGGGACGGGCGAACTTCGACCGGAACCTGGTAAGTAGCACCGCCTACACGGCGCGACTTCACTTCGACCAGCGGAGCGATGGCGTCGAGAGCTTTCTCGAAGATTTCCAGGGGGTCGCTGTTCTTGCGTTCTTTAACCTTTTCCAGCGCGCCATAAACGATACGCTCGGCAACGGCTTTTTTGCCGCTTTCCATCACGTGGTTCATGAACTTGGCCAGAATTTGGCTTCCGTATTTTGGATCGTCAAGCACTTCGCGCTTGGCTGCTACGCGTCTTCTTGGCATGGATAAGCCCTCAAACGGTCTTCAGGTTCGCTCGGAATCGGTGCCCTTGCGGGACGCCTCCGACCTTACTCTTATCGACTCAGAAAATAAGATGATTCAGTTTTACAAAAAGCCACTACTACTTAGGCTTCTTGGTACCGTACTTCGAACGACCCTGGTTACGACCTTTTACGCCGGAGGTATCCAAGGAGCCGCGCACGGTGTGATAACGAACACCTGGCAAGTCTTTTACACGACCGCCACGGATCAGTACCACGCTGTGTTCTTGCAGGTTGTGGCCTTCACCGCCGATGTACGAGGAAACCTCGAAACCGTTGGTCAGACGCACACGGCATACTTTACGCAGTGCCGAGTTAGGTTTTTTCGGCGTAGTGGTATACACGCGAGTGCATACGCCACGACGTTGCGGGCAGTTCTGCAGCGCAGGCACGTCGGATTTCTCGACGATACGCTTACGCGGCTGACGTACCAGCTGGTTGATAGTTGCCATCTACTAGCTCCACTGTTGTCTTGCGACGCTATTGTCTTGCAAGAAAAGCAAAATGGCAGGAACGAATTCCCGCCAAATTTAGGGGTACAAGAGTCTAAAGAGGATCTTGCCCCCAGTCAAGGCAAGGCCCCGACCTCCCCTTCCATCGAACCGGGATAAAACTATCTCGATCCGACGAACGGGGCTGCCAGGGCCCGGACTTATTTATCGCAGAACTCAGTTACCGCTTGAGTTCAGCGCTTCGGTCAGTGCAGCTTCCACTTCACTGGCGCTTACGCGCAGCGGCTTGTCAAGCTCACGGCGGCGCTTGCGCTCGCTGTGGTAAGCCAAACCGGTACCGGCTGGGATCAGACGACCCACAACCACGTTTTCTTTCAGGCCGCGCAGGTAATCGCGCTTGCCGGTTACCGCTGCTTCGGTCAGTACGCGAGTGGTCTCCTGGAAGGAGGCCGCCGAGATGAACGACTCAGTGGACAACGACGCCTTGGTGATACCCAGCAGTACCCGAGTGAACTTGGAAACGAATTTCTCGTCGCCAGCCAGACGCTCGTTTTCTACCAGTACGTGAGTCAACTCCATCTGGTCGCCCTTGATGAAAGTCGAATCGCCGGATTCAGCGATCTCAACTTTACGCAGCATCTGACGCAGGATGGTCTCGATGTGCTTATCGTTGATCTTCACGCCTTGCAGACGGTAAACGTCCTGGATCTCGTTAACGATGTACTTGGCGAGCGCACTCACACCCAGCAAGCGCAGGATGTCGTGTGGATCGCTCGGGCCGTCGGAGATAACTTCGCCGCGGTTTACCTGTTCGCCTTCGAAGACGTTCAGGTGACGCCACTTCGGAATCAGCTCTTCGTACAGATCGGTACCGTCGTTAGGGGTAATGACCAGACGGCGCTTGCCTTTGGTCTCTTTACCGAACGCGATGGTGCCGCTGACTTCAGCCAGAATCGATGCTTCCTTCGGACGACGAGCTTCGAACAAGTCGGCAACACGCGGCAGACCACCGGTGATGTCACGAGTTTTCGAAGTCTCTTGCGGAATACGAGCGATAACATCACCGATCGCGATTTTCGCACCATCCGCCACACCGACAAGGGCGTTGGCAGGCAGGAAGTACTGGGCAATTACGTCGGTACCCGGCAGCAAGAGATCCTTGCCGTTGTCATCAACCATCTTCACAGCAGGACGGATATCTTTACCGGCAGCTGGACGATCTTTGGCGTCGAGTACTTCAATGTTGGTCATACCGGTCAATTCGTCAGTCTGACGCTTGATCGTGATGCCTTCTTCCATGCCCACGTACGTCACGGTACCTTTCATTTCGGTAACGATTGGGTGAGTGTGCGGATCCCACTTGGCCACGATTGCGCCAGCGTCGACCTTGTCACCTTCTTTGACCGAAATCACAGCACCGTACGGCAGCTTGTAACGCTCACGCTCACGACCGTAGTCATCAGCGATTGCCAGCTCACCGGAACGGGACACAGCAACCAGGCAGCCATCCACTCGCTCAACGTGCTTCAAGTTGTGCAGACGAACGGTACCGCCATTCTTCACCTGAACGCTGTCCGCAGCGGAGGTCCGGCTTGCCGCACCACCAATGTGGAACGTACGCATGGTCAGCTGGGTACCCGGCTCACCGATGGACTGGGCAGCGATAACGCCGACCGCTTCACCGATGTTCACCTGGTGACCACGAGCCAAGTCACGGCCATAGCACTTGGCGCAAATGCCATAACGGGTTTCGCAACTGATCGGCGAACGTACAATCACTTCGTCGATGCTGTTGAGTTCGATGAACTCGACCCATTTCTCGTCAACCAGAGTGCCGGCAGGAACGATAACTTCCTCGGTACCTGGCTTGAATACGTCACGGGCGATTACTCGACCCAGTACGCGCTCACCCAACGGCTCTACAACGTCGCCGCCTTCGATGTGCGGAGTCATCAGCAGACCGCGTTCGGTACCGCAGTCGACTTCAGTCACAACCAAGTCTTGCGCAACGTCTACCAGACGACGAGTCAGGTAACCGGAGTTAGCAGTTTTCAACGCGGTATCCGCCAGACCTTTACGCGCACCGTGAGTAGAGATGAAGTACTGAAGTACGCTCAAACCTTCACGGAAGTTCGCAGTAATCGGCGTTTCAATGATGGAACCGTCCGGCTTGGCCATCAGGCCACGCATACCGGCGAGCTGACGGATCTGCGCGGCAGAACCCCGTGCGCCCGAGTCGGCCATCATGTACATCGAGTTGAACGACTCTTGATCGACTTCTACGCCATGACGGTCGATAACACGCTCTTTCGAGAGGTTCGACATCATCGCCTTCGACACTTCGTCGTTGGCCTTGGACCAAAGGTCGATCACTTTGTTGTACTTCTCGCCCTGGGTTACCAGGCCGGAGGCGTACTGGCTTTCGATCTCTTTCACTTCATCGGTAGCAGCACTGATGATGGCGGCTTTCTCGTCCGGGATAACGAAGTCGTTAACACCGATGGAAACGCCGGAAATGGTCGAATAAGCAAAACCGGTGTACATCAACTGGTCAGCGAAGATAACGGTCTCTTTCAAACCAACCACGCGGTAGCACTGGTTGATCAGCTTGGAGATCGCCTTTTTCTTCATTGGCTGGTTGACCACGTCGTACGACAGGCCAGGTGGAACAACCTGGAACAACAGCGCGCGGCCGACAGTAGTGTCGACGATACGAGTGTTCTTGACGCTGCCACCATCACGATCGTTGACGGTTTCGTGGATGCGGACCTTGACCTTGGCGTGCAGAGCGGCTTCGCCGGCACGGAACACACGGTCAACTTCCTGCAGATCCGCGAACACACGACCTTCGCCCTTGGCGTTGATCGCTTCACGAGTCATGTAGTACAGACCCAATACAACGTCCTGCGACGGAACGATGATTGGCTCACCGTTGGCTGGCGACAGAATGTTGTTGGTCGACATCATCAACGCACGCGCTTCCAGCTGGGCTTCCAGCGTCAGCGGTACGTGCACGGCCATTTGGTCGCCGTCGAAGTCGGCGTTGTACGCAGCACAGACCAACGGGTGCAGCTGGATAGCTTTACCTTCGATCAGTACCGGTTCAAACGCCTGGATACCCAGACGGTGAAGGGTCGGTGCACGGTTGAGGAGAACCGGGTGTTCGCGAATCACTTCAGCGAGAACGTCCCAAACTTCTGGCAGCTCGCGCTCGACCATTTTCTTGGCCGCTTTGATGGTGGTCGCAAGACCGCGCATTTCCAGCTTGCCAAAAATGAACGGCTTGAACAGCTCGAGAGCCATCTTCTTCGGCAGACCGCACTGGTGCAGACGCAGGGTCGGGCCTACGGTAATTACCGAACGACCGGAGTAGTCAACACGCTTACCGAGCAAGTTCTGACGGAAACGACCCTGCTTACCCTTGATCATGTCAGCCAGGGATTTCAGAGGACGCTTGTTGGAACCCGTGATAGCGCGGCCACGACGACCGTTGTCGAGCAAGGCATCGACAGCTTCCTGCAACATACGCTTTTCGTTGCGCACGATGATGTCCGGAGCGGACAGATCAAGCAGGCGCTTCAAGCGGTTGTTACGGTTGATCACGCGACGGTACAGGTCGTTGAGGTCGGAAGTCGCGAAGCGACCGCCATCCAACGGTACCAGCGGACGCAAGTCTGGCGGCAAAACCGGCAGAACGGTCAGCACCATCCACTCTGGCAAGTTGCCGGAACCCAGGAAGGCTTCCATCAACTTCAGACGCTTGGACAGCTTCTTGATCTTGGTTTCGGAGTTGGTTTGCGGAATTTCTTCACGCAGGCGGCCAATCTCGTGTTCCAGGTCGATAGCGTGCAGCAGTTCACGGACAGCTTCAGCACCCATGCGGGCATCGAAATCGTCGCCGAACTCTTCCAGCGCTTCGAAGTACTGTTCGTCGTTGAGCAACTGACCCTTTTCAAGGGTGGTCATGCCTGGATCGATAACAACGTAGCTCTCGAAGTAGAGAACGCGTTCGATATCACGCAGGGTCATGTCCATCAGCAAGCCGATACGGGACGGCAGCGATTTCAGGAACCAGATGTGAGCAACCGGCGAAGCCAGTTCGATGTGCGCCATGCGCTCACGACGAACCTTAGCCAGTGCAACTTCAACGCCGCACTTCTCGCAGATCACACCACGGTGCTTCAAGCGCTTGTACTTACCGCACAGGCACTCGTAATCCTTTACCGGGCCAAAGATCTTGGCGCAGAACAGGCCGTCACGCTCAGGTTTGAACGTACGGTAGTTGATGGTTTCCGGTTTTTTAACTTCACCGAACGACCACGAACGGATCATCTCAGGCGATGCCAATCCAATACGGATGGCGTCGAACTCTTCGACTTGACCCTGGTTTTTCAGCAAATTCAGTAGGTCTTTCAAGGCCTTTCCTCCTGGCGGAGCAGAGAGCGGGCTAAACAGCCCCGCTCTCGATTCGCGTCACGTGTTATTCGGTTTCCAGATCGATATCGATGCCGAGGGAACGAATTTCTTTGATCAACACGTTGAAGGACTCGGGCATGCCCGGCTCCATACGGTGATCGCCGTCCACGATGTTTTTGTACATCTTGGTCCGGCCGTTCACATCATCCGACTTCACTGTGAGCATTTCTTGCAGAGTGTATGCAGCACCGTATGCTTCCAGTGCCCAGACCTCCATCTCCCCGAAACGCTGACCACCGAACTGAGCCTTACCACCCAACGGCTGCTGGGTAACCAGGCTGTACGAACCGGTAGAACGAGCGTGCATCTTATCGTCTACCAAGTGGTTCAGCTTCAGCATGTACATGTAGCCAACAGTAACCGGGCGCTCAAACTTGTTGCCGGTACGGCCGTCGAACAGCTGCATCTGGCCGCTTTCTGGCAGGTCTGCCAGTTTCAGCATGGCCTTGATTTCGCTTTCCTTGGCACCGTCGAACACCGGCGTAGCCATTGGAACACCGCCGCGCAGGTTCTTCGCCAGATCCAGGATTTCCTGGTCGGTGAAGGTGTCCAGCTCTTCGTTGCGACCGCCGATCTCGTTGTAGATCTCGTGCAGGAACTTGCGCAGGTCAGCAACCTTGCGCTGCTCTTCGATCATACGATTGATCTTCTCGCCCAAACCTTTGGCCGCAAGGCCCAGGTGGGTTTCAAGGATCTGACCAACGTTCATACGCGAAGGTACGCCCAACGGGTTGAGGACGACGTCGACCGGAGTGCCATTGGCATCGTGCGGCATGTCTTCAACCGGCATGATCACGGAGACCACACCTTTGTTACCGTGACGACCGGCCATCTTGTCGCCAGGCTGGATGCGGCGACGGATTGCCAGGTAAACCTTGACGATTTTCAGCACACCTGGAGCCAGGTCATCGCCCTGCTGCAGTTTGCGCTTCTTGTCTTCGAACTTGTCGTCCAGCAGACGGCGACGATCAACGATGTAGGCCTGGGCCTTCTCGAGCTGCTCGTTCAGAGCATCTTCAGCCATGCGCAGCTTGAACCACTGACCATGCTCAAGACCGTCGAGTACTTCGTCGGTGATCTCCTGACCCTTCTTCAGACCTGCGCCGCCTTCAGCCTTACGACCTACCAGCGCGGAACGCAGACGTTCGAAGGTCGCGCCTTCAACGATACGGAACTCTTCATTCAGATCCTTGCGGATCTCGTCGAGTTGGGTCTTCTCGATGGACAGTGCACGAGCATCACGCTCAACACCGTCACGGGTGAAGACCTGTACGTCGATGACAGTACCCTTGGTACCGGTAGGTACGCGCAGGGAGGTGTCTTTAACGTCGCTGGCTTTTTCACCGAAGATGGCACGCAACAGCTTCTCTTCCGGAGTCAGTTGGGTCTCGCCTTTCGGAGTGACCTTACCAACCAGGATGTCGCCTGCGCCAACCTCAGCACCTACGTAAACGATACCGGCTTCGTCCAGCTTGTTCAGTGCAGCTTCACCCACGTTCGGGATGTCTGCAGTGATTTCCTCTGGCCCAAGCTTGGTGTCACGTGCCACACAGGTCAGTTCCTGAATGTGGATCGTGGTGAAACGGTCTTCCTGAACAACACGCTCGGACAGGCAGATGGAGTCTTCGAAGTTATAACCGTTCCAGGCCATGAACGCGATACGCATGTTCTGACCCAGCGCCAGCTCACCCATGTCGGTGGACGGACCATCGGCCATAATGTCGCTGCGCTGAACCCGATCACCCTTGCTCACCAGCGGACGCTGGTTGATGCAGGTGTTCTGGTTGGAGCGGGTGTACTTGGTCAGGTTGTAGATGTCGACACCGGCTTCGCCAGTTTCAACTTCGTCGTCAGCAACACGAACCACGATACGGCTGGCATCAACAGAGTCGATAACACCGCCACGACGAGCCACGACACAAACGCCGGAGTCACGGGCTACGTTACGCTCCATGCCGGTACCTACCAGCGGCTTGTCAGCACGCAGGGTCGGTACAGCTTGACGCTGCATGTTGGAACCCATCAACGCACGGTTGGCGTCATCGTGTTCCAGGAACGGGATCAGCGACGCTGCAACCGAAACTACCTGCTTCGGCGATACGTCCATCAAGGTGACGTCTTCCGGCGCCTTGACGGTGAACTCGTTCAAGTGACGAACAGCTACCAGTTCGTCGATCAGCATTTTCTTGTCGTTCATCGTGGCCGAGGCCTGAGCGATCACGTGATCAGCTTCTTCGATGGCGGACAGGAACACGATCTCGTCGGTGACCAGAGCGTCTTTCACCACACGGTACGGGCTCTCGAGGAAACCGTACTGGTTGGTGCGCGCATAAGCGGCCAGGGAGTTGATCAGGCCGATGTTCGGACCTTCCGGCGTTTCAATCGGGCATACACGACCATAGTGAGTCGGGTGTACGTCACGAACTTCAAAGCCTGCACGCTCACGAGTTAGACCGCCCGGGCCCAGTGCAGAAACACGGCGCTTGTGGGTGATCTCGGAGAGCGGGTTGTTCTGGTCCATGAACTGCGAGAGCTGGCTGGAACCGAAGAACTCTTTCACCGCCGCAGCCACTGGCTTGGCGTTGATCAGGTCTTGCGGCATCAGGCCTTCGCTTTCAGCCATCGACAGACGCTCTTTGACCGCACGCTCAACACGTACCAGGCCAACACGGAACTGGTTTTCAGCCATTTCGCCTACGCAGCGAACACGACGGTTACCCAGGTGGTCGATGTCATCGACGATGCCTTTACCGTTACGGATGTCGACCAGGGTCTTCAGTACCGCGACGATGTCTTCCTTGCACAATACGCCCGAACCTTCGATCTCGGTGCGACCGATACGACGGTTGAACTTCATCCGGCCGACCGCAGACAGGTCATAGCGCTCAGGGCTGAAGAACAGGTTGTTGAACAGGGTCTCGGCAGCGTCTTTGGTTGGTGGCTCGCCAGGACGCATCATGCGATAGATCTCGACCAGCGCTTCCAATTGGTTGCTGGTGGAGTCGATCTTCAGGGTGTCGGAGACGAACGGACCGCAGTCGATATCGTTGGTGTACAAGGTCTCGAGGCGAACAATCTGAGACTTGGCGATTTTGCCCAGGATCTCGGTGTTCAGCTCGGTGTTGCATTCAGCCAGGATTTCGCCAGTGGCCGGGTGCACGATGACCTTGGCGGTGGTGCGACCCAGGACGTAGTCCAAAGGCACTTCCAGCGTCTTGATACCGGCTTTTTCGATCTGGTTGATGTGGCGCGCAGTAATACGGCGGCCGGCTTCAACGATGATCTTGCCCTTCTCGTCCTGGATGTCCAGAACAGCAATCTCACCACGCAGGCGCTGAGGCACCAGTTCCAGGCTGAGGGTTTCGCCACTCACATGGAATACGTTGGTGGTGTAGAACGCGTCCAGCACCTGCTCAGTGGTATAGCCGAGCGCGCGCAGCAGTACCGATGCCGGCAGCTTGCGACGACGGTCGATACGCACGAACACGCAGTCTTTCGGGTCGAACTCGAAGTCCAACCACGAACCACGGTACGGAATGATCCGCGCGGAGTACAAGAGTTTGCCGGAGCTGTGCGTCTTGCCGCGGTCGTGGTCGAAGAACACGCCCGGGGAACGGTGCAGCTGGGAAACGATAACGCGCTCGGTACCATTGATAACGAAGGTACCGTTCTCAGTCATCAGGGGGATTTCACCCATGTAGACTTCTTGCTCTTTGATGTCCTTGATCGCTTTGTTCGACGATTCTTTGTCGAAAATGATCAAACGGACTTTTACCCGCAAAGGTACGGCGTACGTAACACCGCGCAACACGCATTCTTTGACATCAAATGCCGGTTCGCCCAGGCGATAACCGACGTACTCCAGCGCAGCATTGCCGGAGTAGCTGATGATCGGGAAAACAGATTTGAAGGCCGCATGCAGGCCCACGTCGCGGAACTGATCTTTGGTCGCTCCCGCCTGCAAGAATTCACGATACGAATCCAGCTGGATAGCCAGAAGGTACGGGACATCCATGACGTCCGGCAACTTGCTAAAGTCCTTGCGGATACGTTTTTTCTCAGTATATGAGTAAGCCATCAGCGTTCCCCAGCTTGGTCACCTGCTTGTTTGGCCCCTCCCGACGGGAGCAGCCAGAAAATCGTGCAAACCCCATGGTTTGCGCCACCCCATCGGGTGGTTACAGCGCGCTATAGGCGACGACCGAGTCGATTGCCAATAACGGAAAAAGGCCGGTGGCAAGAGCCACCAGCCATCAGCCTTCAGCTTAACGCTTGGGCTGGAGACGCAAGGTCGATGCTTACTTCAGCTCGACTTTAGCGCCTGCTTCTTCCAAGGTAGCCTTGGCTTTAGCAGCAGCGTCAGCCGACACAGCTTCCAGAACCACGGAACCAGCACCGTTATCAACTACAGCCTTGGCTTCTTTCAGGCCCAGACCGGTCAGCTCACGTACAGCCTTGATCACGTTAACTTTCTTGTCGCCAGCTTCAAGCAGAACAACGTTGAATTCAGTTTGTTCTTCAACGACAGCAGCGGCAGCAGCAGGACCAGCAGAAGCAGCAGCAGCAGAAACGCCGAACTTCTCTTCCATTGCCTTGATCAGTTCAACGATTTCCAGAACGGATTTTTCGCCGATTGCTTCGATGATTTGGTCGTTAGTCAGAGACATGACTATAAATTCCTGTATTGGGGTGACGGCCTACGCGGCCATCGAAATAAACAATAAACGTAAAAAGGAGTTGCTCAGCCTTAAGCTGCAGCAGCTTCTTTCTGGTCGCGAAGAGCCGCCAGAGTACGAGCCAATTTGCTGGTTGCGCCTTGAATCACGCTCATCAGCTGGGAAATGGCTTCGTCACGGGTCGGCAGGCTTGCCAGTACGTCGATCTGATTAGCTGCGAGGTAGTTACCCTCGAACGCAGCTGCCTTGATCTCGAACTTGTCCTGACCTTTTGCGAACTCTTTGAACAAACGGGCAGCAGCACCCGGATGTTCGTTGGAGAATGCAATCAAGGTCGGGCCGGTGAACACGTCGTTGAGAACACTGTATTGAGTGTCGGCAACAGCGCGCTTGAGCAGGGTATTACGTACAACACGTACGTAAACGCCAGCTTCACGAGCCTCTTTACGGAGTCCGGTCATAGCGCCTACTGTCACACCGCGGGCATCAACCACGACAGCGGACAGGGCAACTTTGGCAGCCTTGTTGACTTCAGCGACGATGGCCTTCTTGTCTTCAAGTTTAATTGCCACGGGAAAAACTCCTGCTTGTTACCGTTTCATCCAACCGAAGCCGGATGTCGTTTTGGTGTCTGATTCGGTAAGGAACCGGGAGCACCATCTGCGTAGGCTTGAGGTTTAAGACTTGCGCCGCCTACGGTCTTGGATAGCCCCCGCCAGGCAGGGACCCCAATTTTTCAACTGCCGCAATTGCTTGCGCCAGTTTATGTCTTATACGTCCAGCGAGCCTTGGTCGATGACCAGACCTGGGCCCATGGTGGTGCTCAGGGTAACGCGCTTGACGTAGATACCTTTCGAGGAAGCTGGCTTGATACGCTTCAGATCAGCGATCAGGGCTTCAACGTTTTCCTTCAGCTTGACGGCATCAAAGCCGACTTTGCCAACGGAGGTGTGAATGATGCCGTTTTTGTCGGTGCGATAACGAACCTGACCAGCCTTGGCGTTTTTAACCGCGGTAGCTACGTCTGGGGTTACGGTGCCGACTTTAGGGTTAGGCATCAGGCCGCGTGGGCCCAGGATCTGACCCAACTGACCCACAACGCGCATTGCATCCGGGGATGCGATAACTACGTCAAAGTTCAGGTTACCGGCTTTCATTTCGGCAGCCAGATCGTCCATACCTACACGGTCAGCGCCGGCAGCCAGAGCAGCTTCAGCTGCCGGGCCTTGGGTGAAGACAGCAACACGTACAGTCTTGCCAGTACCGTGTGGCAGCACAGTTGCGCTACGAACGACCTGGTCGGATTTACGCGGGTCAACACCCAAGTTCACAGCAATATCAACAGACTCGCTGAATTTGACAGTCGACAGCTCGGTCAGCAGTGCAGCGGCATCTACAAAGTTGTAGGCCTTGCCCGCTTCGATTTTGCCAGCGATAGCCTTTTGGCGCTTGGTCAGCTTAGCCATTACACACCCTCCACGTTAAGGCCCATGCTACGAGCAGAACCGGCGATGGTACGCACGGCTGCATCCATATCAGCTGCAGTCAGATCCGCGTTTTTGGTTTTCGCGATTTCTTCCAGCTGAGCACGAGTCACGGTGCCAACCTTAACGGTGTTTGGACGAGCGGAACCGCTAGTCAGACCAGCAGCTTTCTTCAACAAAACCGAAGCCGGGGTCGACTTGGTTTCGAAAGTGAAGCTACGGTCGCTGTATACAGTGATGATCACTGGAGTCGGCAGACCTGGTTCAATACCCTGAGTACGGGCGTTGAAGGCCTTGCAGAACTCCATGATGTTCACGCCGTGCTGACCCAGAGCTGGACCGACGGGTGGGCTTGGGTTGGCCTGAGCGGCCTTCACTTGCAGCTTGATGTAAGCGGTAATCTTCTTGGCCATGAGGCACTCCAATTACGGGTTCGAACGCCTCGAAAGGCTCCCCGGTTACTTGCGCGTTTATCCCAGTGACGACAAAACCCCACAGCCTAAGGCTGCGGGGTTGGGATGCTTGCTCAGCTAGACTTTTTCGACCTGGCTGAACTCTAGCTCTACCGGAGTAGAGCGACCGAAAATGAGCACTGCCACTTGGATCCGGCTCTTTTCGTAGTTAACTTCTTCGACAGTGCCGTTAAAATCTGCAAACGGACCATCAGTGACACGAACGATCTCACCCGGCTCGAACAACGTCTTCGGCTTGGGCTTGTCGCTACCATCAGCAACACGACGCAGAATCGACTCTGCCTCTTTGTCGGTAATCGCAGCAGGCTTATCAGCGGTACCACCGATAAAGCCCATGACGCGAGGAGTATCCTTGACCAAGTGCCAAGTACCCTCATTCATGTCCATTTGAACCAGCACGTAGCCAGGGAAGAACTTGCGCTCGCTTTTGCGTTTCTGGCCATTACGCATTTCAACCACTTCTTCAGTGGGAACCAGAATTTCGCCGAAGCCTTCTTCCATGCCTGCAAACTTTATGCGCTCTAGCAAAGAGCGCATGACATGCTTCTCGTAACCCGAGTAAGCATGCACAACGTACCAACGCTTAGCCACGGGACACCCTTAGCCAACAATCAAGGAAACAAGCCAGCCGAGCAGGGAATCAAGCCCCCACAACAGCAACGCCATAACCAGAACAACAGCTACCACAATCAAAGTGGTCTGCGTGGTTTCTTGGCGAGTCGGCCAAACGACTTTACGGATCTCGGTACGAGCTTCCTTTACCAGGACCGCAAAAGACTTGCCTTTAGCAGTCTGCAGGCCAACAAAGGCAGCAACAGCAGCAAGGGCGAGCAATGCGAGGACGCGGTACAGGATCGGCGACGCAGAGTAGTACTGGTTGCCGACAACGCCTACGACCACAACAGCGACTACTACAAGCCACTTGAGGAGATCGAAGCGAGAGCCTTGAGCTTCAGCCTTAGGAGTCATCTATGAAGATCCTGTGAAAAGAAAGCCAGACACACCAAGTGAATCTGGCAGGTCAGGAGGGAATCGAACCCCCAACCTACGGTTTTGGAGACCGTCGCTCTGCCAATTGAGCTACTGACCTAAAACAAAATCAGGCCGACAATTATGCCGATCTGAAAAAGACTTTACAACAACAAACCCCTGCAGACCTGGAACCTACCCAAACAAAATCACGAAAGAGAGCAGAATCAATCAGAGGTAGCTGTTAAAACAAAGGCAGATATTTTCATATCTGCCTTGTTATATGGAGCTCTTGAGCGGATTTGAACCGCTGACCTCACCCTTACCAAGGGTGTGCTCTACCAACTGAGCTACAAGAGCAAAACACTATGCACAACCTGCAAACTTGGAGCGGGTAGCGGGAATCGAACCCGCATCATCAGCTTGGAAGGCTGAGGTTCTACCACTAAACTATACCCGCAGAGCTTGCAGCTCACGCTAAAATGGTGGAGGGGGAAGGATTCGAACCTTCGAAGTCGTAGACGTCAGATTTACAGTCTGATCCCTTTGGCCGCTCGGGAACCCCTCCTAAGCGAGCCGGCATTCTATATCATGCCAGCCTTCTGTCAAGCATTTTCTCATTAAAAATATGAGGTTAGCTGCATTGACTGTCGCATCACACCGTTTCCCTCAAGAGGTCATCACTGCGAAGCGGGCGCCATTCTATGCAAACTATTCAACAGTTGCAATGCCTTCGCACGGCATTATTTTATGTTTTAACTCATTGAATTCGTTAGCAAGGTTTTCAAAGGGCAAATCATCGGCCAGACGCCGGCTTTCAGGTGCCACTCTCAGCCAGTATCCCGAAACATCAGGAGCGCTCAGCGATTGCAGTTTTACCTTGATGTCCAGACTGGTAAGCCGCTGCTCCACAGATCGCGCCTGCTTCTGATCAGCAAAACTACCAATATAGAGACAACTGCTCTGCACCTCTGGGGCTTTTGCCCTGTCCCGTCGAACCACGGCATCAGCAGACTCGCTCAATAACTGGATATCCTGCTGAGAACCTCGGTACAGAACCAGGGGCGTAACATCCTTGGCACGCAGGGGCGCTTCCTGCTGATGCCAAATGTAATAGAAGATATTAAGGACCAGCAAAAGCAAAAACAGCCAACGCATAAAAACCTCAGGACAAGGGGCACGCCATCGCCAAACCGACAAAAACAAGATCAGGGACAAGTTTCGCTCGAGGCACGGCATCAGCAATCAGCTCAGCATCCCCTCCCGTCAGGAATACGGTGAATTCGTCACCCCAGTAACGCTGAGCCAACTCCAGCTGAGTCAGGACAAATCCTCTCAACATAAGCATACAGCCACGCTCCACCGCCTCTACGGTCGTACGACCTGGCGACAGGTGCTCTAGGGCACGCTCGGCGGCAATATCGTCGTAGCGTATTTTGCGAGTATGCGTTCGCAACTGGTTACGCATTAATGGCATACCAGGACAAATAAATCCGCCGAGATGCTCACCGTCCGCAGCAATGAAGTCGGAGGTAGCCGCCGTACCAAAATCGAGTACAAGGCACGAGCCCGGCGACAACTGAAAACCGCCAAGCATAGCCAGCCAGCGATCAAGCCCCAGCCGCTCGAAGTCTTCGTACCCATTACGCACCCCGGCCATCTGCCTCGCAGATGTAGCACAAACCACAGTGATGCCAAAGGCATCTACCAGGGCCGCGACCAACTTGTTGGTCTCCTCGGAAGCACGAACACTCACCAGTCGACAATGTTTTATCGCCAAGCCCGCAAGCGCTGACAGGCTATCGATTAGCACGATATCCGAGCCGACGATTCCCTCTGCGAAAACATACGCCCTGCCTGACTCAAGCACTCGCCATTTAATAAAGCTATTCCCACAGTCGAGCTCAAGAATCATCACGCAACCTCAGGCTTAACTCACCACCGCTGTATATTTTTTCAACACCATCCACGCCCAAGCGTAACGCACCCTGCCCATCGATACCCAGCACCAGTCCTTCGACTTGATTCACGCCGGCAATGAGCGAGACGGAACGCCCCTGCCATAGATGGTTCTGCTCCCACTCGCCTTGAATAGCGGAAAAGCCGAACGCTTGATGACGATCAAGGTAGGTTTGTAACTGCAAGCCGAGACGGGCTACCAGATAGTTACGATCAACGGCGCTACCGGTTTCCAACTGCACAGAAGTCCATTGCTGATCGACTTCAGGCGCTTTCTGCATATTCACATTAATCCCCACACCAAGGACTACGTGGCAGACATCTGCCGGATCTCCGACCAACTCCAGGAGGATGCCAGCAATCTTCTTCTGCCCCACCAAGACGTCATTGGGCCACTTCAAGCCTGCATTGCGCACGCCAGCCTCCCGCAGGGCCTGCATGACCGCCAGGCCGACAACCAGGCTAAGCCCCTCCAGTTGTCGCAACCCCCCATCAATTCGCAAGACGAGGCTGTAGTAGACATTTTGAGCGAAAGGGCTTACCCACTTACGCCCTCGCCTACCCCTGCCAGCAGTCTGCTGCTCCGACAGCACCAGAAACGGCGCAACTTGCCCCCCACCAATAAGACGCAATGCTTCGGCATTGGTAGAGTCAATGGAGTCGGAGATATAGACAGGCCAGGCAGAAGAAGGCGCATTTGCAGCTATTTCGTCATGGCTTAGCAACGCCAGGGGCGCAGCCAACTGATATCCCCTGCCACGGACTTTATGGATAGGCAGATTCAACTCCGCCTCAAGATGCTGAAGCTGCTTCCATACAGCACTGCGACTGACGCCCAAGGCTGTACCAAGCGCTTCCCCGGAGTGGAATCGGCCATCTTTTAGAAGTTTCAACAACGTCAGCATGCAAGTCTCGCCTCACAATGAGGCACGCATGATAGCCATGCATAGGGCCATTGCATAGAAAGGCAGGACTTTAGCATTGAAGGCGACTGGCAGCGCTCGCTCATACTTTTCGAGCGCCCAAAACAAAACCCCATCTGCTTTCGCAAATGGGGTTTCGGAATTTAATCTTGACGATGACCTACTCTCACATG
>NZ_JBUZRD010000019.1:0-47972 GCF_055407145.1 Pseudomonas sp. c313 | reverse complement strand
AATTTTGGCTTGGCGTCTATGGAAATAGTCGCGGATGGGGTCAAAAAGTGCCATGCGCCCTTCTGCCTCTAAAAGTGGTGATAACCTATTTTATCACCACTTATCAGGCTTGCGAGCGATACGGCGGGTTTTGTCGTGTAGTGACCGGAATTGAGGGGCTTGTTCACGACGCGATCACGGAGTATTGATCTGTACCAGTGATCAATTTGGCGCCGGTGTGGGCCATCATGATCACCGCCCTCCCCTCTCGTAGAGTCCTTGGCTTACGTTGGTATTAGGTTCCATTGCTCCCCCATCCCCTTAACGTGCTTTATTTTCCGTTTTCTGGAGCGACGCCTATTGGTGTGAGAGAACGAGTGTGATGCCCTAACCTCACAACCTCACAACCTCACAACCTCACAACCTCACAACCTCACAACCTCACAACCTCACAACCTCACAACCTCACAACCTCACAACCTCACAACCACGTGGATCTATAGCTTTATAGGGTTACAGGTTTGTAGTGTTATAGGGTCATAGGGTTATAGAGTTATAGAGTTATAGAGTTATAGATTCATAGCGCAACAAAGCTACAGCTTCACAGCTTCACAGCTTTACGAGGTTTTAGATTTGTGAATTTATAAAGTTATAGCTTTGTAGTGTCTTGAAGTTATTGCTTTGTAGGGTTATAGTTCTGTGACGTTTTAAAGCTAAAGCGTCATAACGTTATGGGGTTAAAAAATGAAGCCAGCAAAAGGTTTAACTGATTTGGCCGCCTCTCTGACGGCCGCCGCCTCCGCGCCGTTGGTGCCTCCTGTAGCCGTCGCGGCTCCAAAAACCGCAAAAAAAACGGTAGCGGAAGGCGGCACCATGCAAATGACGTTACGGCCAGCTCGTACCTTGTACGCGTTGTACGTAGACAGAGCAGCAGAGCGGAGCAAGGCCGAGGGACGCACCGTGTCAGCTCAAGAGATCATGCTGGAGGTGTTGGAGCAGGGGGCTAAAGCATGAGCAACCTAATTTTCATTGGTGGGCAGAAGGGTGGTTCCACTAAAACAACGACCGCACATTTGATGTGTCTGGGAGCGATTTTGAGAGGCCAGCCAGCCGCTTATGTGCTGACAGACCCGCTTCGATCACTCAAAACAGAGGGCCGTCCATACGGTGTAATGGATGGCAGGGACAGTAATGAGCTGGCCAAAATTATTACTGCAAGCAGCAATACTAAAAATGGTTGGCTGATTGTCGATGGTGGCGGTAACAGACCTGAGCTAGACAAAGCTATTTCTACACAAGCGCAGCTCACAATTTTGCCTTTTCGTGGATCAGAAGAAGACCTCGAAACCATCTCTCGCGATTTGGCTGCTATGCCGAATGCAGTGGCTTTGCCTTCGGCTTGGCCAACAAACAAGCACGCCCAGGAAGCAGCACAGAAATTTATTGACGCTTTGGAGCAGGTATATCCAGGGCGTGTGATAACGAGCCCTAACTATTTCGTGAATTCGGCTTTAGAGCTTTTAGGGCAAAGCCTGGATAGTCCATCGACCCCTGTGCGTAATGCGGCACGCAAGGCGTTTTCGATTCTTGCAGAAACCTTTGAAAAGGCTTCCGGCACTAAAAGTTGAAGCGTTGATAGACATGCGAGCAACATAAGCCCGTACGGGGCTTATGGTGAGCTGTAAGTGTTTTAGGCTGGTCCTTGCATTCCTCTGCGCTGGAAACGTCTCTGGCGCGACCATAGAGGGTCGTTTTTCTGCGTAAACATAAATTCAGGGTAAAAAGAAAGGGACCTAGATGGCTACCTGCCTCTTTTGCATGGCTGCCCCGGCTGACTTGGGCCGTTATTGTTCTGGCTGCTATGGCCGGGTGTTCCATGAGGATGGTTCGCCCTTGGTGCTGGGCGATCCTGCTGACCCGTGGCGGGAGTTCAACGCCGAAGCAGACCGGACTATGGCTGACGCCAAGGTGCATGCGGTCCTGGCGCCTCGGATGGCGGCTCGGTGGTTTTTCCCGGTCAAGGTCGCAGCCTGGAAGCTGCGACCAAAAACCAACAACACAACACAGACTGGAAGGCCCCCCGACATGAGTACGACTGAAACCCCGTTGTTGACCCTTACCTTGGATGCCAAGGCCCAGGCCGCGCTGATGCGTAGCCTGGAAGCCTATCGGGCTTGGCTGTATGCCCCCGCCGAACAGAACACCGACAGCCTGCGAGAAGAACGCATGACAGCAGCGCTACGCCTGGCGGATGAGATCAGCCGCATCGCTCAACCGGATCTGGATTTGGCCCTCATCGCGGCAGCCCAGGCCAAAGGGTAAGCCCCCGGTACCGGGATTTTCACGAACAGAAAGGAACCCCCGCCATTATGAGTACGACTGACGTTTTTGACCCGATCACAGCCCACTTGGCGATGTACATGGACATGATCAATGACGCTGAATATGACCTGACAGTGCGGCTCAATTCCTGGCAGGCTCATGGCTACCTGCAAGCGCTGTACGACCTCAAGCGTATTCAAGCTGGCACTTATGGCCGCCACAAAGAAGAAATTGAGCGCCTGCGCGAAGCCCGCCTGGACGAGCTGGCCAAGTCCGGCGCCGAAGGGTAGGGCGGCTGCGTTACGAATAACGCCGCTTATGTTTAAAAGGCCCCACGTTTGCCGTAGGTCTTGAGGCCTTTTTAGCCCCATCGTTTATCAGTCCCCCATGGACTGGCCTACCAGCACCCCATAAAGTGGTTTTACGCACACTGACTCCACACTCGTAAAGGACGTGCCCCATGAACGACACCCCCGGGCTGGCCAGCTCGCAACACTTCACTATCACCAATGACGAACCCGTTCAGGGTGCCGGTCTGCCCACAGGCTCCCTGCAGGAGGCCTGGAACGACATTTTGAATCGCATTCGCACCACTTACGCAGCTGACCTGGAGTTGGCCAGCGAATACGGCTTGGCCTGGCTCGGGGCGCTGCTGCAAGCCAAAGTGATCGATCTAGCCACCTTTGAGGCGCTGCATGAGGCCCGTGTTAAAGCCAAGGATGAGGCTCAGGAGCGTTTCGCCCGTAAGGACAGCGGCCTATGACCTCTCGTTACCGGCACGTCGATCCAAACCCACTGGGAACCCTTCGGGGCACCGTGGCCCGTAGCCGCGAGGTGAATGCTGTCACTGAGCGTCTGACTGCCTGGGGGGAACGTTGGGCGCTGCGTGGCGCCTATGTGCATTGCCTGGGCTGCCAGATTGGCCGCCGGCATAGCGTGGCCAAGTCCTTTGAGCATATCGAGGGCTGCACCTTGGTAGATCCTGAACAGTTGGACCCTTGGGCCACCCTTGCGGCGATCCTGGGTGACCTGCCAGCGGTGCGCCGTTGAGTGCCCTGGATTATCTGGCCGAAACCAGCTTGCCGGCCGGTATACGCACTCATATTGAAAATCACCTGGTGCGCCTGGCCCGAGCTAAAGACCAATTGACCCTGAGCCTGGCCACCGAACGCGCCGAAGGCTATGTGGAAGGCGTCGAGTCAGCCCGGGCGCTGACACCGGCAACTGTCGAAGCGCTGTATGTGGCGGTCGACAACGCGGCCACGGCCCGCCAGTTGGAGCTGGAGCTTTGATTGATTGCCGACGTGCTTTGGCTGTGACTACACGCCCTGGGCGCGAGCTGCTTTGTCCAAGGCCTCGGCCAGGAGCTGCGCCGAGGTACTGAGAGCGCTGTACAGCTTGTTCAGCTCCAGACTGGGTGTGCTGGAGGTGGTGCGCTGAAACTCGGCGTACAGGCGGCGGAAGTCGGCCAGGGCATCGAGCTCAAGCGGGGATAGGTCCAGGGTGATCGACATGGCGAATCCTCGGGGGCCGTGTAACGGACAAAACGCAGACGAAAAAAAACCGCCTTAGAGAGGGCGGTCTTTTCGTGCAAGATCGGTTAGAGGCCGGGCTTGCGTTCTCACAAGGAGCATTAGCGTGTGCAGGAATTCTAGCGCCCGGGTACAAGCAATTACAAGGAAAAATCATAAATAACGATCTACGGGCGTTGCAAAACTGCTGTTCGTCAAAATAATCCCACCCCGTGAAGGGCTTATGCCGTAAGGCTTTGAGGCAATTTACCACGTACTGTCGCTCTATACCGTCCATCCGCCGCAACACAAAGTCGATTTTTTCCATAGAATGCGAGTGTTCCGCGTTCGTCACCTTTGAGGTTGGCCGGGCCAGCGCGCGAATTTTGGACCGACTGCCACGGATTAGAGACCCGTGCCGGATACATGCAGAAGGACCATCAGCCCAGCCGCCTCACAGGGAGCATTAGCGTGTTTCTGAAGGTGTGCGTGTTCCGGTAAGCACACTGGAGGTATGGCCCAACTACGGGAGGGCCAGGTATGTCTAAGTTAAGACGTGCGTGGGACTTCGTGGTGGTATGTGTACGTGTTCATCACGTTTACGAACTGCTGCGAGACTACTTTGATGGCCTGTAAAGGCTGAGAGGTGGGCCGCTCTGGCTTCGGTCAGAGCGGTTTTTTTTGCTCAAAAAAAAGCCCCCGACGCGAAGTAGGGGGCCTCTCATTCAACCGTAGGCCCGGCTAGGCCTTCGGTTGGGTGCTTCTTTCGCCCTTGTAGGGGATAACGAAAGTCGCCTGGTCATAATACACAGGACTCTGAGGTGTGGTTAAATTTAATTGTTTGTAGTGACAAGTAGTGACATTTTGTTGTAAGGTTAACTTGTTCTTGGCTGTACGGCCGTGGATCACACACCAACCATACCACCCGCCATGGGGTCGATTCTCCCTGGGCAATGAACTGGAAACACCACCATGCCTGCAAATCGCAACGAAGTAGAGCTGCAGATCATGGCCGCCCAAATCAAAGTGGCCTATTCACCAGGTGAAATTGCCCAACTGGTGCGCTTGATCAGTCCCACGCCCAGTACTGGAGAAATGAGCGCTGAAGAGTTTGAGCGCGTGATGAAGGTCCTGGTTGCGCACAATAAGCGACGGCCTTACTCCGCGAAATCGATTACCGCCGCTCGGCTCGTATTGGTGATGGGGGCCACAATTTCTGAGGCAGCAGCTGAGGTTGGGTTGAATCGACAGAATGTTAGTGTGCTGATGAAGCGCATACGTGGCCACATGGAGTCTTTACCTAAAGGTTGGGTAAAGGTCGGTGAGTGGTTCCCTGGCGAGGTGGCTACACAGCTAGGAGAAATCTCGGAGTCGCTTAAAGAACTTCATGCTGCAGGTAAGCCGCTCGATGGACTTACTTTTACCATTACACTGCCTTAGCTAACGCCCTGATTCCAGGCTTCCAGCTCTGCCGGCGTTCTGCAGATCCTGGTACCGGGCGTTCCCCTGCGCTGCGCTTGGGGCCGTGCTTTCGTGCTGCGCATCGAGCCAGGCCATGAAGCCGGCCCGTCTCGACCCTTCGGGCTTCAATCACATAACGCTTCGGCCTCCGGCCGGAACGCTCTACGCGCGGGCATAGCCCGCACTGCACGCCCTTCACTGTGGCCATGCATCCCACTCTTGCCTGCACCTACCCACCAGGTCGCCCTAAATGCCACGGCACAGGGCTCAGCGAAGCCATGTCTCCACCTCGGGCACACAGAAAGGAGCAGCAAAGCCCAAAGCAGGAAAGCGCGTCGGAGGTGGTCGGAATGCGATTTGTGCCGTCCTGCACTAGTGAATGCGTAGCTTGCACCGCTTCAATGCGTGGGGGGAGGTAAGCTGATTTATTTATGTTTATTGTAGTGACAAGTGGTGACATAAAATAGCGATGGATGTATAATAAACCCATCGGCGCCACACCGGCGCCGAAGCCCGAAACGAGCGGCGGCTACCGCTCCGGGCATCACTTGTAGGGGTTATTTCATGTCAAACGCATACAACACGGTCATTCCCTTTAACCGTCTGCGCCGCAGCGAGAGAAACGCCCGCCGTACTGGCCGCAATTCAGCCAGTTACCGAGCAGGAATTGTGTCCCTTGCAGCTTCCATCCTTAGCACTCACGAACAGACCGGCCAAGGGCTTTTGCAAAACTTGGTCGTACATGTCAACGGCGAATTCTTCGATGTAGCGGCAGGCGGTCGCCGGTTTGACGCGATCACTCTACTGGTCGAACAAGGCAAGTTTCCAGACGACTACCCCACGGCCAGCTTGGTTATCGGCGCGGATGCAGTCACGGCCGCCAGTCTGACTGAAAACTTCAGCCGTGAAGCCATGCACCCGGCCGATGAGTTCGACGCGTTCAAAGAATTGACCGAGCAGGGCTGGACCATCGACCGCATCGCGGACAGCTTCGGAGTCACGACGCTGGTTGTTGAGCGCCGCCTCAAGCTACGCGCAGCAGCTCCGGCATTGATCGAGGAATACCGCGTTGGTGAGCTGACAACCGAACAGCTGATTTCCCTGTGCGCAACGGATGATCATGACCGCCAAACAATGGTGTGGAACCGTGTTCGTGACCAGCACTGGAACAACGACCCGGCCGCGCTACGACGCGCCGTTATCGAAACGGAGGTAGATGCCAGCAAAGACACCCGTGTTGCGTTCATAGGCGGTGTGGAGGTCTACGAGCAGGCCGGTGGTGGTGTGCGCCGTGACCTGTTTGCAGAAGACGGGCAGGGCACCTTGCTATCTGACGGCGCCCTACTCGATGTACTGGTCGAGGCGAAGCTACAGGATCTGGGGGAGCAAGTGCGTGCAGAAGGTTGGGGTTGGATCGAGGTCTGGCCGAAATTTGATTACACCCAGTTTGACCGCCTAGGGCGGGCACCAAAGAAACTGGCCGATTTGTCAGCAGAGTCAGCCGCCCAGCTTGAAGCGCTGGAAAAGGAACTGGAAGACACACAGACCGCCATCGAAGGCCACGTGGAGGCTGGGGACGACGAGCAGGCCGAGGCACTGGATGAGCGCGTTGACGCGCTGGAGGCTGAAATACTGAAAATTCAGGCATCCAGAGAAGGATTTGCCCCGGAAGTCATGGAGCATGCCGGCGCGATCATCAGCATGCACTATGGTTCGCTGCGCATTGACCGGGGGCTGGTCCGTACCGCAGATCGTGCCAATGTCACTTCCGCCCTGGGAGAAGGGGAGCGCCTTTCAGGTGGCCGGGAAACTGAACCCGCAGGGCGTAAGGGCAACACAATCAGTGACGCACTGCGTCGCTCTTTACTTGGGCACCGTAATTTAGCCGCACAGTTTGTAACGGCAACTAATCCCAAGGCCGCAAAAATTCTAATTGTCTGCAAGTTCGTTACTGACACGCGCAGTGATTGGAGTGGTTCACCAACGGACATGGGTATCAGTAGCGGTTACGGTGCCCGCACAGGTTGCCCGATTACTGATGAAGCAGGGCAAGTTAAACAAGATGAGTTTGTTGCACTCGGTGATCAATTGGTCGAGGCGTTGCCAACGGCTGATGGGGACTTGTGGGATGCTCTTACAGCATTAAGTGATGCGGAGCTAGATACCCTGTTGGCATTTGCAGTCGCTCGGTCTGTAAGTCTGTCTATTGAGCCAAAAGAACTTACAGAGAAGTATGCTCAAGCGCTCAATTTGAAAATGGAAGATCATTTTATTCCTACCGTTGGTAACTACTTGGGCAGGGTATCCAAAGAATTGATCATAGAGGCGTTGACCGAGGCAGGAAAAATAAAGGGTGATGCTGATCGGATTGCTTTGCTGGATATGAAGAAAGGCGCACTTGCTACAGAAGCTGAAACCCGTCTTAGTGGGACAGGTTGGGTGCCTTCGCTGATTCGCACACAAGAGGCGATACCGGTGAAGAAGAAAAAAACAACCAAGCCAAAGAGCAATTCTAAGGCAGCCACCAGTAAGCCATAACTAGACAGGGCAGGGGTCAGATGGAACTGATCCCTATCCTAAAATGGAGAGCCAAAATCACTCATCACGGCGCACCTGGTGAAGGCACCATTTTAAAAATCTGGCGTCGGGAGTGGTGGACATATCGAGAGTGTTTCGACAGGAAAACGGGTTGTTCTTGAGTAGGATTCACGCGAGGCGGCTTGAAAAAAAGTCGAAAAATGTGCGTTTATTGTCATGACAAGTGGTGACACTATGGTGTGTGTTTGATACAATAAACACATCAGCGTCACTCCGGCGCTGATACCTGAAACGAGCGGCGGCTACCGCTCCAGGTAAACCTTGTAGGGGAAATGATATGCACCTTTCCAGCAGTTTCCGTAATCCAACCATGCTGCGTTCAGACCGTCCGCTGTCGAACGACGATATTGCCCGCGTGGCGCCCTCGATCTTCGCAGAAGAAGCGCATGACAGCCGGTCAGAACGTTACCTGTATATCCCAACTATCGACGTACTGGATGCGTTGCGTGCCGAAGGCTTTGAGCCGTTCATGGCGTGCCAGACTCGCGTGCGGAACGAAGAAAAACGCGAACACACCAAGCACATGCTACGCCTTCGCCATGCCAACACCATCATGGACAAGGAAGCGAATGAAATCATCCTGTTGAACAGCCATGATGGAACCAGCAGTTATCAGATGATGGCGGGGATGTTTCGGTTTGTCTGTGCCAATGGTTTGGTCATTGGTGATTGTTCAATTGATCAGAAAGTACGGCACAGCGGAAAAGGTGATGTCATCAGCGACGTGATCGAAGGTGCCTATGAAGTACTCAATCAGTTTGACTCTGTTAACGATCACCGCGAGAGCATGAAGCAAATCAAGTTACGCCCGGAGCAACAAGAGGCTTTCGCGACAGCTGCATTGTCATATCGCTACGAACCGAAAGATGGCCCTGCGCCGGTAACAGCTCGCCAGTTGCTCAGTGCACGTCGTGTCGAAGACTTCGATAATGATCTGTGGACTACCTTCAATCGTATTCAAGAAAACTCGCTTAAAGGTGGCTTACGTGGTCGCAACAAGGTAGGCCGTCGAGCGACAACCCGTGCAGTCGGTGGCATTGATCAGGATGTGAAACTGAATCGCGCCTTGTGGGTACTGGCGCAAGAGATGCGCGGCCATTTGACCACGGCGTAACAAGCAGGCCGGGTGCGCAATGCACCCGGCTTCAACACTTGTTGAACTCAATGCACGGGGCAATAAGATATGAAGACATACAGCGTTTCTTGGAGCATCGATATAGAAACCGATGGTGATCATTTGGCAGCGGCACAGATCGCCGCAAATCAATGTTTTCAAGCAGAGATTGCCGCCGGAAATTTTGACAGCGCTTGCGTATTTACCGTAACAGGTCCTGATCAAGTACCGGCCACTGTTGACCTTACTAGTAGTCTTTCTGACCTAGACGGCGACGATACGGAATAACAATAACGTGTGTTGCACAAGCCCCGCCAATGCGGGGCTTTTATTTTTCAGCAGATTACCCAATGTTGGTCGTCTTAGGTTTTGGGGTACGTCGCTTTGGTGGTGTACTCAAAAGCTCCGATATTGCCTTAATAGAAACCTCAACTCCGACAGATCCCAGTGCTGATTTTATCTCAGCAGTGGTGTAGCCCTTGGCATTTGTTAACGTGACAATCTGATCTTTCAGAGATTCTAGAAACTCAGTCTTTCCGATCTTATCGCGGCTCAGATCAGGAAGCTGATCGAGAGCCTTTTTTGTCTCCTCAAGCTTGGCTTGGGTGAAGGTAGTAGTTCTGGCCATACTGGGTAACCCTCTGATCATTGAAAACCGTGAAGCCCCGACTCTACCCCAGACCAGACGCGATGCCCAGACCCGCACCATCCGACGCATGCCTCTAATACACGTCCAGTCAACGCGATGACAAAATGAGGTAATCCGAGTAAACTACCGGACAGGAAATGTTTTGTGGCCACCGCCCGCACGCGGTCGATGTCCCAAAAACCCTGATCAGGGCTGCGGCCCGATACCCCGTTGTGCGTCACAGGTGCCGTTATGTCAAAGAGCGAATCGCGTCAGAGGAACAAGTGGTTGAAAGCCCGATGCAATGACGAGGAGGCTGAGTTGATTCGAAGAAAGGCAGAGGCGGCAGGCATAGGCGTCTCGGATCTGCTGCGCCGATCAGCTCTAAACCGCAAGATCGTGACGCGCACGGATCAACGCTTGATGAATGAACTGCTACGCCTCGGAGGCTTGCAAAAGCACTTGTTCAACCAGATGCAGGACAACATGACTACCGAACTCAGCAAGCAATTTTCGGAAGTCCTGGTGGAGGTCAAGAAGGCGATCATTGCCCTGGACCTGAACGTAGTCCCGGTAAGGAACTAAGATCCATTGAACGTCATTATTCCCCCCAAGCGTCGAGACGGTGGCACCAGCTTTATGAAGCTGGTGAGCTATGTCAGCCAGCGCGAGGACAAACCCTCGGGAAAGAACGTTCTGTCTGATGAGCCGAAATCGGCTCGTTCAGAATCAAGCAAAGCGGTGTTTGATAGACTGGTAGATTACATCGACCGAAGCGACTCAGAGGATGCACCTGTACGCGTCCTTGAGCAGTTCAACGACGGAAGGCAACGCGTTCAAGCTGGTGACGTGGCGTGTGAAACCAACTGCTTTTTTTGGGAAACAGCAGCTGCAGAAATGAACATGGTGGCGGCTCAGAATCGGCGTGTTAAAGACCCTGTTTATCACTTCATCATATCTTGGCCGGAAACTGACCAACCCACTGACGCCCAGGTATTCGAGTCTGCTCAATACGCCCTTAAATCCATTGGCTTAGAAGCTCATCAATACGTCACCGCTATCCATCGTGACACCGACAATGTGCATGCTCATGTCGCGGTTAACCGGGTAAATCCTGTGACCTACAAAGCAGCCAATATGTGGAACGATGTCGATACCTTGCAGAAAAGCATGCGCGTACTTGAGCGTCGTTACGGCTTTAAACAAGACAACGGCCCGTGGCAGATGAACGCGGATGACCACTTGGTTCGGCCCGGTATTCATTACCACAGCGCCCCCCAGGGCGCGGCTAAGCGCGAGATATTTTCCAACACCGAAAGCCTTTATCACTATGCGGTTGATAAGGTGCGGGTGAAGATCAACGAGGCAATCCAGAACAAAGAAGCCGATTGGAAATCCCTGCATCTGTTGTTGCACGCGAATGGCCTTGGGCTGCGTGAACAGAGCGGAGGTCTGGTGATCTACGATTATCTGCGCCCAGGTGAACCTGTACTTAAAGCCTCCTCGGTTCATCCGTCGCTCACGAAGGATCGAATTGAGGCGGGTTATGGTTCGTATGAAGGCCCACCGCCGTTTGAATCTGAAGACCCTTATGAGGGTGCATATGCAATCCTCAGTTCTTATCAGCCGTCCTTTCAGGCTAGAGACAAAGGGGTGAGACAAGAGCGCCGAGAAGAGCGAGCGGAAGCCCGAGAAGGATTGAAGGCGCGATACCAGGAGTACCGCAGTACTTGGGAGAAACCAGATCTGAATGTGAAGGGGCGTTACCAGCATGTGGCCGTGTATTACCAGGCTATGAAAGCTGACGTGAAGCGTTCGTATGATGATCCTTTACTGCGCAAGTTGATGTATCGGGTCGCTGAGTTTGAACGGATGAAAGCCATGGCCGAGCTGCGCATCGAGCTTCGCCAGGAGCGTCAGGCGCTGTCTGATAAAGGTCTACTTCGGCCGCTCGCGTATCGTCCCTGGGTGGAGCAGGAAGCCTTGAAAGGTGATCTTGCAGCCGTCAGTCAACTGCGTGGTTTCGCCTATAGAGAAACACGTAAGCAAAAGGTACGTGGGGATCAACGTGACAGAACCATTTTTGCCGCCAGGGCTGATGACTCGCAGTTCTATAGTCCGCACACACATTCCTCCAGGCTCTATCGTGATGGCACCATCGAGTACCTGCGAGACGGTATCGCCGGCGTGGTCGACCATGGCGGCCGCGTCGAAATCAAGCCAGGCTTTGAGGACTATGACGATTCGGCCAACTACCGACTGGCCGCCAGTCTGGTCAGTACCAAAAGTGGGGAGAGGGTCGAGATTGTGGGTGACGATCAATTCGTTGACCGGGTGCTTGAAGCCGCCTGCGACTTCAACCATCGGGACAACGGGTATGTGTTCCAGGTAACAGATCGGGATCAGTTGGAACGTTATGACGCCATTGAAAGGGATTACAGGCACTACCAAGTCGATGATGAGTCGGTCCAGGGACAGCCTCGTTATGCCGATTACAATGACCAGGTGGATGAAGCTGAGGTCAGGCCAGATCAACAGCCGAGACCATGAGGTTTTTTAAACTGAACTGACCGAAGCAGTAATGCACTTCGGTCAGTAATTCAGGTTGGCTACTTAGCTTTTACAAACTAAAGCGTTCTCGGGTATGGCTTAGTGATTTGGTTAAGGTTGTAAAAGCCTCAATCAGTAGTTGGTCACTCCCAGACGTGTTGCTGACGCTTGCCCGGATGAATTGAGGTACGACGGCATGTCCTACCGCAAAGTTTTCAGCTGTCGCAACCAAGTAGTTTTGTTGTTTCAGCTCTGACTCAATCTCAGATGCACGGCGTGGCTCGGGAACGGGTATCCAAAAGTGCGAACTGCTTGCATGAGTTTTGTATTCAAGTCCGTAAAGTAGGTGTTCAACCAACATTTTACGCCGACGAATCTCTTTGACTTGTTGTCGTCGTAATAGATCGGCTGTACCGTTTTCTATCCAGTCAGTAACTAACTCAAACGACATTGGAGTAGCCATCCAACACGTCGAACGCAAAGAGGCGGATAGTCGACTGATCAAAGTTAGTGGAGCATGCAGGTAACCTACACGAAACCCAGATGGGACCGTCTTACTCAAGCTGGTGATCAGAGTCGTTCTTTCTGGTGCGAAGCAACAGAGGGGCGGCGGGCGATCATCCATCAAGACTGCGTAGGCGTCGTCTTCAAGAATAAGCAAATTATGATCGCGACATACCTTCGCGACTTCCTCGCGCCGAGTTACCGACATCACGGCAGCGGTTGGAGTCTGGATTGTCGGTGTACAAAAAAGTGCTGAAACACGATGGTTGCGACAAACCGCATCCAGTGAGGATGGCAACAACCCTTCCTCATCTGTTTCAACTCCCACCAATTTAATCCCGAGCATCCGAGCCGCAGTGATCAGCCCGGGATATGTCAGCTGTTCGGTGGCCATCGTGTCACCCGCCTGCAGCAATGCCATCAGGGAACAGACCAACCCGTGTTGACCGCCGTTAACACAGATCACTTGCTCAGGGGTCGGAGTGAAATCAGGCTGCTTAAGCCACTCTGCTCCAGCAGCTCGATACCGTGGTAGGCCAACGTCTGGGGTGTACTGGCTTATATCCCTAATTGCGCTGGGGTTGCCCGCGAGTACTTGTAAGCTCTGCGTTAGAAAGTCGGTCTCGGAACCTGGGATGTACATGTTCCGGCTCATATCAAAAAACGTTGGGGTCTCTTCACTGAAATTGCGAAAGCCCTCATCAAGCTTACGATCAAGCCCACGTTTGCGGACGAACGTGCCATCACCAACGCGAGCCACTACCAGCCCCAACCGTTCTAACTCACCGTAAGCCCGACTGATGGTGCCAATGGTGACCTTGAGCTTGTCGGATAGCGTGCGATGCGGTGGAAGTTTTCGGCCTGGTTCGAATTGACCGCTAAGAATACCGTCGCCTATCGCGTCTGACAGTCGCTTGTACTTCACGCCTTTCCCTTTAGCCAGGCTCTCGCGCAAAAATGACACCATGTCAATATTTGTTTTGACGGCCATCAATTCCCCCGTTAGTGTCATTTTAAGGTCAATTAGATTGATCAGCGTCTAAATATAGATGTCAATCGTGGATCTTGACAGGGGTTTTTAATGGGCGGCGGGGAACCGTGGGAAAGCGCCTAAAGGCACATCAGCGAGCGGAACGACGTTTTCAAGGAAAAGGATATGACGAACAACATAGATATAGATATGCAGAAAGAGCTTAAAGAACTCGTGACTTTGGTAAGACTGGACGAAAAATTCACGGCGGTGGTTGCGGAGGGTTTCTTCCCGCTCGACCAGCAGTCGAGCCAATACCATCATCAGCGCGTGATTCGTATCGATGAGTTGTCTCGTAAATACGGAATAGCGTGATGATGGTCACTATTTTTTCGGTGGCTGGTTATACGAAATAAATTTATCAGTGAGGCGAATGATCTCTTCCAAGCTCTCGGGTGAGTCGACCTGAACTATTTTTTCGGCAAGTTCTTGTCGAAGAGCTATCAGGCGAGTTCTTAGTTCGTCCTGGCCACCAGGGAGTATTTCACCTGGCGCTACGTTAAAAACAGTTGCAATTCTGATCAACTGCTCAATGTTAGGAAGCGTCAAACCTCTCTCATAGCGACCGATTAATGGCGCATCACTCCCAATCAAATGAGCCAACTCAGCTTGGCTCATTTGGCATGCTTTTCGGAGAGCCTTGATTTTGGCTCCAATCACATTGCGAAGATTGGTCACATAAGCCCCAAAAAAATCAATAATTTCATCTGGTTATGGATCTATAAAGCTACAGATGTATTCATAGATAACAGAAGTGTTTACTTTTTTTCTAAAACGATTTATTTTGTCACCTGGCAATCCGTCACCCGTCGACCGTCATGGCTCTGGGGCGGATGAAATTGATTTCCCAAGCCGATCACAAAAGCCCCTGCGCCTAACGGTTCGGGATTTCGGAAGGGCGCCTGCTAGGATGGTTCTGCATATGCGAAACTGGTACGTTCTAATTCATAATTCCTCGAATCATCAATCACTTACAGAGTTGATCAAGAGGCTGGACGTTGAGGTGTATTCGCCTTGCAGGGTCACACTTCGTAAGCGCACGGATCGGCCTTCGTCCGTGCGCCGTGAGCTTCCGTTGTTCCCCGGCTATTTGCTGCTGAATTTCGACCCGTATGTGACCCACACCACAGAAATCACAGCGTTGAATGGTGCCCATGGGTTCGTTCGATTCGGTGGGGACGCTTGTGTTGTCCAAGACAGTGTTGTCGACGCATTAAGAGATTTGATCCTGTTACGCACTGATCGCACCTTCAACTGCGTTGAATATCGCAATCTGCCATCTGAGCTGGCCAAGTCCCTACACCTCATCATTGACATGCACTCCGAGGTCGCGCGCAAAGCTGCTTTTTTTGCGCTCCTTGCACAGGGCGATTCACTGCAACGACTAACCAGTCGCCCAGGTGGCCGCGTGTATTCAGCGGTACACCCTTTGTAGTAGTTGATTACCTAAATTCGAATTAGTGCTCTGAGCCTCGGCTATGAGGAGCGCCGGACCTCATGCACCCTGCCCCAACCACTCAGGGCATTCAGAGCTGTAGCGTGCATGTTGTAAGGACCTATGATCCACGGCGAACAGATGCTGTTTGACGCTGTGAGTAGGAAGCTCGAAGCCCACACCGAAGACGACCGGCCAGCCCTGCAATCAGCAGCGGGTACCTGGCCAACACCGCTGACGCAACAAACCCCGCCTGCCGCCAGTAGCGAGGCGGGGGTTCACCATTTCTCATCCCCACCTAATTTGTATTCACCGCCAGGCCCTTGCCTAGCGGTGTTTTTGCGCTTTCCCAACCCATAGGAGTTCCCATGGAGCTACCAGAAGATGAAGCGATGTCCGCAACTACAACAACAACCAGCGTCTACGTCCGTGCAATCAGGGTCGAGGCACTGAATAAGGCTGCTACTAAGGTCAGCTACGAAACCAACAGCCCTAAGCAAATGTCCCCGTCCGGGTTAGCTCGATACCTAATCGATAATTACTTGGACGTGGCAGTTAAAAAGCTGATTGATGACTCGAAAAGATAGTCATTTCAGGAGGCGATTATGCAAAAGCGACTACTTCTAACCGTTCTGCTCATATCCCTATCGGGATGCAACACCACCGCATCAAAGGTCGCCCAGGTGCCAGCAGGACAGTGGGTGGATGAGCAGATTGTGCAAAACGCTACCTCACTGAGTCAGGCGCAGGCCCGGTTACACCAGACCAGCTCTGTGCGAAACACTGCTCCCCTCACGGCACCGGCACCGTTGCCAGCAAAAGTCCAGGTGCCTGCTGTCAACCCTCCCATAAGGCCAGTGCCTAGCTCTGGAGGTTAGCCATGCGTTCGCTATGGCTCATCTTGGCGTTATCGATGCCGTTGCCGGCAGCGGCGTTTTGTTTTCAAGAGGCAGGCCAGCGTTATCAGCAAGATCCCCTGTTACTGGAGGCTATTGGTATATGGGAGAGCAACCTGCGGCCGGGGGCTGTGAACCATAACCGGGACGACACCGGAAAAATCATCAGTTCCGATTACGGTGTCATGCAGATCAATACCGATAACGCTAATCGGCTGGTCCGCCTGGGGCTGATCAAGCGCCCGGAAGACCTGCTGGCCGATGCCTGCTTCAACGTGCAGGTAGGCGCTTGGGTACTGGCCCGCCACCTTCGGGTGTGTGGCAACACCTGGCGCTGCCTCGGGTCGTACAACGCCGGTTTTCATCCCTCGGCTCGCCAAGAAAACAAACGCCTGCGCTACGCGCAGGGCATTCGGGTGATTTACAACCGCCTCAAAGCGCTTGGCGCCACGCCGGGCAACCTCGCAATCCGTTAATTACTGCACCCTGTCCAGGGTGTCAGGAGACCCTTGATGAAGCTCTCTTTTGTTGCTGCGCCTGCGGTGGCTTTGCTGCTGGCCGGCTGTCAGTCTTTTTGCGAAAAGAAACCTGTAGCGCCTCCCCCTGCACCGCCCGTGGTGCTTGCCAAGGTCCCAGCCCAGCAACAAACGCTGTGGATGGAGGGCGTTATTAATACTCGCTCAGCCTTACCGGCTGACGCGATTCGTACCCAGGGCGACCTGGTAGCCGTTGACTGGAGCGGGGATGCGGTCGAGCTGCTTTCCCACCTGGCTCTCCAACGCGGCCAGAAATTTACCTGGACCGGTGTTCGCCTGCCTTTGCCCGTTAACCTCAAAGTCAACGGCATTACCTACCAGAATCTATTGCGCCTGGTAGAAATGCAGACGGCATGGCGTGCCACGCTGACCCAGCTTCCAGGGCAATTGAATCTGGCCTTTGCACAGGCCGAGCCTCAGAAGAAGGCAGGGGGGCGTCAGTGAAAAAATCCATTCTGACGCTGGCCCTATTGCAGGGCTTGCAGGGGTGTGCCCACACACCACCCGCCACGACACCTGATGCGCCGCCGCCTGTTGAGAGCTACTTGGTTCCTGCTCGCCCGGCGTCAGAGGATGTGTCTGAGTCCCGCCGCCAGTTGCTGGAGGAATCAGGGCGCACCATAGGTTTTCGCGGTGGCAAGGCTGAGCGTGCCTGGGAGTTGCGTCAGGCTCTGGACGGACAGATAGGGCGTCTCGATAGCCTTTACGACTTTCGCACCCTTATCAGTCGCCAGGGCTGGCTACCGCCCGTGATCGATGAGGCGGTGGACGTGGCGCACATCACTCCACGGCAGATCCGCACGGCGAGCCATGTTTACGAAATCATCCTTCCAGAGCGGTTTGTCAGTAACCCGCCGTCCTGGCGCACTTGGCTGATGGCTGGGCTGGCATCGTCCACCACCGATGCGTCGTTATCGGTAACGCCTGAAAACAGTGTGCAGAAGGGGCTTTGGCAAGCGGCAATTCGCCAGGGTTGGGGGGAAGGGCGGTTGAGTGCCGATCAGACACTGGAAGCCAACTTCAACCGCCTGACCCGTGATTACCGGGGGATGTTGTTGTACTCGCAGCTTCTGCGCCAAGGCTTCATCACGGCGCCGGTGGTCACGGACCAACAGCAGACTGTCACTGGCGATCGGCAGAAGCTCACCACGGGCGACCGGGTGCGCAAACTCAAGGAAAACGCCGGGTTTATCCCTGATAAGACCCAATGGCAGCCGGTGATACGGAAGGTGCAGCCATGACCCAGGCTACGAGCTTTGAGCCTTATCCGTTTGACGGAGGATTGACCGGTACCTCACTGCGCGAGTTTTTCGTCTGGTGTGCGCGGAAAAACGTCAGTGATATCCATATCCAGGGTAACAACCACCTGGTGGTGGGGCATCACGGACGCTTGCGCCAGGCCAGTCCGTTCGTGCTGGCTGATGACACCCTGTCCAAGCTGCTCGACGAGGTGTTCAACCCGGAAATCCGGGCGACGGTGCGCGGCGGCCGGCCTGTAGACCGGGCGTTGCAACTGGATGGCGACATGTACCAGCGCTACGGCCTGGAACGCGGGGAGCGATTGCGCTTCCGTTGCAACTTTGTACAGGCCACCGCTGGACGGCTGGACACCACCATTGCTCTGACGATGCGGGTTATTCCCTCAGATATCACACCGCTGCCACAGCTGGGTCTTGAGGATGACCTGTTCGAGGCGTTGTTGCCGGCCAGTGGATTAGGGCTGATCGGTGGGATTACCGGGTCAGGGAAAAGCACCCTGGCGGCCTCGATCTACCGCTTCTGCCTGGACACGGACCCTGACCGTAAAGTGACCACGACTGAGGACCCGATTGAATTCGTTCTTGGGCGTGCGGGTGATGTATTGCTCCCGACTCAGTTGCAGATCGGCCGTGATGTGCCGAGCTATGCCGAAGGCATACGGGCGCACCTGCGCCGCGCGCCGTCGATTATCGGCGTAGGGGAAATGCGGGACTTGGAGACCTTTCAGGCGGGCGTTCTCGCGGGCCAGTTGGGTCACTTCAATCTCAGCACCTTGCACATTCACTCCCCCGGCGAAGCCATTCCTCGTTGCCTGACGATGGTGCCGTCTGAAATGCGTGAAGCGACGGCCCGCGATCTACTGGGGGTACTGCAGTACATCGTTGTGCAAAAGCTACTGCGTACTACAGACGGCAAGCGTCAGGCGGTGCGCGAATACATCCTTTTCGACGATCCGCTGCGTGCCCAACTGGCCGGGATGCCATACACCCAGTGGGGCCAGCATATCGACGGGATTATTCGTACTGAGCAACGTCGCTTTGCCGATCATGCTTGGAGGCTTTACCAGGGCAACCGGATTGACCGGCGAGAATTGGCGGTGGCCATGTCGGCCTCTCAGTTGCGCGAACTGGAAAAGCGAGACAGATCATGAGCAGCTTTTCGGCACTAACGCGCCCGATCAGCCGTGGCCTGATGCTCTCGACGTTGCTGTTTAACCTGGTGTTAACGGCTCAGGCGGCAGAGATACAAGTCGGTTTCTCTCCGGAAGGAAGTGCTGAGCAACTGGTACTCAATGTGATCCAGGATGCCCAGCAGCAGATCCGCTTGATGGGCTACAGCTTCACGTCGCCCAAGGTCGTTAAAGCCCTGGTCGCCGCGCAAAAGCGTGGCGTTGATGTCCAGGTGGTGCTTGACGCACATGGCAACGAAAGCAGGGCCAGCCGCGCCGCCATGAACCTGTTGGCCAAGGCCGGAATCGGTCTGCGGACGAATGCCGCGTACAAGATCCAGCACGACAAAGTGATCATCAGCGACGGGCAGAACGTGGAAACCGGCTCGTTTAACTACTCGACCTCGGCAGCCAAGGCCAACAGCGAAAACGCGTTGGTGCTGTGGGGCTTTCCTGCGGTGGCCAGCGTTTATTTGGAACATTGGCAATCACGCTGGGAGCAGGGTCAGCCTTATCAGCCGACCTTCTAAAGGGTTGTCACAGAGGTTCTAGGGAAGGAGAAAAACCATGTGCGAAGACGATTGCCAGTGCTACTTGGAGTCGGACGAATACAAAGGCTACAAGGCCGTTGAAGAACAGATCATCCACTGCACACCAGAGCAAGCCTGGGCCATGTACTTCGTCTCAACTGGCGTGGTGCGTGAACACATCACTCTTGCAGTGATGGAGCAGATCGCCAAGGGCAACACGGCACTGCTGGCTGAATTCCCCGAATTTGCACCGGCAGGGAAGGGGGATCACGAATCAGGCTGATGCGGATCACGCAAGCCTTTACCACGAAGGAGCCACCTATGGCTGATCAACAAGACTTCCTGCAACCGGGCTATTGGCGCAACGCCTCACGCCCTCTCAACGTTTATGGCATTCCAGCACCGTTGTTCTTGCTGTATCTGGTGTGGTTTCGCTTCCCATCGCTGAATACGATTTTTGTGATCAGCGCCATTATTGGCGGCTTTCGGCTGCTGTCGCTATTTGGCTGGACGCTCAAGGTGCTGGTCACCCGACTGACCTACTTGATGCGCGGTAAACGGCTGTCCGGTCGGCCCTGGTGGTACCGGCGTTTTACCGAAGGGGATTGAGCAGGAGCGCAGATATTGCGCTGGGAGTAAATAACGGAGGCATGATGAATGACATTATCCATTGATGATGCCAAGGCACTCGTAATAGATTTCTGTGCTACTTACCCAGTAGCGTCCAGCCTTGGCTACAAACTCAGAGAAACCCAGGAGGAACTATATGGACCGCACGCCACCCGAGAAGCCGCAGGAACAATCCTCGGTTCATTTCATCCAGGAGGAGGACGAGTCCTTTTCGCCACTTCCAACTTTGGTTCGGACGAAGAGTTTAAAAGATCTCTTAGGCACGAAGTCCTTGGACACTTTGGAATCAACACCTTCAACCCCGCCGAAAAACGAGCAGTCCTAGACGGGATTATTGAGGCTCGCAACGAGCCCAGCACGGCCGGTATCTGGGCTAAGGTCGATCAGCTTTACCCCGGGATCAGCGACTCGCGCAAAGCTGAGGAAGTATTTGCCTTTGCCTGTGAGGATATCGAATCACTTGCGTACGGCAACGCCATTGGGGGCGCCCAATCTTTTCGTGAGACCTGCATCGAGCGCTCCCGCCCAATGCAGATCCGCGACCTCATCAGCGTCACCACAATGGTTGCCGAGGGCCTGCATGACCGCAGCCGGTCACAGCAGATCTTTCCGGCGTCGGACGATGCCCAGTTCAAATTAGAAACCACCCCCAACACCTCCGAGTATCCGGTTTGGCTGGCCGTGCCACATGACGCGCGTGAAGTTGTGCGCGCAGCGGCTGGAAAGCTTGAAAACGGTCAGGCGGCAATTGGATGGGACAAAGAATCGAGCTTGTGGTTTGCCCGCCCGGGCGCAGACCTTGACCGTCTTGCGCAGTGGTTGCCCGATACCAGCATTCGGTCGGGTGGCGGTGATCCGGAGGCAGAGTTTTTGGACGCCTTGACCCGTGAGGGGCTAGTGATTCAAGGGATGCCGGTGATGGATGGCCAGCGGCATCGAGTGGCCACCGTAGAAGACAAAAAAGGCAATAAAAGCGGTGTGTACCGAGGGTTTCTGGATCGTCGCCCTGGTGGGTGGTTTATCAACTATCACCGAGCCGAAACGGAAAAGTCAGTGACCAACTGGAGTGCCAAGGGAGGGGAATCTGACCCCATGGCACGTCTACATATCCGCGCCGCCGCTCGCCAGTCGCAGGAAGATGCAGTGCGTGTGCGCGAGCAACTGTATGCCCAGCAAACCCTTGCTGCCAAAAGGCTCTATGACCGATTGCCTGGAGCAGACCCCGCGCACCCGTACTTGGTGCGTAAGGGAATACCCCCTACGCCCGACCTACGCCAAACAAGAAACGGCGCCCTGGTGGTGCCGTTTTTTAATGCCTCGGGAACATTCAAAACCCTGCAGTACATCCCCCCGGACGGGGAGAAGTACCTCTTTAAAGATGCGCCCAAGCAAGGACACTTTCTGGTTGTGGGTGGTTCGCTGACCCCTGGCCAACCGGTGCTTTATGCCGAGGGCTACGCCACGGCGCGTAGCGCGAACCTCGCCACGGGCCTTCCGGTGGTGATGACCATTGATGCCGGAAACATGGTGGCCGTCGCCAAGGTTTTGCATGAGCAGCTGCCCGATAGCCGGCATGTGTTCTTGGCGGACCTCGATCACGCCAAAGAGCAGAACAAGGGGTTGTTGATGGCCACTGCGGCGGCTGAGCAGGTCGGCGGTCAGGTGCTGTACCCCGCATTCACTGATGAAGAAAAGGCCCGTGGCCTGACCGACTTTAACGACCTTCACCAATCCCGGGGACTGGATGCCCTGCGCAACCAGATTAGCCAGGTATTGGCCCATGACAATGAGGTGCCCACCATGCAGGAAGAGAAAGCTGCTTTAGATCCGGCTGCTACCTCAGCCCTTGTAGACTCCGTATTACCACCCGCTGCTCCAGAGCCGTTGACCTTCACCCACAACGGCGAGCCCGCCACGATTGACCTGGAGCGCTTTCAGTCACAACCACAGGTTGAGCAACCTGCGGCACCGAGTGAGCGGGATATTCCAGCCGCTCCAGCGCCGCTGAACTTTACCCACAACGGTCAACTCGCCACGATTGACCTGGAGCGTTTCCAGCCACAACCGCAGATTGAGCAACCTGTGACACCGAGTGAGCGGGATACTCCAACAGCTCCAGCACCGCTGGCCTTCACGCACAACGGCGAACCCGCTTCGTTGGGTTTGAAGCCCGATCCAGCGACTGCATCATCAGCTGACGCGGTGGCTGCCGTTGATGAAACGACGCGTGCACAACGACGGGCCGAGGAACAATTGAGCATGGCCCTGGAGCCAACATTGGCACCGACTGCCAACGCAGAGACTGTTATTGCACCCATTGTGCAGCCGGTTGAGCGTCAGGCGTTGGAGTCAGAAGCAGACTCTACCGCTCCTGACGCCACACCATTGTCTCCAGCGCCGTCAGCACAAACCCCGGAACAAGAGACCCCAGTGGCTTCTGATGATCCAGCTCCGGTGTCCCGGTTAAACGACGCCGGCAATGGAACATCGCCTGTAGCCGCTAACGAGGCAGATGCAATCTTGGTGGGGGCACCACGGCCTAGCGGGACGGAAGTCGAGCCACAGATCAGCCATCTGGATTTGGATTCACTGCTGGCACGGGTTGGCTGGGAGAAACAAGGTGATAGTCAGACCCTTTACACGCTCGATGGTGAACCGGCATTTGTGGATCATGGCGCCCGTTTGGAAATGGCACCAGGAGCGGGCCAGAGTGATGAAAAAATCGTCGCGGCCCTGCTGACCGCTGCGCAATTTTATCGAGGTCGAATCGAACTGACCGGCAGTGACGAGTTCAAGGCCAAGACGATCGGCTTGATTGCGCAGCATCAAATCAACGTCGAGATGAAAAATCCCGTTCAACGGGCATTGCTGGACGACGCCCGTAAAGCCTTGACGGCAGAACCGGTGGTACGCGATGCCATTGCCGGCGAGGCGCCACCTGCATTCGGTACGCTTCCTGCTCAGCCTAGCCACGCGGTGCCAGAGGCGGTGCCAGCACAGCCTCAAGCGGCGCCATTGCTGGAGGTTGAAAATGTGGCCACCGTGTCACAGTCAGCCGCGCCAAACAGGGCAGCTGAGCCTGGACCTGAAAATGTCGTTGCCCAGCCTCAAGGGGTTTCTGCGGAGGTTCATCAACCCGCTGAAAAGGCCAAGGACGGCGTCGTCGGGAAGGTGATGGCTTGCGGAATGGCACCGTATCACTTTGATGAAAACAACGACCCAACTACCTATATCAAGCTGCGCACCAAAACCGGTACGCAGACCTTTTGGGGTAAGGAGCTGGCAGGGTTGATGCGTGAAACCCGTGTTCAGCCAGGGAAAATGGTGACATTGCAGTGGCTGGGTAAAGAAGCGGTCGTGGTTAAGGTTCCGCACAAGAATGAGCAAGGCGTCACGACACACTTTGAGGACAAGAATGCCCATCGCAATCAATGGGCGCTCACCGTGAAGGGTGCTGCAACTGTACGTACCGGCCAGGATGAGGGGGTAAAACTGGCTCCTTATGACGCAGCCCGATTTGCCGTAGTACAGCAAGCCGTGATTAACCGTCTGGGACTGGACGTGCCAGTACCCACACCACCCGCTCAGGGCCTGTACTGGATGACACCAAACGGCCAGGGCAGTGCAAAAGCTGGGGATGAACTGTCGGCACAACGTCCGGCTATTGACCCGAGAAAGTCAGCAGGGCAACCGGTGATCAGCAGTTGGTCGCAAGACGGGCACCTGGACATGCTTCTGGTGCGCGGCGATGGCCCTTACCTGCAAGGCGTGGTGCGTCAGGGTAATGAGTTCCAGCATGTGTTGGTTAGCTTGCCGGGCACTCAGGACGCGCCGCCGATGGTGTTTAACGCCATTACACCAGAGGGGCTTGTGCCGATTGGCACGGGCAATGCCATTAACCGCTCAGGCGGTGTGCCAGTTTCTCGGGAAAACATCGCCTTCAAGCTTGAAGGCGACAACGCAACGCGCATCGCCAAGCTTGATGCGCCTGCCGATATTCCCCCCGCCTTGCATGCCCGGTTGGGTTTTGATGAGCGCTGGAAGGAGGACAACTCCCTCCCAAAGTCAGCACCCACAGCGGCACCGGCAGCACAGCCGAGCGATCCACGCCCGGCGTGAGCAAGAAAAAACGCTAACAGCAAAGGTACTCACCATGTTCAAGAAAAGCATGTGCGCAGCACTGCTGACGGCTTTGTGCTGCTTGCCAGTTGTGGGAAATGCAGCGGTTTGCCGCTCAGGACAAGCGGCCAGCGCAGGCAGTCAAGCCGGTTACGAGCAAGCCAAAAGGGCATCGGATGTATGGGCAGAGCGTGAGCGCACCGTCTCCGATGAACTCCAGGACTGCTTGGCACGTATTCGCACCACCAGCATCAGCTTGCCCTCATTCCCGAGTCTGTCGGATCTGTTGAACCAGCTAGCCGATCAGATATGCCAAGCAGCGGTGGACAAAATCAATAGCCATATCCCTAGCACCATTGATCCCTGGCGGTCCCAAGGAGGTTTGTTGTGAACTCATTACCTGATAATTCGGTCCAGGCGGATCAACCGCCTTTCGAGCCCAATACAGTCTCGGCGGCGGATGAAGAGACGTTTAAACATGCGGTAAATGCGCAGAACAAACGGGAACTTGGCGCCGCGTTTGCCCACCGCTGTCTGACGGCTGTGCTGTGGCTTGGCCCCGCCCTGGTGTTGTCGGTGACCATTAATGGGTTTCTTGGCTGGAAGGTCGCTAATCCCGACGTGAAGTACTTCACCACTGAAAATGGGCGAGTTACCAAGGTCATTCCGCTGGATAAGCCCGGGGTTAGCATGAGCGACGTGGCAGCGTTTGGCGCTGACACGATCCGAGAGAGCTTCACCCTGGACTTTGTGCATTACCGAGACCAGATGACCCGCCTTGGTGAGCGCTATTCCGAAGTAGGTTTCCAGGACTACTACAAGGCCCTGACGACTTCGAACGTGCTAAAGGCGGTCAAGGAACAGCGCATGAACCTTTCGGTCGATGTGGGCCCCGGGGTAATTCGCAGCAAAGGCGAATTGGGTGGCCGGTATGTGTGGGAGTTTCAGTACCCGGTCACGCTGAAATTGCACGGGCAACAGTCCGGCAGCCCGCCGTTGCACTTCTTCTTCACCCAGCGCATTCAGCGCACCGACGTGCGGGTGAAAAACGCCGGTCTGGAAGTAACGCAAGTCATCACCAGCAATACCAACTGAGGTGAGGACGGCACGCCGCTCCCTCACACCAGTTCCATAACCGACAGGATTTACGCACGTTGACCGTCAGGTCTTCGGTGTTACGAGGAACTTCCATGAAAACCACTATTGCGCTCGCCTTATGGCTGGCAGCAGGCGGATACGCCTGGGCGGATGAAACTGCCAGCCCGCAGGCGGCACCGACAGCATCCGCCGCACCTACAACGACAGCAACGGTACCCGCTGCTGCGCCTTCCGCCAATACGGCGGCGCCTTCAGGCTGGGTATCGGGTGCCTCACTCACCTCCGCAACGCCGGCAGCCAGCGTTCCCAGCCAGGCTGGACCAGGTCCCGACATCGGGAAAGTGGCTGCAGCCCCGGCGCCTTCGGGCAATGACCCGTTGCCGCCGCCGTCTCCGCTGTTTCAGCAGGCTCAGGACATGGTTTCACCACTGACCCCGCAAGAGATTCGGCAGTTGCGAGGGCAGGTTGAGGACATTAATCAGGCGATCGCTGCACCACAGATCACGGTAGTGCCAAGGATCAGCGCACTGACCGTGAATTTATCACCGGGAGCCAGCTTGCCGCTGATACGCACTGCCGTGAATTACCCCAGCTCGTTGAGCTGGATGGACAGTACCGGCGCACCTTGGAAAATTGGTGCGGCGCCCATCAGCGGCAATTCTGACTTCACTGTGTATTGGATACCCAACAGTCCGGTAATGGTGGTACAGGCCAAAAAGCCCTTTAGCAGCGGCAACGTCACTGTCTACCTGGAAGGGTTATCGGTGCCGATTGTTCTCAACGTCACCAGTGGGGAGCCTGACACCAAAGCGGGCACCTGGACGGTAGACAGTCGCTTGGACATGCGCATTCCCGGCCGGGGGCCAGCGGCTCTACCTGGCGCCGCCCCTGAAACCCGTATCGGGCTGCATGACCGCACGTTGCAAGCCTTCCTTGATGGCATACCTCCCAAGGAGGCCCGGCGTCTGAAAACGACCGGTGCGGTGCCCGATACCTCGGTATGGCAACTGGGCGATGACCTGTACATCCGCACACGGGCTGATATCCGAGACGAGTTTGAGGCAACGCTGTCGTCGGCAGACGGTACGCACCTATGGAAATTGCCGGTGACGCCTTACGTATCGTTCTCGGTAATGGGCCGCACAGCGGCGCTCAACGTGGCCTTGGAGTAATTAATCATCATGGCAAACGAAAACGATGCAAAACGTGACAAAAAACTCACGCTGGGGTTGATCGGTGCGGCCGTGGTGGCGGTGGTGGGGGGCAGCTATTTCCTATGGACCTGGCTCACCAGTCCTCCCCCGGAACAATCACGACTTGACCTCACTCGGGTATCGGTGGCTTCACGCACCAACAGCACTGAAAGCCCGGCTTACCGCGCGTTGTTAGACCAATTCAACCAGAACGGGGCCGCAGCGGCCAAAAGCCAAAACAACAGCTTTATTGCCAGTATCCCAATGGAGCAACAGGCCGTAACGCAACCTACACCGGTTGCCAAACCCGCTCCCCAGCGGGAAACAACCACCCGACGTAGTAGCAGCAGCCAAGGACAGACTTCAAAAAGCGGAAGCGAAAAGGAAGATCCGCGTCAGAAGGCGTTGGTCAAGTTACTTTCTCGAATCAATCCCCAAGTTAAGACGCAAGACGAACAGCCCAGCGGCCTGCAGGTGGCCGAGGTGATTGGGGGGGTAAGTAGTGGAAGCGGTTCTGGCGGCACGATGGCTGGCACTGCAAGCAGCTACGACCGCTGGAGTGAAAGCCTTCCAGGTGGCGCCAGGCTACAAACAGCCTCCATGAAGTCCGGTGGCGATGCGCCTTATTCCGCTGTTGAAGTGGTTCCGCCGTATTGGCGGGGTGCTGGGGTTATTGATATCGGGGTGGATTCGGACAACAGCACCACGCCGGTTCTTGGCAAGTTGTCCGGGCCCTATGCCGGGGCTGTATTGAAAGCCCCAGATGGGGCCAGATTGCAGGGCGATGGCGTGGTCATCCACTTCACTGAAATGGCCTTCAAGGGTATCAACTACAAGGTGGATGCCTATGCGCTTCAAGATGACACCTTGTTGGCCAATGTGGCTTCCGAAGTGAACCACCGTTACATGTCGCGCATTGTCTTGCCGGCAATTCTGGGCGGCATTGGCAACATCAGTGACATGTACACCCAGGCCAACACCCAGGTGGTGAGTAATGGGTTTAGCACTCAGGTAGCACGACCAGGAACACCGGACGGAACAGCAGTGGCCGGAGCCATTCTTGGCGGCGCCGCTAGCCAGGCTGCCAAAGTGCTAACTGCGGATGCCGCCCGTACCCCAGCGACCCAAGTGAACGTGTTCAAGGGCCAGGTGGTAGCCATTCAGTTCATGCGCGGTGTGTATGCCGGTGATGCAATTGCACCAGGGCGAAGCGGGGAAGCGGTGCAATCTGCTGTTCCAGCTCAGGCAGTGATGACGACACAACCTCAACCCCAGGCCCCAACCCAACCTCAGTCGGCTGATCAATGGCGTGCGCAGACCCAGGCACGGATCGAGGCGCAACGCAGGCTACAGGAGAATCAATAATGAGCGAATTTAGTGCTACAGCAGAAGATAGGGTGTCGCCGGTTGTCTCGGCACCTTCCTCCCAATCAGCCGATCAGGGGGTGTGGCAACGCCCGATGATGGGGGGACTGTCATTGCCCTGGATAATCGGGGTCGTGGTGATCCTAGTGGGTGCCGGTTGGTACTTATTTGGTCCCGACAGTACCCCCACGGTAAATCAGTTGGCTTTTCGGGAAGATCACGACGAGCAGAGCATTACCACCGAAGGGACTGGGACGACCCCCCCATTACGGGCCACCTCTGACGCAGGAGGGAGCCAGTTCAAGGATGAGGTAGCGCTCATGATTGGCGGTGTTCGCAGTTACGCGGAAACCAACCGCACAGCCATTGGACGGTTGTCGGAAACGGTCAAGTCTCAGGGCGCGGGGATGACGCTCCAACAGCAGCAGCTGTCTGAGGCTCAAGCACAACTCAGCGTGTTATCGGCTCGTTTGTCTTCCCTGGAGGGGCGACCCGTTGTACAGGTTTCCACACCGCGTGCGACCAAACCTGCAGCCCGTGTCCGATCACCATTGACCGGTATGCGCGTGGAGGCAGTGCAAAACGGTATGGCCTGGCTGTTCTGGCAAGACAGAACCTGGGCGGTGAAAGTGGGCGATCAAGTGGGGCAGGTGACCATAACCCGTATTGATGCTCAAGCCCGTGAAGTGCATACCAGCGCCGGCACACTCAAGTGAGGTGAGCCATGGGTGGTGGAAATGATGCGATTCAAATGTTGGTCAATCTGTCCCATAACTTGCTGGGCACATTTGTCAGCCTGGCTTTCACGTTAGGCGGTTTTTTTGCCGTCATTGGTGCAGTGACCTACCTCGCTTCCAATGCCAGTGCCTCCCGTAAAGCACCCGGCCAGTCGCAGAGCGGCGGCAAGGTGATTGCCGTGTTGTTGCTGTGTGGTGGTCTGGCAGGCCTTGATCAGATGATCGGCGCCGCTGCTCGCCAGTTTGGCTGGCAAGGGGCGACTTTCGACGCCATCAGCTACGTGGATGTGGGCACCTTCGGTGTTGCAGCAGACGCAGCTAATGCGGTGTTGAGTTTGGTACGAATGCTGGGCGTATTTTTTGCCTTGCAAGGCATGCTCGCCTGGAAGCGGTCACTCAAGGATGGGCATTCAGGGCTTACAGCCAGTCAGGATGTATCCAGCGGCACTCTCAAGTTTGTCCTGGGCGTTTTTTGCGTATGCAGTCCGTATCTGCTGAGCGCCCTGCAAAAGTCTCTTGGCATGCTCTAAGCCGGCCGGGGATCTAACGCGCCTAAGCGCACCTTTAATCGTTACATCAAACTGATCAATCAATAAGGAGTTGGCCATGTCCAAAGACATGTTGCTGTGGGCTGCTGTGCGCGTCACTGTTTTTAAAGATGGGATGCGACAGCGGATGGTGAAAGGCTTAACGGCGGCCATGGCCGCGAGCCCGGTACTGGCCTTTGCTGGTGACGATATTGCGGGTATGGGGGATGCTGCGGCAGAGGGGGCCAAGTCTTTGCAAAAATCCGCGCTGACGGTCGCTCAATTCGTTGGCGTGGTCTTTGTAATTGGTGGGCTGATTGCTGCCAAGACCAAGAAGGATAACCCTCAGATCAAAACCGGTCACATTATCGGGTCCATCCTGTTTGGGGTGTGCCTGGTCGTGATCCCGGAGATCATCAAGCGTTCGCAAACTCAGGTTGGCTTGTCGCCTGTGGACGTGGGCTAAGGAACCACCCTGCGATGACTTCGGTCATCGCAGGGCTGCGGGTTAGGGGTATTTCTGGCGGGCGTGCAGGACGCGTAAAACATCAACGCTGCCTGATTTGACCTGATAGACCACAACGTAGTTGGGATGTACGACGCATTCACGCGTTCCTTGAATACGCCCGTACCTGAAGTGATAAGCCGTTTCTGAAAGACCTTCCGCGGCCTTCTTGATGATGTTGTGCAGATCTGTGGCTGCTACTGGGTTTCTCTGGTCGATGTAATCAATGATTTCGTCGAGGTCGTCAAGGGCGACGACTTTCCAGTTAACTGCCAGCACGGGCTTTTCTCTTGGCGGCTAGGCGCTGCTCGACGAGAGCCATGGCTTCATCATGAGGAATGCTAGGCCGAGGATCATCAAGCGCTTCTTGTACTTTGGCGCGAAACCAAAGGTCGTAACTGTCTGCTTGTTCCTGCGTTTCGAACTCTGAAACGATGGGAGAAAGTTGGGCGCTCATAGAGACCTCCTATATAGATACCCATCAGCTTAAACCTTCCTGGGCTTTCTGTCGTTTAGCCCGGACCAAGTGCACCACAACGGTTCAGCCGTTGTATTTCTGACGCAAACCTACGGCGGTTAGCCGTACAAGCCAAAAACTACGACTTTTCCGAATTCTGAAGTGATCCAGAAGGAGCGCTTATGGATGTCGATATCCAACATGAACAACCCCCACTGGCCCCCCTGATGCTTGATATCAGTGGCGACCCTGAGTTGCCGGTGCCGGTGGCCATCGCAGGCGATCGATGCGCCTGCTGTGGGATCTGGACTGAAAAACTGTGGCAGGGCGCCAGGGCCGGATTCACCGACTCCCATACCGTTTGCACCCTCTGTTACCTGGCCGGGCACCTGGACAGCCCAACGGCGGCCCATGGGCTTCTGGCCTTTTTGCCTGGTATGGCGATGAGCGACGTGCATCACCTGCAGCGCCGCGCCCTGATAGCCATCCGGGCAGGAAACAAAATCCAGCGCCGTGAGGGCCAAAAAATATGGCTGTGGCTTGCCCGCCATGGCCGTGAAGTTGAGCAGGCATGGGGCACGGCGCGAGCGGGAGAGTACGCCATGGCCCTTCAACGTCTGCCCCCCCATAAGCGCTTAACCCTGCAAACCCGACTGACGGGCTGTGCCCTGATTTTGCCACCTGACAGGTTTGATGACCTGACGTTGTTACTGCCCAGCGGGAAAACCGCTGCTGCCGTACTCACCTCCCGAAGCTGGGACACCTATACCCGGAGTGATTTGTATGTCGAGCCTGATACGTTGGGTTGAAAACCTGATTACTGAAACCTCGCGGTTTGCCGTGTCCCGGGATCTGCCGGACTACTGCGACCTGCAAACGATCGTGCGTCTGACCGAGGATGACCGGACCCGTCACCCGGGCCTCAAAGCCCCGTATATCTTGGTCAACGATGAGGGTGATTACTGCACGGTGTATGCAGTGGCCGGAAGCTTTTGCGATACCGACGAAGCTGCAGCAGTTAACGAGCCCTATTCCTGGAGTGGTCGACTTGAGCGTATGACTCAGGCGCTGACGGCTCACTATCGCCGTCATGGGCACAAGGTCAGTCTGGTATTTGAAGACGATCCGGAGCAGGGCCGAAAGGAAGTTCAGCGCTTGTTGGCTCCCCAATACGTTTCCGTGAAGCGTACCGGCATCGACATGACGCCTATTTTGGATGAACACGTCGAGAAGCTTGCCCCGTGGGTATCGCGGGAGCGTTGCTACATGGTGTGTTACACCGGGCGAAAAGCTCTATCCGCGCATGAGCTGGTCGATGAAAACAAACGCCTCAAAGAGCTGATCGGCCAAAGCCCAGATGCGAAATTTGGGCAAAACCCAGTGTTGGCCGAAATGGCCGGGTTGAAAATCCGACACGATGGCTTTCTGAGCGCTGTGGAAAGCGCATTTAGTGATAACGGCCAGGGTGTGCTGCTGGAATTGCTCGATGCCCACGACGTGGGTCAGGCTCTGCGCTCGCAGGTGGACCGCGAGGGCACCAGTGACGCCTGGCAACCACTGTTACCTGATGATCCCATTACCCCGCATGGCGTGCGTCAAGGGGATGACCACACGCCTTTCCTGGCACCGCATCTGAACTTTCAGTTGATGAACCAGGACATGGAAACCCACGGAAACAAGCTGTGCATCAATGGAACCTGGCATGGAACCTTGTCAGTAGCCCTCGGACCGCAGGCGCCGCAGACCTTTGCCCACCTCAAAGCATTGGTGCCGCGTGGTGTGCCGTGGCGTGTACGCATGGACCTGATGCCGGGCGGCATGAAGTCGCTGGGGGCCAAGAAATCAACCCTCGATTTTATGGCGTTTGTGCCGGCGCTGCGGCCGGTGTGGAACTCCATAGAAACCCTGACGCGGATCGAGCAGGAAGAGCCGGTGTGCGTGATGACCATCATGGCGTCCACCTGGGGTGATAGTAAGGCCACGGTGACACGTAATCTGACGCTGCTTACCCAGGCCTTTCAGTCCTGGGGTGTCTGTGAGGTGACGCAAACCTTCGGTAACCCGGTACGGGCCTGGGCGTCGACCTTAGTTGCTTCCAACAAAGGCAGCGGCCCACACCTGTTGTATCCGCCGCTGTCAGAGGCGCTGAACCTGTTGCCGATCACCCGTCCAGCCTCGGCTTGGGAAGATGACGGTAACGCCTTGTTCCCAACATTGGATGGCAAGCTGTACCCAGTTGGGCTGGCCACCAGCAAGCAGAACAAGCTCACTAACGTGATTGTTGGTTCTCCGGGGCTGGGCAAGTCGGTGCTGCTGAATGCACTGGGGAACACAATGGTATCCAGCGCCCAGCGGCAGTTACCGTTCATCGCCGGCGTGGATAAGGGCTTTTCGATGCAGGGTCAGGTGGCCTTGCTGCGCGATAGTCTGCCACCAGAGCGCAAGGACGAAGTCGTCGGGATCGTGCTGCAAAACAGCACCAAACATTGCCGCAACCTGTTTGATATCCAGTTGGGCGCACGCTTCCCAATCCCCCACGAGCGTAACTGGATCATCAGCATGCTCACGGCCATGTGCATTGATCCATCGACGGGCAACCCGCCAAACGAGCGTGATACCCGGCAGATCTTGGAGCGCATCATCAGCATGGCCTACACCGCCAATGCTGAAACCAGTCCCAGGGCCTGGACGCGAGGTGTTGTACCTGTGGTCGACGCAGCCCTGGACAAAAGTGGCCTGATCGAGCGTTACCCGGCCCAGTGGTGGGAAAGCACTACCTGGTACGAGGTCCGCGACTTGTTGTTTGAAGCAGGGTTTGTACAGGAAGCTCAGCGCGCCCAGTTTCAGGCGGTACCGGAACTGGCGGACATGACCAGCTTCTTGAACCATGAAGACGTACAGGGGGCATTTGGTCGGGTGCAACGCGATGAGAGCCAGGAAGTCCTGTTGGAGTACCTGCACCGCTGCATGACCGACGCCACCAACGAATTCAAGATGTTGGCCGGGCGCACGCAGTTTGTAATCAGTCCGCGCACGCGAGTGATTGCTATCGACCTGAACAACGTGATGGGCGATGACAGCAAGTCCGGGCACTTGAAAACCGGGATCATGTTCTTGTTCGCGGGCCAGGTGGCTGGTGGTGATTTTGTGTTGCCTCAATACAAGGAGGCCTTGTTGGAGGCGGTGCCCAAGCTTTATCACCCCTTGCATAAGGACCGACTGGAGCAGCTAGACCAGGAAGTCAAAACGAAGGTCTACGACGAGCTACACAACGCCGCCAAGGTGCCCTTCATCTTCCCGATGCTGGAAACCCAGGACCGCGAGCAACGCAAGTTCGGGGTCCGTACCGTGTTGTCTTCGCAATACGTGCGTGACTTTCCCGACGCGATTCTGCGTTCGGCCAACTCGTTGTTCATGATGGAGGTGGACCCCGATGACGAACACTTACTGATCGACCGCTTCAAAGTGCCGAAGGTAACGATTCGCACATTTCAGCGCACCGGATCAGGTCCGGCAGCGGACGGCAGCGGCGTTCCGTTTTTGGGTGTGTTTCGGATCAAGGGCGGCGGCACCCTGGCGCGGATTCTGAAAAACGCTTTGGGGCCTCTGGAACTTTGGGCTTTGAACTCATCACCCACCGACAGCTCTTTGCGCCGTCTGCTGTACGAGGAAGTGGGAGGTGCCACGGCCCGCGCCATGTTGGCCGAAGCCTTCCCGCAAGGCACGGCGGAAAAGCTCGTAGCGCTGCGTCAGAAAGAGGCTGGTGAGGCGGACGAAAACAACGTGATCCGCACTCTGGCCAATGAACTGATCACCCGGCGCGGTTACAACCTTTGAGGGAATAAATCATGATGAAAAGACGTTATACGTTAACCGCGCTGGCCATGAGTGTGCTGGGGGGGCCGCAGGCTTTTGCCTATGTGCAGCCGACGGCGGAGGTGTCCAGCGTACCAATCACCATGCAAGTTATGCCTGCCATGGTGGGGCTTCAAGCCACCTTGGCGGAAATTCTAACCACTGATATGCAGATCGGCACGGCCATTGTGCAGGCCAGTGACAAGCAGGTCGCCGTCATCACTGAATCGGCCCGCGCTCAACGCGAAGCGGACATTTTCGGGCGTCAGACTGAGCGCCTGGAACGTGCCCGAGAGCAGTACACAGTAGCGGACAGTATTTGCAGCGAGTCTGCTTCTGGTATGGCTGCAACGGTAGGCAAGGTGAGTCGTTCCAATTCCTCAACCCTTGCTACGGGATCGGGCGTCAGTAGTGCGGTGGTGCGCAAAACCATCGCCTCATTGCCCGTCGCACCACGCCAGGGTGGCTATCGCAGTGCAGCCATGCACGCTGCATATTGCACCGAGAGCGAGGCCGCGCAGTATGGCGGCACGGACTTGTGCCCGGGTGTGTCCAGCCTGCCAGGGGGCGACATTGAAATGCGTTCGTTGCTCGACGGCGCGGGAGCGGTGGGTAAGGCCCCTGACCTGACCTTCAACCAGGACCAGATAGATGCGGGGATGGCCTACATGAAAAACTCTGCGCGTCATGACGGTGGTCGGGTACCGGGTAAGGGCGAAATCCAGTCAGCCACTGGGCGTGAATATCAGGGGTTGATGACCCAGTACAAGGCGATTCAAAGCGCGGCCACTCAACCGCAACTGGACATGATCGCCGCCAGTCAGGCCAATCCGGCCACGAAGGACGCGCTGCAAGAAGCCTTGCAAAGCCCGTCAGCGGCGGAGTATTTCGCCACCACCGGCAGTCAGGAAGCGCAACGCACGGGTGTGATGAGTGAACGCGAGTTTGAGGCCTTTGAGGTGGGCAGACGTTATGCCAATACAGCCTATGAGACTGACTTGCAGGCTATGAGCGGTGAAAACCTGACGCGTGAGCTGGTACGAGTGCAGAGCTTGGGCAATTGGCTGCAATTGGGACTTAAAAATGATCAGCGTCAGGCCAACATCATTGCAGGCCAGCAATTAGCCCTGGCGGCCGATGCCAAGTACGTACCGCAGCTTCAAGAGCTGGGTTCAAAAATGAGTTCGGGAGTGACAGCACATGAAAACTGATCCTCGAAACGCCGGTGAAAAAACGCAGGAAACCGATAAGACCACCAGTACGCCATTACAACGCGTCGGGCACGTGGGGTTGTCGATTATCAACCCGTTCTCGGACCTGGGAGTGATTTATCGCCAGGGTGTGCAACCGACTATGGGCCGGCTGCGTGAGGCTTGGGCTCTTCTGAACCACCAGTCCGTCCCGTCTGAATCACTGGATTGGGCTCAGGCAGTGGCATGTAGCGGCAGGACCATTGAGCAGCTAAACACCACCTTCACGCGTATTCGGCTCGCCTGGTGGTGCTTGATGGTAATTGGCGGAGGGTTGGCATTGGTGCTGTCGGGCCTGGTACTGCTCGCACACGGTTTGCCCTCCGGTACGCTGTTGCGCGCAGTGATAACGATCCTGGTACTGGCAGGCGCAGGTGGGCTTGGGTTTGTGAAAACACTGATTACCACCTACCGCGTATGGCAACTGCAGGAGAGACGCGTCAGCGAGAGTGAAGGGGGCACCTTCAAGGACTTCCTGACCGAAAATCATTGGGGCCGGCAGGTGCTTACGTTGGGCGCCGCGCGGTGACTCCGCTTTGTAGATAAGGGGAACACCTCTTCCTTGCCCCGGGTCGGCGTCCTTTTTGGCTTACGACTTTTCTTCTGTTTCACCTCTACGGTCCCTTTCGCGGTCCGGCATCTCACACGGAAAACTCTATGAAACTTACCAATAAATTTTGGTGGGTCGGACTGTTGCTGGTCTTTTCCCTGCCGGCCCTGGCCGACACTGTGGATTATCAGACTATCGCGGCTGCGGCCCAAAAGACCAACGACCTGTCACGGCAGGCACTGGTGATGATTTTTGGCGACGTGGTGCTTAATCCGTTTGCCCCTTCAACCCCCACGTTGATCGGATCGTTGTTCGCGCTCATCAACGGTTTTTTGAGCGTGCTGGCCTTGTTCTGGTTTCTGGCAATCACGATGAGAACCATTGTGAAGTCAGGGCACCAGGGGCAAGTCTTTAACGGGGGGCGCTCAGCGGTGTATCCGATTATGACGTTCGCCGGATTCATCACCTTGCTACCCACTGCATCGGGCTGGTCGCTGGCCCAGCTGGTTATGCTGTGGGCCACATCTGTGATGGGGGTCGGTGGGGCGAATCTATTGACGGATAAAGCCGTCGATATGATGAGCAGTGGCTATTCGATGGTGACGCAGCCAACGGCGCCGGTCACTCGGTCATCTGCCCGGGGCATCTTTGAGATGAACCTGTGCAAGTACGCGATTAACCGTGAGTTGCAGTCGTTGTATGCGGATGGAGAAGCCAATACACCTCTGATGACCACCAAGGGCGGTAATGGTCAATACGACACCGGCAATGGCAGTGCCGTGTGTGGCTCTGCCAAAACGCCCAACACAGGCCGCACCGGTACCTGGAATCTGCTGTTTGACAGTGATGTGGATACGAATGGCGTTATCACGGCGCAGCGTCAAGCGTTGGACACGATGCAAAGCTCTATGGATCAGGCGGCGCGGTCATTTGTGGACACCTACCTGAGCAAGCGTGACCAAGACGTGGGGAGTTTTCAGGATGCCGAGACGCAGATCCAGAACGCGGCTGCAGAGTATGAAAATACGGTCAACCAGGCGCTGACTAAGATCGACTTCAAGGATACGCTGCAAAGCCAGCTATCAAGTCAGATCAAAAGCAGTGGTTGGGTTGCCTTGGGTAGTTGGTATCACACCTTCGCTACGGCCAATAGCAAGACCAATGACGTGGCCAGCTCGACGCCGGTTGTCACTGGAATGAGTCATGTCGGCGAACATGGCACCAGCGATCTTTACAACCAGGTGTTTGCGGCCTATCGGGCGCAGGTGCAGAACAGCACCTATACAGCGCCATTGGGGACACAGACCGCCAAGGATGATGGAGCGGCAGTTACAGCGGAAGATCCCAACTCGGTGTTTGTGAGCTTTTTCAAAAATCCTATGCAAATGATTACGAGCGGAATAGCTACGTTGAAAGTTGGCACGGACGCCAATTTCTCTAACCAAGTAAACCCGCTGATCAAAATGCAGGCAATTGGCGATTACACATTGGTCGCAACAGAAACATCGATGGCGGTTTATGCACTTGCTGTGGGTGCTGCTTCGGCGGCCAGTAACTCGGTCCTGGGGACACTTGGGCAAGTCTTTGGTATCAACGGCGGTGAAGTGGCGAAAGATGTGCTGGGCGCTCTGGCCCCAATCTTCTTTTTCGTTATGTTTGCATTGATGGCCATCGGCTTTTCCTTGGCAGTGTTTTTGCCAGCAGTGCCTTTTTTGTTCTGGATGACGGGGGTATTTAACTGGATTGTCAGTGTCTTGGTGGGTTGTGCCGCTGGTCCAATGTGGGCTGCAACGCACTTGGGGGCGGAGGAAGACAAAGGTAGTCGGAGTGCCTACGGCTATATCTTCTTGATCGACATGATGTTGCGACCGGCACTGATGGTGCTGGGTTTCTTCTTTGCGGCCGTGGCCGTTATGGCTGGGGGCACAATCCTTAATCTGCTGTTCGCCTCTGCACTGGCTAATGCCAATGCGGACTCCATTGTTGGGCTGTTCAAGATGATTGGCTGGTTGATGATCTACGCCCGTATCGCGACCTTTGGTGTCACTCGGATCTTTGGTCTGCAAGCGTCCCTTGCTGACTATGTGATTTCGTTCCTGGGCGGTCGTGAAGGGGCCAATGTGATGGGCGGTATGGTTGATAACATGAAGGGTATGTTCGGTGCTGCAGGCGGTGGGGCACAGCGCATGCCGGGTATGCGAAGCCAGCCTAGGCGCAATCCTGGCGGTGGAGGTGGAGGGGACGGTATTCAATGATCAGTTACAAACAAGTTTCTGCTGTCCGATAAACGGCGGTCTGGGTAACAGTGTTATCCGCTACGCTGTATTCATGGTTAAGGTGCTATGACAGCAGGAATCTTGTTTGATGAAGCCTGATGCTTGCAATCACAATCCAGATCCGCGTTATCTACGCGAGCTGATCGATAAGGCCGGGATTAGTCAACGCAAGGCGGCCCAGCTGCTTGGTATGTCGTGGACAGGCTTTCGAAATTACCTGCGTGATGAGTCTGAGCCGCTGTATAGGGTGGCCGATTATCGGGTTCAGTTTGCGCTTGAGTGTTTAGCCGATTCAACAGGATGAAATTCTTCTCAATCATGAGGGTAAGGTCATGGTGCAACGATTGAAAACCGCCAAAGAGGGATGGGTTGGGATCGTAAAAAGTCTCTATATGTTTTTTGCATTCCCATTTTTACTGTTCATAGGCGTAGTAATGTTTTTCATGGTGACATCAGGCAAGTCCATGGGGCGAGTCGCAGATGACGCATTGGGTACTGTTATTATCTGGGCCGTAATAATTGTATCAATTGGGACATTTGCATATGGCGTATGGAGCCGGAATCGCTTACTCAAAAAAATCACGGCGTATCTTCGTGATTCTGCGTACTACGCCCCTGAAATTGGCTACGAAATGTATCGCCAAGGTGAGGGCAAGTACCTGGGGATCGACAAGAAAAATGGAACGATTTTGTATGTTCATAGAATCCGTAAAGGACAGGTGGACGTAGTGGGCTTGACCATGGATGACTGGACCAACCGCGAAGTTGAAGGGAACATGTTTCGTCTAAATACCAAGTTCCCTGACCTGCCGCGTATTGAAATCGCTACTCCTTGGGCACAGCGCTGGTTCGATACCTTGGGGGCTATGGAATACCAAAAAACCAACGTAGCTAAGCCGTTTGCGCAGCACGTGCGCGACCAGATCGAAAAATTGGAAAGCGATTTCAAGATTCAAATCCCACGCCTGGCGTGAAGCAATAGATCCCCTTTCTCGTTTTACCCTCCCACACTGCCCATTCGGGCGGTGTGATTGTTTGTGGGCCATTAATGGCCATTCCGGTTAGTTGGTTTTAATCTTCGTAGGAAATCCCAATGCAAAATCGACCTCAACAAAGCGCGTGGGAGGGCGAACAAGCGTATGTGTTTCTAGCGTTTTGTGCCGCTGTACTGCTGTGCTGGCTATTTTTCGATTCGTTCGTGTACTGGACTACCTGGACGCTTTATTGGTTATGGAAAATAGTGGACTTCGGGCCACTTCATACCTGGGCCGGGGGCAAGATCAACCTTCTGGCTGAGGTAGCCAATAACGCCAAGGACATTACGTTGAACGAATGGATCGACGTGATGAACCAAACCAGCGGGATCTTCATGCTATTCCTCGTACCGCTAGTGGTGATGAGTGCGATGGGATTGGCGCAACACCCGGCGCTGCCGTTTCGCAGTAAACGGATGGTGAACATCCACACTCTGCCTGGACTGGTGAGTGCGTTTGCCCCCTCAGTGATACCAGTCTTGGCCGCATCAGGGCCTGATGGTTTGATGAATGACACCTCGGCCGCTAATGCCTGGGCGCTCAAGCCCGAAGAGTTTGCCGATCGGTACAACCTGGTGCAGCGCAAAGTGCTGGATCTGGAGGCATCGCGTTCGGCGTTTGAAGCTCAGATCGGCGGTGTTCATAACGGTCTTTCGGACTGGACACCTTATGAGCGGGCCTTGTTGGCCGTGTTTGGTCAGCAGGTGTTTCTCGATGATCGCAAAGCGGCAACTCGATTGCTTGATGACCTGAACCGCTCTTGTATGGTCAGTGGTTTGTTGCGCCGCAAACGCTACTCGGTGACGCCGCTCTACCGATTGGCTGATAAGGGCTTTGAGCGCCTAAAACAGGCTCCAGGCGTCAGTGAGTGGTTGGAAAGCCATATATCGGTGCGAACTGCATTAGTCGGCTTGTACGGGCGCGATCTTCGCTTACCGCCTGCGCGGTTCCGCTGGCTCAAAGGCGTCGACCGCACGTTGTGGTATGCCCTGCATAGCGCGGACACCGCGAAGGTGTTTGTTGAGGGCGCCGGTGTGCAGGCTCAAGCGCGGGCAGAGGTTCATGCCCAAAAGAAGGGTTTGCCACGTCCCGGATTGATGGTCACGCAAGCCATCGAAGGCTTGCAGATTGAGCTGGAAAGCATCGGCCTGGTTTACCCGCGCGAAGTCATCACGGCCAAACGTCGAGAGGTTTCTGATGTTCCCGTTATGACGGCGATTTATGCCGTGCAGGAAACGGTGGCCAACGAGCCAGGCTAATAGCTGCTGAATTATCTGTGTACCTCCCCGCACTGTTCTGACGCTCCATCCCTACCTATTTCGACTAGAGGAAACCCCATGGCCTCGGCATCCCTGCACGCGCCGTTTTCGGTGCTTATCAAAGCTAATCACCTTGTCATCACTCAGACAGTAGATAGCGTCAGCCGCACGCTCTGTACCTTGGACCTACGCCAAAAGCCCTCCTTTTATTTGAACAATGGCAATGTGGTTTGCCGTGCTGCTCAGGGGTTTGAATTCTCACTCGAAACCCTTAATAACGATGAGGCGCAGGACCTACTCAACCAGCTGGTCACCGTGCAGTTACACCATTCCACCCTAAAGGACATACTCAAAGTGACCGGCGTGGTGCTAGCTGTAGCCGCACTCACCTTCGGCTATTTTTGGGTTAAGGCAGAGGACATACAGCCAATCTCAACGCCGGTTGGCCTGGCAGTCACCAGTCCGGTACTCAGCGCACCTAAACCCTTGACTCCCCTCCCGGTCCTCAGCGCTCCAAGCGCAGCTGCGGTACGGCCGATAGAGCCAGCGCCAAGCCCGACAGCCTCAAGTGAGGTGCCAGATGACGGCTGGGCCTTGCCACAGGCGATCCGGGCCACGCTTCCGAGCAAGCTGCACAACGCGGCAGAGCGCAAGCTGTTTACCGTGGACTACTCCAGCGGCCACGCCCGGACGCTGTACGTCTTCGCTGATCCCAGTTGCCCCAACTGTAAGCGTCTGGAACCAGCATTGAATGCCATCTCTGACGCCTTCAACGTGGTGGTGTTTCCGGTACCGGTGATCGGTAAGGAAAAGTCGATTGCGGCCATTACGCCAGTGCTGTGCCTGCCACCTGAACAGCGCAAAGCGGCCTGGGACGCGTTGTTTGATTCGGCCCCTGATGGGCTGAACCTGGGCAAACAATCGGAAAAGCAGGCGTCGGAAGGGGCGGATTCAAAAGCGGCGCAACCTGGTGAATGCGATGTAGCCCTCAAGGCTCTGGGAATCAATCAGGTGGCCTATCAGGCCTATCTAATTCCTGGCACGCCTTGGGTGATTAGCGACGATGGCCGTTACGTGTCGCAGGCGCTTTTGCGCGACCCGCTGAAACTGCAAGCCTTCCTGGACGAACAACCGGCGCAGAAGGGCCAGGAGGTATCGGATGCGAGCCAATGACTACGCCGTCGAGCGTACGCGCCTAAACCGCCGGATTTACCACTCGGCATTGGGCGAGTGGATGATGGGGCCCGGAAGTCTCGCGTTGGGACTGGTCGGGTCCGTGGTGGGTGGCATCGTGTATCCGGCCAGCCTGTGGTTGAGCTTGCCCATCATGATTTTCTGGGCCCCCTCGATGCTGCTGGAACCCTGGCAGATGCCTATGCGGATGCCTTCGGACATGGACCGCTTCGATCCTTCGACGCAACGCCAGGTACCGGGCAAGTTACTGGGGTTTTTGCCGGTGACGGTCATGCGCACCTCCATGAGCAAGGCTGCTGGCATCTTGTATATGGGCTATTTGCGGGCCCGGGATGCCGGGCGTGAGCTGTGGCTCTCCATGGATGACATGACGCGCCATATTTTGATGTTCGGCACGACCGGCGCCGGCAAAACTGAGGCACTTTTGGGGTATGTCGTTGGCCAGCTCAGCTACGGGAAAGGGCTAATTTATTCTGACGGCAAGGCCCAAAACGATGTATCCGCCGCCATTACCTCCCTGGCACGGCGCTATGGCCGGGAGGATGACGTTCGGACAATGAGTTTCATCACGGGTGGTAAATCCCGGGCACAGGATCTGCTTGAAGGCAATAAAAGCCGAGGGCAGACCAACACCATCAATGCGTTTGGTATCGCCCAGGAAACCTACATCATCAACCTGATGGATTCGATGTTGCCCCCGGCCGGCAACGATGGTGGCTGGCAGGAGAAAGCCCGGGCCATGATCCAAGCCCTGGTGTTTGGCCTGGTGTACAAGTGCCGGCGTGAAGGGACGGTCATGTCTCAGCGCACGATTCAGGCACATTTACCGCTGCGCGCGATCGCCAAGCTCTATATCCAGGCAGTGGAGCAACAATGGCATGAAGAGGCCCGGTTACCGCTGGAAAACTACTTGGGCACTCTGGCCGGGTTTGACTTGGCCAAGGTGGACTCCCCTTCTGAATGGGCCCCGGAGGCACTGAATCAGCACGGGTATTTGATCCAGCAATTCACTCGCATGCTGGCCTTGTTTAACGACACCTACGGCCATGTGTTTGCCCTTGATGCCGGCGATATCGACCTCAAGGACGTGGTGCATAACGACCGCATCCTGCAGGTCTTGATTCCAGCTCTGGAAATTTCCTCGACCGAGGCGGCGACCCTTGGCCGTTTGTACGTGTCGCAGGCGGCCATGATCCTGAGCCAGGATCTGGGTGAGAAGCTGGAGGGTAAGCCCGAAGATATTCTGGTGATTCGCAAGTACAAGGACCGCTTCCCGTTCTTGTGGATCTTGGATGAGGTAGGGGCCTACTACACCGACAAAATAGGCGAGTTGGCGACGCAAGTGCGGTCCATTGGTATTTGCTTGCTGTTGGCGAGCCAGGAGGCGCAGCGCCTCAAATCCGCTGCCGGCGATAAAGTCTGGACGTTGATTGCCAACATGGGCACCCGGATCACCGGGAAAATCATGGACCCCAAAGACACGCTGGAGATCCTGCAGTTGATGGCGGGTGACGAGTATGTGCCTCAAATGTCCGGCTTGGTGCGTCAACCGGGCATGTTGAGTTCCAACTGGGAAGACTCCGACACCTTGACCATGAGCAAGGACAAAAAGGTCAGTGTCGAGGAAGTCCAGCAGCTGCAGGAGGGTGAAAACATCACCCTCTACAAAGGGAATGTGATTCGCGGCAGTTCCATGTATGTCGATGATGTCGACAAGCTTTCCAAGGAAGCCATCCATATCAACCGCTTTATCGAGGTCGCCCCGCCAGGGCTGGAGACCTTGTTGGCCGGTGCGCCTGCCAGGGTCCGGCGCAGCTATCCGCGTGCGGATCGAGTGCAACGGATTTTGCACCATGTGGCGATGAAGCCTGGTCGCAGCGACCTGGAAAGCCTGGTGCTGACTGATCCGTTGCTGGTGGCCTTGAATGACTTGGACGAGGAATGGCAAGCCATTTGGCGTCGGCGTCCAGGGGCAGCGGTGCGCAGCTCGTTGTTATGGAACACCGCATTGCAGCATGTCCCCAAGCGCGGCCGTGGTTATCAGGCGCAGTCGCGTACCGCACAGGCGTTAACGGTGGGCAGCAAGCGTCTGGAGGACTACCAGGCGCAGCACATCCGACCGGCCAATGTCCCGAATGCCCAAGCTGCAGCGCCTAGAGCTGCAGCGCCGAGGCCACATAGAAACGACCTGCAACCCCCGATCTATGAAGACGAAATGAATTAACGGGCGTCATCGAGTGGGCTTTGAGCGGGCCATGACACTACATGTTGTGTCGCCGGCAGCTGATCAAGGCACCACATCTAGTGGTACCGAGAAAAACTTGCACCTTGATTTTCAAACCCAAGTAACGAGGAGAAACACCATGGCACGCGGCGTAAATAAAGTGATTTTGGTTGGCACATGCGGGCAAGACCCGGAGTTGCGGTACACCCCCACCGGTAAGGCGGTAATCAATCTGAGCCTGGCCACCAGCGAACAATGGACCGACAAGCAGACTGGTCAAAAGGTTGAAAAGACCGAATGGCACCGCGTGGTGCTGTTTGACAAGGTGGCGGAAATCGCTGGGCAATACGTGCGTAAAGGCACTCAGGTTTACATTGAGGGCAAGTTGCAGACCCGAGAGTGGGAAAAGGACGGGATCAAGCGCTACGCCACGGAGATACATGTGGACATGCGCGGGACGATGCAGCTTTTGGGCGGGCGTCCACAGGGCGATCGACAGGCCTCTCAAGCGGGCCCGGACGACAACGTGCCTCGCCAGGCTCCCCGGCCGCAGCCGACCAATACCCAGGAGCCACAGTCTTCACCACAGTCAGAACCGGATCAGGACTACGATAATTTTGACGATGATTTGCCGTTTTGACCCCTACCGTTAACTGCTTTGTCAGGCGGAACAGCAGCGTAAATGCCTGTTCTGCCGACACTTAAGCGTGGTGAGCAATAGCGTGTTCAGAGGAGCGGCCGTCGCCGTATCGCTCTAAGTCCTTATCTGGCAAAGGTTTACCATCTGGGCCAAGCTTGACGTAATACCGTATAACTTCTAATCTGGCAGCGAGAGTCTTACCGTATTACCTTGGAATCTTATTATGTTTTCCGACCAGAAAATTTCCGTTGTCACCTTCAAGCTAGAAGAGCAAACCAAAAGGAGATTTGATGCCGCGATGCGTGCGGAGGGTACTACGGTGTCAAAAACCATACGCGAGGCGGTTTTGAGATATCTCAATGAGGTGGACGAGGGTGTAGAGCACCCACAGTTCCGCCTTGAGCTTAAAGATGAGGCGTCAAAGAAGAAAGAAGAACAACATTAAGCACTTACGTACCATTCACAGAGAGTTTTAACGTGTAGATACCGAATCGCAGAAACCAAAAAGCCCGGCTGGTAACCGGGCTTTTTGGAAAATTCTGAACAGGTCTTTCTCTTTTCGACGGGGATGACCTGTTCAACAACAACAAACGGTAAGCCGATTATGGCGCGTACTGCGGTTTCTTGCAAGTCGCAGAATGTCAACATAATTAGCTTGCCGCCAAACGGCGTATTAAAATGGAATTCGAATTTGCAGCGGCTGTGCACGCCCCATACGGCAACAGATCGCAAATCACAGTAGTCATGGCTCCTCCCCTGAACGGTAACTGCTACCGCTGGAGGGAGTCTTGATGGCAAAGCTAAAAGTCGTTCGACTTGACCCTTCTAATCCCCACTCTGCATTGCGACGAGCTGCCCGGCCTATGCCGGCGTCTTATGCGGCACCGCGACACCTCACTGAACAGCAGCTGAAAAACCCCCTGATTCGTTCAGCCTTTGAGCGGCTGAGCAATATGGTCCAGTACCGTGGCCGCTATCTGCGTCGTTTAGACCGTGTGAATGGCGATCGCCGTACCCGTATCGAGAAGTTCGTAGCGATCGAGAAGTCAGCCGAGCAGATGCTGATTCGTCTGGATCTGGCCACCGGCGTCCTGGGCTACCTCGATGAAGACAATGGACGCTATGTCCTCAATACCCAGCGTCGTATTGCTGAGGACTCGCCTATTTCAGCACCGGTGCTTTGCCGGCTATTTCAGACCTTCGACGCGGCCGGGTATGTGTACCGACGCATCGAGCGTGTGCGCCTGGATGAAAAGGACGAGAACGGCTTGCACCTGGTGCGTACACGCGTGCTTATCCGCTTCACCAAACTCTTCTGGAAAGACCTTGGGTTACTGCATGTGTTTGAGCGGGTGCAGAACTCCGCGCGCAAACGTCGCCAGGTTCAATTGAATGTGATTGGCCAGCGTCGTCTCGACGACATGGAGCGCCATTCGAAGGAACTGCTGCGTCGTGAAGTGTCCCGTAATCGTTGGCGTGCCAAAGAAAGCCGCGAATCAGACGACAGGCCGGCATCAGTGGGCCAGAGCCAATCGCCAGACGGTGGACCATCGAAGCCGCAGGCGGTGACTGGTAACCAGGTTACTGACAGGTTGAGCAAGCTGTTGGCCAACGTCGCTGTCAAGGCGTCAGGCTAAGCTTCCAAACACTACCCTTCCTTCCCTTTTTTCTGTATCCGCTCACGCGGAGGCCGCTTCACGCCTGCGATTTGTGCGTGTCCCAGGGACAGCTGGCCATCTCTCGAAAAAGCCACTGATTCGCCGGTGTCGCCGGCATTTCTGGCTCGTGTTCTGGAGCCCGTCGAGGTCACCGGCCGGGGCTTTAAAATAAATGGAATTTTATACCCCCTTCAGTTTCCCCCTACGGGTAAAAAACAGGGCTTTACGAGGTGTACCACCTCTCAGATAGCGCCCGTGCAAAGTCGTGCCTACGGCACGGCACGGTAAAGAGCATGGGGCTACTCGCCCCAAACCCCGGCAGAGGCCTGCGGCCCCTGCACCCGCTGCCTGGAAACAAACCCGACTACCGCGTAACAGCCTGTCTAAGCGGCCCAGGGCGATAAAGCTGCCCTGCCCTGGCCTCCGGCCACCCTTCGGGCGCTAAGACCCGGATAAATCGCCCCAGGACGGCAAGCCGCCCTGCGCCTCAACCGGGCGCGTGTGCGCGCAGGCTCATTTTACGGATCAGAAACGCGAATGCTGCCATGTGCCTTCGGTGAAGGCATTGATTTAAAGATTTCCGACCAGATCCTAAACCCTTGCTATGAGACTTGTACGGTGGTTATGGGGCGAATAGAGAAAACGGAAAAAATCGTACGCTAAGGTTTTCCGGGCAACCGTAGCGGCCTGAACTTCCCGTCTTCAAGCCGGCGGCTCTGCCGCCAGACGTAATCGCCGGTTAGGTTGATGTGTTCCCAACCCAGCGGCGACAGGTATTGCAGCAGCTCGCCGTCCACCGGCTTACCAGCCTCGACCAGCCCCTGGGTGGCGCGTTCCAGATACACTGTGTTCCACAGCACGATAGCCGCCGTCACCAGGTTGAGGCCGCTGGCCCGGTAGCGCTGCTGCTCGAAGCTCCGATCCCTGATTTCGCCGAGGCGGTTGAAGAACACCGCCCTGGCCAGGGAGTTGCGCGCTTCACCCTTGTTCAGGCCGGCATGCACGCGACGGCGCAGCTCGACGCTTTGCAGCCAGTCGAGGATGAACAGCGTGCGCTCGATCCGGCCCAGCTCGCGCAGGGCCACGGCCAGTCCGTTCTGGCGCGGGTAGCTGCCGAGCTTGCGCAGCATCAGCGAGGCGGTGACGGTGCCCTGCTTGATCGAGCTGGCCAGGCGCAGGATGTCGTCCCAGTGGGCACGCACGTGCTTGATGTTCAGGGTGCCGCCGATCAGCGGGCGCAACGTCGGGTAGGCTTGCACGCCCTGCGGCACGTACAGCTTGGTTTCGCCGAGGTCGCGGATGCGCGGCGCGAAGCGGAAGCCTAGCAGGTGCATCAGGGCAAAGACGTGATCGGTGAAGCCGGCCGTGTCGGTGTAGTGCTCCTCGATCCGCAGGTCGGACTCGTGGTACAGCAGGCCGTCGAGCACATAGGTGGAATCGCGGACGCCGACATTCACCACGCGGGTGCTGAACGGCGCGTACTGGTCGGAGATATGGGTATAGAACAGCCGTCCCGGCTCGCTACCGTACTTCGGGTTGACGTGCCCGGTGCTCTCGCCCCGGCCACCCGCGCGGAAGCGCTGGCCATCGGAGGATGAGGTCGTGCCGTCGCCCCAGTGGGCGGCAAAGGCGTGGCGATACTGGTGGTTGACCAGCTCGGCCAAGGCCGCCGAATAGGTTTCGTCGCGGATGTGCCAGGCTTGCAGCCAGGACAGCTTGGCGTAGGTCAGGCCGGGGCTCGACTCGGCCATCTTGGTCAGCCCGAGGTTGATCGCATCACGGGGATGTAAGCCGGAACCCCAGAAATTTCCGTCACCCTAGTTGGGTGGGCTCAACACTCGTGTCACCAGCTACCTTCTGGAGAATCGAGCTCGGCCAT
>NZ_JBUZRD010000018.1:0-52122 GCF_055407145.1 Pseudomonas sp. c313 | reverse complement strand
TTGCATGTCTTAAATTAAATAACGGGTTAAGTGACAATTTTTGACGGCCAGAGCTTTCCGACTCAAACTGTCACATAATCGAACGTATATGTGACAGGTACGACATGCTGATAGGCTACATGCGGGTATCGAAGGCGGACGGCTCCCAGGCTACCGATTTGCAGCGCGACGCGCTGATTGCCGCCGGGGTCGATCCAGTACATCTTTACGAGGACCAGGCATCCGGCATGCGCGAGGATCGGCCCGGCTTGACGAGCTGCCTGAAGGCGTTGCGAACTGGCGACACACTGGTCGTGTGGAAACTGGATCGGCTCGGACGCGACCTGCGACATCTCATCAACACCGTGCACGACCTGACTGGGCGCGGCATCGGCTTGAAGGTATTAACCGGGCACGGCGCGGCCATCGACACCACGACCGCCGCCGGCAAGCTGGTCTTTGGCATCTTCGCCGCCCTGGCCGAGTTCGAGCGCGAGTTGATCGCGGAGCGCACGATTGCCGGCCTAGCCTCGGCCCGCGCGCGCGGGCGGAAAGGCGGCCGGCCGTTCAAGATGACCGCCGCCAAGCTGCGGCTGGCGATGGCGGCAATGGGTCAGCCAGAGACCAAGGTCGGCGACCTGTGCCAGGAACTTGGCGTCACGCGGCAGACCCTGTATCGGCATGTTTCACCCAAGGGTGAGCTACGTCCAGATGGCGAGAAGCTACTCAGCCGAATTTGATGCCGGCATGAGGCAACGTAGCGACAGCGTGGTTTGTCTCAATGGGAAGCGCTCATGATCGATCTTTGAAGGCCCGCAGCAGTCGTGTCACAGACAGGACGAACAAACCGGTCAGCGTGAGGGCTGCGATACCCCAGTACTCTCCGATGAACGCGCCGGCCGTCGTGCCGGCCAGCACAATGGCGAGAATCGGCAAATGGCAGGGACAGGTGAGCACGGCCAGCGCGCCCCACAGGTAGCCGGTGATCGGTTTGTGCGTCTCGGACGGCAAGCGCTCGGGGCTGTTCATGGCAGACTCTCCGCGTGCTGTGCCGGCTCGGTCGGCATGGTGGCCAACTGCACCTCCAGATCGGCCAACGCTTCGCGCCGACGCTCGACGAACTGGCGCAGAACGGCAAGCTGCGCGGCCGCTTCATCGCCGTCCGCAGCATCCAGCGCCCGGCACAGCCGCGCCAGCGCGTCCAGGCCGATGCCCGCCTCGAAGGCCGCCCGCACGAAGCACAGCCGTTGCAAGGCGGCATCATCGAACAGGCCATAGCCGCCCGGGGTGCACGCCACCGGACGCAGCAATCCGCGCAGCAGGTAGTCGCGCACGATATGCACGCTCACCCCGGCATCAAGGGCCAGCCGGGACACGGTGTAGGCGCTCATTGAAAACCTCCTTTTTTTATCCAGCGCAGCAGGAAAGCTGCTTCACGTCCTTGTTGAAGGTCTGCGCCGCAAGCTTCAACCCCTCGACCATTGTCAGGTAGGGGAACAACTGGTCGGCCAGTTCCTGCACCGTCATGCGGTTGCGGATGGCGAGCACCGCCGTCTGGATCAGTTCGCCCGCTTCCGGGGCCACCGCCTGCACGCCGATGAGCCGTCCGCTACCTTCCTCGATGACCAGCTTGATGAAGCCGCGTGTGTCGAAGTTGGCAAGCGCTCGCGGAACGTTGTCGAGTGTCAGCGTGCGACTGTCGGTCTCGATGCCATCGTGGTGCGCTTCCGCCTCGCTGTAGCCCACGGTGGCGACTTGCGGGTCGGTGAACACCACTGCCGGCATCGCGGTCAGATTGAGGGCTGCGTCGCCGCCGGTCATGTTGATCGCGGCACGGGTGCCGGCGGCCGCTGCCACGTAGACGAACTGCGGCTGGTCGGTGCAGTCGCCGGCCGCGTAGATGTTCGGGTTGCTCGTGCGCATGCCTTGGTCGATAACGATGGCCCCTTGCGCATTGACAGTGACCCCCGCCGCGTCCAGCGCGAGGCTGCGCGTATTCGGTGCCCGACCGACGGTACGGGATTGGTCGTCGAAATTAAGCACCAGGTCAGCGAGCTGCCCAATTATGGCTCGTCGCCTTTGGGGCTTGTTGCGTCGTGAGCGTGAAACCCCGTCGCTGCCACCGATCAACGTGAAGCGAGTTTATCGCGTCCTGCTTGATCACAACTCGTTGTTGGCACGACGAATCAAACAGCCTGCCGTACAGCGCCGGCATGAAGGCCGGATCTCCGTCACTACCAGTGATACCGCTGGTGTTAGGATGGTTTTGAGTTCCATTGCGACGACGGTGCGAAGTTAAGCGTGTCCTTTGCGCTGGACTGCTGTGATAGCGAAGCCACCTTTAAAGTGAAGTACTGATCCATCGAGCGATCAGGGGATTCACCTGCCTTACCAAGCCGTTGGCTGCGAATAAACGGCTGCAAAAAAAACGCCCCGGTGGGGCGTTAAAACTCATCTCTTCCCAAAGAAGCTACAAAGGAGCGACAAAATAGCTCCAGAGATGAGTGTTGCTGCGCAGATCAGTTGAAACTGGTATGCCGAGTTAAATTAGAAACCGAATCGAATGTTACCGAATAGTAACACTCTGAGCAATACTCTAGCTGAGAGCAACACGGTTATTGACTTGAGTTGGGCATCATGCCGCATAGCCATGGCGTCTTGCGTCACTTGGCCTATCATTTCGACGGGGCATTTTAAAATCGAAACGCTTGCGTGGGCGCATGTTCAATTGCAGGGCTACCAGCGTAGGCGAAGACATCCAGGGCAATGGCAGAAGCAGCCCGCTGGACGCCATCGCAGCCAAAGCGAGCCCACCCACGCGCCAGGCACGACGCTTGTACAGCACCTCGTGCGCAGCAGAAACCAGGCATGTGCCGGATCGGTTCACGATGAAACCCACGGTAAACGCAAGGGCAGCTACGAGCACCAGTACCCAGATAGGCAAGAGATCAGGCATCGATGGCGTCCTCAGCGTCGGTGTTGTTTCGGGTGATACGTGAGTAAGAACACGAAAGCTGATCAGCCCGCCACGGGAATGCGCATGGTGACGAACTCTTCCGCCGCCGTCGGGTGCACGCCGATGGTTTCATCGAAATGCTGCTTGGTCGCGCCTGCCTTGAGCGCGATCGCTAGCCCCTGGATGATTTCACCGGCATCCGGGCCCACCATGTGGCAACCCAGAACCTTGTCGGTGTCTGCGTCGACCACCAACTTCATCAGGGTGCGCTCCTGGCAGTCGGTCAACCTTAGCTTCATCGGCTGGAAGCGGCTTTCGAAAACCTGCACCTTGTGGCCGTCAGCCTTGGCTTGCTCTTCGCTCAAGCCGACTGTGCCAATGTTCGGCAGGCTAAACACCGCCGTCGGGATCATCGCGTAATCCACCAGGCGATATTGCTCAGGCTTGAACAGACGACGCGCCACCGCCATGCCTTCGGCCAACGCCACTGGCGTCAGCTGCACGCGCCCGATCACATCGCCAATGGCCAGGATCGACGACTCAGTCGTCTGATAGAGATCGTCCACTTCAACAAAGCCACGCTTGTCCAGTTTGACGCCGGTGTTTTCCAACCCCAGGTTGTCGAGCATCGGACGTCGGCCGGTGGCGTAGAACACGCAATCTGCTTCCAGCGCGCGCCCGTCTTTCAGGGTGGCCTTGAGGCTGCCGTCGGCCTGTTTATCGATGCGTTCGATATCAGCATTGAACTGCAAGTCCATCCCGCGTTTGGTCAGCTCTTCCTGCAGATGCTTGCGCACCGCTCCATCAAAGCCGCGCAGGAACAGATCGCCGCGATACAACAGCGTTGTTTGCGTGCCAAGGCCATGGAAAATCCCGGCAAACTCCACCGCGATGTAACCGCCACCCACCACCAGCACGCGCTTGGGCAGTGCTTTGAGGAAGAACGCTTCGTTGGAACCGATGGCATGCTCGCGTCCCGGAATGTCCGGAATCTGCGGCCAGCCGCCGGTGGCGATCAGGATATGTTTGGCGGTGAAGCGCTCACCGTTGATCTCCACCTGGTGCGGATCCACCAGGCGCGCGTGCCCTTCATGCAGGGTCACGCCACTGTTGACCAGCAGGTTGCGATAAATGCCATTGAGGCGATTGATCTCGCGGTCTTTGTTGGCAATCAAGGTCGGCCAATCAAAGTTCGCCTCACCCAGCGACCAGCCGAAACCACTGGCCTGCTCAAAATCTTCGGCAAAGTGCGCGCCGTAGACCAGCAGTTTTTTGGGCACACAACCCACGTTGACGCAGGTACCGCCTAGGTAGCGGCTTTCAGCCACGGCCACCTTGGCACCATAGCCTGCGGCGAAACGCGCAGCCCGAATACCGCCAGAGCCCGCACCAATTACATAAAGGTCAAAATCGTAGGCCATATCACTCTCCTCGGCAGGCAACAGCAAACCTATTGCGGCCCTTATCCGGCGCATTGCGACCGGCCAGCTACTTGCTCGTCAATTGGGTGAGGGCACCCAGATCGTTTGTTCGCATCTCTAAAGTGGACCAATATGCCTTCACTATTGAACGTAAAAACTCGGTGGCTTGGATAACCACTTGGCGCTCGCTGAAAGTCGCGCCGTTAGGCATGCTGAAGGCGCCACCGTTGAGTTCCATGACGATATCGTCGGCGACTAGAGCGCCGTTTTTTTCGACTTGGTTATGTGAAAATCGTAAACAACGTCTAAATAGCAGGGGACTAAACGTCCCCGGTCAAATTTGCGCCGGTTTAGCCGCAGGTTCATTTACATAGCAAAAGTTGCTGCTCTGTTGGACAAGCAATGTTCGCCAAGACTATTCGGCGAAAGCGGCTTCGAGATTGAGTTTTGCGGCATCACCTTCCCGTTGAAAGCCAGGCTGGTTCAACTTCACGGACCATACATAGTCGTGTTTAAATGACAATGATTGAATCACGCCCTGCCTAACTCTCTGACATTGCTGATTAACAGCAATCACATATCATAGAGTTGTTATACGTAGTATGGAAACGAATCTAGTTATGCTTTCCGCCTATGTTGTGTGCTGGCACTCGGGCCGACGGCCACGCTGTCCCCCGGAGTGAAAAGGTCAGCAACATAGTACCCATCAAGGCGCACCGACCCACGTGGTGCGGCATTGCGCTCAGTCACTGCAACTGCCCCCCCTGAACGACACTCACGTACCCTTACTGAAAGTAGGCCTACCCCACACAAAGGCTACCGCTTGCATCCGCGGTCGCACCTACTGCCAAAATCCTCTCACCTAATTTCCGTAAACACTCCATCCAACCCCCCCCACCTCCAACGCAAAACCTGTCAGATTTTGGTATAGTCTCGTCAAGAATCTAACGCCTGCGCCGGATGTTACTTTCCGGCAAGTAGCATGTCAAGAGCAGTGGGTGCCACATAAAAAAATAGGTGTTATGTGATGACTAATACTCCAACGGACCAGACAGCGCTTGCAGAAAAAGAGAAGCGCTCAACTGCACCGAGAGAGAGAATTTTGCGTGCTGCAGGAGAGATGTTCCATAAATATGGAATTCACGCAGTCGGGGTTGAGGCGATTGCAGCAGCAGCGCACAGCAACAAAATGACTTTGTATCGACACTTTTCCTCTAAAGAGATGTTAATTGCAGCCACCATTCGAGAGCAGCACAAAGCGAGTGAAGCTGCATGGCAAGCATTACAGGAGGCGTATCCGAATGATCCGCGGGGAGAGCTCAACGGTTGGCTAGAAATGATGTACGCCTATATCCAGTCGCCAGGAGAACTGAGCTGCAAATTCATAGATAAGGCAATAGATGTACGGGACGCTCAACATCCAGCTCGGGTGGCGATTGAGGAAATCAATCATGTGCACATCAATCATCTGATCGAGATGTGCCGTGCCATAGGCTTCAAGAGCCATGAGGTACTGGCTGTCAATTTGTTCATTGTATTTAAGGGCGCAGACGAAAGCCGCCATATCGGAACTCATCGTTTGGCAGTATCGCTTCGTCAAATGGTACAAACACTGATCGCCCCCCATGAGCCGCATTAAGGGCTTCAGTGCTACACCGATTTTCGGTCAGTGCTAATAGCCCTGGCTGACACTTCAACGTTTCTCTAACAGCCAATCACTGCCTATTGCTCCTTTGTGCAGTAGGTGGTAGCTTGCTGGGTGTTACTTTTTGGTAATATTCCAGTTTGATGATTTTTAATACGTAACTGCCGCTAGCTCGGCTTTGCTGGACCTTCCGGCATTTGCCAACGGCGCAATAGGCTACGTAAACCGTGCATAGTGGTCTAAGTGAGGTTGTTCAGGCTGGTAGCGAGTTCTACAAGCAGATGACACTGAGGCCATTGCCCGTGGCCGGTTACGACGCAATGTTTAAGTAGACGTCCGCAGTACTAACTGGGTGCAGGACATATATACCTCGAAATGAAGCTGGACTGGACACCTACCGGGAGAAGCACCTCTATGAATAATAAAGCATTTGCCCCCCATCGCTTGCTGATGAAAGCGGTACTTGCCGCTGTTCTTGCCAGTTCTACGCTGCCGGCACATGCGAGCCACCATTTTGAGGTTGCCATTGCACGAACCAACACGGCGATCAGCCAGTTGGACAACTACGTGTTTCAAGCGGCTTCACCGGGGCGCACGGTCATTATCATGAATGTGAATTCAAGTCCGCGTCATGGTGCTACCTTCTCGCCGAATGCCTTGTACAACATTCATGTTGCCTTGGATGACAAGTTCAAGGAGGGGCACACATTCTCGTTCCAGTTTCGCGACGGTCAGGTCATGGCCTACTTGTCGGACAACCCAAACGGGCGAGTGGGTGAAACGGGTGTGGACATTGGTAAAGGTAAGGTCGGCGGCAGCGTCAATCTGAAGGACAAGATTGAACTTTGGACCGGTATCATCAAAGACCCGTTCTACGGTAATTCGTCTGGCCTGGGAGCGTATTCGGCGCAACTGAAGGCTGGCAAGTATGACCCTCAAGTCTGGAAGTCCGCCTCCGGCACCAATATTTTCAAAGACCAGGAATGTGGTGCAATTGTGCTGGAAATTCCCAATGAAATGCTGGGCAAAAATATCAAGGTCTTCATGACGACGGCGCTCAAGGAAAATGGCAAGTGGAGCCAAGTTCAATACTCGGCCAATCCTTTGCTGTCGCACGTTATGTATTTCGAAGACGAGGCTGTCAGAGTCGAGCATGATCGCAGCCGACCCAACACCCAGTCAGTACTGAAAAACTTCGTATCAGCGAGCACTGCGCGCGCTTCAGGCATTGCACAGACGCAGGCTCAACCATTCGCCTATGGCGACAAAGTGGCGGATGCGCTGATTCCCGATGTGCTGAATTATGAGGTTGGCAGCAAGGCAGGGTATTCGGCCGATGTGCGTAACGGACGTTACCTTGATGATGATGCGATGAGTGCCATGCTCACCCTCCTCATAGGCAAACCCACCGACCAGGCCATCGACAATCCAAAGTTGTATACCGATCAGTTCCCCTACGTCATTCCGTCAGACAAAAAGTGATCTGAGGTCAAACTTGAACATGAGGCTAGGCCCGCACCATAAGGAAAGGCACACCATGATCACTAATCACTTAGGCACAGTGGGTGCGAGCTTCGTACTGCTATTGATGACCAGCGCAATAGTTCAGGCTGATACGGGTGACGTTGTGCGTGGCCAGAAGGCTTGGTTGCTCAATTGCAGCCGGTGTCATCAACTGGATGTGAATTCGGTCGGGCCGATGCACCGTGGCGTTGTGGGCAGGCATGCTGGTAGTGCAGACGGTTTTGCGTATTCAGAGGCACTAAGGGCGTCCGACGTTACCTGGACGCCCGCCAACCTGAACCGATGGTTGACAGAGCCGGAACAGTTTATCCCGGGGCAGGCAATGGGGTTCAGTGTTGAAAACGCACAGGTGCGGGAGGACATCATTGCCTATTTGTCGACACAAAAAGCGCCTTGATCGGTTGCAGTTAGGGGTGTGAAAGCTGCTGGGGCGAAGTGAGGAAAGCATGATGATTTGGCGGCCTATTTGGATTGGGGTATTGCTGGCGACACTAAGCGGCAACTGTTTTGCCCATGCCTTCTGGCTGGTTCCTCACAAAGGGCTGGTCAGCAAAGATGATCTGGTGGCCATAGATCTGCGGGTGGGTGTCAGTTGGCCAGGTGAGCGGGTAGGGCGTTTGCCCGGCATGATCGAGACGTTTGATCTTTACGACGCGCAAGGTAAACACGCCGTGAAGGGGCGTGACGGCGCGGCCCCGGTGGGACATTTTCGCGCCGGGACGCCCGGTACCGTTGTTGTGGCGATGCTTACCCATGCTCAGGCCATCACGTTGCCCGGTGTTGAGTTCGACAAATATTTGGTCGAAGAAGGGCTGGATCAGGTGCGCAGCGAACGGCAAACACTGGGTATCGCCGATGCGCCGGGACGTGAGCAGTTTTTGCGTTGCGCCAAGACTTTGGTTCGGGTCAATAGCGATAGTGCTGGCTTTGACCGGGTGGTGGATTTGCCGCTGGAACTTGTTGCTGTCACTGACCCGTTCCAGCTCAAGCCGGGCGGGCGGTTCAAAGCCCGCTTGCTGCGCGAGGGCAAACCTGTGGCTGGGGTGCTGGTTAGGGCCTGGGCCAAGGATGATCCAAAGCATGAACAACAGGTCAGAACGGACCAGGACGGTGTAGTGGAACTTACTTTGGAAAAGACTGGATTGTGGTTTCTGAGTGCAGTCCAGATGCATTCGGTGATCGAGTACCAGGCCGACTGGGAAAGCATCTGGGCCTCCTTAAGTTTTGAGATACCTACGCCATGAGTACTCGCCAACACCAACTTGAGGGCGTCTGTGTCGCCATCGTCTTGGCACTAACCACGTTTAGCGCACAAGCCCACAGCGGCATAGATGCCGGCTGGTTGCACCCATTGACTGGGCTGGATCACTTTTTGGCGATGGTGGCGGTTGGGGCCTGGAGTGCCCAAATCGGCGGTCGCGCCATCTGGCTCGTCCCCGGCGCTTTTGTGCTGTGCATGTTCTGCGGCGGCCTTCTCGGCATGTCGATGATAGATCTGCAAGGCCTGGAAGTTGGCATTGCGCTGTCGGTCATTGCCTTGGGCGCGGCCATTGCACTGCATCAACGTATGCCTACCGTGGTTGCCGCGCTAGGGGTCGGCCTGTTCGGCATGCTGCATGGTTATGCGCATGGTTATGAAATGCCTGTCATTGACGACAAGGTTGGCTACACGCTCGGCTTTCTGGCCACCACCGCCACCCTGCATTTAGTCGGCGCATTTGGAGCACTTGGCCTTATGCGCGTCCAGGGCGGCGGCAAGATTTTGCGAGGGCTAGGTTTGATTTGCTCTATGTGTGGGGGCTGGATTTTGTTCAGTGCCGTCGCAAATCTTTGATGGTTTCTGGTGTTAAGTCATTACACAACGTGAAACTGACATTTTAGGGGGTGGTTGTTTATGGGGTAGAGCGTATTTGTGATCTCGCCCTTGTTTTACGGACGCTCTTTAAACGATTAAATGTTGCAACCGCCAATAACGACTTTCCCAGTTGCAGGAGATCAGACTATGGCTTCGTCCAAGCACAGAGGCTTACCGGCCTGGTCATAGCGCGTCACGTCGTGGCAGGTCAGCAAAGTGCCGGCCTGGAACACGGTGGTTTCGATGCCCATTTCTTGCGCCAGGCTGGCAACCGGGTTCTGATCGACACCGTGAATCCAGGATGCGCCGAGATCTATTGGCACCTCGCCCCACGTTCGTTCCGTCCAAATGCGGCCACCGACTCTGTCCCTGGCCTCGAGCACGATCACCGTATGGCCCGCGTCGGACAGCATTCGGGCAGCGGCGAGGCCTGAGATCCCGGCTCCGATAATCAGCACCGAATCCTTCCTGAGGCGGTTGGCGTCTGTGCTCGAGTCTTTTGCCGTGCTGGCGTTTGCACCTGTAAGAGGGGTGGTCATCGCGCTGGGCGCGATCGACCCCTGGGGTCGAGTAAGGGTTATCATTGTTGCCTCGTGATTGACGCGATCGACGCTAAAATTACATAAATAGAACAAGTGGTACATTCGCGTATCATAAAAAGTAATTAAGGAAATATTTGATTCATGTCCCGCGATCAGAAGAGAGACGCTGTCCTGGACGCTGCTGCAGCGGTGTATGCCCGTGACCGCAGCGCATCAATGCAGCAAATCGCTGCCTCGGCGGGCATTAGTCGTACGACGCTCGTCCGCCATTTCCCCACCCGTGAGGACTTGGTTGTAGCGCTCATTGATCGTGTGCTGAATGATGCCACTGCGGTGCTGGATCAAGCGAAGCTGGAAGATGGCGACCTTGTACGGGGTCTTTCCTGCCTGACCGAGAATTTCAGGATGCTGGGGCAGGTGTGGGGGGGCGGCTACGGTCTGGGCTATGGCTGGTCGCATATTGAAACGTTGCTGTCCGACCTGGCAGTGCGGGTCGAAACCATTAATGCGCGGCTCGTTGGATTTTTTGAGCGTGGTCAACAGGCCGGGCTGTTTCGCCAGGACCTTCCGGCGGCCTGGATGACGGGGGCGTTTCAAGGACTGTGCGAAACCACTTCGGACCTTATCGACGCTGAGTCGATGGGAAAACGCCAGGGGCCTGAGTTTCTCATCTCGATCTTCTTGAACGGCGCCAGCGGTGCGGTTCAGTTAAACCGCTAATGCCGCTGGCCCATTGCGCTATTTAGTCTTCAGAACGCAGGCCGTAGACCTATTTGCCCGCAAAGAATGACTTTGACTGGGCTCGCATCACCCAGCTGCTGCTCTGTTCACTCCAAGGAGGAACATCGATGCCGAACTCTGACCTGCTGCTTTCCCTACTTTCCAAAATGAATGGAAACCTGCTCGCCATTGAGCAGGCTTCAATCATGGAACTCACCAATCGGGTTGAGCAGTAGGGCGACGCCAAAGTAACCGAGAACGGATACCCTCGACCGGAACGAAGAGTTCATCAAGCTGACCCTGGCTGTCCTCATGACGCCTGACTGATCGCCAGATACTGCCACTACTTAGATGCAACCGACCAAAGCTGATCGAGCCTGGTCGTGTAGCTCTGACTCGTCATTTCTCAGAGCATTATAGCCAGCGCTCGTAGAGACGCTAGGCGAGCGCAGCGTCCCCTTCCTGCTGAGTTTAAAAAAATTACGAAAACTGTAACGCATCACTTTAAGCAAACTCTACGTCTATAAATCTCACTGCCTTCAAGGAAGTCCCATGCCTTCATCAATTTATTCTCGTTTTCTTCGCCGGCCGTATGAAGTTGAGTTCATGCGCTGGGCCCTGGTCTTGATTTTCTTTATGTTTGGCTACGCTAAATGGTTTGATTATGAAGCTCAGGGATTGATCCCGCTGATTGGTAATAGTCCTCTCCTGTCGTGGATGTACGGCGTGTTCGGTATTCAGGGCGCAAGTTATGCCTTGGGCGTTGCGGAATGGACTATCGGTCTCGGTCTGGCTATTGGTGCCTGGTCGCCAAGTATCGCTTTACTTGCCGCCGCCGGCTCCTGCCTGACCTACCTGACAACCTCTACTCTAGTCTTAAGTACTCCAGGTGGCTGGGAGGCTTCGGCTGGTGGTTTTCCGGCCATGACCGATATCAGCGCATTTTTAATCAAAGACCTAATATTGCTGGCCGGTTCGCTTGTGCTGGTAAAGGACGCGGCGCAGCAACTGACGGCCCGCACCAAGCAGACTGATGCGGAAGGTGCTGCGATCTAGGCCGAAAAGCACGCTTGTCAGCTACAACAGCGACGCAACCTAGGCCAACGCCGCCGCTATCAATGCCCTTGGTGTTGCCTGGCAGGGCTGAGGATTGGGTTTCTTGTTTCGGTCCTCACAAGTGAGGGTCGGTGCTTGCATCCGTTTGGAGAGGGAATGCATGAAACCCGCAGGAATTAGGCTAGTCAAAATCATGGTGCTCATAAGCGGGTGCGCCAGCGTGGCCTATGTGGCGCATGTGGTTACTAGGGAGGCAGCCTACCTACATACGAAAATCAACAGATCGAAAAGCATTGATACTGCTCAGCAGGAGCTTCGATGGCCGGATAACCTCGCTTTACCGGAACTGCGGGTTTCAGCGTACGAACAGGTTGAAGATCATGCTGGCTGTCGTTCTGGATCTCTACGCACGCCGAATTTTGCGTTGGGCGCTTTCAAACAAGCCGGATGCGAATCGAGTCATTGAGGCGTTGGACATGGCTTACGAGCAGCGTGGCAGGCCTCAAGGGCTGCCGTTTTACTCGGATCAGGGCTCGCAAGGCGCATTCAACCGGTTGTCGCAACACCTATATCGAGGTGTTTATGGGACGACCCGCAGGGTAGATGCAAAAATTGACGGGCCGGGGGAGCGATGCGCTCTCCAGGCGCGCCGTCGCTTCGTAATGATTTCAAGAGGCTTGCTCCATGATCCCCTACTCAGTTCTCGACGCTGCACCGGTTACCGAAGGCAGCACACCTAGCGAATCCTTCGAGCGCTCGCTCAAGCTCGCCCGACATGCCGAAGCGCTTGGCTATAAGCGCTATTGGCTCGCAGAGCACCACAACATGCCAGGTATCGCCAGTGCTGCGACTGCGGTGCTGATCGGGCATATTGCTGGCGGGACATCGACCATTAGGGTCGGGGCAGGCGGAGTGATGCTACCCAACCACGCGCCGCTTCAGGTTGCGGAACAATTCGGCACGCTGGCCTCGCTGTATCCTGGTCGCATAGACTTGGGGCTCGGGCGAGCGCCAGGCACCGACGGGGCTACGGCCCATGCGCTACGCCGCTACTTCGATGGTGCCGATACCTTCCCAAGCGATGTGGAAGAACTGCTGCACTACTTCCATCCGGTGAAACCGGGACAAACGGTTCAGGCAGTGCCGGGGGCTGGTCTGGATGTACCGGTCTGGCTATTGGGCTCAAGCCTTTTCAGTGCACAGCTTGCGGGGGCACTGGGCTTGCCGTTTGCATTCGCGTCGCATTTCGCGCCAACAATGACTGAAGAGGCCTTGATCCGTTATCGACAAGATTTCCGACCGTCGAAATATCTGGCTGAGCCTTATGTGATTTTAGCGCTCAATGTCGTGGCCGCCGACAGCCGAGCCGAGGCACGACGCCTGTTTACGACCCTGCAGCAAGTCTTCGTAAGCGTGATACGTGGTAATCCCGGCCTGATCCCGCCGCCAGTCGACGACATCGAGGCGTTCTGGACACCACAGGAAAAGGCGATGGTCGAGCAGTCGCTGTCGTATGCGATAGTCGGCGATGCGGCCGATGTTCATGAGGGCATCATGGCATTCGCCGCCAAGCACCGTCCCGACGAGCTGATGCTCTCCGGCACTATCTTCGATCATGCCGCACACCGTCACTCATTCACACTTGCTGCACGAGCGTTTACCGATAACGCCTGATCGATTCGGTGCTATTAGGTGTAGCGGCTCGTGTTTGAAAACACACGGGCTTGCATTAAGCGGCATGTTCTTTATGACTGTAGCTAAGTGCTGTTACGGACTGATCGTTTAGGGATGCTCCGATCGACTTGCCGCGCGTCGGCTGCAAGTCGAAATTCTCCCAACACTCATCGCTTGGGCAAATACCCCAGTACAGCAAATAATCGCTGATACCAATACTCGAGGGTAGTTCGCTACCCACGCGCTCCTGACTCAATTCGCAGATCCGCGTACCAGCACTGAGTAAGTTATCGCCGGTGAAGCCCTGCGCCTGTCACATTGACTCATGCGCTAAACGCGGACCACGGGACTATGTGGAAACTGCTGCGCTCAGCATCAACTCATACCGCGTTTTTTGCACCACAATGACACCATAATACCTGTGACGATGGACACCAATGGAATGCTTGATTCAACAACTAGTGTTGGAAATACCAACAGTATTTGCGAGTCGTTACCACCGAGCATCATCGAGGCCCCAGCCCCCATCAAAGTACCCGCCAACAAATGAACGCCCGCCTTTTGAGGGGTAAAGGCCTCGAAGCGGAACGTTTTTCTATACAAGGTAAAACTCAGCATGCCTGCCAGCAACGTAACAAACACCGCAATACGCCGAGCGCTAACCGATGTATCGTCCCAGAACATCTGCGAAACATTGTAAAAGAACACACTGGGTGTCCATAACGGCTCGAACGTGTAGAGCGCACTTGTCAGCGCACCCAGTAGCATACTGGACAGCACAAGGTGTTTATTACCGTGTATGCGGACCAGGAACATCAGCACCAGCGCTACTACCCCGATCAAAAGCCAGTAATGCTGGCTGGTAATTTCCGGCACCAGAATGACCTTCTGTTCGTGGGTCTTGTGCATGTAGTACCAAAGCACGATCCCCAGGACCCAGCCGATCATCGTGAACGCTTTATTGACATCGCCACAGGCAAACTTAGTCAGCGTGCCTACGCTGCAACCGTTGTTCAGCACCGATGCCACTCCGAACAACAAACCTCCCAAAACCAGCAAAGGATAGGAAATGCCGGGCGAGTACAGCGGCAGGTTGGCCTCGGAGAAACGATAGAGGGGTGCCAGCATCAATCCAAACAATCCACACGATGTCAGTGCCAGAAACAACGTAGGGCGCCCAGCCAGCAATTGTCCGCTCGCTTTGACAAGGCACATGCCCATGCGCTGCGAAATCCAGCCAATCAGGAATGCTAATACCAACGCCATCAGTAAAGAGAAAACCATGTTCGTGCGCCACTGCTGATTTGGATGATGGGAGCCCGCGTAGACGACATGGCCAGCAACTTTCCATGTCGGGCATCCGTTAAAATTTTTCCACCATCAGCACCGTCTCAAGCCCGTCAAAAACGCGTGTGCTTGCAAGGAAGTCGCCAACAGCTTCGAAGCCCGCGTTCTTGTATGCCTTGATGGTCTTAAGGTTCGACTTGCCAGGATCAATGATGTTACCAGGCATAACGGGACGTCATCCTGATGCCTCTATTACGTCACTTAAGGATGCTTCGATCAACTCGCCGCTGTCTCGCGGGAAGTCGATAACGCTCCAGAGCGCATCGCCATTATCGGGGAAACGTCATGCACACATCTAACCTTTTAAGCTGTCAGGCGTATTCAGCGGGTTTCAATTACGCCCCTTTCTGGTTTCGGTGGTAAGAAACGAATTCAAGCGTCCGGGTTGACAGCCGGCGGCATGGCGTAGGCTAGCCATAAGGTCGGGTAGGGCCACGTCAGTGAACGGTTCGTCACGCCAGCACATACCCAGGGAGCCTGTGGCATCCAGCTCAAAGTCCAGGCTTACCAACAAGCCGCGCAGGGCGAAGTGTTCAGCTACTCGTTCGGAAGCTACTGACAGTAAGTCGCTGTATTGCAAAAGCCACAGGTTGCCCACCAGTGAAGAGGATTCTATGCGACATGGCAGTGGCGGACGCCCTGCGTGGGCCAGGGCCATATCCAGTTTGCTGCGGATGGGGCTGGTGGTCGGCCATAGAATCCAATTGACGTTGTACAAGTCGTCCCAGGTCAGCCCTGTTCGCTGAGTCAAGGGGTGGTCTGCGCGGCAGACGATACGCATTTTTTCATCGTATAGCCGCGCGCTACGCAGCGTGTGGGATGGGACGTAACTGTCGAGACGGCCGACCACCAGGTCCAACTGGCCGAGCTCCAGTCGTTCGAGCAAGGCCGTCATGGTGTTTTCTTCCAGGTCTACCTGGGCCATGGGATGGCGCCGCAAAAACTCCATGATGGCGGCCGGTACCAAGTTGGGCGCCGAGGCGGCGGATGTGCCAATAGCCACCCGCAAGGTGCTGGTGCCTTGTAGCGTGTCAAGGTTGTGACGGGCACGCTCCATTTCACTGAGTACCCGCCGCGCATGGGCTAGTAGAGTCAAACCGTGTGCAGTGGGGTTCAAGCCTCGAGCATGGCGTTCGAACAAAGGCGCGCCGATGCTTTCTTCGAGATCCTTAAGCCATTTGGATAACGCAGGCTGGGTACTGAAACACGCTCGGGCAGCTTCGCTGATGCTCCCGGTTTCGGCGAGGCTGACCAACCATTTAAGGTGTTGCAGACGCAGGCGACGAGTCCAGCTCATGAGCGTATCCATATGTAGATTGGTATGGGTTTATCTTAAAATAGCATTATTCACATATAGGTAGTCACAGGATACTCCTAAGGACTCGGTTTCAACCTGTAGGTGTATCCATGAACAACAACATCACTGCCGTACGGGAAGATTTTTACCAGCGTATTGATCGCCTGGGTCTGTTTCCGCTTTGGGAACGCTTGCACAATCTGGTTCCTGCGGAGCCAGCCGCGGCCTGCGTTCCGGCCCTGTGGCGCTATCGCGAGCTGCGCCCTTTCCTGACTGAAGCTGGGCAACTGATCAGCGCCGAGGAGGCTGTGCGCCGAGTGTTGGTGCTGGAAAACCCGGCTCTGCGTGGGCAGGCTTCGATCACTTCCAGCTTGTACGCTGGACTGCAACTGATTTTGCCCGGAGAGACCGCTCCGAGTCATCGTCACAGCCAATCAGCGCTGAGGTTTGTGGTCGACGGGCAAGGCGCATTTACCTCGGTAGACGGTGAGCGAACCACGATGTCACCCGGAGATTTCATCATCACACCCTCCTGGACATGGCATGACCACGGCAACCCAGCCGCCGACGAAGGTGGTGAACCCGTGGTGTGGCTCGATGGCCTAGACATACCCATGGTGCGTTTCTTCGATGCCGGCTTCGCCGAAAACCATCAAGTTCCGGTCCCGCCCCTGACTCGGCCTGAGGGCAATAGTGGGGCCCGCTATGGCATGAATTTATTACCCATGCGCTATGAGTCCAGCTCACGCACCTCGCCGATTTTCAATTATCCCTACGCCCGTACCCGGGAAACTCTCGACACCCTGTTGCGCCAGGAACCGCTGGATTGCTGGGAGGGTATCAAGTTGCGCTACGTCAACCCGCTCACGGGGGGCTGGCCGATCCCAACCATCGCCGCGTTCATGCAGCTATTACCCAAAGGCTTTCGCGGCCAGCCGTATCGCAGCACCGACGCCTCGGTATTTTCTGTGGTGGAAGGCAGTGGCAGTGTGTGCATCGCCGGGCAACGCCTGAACTTTGAGCCCAAGGACATATTCGTGGTCCCCAGTTGGGCCCAAGTCAGCTTGGCGGCGGATCAGGAGTGCGTGCTCTTCAGCTTTTCCGACCGCCCCGTGCAGCAGGCGCTGGGGTTGCTGCGTGAATCGCGCGAGTCTTTTTAAAACCTGGAGATGACCATGACTTACATTTTTCAACCGCAGCAGCCGACGTCGCTTTTTATCCAAGGCCGTGACGAGCTGTTTGCCGTGCGCCGTGTCTATTGTGTGGGGCGCAATTACGCCGCTCATGCACGGGAAATGGGGTTTGACCCTGACCGCGAACCCCCGTTTTTCTTTTGCAAGCCGAGCGATGCAGTTGTACCCGTGGCGGAGGATGAGGTCCTGACGCTGAAATATCCGACGCAAACCAGTAACTACCACTACGAAGCCGAACTGGTTGTCGCCATCGGCAAGGGTGGCAGCAACATTCCCCAGGAACAGGCCAATGAGCACGTCTGGGGCTATGCCGTTGGTCTCGATATGACCCGTCGCGACCTGCAACTGGAGATGCGCAAGGCAGGGCGTCCATGGGAAATCGGTAAGGCTTTTGATCACTCGGCGCCGATTGCACCCTTGTGGCCAGCTACGTTGGTTGCCCACCCGAAGCAGGCCGGATTGTGGCTCACGGTCAACGGTGAAGACAAACAGCGCAGCGACATTGCACAACTGATTTGGTCCGTGCCGGAAATCATCGCTTACCTATCCCGTTACTTCGAATTGCAGCCCGGAGACCTAATCATGACCGGTACGCCCGAAGGCGTGGGCCCGGTGGTAGCCGGCGACCTGATAGCCGCCGGAATTGACGGTCTCGGTCAGCTGCGTGTGCAGGTGATTTGAGCCTGTTTATCAATGGGTAACCCCCGTCCACTCGTTGCAGGAGCGATGTAATGTCATCCACTCATAATAAGAAGAGCGTGGACGTGCAGGCGTTTATCGATCGCCATCCGATGTCAGGCTTTCAGTGGCGCATCCTCATACTGTGCTTTCTGGTTGCGACGCTGGACGGTTTGGACACGGCTATCGGCGGCTTTATCGCACCTGTACTGCGCGAGGAATGGGCGCTGACGACCGCGCAGCTTAATCCGTTGCTGGGCGCGGTATTACTGGGATTGATGCTGGGGGCCTTTGCTGCCGGGCCCTTAGCTGACCGCTTCGGGCGCAAGATGGTGCTGTTAGTCTCGGTGCTGTTTTTTTCCGGTTGGAGTCTGGCCTCGGCGACAGCGGGTGATGTGCAAACACTGACGGTATTGCGGTTTCTCACGGGTCTGGGGCTGGGCGGAGCGATGCCCAATGCGATTACCCTGGTCAGCGAATATTGCCCAGTGCGCCGCCGCTCGTTAATGGTCACCCTGATGTTCTGCGGATTCACCCTTGGCTCAGCCTTGAGCGGGGTACTGGTTGCCCATTTGCTGCCACTTGTAGGCTGGCGCGCAGTGTTGATGCTGGGCGGGTTGTTACCGTTGTTGTTTTTACCCATGCTAATGGCGTGGCTGCCCGAATCGGTACGGTTTTTGATCGCCAGGCGCATGGTGCCCGACAGGGTGACGGACATCTTGCGGCGCATTGCTCCACTGCCAGCCAATGTGCAACTTGAGGTGCCTCCACAGGCTAAAGATTCACCCGTGCGAGAGATCCTTCAAGGGCATTTGAAATACGGAACCTTGCTGCTATGGGGGACGTTTTTTACGGGGTTCATGATCATCTACCTGCTCACCAACTGGCTGCCGACCCTGATCCGCGAGACGGGTCAGGCGATGTCGGACGCGGCGCTGGCTGGTGCAATGTTCCAGGTCGGTGGAACGCTGGGGGCGATTATCCTTGGCGCAACCATGGATCGCATTGATGCCTGGAAAGTGCTGACTACGGCGTACATCGGCGGCACGTTGACGTTGTTGGCCATCAGCCAGTTCTATCAGCATTTCTCAGTGCTATTGGCATGCGTGGCCGCCATGGGCTTTTGTATCAGCGGCAGCCAGGTTGGAGCCAACGCCCTGGCGGCGAACTTCTACCCGACTACCAGCCGTGCCACTGGTGTTGCTTGGTGCCATGGGGTCGGACGCATCGGCTCGATTGCAGGCACTTTGGCTGGCGGCACCTTATTGAGTGCCGGGATTGGTTTGAACGGTATTTTTCTTTGGCTGATGGTGCCAGCGCTACTCGCAGCGACTGCTGTTTTTTTAATGGGTCGGCGTTATCGCGCCCTACCCAAGATAAAAGGAGAATACGGTGCAATTGTATAATTTTTTCAACAGCTCCACCTCATGGCGCGTGCGCATAGCGCTGGCACTCAAGGGTTTTGACTACCAGCACCAGGGTATTAATATCCGCGTCGGCGAGCAGGCAACGGCCTCGTTTTTGAAACTAAACCCGTCACACAGCGTACCTTTGCTGATCACGGATGATGGTCAGCCGATCAGCCAATCCCTGGCAATCATTGATTATCTGGACAACCTCAGTCCACACGCGCGACTGATCCCGCTAGAGCCTCTGGCCCGCGCCCGCGTATTGGAAGTGGCGAATCTAATAGGTTGTGACATTCATCCCCTGAACAACCTACGTGTGTTGGGTTACCTGAATAAACAACTGGCAATCAGCGATCAACAGAAAGAGGCGTGGTACAAGCACTGGATCGAAGAGGGAATCAAGGCGTTGGAAACTATGTTGAGCCGCCATGGCAGCGGCAGCTACTGTTTTGGCGACAGCCCGAGCCTGGCCGATTGTTGTCTGGTACCTCAGGTGGCCAATGCATTGCGCATGGGCTGCGAACTTCAGCGGTTTGAGCAGGTTTTGACGGTTTACCAATTGTGTTTGGAGCATCCAGCTTTTATAAAGGCGCAGCCTCACAATCAGCCTGATTACATAGGCTGAAAGCCAATTACAGTGATTTCACGTCTGAATCCCTCCAGATTAGTAGAAACTTTGTGCCTTAAAATGAGGCCGATCAGGGGGAGCTAATAGCCCCCCGTATTACCCGAAAGAATTCAAAGCCCAAGCGGTCAATCAACTGATCGAAAATGAGCTGCCAGTGTCCAAAGGTGCATCCAGGCATCGAGTTCTGGAATTTCGCTGTGTGCACGACACGATAGAAAAACCTGGGGGCTACTCGCTATGCTCGAATCAACTTGGACCGCACTCAAGCACCATCAACGGGGGCGTGAAATTGTTACTATCCTCGCCAGTTTCGGGGCTCAGGATGTGCTATTCCGTCTGGGCCTGGGACGGCTGGTGGGGGGGGCTGAGCCCGTCGGCAGCCAACCAACTGACGAGGGCACCCCACAGCGCGTGAGGCGAGCGTTGGAGGCGTTGGGGCCAACGTTTGTCAAGCTTGGGCAGATCCTTGCAAGTCGCGGCGACATCTTGCCGGCATTGTGGATCGAAGAACTCGAAAACCTGCACAGCGGCGCGGCAACGTTGACTTGGGAGCAGTTGCAAGGCCAGGTTCTTGAAGACCTTGGTGCTGAGCTTGATCAGGTGTTCGCCGAGTTCAATACCACTCCTCTTGCGGCAGCATCGATTGCCCAGGTCTATCGGGCGCGCCTGCTCAGTGGTGAGGACGTGGTGGTCAAAATTCAGCGCCCTGGGTTGCGACGTAAAATGACTGCCGACCTGCAACTGCTGGAAAGCGTCGCCCTACTGATTGAAGACAACGGCGCTTTGGCGCAGTACCAACCGCGCAAGATGGTCCGACAACTGGCTCGAGCGATGTTGGAAGAGCTGGATTTTACTCAGGAAGGCCTTAACTGTGACGCCGTAGCGGCTAATTTCTCGCAGCAGCCGCACATTGTCATCCCGCGTATTTATTGGGCCCATAGTAGCGAGCGGCTGCTTGTACAGGAATATCTTCCCAGCTATACCCCGCTGGAGCGCCAAGCTCTGATCGAGCAAGGCTTGGACCCGAGCCTGCTGGCCAGCCGTGGCGCACGTGCATTTATAAAAATGCTCTTGGAGGACGGTGTGTTCCATGGTGATCCGCACCCAGGCAACCTCAAGGCCATGAGTGGTAATCGTGTCGGTTTTATTGACTTTGGCATGGTTGGTCGTCTCGACGAGCGCCGACGCCTTGAGGTGATGAGCTTCATGCGCGCATTGACCGAGAACAATAGTGATGCGCTGGTGACTGTGCTAATCGACTGGAGCGGCAATGGTGTGCAGAACATACCCGCCATTGAACAGGCCGCCCGCGAATACATAGCGCGCCATGGTGGCAAGGCACTGAACATGAGTGCGCTCATTGAAGACTTTCTTGATTTGATGCGCGAGCACCAATTGCTCTTACCGCCTGATTTGTTGGTGCTGTTCAAGGCCCTGGTGACTGCCGATGGTGTGCTGACGCGTCTGGACCCGGAATTAGACCTTATCGCCACAGCCAAGCCGGCCATCGTCAAAATGCTCCGGGAGCAATTGAGTTGGAGGATGACAAAGCGCCTGGGCCTCGATGGCCTTGAGTTGGGACGCGGCCTGCTGGGTGACTTGCCGCAACTGGCGCGACTGCTAGTCAACCGGCTCAAGCACGGAGTGCTGGAAGTGCGCATGGATCTGCCTGGGCTAGAGCGTCTGGAGCGCTCATTGCGCCTGGCCTCCACAAGGCTTTCCTTAGCGTTGCTGATCAGTGCCTTGGTGATTACCTTCGGTCCGCAGATCGCTGCAGTGGGGCCCGTGTGGGCGGGCTTGCCGATACTCAGTTGGCTGGCGGCGATTGCCACGGCGGGTGGTCTGGTGGCGTTTTTATGGAGTTTGTTTAAAAGTTCTTAATTGGACTACAACGCTCAGGGACTGATCTCGTTGATCAGTAACAGTCCTCTCCTTTCTTAGATGCACGGAGTATTCGGTACTCAGGGCACAAGTTATGCACTGGGCGGAGCTGAATGGACTACTGGTCTGGGTCTAGCTATTGGTGCCTGGTCACCGAGGATCGCACCGATAGCCGCCGTCGGCTACTGTCTGTTTTACCTGACAACCTCCACTCTACTCTTGACTGTTCCAGGTGGCTGGAGGCTTCGGCAGGTGGTTTTCCAACCATGACCGGCATCCGCGCGTTTTTGATCAAAGCACCTAGTGCTGCTGGCCGGTTCGCTGGTACTGGTCAAGAATGCGGCGCAACAACTAACGACCCCCTTCAAAAGCGCTGTCAGCGGTCGGCAAGTCTTGGTTGACTGATATTGCTGACTTGGTGCGGCTTGATGGGTGGATCAACGGGCGCGCCGTCCTATCAATGGCGGCTGTACCACCAAGTAAGCCGCCTTAGGTGTCAGCGTGATCTATGTGGCGCACGTGGTTACTGGTGAGGAGTTGGCGTCCGGCATGGCGGCGTTGTTCAAGGTGATTGATGCGGTAAAACAGCAGCAACTGCCGGGCATACCTGGGTATCAACAACTCAGCCCGGCGATCACGCTCGATCCGCAGCAACTGTCGCTCGCGTCCGGGAACCTGCCATGGCCGGCGGTGCAGGATGCCGACGGCAACGAGCTGCCACGTCGGGCGAGCATCAACAGTTATGGTTTTGGCGGCGTCAATGCCCATCTGGTGGTGGAGGAATTTGTTGATCATCTGCGTGTAACTGCAGCTGATATCGGGCCGCAACTGATCCTGTTGGCTGCGTGACGGCCTGAACCTGATCATCGGCGGCCCGACAGGCGTAGGCAAAACGTGGCTCGCCTGCGCGCTGGCCCATAAGGCTTGCCGGGACGGTTACAGCGTGCGTTATCTTCGTCTGCCTCGCTTGATGGAAGAACTGGGCCTGGCCCACGGCGACGGTCGCTTCGCCAAACTCATGGCGGGTTATGCCAAGACCGATCTGCTGATCCTGGACGACTGGGGCCTTGCACCGTTTACCGCCGCGCAGCGGCGCGACATGCTGGAACTGCTGGACGACCGTTACGGAAACCGCTCGACGCTGGTGACCAGCCAGATGCCGGTGAATAAGTGGCATGCGCTGATCGGTGATCCGACCTTGGGCGATGCGATCCTAGACCGGCTGGTGCACAACGCTTACCGCATCGAACTGAAGGGCAAATCGATGCGCAGGCGCGCAACGAAATTGACTGCAACCGGGACTTCAGACTAACAATGCGAACCTGCGTCGCTGCGCTCCGACTGCCTCTCCAAGTGAGCGTGGAATGAGTGTCCAAATGATCGTGGGCTGAGTGTCCAAGTGTTGTGGAATCCGCACTCTAAAACCACAACTGATGCAGTTGCGGTCGTTTCCGTCAGAAAAATAACATCATGACTGAGTGGGGGCTTTTCCGCCCCATCTGACTCCTCGGCTTCTGATCCTCCGCTGTGACAATCTTTATTCTTCGAAAAACCCCATCATTTTTTGTAAATTCAAGATTTGTGACAGAGTTTATTAATTTTTTGCCACGCAGGTTTTGGCTGGAGGCCTCGAAATAAAAGGGGGCTTGTGACAACCTTTATTCCTAGGACACAGCTGCCTGAAGGCGTTGCGAACTGGCGACACACTGGTCGTGTGGAAACTGGATCGGCTCGGACGCGACCTGCGACATCTCATCAACACCGTGCACGACCTGACTGGGCGCGGCATCGGCTTGAAGGTATTAACCGGGCACGGCGCGGCCATCGACACCACGACCGCCGCCGGCAAGCTGGTCTTTGGCATCTTCGCCGCCCTGGCCGAGTTCGAGCGCGAGTTGATCGCGGAGCGCACGATTGCCGGCCTAGCCTCGGCCCGCGCGCGCGGGCGGAAAGGCGGCCGGCCGTTCAAGATGACCGCCGCCAAGCTGCGGCTGGCGATGGCGGCAATGGGTCAGCCAGAGACCAAGGTCGGCGACCTGTGCCAGGAACTTGGCGTCACGCGGCAGACCCTGTATCGGCATGTTTCACCCAAGGGTGAGCTACGTCCAGATGGCGAGAAGCTACTCAGCCGAATTTGATGCCGGCATGAGGCAACGTAGCGACAGCGTGGTTTGTCTCAATGGGAAGCGCTCATGATCGATCTTTGAAGGCCCGCAGCAGTCGTGTCACAGACAGGACGAACAAACCGGTCAGCGTGAGGGCTGCGATACCCCAGTACTCTCCGATGAACGCGCCGGCCGTCGTGCCGGCCAGCACAATGGCGAGAATCGGCAAATGGCAGGGACAGGTGAGCACGGCCAGCGCGCCCCACAGGTAGCCGGTGATCGGTTTGTGCGTCTCGGACGGCAAGCGCTCGGGGCTGTTCATGGCAGACTCTCCGCGTGCTGTGCCGGCTCGGTCGGCATGGTGGCCAACTGCACCTCCAGATCGGCCAACGCTTCGCGCCGACGCTCGACGAACTGGCGCAGAACGGCAAGCTGCGCGGCCGCTTCATCGCCGTCCGCAGCATCCAGCGCCCGGCACAGCCGCGCCAGCGCGTCCAGGCCGATGCCCGCCTCGAAGGCCGCCCGCACGAAGCACAGCCGTTGCAAGGCGGCATCATCGAACAGGCCATAGCCGCCCGGGGTGCACGCCACCGGACGCAGCAATCCGCGCAGCAGGTAGTCGCGCACGATATGCACGCTCACCCCGGCATCAAGGGCCAGCCGGGACACGGTGTAGGCGCTCATTGAAAACCTCCTTTTTTTATCCAGCGCAGCAGGAAAGCTGCTTCACGTCCTTGTTGAAGGTCTGCGCCGCAAGCTTCAACCCCTCGACCATTGTCAGGTAGGGGAACAACTGGTCGGCCAGTTCCTGCACCGTCATGCGGTTGCGGATGGCGAGCACCGCCGTCTGGATCAGTTCGCCCGCTTCCGGGGCCACCGCCTGCACGCCGATGAGCCGTCCGCTACCTTCCTCGATGACCAGCTTGATGAAGCCGCGTGTGTCGAAGTTGGCAAGCGCTCGCGGAACGTTGTCGAGTGTCAGCGTGCGACTGTCGGTCTCGATGCCATCGTGGTGCGCTTCCGCCTCGCTGTAGCCCACGGTGGCGACTTGCGGGTCGGTGAACACCACTGCCGGCATCGCGGTCAGATTGAGGGCTGCGTCGCCGCCGGTCATGTTGATCGCGGCACGGGTGCCGGCGGCCGCTGCCACGTAGACGAACTGCGGCTGGTCGGTGCAGTCGCCGGCCGCGTAGATGTTCGGGTTGCTCGTGCGCATGCCTTGGTCGATAACGATGGCCCCTTGCGCATTGACAGTGACCCCCGCCGCGTCCAGCGCGAGGCTGCGCGTATTCGGTGCCCGACCGGTGGCAACCAGCAACTTGTCAGCGCGCAATTCACCGTGTCCGGTGGTCAGCACGAATTCGCCGTTCACATGGGCGACCTGGCTGGCTTGCGTGTGCTCCAGCACCTCGATGCCCTCGGCGCGGAAAGCGGCTGTCACGGCCTCGCCGATGGCCGGGTCTTCCCGGAAGAACAAGGTGCTGCGTGCCAGGATCGTGACCTGGCTGCCGAGCCGGGCAAAGGCTTGCGCCAGTTCCAACGCCACCACCGACGAACCGATCACGGCCAGGCGTGCGGGAATGGTGTCGCTGACAAGCGCTTCGGTGGAAGTCCAGTAGGGTGACTCTTTCAGGCCCGGAATCGGCGGCACGGCCGGACTGGCACCGGTGGCGACCAGGCAGCGGTCGAACGTTACCTCGCGCTCGCCACCCTCGTTCAAACGGACGACCAGGCTCTGGTCGTCCTTGAAACGCGCTTCACCGTGCAAAACGGTGATGGCTGGATTGCCGTCCAGGATGCCTTCGTATTTGGCGTGCCGCAGTTCATCGACACGGGCCTGCTGCTGGGCCAGCAGTTTGCTGCGGTCAATCGCAGGCACAGTTGCCGCAATACCGCCGTCGAACGGACTTTCCCGGCGCAGATGGGCAATATGGGCAGCGCGGATCATGATCTTGGACGGCACACAGCCGATATTGACGCAGGTGCCGCCGATGGTGCCGCGTTCGATCAGCGTGACCGTCGCGCCTTGCTCGACGGCCTTCAGCGCCGCCGCCATCGCGGCCCCGCCGCTGCCAATGATGGCGATATGCAAACCGGCGCCCTCAAGTGCATCACGGATTTTTGGTTCATCTTTGAAATCACCAACCCGGATCGAGCCTTGATAACCCAATGCGGCGATGGCGGCCAGCAGTTGGTTGTGGCTCACGGCGGTGTCTGCCATGACTTGCGCGCGGCTTTCTGGATAGGACACCACAGCGGCATTCACGCCGGGAATCTTTTCCAAAGCATCTTTGACATGGGTGGCGCAGGATGTGCAGGTCATGCCATTCACGGTGATTTCGGTCATTTTTTTACTCCATTGAATTTCGGGGTGCAGCAGGCATCGGCTTGGCGTTTTCGTTGGATGGCGTAGATGGTCAAGCCGATGAAAATCGCCAGCGCAGGCAGCAGCACATAGTCCAGATAGCCGGTCAGCGCGGACAAGCCGACCACACCGAGCAAAATGACCAGAACAGGGGTGAAGCAACACAGCGCCACGAGGGTTGTGCCAATGATGCTGACCCGCAGCAGTGTCTTCGGGTCTTTCATGATCAGTTCTTGACTGATGATGGGTAGCCCGCATCCTCGGTAGCCTTGGTCAGTTTCTGCACGCTGGTCTTGGCATCATCGAAGGTGACCACCGCTTCGCGCGTCTCGAAGGTCACGTCAACTTTACTGACGCCATCGACCTTGGAAATCGCCTTCTTGACAGTGATCGGACAGGCCGAGCAGGTCATGCCCGGTACGGACAGCGTAACGGTCTGGGTGGCGGCCCACACGGGGGCAACAACGGCAGCGAGGGCAAGGGCGGAAAGCAGCTTTTTCATGGTGAACTCCTGTGATCAATAGAAAAATGGCACGACGTAGGGAAATCCGAGCGCGACCAAAACCAGCACGGCCACGCCCCAGAAAATGAGCTTGTAAGTAGCTCGCACTTGGGGAATCGCGCAAACCTCACCCGGTTTGCAGGCGGCTGACGGCCGGTAGATGCGCCGCCAGGCGAAGAACAACGCCACCAGCGCCACGCCGATAAAGATGGGGCGATAGGGTTCCAACACCGTCAAGTTGCCGATCCAAGCGCCGCTGAACCCCAAGGCGATCAGAACCAGCGGCCCGAGGCAGCAAGCCGAGGCGAGGATGGCGGCCAGCCCGCCAGTGAAGAGCGCGCCGCGCCCGTTTTGAGGTTCAGACATACGTTTGTCCTTTCGAATCTGAATTGGATAGCTTAAGCTTACTTCCGTAGTTATGTACGGAGTCAAGCGATATGGAAAACAATTTGGAGAACCTGACCATTGGCGTTTTCGCCAGGACGGCCGGGGTCAATGTGGAGACCATCCGGTTCTATCAGCGCAAGGGCTTGCTCCCGGAACCGGACAAGCCTTACGGCAGCATTCGCCGCTATGGCGAGACGGATGTAACGCGGGTGCGCTTCGTGAAATCAGCCCAGCGGTTGGGCTTCAGCCTGGATGAGATCGCCGAGCTGCTGCGGCTGGAGGATGGCACCCATTGCGAGGAAGCCAGCAGCCTGGCCGAGCACAAGCTCAAGGACGTGCGCGAGAGGATGGCTGACCTGGCGCGCATGGAGGCCGTGCTGTCTGATTTGGTGTGCGCCTGCCATGCGCGGAAGGGGAACGTTTCCTGCCCGCTGATTGCGTCACTGCAAGGGAAGAAAGAACCGCGCAGTGCGGACGCGGTGTAGCCCGAGGGAACTACGCCTTAGCGTGCTTTATTTTCCGTTTTCTGAGGCGACTCCAACGTCAGAAAAGACCGTGCGGTCGACTTTTGATATTTCGTGCTGTCGCCTTCTGAAAGTGACACGCGGCACGGGAATCAAGGCATTGCGATTCTCGAAAATAGTTCTTGAAATTCTATTCTTGATTGCATATCATCTCAACGAGTTTCGATAAGAAAGGATGCCCATGCGACCGTCTGTTGTGCTTGACATGAAGCGAAGCGCAGTGCGTGAAGCGGTAGGCCGCTTTCGCGCCGCGAACCCGCGCGTCTTCGGCTCGGTGCTGCATGGCACCGACCGGGATGGCAGCGACCTCGACCTGTTGGTCGATGCGCTGCCCGGTGCCACGTTGTTGGACTTGGGCGATTTGGAAGAAGAACTGAAATCGCTGCTCGGCGTTGACGTCGATCTGCTGACTCCCGGCGACCTGCCGCCGAAGTTCCGGGCCAAGGTGCTCGCGGAGGCGCAACCGATATGAGCGAGAACCGCCTGCCCGATTACCTCGACCACATTCAGCAGGCCGCAACCGATGCGCGCAGCTTCGTGGAAGGGATGGCCAAGGACGACTTCTTGGCCGACAAGCGCACCCAGCAGGCCGTCATCATGAGCCTGATCGTCATCGGCGAGGCGGCCACAAAGGTGATGGATGGCTACGTCGAGTTCACCCAGGCGCATGCCGACGTGCCGTGGCGCAGCATGCGCAATATGCGTAATCGCATGGCTCACGGCTATTTCGACATCAACCTCGATGTGGTGTGGGAGACGGTACAGGAATGGCTGCCGGCGTTGCTCCAGCAATTGCCCGCCGTGCGTCAGGATGCCGACGATGAAGACCGTAACGACAAAGGCATGGAGCCATGACCAATCAAGCCGCCGATGTTCGGCCCCTCTGGCGTGTTCGATCCCGCGACCTATGAGCCGCGCTCGGGCAAGACCTTCTGGATGGCCGCAACGGACGTGAGTTCGCTGGTGGGCAAGGAGGCAGCAGCCGACACGCTCATCGGCAACTGCACGACCGCACGACCAGCCTCCCGTTCAAATTCGAGTTAGAACTCATATCCAGCCTGTCTGGGGGCACTGTGAAAGAGGGATCTCCGATGACTGTTGAATCGAGAATATTTTCTGTAGCCGAGTATGTTCAGCCGTCCGAAGGCGAGCCTATTCGTTCCGTTGTGCTTGAAACCCGAGACTCAATTATCGTGGTTTGGCATGTCCATCCCGGGCAGGAAATTGCGGCTCACATTCATCCTCACGGCCAAGACACGTGGACTGTTTTGTCGGGAATGGCTGATTACTTTCAGGGCAATGGGATTGTTCGTGCCCTCAGGGAAGGTGAGATAGCCGTGGCAAGACCGGGCCAAGTGCACGGGGCGCGAAATACAGGTACCGAGCCATTTGTGTTCGTCTCGGTTGTGGCATCAGCCAATGCCGGTTTCGTATTGGCTGAGCGATAGAGCCCAATCTCTGGAGTTGGTCCAATGAGCGGTCGGGGAGATAGGTAACAGACATGCAGCGGACACGGCTGCTAAACCAGGTCGCAAACCTCCTTGCGTCGCAGCGTGCCGCAAGCGACGCGATCAATCGAATGGGGTCGGCATGAGACTGAACACCATCCAGTTCCCGACCGCGTAGCCGCCTGTCCTGCCGATCAGGTCTTGACCATCGACGCCTGGGATCAGTCCTGAATGTTCTTGGAGACCACTACGTTATGAGCCGCAGCCGCCGCAAAACACCCATCGTCGGGCACACGACCTGCGGCAGCGAGCGCGAGGACAAGAAGCTCTGGCATCAGCGCTGGCGCACCCGTGAGCGCACGGCGCTGACCAGCGCGTCGCCCGAAGCCCTGAGCGCCCATCTGCCCCTGCTGGAAAACCAGGCCAGCAGCGTCTGGTCGATGGGCAAGGATGGCCGCTCCTACTGGCCCGTCAAGCGCCAGGCCGCCACGGCGGATCGCATCGCCAATCACAAGGGACGCAACCCGCAAGAACGCGCCTCCCTGAAAAAGCGCCTGCTGCGCAAGTGGATGAGCAAATGAAGCTCTCCTTCCATCAGCACATTGCGCTGTTCTGGATGATCGGTGCTCCGGGCGTCTTCGCGCCCGTGATCGAGAACGCCAAGCGGCCCGATGCCGGCGCCGTCATGGCGTGGGGTGTCGCGATCGTGGCGGTGATGATCCTCTTCACCCCTTTGCTGCTGCGCTGTCCACCATTCCGGCGCTGGTATGGCCGGACGGATGCGCTGTCGGAGCGGCAGCGCCAGGCGCTTGCCGAGCGCGGCCTGCGCCGCTACTACCAGACCGCTTTCGATGACGGCTACGTGCCCCGCGTGATGCCCTACGTGTGGCGCATCATCTGGACGGTCGGCGGGTTGATGGCTGTGACCGCCGTACTGCCTACCAACACCGGACGGCCAGCCTTCGATGCCTTGGTGGTCTTCTCGACCTGGTATCCGATAGGCGTGATGCTGCTGGTTTTCGCGTCGAGGCCCCTTGGCCGGTTGATTCGCCAAAGAGCACAGGAGCGGCGGAAATGAGCACGTCAACCATCGAGGCGCTGGCCAGCGCCTGGGCAAGGATTGCCGAGGAAGCGGAATTCCCCGCTGACTACGAGGGGACTGCCACACCACAAGCGCATCGGGCTAGCGAAGCTATTCAGGAGCAGATTCGGGAGCGCATCGTCGCCACCAACGACATGCGGCTGTTCAGCCTGCTGCACCTGCTGGGTCAGGCGTCGCTGCGCATGGAGCAAGCGCTGTGGCCGGAGGATTACGAGCGGATGACGCGCGAGGTTGAGGAAGCCCTGCGGCAAGCCACCGACGCCAACGCCAGATCGTACACCCACGAAGAAGTGATGCAGGCGATGCAGGAACGCATCGACCGGGCGCGAGACAAGCCATGTTGATTGGCTATGCGCGCGTCTCGACGCAGGATCAGAACCTGGAGCTGCAACGCGAAGCCTTGAGCAAGGCCGGATGTAAAAAGGTCTTCGAGGACAAGGTGAGTGGCACGCGGGCAGACCGGCCTGGCTTGGCCAAGACGCTCGAAATGCTGCGCGAAGGCGATACTTTGGTCGTCTGGAAGCTCGACCGGCTGGGCCGGTCGGTCAAGCAACTGGTCGATCTGGTCGACGATCTGCACAAGCACGGTGTCCAGTTCAGGAGCCTCACCGACTCCATCGACACCGGCACACCATCCGGGCGGTTCTTCTTCCACGTCATGGCGAGCCTTGCCGAAATGGAGCGCGAGCTGACCGTCGAGCGCACCCGCGCCGGGCTGGAAGTCGCCAAGCAGCTCGGCCGCAAAGGCGGCCGCAAGCCGAAGATGACCGACAGCAAGATCGAGTCGGCCAAGAAGCTGCTGGCCAGCGGGGTGCCGCCCAAGGACGTGGCCAAGAACCTCGGCGTGTCCATTCCGACGCTGTACCGCTGGGTGCCAGCCTCCACGCACGCTTAGCGTGCTTTATTTTCCGTTTTCTGAGACGACCCCTGAAACTGGTCGATGAGATCCTCGACGCCCTGGGCATTACGCCGCTGTCATTCCGCAACCTGGGTGAACTCAGCGGCGGCCAGCAACAACTGGTCTCAATCGCCCAGACGCTGGTGCGCGAACCGCAGATCCTGCTGATGGACGAGCCCACCAGCGCCCTCGACATGCACCGCCAGGTCCAGGTGCTGAACTTCATGCGCGACCTGGCGCGAAAGCGCGAAGTCATCGTGTTCATCGCCATCCATGACCTGAACCAGGCCTTGCGCTTCGCCGATCAGGTGCTGGTCATCGCCGATGGCACCGCTCAGGGCAGCGGCCCGAGCCATGAAGTGATCAACGAGCAGATGCTGCGCGCGGTGTACAAGGTCGAGGCGCGCATCGAACGCTGCAGCCGTGGGCAGCACCATATCCTGATCGACGATATCGTCTGAACCGCTACGGCTGCAGCCCTTCCAGCGCCGTGCCGACCGCTTCCAGTAGCAAGTGCGCATGCTCCTGTTCGAAGGCCAGCAGCGGGCGAATCTTCAGCACGTTTTCCAGCGGCCCGGCAGCACTGATCAATACGCCCTGCTCGCGCATCGCGTTGACCACCTGACGGGTCTGCGTGGCGGCAGGCGCTTTTGTGGCGCGATCGGTCACCAGCTCGACCCCCAGGAACATCCCGGCACCGCGCACATCGCCGATGATCGGGTAACGCTCGGCCAGCTCCCGCAACCCCGTCAACAGACATTCACCCAGGGTGTGCGAGCGCTGCTGCAACTGTTCGTCACGGATGACGTCCAGCACGGCCTGCCCCGCTGCGCAGGACACCGGGTTGCCGCCAAAGGTGTTGAAGTAGCGCATGTTCTGGCCAAAGTGATCGACCACTTGCGCTCGACCGACCAGGCCGGCGATGGGGTGGCCGTTGCCCATCGGCTTGCCCAGGGTCAGGAGGTCGGGGCGCACGTCGTGCCGCTGGAAACCCCACATGTTCAGGCCAGTGCGGGCGAAGCCGGACTGGACTTCATCGGCGATGTACAACAGGCCTTCGGCCTGGGCCAATGCGATCCCTTCGGCGATGCAGCCGGTTGGGCCCGCAAAGACGCCATCGCTGGCGAAAATGCCGTCGAGCAGGATCGCCGCCGGACGAATGCCGTGTTTGCGCAGGTCATCGATGGCCGCACGGACGTCAGCCACGAAGGTCGAGGCCACTTGATCCGCACCCAGCCGATAAGCATCGGGGGCGCGAACGGTGCGCACGTGGGGTGGCAGAACCATGCTCGGGCCGAGCGACGGAGAAAGCTCGGCGATATCACCCGTGACGCCATGATACGCGAAGCGGGTGATGATCACGCCGGTGCCGCCGGTAAACTGTTTGGCGATGCGCAACGCCAGATCGTTGGCCTCGCTGCCGGTGCACGTAAACATGACCCGCTCGAGGTACTCGGGAAAGGTGCCCAGCAGTTGCTCGGCGTAATCGAGCATGCCCTCCTGCAAGTAGCGAGTGTGGGTGTTGAGTTGCCCGGCCTGCCGGCTGATCGCCTCGACCACCCGGGGATGACAATGCCCCACCGACGCCACGTTATTGTAGGCATCCAGATACCGCCGGCCTTGTTCGTCGTACAGCCACACGCCCTCGCCGCGCACCGTGTGCAAGGGGTGTTCGTAGAACAGTCGATAGGCCGGGCCGAGCAACCGTGCCCGGCGTTCGACAAGGCGTTTTTCCTTGTCTGACAGGCGATCGGCATCTTCAGAAGTGAAACCGTTGATCATGCTCATGCGCCAACCTCCTGGGTGCAAGCGGCAAGGATTCTGTCGTGGATCTCGGCGGGTGCCATTGCGGACAATCCCGCCAGGGCATCCTGGGCGCGGTATGAGTTGCGCAGGATGTACTCGCGATTGTCCGGGTGCAGGTCGGCCCGCCAATAATTGATGCACAACGACAACGCCAGGCGTGTGGAGATCAGCACCGGCAGCAGTTGCAATTCTTCGCCGGTGAGGGGATTGACCTGGTGATAGGCGCGGATCATGTCCAGCGCCGGGGCCAGGACGTCGCCCGCCACCCCCAATTGGTACGATGCCGCGACCGCGACCTCGTTGACCAACGGCGCGTGGACCATGTCGCCAAAATCCAGGATGTTGCGCAACACATCGGGCTGATCCGGATCGACGATGATGTTGTGCGGGTTCATGTCGTTATGGATCACCTGGTGGCGCAGCGTGGCGCACTTGCCCAGTACCTGGGATTCGAAGCGGTCCAGGCTGTGTTCGATCCGGTCGCGACGAACGCCCGGCTCGATGTGTTTCAGCCGGGGCCTGAGGCGCTGGGCGTGTTGCATGTCCCACAGCAGGACGTGCCCGGCAGCGGGATGGCTGAAGCCGTCCAGGGCCAGGTCGAACCGGGCGAGCGCTTGGCCCAGGTTCTGCCTGAAATTCACCGATGTGTGGGCGACGCGGTGCAGCGGCAAGCCGTCAACGAAGGACAGGAGACGGACCAACATGCGCTGGCCTTCGATTTCGACCGGCTCCACGAATCGCCCGCCGAGTGATGCAAAGACACGCTGCACCGGCAACGCCGGATCGTTACGCTCGATCTGGAGCATGGCCTGGTTATGGAAGTCCACGACCTGCGGGTTTTCCAATGGATGCGACAACTTGAACAGACGCGACGTACCGTCCGCGAGCATGACCCGGAAATTGAGGTCGCGCTCGCCGCCCAGTTGCTCGAGTTTTCCGCTGATCGCGTAGTGCTGCGCAAGGACCCCAAGGACCTGCCCGTCACTGACACGGGCAGGGGCCGCCTCCAGCAGACAGGGTTGCGCCGATACTTTCTCAAGCGGCATTGTTCATGACTCCTCGCTTCGGTGATGTGGCCTGCTCGCGCAGGCCCCTTGCATTACTTGTTGGCCCAAGCGATGAAACGCTCTTCCAGGTCTTCGCCGTGGTCGATCCAGAACTCGGCATCCGTGGCCCGGGCGTTCTTCAGGTTATCCGGTGAAGTCGGCAGTTTGCTGCCCACCGCCTCATCGACCAGTGCCACGGTTTTGGTGTTGCTTGGCCCATAAGGAATGGCCTCGACAAAGTGCTTCTGCTGAACCGGTGCACTGGCAAACGCGATGAAGTTTTCCGCCAGGGCCTTCTTCGGCGAGCCTTTGACGATGGCCCAGTGATCCAGGTCGTACAGGCTGCCATTCCACTGCATTTCAAACGATTGTCCCTCCGCCTGCGCCGAGGTGACACGCCCGTTATAGGCCGAAGTCATCACCACGTCGCCTGCCGCCAGCCATTGCAACGGCTGCGCGCCGGATTCCCACCACTGGATGTCGGGCTTGATCTGATCCAGTTTGCGGAAGGCCCGCTGCACGCCCTCCTCGGTGCCGAGCAAGGTGTAGACATCTTCCTTGGCCACGCCATCGGCCAACAGGGCGAACTCCAGGGTGAACTTGGCGCCACGGCGCAGGCCGCGCTTGCCGGGGTATTTCTTCACGTCCCAGAAATCCGCCCAGCCCTGTGGCGCGCTGGCGAGTTTTTTCGGGTCGTATGTCAGAACGGTAGACCAGATGAAGATACCCACCCCGCAATCGCTGACGGCGGCCGGGATGAAATCTTCTTTCTTGCCGATGCGCGACCAGTCCAATGGCTCGAACAGGCCTTCGCTACAACCGCGCAACAGCTCGGGGGATTCGACCTCGACCACGTCCCAGCTGGTTTTCCCGGTGTCGGCCATGACCCGGATCTTGGCCATTTCGCCGTTGTAGTCATCGGCCGTGATCGCCACTTTCTTTTCCGAGGTGAAGGGTTTGTAGAAGGCTTTTTCCTGGGCCTGGCGGTTGTTGCCGCCGAAGGACACCACGGTCAGTTTTTCAGCGGCGCTCAAAGGGCCGGCAATCATTCCAAGCATCAGTACAGTTGCGATTTTGCTGTTCATGCGTCTCTCCGAATTCGCTACGTGCGTGAGCGGCAGCTAAGGGATGGCAGGTGGTTTTTTTGTTTTTGGCAGCAATATTTCGGTCAGCGCCGGGTGTCTTGCACCTGGTGGCCGGCGCACGGCGATGATTCCGAGGCGCAGCTCATTAGTAACATATTTAGAATATGATGCATCATAATTTTTACTGGTATAGTCTCACCACTCCACCCCTTCCTCAGGAGCGCCTGCATGACCGAGCAACGAACCCTCCTCCTCACCGGTGCGAGCCGTGGCATCGGCCATGCCACGGTGAAGCACTTCAACGCTGCGGGCTGGCGCGTGTTTACGGCCTCGCGACAGAACTGGACCGAAGGCTGCCCCTGGGCTGAAGGCGAGTTGAACCACATCCACCTGGACCTGGAAGACATCGACGAAGTGCGCCGCAGCCTGCCATTGATCCGGGAGAAACTCGGCGGACGCCTCGATGCCCTGGTGAACAACGCCGGCATTTCACCCAAAGGCGAAGCCGGCGCACGATTGGGCGTGCTGGAATCCGATTACGCCACCTGGCTCAGCGTGTTCAACGTCAACCTGTTTTCCACGGCGTTACTGGCCCAAGGGCTGTTCGATGAGCTCAAGGCGGCGCAAGGCTCGGTGATCAACGTCACCTCGATTGCAGGTTCCAGGGTGCACCCGTTTGCCGGGGTCGCCTACGCCTGCTCGAAAGCTGCACTGGCCGCACTGACGCGGGAAATGGCCCATGATTTCGGGCCACACGGTGTGCGGGTCAATGCGATTGCACCGGGTGAGATCGAGACGTCGATCCTGTCTGCCGGGACCGAACTGATCGTCGATCAGCAGATCCCCATGCACCGCTTGGGCAAGCCGGAAGAAGTCGCATCCCTGGTGCATTTCCTCTGCACCCGAGGCGCGTCGTACATCAACGGTTCGGAGATTCATGTCAACGGTGGTCAGCACGTCTGAAATAATCTGGAAATCCCGGCCGGAAACTTCCATCATTCGGGCCGGGCATCCGCCGCAGATGAGCGATCAATGAGCAACCCCTACCCTATTCAAACCCTCAATCACTCTTACCTGGGCAGTGGCATCTACGAGTTGCTGCGCGAGGCACTGATCACCGGGCGTTTCCAGCCCGATGACCGCCTGCGCATCCGCGACCTGGCCGAACAACTGGGCACCAGCGTCACACCGGTGCGCGACGCGATCCTGCAACTGGCCAAGGAACAGGCGCTGATCCTCAAGACCCCGCGTGACATCCGCGTACCCATCCTCACCGCCGCGCAATACGGCGAGATCCGCAGCATCCGCCTGGCGCTTGAAGGCCTGGCTGCGGAGACGGCCGCCGCGCTGGTGACCGACAGCGAACTCGCAGACCTGCAAGCCTGCATCGAAAACAACATCGCCGCGATCAACGCCCAGGACTTGCAAGCCGCTCTCAAGTGCAATCAGCAATTTCACTACGCGCTGACCACCATCGCGCGCATGCCGGTGCTGGCGGGTTTGCTCGATAGCCTGTGGATGCGCACCGGCCCACTGATCGCCCGTGCCTATGGCAACTTCAACGAGCGCATGGCCATCGACCATCACTGGGAAGTGCTCGACGCACTCAAGCGCCGCGATGGCGCGGCGGCACGGGCGGCCATCTGCCGTGACATTCTCGATGGCAACGAGAAGATGCTCGAGTACATCGAGATGGCGCAGGCGGACTGATTGGCAGTCAATTCGACTGTTGACGAAACATAGATGACCAGTTAGTTTATTAAAACTTTCTCATCACTGGATGTCTCTGTCATGGCTCGCCCGGTCAACCTCGAAGTCAGATCCCGTTTGCTGTCGATTGGCCGCCAGGTGGTTCACAACCGTGGCTTCAACGGCTGCGGCGTCCAGGACATCACCGCCGCTGCCGAGATTCCCAAGGGCTCTTTCTACAACTACTTCGCCAGCAAGGAAGACTTCGCGGCAGAGATCCTCGAGGAATACTGGACCTCGATCGAAACCCGCCACGGGCCGATCTTCTACGACGCCCGGGTCAAGCCGCTGGAGCGCATCGGCCAGTTCTTCCAGGCCCTGGTGCTCGAGCACGGCGAGCATGAATACAGCCTGGGTTGCCTGATTGGCAACCTGTCCCTGGAAATGTCCAATGGCAGCGAACAAACCCGCAAGCGTCTGGCCGATGTGCTGGCGCGCTGGGAAGGTTTGCTCGCGAGCTGCCTGCGTGAAGCGCAGCAGCGCCGCGAACTCTCTGAAACTCACGACGCCGAAGCGCTGGCCAGTGTCATCGTCGAAGGCTGGGAAGGTGCGGTCATGCGCGGCAAGGTCCTGCGCGACGGTGCACCTCTGCAGCGTTTCGTATCGATGGTCTTGCCTCGGCTATTGGAGTGAGTTTTTTTTCCTCATTAATAAGACGACTGGTCATTTATATAAAGCAACATTCACGTCTCATCCACGCAAGCACCCAAGAGGTAAATCGTCATGAGCCATCTGTACGCCGACCCCGCCGAACCCGCACTGCCTGCCACTGGTTTCAAGCTCGACCTGAGCAAAGCCGCCCTGGTGGTCATCGACCCACAGAACGACTTCCTCAGCCCTGCCGGCGCCAGTTGGGCGGTGTTCGGTGAGAGCATCGTCGAGAACAACACCGTCGAAAACCTGGAAAAACTGTTCAAGGCCTTCAAGGCTCACGACCTGCCCGTGGCCGTGTCGCCACACTATTACTACCCGCACGACCACGACTGGCATTTTGGCGGTCCGCTGGAAAAGGTCATGCACAGCATCTGCATGTTCGATCGCAAGGGACCGAACACCCTGGAAAACTTCGAAGGCTCCGGCGCCGATTTCCTCGAGATCTACAAGCCGTACATTCTCGACGGCGAGACCATCATCGCCTCGCCGCACAAGGTCTACGGCCCGGAAACCAACGACCTGGCGCTGCAATTGCGCAAGAAAGGCGTGTCGCAGATCATCCTCGCCGGCATGGCGGCCAACCTTTGCGTGGAATCACACCTGCGCGAACTGCTCGAACAGGGCTTTGAAATAGTCGTGGTACGCGACGCCACCGCCGGCCCGCGCCTGCCGGATGGCGACGGCTACCTGGCGGCCATCATCAATTACCGCTTCCTCGCCCACGGGCTGTGGACCACCGAAGAGACTATCGCGCAACTGCAACCGGCTTGATCGTGCCCGAGCGGCCGGGCATCGCGCCCCCCCGCTCTTTCTCGAGAACCCCCGATGAAAATCCCCGCCCGTTATGAGCATTTCGTTTTCGGCGTCGTTCAATCCGGCCTGACCTGCGCGGTCGCGGCCGCCATCGCCACCACACCCCATGCGCTCGACCTGGCCTTTGCCGGCCGCTGGTTGAACGCGTGGGCGCTGTCGTGGGTATCGATGTTGCCGGTGGTGGTGCTGGCGGCGCCGATGATTCGGCGCGTGGTGAGGCGGATGACGGTGGGCTGAATGACTTGGCTATGACTCACCCAACACACCGCCATCGCGAGCATGCTCGCTCCTACCGGGGGCTTCGGGGCTGCTCGCGACAGGCGCGCAAGCCCGCACCCGACGCACGAAATACTGTGCCCGTTCGCATTTTCGCAATAAACCACTTTTCATCCGCGCATTTGTAGCCGCTTCGTTCACGGACAAGCCGGTACATTAGACCTCCATGGTCCCGCAGAGCGACCGACAACAAAACCTACAGCTCGCCCAAGAAAATCTGCCAACCATTCGGAGTCTTTCCATGAGCACATTGCGCACTACAGCTTTCCAACTCGCGAGTCTGGCCCTGTTCATCGGTAGCGCCACCCAGGCCATGGCCGAGGACATCACGTTCGTATCCCAGGGCGGTGCTTATCAGGAAGCCCAGAGCAAGGCGATCCTGGAGCCTGCGGCGAAAAAGCTCGGTCTGACGCTCAAACAGGACAGCTCGCCCAAGGCCTACCCGATCATCAAGACCCAGGTCGAGAGCGGCAAGGTCACCTGGGACGTGGTGGACCTGCCCACTGGCGACTGCATCCGTGGCGAAGCCGAAGGGCTGTTCGAGAAGCTCGACCTTGCGCTGATTCCCAATGCCGCGCAAATACCCGACAGCCTCAAGGACGAATACAGCGTCGGCTACATCAGCTACTCCACGGTGCTGGCGTATCGCACGGACGCGTTCAAAGGCGCGGACGTACCCAAGACCTGGGCCGACTTCTGGGACACCAAAAAATACCCGGGCCAGCGCTCCCTACGTAACCTGCCACGTCCAACCCTGGAAATCGCGCTGCTGGCCGATGGCGTGCCGATGGACAAGCTCTATCCGCTGGACGTCGATCGCGCCTTCCGCAAGCTTGAGCAGATCAAGCCCGACATCGCCACCTGGTGGACGTCCGGCGGGCAGTCGGCGCAGCTGATCAGCGACGGCGAAGTGGACATGATCCAGGCCTGGAACGGCCGTATCACCGCCGTACAGGCCGCCGGCGCACCCGTGGCATTCGACTACAACCAGGGTGTGCTGGAAACCAACTCGTTGTGCGTCCTCAAAGGCTCGCCGCACAAGGTGGCCGCCATGAAATTCGTCAACGAGGCCATCGATGCCAAACTGCAAGCGGCGTTGCCGATGATCATCGACTACGGCCCGCTCAACCCCGAAGCCTTCAAGACCGGGGTAATCCCGGCCGAGCGCGAGGCCAAGCTGCCTTCCGCACCCGGCAACATCTCGCGCCAGGCCCTGCTCTCGGCGCAATGGTGGGCCTCCGAAGCCGGGGTCAAGGCCGAAGAACGCTGGTTGTCCTTCGTCCAGAAAAAATAGCCATCGGCCGTTGCTGCGCCGCAGGCCAGAGGCCTCGGCGCAGGACATGCCGTCTGCCCCCGCGATTTCGACATAAAGCGCTTGCGCACCGGTCAATTGCGTCCACTTCATTCGTTGGCATCCCGGTACATTAGGCCTGAGGGTCCCGCAGAGTGACCTGTGCAGACAACTCGCGCTCGCCTCAAGTACCTGCCCACCATTGGGAGTTCTTCACATGACATTACCCGAGCACCGCACCCTGCTGTCCGCCAGGACGACTGCCACCGCCAGCGCTACCCGTCAGTGCTGGATACCCTCCAGCACTGCGCAGTGACGAGAGGTCATCATGTCCAACGCCTATCTCGCCAAATCCATGCCCGACTCCAGCGACCAGCAGCACCAGCCGCCCATGACCAGCGAAGACGCCCTGGCCCGTGAAGAACGCAAGGAGCACACCTCCATGCTGTTGCTGCTCACCCCGGCGCTGGTCATGGTCGTGGTGCTGTTGATCATGCCGCTGTGCTGGCTGGCCTTTCAGTCGGTCCAGACCGAGGAAGGGTTTTCCCTGGCCAACTACATCCGGATTTTCCAGGAAAGCATTTACTGGGACACCTTCGCCCTGACCTTCAAGATCAGTTTCCTGGTGACGATCCTGTCGATCGTCATGGGCTTCCCCATTGCCTACGCCGCTTCGCGCCTGCAGGGTTTCTGGGCCAACCTGATTCTGATCTGCGTGATCCTGCCGTTCTGGACCAGCGTGCTGGTGCGGGCCTATGCCTGGCTGGTGCTCCTGCAACGCCGCGGACTGGTCAATCAGACGCTGATGGACCTTGGCATCATCGACCAACCCCTGACGCTGATGCACAACACCACTGGCACGGTAATCGGCACCCTGCACGTCATGCTGCCCTTTATGGTCCTGCCGCTGTATTCGGTGATGAAAAAAATCCCCCAGGACCTCATGCAAGCGTCCGAGAGCCTTGGCGCCAAACCCTTCTACACCTTCCGCCGGGTCTTCCTGCCGATGGCAGCGCCGGGGGTCATGGCCGGTTCCATCCTGGTGTTCGTCATCTGCCTAGGCTTCTTCATCACCCCGGAACTGCTCGGCGGTGGCCGCACGATCCTGGTGTCGATGCTGGTGCAACGCAACGTCGAGCTCTATCACGCCTGGGGCGCAGCCAGCGCAGTCGGCCTGGTGCTGCTGTTTGTGGTGTTCCTGATCTTCTGGGGCATCAATCGCTTCATCCCCATCGAACGCATCCTGGGAGCGCGCTAAATGAACCTGCTTGCCAACCTGCGTCACCTTCGCCTGTCCCACGTGCTGTTCACGGTGCTGGTCGCGGCGATCCTGCTGTACCTGATCATCCCGGTGCTGATCGTGGTACCCATGTCGTTCTCCGAGGCGCGCTTCCTGCAATTCCCTCCCAAGCAATGGTCCTTCCACTGGTACGAGGCGTTCTTCAACAGCGTGGAGTGGATGTCGGCGGCGCGGGTCAGTCTGATCACGGCATTTTTCACCATGGCCATCAGCCTGCCGATTGGTATGGCGGCCGCCTACGCCATCAACAACTCCAGCCTGAAGGTGGTGCGTACGCTGCAGATCATCCTGCTGCTGCCGATGATGGTGCCCATCATCCTGATCGCCGCCGGCGTGTTCTTCGTTTACGCCCGGGTCGGCCTGATCAGCACGCTGACCGGCCTGGTGCTGGCGCACATCATGCTCGCCTTGCCCTACGTGATCATCGCGCTGCTGGCCGGTCTGCGTAACTTCGACATGTCCCAGGAAATGGTGGCGCGCAGCCTGGGCATGAACCGCTTTCGCGCCTTCATGGCCGTGACCCTGCCGCAGATCAAGCCCAGTGTGGTCTCGGCGACACTGTTCGCCTTCATCACCTCGCTGGATGAAACTGTGGTGGCGCTGTTCATCTCCGGCGGCGACAACCAGACTCTGACCAAGCGCATGTTCACGGCGCTGCGCGACGAGATCGATCCGACCATTGCCGCTATCAGTTCGATCCTGATCCTGGCGTCGCTGATCCTGGTGGTGATTGCCGGTCGCAACAAACAATAACCAACAACGCACTCCCCCTCTGCAAACACACTTGCCCGCCATTGCGGGCAAGTGTGTTTTTGCGTCCTGACCACGCACGCCCATGCCGACGTGCAGCCCAGCACAGCCTGCCGTCACACGGCTTAATTCAGCATCTATCACCCGTGTCCAGGCCCATCTCGGGGGAACCGCAGAATTCGGAAAAAATCGTACGCTAAGCTAACGGTGTTCTCGTGACAGCTCTTTGACTAGGCTTTCTAAGGCCATTCTGATAGCCCTGACTTCCTGAAAAGCCATGGCTAAAATTTGTGCGGCTAAAAGGGATAACCGATGGTAAAGTAAGTTATCCCTGTCGAGATACTGAAAAGCGTTATCCTCGTTTTTCCCAAAACTGTTTTGCCAGTTCGCTCAGAGCGCTAGTTAACTGAGCGACAGATTTCGCACTTTGCAAATTATTCTGCCCGGTCTGTACATTGGTATCAGCAGCATCGCGTATATTGATAATACTGCGGTTTATGTCTTCACTTACTGCTCCCTGCTGCTCGACCGCAGTCGCTATTTGCGCGTTCATGTCGGTAATTTCGTTAACGCGTTGGCCAATTCCATCAAGAGCTGTAGCTGCTTCCTCTGCGTGAGCTACACTCGTGTGCGCTTGCCGACTACTTTGCTCCATGACTGTAACAGCGGATTGCGCTCGCTCTTGTAGAGCGCTGATCATGCTTTGAATATCCGTTGTCGATTGCTGTGTGCGAGCAGCAAGACTGCGAACCTCATCGGCGACAACAGCAAAACCACGCCCCTGCTCACCAGCACGCGCGGCCTCAATTGCTGCGTTGAGTGCCAACAAATTCGTTTGCTCGGCGATCCCTCGTATAACGTCAAGAACTTTTGATATCTCGTTACTTTGACCTTCAAGCTCATGAATAACCTGAGCGGCTTGCCTAATTTCACCTTCAAGGGCAGTGATTGACTGGCTTGTGTGGGCTACCAGACGCTGGCCAGATGCCGTCTCAGTGTCTGCTCTTCCGGCCGCATCTGCAGCATGCTGTGCATTGCTCGCAACCTCTTGAATGCTTGCCGCCATTTGGTTTACTGCCGTTGCTATTTGATCTGTCTCTGCCTGCTGCTCAACTGTAAGTACATTGCTTGACTCAATATCCTTTAGTAGGCCTCGGGTGTGTTCGCTAAGCCGATTTGATGCATCACCTATGCGACCTACTATGGCGCCTGTTTCAGCTTGCATCATTCGTAAAGCAAACTCTATTTGGCCAAACTCATCGGTGCGCCCAGTGTAGAGGGATTGACTTAATGGGTTATTGGAAATATTCCTGGCTCTTTCAACCAGTCTTCCAAGAGGAGAGAGAATAGCCAAAACACTAACAGAGCTTAAGCTTCCTGACATTAAAGTGGGCGGTTACAGGAGCTGAGTGCAACACGGTTATTGAATTGAAGCTGGAGCATCATGCCGCATAGCCATAGCTTCCTGCATCACCTCGTCCATAACCTCGATCGGACACTTGAAGTCGAAGCGCTTACGGGGGCGCATGTTCAGTTGCAGTGCGATGGCATCCAGTTCCTCCTGGCTATGCACCGACAAGTCCGTGCCTTTGGGCAGGTACTGGCGGATCAGGCCATTGATGTTTTCGTTACTGCCGCGCTGCCAAGGGCTGTGCGGGTCGCAGAAGTAAATCGCCACCCCGGTCTGCTGGGTGATTTCAGCATGCCGCGCCATTTCTCGGCCCTGGTCGTAGGTCATGCTCTTGCGCATCGCCAGCGGCATGCCATTGAGCGCTGCACTGAAGCCTTCCATCGCCGAGGTCGCCGTCGCGTCGTTCATCTTCACCAGCATCAGGTAGCCACTGGTGCGCTCCACCAGCGTACCTACAGACGAGGCGTTGGCCTTGCCCTTGATCAGGTCGCCTTCCCAATGCCCTGGCATCAGTCGGTCTTCGATCTCCGGCGGACGTACATGAATACTGACCCTCTCAGGGATCTGACCGCGCCGATCCACGCCGCCAGAGCGCGGCCTGCGCATCGTCTTGCTTTGGCGCAGGCAGATGATCAGCTCTTTACGCAGCTCGCCGACTGGCAAGGCATAGATCGCGTTATAGATCGTCTCGCGACAGACGTAGGCATCTCTGAGGCTGGGAATATTCATGCTGCGCAGCTTGCCGGCAATCTGCTCGGGAGACAAACGCTCACGCAGCATATGCGCCACCAATTCGAAGCGCTCGCTACCCGGCAACAGCTTTTGCTTCGGTCGACACACCTGACGGCGGGCCTGCATCTGCTGCTGGGCCACGCGGGCCGAGTAGCCGCCACAGGCATCTCGATTGCGGCGCAGCTCCCGGCTGATGGTCGAAGGGGATCGGTTGATCAAGCAGGCAATCCCGCGCAGGCTGAAACCTTGGGCATGACCGATTTGAATGGTGGCGCGCTCTTCAACGCTGAGTTCGGAATAAGACATAGGGACAGCACCGTACCGGAAAGGTCAGGTGTTGCACTCAGTTTTCGCCGCCGCCCCCTTATTATCACTGCGAGGTGAATAGCTTTTCTGCCAATTGATTATGCCAATGCGATTCTCTTCGCCGAAGATTTCGTCCATGAGCATGCCAAGTCTAAATAGTTCCCTATGATCAATACAGATAGCCATAACCCCGCCTGGGGTTAGCATCTCACGCATCATCCAGATTCTGGGTGTCATGAAGCGCAACCATTTGCTGTGCTTGGACCCATCATCTTTAGGAACTACATCGCCGAGATCTGGATCGTTTGGATCCTTGTCCCACTTGTCGTTATAGCGGAAGTCCTCGCCGGTGTTGTACGGCGGGTCTGTTACTACAAGATCAACTTGACCACGATATTTATAGAGCGTGACCATCGCAGAAAGGTTTTCACCGTCCCAGATCTCATTCTCTGACTGGGCGGTTTCCTCTCCAAAGGATACTTTCTTGATAATACGATGCAGCTTCGGCTTGACCTGGCGGATGATCTGCCAGGGAGCAGCCCGCCCGGTGTAACTCATAACGATGCCATTCTTGCCAGCATCGGCAAGCGCCGCATCATGCTCCTGCAGCATACGGACCAAGGCGGCCCTCGGCAGTTGTTCGTAATCCATGCTTGCCCCTTGAATTCGTGCGGCGGCACCGAAAAGCTGAAAATTCTAGTACCGCTCGTGGATGCTTCACCATCCCTAGGGTGGCGAGTGTACTTGTGAACGTATTGATTTGGCTGTTAAACCGTTGAAAAAGACGGATCAACTGAGTTCCAAACGGGCTGCGTACTGGCTGGCAGATGCGAATCCGGCGCACGCCGCTCCCTTCTGGGCTCAAGCCCGCGAAGCGGGCATAAAGAACCCGGCCGAGGCCGGGATCCTTATGGGCTTATGGGCCGGCGTATTGGTCTGCCCAGTCCAAAGCCGGTGCCACGGGAGCTTGCACCTCCTGAGGCCAGGTTTTGGAGCCCACTGCAAATCGCCCGTAACCCATTAAAAGATAGCTGGGCATCCGACGAAAAGAGCACCAAGGCACCATTACCCTTGAGCTACAGCGCCGCTACGGGGCACCAGTTTGATTTCAACGCGGCGATTTTGGGCGCGACCCTCGGCGGTGTCGTTGGGGGCAATGGGCGAGCTGGAGCCTGCACCAAAGGTTTGCAGGCGCGAAGGATCGACGCCATTGCTGCGCAAAGAGAAAAAGGGGACTGATTTATGTGCGCCAGGCAAAGCTTGGTCGCCTGGGAATGACGGCGCAAGCCGTCACGAAATGGCGTAAGAAACCCAGCGGGTATGACCCCCGCCCGGTAAAGGTTAGCCACCGACCGGAAGCGAGTCTTGCGTGGTGACCGGGTAACCGGCGCTGCGAAGCGTAGACAGCAGAAAAGGGGATTTATTTTCCCTACTCTAAAACGGCCGCTGTTGGCCGATTGCTGCCTGTCGTGGACGACCGTTTAACTTCAAAGCCTGACTGGATTGCAAACTGCTGACACGCGTAGATTCTGTTTTCGACTCGTTTAATGCCGTCGATGCCAGGCCATAAACAGAGAGGAAACAACCGCTCGAAAATTCGAGCCATAGACTCTAGAGCCAGTGGGTAGTCGGAGTCATGTTCCTGCAACCATCAAATCCAGATTCTGCACCGCCGCTCCAGCGGCTCCCTTCCCAAGATTGTCAAACACCGCAGCCAACAAAACCTGCCCCGTCTCATCATTTTCACACACCACCAATCGCAAACTATCAGTCCCGTTAAGCGCCTGAGGATCAAGGCACGTCAACCCTTTGGCCTCCTGCATCGACATCACCTGTACATGGTCCGCATCGACGTAGTGCTGCATAAGACACGCATGCAACCGCACCGCATCCACGCCCGGCGCCAACAAGCGAAGTTGCAACGGTATGGTCAGCACGATCCCCTGCCGAAAAGCCCCATAAGCCGGCACAAACATCGGCCGCTCCATCAGACCGCTTTGCTGCTGAATCTCCGGAATATGTTTGTGTGCCAGCCCCAGACCATAAACCTGAAACGCGGGCGCCTGTGATGCGCCCTCTCCCTCATGCTCTTGCACGCCAACGCGCCCTTTTCCGGAATAGCCCGACACAGCATGAATGTTCGTCGGATAGTCCCTGGGCAGCAACCCGGCCTCCAGCAATGGGCGCAGCAGCCCTATCGCCCCCGTGGGATAGCAACCGGGATTGCTGACCCGCCGTGCCGTGGCGATGCGTTGGGCCTGCTGCGAGTTCATCTCCGCGAAACCATAGGTCCAGTCTGGATGGGTGCGGTGCGCCGAACTCGCATCGATCACCCGAACGGCGGGGTTTTCGATGCTCGCTACAGCGTCGCGTGCGGCTTGGTCGGGCAAGCAGAGAATCGCGATGTCGCAGGCGTTGATGATTTCGGCGCGACGTTGCGGATCCTTGCGATGTTCGGGGCTGAGCGTGATAAGCCGCAGATCGGTCCGGTCGCGTAGACGTTGATGGATTTGCAACCCGGTGGTGCCTTGGTCGCCGTCGATGAATATAAGAGGACTTGCCATGGAATGCTCTCGGACATAGGAAATCAGGAGTTCCAATCTTCAGTGAGGGGCTAAGATAGGAAAAGTTGAATTTCTAAACGATGAAATTCAGCTTTTCTGAACAAGGAGTGACTCATGCGCGAAATCAGCCTGGACCGTCTGCGCACGTTGGTGGCCATTGCCGACCTGGGTTCGTTTGCCGAGGCGGCCCGTGTGCTGCACCTCGCGCCACCCACGGTCAGTTTGCATATTGCCGACCTGGAGTCGCGGGTTGGCGGAAAGCTGTTGTCGCGCACACGTGGGCGCATTCAGCCTTCGGCGATTGGAGAAACGCTGGTGGAGCGCGCGCGGCGCCTGTTGGCGGATGCGGAGCAGGCGCTTGAGGACGTGGAGCGTCAGGTGCAGGGCTTGGCCGGGCGTGTGCGGCTGGGTGCCTCCACAGGGGCCATCGCACAGTTGATGCCGCAAGCTTTGGAGACGTTGGGCCAACGCCATCCCGCTATCGATGTGCAGGTCGCGGTGCTCACGTCGCAGGAAACTTTGAAGAAGCTTGCCGAGGGCTCTTTGGAGATCGGTCTGGTCGCGCTGCCACAGACCCCGGTGAAGGAATTGCGGATCGAGCCATGGCGGCGGGACCCGGTCATGGCCTTCTTGCCGGCTCGCTGGGAATGCCCGGATGTTGTGACCCCCGGTTGGCTGGCCGCCCAGCCATTAATTCTGAATGACAAAACTACTCGGCTTTCGCGCTTGACCTCGGAGTGGTTCGCCAGTGATGGACGGCAGCCCACGCCGCGTATTCAACTGAACTACAACGATGCGATCAAAAGCCTAGTGGCGGCCGGTTATGGTGCGACGTTGTTGCCGCATGAAGCCTCCACGCCATTGCCCGATACCAGGATCGTCATGCGGCCATTACAGCCCTTATTGTGGCGTCAACTTGGTATTGCCCACCGTGGTGGGGACGTCGAGCGGCCTACGCAACATGTGCTGGATGTGTTGTGGGGGTTGAGTGCGGGCTAGGGCGATGTTGTCAGAGAAAGGACCGCTTTCGACCCGGTCATACGGTGATTGAGGTCCCAGGCGTCAGCTACCGCACCTGAAGCCGTCGTTCATCGCTCCAAAGCCGGTGCCTGTCTCCGTTCGCCCAGGCCAGGGTGTCGTAGTACTTGTGCAGCAGCTCGGTAATGGCGGCGGTGTCGTCGGTCATGGGGTTTCCTTGGGGTTGGCGGTGAGGACTGCCTGGACGCGTGCTTGCAGCGCGGGCAGCACGTCTTGTTGGAACCAGGGGTTGCGCACCAGCCAGCGATTGTTGCGCGGGCTAGGGTGAGGCAGGGGGAACGCTTGCGGCCAGTGCTCGCGCCAGGCTTCGACCACCCGGGTGAGCGGCGTCTTGCCAGTACCGAGGTGGTAGTCCATGGCGTAGCTGCCCAGCACGATGACCAGCGACAGGCGCTCGAAACGCTGCATGAAGGCTTCGCGCCAGGCGGGGGGCGCACTCCGGGCGTAGCGGCAGGTCACCGCTTTTGCCGGTGCCCGGATAACAGAAGCCCATGGGCAGAATGGCGATGCGGGTAGGGTCGTAGAAGGTGTCGCGGTCCACGCCCAGCCAGGCGCGCAGACGCGCGCCGCTGGCGTCGTCGAAGGGCACGCCTGAGGCATGGACCCGGGCCCCCGGTGCTTGGCCGGCGATGAGGATGGGCGCACTCGGGTGAAACTGGAAGACCGGCTGCACGCCGTGTGGCAGATGCGGTGCGCAGCGCGTGCAGGCGCGGACGTCGGTCAGAAAGGCGTCGAGTGTCGGCATGGCGCGCTTCCGGAAAGGGTGGCTCGCGCAGGACGGAGGTGCCATCCTGCGCGAAGCGTAACCCGGCAGCAAGTCAGTGCTGGGTCAGTGTCGGATAGCCCTGGATGAATACGCGGTCGGTCTTGGCCGCCGGCACATGGCAGCCCATGCAGTCGGCTTCGTAGCTGACGGCGACATTCTTGGCGGGGGCGTCGGCCTTGAACAGCGCCCAGCCCCAGCCGTCGCCCCACAAGGGGTTGCTGGCGAAACGGCCTTTGGCGTCCTTGACCATCACGAACCACACGGCCGCATCGGAACCCCAGACCACAGGGTTGCCAGTGGTCATGGCGCTGGTTTCGAGCTTGCGGATCTCTTTCACCAGCGTGGCGCCGTCCAAGAACTTGCCGGTCTTGCGGTAGTGCTCGGCCGAGGCCTTTTCGGTGTACACATCGTGCAAGCCGCGAGAGGCGGATTTTTCGTCCAACACCGCATATGAGCCCAGGTGGACGAAGTTTGTGCGGAAGTCTGTGGGGCGGCTGATGCCGCCCTGGCTGTCCACATAGGGCGAAAAGTCGCCGGCCGTGACGGCCAGTGGCAGGACGAGGGCGCTGGCGAGCAGAGCGCCGGTGAGTGCGATTTTCATCGTGTTCTCCTTATATGCCTATGGAGATCAGACGGCGACCACGGGGAAATCCACCGTGGTGTCGGCGATGTGGTTGGTGTAGTTGGTGAGCGTGTTCAGCGCGACGTTGGCGATCACTTCCAGTATCAGGCCGTCGTCGAGCCCCGCGCGGCGGTAGTTGGCCATGGCGTCGGCCGACACCACGCCGCGTTGCTCGACCAGCGCGCGGGCAAAGCCGGCGATTGCATCGTCAAGTGCGTTGGCCGCCTGGCCGGTGCGGGCCGCGGCGATGGCCTCTGCCGACAGTCCGGCACCTTTGCCGATCAGGGTGTGTGCGCTCAGGCAATACTGGCAGCGATTGGCTTGACCGGCAGCGAGCGCAACGATCTCGCGCTGGGAGGCATTCAGGCGGCCGGTGCCCAGCGTTTCGGACAAGCCGAGGTAGCCATTGAGCGCCGCCGGCGCGTGGGCCAGCGTGGCGAACAGGTTCGGCACCATGCCAAGCTTGGCTTTGACGGCCTTGAGTGTGGCAGCGGTAGCGGCGTCAGCGGTGTCGATGGTCAGGGGGGCGATTTGGGTCATGTCTATCTCCGTAGTGGGTGAGGTGCAAGAGCACGTGGGCATGATCGCCCTTTGTTTGGTACGATATGGCACGTAAAGTATCAAATACGTAACCTATCGTCTTATATGGAGAGTGGAATGGCGGATCGACTGGCCGGCTTGCTCCGGCACTACTCGCTTTCGGCGCGCGTTTTTCACAGCGGCGCCTTCTGTGGGCAGCATCATTACGCGGCGCCGCATGGCTATATCCATCTGGTGCGGCGCGGCCCGATTACGGCGCGTTCGCCCGTGCATGAAGATCTGCTGGTTACCGAGCCGAGCCTGCTGTTTTATCCGCGCGTGGCGTCGCATCGTTTTGTCGCCGCCCCCGGCGATACCGCTGAGCGGTTGTGTGCGGAGGTCGACCTGGGCGCTTCGACGGGCAATCCGTTGGCCATGGCCTTGCCGTCGATGCTGCTGATTCCGTTGGCGGACTTGCCCGGCCTCGGGCCGACGCTAGAGTTGCTGTTTGCCGAAGCCGAGCGCGACCAGTGCGGTCGGCAGGCCGCCATCGACCGCTTGTGCGAGTTGCTACTGATCCAGTTGCTGCGTTATCTGATGGATGGGCGGCTTGGCGCCACCGGACTGCTGGCGGGCCTGGCCGACCCGAAACTCGCGCGCGCCATAACCGCCATGCACGATGCGCCGCAGACCGCGTGGTCGCTCGAGGCGCTGGCGGCGAAGGCGGGCATGTCACGCGCGCGCTTCGCCGCCGCGTTCAAGGACGCGGTGGGCGTCACGCCGGGCGACTATCTGGCCGACTGGCGGATGAACGTCAGTTGCACCCTGCTCAAGCAGGGGCGGCCGGTGGCGGTGGTGGCCGACCGCGTCGGCTACGGCAGCCCGAACGCTCTGGCGCGCGCCTTCCGCGTGCGCATGGGCTGCGCCCCGCGCGACTGGCTGGCGCAGCAGCGCGGTGACGCGGCGCTCAGCGGTTCGTGAGTTTGAGTTCGATTCGCCGGTTCTTGGCGTAGGCGGCGCCGGTGTTGCGCTCGTCGAGCGGGTGAAATTCGCATCACGCCGGAACAACTGGCGGAACTCCAGGTGGCGATCCGTCAACGGCTGGTCAGTCTGTTCGTGCGGCGCGGCCGGCTGGACAAGGCTGAGTCAGTGGCGCAGGTAGCTGGATGACGCTGTCCCGCCCTGAGCCGACGCTCACAGGCGGGGATTTCCAGTGTCGTCATTGTCGGCTATTGGCCGGCAGCAGCCCGTCGTTGCCTGATGGATCCAACCCCTCCGCTGCTATAGTGCAGTCGGCTTCTGACGTTCAGTGCAGCCGTCTTCTGAAAACGACAGGTTGAACGCCAAAGAGGGGGCGGGAGCGCTGCAACCGGAGCAGCGTCAGAGCCTCCAGAATCGCCCACACAACGCGGAAGCTGTCAGTCAGGGGGCAAGCCTACCTTGGCACCAGAAACGCGCCCAGGAGGCCGCAGGGGGCGATTTTGGCCGCTGCAACTGTCCAACCTTGGCCGGGCCTCGCCGGGCCGAGTGGGGCGGCCTTCGACCAGGGCGGGCCGGCGACCGTCCGTCGGGCATGGAGGGGACGATAGAGAAAACGGACAAAATCGTACGCTAAGCGTGCGGCCTGTCAGGTTGAGGCCCTAGAGGTTGCAGGCGAGTCGTCAGAAAATGCTGGAATCGGCCCTATTCTGACACTGCCCAAGGTTCCGGCCTGACGCCCAGTTAGGGCATACCCTAACTTGATGTCAAACAGGGCCGCGCCGCTTCGTCAGAATAGAGTCTGCTTTCCCATTTTTTGACACATGCCCGCGAAGGTTATAGATTTCAGCCTGACAGAAACGGGGTTTGAGGCGCAACGGAACAGAAAGTGCACTTAAGCCGCCTTCAACCAAGGAGACATCGTGCAGGGGCACCGCATCGGCTACGTCCGGGTCAGCAGCTTCGACCAGAACCCGGAACGCCAACTGGAACAGACCCAGGTGAGCAAGGTGTTCACCGACAAGGCATCCGGCAAGGACACCCAGCGCCCCCAGCTCGAAGCGCTGCTGAGCTTCGTCCGCGAGGGCGACACGGTGGTGGTGCACAGCATGGATCGCCTGGCCCGCAACCTCGACGACCTGCGCCGCCTGGTGCAGAAGCTGACCCAGCGCGGCGTGCGAATCGAGTTCTTGAAGGAGGGGCTGGTATTCACCGGCGAGGACTCGCCGATGGCCAACCTGATGCTGTCGGTAATGGGGGCCTTCGCTGAGTTCGAGCGC
>NZ_JBUZRD010000017.1:0-58613 GCF_055407145.1 Pseudomonas sp. c313 | reverse complement strand
GAAACCTACATAACTCTTTGTTTACCAAGGAGTTTTCCGTTTCGACTGCGCCGGAAGTGGGGCGAATTATAGACTTCCAGAATCTGCCGTCAACCCCTAATTTCAAGCTTATTCGGATTTGAGCGTAATGCGCGCAAATGCCTTCTTGCCAGCCTGACAAACATGGGTAGCGCCCAGCTCGTATATAAAGGTGCGATCTACAACCTCACCATCTATACGCACACCGCCAGAACCCAGAAGGTCCCGCGCCACGGCAGAGTTCTTCACCAGGCCCGCCTTATTAAGCACAGCCGCAATCGGCATCGCCTCGGCAGCAGTCAACTCAACCTCAGGCAGATCGTCAGGCAGTTCGCCATCCTTCATACGGTTACCCGCAGCACGATGAGCACTGGCCGCAGCTTCCTCACCATGGAAGCGCGCAACGATTTCTTCCGCCAGCTTGATTTTTACATCACGAGGATTGGCCCCTGCCTCCACATCAGCACGCAGCGCATTGATCTCTTCCATCGAGCGGAAGCTCAGTAGCTCGAAGTAACGCCACATGAGCACATCCGGAATGGAGACCAGCTTGCCGTACATAACGCCCGGCGCTTCCTGAATGCCTACATAGTTGCCCAAGGACTTGGACATCTTTTTGACACCATCCAACCCCTCCAGCAAAGGCATGGTCAGAATGCATTGAGCTTCTTGCCCATAGGCACGCTGCAACTCACGCCCCATCAGCAGGTTGAATTTCTGATCCGTACCACCCAACTCGACATCAGCGCGCAAGGCCACGGAGTCGTAACCCTGAACCAGCGGATAAAGAAACTCATGGATAGCAATTGGCTGATTGGTGGAGTAACGCTTATCGAAGTCATCGCGCTCAAGCATTCGAGCAACGGTGTATTGGGACGTCAGGCGAATGAAATCCGCCGGCCCCATCTGATCCATCCAGGTGGAGTTGAAAGCCACCTCAGTCTTGGCCGGATCAAGAATCTTGAAGACCTGCGTCTTATAGGTCTCTGCATTATCGAGAACCTGCTCGCGGGTCAGGGCCGGACGCGTGGCACTCTTGCCACTGGGATCGCCGATCATCCCGGTGAAGTCACCTATAAGAAAGATCACCTGATGCCCCAGTTCCTGGAACTGGCGCAGCTTATTAATAAGCACGGTATGGCCCAGGTGCAGATCCGGCGCAGTCGGATCGAAGCCAGCTTTAATACGAAGGGGCTGACCACGCTTGAGCTTTTCGATCAGCTCGGCTTCGACCAACAGTTCTTCCGCACCACGTTTGATCAGCGCTAGCTGCTCTTCAACCGACTTCATAACAGACCCGTAAGGCTCAGATTCAAAAGGGAACCAACCATACAAGATCAGGGAGTAAATACAAGTTTTGCCCTGCGTACGGACACCATTCCACTAGCCCGGCGTTCGCAGGCTTGCGTCACAGACGATTTGGTTATATTTTATACAGTTATTTCATCTTCATCATGTCAGTCATCTTTTCCAATTCATTTTTTCAAAGTCAAAAATTACCTATGATCACTGAACCGTCTAAAGCGCCACCGCTTTACCCGAAGACCCACCTGCTCGCCGCAAGTGGTATCGCCGCCCTTCTAAGCCTGGCACTCCTGGTATTCCCTTCCAGTGACGTAGAAGCCAAACGAACAACCTTGAGTCTCGACTTAGAGAGTCCGATTGAGCAACTGACACAAGATCAGGACGCTTCTGACGCACAACAAGCCACAAATGGCGCTGTTGAGTCGCCATTTGCGCAGATTGAAAACAGCACTGACGACACCAAGGGAACAGCCCAGGCGACTCCGGCTACCGCCCCAGAGGCAGCGAAGGGCCCGGAACACCGCGAAGTGATCGTTGCTAGAGGCGACACGCTGTCAACGCTGTTCGAAAAGGTCGGCCTCCCGGCGTCAACGGTTAATGAAGTGCTGGCCAGCGACAAGCAAGCCAAGCAGTTCACCCAGCTCAAACACGGCCAGAAGCTTGAATTCGAGCTGACTCACGACGGCCAACTGAACAACCTGCACAGCAGCATCAGCGACCTTGAAAGCATCACCCTGACTAAGGGAGCCAAAGGCTTCGCCTTCAATCGTATTACCACCAAACCCGTGGTGCGCTCCGCCTATATCCACGGAGTGATCAATAGTTCGTTGTCACAGTCCGCTGCTCGCGCCGGCCTGTCCCATAGCATGACAATGGACATGGCCAGCGTGTTTGGCTACGACATCGACTTCGCCCAGGATATTCGCAAGGGCGATGAGTTCGACGTGATCTACGAACAAAAGGTCGCCAACGGCAAGGTCGTCGGCACGGGCAACATCCTTTCGGCGCGGTTCACCAACCGCGGCAAGACCTATACCGCCGTGCGCTATACCAATAAACAAGGCAATAGCAGCTACTACACTGCCGACGGCAACAGTATGCGCAAGGCTTTTATCCGCACCCCGGTCGACTTCGCCCGTATTAGCTCGCGCTTCTCCATGGGCCGCAAGCATCCAGTTCTGAACAAAATCCGTGCCCACAAAGGTGTGGACTACGCGGCACCTCGCGGCACACCGATCAAGGCAGCCGGCGACGGCAAGGTGTTGCTGGCTGGTCGTCGCGGTGGCTACGGCAATGCCGTGATCATCCAGCACGGCAATACCTATCGCACGCTTTACGCCCACATGCAGGGCTTTGCCAAAGGCGTCAAGACTGGCGGTAACGTCAAACAAGGCCAGATAATCGGCTACATCGGCACCACTGGCCTGTCTACCGGCCCGCACTTGCATTATGAGTTTCAGGTCAACGGCACACATGTCGACCCACTGGGCCAGAAGCTGCCGATGGCCGATCCAATCGCCAAAGCAGAGCGCTCGCGCTTCCTGCAACAGAGCCAACCACTGATGGCACGCATGGACCAGGAACGGGCCACCATGCTGGCCTCGGCGAAGCGCTGAGCCATGCCGCTCTATATAGGCGTGATGTCCGGGACCAGCCTTGATGGCCTGGACATTGCGCTGATCGAGCAAGGCCCGGCGATCAGGTTGATCGCCACCCACTACATTCCAATGCCTGAATCCCTGCGCACCGAACTGCTTGGCCTTTGCGCCAGCGGCCCGGACGAAATTGCCCGCTCCGCCATTGCCCAACAGAACTGGGTAACGCTCGCGGCCCAAGGCATTCACGCATTACTGGAACAACAGAAACTCACTCCCCAGCACATTCGCGCGATCGGCAGCCACGGGCAGACCATTCGTCATGAACCCGCTCGCGGGTTTACGGTGCAGATCGGCAACCCTGCGCTGCTGACCGAATTGACCGGTATAACTGTCGTCAGTGACTTTCGCAGTCGCGATGTTGCAGCCGGCGGCCAAGGAGCGCCGTTGGTGCCTGCTTTTCATGAGGCGCTCTTCAGCGAGCACAGCGGCAACCGCGCGGTATTGAATGTGGGTGGCTTCAGCAACCTGAGCCTGATCGAGACAGGCAAGCCTGTTTCCGGATTTGACTGCGGCCCTGGCAATGTCTTGCTTGATGCCTGGATTCATCTGCAGCGAGGTGAGAACTTTGACCGCAACGGCCAATGGGCTGCCAGCGGAAACATTGAGCCTCTGCTGCTCAAGGCTTTACTGAGCGACCCATTCTTCCTGACACAAGGCCCGAAAAGTACCGGCCGCGAAGTGTTCAACCTTGGCTGGCTGGAACACCATCTCCGTCGACTACCCGAGTTCGCCGCTGAGGACGTTCAAGCCACACTGCTTGAACTGACCGCGCAGACCATCGTCGAGTCGCTGCGAGCCGCCCAACCCCGGACCGAAACCCTGCTGGTGTGCGGCGGCGGCGCCCACAACTGCGCACTGATGAGCCGCTTGCGCGCGCGACTACCCGATACACACGTCAGCAGCACCGCCACTTGCGGTGTAGATCCTGACTGGGTCGAAGCCATGGCCTTCGCCTGGCTGGCCCACTGTAGTCTTGAAGGCATCGCCGCCAACCGCCCAAGCGTCACAGGCGCCCGAGGGCTGCGAGTACTCGGCGCGATCTACCCTGCCTGAACCCCAGACAGCAAAACGCCGCTTGGCTCCATCAGAACCAAGCGGCGTTTTGCCCAATCCGCTAGCGATCAGATCGAGAACGAAGACCCACAACCACAAGTCGTGGTCGCATTCGGGTTCTTGATCACGAAACGTGAGCCTTCCAGACCTTCCTGGTAATCCACCTCGGCGCCTGCCAAGTACTGGAAGCTCATAGGGTCGACGACCAGGCTTACGCCCTCGCGCTCGACGATGGTGTCGTCATCGGCCACATCTTCATCGAAAGTGAAACCGTACTGAAACCCTGAACAACCGCCGCCCGTAACAAATACGCGCAGCTTCAAGCGATCATTACCCTCTTCATCGACCAGGCTCTTCACCTTGTGCGCAGCACCGTGGGTGAATTGCAAAGCCGTGGGGGTGAAGGATTCAACGCTCATGCTGATTATCTCCCGGCGTAGCGCCGCCATATGCGTGATGGCGGCCATTATCCGCTTCTCCTAGAAAAACGGTCAACTATTATGGGGGCCGCGGCAAGCTTCAAGCCATTAGCTCCAAGCTTGCGGCTTACAACTTGAAGCTTGCAGCTGCCTTAAGGCAGCATACCCGCGTGGGATAAGCCCAGCTTCTCATCCAGGCCAAACAGAATGTTCATGTTCTGCACCGCCTGCCCCGACGCGCCTTTGACCAGGTTATCAATGACTGACAGGACCACTACCAAATCACCATCCTGCGGGCGATGTACCGCGATACGACAAACGTTGGCTCCACGTACGCTGCGTGTTTCCGGATGGCTGCCCGCGGGCATCACATCGACGAACGGCTCGTTCGCGTAGCGCTTTTCAAACAGTGCTTGCAGGTCTACCGAGCGATCCACAACGGTCGCGTACAACGTGGAGTGAATCCCACGAATCATCGGAGTCAAATGCGGGACGAAAGTCAGAGCGACGTCCTTGCCAGCAGCACGACGCAAGCCTTGGCGAATTTCCGGTAAATGGCGATGCCCTTTGACCGCGTAGGCCTTCATGCTCTCCGACGTTTCAGAGTACAGCGAACCTACCGCAGCGCCACGACCAGCACCGCTGACGCCCGACTTGCAGTCAGCAATCAACCGCGAGACATCTGCCAAACCTGCTTCCAACAACGGCAGGAAGCCCAACTGCGTAGCGGTCGGATAGCAACCCGGCACAGCAATCAGACGCGCCTGCTTGATCTGCTCGCGATTGACTTCCGGCAGCCCATAAACGGCCTCTTCAAGCAGCTCTGGAGCACCGTGAGGCTGCCCGTACCACTTGGCCCACTCATCGGCATCCTGCAGACGGAAGTCCGCAGACAGATCGATAACCTTGGTGCCAGCGGCCAGCAACTCACCCGCCAGGGCATGGGCAACCCCATGGGGCGTGGCGAAAAACACCACATCGCAGGCGCCCAGGGCCTTGATGTCCGGAACACTGAACGCCAGACCGTCGTAGTGGCCTCGCAGGTTCGGGTACATATCGGCAACGGCCAGGCCGGCCTCGGATCGAGAAGTGATAACCACCACCTCAGCTTGCGGATGCTGAGCCAACAGACGCAGCAATTCGACACCGGTGTAACCCGTGCCGCCGACGATACCGACCTTGACCATAAACCTGCCCTCAACGAACCCACTGGAAAGCCGTCGATAATAGGGGCCGTATCGTTCTGCGACAACCGCCAAGGTGACGTACGCACGCTCTAACCTCTACTATCTCCAGTTACCGTGAACCTGGGAATAACTAAAAATGCTTTATCTATGGATCAAAGTCTTTCATATCGTCAGCATCGTCTGCTGGTTTGCCGGGCTGTTTTATCTACCCCGCCTGTTTGTCTACCACGCACAAAGCGAAGACACCGTCAGCAAGGAACGCTTCTGTGTCATGGAGCGCAAGCTGTACAAAGGCATCATGCTGCCGGCGATGATCGCCACGCTGGTATTCGGCATCTGGCTGATCAGCCTCAACCCCAGCGTATTCAGCCAAGGCGGCTGGATGCATGCCAAGCTGACCTTGGTAGTGATCTTGATCGGCTACCACCATATGTGCGGCGCACAGGTGAAACGTTTCGCCCGTGGCGAAAACACCCGCAGCCATGTCTTTTATCGCTGGTTCAATGAAGTGCCAGTTCTGATATTGCTGGCTATTGTAATTTTAGTCGTCGTAAAGCCGTTCTAACTTCTAATCAGCCGCACTTAATCCGGGGTACCTCCAATGTCGCTGCCCGCTTTGCTTGAACAACGTCTGCGCCTGCCCGTGGTGGCTGCGCCGATGTTCCTGATTTCCAACCCGCAACTGGTATTGGCCTGCTGTCGTAACGGTGTAGTCGGGAGCTTCCCGGCGCTCAACCAACGGGAAAGCAGCGGCTTCAAGGCCTGGCTGGAAGAAATCGAAGCAGGCTTGGCGCTGTTGGAAAACCCGGCGCCCTATGCAGTCAATCTGATCGTGCACAACAGCAACCCGCGCCTTGAAGCCGACTTGGCGATTTGCGTCGAGCACAAGGTGCCGATCATCATCACCAGCCTGGGCGCGGTGAAAGAGTTGGTGGACGCCGTGCATAGCTACGGCGGCCTGGTATTCCATGATGTCACCACCCGGCGCCACGCGGAAAAAGCCGCAGAGGCCGGTGTTGATGGCCTTATCGCCGTCGCGGCCGGCGCCGGTGGCCATGCCGGCACCTGGAGCCCCTTCTCGCTGATTGCCGAAATACGCCAATTTTTCGATAAAACCTTGTTGCTGGCCGGTTGCCTGAACCACGGGCACGAGATCCTCGCTGCGCAGTTGCTCGGTGCAGACCTGGCCTATTTCGGCACCCGATTTATCGGCACCACCGAAAGCCATGCCCCGGATGCTTATAAAGAGATGCTGCTCACATCGCGCGCTGCCGACATCGTGCACACTCCTGCCGTCTCGGGCGTGCCGGCGAGCTTTATGCGCCAAAGCCTGGAAAACGCCGGCTTCGACCTCGCCGCGCTACAAGGCAAGGGCGAAGTCAATTTCGGCTCAAAACTCAAGCCATTGAGTGACGAGGCCAAGGCCTGGAAGACCGTATGGTCCGCCGGCCAGGGCGTCGGTGAGATTGATGATCTACCCAGCGTCGATGAACTCATTGCCCGCCTGGATGCCGAATACCGCAAGGCGCTTGAGCACGCAGCACAACTACCAAAACGTTGGCCGCGCTGATCTAGCGGCAGTGTATCGCCTGCTGATTGAGGCAGGCGCTTCACACCCCCGCAACACCCACCTCATTCAAGTGACAAGGATGCCCGCATGAGCGACAACCGTTTCAAGATCGTGTTTGATGGCGCACTGTTGACGGGTGTCGAAGTCACCACAGCCAAGCTGAACCTCGCCGACCTGTTCAAAAGTGATGTCGAAGCCATCGAGAAGCTGTTTACCGGACGCCTTGTTACCCTCAAGCGCGACCTTACTCAAGCTGACGCCCAAACCTACCTTGAAGCACTGACCAAGACTGGCATTGATGCACGCATCGAAGCCGAACAACCGATAGCCTTCAGCCTGGCCGAGACTCACGAGACCGACTCCAGCAGCTCAACCAACTACAGCCGCCCAGCCGCATCACCTTACGCGCCGCCACGAGCCGCCGTAGGTGAAAACCTGCCAGAGTTCGCCACCCTAAAAGTCTTTACCGTCAATGGACGTATTGGCCGGTTGCGCTTCCTGGCCTGGACCCTGGTGCTGACGCTGGCGATGCTCGCCGTGACCGGCGTGGCCTTAACCATAGGTTTGGGTATCGCTGCGGCGTCTTCGACAGCGGCTATCGTCATTGGCACCCTGGTGGGGATCGCTTTTGGTGTCGCGTTTATCTGGGTCAGCGTGCAGATTACCGTGCAGCGCTTGCATGACCTGGGCTGGTCCGGCTGGCTGTGGTTCCTCAACCTGGTTCCCTTCGTGGGCAGTGTTTTCCCTATTCTACTAATGGTGTTGCCGGGCAATACCGGCGCCAACCAATATGGCGCACCGCCACAGCCCAACAGTACTTCGGTCAAAGTGCTCTCTGTTCTATGGCTGGCGCTGATTCCGTTGATCTTCGTCGCACTGTTGATACCCGGCCTGAGCGGCATGCTGGATGAATTTGAAGGCACCGTGGATAGCACCTACGAAAGCAGCTCCATGGCCACGGATGAAGACGCCGATCAAAGCGTCATCGTTGAGCAAGACGATGTGCAGAGTGCTGACGACGCAGCCGAACCTGTAGACTCTCCTGAAGAATGAAGAAACGCCCGACGCCTGTGATGCCTTTGTCTCAGGCTAGGCGGCGTTGCGATGGAGAAACGCATGACCCGTTACGCTCTGATCACCGGTGCCTCCAGCGGCATCGGCCTGGCCTTGGCCGAAGCATTGGCCCGCCGTGGCCGCAGCTTGATTCTGGTGGCCCGCCAGCGTGATCAGTTGGAAAGTATCGCAATCGAGTTGACTCAACGCTTTGGCGTCGAAGTGCTGTTCCGTGCCTGCGACCTTGGCGAGCCCTTGCGCCTGTCCGGGTTTCTGCTGGAGCTTGAAGAAGGCGAGCGACAGATCGATTTGCTGGTCAACTGCGCCGGCATCGGCACGTGTGGCCCGTTCCTGGCCCAGGACTGGATGACCGAACAAGATCTGTTGGAGGTCAATATCCTGGCCCTGACCCGACTCTGCCATGCCTTGGGCAACTCAATGGCCCTGCAGGGTGGCGGACAAATCCTCAACGTCGCCTCAGTCGCCGCGTTCCAACCCGGCCCGTGGATGAGCAGCTACTACGCCAGCAAAGCCTATGTGTTGCACTTTTCCGAAGGCCTGCGGGAAGAACTGAAGACCTGCGCAGTAAAAGTCTCGGTGCTCTGCCCCGGCCCCACGCGAACCGCGTTTTTCCGTACCGCGCAACTGGATACCGTCAAATTGGACAACAGCCAACAGCTAATGAGTCCGGAAGAGGTCGCGCTGTATACCGTACGCGCACTCGAAAAAAACAAAGCCATCATCATCCCCGGTCGTCAGAATCGCTGGCGGGCATTCAGCCCTCGCTTGAGCCCACGCTGGCTGACTCGCAAAATCGCCGGTGCCATCAATAAGGCCTACTGCCCGCGCTGACCGCAATCGACACACGCAAAGGGCTGGGCGCATGCAGATCGCCTGAGTACACTCAGCCTGCACTTTCACTACGGAGAAACAGCTGTGGATACTCTGTTCACCAAGATCATCAACAGAGAAATACCCGCGAATATCATCTACGAGGATGACCAGGTCCTGGCCTTCCACGACATCGCTCCAGCGGCACCGGTGCATTTTCTCGTAATTCCGAAAAAACCGATCCGCACCCTTAACGACCTCACCGAGGAAGATAAGGCACTGGCCGGACATATTTTGTTCACCGCCCAGCGCTTGGCCGTGGAGCTGGGCTGCGAAGACGGTTTCCGCGTGGTGATGAACTGTAACCCGATGGGTGGGCAAACCGTTTACCACATCCATATGCATGTACTGGGTCAGCGTCAGATGAATTGGCCGCCGGGCTGAGTGACCGCTCGTCCGAGTCGCAGCCGCTGGCTGCGACCTTACAGCTTTGACCCAACGCAAACGCTTCCCCCCTCTATTTGCGGTAAACTGGCCGCCGAGATTCTTCCCGGAGGTCAGCATGACTACCCAACGTCACTACTCGCCGATTGACCGTCTGTTGCTGCAAGCCGATACGGCAATGCGCACGTTGTTGCCGTTCAGCGGCCAACCGTACCGCCCCTCGCCCGCCATCGTGCAACCCGAAGCGCAAATGAGCGAGACCGACACTCGCCATGTCGCGGGCCTGATGCGCATCAACCATACCGGCGAAGTCTGTGCCCAGGCGCTGTACCAGGGCCAGGCCCTGACCGCCAAGCTGCCGCAAATACGCGCCGCCATGGAGCATGCTGCCGAGGAAGAAATCGACCACCTAGCCTGGTGCGAGCAACGTATTCGCCAACTGGGTAGCCACCCGAGCGTGTTGAACCCGCTGTTTTATGGTTTGTCGTTTGGCATCGGCGCCGTTGCCGGGCTGATCAGCGACAAGGTTAGCCTCGGTTTTGTGGCGGCCACTGAGCATCAGGTCTGCAAGCACCTCAATGAGCACCTCGAGCAACTGCCACCCGAAGACGAGAAGTCCCGGGCGATTCTTGAGCAGATGCGTATTGACGAAGAACACCATGCCGAAAGTGCGCTGGATGCTGGAGGCTTCCGTTTTCCGGCACCGGTGAAGTTCGGTATGAGCCTGCTGGCCAAGGTAATGACCAAGAGTACTTACCGCATCTGATAATTCGCGTCTAAACAATGCAGAAAGGGCGCTTTTTAAGCGCCCTTCTTTTTGCCAGGTTGAAATAGGTGTAACCCTATTTCAGGACTAAACACCAATCTATCGATCAGCCCAGCTCAATGATCTCGTAATCATGAGTAATGGCCACACCAGCCGCACCCAGCATGATCGAGGCCGAGCAATACTTTTCAGCCGACAGCTCAATGGCACGCTTGACCTGGGCTTCTTTCAGCGCCCGGCCCTTGACCACGAAGTGCATATGGATCTTGGTAAACACCTTGGGGTCTTCGGTGGCGCGCTCCGCCTCAAGAAAAGCCTCACAGCTTTCCACCGCCTGGCGGGACTTCTTCAGGATGCTGACCACATCGAAATTGCTGCAACCGCCGACACCCAACAAGAGCATTTCCATAGGCCGTACGCCCAGGTTGCGACCGCCAGCTTCGGGAGGGCCGTCCATGACCACGACATGGCCACTGCCCGACTCACCGAGGAACATCGCTTCGCCCGCCCATTGGATGCGTGCCTTCATCGCCCAGACTCCACTGCTAAAAAAGGGTCGCCAGCTTAGCACAGGGCCTTGGAGCGGCAGTGTTTCCCATGAAAACGATCAACTGCAGGGTTTGATAGTTAAATTCCCTAATCGAGTCAGAATGTGTCTGTTAAGCTGGCGCCAAATCAATGGCGCATTGCCATCCAATGGATGTTTGCACAGCCATTGATAGCGCTCGATAAAAAATACAAGTCCGACCACACCGTGCAGTCTTTTCGGGATACAACCATGGTTGCTATTACTCCCACACCCAAAATCAAGAACCTCGACAAACTGTTGATGCATTGTCAGCGTCGGCGCTATCCGGCCAAGCACAACATCATCTGTGCAGGGGAGCGCTCGGAAACGCTGTTCTTCATCATCAAAGGCTCTGTCACCATCCTGATCGAGGATGACGATGGCCGTGAAATGATCATCGCCTACCTTAATATCGGTGATTTCTTTGGTGAACTGGGGCTGTTTGAACAAGCAGGAAAAGAACAGGAGCGCAGCGCCTGGGTGCGGGCCAAGATCGAGTGCGAAGTAGCAGAGATCAGCTATACGAAATTTCGCGAATTGGCCCAGCAAGATCCGGACATCCTGTACGCCCTGAGTGGCCAGATCGCCCAGCGCTTGCGTGATACGACCCGTAAGGTCGGTGACCTGGCATTCTTTGATGTCACGGGTAGAGTGGCGCGCTGCTTATTGGAACTGTGCAAACAACCTGACGCGATGACCCACCCAGACGGCATGCAAATCAAAGTCACTCGGCAGGAGATCGGACGTATCGTCGGTTGTTCACGGGAGATGGTCGGTCGGGTGCTCAAGGATCTGGAAGAGCGCAACCTGGTTCATGTCAAAGGCAAGACCATGGTGGTGTTCGGTACCCGCTAAACCGGCAGGAACTGACCGAGCATTTTCCGGTACAACGCGTCGAGCCGACTAATTGCATCGGGGGCGGGGAAAGCTTCGTGCAAGGCAATATGGCTTTCGGCGCGCACACGCTGCTCCAACCCACAGGCTTCGTTGAAGCGGTTGACCGCCGCGATCAACGCATCGCGGTCGTTATCCAACAGCAACGCGCCATGCACCAAGCCTACCGGACGACCACCGCTTTGCCGCCAGCGCTGTGCGGTGCCGACCATTTTGCGGCCGTCGAGATTGACATTGTAGCGCCCGTCGCAAAAAGCCCCGTCGATTTCACCCACCGATGCATCGCCACCCAACTCGATGAGCAGGTCGCAGATAGGCTGGCACAAGCGTTGATACCCGGTTTCGATTCGGCCTTGGTCACCTTCGCTGCGAGGCGGAGCGTAGACCAGTGCAATATTGACGGTGGCCGCCGATTGCGGCACCGGTTCACCGCCTGTCTCGCGCAGCAAGACAGGCCAACCGTGGGCCGCCGAGACTTGGCTGGCGACTTCAAATGCGGGGAGTCGACTCAGCCGACGAGGCATGACCAACGCTTGGTCATTGGGCTGCCAAAACAGCAGCCCAAAGGACTGCTCGCCCGCGCAAACGGCGGCCAGCAAATCCTGTTCAGCCGCAAGGCCCGCCTCGACCGTCATTGCAATGGGCTTGATCATCATCAATCCAGCGTCGAGCCGCTGATTGCCACACCACGTTCAGGAAAGAACAAACGCTGCAGTTCAGCTCCCGGATTTTCGGCACGCATGAAGGTTTCGCCCACCAGGAACGAATACACGCCGCTGATTTCCATCAATTCAACATCTGCTCGGTTGACGATGCCACTCTCGGTGATCACCAGGCGATCGCGAGGAATGCGCGGCAGCAGGTCGAGGGTGTTTTCCAGACTGACTTCGAATGTGTGCAGGTTGCGATTGTTAACCCCCACCAGCGGTGTATCGAGGGTTTTCAGCGCACGCTCCAGTTCGTCACCGTCGTGAACTTCCACCAGTACATCCAGGCCTACGCTTTTGGCCACGGCGGCCAGCTCTGCCATCTTCACGTCATCCAATGCGGAGACGATCAACAGCACGCAATCGGCGCCCAGCGCGCGGGCTTCAATGATTTGATACGGGTCGACCATGAAGTCCTTGCGGATCACCGGTAGCGTGCAGGCTGCCCGCGCTTGCTGGAGGTAAAGATCACAGCCCTGGAAATAGTCGATATCGGTCAACACGGAGAGGCATGTCGCACCGCCCTTTTCGTAACTCTTGGCGATGTCTTCAGGAATGAAGATCTCGCGAATCACCCCTTTGCTCGGCGAAGCCTTTTTGATTTCAGCAATGACGGCCGGCTGCCTGGCCTTGGCCTGCTTGATCAGGGCATCGGCGAAGCCGCGTGGTGCATCGGCGCTTTTCGCCAAGCCTTCCAGCTCGGCCAGGCTGATACGGGCACGGCGCTCGGCCACCTCTTCTGCCTTGCGAGCCAGGATATTTTCCAGAACGGTCGGAACACTCATCCTTCATTCTCCATCTTGAACACGGCCGTGAATGCCCCCAGTTCTTCGAGCTTCTCGCGAGCCAGGCCCGTGTGCAAAGCATCATGAGCCAAGGCGACGCCTTCCTTAAGACTATAGGCGTGGTCGGCCGCGTAAAGTGCCGCGCCGGCATTCAGGATGATCATTTCCGCAGCCTTCTGGCCATTTTCGGTTTTTCGGCGGCCCAAGGCATCGCGAATCAACTCAAGGGAGGCGGCCGGGCTTTCCACCGCCAGGCCGTGCAAGCTCTGGCTCTTCATGCCCAAGTCTTCAGGTTCGACCCAATATTCGGTGACCTGATCATTCTTCAGCTCTGCCACAAAGGTCGGCGCCGCCAGGCTAAATTCGTCCAGGCCATCCTTGGAGTGCACCACCAGCACATGTTTGCTGCCCATGCGTTGCAAGACTTCGACCAGTGGCCGGCACAGCGCCTGACTGAACACACCAACCACCTGATGTTTCACGCCAGCCGGATTCGTAAGCGGGCCGAGCATGTTGAACAGGGTGCGCAAGCCGAGGTCCTTGCGCGGACCGGCAGCGTACTTCATCGCCCCATGATGGGACTGAGCGAACATGAAGCCAATGCCGACATTATCGATGCAGCGCGCCACTTGCACCGGCGTCAGGTTCAGGTAGATCCCTGCGGCTTCCAGCAAATCGGCGCTGCCGCTTTTGCCTGATACGGCGCGGTTACCGTGCTTGGCCACGGTGCAGCCGGCAGCCGCCACGACAAAAGAAGCAGCTGTCGACACATTGAAAATATTCGCTCCGTCGCCACCGGTGCCGACCACGTCGACCACGCCGTCGAGGGTTTTGAGTTCGACCTTGTCCGCCAACTCACGCATGACCGAGACGGCGCCGACGATTTCGTCGATGCTCTCGCTCTTCATGCGCATGGCCATCATAAAGGCGCCGATCTGCGCATCGGTGCATTGACCGGTCATGATTTCGCGCATGACATCGCTCATCTCGGCAGTGCTCAGGTCCAGATGGCCGACGATACGGCTCAGGGCAGTCTTGATATCCATGAAAAGTCCTTAGCGCGTGCCGCCGCGTTGCTTGAGAAAGTTGGCGAACAGCTCATAGCCCTGCTCGGTCAGAATCGATTCAGGGTGAAATTGCACCCCTTCGACATTCAATGTCTTGTGACGCAGGCCCATGATCTCGTCGACCGAGCCGTCTTCCAACTGAGTCCAGGCGGTCAGTTCAAGGCATTCCGGCAGGGTCTCGCGCTTGACCACCAACGAGTGGTAGCGAGTAACCGTCACCGGCAGCTTCAAGCCGTGAAATACACCTTGGTCATTATGGAACACCGGGCTGGTCTTGCCATGCATCACATGGCGGGCGCGAACCACGTCGCCGCCGAATGCCTGGCCGATGGACTGATGGCCCAGGCACACACCGAGAATCGGTAATTTTCCGGCAAAAAACTTGATAGCTTCCAGGGATATCCCTGCTTCGGTCGGGGTACACGGACCTGGGGAAACCACGATGCGCTCAGGATTCAGCGCGGCGATTTCGGCCACGGTCAGTTCGTCGTTGCGCACCACCTTGACCTCGGCGCCGAGCTCGCCGAGGTATTGCACAACGTTGTAAGTAAAGGAGTCGTAGTTATCGATCATCAGCAACATGGGGGAAACCTCTTGAATTCTTAGCCCTGCGGGGTCTGTTCAGCCAACGCCACTGCGCGGAACATCGCCCGGCGCTTGTTCAAGGTTTCTTCCCACTCAAGGGCTGGTACCGAGTCGGCAACAATGCCGCCACCCGCCTGCACATGCAGCTCCCCGTCCTTGATCACCGCAGTGCGGATCGCAATGGCGGTGTCCATGTTGCCGTTCCAGGCGAAGTAGCCCACCGCGCCGCCATAGACACCGCGCTTGACTGGCTCCAGCTCATCGATGATTTCCATCGCGCGAATCTTTGGTGCGCCGGACAAAGTGCCGGCCGGCAGAATCGCTCGCAAGGCGTCCATCGCCGTCAGCCCGGACTTCAGCTCGCCAGTAACGTTGGAGACAATGTGCATCACGTTGGAATAACGCTCGATGACCATCTTCTCAGTGAGTTTCACCGAACCGATTTCCGAGACTCGCCCAGTGTCGTTACGCCCCAGGTCGATCAGCATCAAGTGCTCGGCAATTTCCTTGTCGTCGGACAGCAGGTCTTGCTCCAGCGCCAGGTCCGCCTCTTCGGTCGCACCGCGAGGACGGGTACCGGCAATCGGGCGCACGGTGATCAGATTGTCTTCGACACGCACCAGCACTTCCGGCGAACTGCCCACGACATGGAAGTCACCAAAGTTGAAGAAGTACATGTACGGCGTCGGGTTGAAGCAGCGCAGCGCCCGATAGAGATCAATGGGTGCGGCCTTGAAGTCGATGGACATTCGCTGCGACGGCACCACTTGCATGCAGTCGCCGGCGAGGATGTATTCCTTGATGGTATCGACTGCGCGCTCGTAGTCATCCTGAGTAAAGCTGGAGCGGAACACCGGGTCGGCGGCCGGCGGACGGCTTAGGTCCAGGCCGCGACGCGGGGTGATCGGCTGGCGCAGTTTTTCCAGCAAGGCTTCCAGGCTGGCCTGGCCTTGCTCGAACGCGCCATCCTGGGAGGGATCGGCCAGCACAATCGCGTGCATCTTGCCGGCAAGGTTGTCGAAAACGACTACCGCGTCGGAGACCATCAACAGAATGTCCGGCACGCCCAGCGGGTCAGGATTCGGGCATTTGCCCAGGCGTTTTTCCACGTAGCGCACGCAGTCGTAGCCGAAGTAGCCCACTAGGCCGCCGTTGAAGCGCGGCAGGCCGGCAATGGTCGGTACGTTATAGCGGGCCTTGAAGACTTCGACGAAGGTCAGCGGGTCTTCCACATCATGGCTTTCGATCTCGACGCCATCACAGGTGATGCTGACGTGATGGTCGTGAACCCGCAGTACCGTGCGGCACGGTAGACCAATGATCGAATAACGCCCCCACTTCTCGCCGCCCTGCACCGATTCCAGCAAATAGGAATTGGGCTCGTCGGCCAGTTTCAGGTAGATCGACAGCGGGGTGTCGAAGTCGGCCAGGGTTTCGCAGGCCAGGGGGATACGGTTGTAGCCGGCAGCGGCCAAACGCAGGAATTCTTCGCGGATCATGAGGTGCCTCGTGGCATGAGGGTCTAACGGTCAGGTGTGCAAACGTGCCGCAGCGCGGCCAGGATCAGTCAGGCGCGCCAACGCCAGCGGGCCAGAGCCTTGATGACTTTCATCCAGAGTTTGCGAGTGACCACCACGATGGGATTTCCAGAAGGGGATGGAACAGCGTCGGCCAACGTTATCTCAGCGCCAGCTCCCAAGCAACCCGGGATTAGCAGTCGCAGGTCGTCAATCACCAGCGTTGGTGACTCTTCGGCGATCGGCCGGCCGTGGTTATAGCCGTAACTCAAGGCCACGCACTGGACCCCTGCCGCTTTCGCCGCCAACACATCGCTGCGCGAATCGCCGACAAACAACGACTGGGAGGCCGGGATATTGGCCATTTTCATCACGAAGAACAGCGCCGCCGGGTCGGGTTTCTTCTGCGGCAGGGTATCGCCACCGATGATCCAGCGAAAATAGCGACCGATCTTCATCTGGTCCAACAACGGCGCGACAAAGCGCTCCGGCTTGTTGGTAATCAACGCCATTTCCACGCCCTGCTTGTGCAGCCACTTGAGGGTGTCACGCACGCCGGGATAGACCACGGTCAGTTCGTAGCCGTCTTCATAAGCGGCGTTGAACAGTTGCAAGGCATGCTCGGCCTCGACGTCATCCACACCTTGCGCGTCGATATGGTTGGCCAGGGCCCGGCGTACCAACATCTGCACGCCGTTGCCGACCCACTCCCGCACCGAGTCGATACCGGCCGGCGCACGTCCGAGCTTGAGCAGCATGTTATCCACGGCAGCCGCCAAGTCCGGGACCGAGTCGACCAACGTCCCGTCCAGATCGAACATCACCAACCGCGGCAGCGTGCCGGGGAACAACTGCTCAAAGCCGCTCATGGACGCGCCAGCGCCAGTTCTGCGCGCATTTTAGCGATCACTTCCTGATAGTCCGGCGCGTTGAAAATCGCCGAGCCTGCGACAAAGGTATCGGCACCGGCAACAGCGATTTCGCGGATATTGTTGACGTTGACGCCACCGTCGATTTCCAGACGGATATCACGACCTGAGGCATCGATCAGCGCGCGGGCTTCGCGCAGCTTGTCGAGGGTGCCGGGAATGAACTTCTGCCCGCCAAAGCCTGGGTTGACGCTCATCAGCAGGATCATGTCGACCTTGTCCATCACGTACTTGAGCACGTCCAGCGGCGTCGCCGGGTTGAACACCAGGCCGGCCTTGCAGCCGCCTTCGCGGATCAGTTGCAGGGAGCGGTCGACGTGCAGCGTAGCTTCCGGATGGAAGGTGATGTAGGTCGCGCCGGCGTCGATGAAGTCACCGATAATGCGGTCCACTGGGCTGACCATCAAGTGCGCATCAATAGGCGCGGTTACGCCGTACTTGCGCAGGGCGGCGCAGACCATCGGACCAATGGTCAGGTTCGGCACATAGTGGTTATCCATGACATCGAAGTGAACGAAGTCGGCACCGGCGGCCAGCACGTTGTCCACTTCCTCGCCCAGGCGGGCGAAGTCGGCGGAAAGAATCGATGGAGCAATAACGAAGGGCTGCATGACGCACCTTTTTGAGCTAAATCACGATGGCGCGCATTGTATACCGCATGCTTTGTTGCGCGCACCGTGACCTGACTCAATGGCTAGTACGCAGCGCGGTAGATTTTCTCTATATCCGCGGCGCTGAGCTTGCGCGGATTGTTGCGCATCAGTCGCTCTATGCCCGCAGCCTCCACAGCCATGGCCGGGATAGCCTCTTCGGGAACACCGAAACTGCGTAAACCTGACGGGATCTCCACGGCGGCGCACAGCCGTGTCATGGCGTCGACGGCCTGGTCGGCGGCATCGTTGACACTCAACCCCGTGACATTCACCCCCATGGCCTGGGCGATATCCCGCATGCGTTCGACGCAGGCCACCTTGTTCCAGTGCATGACATAGGGCAGCAACAAGGCATTGCTGACCCCATGGGAGATATTGAAGCGCCCGCCCAACGGATACGCCAGGGCATGCACCGCGCCCACACCGGCATTACCGAAGGCCATGCCGGCCATCAGGCTAGCGGTGGCCATGTCATCACGGGCTTGGAGATTGGCCGGGTTGGCGTAGGCCTTGGGCAAGGCATTGACGATCAATTTGATCGCGCCAATGGCTAGGGCATCGGTGATCTGCGAGGCATTCAGCGACAGGTAGGACTCGATGGCATGCACCAGCGCATCGACGCCACTGGCGGCGGTGACGCTGCGCGGGCAGGTCAAGGTCATCTGCGGGCTGATCAGCGCTACGTCCGGCAACAGGAAATCGCTGACGATACCTTTTTTCAATTGGGCGACCTTGTCCGACAGAATCGCCACATTGGTCACCTCCGAACCGGTGCCGGCGGTGGTGGGAATCGCGATCAGCGGCGGGCCCTTGCGGGGCACCTGGTCGACACCGAACAGATCCTCCAGGGCGCCATGATAGCCAGCATAGGCGGCGACGCTCTTGGCGATGTCGATGGCACTGCCGCCGCCCACGCCAATCAAGCCGTCATGCCCGCCTTCGCGGTAGACCTGCATGCAGTCTTCGACGATGGCAATTTCCGGGTCGGGCATCACGCGGTCGAAAATTTCGTAGGGCCGATCACCCAAATGCGCCAACGCCAACTGCACGGTGCCGGACTTGACCAGTGCCGCGTCGGTGACGATCAGCGGGTTGTCGACATCCAGTCTTGTCAGCTCGGCGGCCAACTGTTCGATGGCACCTGGTCCGGTGAGCAGTTTGTGGGCGATCTTGAATGAGGAGGTACTCATGTGCGCGGCCTCTTAGAAGTGGGGGCTGGCACAAGGATAGCTCGGGATTGAGGGTTGTCTGCCATTCAGGGGCTGAATGGCAGGTTTAGCCTTCAGACTTGTGCGGTACGCAGCTTTTCACTGCGCCCGCGCAACCACTCCAGGGTCAGCAACAGCACAACCGAGAATGCAATCAGCAAGGTCGCCGCAGCGGCGATGGTCGGGCTGAGGTTTTCACGGATACCACTGAACATCTGCCGGGGCAAAGTTGCCTGTTCGGGACCTGCGAGGAACAGTGTCACCACCACTTCATCGAACGAAGTGGCGAAGGCAAACAGCGCACCGGAGATCACCCCAGGAGCAATCAGCGGCAAGGTCACCCGCCGAAATGCCGTCACCGGCGAAGCTCCCAGACTGGCTGCCGCACGCACCAGATTATGGTTGAAGCCTTGCAAGGTCGCCGACACGGTAATGATCACAAATGGCACGCCCAACACCGCATGCACCACGATCAGCGAAAAGAAGCTGTTGCCCAGGCCCAACGGCGCAAAGAACAGGTAGCTGGCCACACCGATAATCACCACCGGCACCACCATCGGTGAAATCACCAACGCCATCACCAGCGCCTTGCCGGGGAAATGGCCACGGGTCAGGCCAATCGCCGCCAGGGTGCCGAAGACCATGGCCAGCAAGGTCGCCGCCGGGGCGACGATGATGCTGTTCTTTAACGCACGCATCCATTCCGCCGAGGCGAAAAAGTCCTCGTACCAGTGCAGCGAGAACCCTTGCAGCGGGTACACCAGGAAACTCCCGGAATTGAACGACAGCGGAATGATCACCAGCACCGGCAAAATCAGGAACAACAGGATCAGGCCGCAGAGAATCCGCAAGCTGTAGAACCAGACCCGCTCAACGGGTGACATGTAAGGGCTCAGCATCTCAAGGTCTCCTCAGCTCAGGCGCAGGCGGCTGGCGCCCACCAGCCAGTTGTAGATCAAGTACAGCACCACGGTGGCCAGCAGCAACAATCCGCCCAATGCCGTGGCCATGCCCCAGTTAATGCTGGTGTTGGTGTAGAAAGCCACAAAGTAGCTGACCATCTGGTCGTTCGGGCTGCCCAGCAACGCCGGGGTGATGTAGTAACCAATTGCCAGAATGAACACCAACAGGCAGCCCGCACCGACGCCCGCGTAGGTCTGCGGAAAGTACACCCGCCAGAAGCTGGCAAACGGATGACAGCCCAGGGAAATCGCCGCGCGCATATAGGTCGGCGAAATCCCCTTCATCACGCTGTAGATCGGCAAAATCATGAACGGCAGCAGGATATGCACCATGGAGATGTAGACCCCCAGCCGGTTGAATACCAACTCCAGGGGCTTGTCGATGATGCCCATGCTCATCAGCGCGCCATTGATCAGCCCACCCGATTGCAACAGCACAATCCACGCCGCCACTCGCACCAGCACCGACGTCCAGAACGGCAGCAGCACCAGGATCATCAGCAGGTTGCTTTGCCGAGCCGGCAAGTTGGCCAACAGGTAGGCCAGGGGATAGGCCAGCACTAGGCAAAACACGGTAATCACCAGGCCCATCCAGAAGGTCCGGGCGAAGATGTCGAGGTAAATCGCCTGGTCCGGTGTGGCCGGGGCGACTTCGCCGAGGTCGTCAATACGGTGATCGACGGCCGCCAGCAGGTAGTAAGGCGTTAAGCTGCTGGTATTGCGGCGGATCGCCTGCCAGTACGCCGGGTCGCCCCAACGCTCGTCGAGGTTTTCCAGCGCTTCTTTATAAGAGGCAGGCACTTGGGTAAACGGCAGCGCCCGCGCGGTTTTGGTCAGCAGACTGCGGTAGCCGGCCAATTCCATGTTCAGACGTTTGGACAAATCGCCCAGGGTCTGGTTTTTCCGGGCTTCGCCCAGGTCCTCGGTGAGGGCCTGATACACAGGCTCGCCGGGCAAGCCACGCCCGTCCCACGCGGTCACCGCAACAACGGTGCGCGGCAGGCCGCCCACCACTTCCGGGTTGCCAACGCTTTTGTAGAGCAGCGCGACGATCGGCACCAGGAACACCAGCAACAAAAACAGCACCAGCGGCGCAATCAAGGCTTGGGCCTTCCAGCGGTTAAGCCGCTCGGCACGCGCCAGGCGCTGCTTCAAGGTGGGGGTGGAGACCTCGTTCGAGGGAACGGCGATGGCCATGGCAAACTCCGGATCTTAAAGATGGACTGCCCCCTGTAGGAGCGAGCTTGCTCGCGAAGAACGTGAAGGCGGCGCGTTTAACCTGGCAGCACGCGTTATCGTTAACGTCCATCGCGAGCAAGCTCGCTCCTACAGGGGCAAGCGGTGTAGCTTGGTTACTTGGCCGCCCAGGAATTGAAGCGCTGCTCCAGTTGCTCACCGTTATCCGCCCAGAAGCTGACGTCGATCTGCACCTGGTTGGCGATGTTTTCCGGGGTGGTCGGCATATCCTTGAGCACATCTTTAGCCAGCAGCGGTACCGCCAGAGTGTTGGCCGGACCGTAGGCGATGTTTTCCGAATAGGTTTTCTGCTGCTGTGGCGCGACCGAGAAGGCGATGAATTTCTTCGCTGCTTCAGCACGATCCTTAGCCAGGCCTTTTGGAATCGCCCAAGCGTCGAAGTCGTAGATGCCGCCGTTCCACACCACTTTCAGATTGCTTTCTTTCTGCACGGCGGCGATCCGACCGTTGTAGGCCGAGCTCATGACCACATCGCCCGAGGCCAGGTACTGCGGCGGTTGTGCGCCGGCTTCCCACCACTGGATCGACGGTTTGAGTTCGTCGAGCTTCTTGAATGCCCGGTCCTGACCGTCTTTGCCGGCCAGCACTTTGTAAACGTCTTTAGGCGCTACGCCGTCCGCCATCAAAGCGAACTCCAGGGTGTACTTGGCACCCTTGCGCAAGCCACGCTTGCCGGGGAATTTCTTGGTGTCCCAGAAATCCACCCAACCGGTAGGAGCGGTTTTCAGCTTGTCGGCGTTGTACGCCATGACCGTCGACCACACGAAGAAACCTACGCCGCACGGCTGAATCGCACCCTTGACGAAATCTTCAGCCTTGCCAAACAGCGCCGGATCCAGCGGTTCGAACATGTCTTCGTCACAGCCACGGGACAGCTCCGGCGACTCGACTTCCACCAGGTCCCAGGACACGCTCTTGGTGTCGACCATAGCTTTGACCTTGGCCATTTCACCGTTGTATTCACCGGCGATGATCTTACCGTTGCCCGCGCTTTCCCACGGAGCGTAGAAGGCCTTGACCTGCGCCGCCTTGTTCGCGCCGCCGAAGGACACGACCGTCAGGTCCGTGCCTGCCATGGCCTGTGTCGCGCCTATCAAGCCAAGGGCCAGAGCACTGAATTTAAGGGATTTCAACATTGTTGTTCTCTCCACGTGCAGGGTTGGGTGAAGCCAAGGGGGCGATCAATTCGCCTCTAGAAGTGGGTCGAGTGCGCGAACGTGCTCGACTTGCCAGCCAATCGGTACCACGTCGCCGACCGTCAACGCCGTGTCCAGCTCGGCGATCGGTTGTTTCACAAAAAAATCGCTCTTGCCGCAGACTTCCAGGCGCACCCGCACGTGGTCGCCCAAGTAGATGAATTCCGCCACACGCCCGGAAAAGCGGTTGACGCAGCTTTCGCTGGAGCCATTGAGGTTTACCCGCTCCGGGCGCACCGACAGGGTCACCGGGCCGCCGATCTGGCCGACATTCACCGCCAGCGCCTCGACCTTCTCGCCCCGCGCCAGCTCGACTACGCATCGGTCGCCGCTGTGGCTATGCAAGCGGCCATTAAGACGGTTGTTCTCGCCAATGAAGTTGGCGACGAAGGTGTTTTTCGGCTCTTCATACAAGGTGCGCGGAGCAGCGACCTGCTGGATCTCACCCTGGTGGAACACCGCCACACGGTCGGACATGGTCAGCGCTTCGCCCTGATCGTGGGTCACGTAGACCACAGTCACGCCGAGGCGCTGGTGCAGGTGTTTGATCTCCATCTGCATGTGTTCGCGCAGTTGCTTGTCGAGGGCACCGAGGGGCTCATCCATCAACACCAACTGCGGTTCAAATACCAGCGCCCGGGCCAGGGCTACCCGCTGCTGCTGGCCGCCGGAGAGTTGCGCCGGGTAGCGCTGGGCGAAGGCATCGAGCTGGACCATGCTCAATACGCGCTTTACCCGCTCGCTGATATCGGTCTTACTCAAGCCCCGGACCGACAGCGGAAACGCCAGGTTTTCGGAGACCGTCATGTGGGGGAACAAGGCGTAGTTCTGGAACACCATGCCGATGTCACGCTTGTGTGGCGGCACGTTATTGATAGAGCGCCCGGCCAGCTGAATTTCGCCCGCGGTCGGCGTTTCGAAACCGGCGAGCATCATCAGGCTGGTGGTCTTGCCCGAACCGGACGGCCCGAGCAGGGTGAGGAATTCGCCCTTGCGAATCTCCAGGTTGAGGTCTTTGACGATCAGGTTCTCGCCATCGTAGCTCTTCTGTACGCCACGAAAGCTGACCAGCACATCATTTGAATCCACCTCGCTCATACCCACACCTTTTCGTTTTGGACTGCCGTGAAACAAGCGTAGTCCAGGCGCAAGCCCCCGAAAATCGGGGTGCAGGAGAGATTGGTATCAGCATCTTGGAAGGTTCGGGGTAGGGATCGCCCTACACGGATGGCGGGCACTGGACAGTGCAGTCATGAGCATCAAGCTGCAAGCCTTAAGAATGGGCTTGGCGACGTTTTTCGGGGTGTCGCAAATAGATATGACTCTATAGAAGCTTGTGCTCCATCGCGTACTTCACCAGTTCTGCCAGGGAGGTGATGTTGAGTTTCTGCATCAACCGCGCCTTGTGGGTACTGATAGTCTTGCTGCTCAAGGCCAGTTGCTGGGCGATGTCGTTGACGTTGGCGCCCTGAGCCAGGCGCTCGAACACCGAGAACTCCCGCTCCGACAGCAGCGAATGCAAGGGCCGGGCGTCGGTGAGGCCGACTTCGAAGACCATGCGGTCCGCCAGGTCCGGGTCGATGTAACGCCCGCCGGCCGCCACTTTGCGGATCGCCGTCAGCAGCAGCGCCGGGTCACTGTCCTTGGTGGCATAACCGGCGGCACCCACCTTCAGCGCACGAGCGGCCATTTGCGCTTCGTCGTGCATGGACAGCACCAGGATGGCGGGAGGATTGTTCAGGGCGCGTATCCGCGGGATGGCTTCCAGGCCGTTGACGCCGGGCATAGAGATGTCCAACAGCACTACCTCGCACGGCACGTGGCGCAAGGTTTCCAGCAGTTGCTCACCATTACTCGCCTCGCCTACCACCAGCAGGTCCTTGGCCAAGCCGATCAATTGCTTGATGCCTTCACGAACAATGGCGTGGTCTTCGGCTACCAGTACGCGGATCACGGGGTTTTCCTCTTTTTGTGGTTATGAATCAAGCGGTACCGTGACACTCAGGGTCGTGCCCTCCCCCAACTGACTGTCGAGGGTCAACTGACCGCCCATGATCAATACTCGCTCACGCATGCCGACCAGGCCAAACGACACCGGGCGCCCTGGCGCAGGCATAAAACCTGCACCGTCATCGCTGATGGTCAGCCGCAGACTGGCACCTTCCACCGCCAGGGTCAGTTCGACAGTATGCGCCTGGGCATGGCGCATCACATTAGTCAGCGCCTCCTGCAGGATCCGGAACAGGCCAATGGCCTTGGCGTCGCTGAGCGCCGGCAGGTTGTCCGGCACTTGCACCAGGCAAGGAATCTGCGTGCGGGCTTCAAAACGCCGGGCCTGCCACTCAATAGCTGAGGCAATCCCGGCGTCGAGAATCGGCGGACGCAACGCGGTGGCGACATCCCGTACCAGTTGAAAGAGCTGGGCAATCAGGCGCTTCATGCTGTTCAAGCGCTCATGCAAGCCTGGGTCAAGCTGTGCATAGGCCAGTTCGCACATCGAAGTTTCCAGCTTGAGCACCGTAAGCATTTGCCCCAGTTCGTCATGCACTTCGCGGGCGATGCGCGCCTTTTCTTCCTCGCGCACGGTTTCCAGGTGAGCTGACAATTCACGCAATTGTGCCCGGGAGGCGTCCAGTTCCAACTCGATGCGCTTGCTCTCGCTGATATCCCAGACAATTCCGTCCCACACCACAACGCCCTCCTCCAGGCGCCGGGTGACGGCCTTGATTTCGGCCCAACGCTGCTCACCCTGGCGGGTGAGGATGCGACCTTGCCACGACCAATTGCTTTCGGTGTCGATGGCCTGGTCCTGAGTGCGGTGGTAACTGGCGCGGTCGTCCGGGTGTACCAGGCTGCGTATGCCGACATCGCGATGACGGAGCACCGCCGGGGCATAGCCCACCAGGCTTTCACTCCCTTCGCTGATATAGGCAAATTCGATAGCGGCGCTCAACGGCAGCCGCTCCAGCCGAAACACCAATCCCGGCACATTGGCGGCAATCCCTTGCAGGCGCGCTTCACTTTCCTGCAACGCGGCCAGGGCCCGACGACGCTCGGTGACATCATTGAGGTAAACCACCAGGTATTCGCCGCCGGCAAACCGCAGGAAGCTCAAGGAGACATCCGTGGGCAACACACTGCCGTCAGCCCGTAGGCAATCGGTGGCAAAACTTTGCGGCCCGTCTTCACTGGCCCGGGCGCGTTTCCATAGGTTCAGCCAGCGGTCCATGGTCAGCTTGGGCTCGAAATCAATCAGCGGGCGCTCGATCAGCGCACCGGGGGCGTAGCCGAGCATGGTTTCTGCCGCCACGTTGGCGTAGCGCACATGGCTGTCCCAATTGACCCAGAGGATGCCGACAGTGCTCTGATCGATGGAAAACTGCGTCAGGCGCAACGCTTCGGCACCGGCGGCGCGAGCGGCGCTTTCTTCCCGAGTCGCCAGCAGGTCCTGCTCCAAACCGCGCTGCTGACGACGCTGCCACAATGCCACCGCCAGGCAGGCCAGCAACAGGATGCCCAGCAGCAGGCTCAGGTTCTGCCAGAAACCGGGGGATTCGGTCAAGCGCGGGTATTTGGGCTGCAACCAGCGGGCATGCAACTGGTCCAGGTCCCGAGCAGGAATCGCCCGCAGGGCGCTTTCCATGATCTCGGCAAGCTCGGGCCAATCACGTCGGGTTGCCACCCGCAGCAGTTGCGGCAGGCCGATATCGCCTACCACCGCGAGCCCGGCGAACTCAGGTTCCACAGACAAGCGACTGAGCTGCGCTTCATCGATTACCGCATAGCGGGCTTGCTGGCTCAGCAGCAATTGCAGGGCCTGGCGCTCCAGGGGCACACCTTGCAGGTTTAGGCTGGGGTAATTGCTGCGCAGGTAATCGGCGACAGTACTGGGCATGCGCACCGCCACCCGGGATTGCTCATCGAGCTTTTCCAGATCCACGGTGCCGCCGCCATCGCGGATGCCGACGACGCGCTGGGGAACCCGCATATAGGGGTCGGAAAACTGCCACAGACGCAGACCGGTCGGGGTTTGCAGCAGGCCGGGGGCAAGATCGACCTCGCCGTCGCGTACCGCCGCGTCCAACTGTTCCTGATTGGGGAAGTTGCGCCAGGTCAGCTCTATATTCAGCGCCTTGGCCAACCACTGCATCAGCTCGACATTGGCCCCGGATAAACGCTGCAAGCGCCGGTCGTATTGCGCATAGGGCGCCTGCAAGACCAGCCCGACCCGCAGCTCCGGGTGCTGGGCCAGCCATTCACGCTGCTCGACACTGAGTACCGCCTGCGGCACGACAGGCACCGGCACAGCGCCCGCCATCAAGGGAAAGCACAGACAGCCGATAACCAGCAGACAGCGAAAAATCATGATTCACATCTCACATCACTGACAAATACTGACCAACCCATTAGGCTGCCGGAATCACTTCTGGCCTGGAATCAACGATGCCCCTTCCCCACCGTTCGGCACTGCCAGCATTGTGCCTGTCGCTGCTGTTTACCAGCGCCTTTTGTGTCCAGGCCGCTGATACCCAACCACCGGCTGCAGAAAAACCGGCCGAGCGCCAGCCATTGCCCGAGCGTAGCCAGGAAGACGCCGAGGCGCTTGAGAGGACAGTCCCGTCCCAGGAACAGCAACAATTGCAGGCCGGCAGCGATACGTTCCTCGCCCTGTGGAAACCTGCCAACAGCGCCGAACCTGAGGGCGTGGTCATTATTGTCCCTGGCGCTGGGGAAAGTGCTGACTGGCCTCAAGTAATCGGCCCTTTGCGGCAAAAATTGCCAGACGCCGCCTGGGGCAGTCTCAGTTTGTCACTGCCAGACCTGAGCCTGGCCACCACTCCACCGCGGGTAATCGAAGCCCCCAAGGCTGCCGTGGACACCAGCAGCAAAGATGCCAGCACCGTAGCACCCAAGCCGATCGAACAGGCTGCCAGCGCCGAAGCCGAGGGCACCGACCCGGCCGTCGTCCCAGGCGTAGATGAGCAGGACAAGACCGACGCCACGCGAATCTTTGCCCGCATCGATGCCGCCGTTGCCTTCGCCCAGACGCAAAATGCCCGCAGCGTGGTGCTATTGGGGCACGGCACGGGCGCCTGGTGGGCGGCTCGCTATCTGAGTGAAAAACAACCGCCTCAGGTCCAGAAATTCATCATGGTGGCGGCGCAGACGCCGCTCGCAGGCGCTCCGGACCTGCAACAACTGGCGCCAACGCTGAAACTGGCCACCGCCGACTTTTTCTATCAAGACAACGCCCAGGCACGCAAAAATGCCCTGGAACGAGCCCAGGCGAGCAAGCGTTTGAAGAATGACAACTACAAACAGGTGTCGTTGAAGGCCCTTCCCGGCAACAACCAGGCCGGGCAGGAGCAGTTGTATCGGCGGATTCGTGGCTGGTTAAGCCCGCAGAACACCGGGAGTTGATCGCCAGCAGCTACCTGAAATCCCGCTGCTCACGAATCAACGCATAGGCGTTATGCAGTTCACGAGTCCTTTCGGTCGCCTCACGCACCTGCGCCAGGCTGGCACCACTCCCGGCAATTTTGTCCGGGTGATGACGACTGAGTAGCCGCCGATAAGCCCGTTTGATCACCGACGGTTCAGTGGTCGCCGTCACCCCGAGAATCCGCAACGCTTCCTGATAAGCATTGCCACGGCTGGCCAACGGTTTGCGCTCAGGTTCGTAATCAGCCGCCAGTGCCTGAGTCTGCTGCGGCGTCCAGCCCAACCACTTGCCCCATAACCCGATCAGCTCGCGCTCGGCAGTGCTGGCCTTGCCATCCGCCCAGACCATCCGCCAACAGGCGCGCAACACACCTTCCGCCGCATGGGGCTGGGCCTTGAGCAGGCGCAGATAACTGCGCACGCGGTCAGAGCCGGACTTGCCACGGTTGAACGCAGCAATGGCCCGGCGCTGGGCCGACTCGGTCATACTCAGCGAACGCATCTCCTGACGGGCCTGCTGGATATGCCCGTCCACCACCCGGCCATTGCTCTTGGCCAGGCGGCCGAGCAGTACAAACAGCAATTCATCGTTGCGCAGCGCCGGACGCCCGCCCAGTCGCTCGCGCAATTGCGCCCAACTGTGCAGTTGCAAACGTCGGTCCATCGCCTGACCCAACAGCGCGCCCAGCATGGCCCCCGGAATGCTGGCGATGGCAAAGCCCGCCCCGGCTCCAATCAGAGTCCCTGGCCACAGCATCTTACTGCCCCGCTGTCAGCAGGTTTTCGACTTGCGCCAGGCGCTCCAGCGTCCCGACATCGATCCAGCGTCCTTCCATGTGTTCCCCCGTCACCAAACCTTGAGCCATCGCCGCGCGCAACAACGGCGCCAGCTTGAAGGCGCCAGCGCTGCAACCCGCGAAAAGCTCGGGGTGCAGCACTGAAATGCCACTGAAGGTCAGGTTATCGGCACCGGGCGCGGCATCATGAAGCGAACCGTCCTTGAGGTAGAAGTCGCCACCACTGGGGTGATGCGCCGGGTTATCGACCATCACCAAGTGGGCCAGCCCCTTGAGCGGCTGATTCAGGCCGGCGAAGTCGTAGTCAGTCCAGATATCACCATTGACCACCAGGAACGCCTCGTCACCCAGAAGCGGTAATGCCTGGAAAATCCCGCCACCCGTTTCCAGCGGCTCGCCTTCGGCGGAGTACTGGATTCGCACGCCATACTGCGAACCGTCGCCCAGATAGCCCTCGACCTGCTGACCGAGCCAGGCGTGGTTGATGACGATGTCGGTAAAGCCGGCTTTCGCCAGCGCCTCAAGGTGATACTCGATCAGGCGCTTGCCACCCGCCTGGATCAGCGGCTTGGGGGTATGCAAAGTCAGCGGACGCATCCGCTCACCTTTGCCGGCAGCCAGGATCATGGCCTTCATACAACGGCCTCGGCGGGTTGGCGCAGGCTCGCCAACAGTTCGCCCAGGTCGTTCAACTCCGCACGATCCGCAAGCACCGCTTCTATGTAGGCAAAGAAGCGCGGCACATCGGCCAGGTAGCGCGGCTTGCCGTCACGATGGCAGATACGCGCGAAGATACCGATCACCTTGAGGTGGCGCTGCACACCCATCAGGTCGCTGGCCCGCAAGAAATCTTCAAAGTCTTCTTGTACAGGGATGCCCAATTGGCCAGCGCGCTGCCAATAGCCACGCTGCCATTCCTGCACGCGAGCCTGGGGCCAACTGAGGAACGCGTCCTTGAACAAGCAGGTGATGTCATAGGTCACCGGGCCGTAGACTGCATCCTGGAAATCCAGCACACCGGGGTTCGGCTCACTGATCATCAGGTTGCGCGGCATGTAGTCGCGATGCACCAGCACCTTGGGCTGAGCCAAGGCACTGTCGATCAGCAATGTGCTGACCCGCTGCCACAGGTCCAGTTGATGAGCATCGAACTCAATGCCCAGGTGCCGGCGCACATACCACTCGGGGAACAGTTCCAGCTCCCGGCGCAACAGCGCAACGTCATAGCTGGGCAACCCGGCGTCCATTGGCAACTGCTGGAAAGCCAGCAACGCGTCGATGGCATCAGCGAACAATTGATCGGCATTTTCGCCGTCCATGACATCCAGATACGTTTTTCTGCCCAGGTCATTGAGCAAAAGAAAGCCGCGAGGCAGATCTTCTGCATAAATTTGTGGGACGTTTATCCCCGATTTCGCCAGCATTTGAGCGATATCGACGAAAGGTTTGCAGTTTTCCTGGGGGGGGGGCGCGTCCATGACGACAAAACTGCGGCCCTCGCCTTCCCAACGGAAATAGCGTCTGAAACTCGCGTCGCTGCTGGCCGCAGTCAACGTGGCCGGGGGTACGACACCCCAGCCTTGAGCGGTAAAAAGTGAAGGTAGCTGCTCATCAAGCCAGACTTTCAGGTGTTGCAAACGTAGATCTTGCTCGGGCATTACAAGGGTCTCCGACGGCGCTAGCCGTCAAGCGGGTCATGCTTTATTATCACGCATCTTTTTCAGACCATCGAGAGGCGTGCGGCCCACACCGCGGGCAGATGGCACGCAGGAAGCCCGGACTAATAAGATGGCATTGAAATCCCCCGCGTTTCGTAGAAAATTTCCGTTGCTGGTAACCGGCAGTCTGCTGGCCATGCAACCCTTCGCCACCTCATTCGTGGTCGCCGCGGAACAGTATGACTGCTCAGTCTCTGCTTCGGGTGCCTGGGATTGCGCGCCGAAAACCAGCGCCGCCCCATTACCACCGCGCCCGGTGCATGACGGCAGTGCCGTCAGCTCGGCCAACGGCACGCCGCAAGGCGAGACTGCTGGCGCTGAAACCGTGCCGCAGACCAAGCTGGTCACCGAATCCAAAGGCCGTGGCCTGCGTTCGCGCAGCGCCGACTACAGCCACCTGGATTGGGTCCCTCGCGAGAAGCTCACCGCCGCTCAACTGGCCGAAACCGGTCCTTATTGCGCCGGTTCCTATGTCGAGCCGCTTCGTCCTGGCATGAACGACAAGACGGACAAGAGCGACGCGCCGACCTTCATCGGTGCCAAGGTCTCTCGTTATGAGCAGGAACAACAAGTCGCGACCTTGGCCGGTGACGTTGTCATGCGCCAAGGCAGCATGCAGGTCGAAGCCGAAGAGGCCAGCCTGTATCAGGCCGAGAACCGTGGCGAGCTGAACGGCAATGTCCGTTTGCGCGACAATGGCGCCCTGATCGTCGGCGACCATGCCCAGGTCCAACTGGACACCGGTGCCGCACAAGTCGACAACGCCGAATACGTGATGCACAAATCACGCATCCGCGGTAGCGCGCTGTACGCCAAGCGTGCCGAGAACGCGATCATCCGTCTCAAGGACGGTACGTACACCACCTGCGAGCCAGACAGCAACGCCTGGCAGCTCAAGGGCAACAACATCACGTTGAACCCGGCCACCGGTTTCGGTACGGCGACAAACGCGACGTTGCGGATCAAGAACATTCCGATCCTGTACACGCCGTACATCTATTTCCCAATTGATGATCGTCGTCAATCCGGCTTCCTGCCGCCGAGCTTTAGCACCGGCAGTGAAACGGGCTTTACCCTGAATACGCCGTATTACTTCAACCTGGCACCGAACTACGATGCCACGTTGTACCCGCAATACATGACCAAGCGCGGCATGTTGATGGAAGGCGAATTCCGCTACCTCACCAAGTCCAGCGAAGGACAGTTCGGCGGCGCGTACCTCAACGACGACAACGATGAGCGCAGCAAGCAATCCGATTACGAAAAAACCCGCTGGATGCTTAATTGGCAGCACAAGGGTGGCCTGGATTCGCGCGTAATGACTGAAGTCGATTACACCGACATCAGCGATCCGTACTACTTCCAGGATCTGAAGACTGACCAGATTGGCGTTGAGTCCCAGGACTTTATCAACCAGCAGGGTGCCGTCAACTATCGTGGCGACAACTACACTGCCCGGTTGAATCTCCAGGCTTACAAGCTGGCGACGATTTCCCAAATTACTCCGTATAACCGCTTGCCACAGATCACCTTCAATGGTGCGCTGCCGTACCATCCGGGCGGGTTGAATTTTGCCTATGAAACCGAAGCTGTACGCTTTGATCGGGATCTTGAGACGGGGTCGTTTACTGATGAGAACGGCCTCGTATCGCCTCGTCTAGATACCTACGTGACAGGGTTGACCCGCGCCAACGGCACCCGTTTGAGCGGCGCGCCGAGCGTCGAGTATCCGATGAATTGGACGTATGGTTTCATCACGCCGAAGCTTAAATACGTTTACACCAAGTACGACCTCGACCTCGACAGCACTGGCAAGAATCAGCTTATTGCAGCCAAAAATGCGGCGGGAGCGGGTTACACCGGCAGCACATTCAAAAGCTCCCAGGACCGAGCTGTTCCTATCGCAAGCGTCGATAGCGGTCTGTACTTCGACCGCAGCACACAGTGGTTCGGTAAAAACTACAACCAAACCTTGGAACCTCGCCTTTTCTATCTCTACGTTCCTGAGAAAGACCAGAACGATGTCCCCATATTCGACACCGGCGAAACCACGTTCAATTACGCCTCTTTGTTCCGTGACAACCGATTCGTCGGTGGCGACCGCATCGGTGACGAAAACAAGCTATCGCTTGGCATCACCAACCGCTGGATCGAAGAAAACGGCTTTGAACGTCAACGTATTTCTGTCGGCCAAGCCTTGTACTTCAAGGACCGTGAAGTCCAACTGCCAGGCATCCTGGCCGCCGACCGCGCGGACGCACAGTCGAATGTTTCGCCTATCGCCCTTGACTACGAGTTCCGCTTCAACCGCGACTGGCGCGCCACCGCCGACTATAACTGGGACACCGAAAGCCATAGCGCACGCTCCGGCAGCGCGATGTTCCACTACCAGCCGGAAGACAACCCGAACAAGGTCGTCAACGTTGGTTATCGCTATCGCAACGACCAGGTTGTCTACAACCAGCTGACCGGTAAATGGCAGTTCGGTGGCGACTACAGTGTTCCATCGGACACTGCAAACTACGTGAAGGATTACTACAAAATCCAGCAACACGACTTCTCGATGATGTGGCCGATCATTCCCCAGTGGAACCTGATCACCCGCTGGCAGTATGACTATGCACGCAACCGTACCCTGGAAGCTTTCGGTGGTTTCGAGTACGACAACTGCTGCTGGAAACTGCGCGTGATCAACCGTTATTGGGTTTCCAACGACGAATACAGCCAGATCGCCCCGCTCAACGAAAAAGGCGACCACGGCCTCTTCCTCCAAATTGTCCTGAAGGGACTCGGCGGCCTCACTGGCGCCAAGGTAGAGAGCTTCCTCGACAAAGGCATCCAAGGTTATCGTGAACGTGAAGATCAAGCTTTCTGATTGTCTGCGCCCGCTGATGCTGGGCGCGCTGTTCCTGGGTACTGCAGCTGCACACGCTGCAGTTCAACCGCTGGACAAGGTAGTGGCCATCGTCGATAGCGACGTGATCATGCAGAGCCAACTGGACCAACGGGTCAAGGAAGTTCAGCAAACCATCGCCAAGCGTGGCGGTGGCGTGCCGCCTACCAGCGTCCTGGACCAGCAGGTTCTGGAACGCCTGATCGTCGAAAACCTGCAATTGCAGATCGGCGACCGTTCCGGCATTCGTATCACCGACGAAGAGTTGAACCAGGCCGTCGGCACCATCGCTCAACGCAACAACATGAGCATTGATCAGTTCCGCGCCGCACTGGCTCACGACGGTCTGTCGTATGAAGATGCCCGTGACCAGATTCGCCGCGAAATGATCATCAGCCGTGTGCGTCAGCGCCGTGTGGCCGAGCGGGTCCAGGTCTCCGAGCAGGAAGTGAAGAACTTCCTGGCCTCGGACCTGGGCAAGATGCAGCTCTCTGAAGAACTGCACCTGGCTAATATCCTGATCCCGACGCCGGACAGTGCCAACGCTGAACAGCTCAACGCAGCGGCGGCAAAAACCCAGGCTATCTATGACCGGCTCAAGCAAGGCGCTGACTTTGCTCAGATGGCTATTGCCCAGTCCGGTAGCGACAACGCCCTCGAAGGCGGTGACATGGGCTGGCGTAAAGCCGCTCAACTGCCACCTCCGTTCGATCGCGAGCTGAGCACCATGGAAATCGGCGGCATCACCCAGCCCGCTCGTACTCCTGGCGGCTTCATCATCCTCAAGTTGCTGGAAAAGCGCGGCGGCGAGACTCAGGTACGGGACGAAGTACATGTTCGTCACATCCTGATCAAACCAAGCGAAATTCGTAGCGAAGCAGAGACCAAGGCCCTGGCCCAGAAGCTCTACGAGCGCATTACCAGCGGCGAAGACTTTGCCACCCTGGCCAAAAGCTACTCGGAAGACCCAGGCTCTGCCCTCAACGGCGGCGACCTGAACTGGATCGACCCGAAGGCACTGGTGCCCGAGTTCCAGGCAGTGATGGCCGAGACTCCGCAAGGCGTACTGTCCAAGCCATTCAAGACCCAATACGGCTGGCACGTCCTGGAAGTCCTTGGCCGTCGCGCCACTGACAGCACCGCCCAGGCCCGCGAGCAACAAGCCTTGACCGTACTGCGAAACCGCAAATACGACGAAGAGCTGCAAACCTGGTTGCGTCAGATCCGTGACGAAGCCTACGTGGAAAACAAGCTTCCTGGCGCCGATCAAACAGGCACCGACCAGGCCGCACAGTGAAACCCCAGCGTTTCGCGTTGACACCCGGCGAGCCGGCTGGCATTGGTCCTGACCTTTGCCTGCTGCTCGCCTCGCAGCCCCAGCCATACCCTCTGATTGCCATTACCAGCCGCGACCTGCTCCTTGAGCGGGCCGCGCAACTGGGGGTGGCTGTCGACTTGCTATTGGTGGCACCCGGCAACTGGCCAGACCTTCCGGCGCCTGCCAACAGCCTGTATGTGTGGGACACTCCGCTGCAGGCCAAGGTCGTTGCCGGGCAACTGGACACAGCCAATGCGTCATTCGTCCTGGAGACGCTGACCCGCGCTGGACAAGGGTGCGTGGATGGAGACTTCGCCGGGATGATCACCGCCCCGGTGCACAAGGGCGTGATCAACGATTCCGGCATCGCCTTTTCCGGCCATACCGAATTCCTCGCCGAACTGACCCACACCGCACAAGTAGTGATGATGCTGGCGACCCGTGGCCTGCGAGTAGCCTTGGTGACCACTCACCTGCCCCTGCGGGAGGTTGCCGACGCCATCACCCCTGAACGCCTGGAACGTGTGACGCGCATCCTGCACGCTGACCTGCAACAAAAATTCGGCATTGCCCAACCGCGTATCCTGGTATGTGGCCTCAACCCCCATGCCGGTGAAGGCGGCCACCTGGGCCATGAAGAAATCGACATCATCGAACCGACATTAGAGCGCCTGCGTAAAGAAGGCATGGACCTACGTGGCCCACTGCCTGCCGACACTCTGTTCACCCCCAAATATCTGGAGCACTGCGACGCAGTGCTGGCGATGTACCATGACCAGGGGCTGCCCGTGCTGAAATACAAAGGCTTCGGCGCCGCAGTCAACGTGACACTGGGCCTGCCGATCATCCGTACTTCCGTCGACCATGGCACCGCCCTGGACCTGGCCGGCAGCGGCAAGATCGATACCGGCAGCCTGCATGTGGCCCTGGAAACCGCCTATCAGATGGCCGAGACCCGTATATGACTGAGCATTACCAACACCGGGCGCGCAAGCGCTTCGGGCAAAACTTCTTGCACGACGCTGGCGTGATCGACCGCATCCTGCGTTCCATCCACGCCAAGCCCGAAGACCGTCTGCTGGAAATCGGCCCGGGCCAGGGTGCGCTGACCAAAGGCCTGCTCAACAGTGGCGGCCAACTGGACGTGGTTGAACTGGACAAGGACCTGATTCCGATCCTCAACCAGCTATTCGCCAGCCAACCCAACTTCCACCTGCACCAAGGCGATGCACTGAAGTTCGACTTCACCAGCCTGAATGCGGCGCCCAACAGCCTGCGGGTTGTGGGCAACCTGCCATACAACATATCCACACCGCTGATTTTTCACCTGCTGAACAACGCAGGCCTGATCCGCGACATGCACTTCATGCTGCAAAAGGAAGTGGTCGAGCGTCTGGCCGCAGGCCCTGGCGGTGGTGATTGGGGTCGCCTGTCGATCATGGTTCAGTACCATTGCCGGGTTGAGCATCTATTTAACGTCGGTCCAGGCGCGTTCAATCCGCCACCGAAGGTCGACTCGGCCATCGTGCGCCTGGTGCCTCACGCGGTGCTGCCGCACCCGGCCAAGGATCACAAGCTGCTGGAACGCGTCGTGCGCGAAGCCTTCAACCAGCGCCGCAAGACCCTGCGTAACACCCTCAAGGCCTTGCTCAGCAACGACGAAATCGAAGCCGCCGGCGTCGACGGCAGCCTGCGCCCAGAGCAACTGGACCTGGCAGCATTCGTGCGCCTGGCTGACCAACTCGCCATTCAGCCTGCGCCAGCCGCCGACTGAACCTGAGCCTCACCCGCACCACCTGTGCACAGCCAGACACCATGTCTGGCCTAGTGCCTGTCACTTGGCCTAGACTGACCGGCATCCGTTGTCCCCCCGATTTTGCTTTTAAGGCCTCTTGCATGTCCGATCCTCGTTATCAGATCGACGTCAGCGTCGTCACCCGCTTCCTGGCGGAACAATCGCAACCCGACCAAAACCGCTTCGCGTTTGCCTACACCGTAACGGTGCAGAACAACGGTGAGCTCCCGGCCAAGTTGCTGTCACGTCACTGGGTCATCACCGACGGTGACGGTCAGGTCGAGGAAGTGCGTGGCGCCGGCGTCGTGGGCCAGCAACCGCTTATCGCCCCGGGCAAGAGCCATACCTACAGCAGCGGCACGGTGATGACATCCCGCGTTGGCAACATGCAAGGTAGCTATCAGATGCTCTGCGACGATGGCAAGCACTTCGACGCCATCATCGCCCCCTTCCGCCTGGCGGTGCCCGGGGCCCTACACTGATGGCAACCTATGCCATCGGCGACCTGCAAGGCTGCCTGGAACCGCTCAAGTGCCTGCTTGAGCGCGTGGACTTCAAGCCGACACGGGATCGCCTGTGGCTGGTGGGCGACCTGGTCAACCGTGGCCCGCAATCCCTTGAGACCCTGCGCTTCCTTTATGGCATGCGCGATTCGCTGGTGTGCGTACTGGGCAACCATGACCTGCACCTGCTGGCCGCCGGCAATAACATCGAGCGCCTGAAAAAGGGCGACACCCTGCGGGAAATTCTTGAAGCGCCAGATTGCGTCGAATTGCTCGACTGGCTGCGCCAGCAAAAGCTCATGCATTACGACGAAGAGCGCAACATAGCGATGGTCCATGCAGGTATTCCTCCTCAATGGACGCTGAAAAAGGCCCTCAAGTGCGCCGCTGAAGTCGAAGAAGCCCTGGGTGACGACAACCTGTTCACGCCCTACCTGGATGGCATGTACGGCAATGAACCGGTGAAGTGGGACAACGATCTCACCGGGGTCGCACGCCTGCGGGTCATCACCAACTACTTCACGCGCATGCGTTTCTGCACCGCCGAAGGCAAACTTGATCTCAAGAGCAAGGAAGGCGCCGACACCGCGCTGCCCGGCTATAAACCCTGGTTCGCCCACAAGGAACGCAAGACCCGTGAAACGAAGATCATCTTCGGTCACTGGGCAGCCCTTGAAGGCAAGTGCAACGAGCCTGGCGTATTCGCCCTCGACACCGGCTGCGTCTGGGGCGGCGCCATGACCCTGATGAACATCGACACCGGCGAGCGCCTGAGCTGCCAGTGCGACGCTCAGGGCCATAACCACCCCCCTATTCCCGAACAATTACAGGCCATCGCAAAGCGCTAGACGGCACTTTCATCCAGACCCAAGGAGCCCGCCATGAGCGAATTCAAACGTATCCCTCCCGAACAAGCCCAGGCCCTGCGTGAGCAAGGCGCTGTCGTTGTCGACATCCGCGACCAGCCCACCTATGCCGCGAGCCATATCAGTGGTGCCAAGCATCTGGACAATCATTCGATTGCCGACTTCATCCGCGCCGCCGACCTCGACGCGCCAGTGATCGTGTCGTGCTACCACGGCAATTCCAGCCAGAGCGCAGCTGCCTATCTGGTTAGCCAGGGCTTCAGCGATGTCTACAGCCTGGACGGCGGCTTTGAACTGTGGCGTACGACCTATCCGGCAGAAATTGCCTCTGGCGACTCGCAATAATTTTTTTCACACCCCGCTATCCCCCGTGACGCTTGGGCTCGCGCCGTTTCTGACAAACGGCGCACCCAAACTAATTACGCATCCCGCCTTGACCTCCCGTATTCCGAACTATCCTTAAGCGCAGGCCATCCAAAACAGGGGAGAGCCGGTACACCGGCGTGCGGGTCATCGGTAGCGTTTCAGGGTGTTCTGGGGGGAAAACGGCCATTGGCAAGAACCAATGACTGCCAGCATCGACTGATTGATCCGGCGTCGGCTCCACGTATCGAGCGAGGTGACGACGTCATGAGTATTTTTAGCCACTTCCAACAACGCTTCGAGTCCACACGCCAGGAAGAGCTCTCGCTTCAGGAGTACCTCAATCTGTGCAAAAGCGACCGTAGCGCCTACGCGTCTGCAGCCGAACGCCTGCTGCTGGCGATCGGTGAGCCGGAGTTGCAGGACACCTCAGCCAATTCGCGATTGTCGCGAATATTCTCCAACAAGGTGATCCGCCGCTACCCGGCCTTTGAAGACTTCCACGGAATGGAAGAATGCATTGACCAGATCGTCTCCTATTTCCGCCATGCCGCCCAAGGTCTGGAAGAGAAGAAACAGATCCTCTACCTGCTCGGTCCGGTCGGCGGCGGTAAATCATCCCTGGCCGAGAAGCTCAAACAACTGATCGAGAAGGTGCCCTTCTACGCCATCAAGGGCTCCCCGGTGTTCGAGTCGCCATTGGGGCTGTTCAACGCCACAGAAGATGGCGCGATTCTCGAAGAAGACTTCGGCATTCCAAGGCGCTACCTCAACACCATCATGTCGCCATGGGCCACCAAGCGCCTGGCCGAATTCGGCGGCGATATCAGCCAGTTCCAGGTGGTCAAGCTCTACCCTTCGGTCCTCAACCAGATCGCCGTGGCCAAGACCGAACCCGGAGACGAGAACAACCAGGACATCTCGGCGCTGGTGGGTAAGGTCGATATCCGCAAACTGGAAGAATTCCCACAGAACGACGCCGACGCCTACAGCTACTCGGGTGCGCTGTGCCGGGCCAACCAGGGCCTGATGGAGTTCGTGGAGATGTTCAAGGCACCGATCAAGGTGCTACATCCACTGCTCACCGCCACCCAGGAAGGCAACTACAACAGCACCGAGGGCCTGGGGGCGATTCCGTTTACCGGGATCCTGCTGGCCCACTCCAACGAATCGGAATGGCACACCTTCCGCAACAACAAGAACAACGAAGCCTTCATCGACCGGATCTATATCGTCAAGGTGCCGTACTGCCTGCGGGTCAGCGATGAAATCAAGATTTACGACAAGTTGCTGTTCAACAGCTCCCTGGCCAAGGCCCATTGCGCCCCTGACACCTTGAAAATGCTTGCCCAGTTCACCGTGCTGTCGCGTCTCAAGGAGCCGGAAAACTCCAACATTTACTCAAAAATGCGGGTGTATGACGGGGAAAACCTCAAGGACACCGATCCCAAGGCCAAGTCGATCCAGGAATACCGCGATACCGCGGGCGTTGATGAGGGCATGAACGGCCTTTCAACACGTTTTGCCTTCAAAATCCTCTCCAAGGTCTTCAACTTCGACCCGCACGAAATTGCTGCCAACCCAGTGCATCTGCTCTACGTGCTGGAACAACAGATCGAACAGGAGCAATTCCAGGCCGAAATCCGCGAGCGCTACCTGCGCTTCCTGAAAGAGTATCTGGCACCGCGCTATATCGAGTTTATTGGCAAGGAAATCCAGACCGCATACCTGGAGTCCTACAGCGAGTACGGCCAGAACATCTTCGACCGCTACGTGCTTTACGCCGACTTCTGGATACAGGATCAGGAATACCGCGACCCGGAAACCGGCGAAATCCTCAACCGCGTGGCCCTCAACGAGGAGCTGGAAAAGATCGAAAAACCGGCTGGCATCAGCAATCCGAAAGATTTTCGCAACGAAATCGTCAACTTCGTTCTGCGCGCCCGCGCCAACAACAACGGCAAGAACCCTACCTGGCTCAGCTACGAGAAGCTGCGGGTGGTTATCGAGAAGAAAATGTTCTCCAACACCGAGGATCTGCTGCCGGTCATCAGCTTCAATGCCAAGGCCAGCAAGGAGGATCAGCAAAAACACAACGACTTCGTTACACGAATGGTCGAGCGTGGCTACACCGACAAACAGGTACGACTGCTCTCCGAGTGGTATCTGCGGGTCAGAAAATCGCAGTGAGGCAGCGACAAGCGACAAGTTGCAGGCACCAGACGCGCCGACTGGCGCGGCTGGAGACGCGGCAACCGACCGCTTGTCTTTAAGCTTCCAGCTTGCGGCTTGAAGCTTGTAACTTGAAGCTGCCCGGAGGGCTCCCCATGAGCTATGTGATCGACCGACGTCTCAATGGCAAGAACAAGAGCACGGTAAACCGCCAGCGTTTCCTGCGGCGTTACCGTGATCACATCAAAAAGGCCGTCGAAGAGGCTGTCAGCCGCCGTTCCATTACCGACATGGAGCATGGCGAACAGATCAGCATTCCCGGACGGGATATCGATGAGCCGGTGCTGCACCATGGCCGGGGCGGCAAACAGACCGTCGTCCACCCAGGCAACAAGGAATTCACCAGCGGCGAACACATCCAGCGCCCACAGGGCGGTGCTGGAGGCAAAGGCCCAGGCAAGGCCGGCAACTCCGGCGAGGGCATGGATGAATTCGTGTTCCAGATTACCCAGGAAGAGTTCCTCGAATTCATGTTCGAGGACCTGGAACTCCCCAACCTGGTCAAGCGCAACCTGACCGGTACCGACACCTTCAAGACCGTGCGCGCCGGGATCAGCAACGAAGGCAATCCGTCACGGATCAACATCATCCGCACCTTGCGCTCGGCCCATGCCCGGCGTATCGCGCTGTCTGGCAGCAGCCGGGCAAAACTGCGGGATGCCAAGACCGAACTGGAACGCTTGAAGCGCGAAGAGCCAGACAACTTCGGCGATATCCAGAAAATCGAGGCGGAAATAGCCAAACTCAGCGCACGGATTCATCGCGTGCCGTTCCTCGACACCTTCGACCTGAAGTACAACCTCCTCGTCAAGCAGCCCAATCCCAGCTCCAAAGCCGTGATGTTCTGCCTGATGGACGTCTCCGGCTCCATGACCCAGGCGACCAAGGACATCGCCAAGCGCTTCTTCATCCTGCTGTATCTGTTCCTCAAGCGTAACTACGACAAGATTGACGTGGTGTTCATACGCCATCACACCAGCGCTCGTGAGGTCGACGAAGAAGAGTTCTTCTACTCACGGGAAACCGGCGGCACCATCGTTTCCAGCGCCTTGAAGCTGATGCAAGAGATCATGGCCGAACGCTATCCATCCAACGAATGGAACATCTACGCCGCCCAGGCCTCCGACGGTGACAACTGGAACGACGACTCGCCGATCTGCCGCGACATCCTGATCAACCAGATCATGCCGTTTGTGCAGTACTACACTTACGTCGAGATTACTCCCCGCGAACACCAGGCCCTGTGGTTCGAATACGAGCGGATCAGCGAAGCCTTCTCTGACACCTTCGCCCAGCAACAATTGATCTCGGCCGGTGATATCTATCCGGTCTTCCGTGAACTCTTCCAGCGCAGGTTAGTGACATGACCGCCAAAGAGCATAAGCGCCAACCCATTTCCACGGGGTCCGAATGGACCTTCGAACTGATCCAGGCCTACGACCGGGAAATCAGCCGCATCGCGTCCGGTTACGCCCTGGACACCTATCCCAACCAGATTGAAGTGATCACCGCCGAACAAATGATGGACGCCTACGCTTCGGTGGGCATGCCCCTGGGCTACCACCATTGGTCCTACGGCAAGCACTTCCTTAGCACCGAAAAGTCCTACACACGCGGCCAGATGGGCCTGGCCTACGAGATCGTCATCAACTCCGACCCCTGCATTGCCTACCTGATGGAAGAAAACACCATCTGCATGCAGGCGCTGGTGGTCGCGCACGCGTGCTATGGCCACAACAGCTTCTTCAAGGGCAACTACCTGTTCCGCACCTGGACCGATGCCAGCTCGATCATTGATTACCTGGTGTTCGCCAAGCAGTACATCATGCAGTGTGAGGAACGCCACGGTATCGATGCAGTGGAAGACCTGCTGGACTCCTGCCACGCCCTGATGAATTACGGGGTCGATCGCTACAAACGGCCTTATCCAATTTCCGCCGAGGAGGAACGGCTGCGCCAGAAGGATCGCGAAGAGCATTTGCAAAAACAGATCAACGATCTGTGGCGCACCATTCCTAAGCGCGCCGACAAGAACAGTGACAAGGACAATGCGCGTTTCCCCGTCGAACCTCAGGAAAATATCCTGTACTTCATCGAAAAACATGCTCCATTGCTGGAGCCCTGGCAGCGAGAAATTGTGCGGATCGTGCGCAAGATTGCCCAGTACTTTTATCCACAGCGCCAGACCCAAGTGATGAACGAAGGCTGGGCGACGTTCTGGCACTACACGCTGATGAACGACCTGTACGACGAAGGACTGGTCACCGACGGCTTCATGATGGAGTTCCTGACCTCCCACACCAGCGTCGTATTTCAGCCCGGCTTCGACAGCCCGCACTACAACGGCATCAACCCTTACGCCCTGGGCTTTGCCATGTACCGGGATATTCGCCGCATCTGCGAACACCCAACCGAGGAGGACCGGCGCTGGTTCCCAGACATTGCCGGCAGCGATTGGCTGTCCACCCTCAAGTTCGCCATGAGCAGTTTCAAGGACGAGAGCTTCATCCTGCAGTACCTGTCGCCACAGGTAATTCGCGACCTCAAGCTATTCAGCATTCTCGACGATGACCTCAAGGACGACCTGCTGGTCCCGGCCATCCATGACGAGCCTGGCTACCGCACCATCCGCGAAACCCTGGCCGCGCAGTACAACCTGGGCAACCGAGAGCCCAACGTGCAGATCTACAGCATCGACGTACGCGGTGATCGCTCGCTGACCTTGCGCCACCAGCAACACGACCGAAAACCCCTTGGTGAGTCCACAGACGAAGTCCTCAAGCACCTGCATCGCCTGTGGGGGTTCGATATCCATCTGGAAACCCTGCAAGGCGACCAGATCATGAAAACCCACCATGTGCCACCCCGCCACGAACACGGCGATAACGATTACGGCCGCCTGGACCTGGCCGTTGTCCACCTTTGAAACAGCAAAGCCTCCATTGGCGAGGCACAGGCGTTATCCTGTGCCGCTAATGGAGGCTTTTTCATGCAAATCTACAAAGTCGGCGGTGCGGTCCGTGATCGTTTGCTGGGCATTCCCGTTACCGATATCGATCGCGTCGTGGTTGGTGCGACCACCGAAGAAATGCTCGCCCAGGGCTTTCGTCCGGTAGGTGCAGACTTCCCGGTATTCCTGCATCCCAGGACAGGCGAGGAATACGCCCTCGCCCGCACCGAGCGTAAAAGCGGCCGCGGCTATGGCGGATTTGTCTTTCATGCCAGCCCCGACGTCACCCTGGAAGAAGACCTGATCCGTCGCGACCTGACAATCAATGCCATGGCCGAAGATGACGATGGAAATCTGACCGACCCCTATCATGGCCAGCGCGATTTGAAAGCCCGCGTTCTACGCCACGTTTCCCCCGCGTTCGCCGAAGATCCCCTCAGGGTTCTGCGTGTCGCCCGTTTTTGCGCGCGCTATGCCAGCCTGGGATTTACCGTCGCCCCGGAAACCCTGGACCTGATGCGCCAACTCAGTGATAGCGGCGAATTGGAAGCATTGACACCGGAACGTAGCTGGAAGGAAATTTCCAGGGCGCTGATGGAAGATCAGCCACAGGTATTTATCCAGGTACTGCGAGACTGCGGCGCGCTGAAAACCCTGATGCCGGAAGTCGACGCCCTGTTCGGCGTGCCGCAACCCGAAGCTCACCATCCCGAGATTGATACTGGCGCGCACACCTTGAGCGTGCTGGAACAGGCCGCGCGCCACGGGCAACCCTTGACCGTGCGCTGGGCGTGCCTGCTGCACGATCTGGGCAAGGGCCTGACGCCTGTGGATAAGTTACCGAAGCATATTGCTCACGAGCAAAGGGGCTTGCGGCTTATCAAGGCGGTCAATGAGCGCTTCAAGGTGCCCAGAGATTGCCAGGAACTGGCGCTACTGGTGGGTGAATACCATACCCATGGTCACCGAGCACTGGAGTTGCGGGCCTCGACATTGCTGGAGTTGCTGCAAAGCTTTGACGTTTATCGCCGCCCGCAACGCTTTGAAGAGTTTGTCGTGGCGTGCGAAATGGATGCCCGAGGCCGCAAGGGGCTGGAGGAAAGAAGTTATCCACAGGCTGATTATTTGCGCGGAGCTGCGCTAGCGGCACGCGGTGTTGCCGTTGCGCCATTGCTGGAGCAAGGCTTCAAAGGGCCAGAGTTGGGTGAGGCGCTCAAGCGTGAACGACTCAAGGCATTGAAGGCCTACAAAGAACAACATCTCCTGTAGCGAAGGCCTACCTACAAGAGTGCGTCCGGCGTCAGTTGCTGCGTGTGCCACTCAAACGCGACTGGCGCCAATACCTGGTCGATTTGTGCATCGCGCCACAATGAGGCAAACGTCTTGCCGGCTTCAGGATGCACCCGATCCGGCGCCATCAACGACAGCGGCCAGAGCACAAAGGCATTTTTCAGGATTTCTGCCCGAGGCAAAATCAAACCATCGAAGTTACCCACCAGGTCGCCATACAGCAGCACGTCGATATCCAGGGGCAAGCCCTTGCGATCCGGGGCGTAGCGGCCATTGTCAGCCTCGATGAATTTCAGCCGGCGATCCAATTCCATCAACGGCAAATCGGTATACGCCGACACCACCAGATTGAAAAACGGACCGCTCTTGATGCCCACTGGCTGACTCTCGAACACCGCAGAACAGCGCACGCCGGTCAGAAAACTCGCCAGCGCATCAAGGCCTGCGCACAGATGGGACTCGCGCTCGATATTGCTGCCAAGACCAAGGTAAATCTGAGTTAGCGGCATCCGCGCTCGATCTCCACACCCACGCCCTTGGCTGCCGGAACGGCGCCGGGCTTGGTCAGTTTCAGGTGCAGCCAGGGAATCTGGAATTCACTCATCAATACTTCGGCCAGGCGCTCGGCGAAGGTTTCCACCAATTGGAACTGTGCCTGCCCGGCAAAGGCCTGGATGCGTGCGGACACACTGGCATAGTCGAGCGCCAGGGTCAGGTCATCGCCGGCCGCCGCCGGACGATTGTCCCACGCGAAGCTGAGGTCCAGGCGCAGGCACTGCCTGATACCTCGCTCCCAGTCGTAAGCCCCGATCACGGTGTCGACTTCCAGGCCCTCGATAAACACTCTGTCCAAGCACTCTTCTCCACAGCACGACAAGGGCGCAATGCCCCGTTAGAATCAGGGCGTCCTCGCCCGGAATAGTTAGCATGTTTTGGTTACTGGCGACTCTCGCCTACCTGCTTGGCTCTCTGTCCTTTGCCATTTTGCTCAGCCGCCTGACGGGAAATCCCGATCCGCGAATGAGTGGCTCGGGCAATGCCGGTGCCACCAACATGTTACGCCTGGCCGGCAAGAAACTCGCCGTCCTGACGCTGCTCGGTGATGTCTGCAAAGGCCTCCTGCCAGTACTGATCGCCGATCTCGCCGGTCTTTCCCTGCAACAACAAGCCTGGGTAGGCGTCTGCGCCGTCCTTGGTCATCTGCTCCCACTGTACTTTCGCTTTCGCGGTGGCAAGGGTGTCGCCACGGCGGCCGGTATGCTGCTGGGGATCTACCCACCAGCAGCGTTGCTGGCTATCGGCGCCTGGTTGCTGACGTTCTACCTGACCCGTACCAGCTCCCTGGCGGCATTGATCGCCACACCTCTGACCTTACCGTTGCTGGCCTGGCAGGAACCGGCAGCGCTGATGCCAATGAGCGTGCTGACGCTGCTGATCGTCTGGCGCCACCGGGGCAATTTACGCGACCTGTTTGCCGGGCGCGAACGGCATTTTTAAATACGCCCGATGAACCCCGCTCACGTTCTCCCACTACAGCGGCGACAACTGCTCCATGGGCCAGCGCGCCTGCACGCTGATCGCCAGGCTTTCATGCTGTCCGGCTTGCAGGCGCTGACAACCGGCATAGGCGATCATCGCGCCGTTGTCGGTGCAGAACTCAGGGCGGGCGTAGAACACATCACCCTTCATGTCGCCGAGCATTTTTTCCAGCGAAGTGCGCAAGGCCTTGTTAGCGCTGACGCCCCCTGCGATCACCAGGCGTTTCATGCCCGATTGTTTCAGGGCGCGCTTGCACTTGATGGTCAAAGTTTCCACCACCGCCTGCTGGAACGCCAGCGAGATGTCGCAACGGGCTTGCTCACTGTCGTCCCCGGCGCTGACGCTCTGCTGCCAGGTGTTCAACGCGGAGGTTTTCAAGCCACTGAAGCTGAACATGAGACCGGGGCGATCGCACATCGGGCGCGGGAAGGTGTAGCGGCCAGCGACGCCTTTCTCGGCGAGGTGGGCGATTTCCGGGCCACCCGGATAATTGAGCCCCATCATCTTCGCGGTCTTGTCGAACGCTTCGCCGGCGGCGTCGTCCAGGGACTCGCCCAACAGCGTGTATTGGCCGATTCCGTCGACCTGAACCAGCTGCGTATGGCCGCCCGAAACCAACAAAGCGACGAACGGGAACTGCGGCGGCGTTTTTTCCAGCATGGGCGCCAGTAAATGGCCCTCCATATGGTGCACACCAAGGGCTGGAATGCCCCAGGCAAAAGCCAGCGCCTGGGCGCAAGAAGCCCCAACCAGCAGGGCTCCAACCAATCCGGGGCCAGCGGTGTAGGCAATGGCATCGATCTCGGCTGGCACGCAGCCGGCCTCGTCCAACACCTGGCGGATCAACGGCAGCATGCGCTTGACGTGGTCACGGCTGGCCAGCTCCGGCACCACGCCGCCATAGGCGCGATGCAGGTCGATCTGACTGAACAGCGCATCGGCCAAGAGCCCGCGTTCACTGTCGTAAAGTGCGACACCGGTCTCATCGCAGGAGGTTTCTAATCCCAGTACTAGCATGGGTTTGCGCCTTGTAGAGGCTGAATTCGAAGGCGCGCATAATAGTCGCCACTCCCCCTCCCGACTAGCGGTTTTCGATCAGAGGCTTTGCATTCCGGGCAATGAGGGGTTAACATCCGCAACCCTTAAAAACCGACGACCTCAGCCGCGAATTTTTTGCGACGAGAACGTTGATTCCCGGTAATGAAAGAAGGTAGCTCTGGATGCCAGCCGTCAAAGTAAAAGAGAACGAACCCTTCGACGTAGCTCTGCGTCGTTTCAAGCGCTCCTGCGAAAAAGCCGGTGTTCTGGCTGAAGTTCGTAGCCGCGAATTTTATGAGAAGCCAACTTCTGAGCGTAAGCGTAAAGCAGCAGCCGCTGTTAAGCGTCACGCCAAGAAAGTTCAGCGCGAGCAGCGCCGCGCCGTTCGTCTGTACTAATACACAGACGTTCGTAGCAAGCTTCTGCCAAGCCCGGCCCTCAGCCGGGCTGTTGGCATTTGCGGATATCGCTTGATGCTTCACCGTCGACGCCGCACACGCGACCGAGACACTGCTTCACACGTCAGGACTGGCTCTTTTGCCAGCGGTGCGCGTCTCTTCTGACGAGCCTAACAAGGCTACTGACGAGCACACTCATTCTATAAACAGGCGATCAACAGGTCGACTGTGCCCACCGATGAGCTTCCGAGGCCCGCCATTGGCCGAGACCGGACTCCAGGGCAATACTTTCAATAACGTCGAAGACTGATTGGAACTAACGTCAGTGAATGTTCGGCAGATACACTTCCTGACAGCCCAAGCAGACGATTGATGATCGAGCCGCACGACGCGCGCGCCTCGAACACTTCGACCACCCTTCGGGGCCTCATTGACATGCAGTGATGACGAGAACGCCATGGCCGGGCTCATTCCCCAGAGCTTTATTGACGACCTTCTGAACCGCACCGACATCGTCGATGTTGTCAGCTCGCGCCTGCAAATGAAAAAGGCCGGCAAGAACTACACCGCCTGCTGCCCATTCCATAAAGAAAAGACCCCATCGTTCAGCGTCAGTCCCGACAAGCAGTTCTACTACTGCTTCGGCTGCGGCGCTGGCGGCAATGCCCTCGGCTTCATCATGGACCACGATAACCTGGACTTCCCCCAGGCGGTCGAGGAACTGGCGAAAGCCGCCGGCATGGAAATCCCCCGCGAAGAAAGTGGCCGACCACATAAACCACGGCAACCCACTGATTCGCCGCTGTACCCACTGCTCACCGCCGCTGCCGATTTCTACCGCCAGGCGCTGAAAAGCCACCCGCAGCGCAAAGCGGCCGTCGATTACCTCAAGGGCCGCGGCCTGACCGGGGAAATCGCCCGCGACTTCGGTCTCGGCTTCGCCCCGCCAGGCTGGGACAACCTGTACAAACACCTGAGCAGCGACACCCTGCAGCAGAAAGCCATGATCGACGCCGGCCTGCTGGTGGAAAATGCCGAGACTGGCAAGCGCTATGACCGTTTCCGTGATCGGGTGATGTTCCCGATCCGCGACAGTCGCGGCCGGATCATCGCCTTCGGCGGCCGGGTACTGGGGGACGACAAACCCAAATACCTGAACTCACCGGAAACCCCGGTATTTCACAAGGGCCAAGAGCTCTACGGCCTATTCGAAGCACGCAAGAACAACCGCAACCTCGATGAAATTATCGTGGTTGAAGGCTATATGGACGTTATCGCCCTGGCCCAGCAAGGTCTGCGCAATGCGGTAGCCACTCTTGGCACCGCCACCAGCGAAGAGCATTTGAAGCGACTGTTCCGCGTAGTGCCCAACGTGCTGTTTTGCTTCGACGGCGACAAGGCTGGCAGAAACGCCGCCTGGCGCGCGCTTGAAGCAACGTTGCCGAGCCTGCAGGACGGCCGTCGTGCGCGCTTTCTGTTTCTGCCCGAAGGCGAAGACCCGGACACCCTGGTCCGCTCCGAAGGCACCGACGCCTTCCGTGCACGCATCAATCAACACGCACAACCGCTGGCCGATTATTTTTTCCAGCAACTGACCGAAGAGTCCGATCCGCGCTCCCTCGAAGGCAAGGCCCATATGGTCACCCTTGCGGCGCCGCTGATCGACAAGGTTCCAGGTGCAAACCTGCGAACCCTGATGCGACAGCGACTGCTGGAAATCACCGGCTTGAGCGGCGAAGCGGTCAGCCAGCTGGTGCATAGCGCACCTCAAGACGCACCGCCCGCCTACGATCCCGGTATCGATTACGACGCCATGCCAGATTTCGCCGACTACCACCAGCCTCAGGAGGCGTACGCGCCCCAGCAGGAGTGGACGCCAAAGAAACCGGGGGTAGGCGGCAAGAAATGGGACAAGAAACCCTGGGATAAAAACGGCAAGCGTGGTGGTAGTCGTGACGAACCTCGCGCACCACGCGTCCCAGCTGCTGTAGAACCGCCCACGATGGCAGCCCTGCGTACCCTTTTGCACTATCCGCAACTGGCGCAAAAGGTCGAAGACGCTGGGCATTTCGCAGCCGAGGACCACACCAATACGCAACTGTTGGTGGCACTGCTCGAAGCGGTACAAAAGAATCCTAAGCTAAACTCATTCCAGTTGATTGCACGCTGGCACGGCACCGAACAGGGCCGCTTGCTCAAGGCATTGGCGGAAAAGGAATGGCTGATTGATGGCGACAACCTTGAACAACAGTTTTTCGACACCATTACTAGCTTGTCAGCTCGTCAACGCGAGCGAAATTTGGAACAACTTCTTCGCAAAGCACGTCAGAGTGAATTGACTGCCGAAGAGAAAAATCAACTGCGCGACCTTTTAAGTCGCAATGTTTCCGCATCAAACCCGACCTCAGCTGGCGCGTGAGGTCATAGCTCGGGTATAATCCTCGGCTTGTTTTTTGCCCGCCAAGACCTTCAGTGGATAGGGTGTTATGTCCGGAAAATCGCAACAGCAGTCTCGTATCAAAGAGTTGATCACCCTGGGTCGTGAGCAGAAGTATCTGACTTACGCAGAGGTCAACGACCACCTGCCTGAGGATATTTCAGATCCAGAGCAGGTGGAAGACATCATCCGCATGATTAATGACATGGGGATCCCCGTACACGAGAGTGCTCCGGATGCGGACGCCCTTATGTTGGCCGACTCCGATACCGACGAGGCAGCCGCTGAAGAAGCAGCTGCCGCGTTGGCAGCGGTCGAGACCGACATCGGTCGTACGACTGACCCTGTGCGCATGTATATGCGCGAAATGGGTACGGTAGAGCTGCTGACACGCGAAGGCGAAATTGAAATCGCCAAGCGTATCGAAGAGGGCATTCGTGAAGTGATGGGCGCAATCGCGCACTTCCCAGGCACGGTTGACCACATTCTCTCCGAGTACACTCGCGTCACCACCGAAGGTGGCCGCCTGTCCGACGTCCTGAGCGGTTATATCGACCCGGACGACGGCATTGCGCCACCTGCGGCTGAAGTTCCGCCGCCTGTCGATCCGAAAACCGCGAAAGCGGACGACGATACCGACGAAGAAGAAGCTGAAGCCAGCACCGACGACGACGAAGAAGTCGAAAGCGGTCCGGATCCGGTCGTTGCGGCACAGCGCTTTGGCGCTGTCTCCGACCAGATGGAACTGGCTCGCAAGGCCCTGAAGAAGCACGGCCGTGGCAGCAAGCAGGCAACCGCCGAACTGCTGGCCCTGGCTGAACTCTTCATGCCGATCAAACTGGTGCCGAAGCAGTTCGAAGGCCTGGTTGCACGGGTTCGTGGCGCCCTTGAGCGTCTACGTGCACAAGAGCGCGCCATCATGCAGCTCTGTGTCCGTGATGCGCGCATGCCGCGTACCGACTTCCTGCGCCAGTTCCCGGGCAACGAAGTTGACGAAAGCTGGACCGATGCGCTGGCCAAGGGCAAAAGCAAATATGCTGAAGCTATTGGTCGCTTCCAGGCCGACATTCTTCGTTGCCAGCATAAGCTGATCGCACTGCAGACCGAAACCGGTCTGACGATTGCCGAGATCAAGGACATCAACCGTCGCATGTCGATCGGTGAGGCCAAGGCCCGCCGCGCGAAGAAAGAGATGGTTGAAGCGAACTTGCGTCTGGTGATCTCCATCGCCAAGAAGTACACCAACCGTGGCCTGCAATTCCTCGATCTGATTCAGGAAGGCAACATCGGTTTGATGAAAGCGGTGGACAAGTTCGAATACCGTCGCGGCTACAAGTTCTCGACTTATGCCACCTGGTGGATCCGTCAGGCGATCACTCGCTCGATCGCCGACCAGGCCCGCACCATCCGTATTCCGGTGCACATGATCGAGACCATCAACAAGCTCAACCGTATTTCCCGGCAGATGTTGCAGGAAATGGGTCGTGAACCGACCCCGGAAGAGCTGGGCGAACGCATGGAAATGCCTGAGGATAAAATCCGCAAGGTATTGAAGATTGCTAAAGAGCCGATCTCCATGGAAACCCCGATCGGTGATGACGAAGACTCCCACCTGGGTGACTTCATCGAAGACTCGACCATGCAGTCGCCAATCGATGTCGCCACTGTTGAGAGCCTTAAAGAAGCGACTCGCGACGTACTGTCCGGCCTCACTGCCCGTGAAGCCAAGGTACTGCGCATGCGTTTCGGCATCGACATGAATACCGACCACACCCTTGAGGAAGTCGGTAAACAGTTCGACGTGACCCGTGAGCGGATTCGCCAGATCGAAGCCAAGGCGCTGCGCAAGCTGCGCCACCCGACGAGAAGCGAGCATTTGCGCTCCTTCCTCGACGAGTGATTACAAAACCCCCGGCCTTGGCCGGGGGTTTTGCTTTCTACAGATTAAATCTGCCCGCCTCCCTCCCCCGAAATGCCCGTCTACACTCGAAACATTCCCCGTGCCATAACGAGATCGTTATGCCCAGATTGCCGACCGTGCTACTGCTGTCGCTGCTGGCCTGGACCGCAACGGCTGGCGCGTTGACTCTCACTGATCAAGAGCGTGGCTGGTTGGCGGACCACCCTGAGTTACGCCTGGGCGTTGATGCATCGTGGCCACCGTTTGAATACCGTGATGAAGAAGGTCGCTACCAGGGATTGGCCGCCGACTATGTACGGCTGATCCAGGATCGCCTGGCGATCAAGATCAAACTGATCGAGCCAGCAAACTGGAGTGCGGTACTGGAACAAGCCAAGAACAATCAGCTCGATCTGCTACCGGGCATCATGTCGACCCCGGAACGCCAGAGCTTTTTGTCATTTACCCGGCCCTACCTCGACTTCCCCATCGTAATCCTCGCCCATGAAGGCGGCGCCCAACCTCGCTCCCTCAAAGACCTATACGGTCTGAAGATCGCCGTTGTGGAAAACTACGCGCCCCACGAATTGCTGCGCACCCACCATCCCGACCTCAACCTGGTAGCCATGCCCAACGTCAGCTCAACGCTGCAGGCCCTGGCCACCGATGAAGTCGACGCAGTGGTAGGCGACCTGGCTTCCAGCGTCTGGAGCCTGCGTCAGCTCAAGCTCGACGGCCTGTATGTGAGCGGTGAGACACCCTATCGCTATCAACTGGCGATGGGCGTACCGCAGGATAACAAGGTGCTGATCAGCATTCTGGACAAAGTCCTGGCCGACCTCCGCCCGAACGAAATTGACGCCATCCAGCAACACTGGGTCGGTAACGTCATCGATCATCGAGCCTTCTGGACCGATCTGCTGCTGTATGGACTGCCCGCCGTACTACTATTAAGCACCGTGCTGGCCATTGTCATTCGGATCAACCGCCGGCTCAGTTCGGAAATTTCGCGCAGGGTGGCCCTGGAGCAAGAGCTGCGCAGCAGCGAATACCATTACCGTGGCCTGGTAGAAAGCCTCTCCGCCATCGCTTGGGAAGCCGACATCAACGATTTCACCTACAGCTATGTGTCGCCCCATGCCGAAGAGCTGCTGGGCTATCCCCAAGCGAACTGGCTGACCCCCAGCTTCTGGCGCACCATCATTCATCCCGCCGACCTGACCCGTGCAGAAACCTTCTGCTACCGCGAAACCCGTGCCAATCGCGACCATAGCCTTGACTACCGGGTCATTACTGCCGATGGTCGTTGCCTGTGGGTGCGGAACATTGTCAGCCTGATCGAGCATGGTCATGAACCAGTGATGCGCGGTTTGATGATCGACATCAGCGAGGCCAAGCACACCGAGGAAGCCTTGCGGCTTTCGGAGCAAAAATTTGCCTCGGTGTTCCAGCAGTGCCCAGACATCCTGGTCATTGCCCGGCTGTCGGATGGCTGCTTGCTGGAGGTCAACAAAGCCTTTGAGGATCAAATCGGTCTCAGCGCCGCAGAAGTGGTCGGCAAAACCGCCACCGAGCTGAATATCTGGGGCATTCAAGGCGTCGGCCCCAACCTGCTGAAACAGCTGCAGTCCGCCAGCATTCGCAACCTGGAAATGCCCTTTTTGCGCAGCAACGGCCAAGCATTTACCGGACTGATCTCTGCGGAACCCTTTCAACTAGAGACTACCGAAGCCATTGTGGTGGTGGTTCGCGATATCACCCAACTGAAGGAAACCCAGCAGCAACTGCAGACCTCCGAGGAGAAATTCGCCAAAGCCTTCCACGCGTCACCCGACGGATTGTTACTGACTCGCCTACAGGACGGCCTGCTGCTTGAAGTCAACGAAGGGTTCAGCCGCATCACTGGCTTCAACCGCGCGATGTCACTGGATCAATCAACGCTGGACCTGGGCATCTGGGTGGACCTGAACGAACGCAAGCACATGCTCGAACTGTTGCAACGGGACGGCCTGGTCCTCGATTTCGTTTGCCACATCCGGCGCAATGACGGCCAGGTCCGCCTGTGCGAAGTATCCAGCCGTCCGCTGCCCATCGGCGACGAAGACTGCATGCTGACCATCGCCCGAGACATCACCGAACGTCAGCTAATGCAGGAAAAACTGCAACAGGCCGCGACAGTTTTCGAGAGCACTGCCGAAGGCGTACTGATCACCGATATCCGGCAAAACATCAGCGCCGTCAACCGTGCGTTCAGCGAAATCACCGGCTACAGCGAAACCGAAGCGCTGGGCCATACCCCACGCCTGCTTGCCTCAGGCCTGCATGACAGCGCTTTCTACGCAGCCATGTGGCACCAGTTGACCGCCCACGGCCACTGGCAGGGCGAGATTTCCAATCGCCGCAAGAACGGCGAGCTTTATCCTAGTTGGCTAACCATCAGTGCCGTGCGTAACCGCGACCAGTTGATCACCCACTTTGTTGCGGTGTTCGCCGACATCTCCAGCCTCAAACACGCCCAGGCGCGGCTCGACTATCAGGCCCATCACGACCCACTGACCGGTCTGCCTAACCGCACGCTGTTTGAAAGTCGCCTGCAGGCCGCCCTCAACAATCAACAGGAAACCGGCAGCCAGGGCGCCGTACTGTTTCTCGACCTCGACCGCTTCAAGCACATCAACGACAGCCTCGGCCATCCGATCGGCGACCTGCTGCTCAAGGACATCGCCATTCGCCTCAAGGACCAGTTGCGCGACATCGACACCGTCGCCCGCCTGGGCGGCGACGAATTCATCATCCTGCTTCCAGGCCTGCAACAAGCCAGCGACGCCGAGCACCTGGCCAATAAACTGCTGGCCTGCTTCATCCCGCCATTCCAGGCCGGCGAACACGAGTTCTTTATCAGCGCCAGTATCGGCACCAGCCTCTATCCCCAGGACGGCATTGACGTCGCCACCCTGGTAAAAAACGCCGACGCCGCCATGTACCGCTCCAAGGCCAAGGGCCGCAACCGGGTCGAGAGCTACACCCGAGACCTCACCGCCCAGGCCAACGAGCGAGTGGCGCTGGAACACGAACTGCGTCGGGCAATCGAACGGGACGAATTGTTCCTTTACTACCAGCCGCAGCTAAGCCTGAGTACTCAACAACTGATCGGCGCCGAAGCGCTGCTTCGCTGGCGTCACCCCACCTTCGGCGACGTACCGCCCGAGCACTTCATTGCCCTGGCCGAAGAGAACGGCATGATCCTGCAAATTGGCGACTGGGTACTGGAACAGGCCTGCCAGCAAATGCACGCCTGGAAAGAGGCCTACGAGGACTTCGGCCCGCTTTCTGTCAACCTCGCTGGCGCCCAACTGCGTCACCCCAACCTACTGGCACGCATCGAACAACTGCTGCGGGACAACCGCCTGGAACCGGGCTGCCTGCAACTGGAAATCACCGAAAACTTCATCATGAGCCAGGCCGAAGAAGCCCTGGAGGTATTGCATCAACTCAAGCGCCTCGGCGTGCAACTGGCCATCGATGACTTCGGCACCGGCTATTCATCCCTCAGCTACCTGAAACGCCTGCCCCTGGACTTCCTGAAGATCGATCAATCCTTCGTCCGCGGCCTGCCCGACGACACCCACGACGTGGCCATAGTCCGAGCCATCATCGCCCTGGGCCACAGCATGCAATTCACCATCATCGCCGAAGGCGTAGAAACCCCCGCCCAACAAGCCTTCCTCGCCGCCGAAGGCTGCGAACAGATGCAAGGCTACATCGTCAGCCTGCCCCTGCCCGCCGACGTATTCGCCGCCACATTCCTTCGCATGAACCTTTCGGATTTTTCGGATAGCACAGCAGAGAAACCATCGCTATAATCCGCGACCTACTGAGGGCCTATAGCTCAGTTGGTTAGAGCAGGGGACTCATAATCCCTTGGTCGTAGGTTCGAGTCCTACTGGGCCCACCAAATTGAAAGCCGCGCATTGCGCGGCTTTTTCGTATCCGTCGTAAAAATGCTAGACCAGCCCCGTAGTCCAAAGGTACAAATTCAGGACGCCCCTCGCTTGGGATAAGGTGCAACACAACACTCTGAAAAACACTTGGCGCAACGGCCGCGGATGGCGGCGGGCTTGCACGGCGACCTCAGGGAGCTCTTAGCCTGGCTGATGACTGCCTAGCGCTGATGTAGTGTATTAACGTCACCTTTGCCTGCGGTTTCGCGCAGGTACTCTCCCATCGAGTCATCGAGCGCCTGCAACCAGCGCGTGTGGTGCGGGACCGCAGCCGTACCGGTGATCACCGAACGATAGGATTTGTCGCGATAACCCATGATGTCGTGCTTCTTGTCAGCCTTCCACTTGAGGAAAATCCGATTCACTGCGTCGATATCGAAGCTTGGATAGTCGGTCTGCCCAATCAGGTGTTTGATGTAGCTGCCCTGAAATTCGTACATGGAGGCAGTGGACTCCAGGCTTTCTTCCTCGGCACGCCAGCGAGCGCTGTCGGCCTTCATGGCTGCCTGTTCGGGTAGGGTAATACGACCGAGCATATAGTCGCGGGCAAACCAGGCCTGGGCATCGAACAGGTTGAAGCTGTACCAAAGGTCCTGCATGCCGAGGTAGATCAATTGCGGGTTGTCCTCCCATATCACCCCTTGATAGAGCTCTGTGGGCCAGAGACGGTTAGCCGTCTGGAGTGTCAGTTCCTCAGACAGGAAGGGGAAGTGGTGCTTGTAGCCTGTGCAGAGAATAATCGCGTCCACCCGCTTGCTCGATCCGTCGACGAAATACGCCAAGTCGCCGTCTACCTTGCTCAGTTGCGGACGTTCCTCCCAGTTCTTTGGCCACTTGTAGCCCATCGGCTGCGTGCGATAAGCGCTGGTTATCGAGCGCGCGCCGTACTTGTAGCACTGCGAGCCTATGTCTTCAGCAGAGTAGCTGCTTCCCACGATTAACAGATCCTTGCCCTTGAGCTCCGTTGCTTCGCGAAAATCGTGGGCGTGCAGGATTCGCCCCGAGAAACGGTCGAAGCCCTCGAAAGCAGGCACGTTTGGCGTCGAGAAATGTCCGCTGGCCACGACCACAAAGTCGAATACCTGTGTCACGTTTTGCTGGAGGCTGTAGTCGTGGGCGGTGACGGTAAATTGCCGCGTAGCCTTGTCGAAGCTGACGTGCTTGACCGCAGTATTGAAGCGAATGTAATCGCGCACACCGGCCTTGCTCACCCGGCCCTGGATGTAATCCCAAAGCACCTCACGGGGCGGGTAAGAGGAAATCGGTCGACCGAAATGCTCATCGAAGCTGTAATCGGCGAACTCCAGGCATTCTTTCGGACCGTTGGACCATAGGTAACGGTACATGCTCCCATGGACCGGCTCGCCGTGCTCATCTAGCCCGGTGCGCCAGGTGTAGTTCCACATTCCGCCCCAGTCGGCCTGCTTCTCGAAGCAAACCACTTCCGGCATGGGGGCGCCTTTGGCATGTGCGGATTGAAAGGCGCGCAGTTGCGCCAGGCCGGAAGGACCGGCACCGATAATAGCGACACGAATAGACATAGGAGTCCCTCAACAGATTAAACGCGGCAAAAATAAAACACCCAACCCCAGACGGCTAAAGCCGCAGGCAACGGGAGAAAGAGTTCAGGCGTTAAGCTGCAGGTGGAGGGAACGAGCGCTTGCGTTTAAGAGCCACCAGGACGTCATGTGGCAGAATTGGCTGGTATTGAAACCGTCCCGAGAGCAGAGCAATCGCAGAAGGAAAAGCGGTGAGCGGAGGGGATTTCTGGTTAGGCCCATACCCATCACTGCGGGGCGCAGGACGGGGGGCTGAAAAGCGAAAGATACGTGTGTTCTCATGCATGGGGGCTGATTTAGCCTCTTTTCGTTATGAATGCTTTTTAGCTATAAGGGATAAATACGATGATTACAAGGATAAGACAGAGGCCTGCATTCCCATCGTGCCCCTCAGCTCACCAACGCATCAACAACGCCTTGCGCCGTGATCAGCAACTGCCCATCGTCTCTGAACGCCCCAATCACCTGTAACCCCACCGGCAACTCCCCTTCCCCACGCGTCACCGGCAGATTCACCTGCGGCAACCCAAACGCGCCCCAGAACTTGATGAAGTCAGAAGGGCCCGTGGTCTCCAGCCCCACCGGCGCCAGAGTCCCGCAGGAAACACTCAACATCGCATCAAACGGCTGACAGATCTGCGCGAGCTGCGGAGCCAGTTGTGCCAGGCGGGCCTTGGCTGCCGATTCCTGCTCCCAGCTCGTAGCTTTCGCGCGGTTGATCATGGCCAGTGTCGAATCACTGAGCAATTCAGGATGGGCCTGAAACTCCTTGGCCAATGACCGAGCGCCCTCGCAATCGTTGATCAGTTGGTGATCGTCGAATACTCCATCGAACGCCGTGGGTGGACGAGCCCCATGAAAGACAGGACACCGTTTCCCCCTTACGATAAGGGATAGGCAAACGGTTATGTTTATGACTAATAGCAACGACAAGAGTGGGGA
>NZ_JBUZRD010000016.1:0-61871 GCF_055407145.1 Pseudomonas sp. c313 | reverse complement strand
GTCGCCCTCATGCAGTTGCGCTTCACTTCGTTCGCTGTGGTCAGCTTACGGCGGGACTTGCACCCGCAAGATTGCGCCCATGCTGGGCGCACATAAAAAGGGGCGACCCGTCGGTCGCCCCTTGAGAACTTCGTCCTGGCTCAACGCTTTTGACGTTGGCTCATCTCACGCCGTCTTGTGGACAGTGTGCAGCCCGGGGGCCGGGACAACCCTGTGGGGTTGGCGGCCGCAGCTGGCCTGATTCGGCGGGCTGCAGTGGACTCTATGTCCGGGCAGTGATTCTGTTGGTAATCATAGGCCTGAGACTCCGACAGATGATTGCGAAGATTGCGTCAATAAACATCGCTTGCGCAATTTTTAACCCTGGATAGATAATTCACCGCAATAGTTATGACAAAGGCCAGCCCCATGAGCAAACTTGACCGATACGACCTGAGTATTTTGGCGGAATTGCAGCGCGACGCGAGGATCTCCAACCAGGAGTTGGCCGAGCGTATCGGACTGTCACCTTCGCCCTGCTCACGGCGGGTCAAGCAGTTGGAAGACGATGGCTACATCGCCCGCCAGGTCGCCTTACTGGACCGCAAGATGCTCGGGCTGAGCCTGACGGCCTACGTACTGATCGGCATGGACCGACACACCCCCGAACGTTTCGAGAACTTCGAAGCGGCCATCCGCACCTTGCCGCAAGTGCTGGAATGCAGCCTGGTGACCGGAATGGATGCCGACTATCAGTTGAAGGTGGTGGTGCCGGACATGGATCATTATCAGAAGCTGCTGCTGGGGCATTTGACCCGAATTGAAGGCGTCACCAGCGTGCGCTCGAGCTTTGTGCTGAATCAGGTATTGAACAGCACCGAGTTGCCGCTGACCCACCTGCGCACCTAAGGCCACCACCGAACAAGTGTGGGAGCTGGCTCCCACATTGACCGCGTTTTAGCCTGCGGCAGACCGACGCAGGTCAACATTGAGCGTGTTGCCCTGGCGTATACTCGCCGCCCTGCCCCTGCTGGAGATGTTCGATGGACTCCATCGATCCTGTGCTGTTTGAAGAATGGATGATGACCGGCCTGGTCACGATCCTGATCATTTTCATGGGCTTTATCGTCTGGGACCTGGCGAAGAAATCCAAGGCCGGGCGCTTTGGTTCTTTCATCCTGTTCTTCGTGCTGGGCCTGGGTGTTGCCGCGTTCATCATCAAAAGCGTGGTGATCGGCCTGATCGAGTCCGGCGTTTTATAAGCGCGCAGGCACTTCTTTCCACTGGCCTTGATCAAGGCCTTCGATAGACCAGTCACCAATACGCACCCGGACCAGGCGCAAGGTCGGCAAACCGACCGCAGCCGTCATGCGCCGCACCTGACGGTTACGCCCCTCACGAATCACCAGCTCCAGCCAATGAGTCGGCACGCTCTTGCGAAAGCGCACAGGCGGGTTGCGTGGCCACAGTTGCGGCTCATCCAGTTGCCGGGCCTCAGCAGGCAAGGTCATGCCATCGTTAAGCTCAACGCCGTCGCGCAGACGTTGCAGTTGTGCCTCTGTCGGCTCGCCCTCCACCTGCACCCAATAGGTTTTTGCCAGTTTGTGCCTGGGATCAGCAATTCGCGCCTGCAACTGGCCGTCATTGGTGAGTAACAACAGGCCTTCACTGTCACGGTCCAGACGCCCGGCGGGGTAGATGCCGGGGATGTCGATGAAGTCCTTGAGGGTCGCCCGCCCTTCTGCGTCGCTGAACTGCGTCAGCACATCGAACGGTTTATTGAACAGGATCAACTTCGGCTCAGCCGGTGGCGCCTTGGCAACACGGCGCGGGGCTGACGAGGTTTGCGGGCTTTTCACGCCAGGGCGGCGGGAAACGGGACGGGCAGGACGGGACATGGCAAGGGAACATCTAACGGTCAGGACCGACAATGCTAGTGGCCTGACCGTTAAATAACCATCCCAACCGTTTAGCGGAACGGCGGCTCGTCGAAGCTGCGCAATTTGCGCGAGTGCAACGAGTTGAGTTCGGTGCGCAACAGATCCACCGCCTCGATGCCGATTTTCAAGTGCTGGCTGACCGCTCGCTCATAGAACGCGTTGGCCGAACCCGGCAACTTGATCTCACTGTGCAACGGTTTGTCCGAGACACACAGCAAGGTGCCGTAAGGCACCCGCAGACGATAGCCTTGCGCCGCAATAGTGCCGCTCTCCATGTCCACCGCTACGGCGCGAGACAGGTTGATCAGCGGCCGTTCCTGAGCCCAGCGCAACTCCCAGTTACGGTCGTCGTAGGTCAGCACGGTGCCGGTGCGCAGGCGTTTTTTCAGTTCTTCGCCCTTCTCGCCGGTCACGTTGGCCGCTGCTTGCTGCAAGGCCATCTGCACTTCGGCCAGGGCCGGGATCGGAATATTCGGCGGCACTACCCGGTCGAGAATCCCGTCGCGACGCATATAAGCGTGCGCCAGCACGTAGTCGCCGATGGTCTGGGATTGGCGCAAGCCGCCGCAGTGGCCGATCATCAGCCAACAATGAGGGCGCAACACCGCCAAGTGATCGGTGATGTTCTTGGCGTTGGACGGGCCGACACCGATGTTGACCAGGGTCACGCCGTGGCCGTCGCTGGCCATCAAGTGGTAGGCCGGCATCTGGTAACGGTGCCAGACCACGCCAGCGGCAATGGCCGACGCTTCGCCATGGTCCATGCTTTTTTCGATGATCACGTTACCCGGCAGTACCATGCGGATAAACCGTGGATCGCTGCGCAGCCTCTCCAGACCATGAACGATAAACTGGTCAACATAACGGTGGTAGTTGGTCAGCAGAATCCACGGCTGCACATGCCGCCAGTCGCTGCCGGTGTAATGCACCAGGCGACGCAGGGAGAAGTCGACACGGGCTGCGTCGAACAGTGCCAGAGGCAGCGGATCGGTATTTTCCCAGTCGTAAAGGCCATCAGCGATGCCATCGGTGGCCGCCGACAGGTCAGTGCTGGGGAATACCCGCGCCAGGGTGGCGGCGGTTACGCCGGAACCGGCCAGTTCATCGCCCTGCTCCACCACATACGGATACGGAATGTTCTGCTGGCTGACACCGACTTCCACCGTCACGGTGAAGTCATGCATCAGCGGCACCAGTTGCTCCAGCAAATACTTACGGAACGCCGCCGGATGGGTGACGGTAACGCTGTAGGTGCCAGGTAACTGGACCTTGGCGTAGGCCCGGGTAGTCTGTGGGACTTCGCCGTGGCAGTGGTAAGTCAGGCGCAGTTCCGGATAACGAAACATCGCGCGTTGTTCGGCGTCGGGTTCGACGCGGTCTTTGAGGTACTGCTTGAGGGCATCATTGAGCGTACCGGTAGCACGCTCATGAAGAGCCGCCAGCCGATCCACGGCTTCTTCGGCGGTTTGAACGACAACAAAAGCTTCGGTCACGGTAAGCATCCTGTGTTCTGACTTGCAGACCTTCATCTTGCCTGCATCGCTGTCAGACGGGAACCTTGGATTGGAGTGCAGTCAACCTTGTGGCGTAGATCGCGCGACAATACCTTCCACATCCACGCCGCGTGGCAAGGTGCCATACACCCGACCCGACGATTCCCCCAATCGACTGGCAATAAACCCATCACTAACACTGGCATTGCCCGCCTCCAGCAGCAACTTGGCCTGCAACGCCACGGCGATATCCTCGGTCAGTTGCCGAGCACGGTACTGAATATCCTGGGTATCCATAAACGCTGACTTGAGTTGCTCAATATGCCGGGCCAAGCGCTTGTCGCCATGGCCATCCCCCAACTCGACAAACAACGCCTCCAGCACACCTGGTTCTTTCGACAGGGCTCGCAGCACGTCCAGGCACTGCACATTGCCAGAACCTTCCCACGTCGAGTTGACCGGTGCCTCACGGTACAGTCGGGGCAGGATGCTGTCCTCGACATACCCGGCACCGCCCATGCATTCGGCGGCTTCGTTGATCATTGCCGGCGCACGCTTGCAGATCCAATACTTGCCCACCGCCGTCACCAGCCGGGCGAATTTGGCTTCCTGTTCATTCTCCAGATGGTCCAGCGCCCGGCCCATGCGCATGCTCAGGGCCAGCGCCGCTTCGCTTTCCAGGGCCAGGTCGGCCAGCACGTTTTGCATCAGCGGTTGCTCACTAAGGACGCGGCCACCCACCAGCCGATGGGCACAATGATGGCTGGCCTGGGTCAGCGCCTGGCGCATCAACGCGCTGGAGCCAACCATGCAATCAAAGCGGGTCATGGCGACCATCTCGATAATGGTCGGCACGCCGCGCCCTTCCTCGCCGATCATCCACGCCAGCGCCCCGCGAAACTCCACTTCGCTGGAGGCATTGGAGCAGTTGCCGAGTTTGTTTTTCAGGCGCTGGATATAGAACTGGTTGCGCGTGTCATCCGGGCGGTGGCGCGGCAGCAGGAAACAGGTCAACCCTTTGTCAGTCTGGGCCAGGGTCAAAAAGGCGTCGCACATCGGCGCCGAACAAAACCACTTGTGACCCACCAGCTCATAGGCCTGGCCCGGGCCACCGGCACCCACCGGGTAAGCGCGGGTGGTGTTGGCGCGCACGTCGGTGCCGCCTTGTTTTTCGGTCATGGCCATGCCGATCGTGGCGCCAGCCTTGTGGGCGATGCCGACGTTACGCGGGTCGTATTGGGTGTTGAGGATTTTCGGCAGCCACGCGTCAGCCAAGTCTGGCTGCAAGCGCAGGGCCGGGACGCAGGCGAAGGTCATGGTCAGCGGGCAGCCGGTGCCGGCTTCGGCCTGGCTGTGCAGGTAAGTCATGGCGGCGCGGGCGACATGGGCGCCGGGCTGCGGATGGGCCCAGGGCAACGACGGTAGGCCATGTTCAACAGCCGTGCGCATCAGCTCATGGTAGGCCGGATGAAATTCCACCAGGTCAATACGATTGCCATAGCGGTCATGACTGCTAAAGACAGGCTTGTTCTGGTTGGCCAGAAACCCGGCCTCCATCAGCGGCCCACCCGCCAGCGCGCCGTAAGTATCGATCCGTTCTTGGGCCCAGCCCGCGCCGAAGCGCTGCGACCAGTCTTGCAGGGGCAAGTCGATACGATACAGGTTGGTACCGTCCAGGGACGGCGGCTGGTTGGTGACGTCGTGGGTTTCGGCGAACTGGTGCAGGTTCATGACGGGCCTCCTGGAAAAAGGCCGCGTCGATTGTTGCTGTTTGTAGGAGCTAGCTTGCTCGCGAAAAACCTGAGAGCAACGCGTTTATCCAGGATGCACGCGTTATCGTTGAGGTTCTTCGCGAGCAAGCTTGCTCCTACAAGGGTGCATATCGATTGAGGCCGGAATTTCAGTTAAGCATCGTCTTGGCGCTTAAAAAAGTGGCATAAGCGCCTAATTGCCGGCGCTTTCACCCTCTAAAGGACACAACAAGTAACGCTGCAACACCGCCTGCAACGCCTCAAAGCGTACCGGCTTGACCAACTGCTCGGTGATGCCAACGCCATGGCAATGCTCTCGCGCCAGGCTTTGCAGCGACGCACTCAAGGCAATCACCGGCAGCTCGCTGCATCCGGGCAACGCACGAACCTGACAGCACAGAGAGAAACCATCCACCGACACATCCAGCAGTACCGCGTCGAAGGTCTCGCCCTGCAACATTGCCAATGCCGCAGGCCCACTGTCGACCACCTTCACCCGGTAACCCAGCTTGAGCAACATGCCGCGCACCACCAATTGCGCCACGCTGTTGTCGTCCACCAGCAACACCGCGCAGTCCTGAGGCTCCCGATGCAGATCGGACACACGGTTCGGCGAGGATGGTTCGGGCGGCACCGCAATGACCTCCAGCTCCAGTTGGAAACGGCTGCCGCGCCGAGGCTCGGAATGATGGGTCAGGCGCCCGCCAAGCAGTTCAATCAGTTGCCGGCAGATCGCCAGGCCGATGCCCAGGCCACCATATTCACGGGTCATCGAGCCGTCGAGCTGGAAGAAGCGCTGATACAGGGTGTCCTCGTCCAGATAAGCGAAGCCGATGCCGGTGTCGGTGACGATAAAGGTCAGGCGCAGTTTGCCCTCAGCATTGAGCCGCCCGACCACCCGCATGCGCACTGCACCTTCGCCGGTGAACTTGAAGGCATTGTCCAACAGGCATTCCAGGCATTGCGTCAGCTTGTCGGCGTCACCGTCCAGGCGATCGGGCAGTTCGTCCGCCACATCGATGGAAAACTCCAGGCCCTTGCTCTGGGCGTTAGCCAGGAATTGCTGGCGCAAGGTATCGATCAACCCTCGCAGGCTGAACACCTGGCGCTGGGCACTGAGGCGGCCAGCTTGCAACTCGGTGAGGGTGAGGATGCCGTTGACCATGCGCATCATGTCTCGGGCAGAGCCGGCCGCGGTTTGCTGGTACTGCGCCAGCTCATCTTCCAGGGGCACGGTTTGCATCAATTCTAGGGAACCGATCACCCCGTTCATTGGTGTGCGCAGCTCGTGGGTCAGCGTGGCGAGGAATTCATCTTTCAACCGATTGCTGTGGGCCAGTTGCTGGTTGAGCACCTCCAGCTTCTGGCTGGCATCAAATAGGGTCTGTGACTGCTGCTCACGCATCGAGTTGATGCGGTCTGCCAGGGCCAGGGACAGCAAGGCAACTTCAATCGCCGAACCGATCTGACTGGCGTACATGGTCAGGAACACATTGGGCAGGTAGCCCAGCACCATCATTGTGTTGACCACCCCGCCGATCAGGAACGCCGACCAGGCGATGATGAAGTAGCGTGCCACCCGCTGGCCGCAGCACCAGGCCTTGATCCCGGCGATAAAGATAGTCACGGTAAAAATCAACGCCAGCCCGGTGGCCAGGCGCAGGGCCAGGGCGTAACTGGTCATCAGCGACAGCAACATCACCACCACGCCACTGGCCACCATCGCCAGCAACAGGCGGTTAAGCCAGCGGCTGTAGACGGCGGTGTGCAGGAAACTGCGAGCAAACAGGCTGCCGAACAGCGCAGACGCACCGATCATAAATGGCGTCGCGGCATTCGCCCACCACGGATTGTTCGGCCAGAAATACTCCACTGCCGCACCATTCACCGAGAGCTGGTACATGCCGAACGAGGCGATATAGAAGATGTAGTAGAGGTAGCTGGTGTCGCGCACGCTCAGATAGATAAACAGGTTGTAGACCAGCATCCCCAGAAGCACGCCGTAGATCAGGCCCAATACATAGAGACGCAGCGGCTGCTCTTCCAGGTACGCGGTGCTTGACCAGAGGGTCAGCGGGGCCTGGATCGAGCCTTCGCTTTGCAGGCGCAGGTAGAAGTTTTTCTGCTCGCCGGGGGCGAAGTCGACGTTGAACAAGTAGTTGTTCTGGCGAATTTCGCGACTGCTGAAGGGCATGGCATCGCCGGTACGCCCTGCCAATCGATAGCCGCCAGCGCCGTCGGGCACGTACAGTTCAAGATGATCGAGGGGCGGATAAGCCAGTTCCAACAGCCAGGTGCGCTGTGCGTCCGGATCCTTGGGCAAGTAATGCAGGTTGACCTTGAGCCAGAACACCGAGCGCGAGTAGCCGGCATTGAGGGTGGCTTTGTCATGGGGTTTGAATCGACTGGCCATAGCCTGCGAGCTGACATCCGCAATGGCGACGGTGCCATTGGGGTCTTCAAGCACTTGCATGACTTGGCCCAGAGGAAGGCTTCGGGTGAGCTCATTGAACTCGACTGCGCCGGCCAGCATCGGCAGCCAGCTCAACAGTAACATCAGCAAATAGCGCATAGAGCCCCAACGTGACCTGTCCGGTAGTCAAAAGCCCCCCATTCCTTTTGAGAAGACGTATACCGGCGATACAGTTATTGTTTGGATCCACTCTAGCATAGCCGGCAAAGGCCAAAAGACACCATTGAAATAAAATTTTGAAAGGCTCTAAACCGGCACTTTCAGGGTGTTTTTTCTAAGTGCCGGGCGATAACTAACAGCCACTTACTGACACTTTCAAGCCTAAAATTCAGCCATCGCCCGACAGCCACGCAAAAAGCGTTTGGTGGTAAGCTCGCGCACCATGAATATCTACAGTTCTCGCCCTGTTGTCCTCTGTCTCTCCGGCCATGATCCCAGTGGTGGCGCCGGCTTGCAGGCAGATATCGAAGCCCTGCTTGCCCAGGGTTGTCATGCGGCCCCGGCCGTCACCGCGCTGACCGTGCAAAACACGGTCAATGTCAGCGATTTCCGTGTGCTGGACCGCGAATGGGTGCTGGCCCAGGCCAACGCAGTGCTCAGCGACTCCGAAGTCGCAGCGGTCAAGCTGGGTATGCTCGGCTCCACCGCAATGGTCGACACCGTGGTCGAACTGCTCAAGGAGCATCCACACCTGCCGGTGGTTTGCGACCCAGTCCTGCGGGCGGGCGGCGGCGGCAGCCTGGGCAAGGACGAAGTCGGCTACGCCATGCGCGAACGGCTTTTGCCACTGTCGCTGATCGCCACGCCCAACCTGCCAGAAGCACGCATCCTCGCTGAATTGCCCGAAGGCAGCGCCGACGAATGCGCCGAGAAACTGCTGCCGTTTATCAAGTACCTGCTGATCACCGGCGGCCATGGCGACGAGCATGAAGTACACAATCGCCTGTACAGCCGCGACGGCAGCCACCGCACCTTTACCTGCCAGCGTTTACCCGGCAGCTATCACGGTTCCGGCTGCACCCTGGCCAGCGCCCTTGCCGGGCGCCTGGCCCAGGGCGAAGGGCTGGTCAGCGCCGTGGAATCAGCGCTCAATTACACATGGCGCACCCTGCGTGACGCCGAACAACTCGGCCAGGGGCAATTTGTGCCTCGTCGTCTGCCGCTGGATTTCTGCTCGTAACACCAAGAGGCCTGCCCGATGAAACTACGTGGCCTTTACGCCATTACCGACAGCCAACTGTTGGCCGGCAAGTTCCTGGCCTACGTCGAAGCGGCGTTGGACGGTGGCGTGACCCTGCTGCAGTACCGCGACAAAAGCAACGACGACGCGCGCCGCCTGCGTGAAGCGGAAAAACTGCGTGACCTGTGCTCACGTTACAAGACGCAGTTGATCATCAACGATGACGCCGAGCTGGCTGCGCGCCTGGGTGTCGGCGTGCATTTGGGCCAGACCGACGGCCCGCTGACACCAGCCCGTGCGCTGCTAGGTTCCAAGGCAATCATCGGCTCGACCTGCCACAGCCAGATCGAACTGGCCGAGCAGGCTGCCAAGGAAGGTGCCAGCTACGTCGCCTTCGGCCGTTTCTTCAATTCCAATACCAAACCCGGCGCCCCGGCCGCCACCGTTGAACTGCTGGCCCAGGCCCGCTCCCGGTTGCATCTGCCAATCTGCGTGATCGGCGGTATCACCCTGGAGAACGCCGAGCCGCTGGTGGCCCACGGTGCCGACCTGCTGGCGGTTGTCCACGGTCTGTTTGGCGCCGACAGCGCCCAGGAAGTGACGCGCCGCGCCCGCGCCTTCAACGAACTGCTCACGTCTAAATAATCGATTTCAGAGAGCCCAATCATGTCCCGTTCCGAAACCCTGTTTGCCAATGCCCAGAAACACATCCCCGGTGGCGTGAACTCGCCCGTGCGTGCCTTCAAAAGCGTTGGCGGCACGCCGCTGTTCTTCAAGCACGCCGAAGGCGCCTACGTCACCGACGAAGATGACAAGCGTTATGTCGACTACGTGGGTTCCTGGGGCCCGATGATCCTCGGCCACAGCCATCCGGACGTACTGGACGCGGTGCGGAAACAGTTGGAGCACGGCTTGTCCTATGGCGCACCGACCGCCATGGAAACCGAGATGGCTGATCTGGTCTGCTCTATCGTGCCATCGATGGAGATGGTGCGGATGGTCAGCTCCGGTACCGAAGCCACCATGAGCGCTATTCGCCTGGCCCGTGGTTTTACCGGCCGCGACAGCATCATCAAGTTCGAAGGCTGCTACCACGGTCACTCCGACAGCCTGCTGGTCAAAGCAGGTTCCGGCGCGCTGACCCAGGGCGTACCGAGTTCCGCCGGGGTGCCAGCAGCGTTTGCCAAACACACATTGACCCTGCCGTTCAACGACATCACCGCAGTTGAGCAGATGCTCAATGACGTGGGCCAGGACGTGGCGTGCATCATCGTCGAGCCAGTAGCAGGCAACATGAATTGCGTACCGCCAGCGCCTGGCTTCCTTGAAGGCCTGCGTACCCAGTGCGACAAACACGGCGTAGTGCTGATTTTCGACGAAGTGATGACCGGCTTTCGCGTCGCCCTCGGCGGCGCCCAGGCCCACTACGGCGTGAAGCCGGACCTGAGCACCTTCGGCAAGATCATCGGTGGCGGCATGCCGGTGGGCTGCTTTGGCGGCAAGCGGGAAATCATGCAGCACATCGCACCGCTGGGTCCGGTCTACCAGGCGGGCACCCTGTCGGGTAACCCGCTGGCCATGGCCGCCGGCCTGACCACCCTGCGCCTGATCAGCCGCCCAGGCTTCCACGCCGAGTTGACCGACTACACAACGCGACTGCTGGACGGCCTGCAGCAGCGCGCCGATGCCGCCGGCATTCCGTTCGTCACCACCCAAGTAGGCGGCATGTTCGGCCTGTACTTCAGCGAGGCCGACGACATCGTCACCTTCGACGACGTGATGGGCAGCGATGCCGACCTGTTCAAGCGTTTCTTCCACCTGATGCTGGAAGGCGGTGTGTACCTGGCACCCAGCGCCTTCGAAGCCGGTTTCACCTCCATCGCCCACGGCGACGCCGAGCTGAAACTGACTCTCGATGCCGCCGAGCGCGCCTTCGCTGCCCTGAAATAAGCGGGTAAACACCTGACGTCGCCCATGGCGGCGTCAGATTTGTTACCGTGCTTATAGATTTTTCCTTCTTTTTTCGAGAAATCACCTGCAAACCGGCAGATAACTTGCCCACGTAGCAGAAAAACGAGTAAAGACTTTGTAAGCAGAGGCCTGCTTATTTCATAATGCGCGCTTATTGGATCCCCTGCGGGTCCACGCGCCCTGTCAGAGGTAAGTCGATTCCCATGAAACGCACCGGCCGCACCCTGGTTCTGGGCTGCCTGTTGCTCCTTCAGCCCCTGCTCGCGCACGCACAAGCAGGCGGCAACTCGTTGTTAATCCCAGCGATAGGTCGTTGCACCCTCAATACCCAGCCAGAAAGCCAGGCCGAAGCCATGAGCGCGTGCCAGCAATTGGCCGAGAGTGGGGATGCGCAGGCGCAATACGAGTTGGGCGAGTTCTTCTACGACAGCAAAAATCCCTCCCGCGACCTCAACAAAGCCTTGAGCTACTTCGAGAAAGCCTCGTTGCAGGGCCATGCCCAGGCGCAATTCCAGTTGGGCACCATGTTTTTCCATGGCGAAGGCGTGCCAGCCAATAACGTTCAGGCATATATCGTGCTGAAAATGGCGGCGGTCAACGGTGCTGAGGATGCGCTGGACACGGCCGACGAAGTGGCCGAACACATGCAGCGTGGTGAGCTTGAAGTGGCGACGCAGGTACTGGGGCAGATTTTCCGTAACTATCTGCAGGAATTGCAGAGTGCGGATGGGCGCTCGCCGTTCTCGCCACTGCCTTGAGCCCAAGCGGCTTGTGTCAAGTCCGCTCGCCACAAAGGTTCTGAACCCTATTTTTCAGGCATCGGCATCGGAAACGGCATGACATTGCTCATGCCCCGGGCCTCGCTGATTTTCGGCGTGCCCAGGCGCTCGACTTCGTCGATGCGCACAATCGAATGCATCGGCACAAAACTGCGCACCACGCCTTCGAACTGGGCCTTGAGCTTTTCCTCGCCCGGGTCGACGACCAGCTGTGTGCGCTCGCCAAAGACGAACTCTTCCACTTCCAGGAAGCCCCACAGATCACTTTGATAGATCTGCTTGGCGTACATTTCGAACACCTGGCCCTGGTTAAGGAAAATCACCTTGTAGATTGGAGCTTCACGTTTGGTCATGGTGGGCGGGTAACACATCGGGGATATAAAAGAGGGCGCGAACTATAGCATGGCACCCGACGCACAGTGCTAGGAACCTATCGGTATGCCCCCTATAATGCGCGGTTCTTTACCACCAGTTGACGATCCCCCATGGCCAAGAAGCTTTACATCGAAACCCACGGTTGCCAGATGAACGAGTACGACAGCTCGCGCATGGTCGATCTGCTGGGTGAACATCAGGCCCTGGAAGTCACCGCCCGCGCTGAAGATGCCGACGTGATCCTGCTCAATACCTGCTCGATCCGCGAACGGGCCCAGGACCGGGTCTACTCGCAACTGGGCCGCTGGCGCGAATTGAAACTGGCCAACCCGGACATGGTGATCGCTGTCGGCGGTTGCGTGGCCAGCCAGGAAGGCGCAGCGATCCGCGACCGCGCGCCCTATGTCGACGTGGTCTTCGGTCCACAGACCCTGCACCGCCTGCCGGAAATGATCAACGCCGCCCGCCTCACCAAGCTGCCCCAGGTTGACGTCTCGTTCCCGGAAATCGAAAAATTCGACCACCTGCCCGAGCCGCGCATCGACGGCCCGAGCGCCTACGTGTCGGTGATGGAAGGCTGCAGCAAGTACTGCACCTTCTGCGTGGTGCCGTATACCCGTGGCGAAGAAGTCAGCCGTCCGTTCGACGACGTGCTGGCAGAGATCATCCACCTGGCCGAAAACGGCGTACGCGAAGTCACCCTGCTGGGGCAGAACGTCAACGGCTATCGCGGCCAGACCCACGACGGGCGCATGGCAGACCTGGCGGAGTTGATCCGCGTGGTAGCCGCCGTCGACGGCATCGAGCGTATTCGCTACACCACCTCACACCCGCTGGAATTCTCCGACAGCCTGATCCAGGCCCACGCCGAAGTGCCGGAACTGGTCAAGCACCTGCACTTGCCGGTGCAATCGGGCTCGGACCGCATCCTTTCGGCGATGAAGCGCAACCACACCGCCCTGGAATACAAATCCAAACTGCGCAAGTTGCGCGCGGCGGTGCCGGGCATCTGCATCAGTTCGGACTTTATCGTCGGCTTCCCCGGCGAGACCGAGAAAGATTTCCAGCAGACCATGAAGCTGATTGAAGACGTCGGTTTCGACTTCTCCTACTCCTTCGTCTACAGCCAGCGCCCGGGCACACCGGCTGCCGACCTGGCGGATGAAACGCCGGAAGCGTTGAAAAAGGAACGCTTGAACGCCCTGCAACATCGGCTTAACCAGCAAGGTTTCGAAATCAGCCGACAGATGGTAGGTTCGACCCAGCGCATTCTGGTCACGGACTACTCGAAGAAAGACCCGGGTGAACTGCAAGGCCGGACCGAGAACAACCGGATCGTCAACTTCCGCTGCGATAACCCGACGCTGATCGGGCAATTTGCCGATGTGCACATCGATGCGGCGCAACCGCACTCGCTACGCGGCTCGTTGGTGCAGCAATAGTCCAGACGACGATAACCCAATGTGGGAGCGGGCTTGCTCGCTCCCACATTAGAACGGTGCCAGCTTCGGGACATATAAGTGCTTTCGCACACCGCTTGCTGGCGTTATCCTTGATTTCATCTTAATTGCCCCAGGGCGGCTAAAAACGACCTTGAACGCACCCATAGAACCACATCGTTTTCTCCTTGAGCCCTTTGAGGCTCGCCGTTTCGCCAATCTGTGCGGACAGTTCGACGAACACCTGCGCCTGATCGAACAGCGCATGAGCATCGAGATCCGCAACCGCGGCAATCAGTTCGAGCTCATTGGTGAACCCCAGCACACCACGTCTGCAGAAAACCTGATCCGTCGCCTCTACCGGGAAACCAAAGGTAGCGAGCTGTCGCCAGAAACGGTGCACCTGTACCTGCAGGAGTCGGCCGTGCAAGACCTGGCCAGTAACCCGGTGGCCGAAGCCAGCGTGGCGCTGCGTACCAAAAAAGGCATGATTCGCCCTCGCGGCTTGAATCAGCAGCGCTACGTCAAAGAGATCCTCGGTAACGACATCAACTTTGGCGTAGGCCCCGCCGGTACCGGCAAGACCTATCTGGCTGTGGCCTGCGCGGTAGATGCCCTGGAGCGCGAACAAGTGCGACGCATCCTGCTGGTGCGCCCGGCGGTGGAAGCCGGCGAGAAACTGGGCTTTCTGCCCGGCGACCTGGCACAGAAAATCGACCCGTACCTGCGCCCGCTCTACGACGCCCTCTACGAAATGCTCGGTTTCGAATACGTGGCCAAGCTGATCGAGCGCCAAGTGATCGAGATCGCTCCGCTGGCCTACATGCGCGGGCGCACCTTGACCAACAGCTTCATCATTCTCGACGAAAGCCAGAACACCACCGTCGAACAGATGAAAATGTTCCTGACCCGTATCGGCTTCGGCTCCACGGCGGTGATCACCGGTGACATCACCCAGGTTGACCTGCCCAAGGGCACCAAGTCGGGCCTGAGCCAGGTGATCGAAGTGCTCAAGGACGTGCCAGGTATCAGTTTCACCCACTTCTCGCCCAAAGACGTGGTGCGCCACCCACTGGTCCAGCGCATCGTCGAAGCCTACGAGCGCTTCGAACACCGCGACGACGCATTGTCCAAGGACACTCGCCACGATGCTTGAGCTTGATCTCCAACTGGCTACCGAAGCGACCGCCCCCAGCGAAGAACAGTTTCGTCAATGGTGCGCACTGGCCCTGCGCCAGCGCACCGCCGACTCGGAACTGACCATTCGCCTGGTGGATGAGCCCGAAGGCCGTGAACTGAATCACACCTGGCGCCAAAAAGACTACGCGACCAACGTGCTGTCGTTTCCCGCCGATGTGCCGGACGAGTTCCTGGATATCCCGCTGCTGGGGGATCTGGTGATCTGCGTCGAAGTGGTAAAGCGTGAAGCGGCGGAACAAGGCAAGGAACTTGAGGCCCACTGGGCCCATCTAGTCATCCACGGCTGCTTGCATCTCTTGGGTTACGACCATATAGATGATGAGGAGGCCGAGGAAATGGAAGCTCTGGAACGAACGTTGCTTGCTGAACTGGGTCATCGTGACCCGTATGCAGACGACGAAAACTGAAACAACACTTAACTGAAACAACAAAGGATTTAGAGTAATCGCTATGAGCGAAGACCGATCGAGCAACGGGCAAAAGTCATGGCTGGGGAAACTCACCCAGGCCTTTGCCCACGAGCCGAAAAACCGCCAGGAGCTGCTGGAGCTGCTGCGCGAGGCCCATCAGAACAAGTTGCTGGACAGCGAAGCGCTGGCCATCGTCGAAGGCGCCATCCAGGTCGCTGACCTGCAAGTACGGGACATCATGGTCCCGCGCTCGCAGATGATCAGCATCAAGGCGACCCAGACCCCCCGGGAATTCCTCCCGGCCGTCATCGATTCGGCGCACTCGCGCTACCCGGTGATCGGCGAAAGCCACGATGACGTCATGGGCGTCCTGCTGGCCAAGGACCTGCTGCCGCTGATCCTCAAGGAGAACGGCGACAGCTTCAACATTAAGGACCTGCTGCGTCCTGCCACCTTCGTTCCCGAATCCAAGCGCCTGAATGTGCTGCTGCGCGAGTTTCGCGCCAACCACAATCACATGGCCATCGTCATTGACGAATACGGCGGCGTCGCAGGTCTTGTGACCATTGAAGACGTGCTGGAACAGATCGTCGGCGACATCGAAGACGAGCACGACGTCGAAGAAGACAGCTACATCAAACCTCTGCCCAGCGGTGATTTCCTGGTCAAGGCCCTGACGCCCATCGAGAACTTCAACGAGTTCTTCGACAGCGAATTCTCCGACGATGAATTCGACACCGTCGGTGGCCTGGTGATGAGTGCGTTCGGGCACCTGCCCAAGCGTAACGAGACCACTGAAATCGGCGCCTATCGCTTTCGCATCTTGAATGCCGACAGCCGCAGGATTCATCTGATTCGCCTGACACCTATTGCCCGCTAAGGAATGACATGCAGCGCCTAACCCGCCCCGGCTGGCCCGGTAATTTGCTGGCCGTGGTGGCCGGTGCTATCACCACACTGGCGCTGGCGCCGTACGATATCTGGCCGCTGGCGCTGCTGGCGGTGGGGTTCTTCTATGCAGGGCTGCGCACACTGACGCCGCGTCAGGCCATGGGCCGAGGCTGGTGCTTCGGTTTTGGCCTGTTCGGCGCGGGCACCAGCTGGATCTACTACAGCATTCATCACTTCGGCGGCGCTTCGGTGCTGTTGGCCGGGCTGCTGATGCTGGCGTTTACCGCCGCAATTGCCTGGTTCTTTGCCTTGCCCGCCTGGCTCTGGGCGCGCTGGCTGCGTCGCAACGAAGCGCCGCTGGCCGATGCCCTGGCCTTTGCTGCGCTGTGGGTGGCCCAGGAAGCCTTTCGCGGCTGGTTCCTCACCGGTTTCCCGTGGCTCTATTCCGGTTACAGCCAGCTTGACGGCCCCCTCGCCGGCCTCGCGCCGATGGGTGGGATTTGGCTGATTTCCTTTGCCCTGGCGCTGACAGCGGCGCTGATCTGCAACCTGCCGCGCTTGCTGGTCGCCAAACGTAATGCGTTTATCGGCGCGGGCCTGGTACTGCTGGTGGCTCCGTGGGCGATTGGCCTGGCACTCAAACACCATGCCTGGACCAGCCCGGCAGGCCCGGCGCTGACAGTGGCGGCGCTTCAGGGCAATATCGAACAAAGCATGAAGTGGGACCCCGAGCAGCTCAACGCACAGCTGGCGCTTTACCGCGATATGAGTTTCACCTCAAAGCGTGTCGATCTACTGGTCTGGCCGGAAACCGCAGTCCCGGTGCTCAAGGAATCCGTCGAAGGCTACCTGGGTATGATGGGCAAGTTCGCCGCTGATCGGAATACTGCGCTGATCACTGGCGTACCTATTCGCCAGGAACTGCACGGTGAAAAGCGCTACTTCAATGGCATCACCGTGGTCGGCGAAGGTGATGGCACTTACTTGAAGCAAAAACTGGTGCCCTTTGGCGAATACGTGCCGCTGCAAGACCTGCTGCGAGGCCTGATTGCCTTCTTCGACTTGCCGATGTCAGACTTTGCCCGCGGCCCTGCTGACCAGACGCTGCTGCAAGCCAAGGGCTATCAGATTGCGCCGTACATTTGCTACGAAGTGGTCTACCCGGAGTTCGCCGCCAGCCTCGCGGCCCGCAGCGATCTGTTGCTGACCATCAGCAATGACACCTGGTTCGGCACCTCTATCGGGCCGTTGCAGCACCTGCAAATGGCCCAGATGCGCGCCCTTGAAGCCGGTCGCTGGATGATTCGCGCCACCAACAACGGCGTCACTGGCCTGATCAACCCGTTTGGCCAGATCACCGAGCAGATCCCGCAGTTCGAGCGCGGCATTCTCTATGGCGAAGTGGTGCCGATGCACAACCTGACGCCGTACCTGCAATGGCGGTCGTGGCCGTTGATCATTGTGTGTCTGGGGTTGTTTGGTTGGGCGTTGTTGGCCGGTCGGATGTCAAAGACCGTGTAAGAGCGAGCTTGCTCCGGACGGCGCTCCGACGAGAAACCTGAGGGCCCCGCTGGGTGTCAGGTTTCCCGCGTTATCGTTAACGACCATCACGAGCAAGCTCGCTCCTACCGGTAAAACAACCGATAGCCCACTTGCCCCACCGCCTCATTCATCAGTTGCCCGCTCTGCCACACCGACTTGAATTCCGGCATCCAGCCACCCAGCGGCCTGGCATTGTCCACGCCGAGAAAGCCCACTGGCGCGGGCACCACGGTGAAGCCCGCCTTTTCAAAGCTCCAGCGCGAACGGGGCATGTGCCAGGCCTGGGTCACGACCACTACCCGTTTGATCCCCAACGGCAACAACACTTCGGCGCTCATCCGGGCATTTTCCCACGTGGTGCGGCTGCGCTCTTCCTTCCAGTGCACGGTCACGCCAAAGTCATTCAACATCGACTCGGCCATCAACGCCGCCTCGCTGGGCGGCGTGCCGTAATGCAGGCCACCGCTGGTCAGCACCGGCAAGCCCGAAGCCTTGGCCAATCTCGCGGCGTAGCGTTCCCGCTCAAGGCCAATACCGGTCGGCTGATCGGAGCCCCAGGCCGGATCACCCCGTTCACGCCCCGAACCCAATACCACAATGGCATCGGCTCGCTGCGCCAGGGCTGCCCAGCTATCCAGGGCCAACGGCGGCTCGGTTTCCAGGGCTCTCGCGCTCCACTCCACGACTACCGGCAAACTCATCAGCCACATCCCGCCCAGCCCCAAGGCAAAACACGCCCCGGCCAGTCGCGGGCGGCTGCGTCGAAACCACCAGGCAAGCGCCAACAACAGCAAGAGAATGCCGGGCGGCAACAGCAACTGTTTAATGAAATAACGAATAGGCATCGAGCATCTCCAAAGATGCCCGAAGCCTAAGGTGTAACAGGGTTTAACGACAATCTTTACAAGAGCAAAACAGTGACAATTGCGAGGTAACGCTGATCAAACGACACATGACGACGCACGTTACTTGAACCGCACGGACCGGAGTTTTTCCGGGCCACGGCCAGCCGACAAGTCCTTGAGCCACACCACCTTGGCCGATCGCGCGGGTTCCCTGGCTGGCGGGGGAGCCACCCATTGCGGGGCCGTACGCTCGCTCAAGTCCAGATAGGCCTTGATCACTTCAAACTCCGCAGGGCTCAAGCCCCGCAGTTCCAACTCCTCGGGCCGTTCATCACGCAACCGAGCTGCTGTCCTTGCCACATCTAGTGCACGACCCAAACGGTCGATCAGTCCTTCATAAACTTCCGGTTTCGTTAACATTCGCTGCGAATCAACCATCCCCTCACCTCATTGAAGATAAGACTCACTCCCCACTAAACAGCGTAGCTGCGCTGGCGAAACCAATCTGGCGCCGCGACCAACGGCCAGCGGGGCGCAATCAGGGTTTCCCTCGATAGAGTGGGGTCATGTATGCTACGGCGCTTCCTGTAACTCCACTTCCAGCAGGGTTTGGGCATGGACGCGCCGTTTTTGGTGTCGATCAACCCGAGCAGTGCATTGAAGAGGATTAGGCCACCCCTATTCAGTTCAAAAGTAGCCATGCACGAACATTACCAGCCCCGTGAAATAGAAAATGCCGCCCAGTCATTCTGGGACGAGCAAAAGTCCTTTGAAGTCAGTGAACAGCCAGGCAAGGAGACTTTCTATTGCCTATCGATGTTCCCTTACCCCAGCGGAAAGCTACACATGGGGCACGTGCGTAACTACACCATCGGCGACGTGATCTCCCGCTACCAGCGCATGCAAGGCAAGAATGTCCTGCAACCCATGGGTTGGGACGCCTTTGGCATGCCGGCGGAAAACGCCGCGATGAAAAATAACGTGGCCCCCGCCAAGTGGACCTACGAAAACATCGCCTACATGAAGACCCAGCTGCGCAGCCTGGGCCTCGCGGTGGACTGGTCCCGCGAAGTGACCACCTGCAAGCCCGATTACTACCGCTGGGAACAATGGCTGTTCACTCGCCTGTTCGAAAAAGGCGTGATCTACCGCAAGAACGGCACCGTCAACTGGGACCCAGTGGACCAGACCGTACTGGCCAACGAACAGGTAATCGACGGTCGCGGCTGGCGTTCCGGCGCGCTGATCGAAAAGCGCGAAATCCCGATGTACTACTTCAAGATCACCGCCTACGCGGATGAACTCTTGTCGAGCCTCGACGACCTGCCGGGTTGGCCCGAGCAAGTCAAAACCATGCAACGTAACTGGATTGGCAAATCCCGTGGCATGGAAGTGCAGTTCCCTTACAACGTCGATTCCATTGGCGAAGCGGGCGTACTGAAAGTCTTCACCACCCGTCCAGACACCCTGATGGGCGCGACCTACGTCGCCGTGGCCGCCGAACACCCGCTGGCCACCCTCGCCGCGCAAAACAACCCTGAGCTGCAGGCGTTCATCGCTGAATGCAAAGGCGGCAGCGTCGCCGAAGCCGACGTCGCCACCCAAGAGAAAAAAGGCCTGCCGACCTCGCTGTTCGTCGAGCACCCGCTGACCGGCGAGAAGCTGCCGGTGTGGGTCGCCAACTACGTGCTGATGCACTACGGCGATGGCGCCGTAATGGCAGTGCCAGCTCACGACGAGCGTGATTTCGAATTCGCCACCAAGTACAGCCTGCCGATCAAGTCGGTGGTGCGCACCAGCTCCGGCGACACCAACCCGGCCCCGTGGCAGGACGCCTATGGTGAACACGGCGAACTGATCAACTCCGGTGAATTCAACGGCCTGGACTTCGAAGGCGCCTTTGACGCCATGGAAGTCGCGCTGATCAAGAAAAACCTCGGCGCCTCGCGCACCCAGTTCCGCCTGCGCGACTGGGGCATCAGCCGCCAGCGCTACTGGGGCTGCCCGATCCCGATCATCCACTGCGAAACCTGCGGTGACGTGCCGGTGCCGGAAGACCAGTTGCCGGTAATATTGCCGGAAGATGTGGTACCGGATGGCGCCGGTTCGCCGCTGGCGCGCATGCCCGAGTTCTACGAATGTGCTTGCCCGAAATGCGGCGCGCCTGCCAAGCGTGAAACCGACACAATGGACACCTTTGTCGAGTCCTCGTGGTACTACGCCCGCTACGCCTCGCCACATTATGAAGGCGGTTTGGTAGAAAAATCCGCGGCCGACCACTGGTTGCCAGTGGATCAATACATCGGCGGCATCGAACATGCGATTCTGCACCTGCTGTATGCGCGCTTCTTTCACAAGCTGATGCGTGACGAAGGCCTGGTCAGCTCCGACGAGCCGTTCAAGAACCTGCTGACCCAAGGCATGGTGATTGCCGAGACTTACTACCGTCGCGAAGCCAATGGCGCCTACACGTGGTTCAACCCGGCGGACGTCGAGTTGGTGCGTGACAGCAAGGCCAAGGTTATCAGCGCCAAGTTGATCTGCGACGGCCTGCCGGTAGAAATCGGCGGCACCGAGAAGATGGCCAAGTCGAAGAACAATGGCGTCGACCCGCAGTCGATGATCGACCAGTTCGGCGCAGACACCTGCCGCCTGTTCATGATGTTCGCCTCACCGCCTGACATGAGCGCTGAATGGTCCGACTCCGGCGTCGAAGGCTCCCATCGCTTCCTCAAGCGCGTCTGGCGTCTGGCCCATGCCCACGTCAGCCAGGGCTTGCCGGGCAAGCTGGACCTGAACAAGCTAAACGATGAACAGAAAGCCATTCGTCGCAGTACCCATCTGGTCATCAAGCAAGCAAGCCAGGACGTTGGCCAGCACCACAAATTCAACACCGCCATCGCCCAGGTGATGACGCTGATGAACGTGCTGGAAAAAGCACCTCAGGTCACTGCACAAGATCGCGCCCTGATACAGGAAGGCCTGGAAACGGTCACCCTGCTGCTGGCACCGATCACTCCGCACATCAGCCATGAGTTGTGGAGCCAATTGGGCCACAGCGACGTAGTCATCGACGCCGGCTGGCCGGTGCTGGATGACAGCGCGCTGGTGCAAGACACACTGCAACTGGTGATTCAGGTCAACGGCAAACTGCGCGGCCAGATCGACATGCCTGCCAGCGCCAGCCGTGAAGACGTTGAAGCCGCCGCTCGCAGCAATGAAAACGTGCTGCGCTTTACCGAAGGCCTGACTATCCGCAAAGTGATCGTCGTGCCCGGCAAACTGGTCAACATCGTCGCTAGCTAATCGGATCGGGCGCCAGGGCATGCACCTGGCGCCGAACAAAACCTCCAGGGCCTCGATAAGGCCCACATGGTTTCAAGGGGAGCAACAAAATGATCAAACGCAATCTGCTGGTTATGGGCCTTGCCGTGCTGCTGAGCGCTTGCGGCTTCCAGCTGCGCGGCACCGGCACCACTGAACTGGCGATCAAGGAACTGGACCTCAGCGCCCGCAACGCCTACGGCGATACCGTGACGCAACTGCGCCAGGTGCTGGAAAACAGCGGCGTCAAAGTCTATACCGGTGCGCCTTACAAGCTGGTCCTGGTCAACGAGCAGGAAACCCAGCGCAACCTCAGCTACGCCAGCGCCGGCCGTGCGTCGGACATCGAACTGAGCACCGTGCTCAACTTCGAGATCCAGGGCCACGACAACCTGCCGTTGATGGGTGACAAACTGCAAGTGCAGAAAGTCGTAAGCCACGACGGCAACAACCTGGTGGGTTCGGATTCAGAAACCATCCAGGTTCGCAAGGAAATGCGCCGCGACCTGGTCCAGCGCATGGTTCTGCGCCTGCAACTGCTGAGCCCGGCACAACTGGATGCCCTGCAGCAGACCGCTGACGCCAAGGCCAAGGCTGATGCCGATGCGCTGAAAGCCGCGCAAGAGTACGAAAACAGCACACCGAAGCAGTCGCCAATCGAAATCCCTGCCGAGTAAGCCACACGGGGCGCCTCACGCGCCCCGTTTGCCCCGCCTATGAAACTCGCCCCCGCCCAACTCGCCAAACACCTGCAAGGCAGCCTTGCGCCCGTCTACATTGTCAGCGGTGATGATCCGCTGCTGTGTCAGGAGGCTGCGGACGCCATTCGCGCCGCCGCACGCCAGCAGGGCTTCGACGAGCGCCAGGTGTTCAGCGCCGATGCCAGCTTTGACTGGGGCACGCTGCTGCAAGCCGGTGCGAGCATGTCGCTGTTTGCCGAAAAACGCCTGCTGGAACTGCGCCTCCCTTCGGGCAAGCCCGGCGACAAAGGCGCGTCGGCGCTGATGGAATACTGCGGGCGGCCAGCCGAAGACACGCTGTTGCTGATCAGCTTGCCCAAGCTCGATGGCAGTGCGCAGAAGACCAAGTGGGGCAAGGCATTGGTGGAGGGTCAGCAGACCCAATTCATCCAGATCTGGCCAGTGGACAGCAATCAGCTGCCGCAATGGATTCGCCAGCGCCTGTCGCAATCCGGGCTGTCCGCCAGCCAGGACGCGGTAGAGCTGATCGCTGCTCGGGTCGAAGGCAACCTGCTGGCTGCCGCGCAAGAAATCGAAAAGCTCAAGCTGATGGCCGAAGGTGGGCAGATTACCGTCGAAACCGTGCAAGGTGCGGTGGCTGACAGTGCGCGCTTTGACGTGTTCGGCCTGGTGGACGCAATCCTCAATGGCGAAGCCGCCCACGCTCTGCGCATGCTCGAAGGCCTGCGCGGCGAAGGCGTCGAGCCTCCGGTGATTCTCTGGGCTCTGGCCCGTGAGTTGCGGTTGCTGGCCAATATTGCCCTGCAATACAGCCAGGGCATACCGCTGGACAAGGCCTTCAGCCAGGCCCGACCGCCGGTGTGGGACAAGCGCAAACCCTTGATTAGCAAAGCCCTGCAACGACACTCGGCGCAACGCTGGGCGCAGTTGTTGCTGGAAGCGCAGCGCATTGATGCGCAGATCAAGGGGCAGGCAGCAGGCTCGCCGTGGATGAGCCTGAGTCGTTTGTCACTGCTTATGTCAGGACAACGCCTGACGTTACCCGCCGAATAACACCACTCTTTGTAGGCGCGAGCTTGCTCGCGAAAAACCCGAGAGCGCCGCGTTAAACCAGAAATCCCGCGTTATCGTTGACGCCCTTCGCGAGCAAGAACTAGGCGTCCCCTTGTTCCTACAGGGCACGACGCATTTACTGACAAGTCGCCGGGCTGGACAGAATCCAAACTTCGGCCGATGATTCACACTGCATCATCCCACCCTAAACGAGAGTACCCATCATGAGCAAAAAGCCATCCAAGCATGGCCCCAACAAGGCCAAATCCATCATCGCCCAGCCCCTGTTCCGCAGTCGTCAGGAACCCGCCGGCAAGGGCAAAGGCAGCTACCGCCGCGAAGCCTTCCAGTCTAATAGCTGGGAGGCTTCTTACTTTCTGGCTGCCTGAAGGCAACTGCCCCTCTGGCATGATAAGGTCTGCATCTGATTCGTATTTTCTGGACCTGTGCATGCCCTCTAGTCTTTCCCGTCGTTGGCACCTTCGCCAACTGATCGCTGCCTCCAGCCTCATTCTGTTAGTCGCCTGCGCGGAAAAACCTACCGCCGCCGACGCTCAACCCCTGCCCCCGCTCCAGACCGCACCGGTGACCGCCCCTGCCGTGGTTGCGCCGCTGGCGGTGGACAATCTCGATATCCAGCCGACCCAGACCTTCGCCGAATGGCAGGCGGGTTTCCGTGCTGAAGCCTTGAAAGCGGGTATTACCCCTGCGGTATTTGATACTGCGTTTGCCAACGTCAGCCCCGACATGGCGGTGATCCGCGCCGATCGCAGCCAGCCGGAATTTTCCCGACCTGTGTGGGAATACCTCAACGGTGCGCTGTCGCCGCTGCGGGTGCGTAACGGCCAGGCCTTGCTGATCAAGCACGCCGATATCCTGCAAAGTATCGAGCAGCGCTATGGCATCGACCGCCAGGTATTGGTCTCGGTGTGGGGCATGGAAAGCAACTTTGGCCAGTTCCAGGGCAATAACTCGGTGATCCGCTCCCTGGCGACCCTGGCCTATGAAGGCCGCCGGCCAGCGTTCGCACACGCGCAATTGCTGGCGGCCCTGCAAATCATCCAGCACGGCGATATCCAGGCCGACCAGATGCTCGGTTCCTGGGCCGGGGCCATGGGCCAGACCCAGTTCATCCCGACCACCTACAACACCCATGCCGTGGATTTCGACGGCGACGGTCGCCGCGACATCTGGAACAGCTCGGCCGATGCCCTCGCTTCCACCGCGCACTACCTGCAAAGCTCTGGCTGGCAGAAAGGCCAGCCGTGGGGTTTTGAGGTGCAGCAGTTGCCCGCAACCTTTGACTACGCACTGGCTGATGGCGTAGTGCGCAAACCGGTTGGCGAATGGTTGAAACTGGGGATTCAGGTGCCTGCAGGCGCCAGCGTCCCGCCCAACGTGGACCAGCTTTCCGCCGCGCTGTTGCTGCCGGCAGGCCATCGCGGCCCGGCGTTCCTGCTGCTGGATAACTTCCGCGCGATCCTCAAGTACAACAACTCGTCGTCCTACGCCTTGGCGATCGGCCTGCTGTCCGAGCGGTTTGCGGGGGGCGGGGTGATTCGTGGGGAGTGGCCAAAAGACGAACTGCCGTTGACCCGCTCCCAGCGCATTGAGTTACAGACGGTACTCAGCGCCAATAACTACGCTGCGGGCAACCCGGACGGAATCATTGGCGCCAATACGCGCAAGGCGATTCGGGCCGCACAGCAGGCGCTGGGCTGGCCAGCGGATGGGTATCCGACGGTGAAGCTGCTGGAGACCTTGCGTAACAAATAGACCGTTATGCGGCGACTATCGCTATCGCGGGCAAGCTTGGCTTGCCCGCGATGGACCTTCACTGGCGATAAGAATTTCAGCCCTTAAAGACCACATCCTGCTCCAACACCAACGTCCTCTCCCCCGCATCCAGCCGCACCCACGCGCCCATCGGCAACGTCAGGTTCGGATCGCAATGCCCGCTGCGCCAACCCGACAGTACTGGAATGCGCAACGGTTCAAAGGTTTGCTTGAGCAAGCGTTCGAGCGCAGCGCTTTCGACACCCGCCACATCCCCCACCAACACCCCGGCAACCTGAGCCAGTTTGCCTGCCAACCGCAAATGGGTAAGCAAGCGATCAATGCGGTACAGCGGCTCATTGATGTCTTCGACAAACAGGATGATGCCCTTGGCATCAAGTTCGTAGGCCGTGCCCATGGTCGCAGCGATCATTGACAGATTGCCACCCAGCAGACGCCCGCGAGCGATGCCTGGCTCGATTGTCGTCAACGGGAAGGCCACCGGGTGGATCAACGCACTACCAGCCTTCAACTGCCCACGCAGCAGGCGGAACAGCGACGACTCGGTAGGTTGCTGCTTTTCACCGAGCAGGTCGGCATTGAGCATCGGCCCATGAAAAGTCACAAAGCCAGCGTAGCGGTTGATCGCCACGTGCAGCGCGGTGATATCGCTATAGCCTACAAACGGTTTGGGGTTGGCCTGCAGCAGGTCAAAATCCAGGCGATCCAGCAGACGCGGGGTGCCGTAGCCACCCCGCAGGCAAAAAATGGCATCGATGGAAGTGTCGGCAAAGGCCTCATGCAGATCGTTGAGCCGAACGTCATCGCTGCCTGCCAGGTAGCCATCACGCTGCCCCACACCGGGAAAAACACGCAAGGTATAACCTCTGGCGTCCATCCACCGACGAGCCTTATCGACATCCAGCGCTGCGGGCCCTGCAGGAGCGATCAGTCCGATCACCCCCTCGGCACGCAAGGCCGGCACCGCCTTGCTCATTCTCAGGAAACCAGGCTGGCCTTGACCAGTTTTGCCTGTTCGTCGGCATGGTACGAAGAACGCACCAGCGGGCCCGACGCAACGTTCTTGAAGCCCATCTTGTAGCCTTCTTCGGCAAACCAGGCAAACACGTCCGGGTGCACGAAGCGCTGGACCGGCAAGTGGCTGCGGGAAGGTTGCAGGTATTGGCCGATGGTCAGCATGTCGATGTCGTGTTCGCGCATACGCTTCATGACTTCGATGACTTCTTCGTCGGTCTCGCCCAGGCCGAGCATCAGGCCGGACTTGGTAGGAATGTGCGGCATCATCTGCTTGAATTTTTGCAGCAGGGTCAGCGACCACTGGTAGTCCGACCCCGGACGCGCAGCCTTGTACAGGCGCGGTACAGTTTCCAGGTTGTGGTTGAACACATCTGGCGGCTCGGCGGCGGTGATTTCCAGGGCGACGTCCATGCGGCCGCGGTAATCCGGGACCAAGGTCTCCAGCATCACGTCCGGCGACAGCTTGCGGATTTCGCGGATGCAGTCGGCAAAGTGCTGGGCACCGCCGTCACGCAGATCATCGCGGTCCACGGAGGTGATCACCACATACTTGAGTTTCAGGTCGGCGATGGCGATGGCCAGGCTTTGCGGCTCGTTGACGTCCAATGGCTTCGGACGGCCGTGACCGACGTCGCAGAACGGGCAACGACGGGTGCAAATGTCACCCATGATCATGAAGGTCGCGGTACCGCCGGAGAAGCACTCACCCAGGTTCGGGCAGGAGGCTTCTTCGCAGACGCTGTGCAGCTTGTGTTTACGCAGCAGGGCCTTGATCCGATCGACTTCCGGCGAGATCGGGATACGTACACGAATCCAGTCGGGCTTTTTCGGCAGTTCGGTGGTCGGAATGATCTTCACCGGGATGCGTGCAACCTTCTCGGCGCCGCGCAGCTTGACGCCAGCTTCCACCTTGGCACGCGGGGCCGGACGCTCGGTGATGTCCAGCGTCGGGATCATGGTTTGCACAACATCAGTAGTCATAATCAGTCGATTCCGCCCGTTAGGGTCGTCTGCTCAGCATAGTCGAGGTGTTTGACGAGCTGCGCGCGCAGCCGGGCACTTACCTCGGCAAATTCTATCGGTCCTGCGTGCTCGCCCAGCTGCGTCATGGCCAGCCCGGCGTAACCACAGGGATTAATCCGTCGAAACGGTGCCAGGTCCATGTCCACGTTCAGGGCCAGGCCATGAAAGGAACAGCCGTGGCGAATTCGCAGGCCCAGGGAGGCGATTTTCGCGCCGTCAACATACACCCCCGGCGCATCAGGCTTGGCTACAGCAGTCACACCGTAACTGGCCAACAGCTCGATCAGGCATGTCTCCATGCGACTGACCAGCTCACGCACGCCAAAACCCAGCCGGCGCACATCCAGCAACAGGTACGCCACCAATTGGCCAGGGCCATGGTAAGTCACCTGCCCGCCGCGGTCGACCTGCACCACCGGGATTTCTCCCGGCAGCAGCAGATGCTCGGCCTTGCCGGCCTGGCCCTGGGTGAAAACCGGCAGGTGCTCCACCAGCCAGATTTCATCCGGGGCTTCGGTGCCGCGCTCGTTGGTGAACCGCTGCATGGCGTGCCACACCGGCTCGTATGCCATTTGGCCGAGCTCGCGAAAGCCCAGAGTCTGTGACATCACAACACCATATGCACGAAGCCGGTGGCCCGCAGATCACTGTTGATGTCGTACAGCTGGTCTTGCCCGGTGGCAATGATGTGCAACTGGATAGTGGTGTACTTGCCGTTGGTGCTTTGACGTTCGGCCAGGGTCTTGTGGTCGACGGTGGCGTGCTTCTCAAGGATCTCGATAATCTTGTCCTTGAAACCCACGCCGGTGTCGCCGATTACCTTAATAGGGTAATCCGCGCAGGGGAATTCGATCTTTGGCGCCTTTACTTCGGTATCGGTCATGGCGTAACGGCCTCGTAAGCGTAAGCCGTGGCGACGGGCATGACCTGCGCGCCGGATCAGCGCGAGGTCATGCAGGTGCACACTATCAGTTGAACAAGCCGTAGAAGAATAGACGGATGCTATCCCACACGCGGCGGAAAATACCACCTTCGTCGACAGCGTCGAGGGCGATCAGGTCGGCGCTGTGCACCACTTTGTCGTCCAGCTTCACTTCGACTTTACCAATCACATCGCCCTTGGCGATTGGCGCGACCAATTGAGGGTTCATGGTCATGCTGGCAGCCAGCTTCTTCAATTGGCCTTTAGGCATGGTCAGAGTAAGGTCTTCAGCCAGGCCTGCCTTGATTTGATGCTCAGTGCCTTTCCATACTTGGGCCTGGGCCAGTTCGGCGCCCTTCTGGTAGAAGGTCTGGGTTTCGAAGAAGCGGAAACCGTAGGTCAGCAGCTTTTGCGTCTCGGCCGCACGGGCCTGCTCGCTGTTGGTACCGAACACCACGGCGATCAGCCGCTGGCCGTCACGCACGGCCGAGGACACCATGCAGTAACCGGCTTCGTCGGTGTGACCGGTTTTCAGACCGTCGACGGTCTTGTCGCGCCACAGCAGCAGGTTGCGGTTAGGCTGCTTGATGTTGTTCCAGAAGAACTCTTTCTGCGAGTAAATCGCATAGTGCACCGGGTCGACACGAATGATCGCGCGGGCCAGGATCGCCATGTCGTGAGCCGACGAGTAGTGCTCAGGGTTCGGCAGGCCAGTCGGGTTCATGAAGTGGCTGTTGGTCATGCCCAAGTCAGTCACGGTTTTGTTCATCATGTCGGCGAATGCGTCTTCGCTGCCGGCGATGTGCTCGGCCAGGGCGACGCTGGCGTCGTTACCGGACTGGATGATGATGCCGTGCAGCAGGTCGCTGACAGTCACCTGGGTGCCGACCTTGATGAACATCCGCGAACCGCCGGTGCGCCAGGCGTTTTCGCTGACGGTCACCGGATCGCTTTCACCGATCTGGCCGCGACGGATTTCCAGGGTGGCGATATAAGCAGTCATCAGCTTGGTCAAGCTGGCCGGTGGCAGGCGCTGGTCACCGTTGCTCTCGACCAGCACGTTGCCGCTGGCGGCATCCATGAGCACCCAGGATTTGGCGGCAAGTTGCGGTGAAGCCGGCACCATTTCGACCGCCCAGGCGGCAGGTGTGATGATCAGCGGGACAAGCAGGCACAGGCGTTTGGCTAAGGTGGTGATGTTCATCCGTCTCTCGAAATTACTTATGGAAACTTGCCCTCGCGGGCAAAACTATTCAGACAGTCCGTTACCAGACTGTCGCGTGTTCAGTTGCCTGCTCAACCCTTGCCTTCGGGTTTTTATTATTCCAAGAGCCAACAACCAGGGTCCTGGCCCGCAAGCGAGCCTGAACCATCAATCCGATATCACTTATTCCGCGCTGACCACACTGGGCTGCCCCAGGTTGGCCAGCCGCACGCTGTTCTGCACTTGCGCGATCTCACCTGGCGTACCAATTGGCCCCAGGCGAACCCGATGCAGGGTCTGCTGATTACGCACGATAGAGCTGATAAAGACCGGCGCACTGACCATCCCGCTGAGCTTGGACCTTAACAGCTCTGCCGCGTCCGGGTTGGCGAAAGCGCCGACTTGCAGGTACTGCCCGGCCGCCGTCTGGCCACCAGGCGCCGCTTGCGGCACGGCCACCACTGGCGCGGCGTGTTGCTGCGGTGGTGGCGTCCATTGTTCGACCTTGCCGGCCGATGCGGTGATTTGTGGCTGCGGGGTTTGCGGTTCGTTGAGCATCAACGGTGCCGGCTTGCCACGCTGGGCCCAGTACTGTTGTGGATCGATACCTTCGACCTTGACCCGCGCGGTGCCGGTTTCGGCGTAGCCGAGTTTCTTCGCGGCAGCGTAGGACAAGTCGATGATCCGATCCGAATAGAACGGCCCGCGATCGTTGACCCGCAGGATCACCGTGCGGTTGTTGTCCAGATTGGTCACCTTGACGTAGCTGGGCAGCGGCAAGGTCTTGTGGGCCGCGCTCATGCCGTAAAGGTCATAGACCTCGCCATTGGCGGTGTTCTGGCCGTGGAACTTGGTGCCGTACCAGGAAGCGGTACCCGACTGCACGTAAGTCTTGGACTCTTGCAACGGGAAGTACGACTTGCCCAGCACCGTGTAAGGGTTGGCCTTGTAGGGGCCGGTGTGCAGGGTTGGCGTGGCATCCGGGATGCGCGAGACATCAACGTCCCACCAGGGCGCGCCGTCTTTGTGGGCGCGATTGATGTCCAGGCCTGGTGCAGAGCGCACGACAGCTCCGGATTTCTGGGCAGGCGCGCGACTGGTGCTGGTGGAGCAACTGGCCACCATCAACGACAATGCGGCAAGCGCCACCAGCTTCAGGGGTTTATTGATCGGCAATACCCGCATTACTTGACGCCCCGTGCTTGGACCAGCATATCTGACAGCTGATGTACGGCCATGGCGTACATCACACTGCGGTTATAACGCGTGATTGCGTAGAAATTCTTCAGGCCCATCCAGTATTCAGGGCCATTTTCGCCTTCGAGGCGAAATGCAGTAACCGGCATATCATCGCGCAACGCATCATGACTTGACCAGCCCAGCGCCCGCAACTCCCCGACGGTCTTGACCGGCTCGATGCCTTGGGTCAGGCCTTCGTCGGCGCGATCTCCCCTGACATCGGCGCGAATCACCACCGGTTCACCACCGACCCAGCCGTGACGTTTGAAATAGCTGGCCACGCTGCCAATGGCATCATCGGGGTTGCTCCAGATATTGATATGGTTGTCACCGTCAAAATCCACGGCGTAGGCGCGAAAGCTGCTCGGCATAAACTGCGGCAGGCCCATGGCCCCGGCATAGGAACCCTTGAGGGTCAGCGGATCGATCTGTTCTTCACGGGCCAGTAGCAGGAACTCACGCAGTTCCTTGCGGAAGAAGTCGGCGCGCGGCGGGTAATCGAAACCCAGGGTCGACAAGGCGTCGATCACCCGGTAGCTGCCAGTGTTGCGGCCATAAAAGGTTTCAATCCCAATGATCGACACAATGACCTGCGCCGGCACGCCGTACTCCTGCTCGGCGCGGGCCAGCACCGCTTCGTGCTCGCGCCAGAAGTCCACGCCCCGTGCCACGCGGGCATCGGTGAGGAACATCGGCCGGTATTCCTTCCACTGCTTCACGCGCTCGGCGGGACGGGAGATGGCATCGAGAATCGACTGTTTACGCTGGGCTTCACGAAACACGCCCATCAGCTGTTCACCGGCGAAACCATAGTCACGGGTCATCTCGCCGACAAATTCGGCGACCTGGGGCGAGCCGTCGTAGTCGCCGGCCAGCACTTGCTGCGTGATGCCCAGAAGGCCCACCAGGCCTACACAGGTCGCGTGCCGGGCAGCCCAGCCGCGCATTACTTGCATTGACATCTTCACCTTATTCAAACCTGTGCGATCCACTTACGATGGGTATGGATCGACATCAAAACCCCAAACGCTGACAGCAATGTCACCAGCGAAGTTCCGCCGTAGCTAATAAACGGCAACGGCACCCCAACCACCGGCAACAGGCCACTGACCATACCGATGTTGACGAAAACGTAAACAAAAAAAGTCATTGTCAGGCTGCCGGCAAGCAATTTGCCGAACAGCGTCTGCGCTTGCGCGGTGATCACCAGGCCGCGACCGATCAACAGCAGATAGATCAGCAACAGCGCGCAAATGCCCACCAGGCCGAACTCTTCGCCCATCACCGCGATAATAAAGTCGGTGTGGCTTTCCGGCAAAAAGTCCAAGTGCGACTGGGTGCCCAGTAACCAGCCCTTACCAAATACACCGCCGGAACCGATGGCGGCCTTGGACTGAATGATGTTCCAGCCAGTGCCCAACGGATCGCTTTCCGGGTCAAGGAAGGTCAGGATTCGCTGTTTCTGATACTCGTGCATGAAAAAGAACCACATGGCCACGGCCACCGGTATCGCCGCCGCCAGCACGCTGAGAATCCAGCGCCAGCGCAGGCCGCCCATGAACAGCACGAACGCACCGCCGGCGAGGATCAGCAGCGAAGTACCGAGGTCCGGCTGACGCACGATGAGAACAAAGGGGATGCCGATCAGCATCAGGCTGACCCCCACATGTTTGAGCTGCGGCGGCAAAGTGCGCTTGGACAGGTACCAGGCGATGGTCGCTGGCATCAGGATCTTCATGAATTCCGACGGTTGGAAGCGAATCACCCCCGGAATATTGATCCAGCGGGTGGCGCCCATGGCGTTGTGGCCCATGACGTCCACCACCACCAGCAGCAAAACGCCGGCGACGTAACCCAGCGGCACCCAGCGCGCCATGAAGCGCGGCTCCAACTGGGCAATCACCACCATCGACAACAGGCCAAGCCCGAACGACGACGCCTGCTTGATCAACAAATCCCAGTTCTTGCCGCTGGCCGAATACAGCACGAACAGGCTACCGGCAGCCAGGGTCAGCAGCAGGATCAGCAACGGGCCATCAATGTGCATGCGCTGCAGCAAGGTGGCGCGACGACGCATCACATCCTCGCTGGAGAGGATGCGGTCAAAATTACTCTTCACGGGCCGTAGCCTCCGCGCTTGAAGGGTTGGCGTACTCAGGCTTGAGCTTGCCGTCCTGATCCAGCAACCAGGCGTCCATGATCTGGCGCACCACCGGCGCAGCCACGCCGGAGCCGGACTCGCCGTTCTCGACCATTACCGCCACGGTGATCTTCGGGTTGTCGGCCGGAGCAAAACCAACAAACAAGGCGTGGTCGCGGTGGCGCTCCTGAACCTTGGAGCGGTCATACTTCTCACCCTGCTTGATCGCCACCACCTGGGCGGTACCGCTCTTGCCGGCAATCCGGTACTGCGCGCCGGCCGCAGCCTTGCGCGCGGTGCCACGGGCGCCGTGCATCACTTGCTGCATGCCGTGGTTGACCTTGGTCCAGTCGGACGGGTCGCGCAGGACGATGTCCGGAATCGGGTTTTCATCGACAGGCTTTTCACCCTCGATGGTCCTGGCCAGGTGCGGGCGGATCCACTTGCCCTTGCTGGCCACCAAAGCGGTGGCCTGGGCCAATTGCAGAGGGGTGGCCTGCATATAGCCCTGGCCGATCCCGAGAATCAGCGTTTCACCGGGGAACCAGGCCTGACGACGGGTAGCGCGCTTCCATTCCCGGGACGGCATCAAGCCTGGGGATTCCTCGAACATGTCCAGGGACACTTTCTGACCGAGGCCAAACTTGCCCATATAGGTCGACAAACGATCGATCCCCAGCTTGTGGGCCAGATCATAGAAGTAGGTGTCATTGGAGCGCATGATCGCCGTGTCCAGGTCCACATAGCCGTCGCCGGTGCGGTTCCAGTTACGGTATTTGTGATCGTAGTTGGGCAGCATGTAATAACCAGGGTCGAATACCCGGCTGGACGCGGTAACAACACCGGAATCCAGGCCGGCAATCGCCACTGCCGGCTTGATGGTCGAGCCCGGCGGATACAGACCGCGCAGCACCCGGTTGAACAGCGGTCGGTCGATGGAATCGCGCAGCTCGGCGTAAGCCTTGAAGCTGATCCCGGTCACGAACAGGTTCGGATCGAAGCTCGGCTGACTGACCATTGCTAGTACTTCGCCAGTATTTGGGTCCAGCGCCACCACCGCACCACGACGCCCGCCCAGGGCCATCTCTGCGGCCTCCTGCAATTTGATGTCCAGGCTCAGGACGATGTCCTTGCCGGGAATCGGGTCGGTACGCTTAAGCACTCGCAACACCCGGCCACGGGCGTTGGTCTCGACTTCTTCGTAACCCACCTGGCCGTGCAGTTCCGGCTCGTAGAAACGCTCGATGCCGGTCTTGCCGATATGGTGGGTGCCGCTGTAGTTGACCGGATCGAGGCTCTTGAGCTCTTTCTCGTTGATCCGCCCCATATAGCCGACCGAGTGGGCAAAGTGCGCACCTTGCGGGTAATGGCGCACCAACTGCGCCACCACTTCCACACCCGGCAGGCGGAACTGGTTCACCGCGATACGGGCAATCTGCTCTTCGGTCAGCTCAAACAGGATCGGCACCGGCTCAAACGGCCGTCGTCCCTGTTTCATGCGTTTCTCGAAGATCACCCGGTCTTCCGGCGTCAGCTGCAACACTTCGACGATGACATCGAGAATCTGCTGCCAGTCGCCGGAGCGCTCGCGGGTCATGCTCAGGCTGAAACTGGGCCGGTTATCCGCCACCACCACGCCGTTGCGGTCGAAGATCAGGCCGCGGGTCGGCGGAATCGGCTGCACATGCACCCGGTTATTTTCCGACAACGTGGAGTGATAGTCATACTGGATCACCTGCAGGAAATACAGGCGGGCGATCAGCACGCACATCAGAACGACCACCATAATGGCGCCGAACACGACCCGAGCGCGTACCAGACGTGCGTCTTTCTCGTGGTCCTTGATGCGGATCGGCTGGGTCATCAGGCAGGGCGCAGATTATTTGTGATAAGGGTGCCCGGACAGAACTGTCCAGGCGCGATACAACTGTTCACCGATCAGAATCCTTACCAACGGGTGTGGCAGCGTCAGCGGCGACAGCGACCAGCGCTGATCGGCACGCGCGCAGACTTCCGGCGCCAGCCCCTCGGGGCCGCCGACCATGAAGTTCACCGTGCGAGAATCCAGGCGCCAGCGATCCAGTTCCACCGCCAACTGCTCGGTGCTCCAAGGTTTGCCATGCACTTCGAGGGTGACAATCCGCTCATTGGGGCCGACCTTGGCCAGCATGGCTTCGCCTTCCTGACGGATAAAACGCGCCACGTCGGCATTCTTGCCCCGGGTATTGAGCGGTATTTCCACCAACTCCAACGCCAGCTCGGATGGCAGACGCTTGGCATACTCATGCCAGCCTTCTTCCACCCACTTGGGCATGCGTGAACCGACAGCGATCAGACGCAGGCGCACAGCCGGCCCTTATTCCTGGTCTTTGTTGAGCTTGGTGAAATGCTCGTGACCGACTTCAGGGCTGTGGTGCTTGCCATCGGCGGCACGGCTCTGCTCGGCACCTTTCCACAGGCGCTCCAGGTCGTAGAACTGGCGAGCGTTGGAGGTCATCATATGGACGATCACGTCGTCCATGTCCAGCAGCACCCAATCGCTGTCGCCCTTGCCTTCTTCGCCCAGTGGCTTGACGCCCTGCAGCTTGACCATCTCGCGGACCTTATCGAGCATCGCGCCGATCTGGCGGTTGGAGGTACCGGTAGCGATGATCATGTAGTCAGTGATGCTCTGCTTGTCACGGACATCAATCACCAGCACGTCCTGGGCCTTGACGTCTTCCAGGGCCGCTACAGCGACCTTGACCAGTTCGTCACCCTTAAGGGGCTCGTTACGAAACACCACTTCCGGCAGCGGGGCGCTCTTGAATGTGCCTTTGCGCTTAACTTTGCTTACGTCTTTGTTCGTCATATAAAACTCGTTTTGCTCGTATGTTCGGGCGCTTCAATACACGACTATTCGTGCCTTCAAGCGCGCCTTTTCAGTTCGACGCACGGTAAAGCCCGTGCGCATCGATGTAGGCCAAGACCGCGTCAGGCACCAGGAAACGTACCGACTTCCCGCTGGCCAGCAGTTGACGGATCTGGGTGGCAGACACCGCAAGCGGGGTCTGCCAGACGAATGCAATATTCCCGCTCGGCCCGGTCAGGGCCTGCGGGTCACTTACCGACCGCGCTGCCAGCAGGTTGCGCAAGGCATCCGGCGGTTCGCTGTCGGCATCCGGGCGTTGCAGCACCAGGATGTGGCAATGCTGGAGCAACTCTTCCCAGCGGTGCCAAGTGGGCAGGCCGCAAAATGCGTCCCAGCCCAAAAGTAGAAACAACTGGTCATCAGCGGCCAGTTCGGCCCGCGTCAGTTCCAGGGTGTCGATAGTGTAGGACGGTTTGTCGCGTTTGAGTTCGCGGTCGTCCACCACCAGCGGTGAAATACCGGCAACGGCACACTGGACCATCGCCAGTCGGTCAAGCGGTGAAACCTGAGGCGTGTCCCGATGGGGCGGCCTGGCATTCGGTGTCAGGCGCAGCTCATCCAGCCCGAGAGCGTCTGCGACTTCCAGGGCACTGCGCAAATGGCCGATGTGCACGGGGTCGAAGGTGCCGCCGAGCAGCCCGATGCGTTTACCCATCAAGTGCGCACATGACCATCGCCGAAGACCACGTACTTCTCGCTGGTCAGGCCTTCGAGGCCAACCGGACCGCGGGCGTGGAGCTTGTCGGTGGAAATGCCGATCTCCGCCCCCAGGCCATATTCGAAACCGTCGGCAAAGCGCGTCGAGGCATTGACCATCACCGAAGCGGAATCCACTTCGTTGAGAAAACGCCGGGCATCGCTGAAATGCTCGGTGACGATGGCGTCGGTGTGCTTGGAGCCGTAGGTATTGATGTGTTCGATGGCCTGATCCAGGTCGTCGACGATGCGGATCGACAGGATCGGCGCCGTGTACTCGGTGTACCAGTCCTGCTCGGTGGCTTCGATGATGTCGGCGCCAAGCAAAGCGCGGGTGCGCTCGCAACCGCGCAACTCCACGCCCTTGTCACGGTAGATGGCGGCCAGCGGCGGCAACACGCGCTCGGCAATCGCCACGTGTACCAGCAGGGTTTCCATGGTGTTGCACGGAGCGTAACGGTGCGTCTTGGCGTTGTCGGCAATGCGGATGGCCTTGTCGAGATCGGCAGCGACATCTATATAGACGTGGCAGACGCCGTCCAGGTGCTTGATGACCGGCACCTTGGCATCGCGGCTGACCCGCTCTATCAGGCTCTTGCCACCGCGCGGGACGATCACGTCGACGAACTCGGGCATGGTGATCAAGGCACCGACGGCGGCGCGGTCAGTGGTTTCCACCACTTGCACCACTTCGGCTGGCAACTCGGCCACCGCCAGACCCTGCTGGATACAGGCGGCAATGGCACGATTGGAATTGATCGCCTCGGAACCGCCCCGCAGGATGGTGGCGTTGCCAGACTTGAGGCACAGGCTGGCGGCGTCGATGGTCACGTTCGGACGGGACTCATAGATGATGCCAATCACGCCCAGGGGCACGCGCATCTTGCCAACCTGGATTCCCGACGGCATGTAGCGCATGTCGCGGATTTCACCGATGGGGTCAGGCAGCTTCGCCACCTGACGCAAACCTTCGATCATTTCGTCGATGCGTACCGGCGTAAGCGCCAGACGATCCAGCAATGCCGGTTCCAGACCAATGGCCCGGCCGTTGGCCAGGTCCAGCTCGTTGGCGACGCTGAGCTCGGAGCGCGAAGCATCCAGGGCATCGGCAGCGGCCAGCAGCGCACGGTTCTTCTGCGCGGTGCTCGCACGGGCGATCAACCGCGAGGCCTGACGGGCAGCGCGACCCAGGCGGGTCATGTAGTCAAGAACGGACTCAGTCATAGTCTGGTGGGGTCTTGGCAAAGAGGAAAGCGGCAGATTATAGCTGTCGCGCCCGTCCACGGACAGCGGTGAGGGGCGGATGGTTGAAATGAACTGTAAAAAACCGACGTTCAGCCGTGATTAAGGCTGAAGTTGTTATCATCCTGTCACATTTAGTCGCCTCAACCCTTTATGCCATGTCCAACTTTTCACCCTTGATCCCCGCCAACGCCCTGCCCGACGGCTTCTTCGATCGCGATGCGCAACAGCTCGCGAAAGATTTGCTGGGCAAAGTCATTCGCCATCGGGTTGGCGATTTGTGGCTGTCGGCGCGAATCATCGAGACCGAAGCCTATTACGAGGCCGAAAAAGGCAGCCACGCATCCCTCGGCTACACAGAAAAGCGTAAGGCTTTGTTTCTGGATGGCGGCCATATCTATATGTACTACGCCCGTGGCGGCGACTCCCTGAACTTCAGCGCCCAGGGGCCGGGTAACGCGGTGTTGATCAAATCTGGCTATCCGTGGGTCGATGAATTATCGGGGCCGGCGAGCCTGGCACAAATGCTGTTGAACAACCCGGATGCCAGCGGCCGGCCGCGCCCATCCCAGAAGCTGTGCGCCGGGCAGACCCTGCTATGTAAAGCCCTGGGCCTGAAAGTGCCGATGTGGGACGCCAAACGTTTTGACCAGGAGCTGCTCTACGTCGAAGACGTGGGACTGGTTCCGGCGCAGATTATCCAGACCACCCGCCTGGGGATTCCCAACGGGCGGGATGAACACTTGATGTATCGCTTTGTCGACGGCGGCTATTCGCCCTACTGCACACGGAACCCGCTGCGCCGGGGCCAAGTCGAAGGCCGCGACTACTTTTTGATTTGAAAGATATAAGCCCACCCACTGTAGAAGCGAGCTTGCTCCTACAGAGGACTGTGAATACCAATGGAGTTGATTTTATGGGCCCATGGCTCGATGGCATTACCGGCTGGCTGACCCTCAACCCCCAATGGCTGGCGGCGGCGGTGTTTATCGTGGCCTGCGTGGAATGCCTGGCAATCGCCGGCTTGATCGTACCGGGAACTGTTTTGCTGTTCGCCATTGCCGTATTGGCAGGTAGTGGTGCGCTGTCACTGGGGGAAACACTATTACTGGGCTTGCTCGGCGGGCTGTTGGGCGATGGCATTTCCTACTACCTCGGCCGGCATTTCCACCAGAATATCCGCCGCCTGCCCGGCCTGCGCCATCATCCGGAATGGATGAATGGTGCCGAGGCCTACTTCCACAAGTACGGCATCGCCAGCCTGCTGGTAGGACGCTTCATCGGCCCGCTGCGGCCGATGCTGCCGATGGTTGCCGGCATGTGCGACATGCCCTTCCCGCGCTTCGCCGCCGTCAGCGTGCTGGCGGGGGCCGGCTGGTCGGTGGCGTACCTGTTGCCGGGCTGGGCCACGGGTGCAGCGTTTCGCCTGCCGCTGCCCGAAGGTTTCTGGCCCGAGGCAGGAGTGGTCGCTGCGTGCCTGGCGGTCTTGCTGGGAGTAAGCCTCAACAGCAGCCTGCGAGGTCATCGACGGGCCACGCTGTGGATGGGTTGCGCCAGCCTGACGTTGTTGATCGCCCTGTTTATCGGCTATCCGTACCTGAACCACTTTGACCAAGGCTTGATGGCCCTGATCCAGGAGCACCGCGGCCCGGCGATGGACCAGGCCATGGTGATGATTACTCAGTTGGGTGAGTTCAAGAAAATGTTCGTCGCCAGCGCGGTGCTGACCGGGCTGCTGCTGCTGGCTCGGCAATGGCGCCAAGCGATTTTCGTCGGCGCCACCCTGCTCGGTGCGGCGCTGATCAACACCGGCACCAAGCTGTTTTTTGCCCGTGGGCGCCCGGAAATACTGACCGACCCGCTAACCAGCTTCAGCATGCCCAGCGGCCACGCCTCCGGCTCGTTTGCGTTTTTCCTGGCCCTGGCAGTGCTCGCAGGCCGTGGTCAACCCACGCGCATGCGCCTGACATGGCTATTGCTGGGCTGCATCCCCGCCGCGACCATCGCCCTCTCGCGGGTGTACCTGGGCGCCCACTGGCCGTCCGACATTCTGGCCGGCACCTTGTTGGCGATAACGGTCTGCGCCTTCAGCCTGGCCCTGAGTCAGCGCCAGACGCTTCTGCCGCCGATGTCACCGAAGGTCTGGTGGCTGATCTTGCCGGCCTGTGTGGCAGTGTTGGGCTTTTTTGCATTTAGCGGCAGCGCCCACGCTCTGCTCAGGTACGCCTACTAGAGTGGACCGACGAATACTCTGAAAGCAGAGACGGACGATTCCGGGCACACAAGGCGGTTCAGGTAAACAGCTCACCTTGCAGCTCATCAAGCAACAACTGGATCGCATCCAGGCGCCGTTGCGGGTCGTCCAGTTGCAGCAGGTCAACCTTGTCGGCCTCGGTAAAGGGCAGCAAATACGCCAGTCGATTACCCAGCACCTGCTGACCTTCGGCGTCGGCGCCCATATCCAGAGAAGCAACCATTGGGTGCTCGGCAAGTGCCTGGAGCAGCGCCAGCAGGTCGGAGTCCTCTTCGTCCAGGGGCCGCTCGGGGTGCTCTTCCAACCATTCGACTTCAGCGAGCAGTAACTGATCGCGCTGCACATCCGCCTCCAGCACGCGGAACCGCCGGCCACCTTCAACCCGAATCCCCAGCAGGCCATTATCCTGCTGCTTGAAGTCGCGGATCAGTGCTTCGCAACCAACCAGCGCGTAGCCATCGGGAGCCATCCCGACTTCCTTGCCATCAAGGATGCACACCACGCCAAAGCTTTCGCCCTTTTTCATGCAGCGGCTGATCATGTCCAGGTAGCGCGCCTCGAACAGTTGCAGATCGAGGGTGCAACCGGGAAACAGCACAGTATTGAGCGGGAAAAGCGCCAGACTCATATAGGTTTCCTTAAACCCGACTTAAACAACCAGCGACACAGCCAACGGCAGGAACACCGCCGTGGCCACGCCCATCAAACTCATCGCCAGCGCCGCAAAGGCGCCGCACTCTTCACTTTCCTGCAAGGCCACCGAGGTGCCGACGGCGTGGGCAGTCATGCCCAACGCCATGCCGCGCGCCTCCGGGCTATGAACCCCCAGGCGCGACAAATAAGCCGGCCCGACCATCGCCCCGATCACCCCGGTGATCAGCACAAACACTGCCGCCAGCGCCGCCACACCACCGATCTGCTCGGCCACCAGCATGGCAATCGGCGAGGTCACGGACTTGGGCGCCATGGTCATCAACATCATGTGTTCGGCACCGAACCACCAGCCCAGCAGCACGCACAGGCCGGTCGCCAGTACACCACCCACCACCAGCGTAGTAAAAATCGGCCAGAACAGCTGGCGAATTCGTCGCAGGTTCAAGTAAAGCGGCACCGCCAGGGCCACCGTCGCCGGGCCCAGCAGGATGCTCATGATCTCGGTACTTTTACGATACTCGGCGTAGGTCAGGCCGCAGCCCAGCAGCACGCCGATCACCAGCAGCATCGACACCAGCACCGGCTGCAGGAAGATCCAGCGGGTTTTTTCGAAGCCTGCCAATACCAATTGATAGGCGCCCAAGGTGATGCCAATGCCAAACAACGGATGATGGATCACCGCTGCCCACGCGCCTTGCCAGTCGAAGGTCATTGCCCCTCCTCCCGCCGCGCCTGACGTTTGACCAGCCTTTGCATCAGCACGCCAACAAAGCCCATGGCAATCACCAACGACAGCACCAGCGCACCGACGATGGCCCAGAAGTCGGCGGCAATGTCCTTGGCATAAACCATCACGCCCACGGCCGGCGGCACCAGCAGCAACGGCAAGTAACGCAGCAAACTGCTGGCGGCCAGGCTCAGGGGCTCGGCCACCTCGCCGCGCCACACCAGATACACCAGCATCAGCAGCAGACCGACAATCGGCCCCGGCAACACCGGCAGGAACAAGTGATTAATTGCCGTGCCGAGCAATTGAAACAGCACCAGCCATGTCAGACCGCGTAACAGCATCCGTTCTCTCCCCCAAAAAGCGCGCTGGCCATTATAAGCACGCTGGACCTATGGACCGGAATTCACCAAAAATATGGAGGGTTGACCAAGCCGATTGCCCATGATGATCTAAGGTGGTTGTCAGGGCTTCGCCCCACACATGAACAATAAAAACCGATGAACCCAAGGAGAGTCACAATGCCCTCAGTACCCGTAGCGCAACTCAAAGATTATGTCGGCAAGGAACTGGGACGTTCCGCATGGCTGACCATCGACCAGGAGCGCATCAACCTGTTCGCGGAAGCCACTGGCGATCATCAGTTCATCCACGTCGACCCGGTGAAGGCCGCCCAGACCCCGTTCGGCAGCACTATCGCCCACGGCTTCCTATCGTTGTCGCTGATACCCCAGTTGATAGAAGACATCCTGATCATGCCCGAGGGTTTGAAGATGGCGGTCAACTACGGCCTGGACACCGTGCGCTTCATCCAGCCGGTAAAGGTCAACTCCAAGGTGCGCCTGGCCGTCACCCTCACCGATGCCACTGAGAAAAAACCCGGCCAATGGCTGCTCAAGGCCACCTGCACCCTGGAAATTGAAGGCCAGGAAAAACCCGGCTACATCGCCGAGTCTCTGTCACTCTGCTTCGTCTGAAACAGCAATATAATCAAAAGCTTACCTTTGGCGAGCGGGCTTACCCGCGCTGGGCCGCGAAGCGGCCCTAAAACCTGCAGCCTGATTTCGCCTGAAGGTGCGCAGTGTCTTTATTGGGGCGGCTACGCAGCCCAACGCGGACAAGCCCGCTCGCCACAAATTCATGTATAGATCTCACCGCTGCGGCATACTCGGCGCTCAATTATCCGGATCCCGCTATGCGCCCACTCGCTCCCCTTGCCCTTGTCCTGGCCCTTTTGCTCTCCGCGTGCGGCGATGGCGAATCACTGTTGCCGCCCGACGCAAGGCTGCCGGACGGCGGGCGTTACCGTGGCGATGTGGTCAATGGCCTGCTGCAAGGCCAGGGACGCGTGGATTACCCCAACGGCAGTTGGTACGCCGGCCAGTTCGACAAGGGTCAGTGGCACGGCCAGGGCGAATGGCACGGCAGCAACGGCGAAGTCTATAAAGGTCAGTTCCAGCAAGGCTTGTTCGACGGCCAAGGCAACCTGACTACTGCGGGCACCCGTTACGTTGGCGGCTTCAAGCAAGGCCGGCGCAATGGCGAAGGCACCCTCAAAGAGGGACAGATGACCTATCGCGGCGAGTTCAAGGACGACCAGTACTCCGGCCTCGGTCGCCTGGAGCTGGCCGACGGCAGCCAATACCAGGGCCAGTTCACCCACGGCAAACCCAACGGTGAAGGCCAGCGCAACGACGACAGCGGCAACCAGTTCAGCGGCCACTTCGTCAACGGGCAATTGGAAGGCAACGGCACCTTCAATAGCGCTGACGGCGACATGTACGTCGGCCACTTCAAACAAAACCAGCTCAACGGCAAGGGCCGCTACGAAAACGCCGACGGCGATGTGTGGATCGGTGAGTTCAAGGAAGGCGCGCTGAGCGGCAAGGGCGAATTGATTGGCGTCGACGGCAGTCACTACGTCGGTCAGTTCAGTGACTGGCGCTTTACCGGAGAGGGTCGCCTGAACCTCACCGACGGCAGCTTCTATGTGGGCGGTTTCGACAGCGACAGCTATCAGGGCAAAGGCACTCTGGTGCTCACCGATGGCACCGTGCAAACCGGGACGTGGGTCAACGGCATGCGTGTGCGCAATGCCGACGGCCACCTGCTGCCCGATGCGCTGGAAGTCGGCGTGCTGGCCCAGGGTCGCCTGCTCGACCAGGCTCTTGCCGCTGTTCCCGCCTCAACTGCAGCGGTTGAGTTGTACACCCTGGTGCTGGCGGGTGATGGCAAGCAAAGCGTGTTTCTGCGTGAAGCCGACTACGTCAGCAACCTGCTGGCCACCCGCTTCGGCGCCCAAGGTCAGATCCGCCTGGTCAACCACCGCGACCATATCGCCGACCGCCCCATGGCCACTCGGGAAAGTCTGCGCCGCGCTGTGCAGACCCTCGCCGAGCGCACGGGCCCGGAGGATCTGGTGTTCATCTATATGACCAGCCACGGCACCCATGAGAATGAACTGGTACTGGACCAACCGCGCATGGAGCTGGCCGACCTGCCGGCCGATGAGTTGGCCGCCGTGCTCGCGCCACTGAAAAAACGCGACAAGATCATCGTCATCTCCGCGTGCTACTCCGGTGGTTTCATCCCGGCGCTAAAAGACGAACGCACCCTGATCATGACGGCTTCGCGAGCCGATCGTGTGTCATTCGGCTGCTCCGAAGAGGCAGACTTCACCTACTTTGGCGACGCGCTGTTCGCTCAGGCATTCAACCAGACCGACGACTTGCAGCAAGCCTTCAAGCTGGCGCAACTGCATGTGACCGAGCGCGAGATGGCGGACAACTTCGAAGCCTCCGAACCCCAGATCTGGGCACCCAAAGGCGTGATCACCCGTTGGCAACTATTACGCAAGCAGCAGGCACGAAAAGCGCTCGAAAGCGTCTCTATGAATAGCAAGGAAGCCAAGAGCAACTAAGCTGAAACAGTATCAAGGGGGAAACATCATGTACTTGACGCCTCAGCATATCTTGCTTGCCGGAGCCTCGGGATTGACCGGGGAACATCTACTGGACCGCCTGCTCAACGAGCCCACCGTGACCCGCGTACTGGCGCCCAGCCGAAAGCCTTTGGCCGAGCATCCGCACCTGGAAAACCCGGTGGGCGACCCGGCGGTGTTCCTGCCACAACTCAGCGGGCGGGTGGACATCGCTTTCTGCTGCCTGGGCACCACCATCAAACTGGCAGGCTCCGAACAAGCCTTCCGTGCCGTCGACCTGGACATGGTCGTGGCCTTCAGCAAGCGGGCGCGGGAAATGGGCGCACGGCACCTGATCGTGATCAGCGCGATTGGCGCCGATCCGAAATCCTCGGTGTTCTACAACCGGGTCAAAGGGGAAATGGAACAGGCCTTGAAGGCCCAGGACTGGCCGCAATTGACCATCGTCCGGCCTTCGCTGCTGCTGGGGGAGCGGCTGGAAACAAGACTGGTGGAAAAACTGGCGGGGCCGCTGTCACGACTGGTTCCTGGCAAGTATCACGGCATTGAAGTCTGCGAACTGGCCCGGGCGATGTGGCGGCTGGCACTGGAAGAACAAGATGGGTTGCGGATTGTGGAGTCGGATGAGTTGCGTAAGCTCGGCAAGTAACTAACGCTCTTGAGAGCGACAATTACTGTGGCGAGCGGGCTTGCCCACTCGCCACAGGTTATTAGAGCCCGCCCGTCGCGTTAAACCCTACTCCCAGCACCGTCAACGCCGACAGCGGCAATAGCAGCGTATCGAGCAAGGCGCTGGCCGGCAGGTCTACGCCGGGGTAGCTTGGGGCTTCGGCGCCGAAACGGTCCATTGCACAACAGCCGCCCTGCATCGCATACAGGTCCAGGCGCGTGCCGGCATATACCACCGGCGCACCCGGTTTCGCCGCATCCAGGGTGCGCACAGTGGCGCAACCGGTCAGCTGTAGCGCCAGCAATACCAGCAGCGCTTTATTCATCACTGCTCAAATGATGCTCGCCCCAACGCGGCAACATGTCCTGAGGAATGTTCAGCAGGTTGAGAATCCTCGCCACCACAAAGTCCACCAGGTCATCGATGGTTTGCGGCTGATGATAAAAACCTGGGGACGCCGGCAGGATGGTCACACCCATGTTCGACAGCTTGAGCATGTGCTCCAGATGGATACTCGAATACGGCGCCTCGCGCGGCACCAGAATCAACTGGCGACGCTCCTTCAAGGTCACGTCTGCCGCCCGCTCAATCAGGTTGTTGCAAGCGCCCGTGGCAATCGCCGACAAGGTTCCGGTGGAACACGGCACCACCACCATCGCCGCCGGCGCGCCGGAACCAGAGGCCACCGGCGACATCCAGTCTTCCTTGCCATAAACCTTGATCTGCCCCGCCGCCGCCCCGGTGTATTCGGTGAGGAAGGCCTGCATCATCTGCACCTTGGGTGGCAGCGTGACATCAGTCTCGGTCGCCATCACCAACTGCGCGGCCTTGGAGATCAGAAAGTGCACCTCGCGGTCTTCGCGTACCAGGCAATCCAGCAGGCGCAGGCCATAAGGTGCGCCAGACGCGCCGGTCATCGCCAGGGTGACACGCTCCGGCCCGCTCATTGCAGTGCCTCGGCCAGTTTGCCGTGCAGACCGCCGAAGCCGCCGTTGCTCATGATCACCACATGGGTGCCGGGCTTGGCCTGGCTTTTCACGCGTTCGATGATGCCTTCCAGGGAATCGCTGACAATCGACGGCACCGTGCACAGGTTCGCGACAGCCGCCAGATCCCAGCCGAGGTTGGCCGGCGCATACCACACCACCTGGTCGGCATCGACCACGCTTTGCGGCAAGCCATCGCGATGGGCGCCGAGTTTCATGGAGTTGGAGCGTGGCTCGATGATGGCGATTATCGGTGCATCACCCACGCGCTTGCGCAAACCGTCGAGGGTGGTGGCAATCGCCGTCGGGTGGTGGGCAAAGTCGTCGTAGATGGTAATCCCATTCACTTCAGCAACCTTTTCCATGCGCCGCTTAACGCTCTTGAACGCGCTCAACGCGGCGATGCCCATGGACGGGGCCACGCCGACATGACGGGCGGCGGCCAGGGTAACCAGGGCATTGGCAACGTTGTGCTGGCCAGTCATATCCCAGTCGACCACGCCTTGGGCGACGCCTTCGAACAACACCTCGAACCTGGAACCGTCCTGGCTCAGCAACTTGACCTGCCACTGCCCGCCGGCACCGGTGGTTTGCACTGGGGTCCAGCAGCCCATCTCGATCACTCGCTGCAAGGCAGGCTCGGTGGTCGGGTGGATCACCAGGCCTTCGCTGGGGATGGTGCGCACCAGATGGTGAAACTGCCGCTCGATGGCTGGCAGATCAGGGAAGATATCAGCATGATCAAACTCCAGGTTGTTCAGGATCGCCGTGCGCGGGCGGTAGTGAACAAACTTGGAGCGTTTGTCGAAGAAGGCGCTGTCGTATTCGTCGGCTTCGATGACGAAGAATGGCGTGTCACCCAGACGCGCCGACACCGAGAAGTTCTGCGGCACACCGCCGATCAGGAAGCCCGGGCTCATGCCGGCATGCTCCAGGACCCAGGCCAGCATGCTGCTGGTGGTGGTTTTGCCATGGGTGCCGGCGACGGCCAGCACCCAACGGCCTTGCAGCACATGGTCCGACAGCCATTGCGGACCGGAGACATAGGGCAGGCCTTTGTTCAGCACGTATTCGACCGCCGGGTTGCCACGGGACATGGCGTTGCCAATCACCACCAGGTCCGGGACCGGGTCGAATTGCGCCGGGTCGTAGCCTTGGGTCAACTCAATGCCCTGGGCCTGCAGTTGCGTGCTCATGGGCGGATAAACGTTGGCATCAGAGCCGGTGACATGATGGCCCAACTCTTTGGCCAAAACCGCCATCGAGCCCATGAACGTGCCGCAAATACCGAGAATATGAATGTGCATAGTCGACCTCGTAAAACATCGAGGCAGGTTAGCGCAGGGTGGGAGAAATCGCACTCTTTAGCTGCAGGATCTCAACGGGCGATGCCATGCTTACGCAGCTTTCTGTAAAGCGTATTACGGCTGACGCCCAACTGCCCGGCGGTATGGGTCATGTGCCAGCGTTGTTGCTCCAGGGCGTTGAGCAACGCCAGGCGTTCGGCATCGTCCAGGGGTGAGTCCGTAAGCTCATCCACTGCGACCGGCTGCGCTCGAGCCTGGCGAATTATCGCCGGCAAGTCCTCAAATCCGACCCGCCCTTCGTCACACAACGCCGCCAATGTGCGCAACACTGTGCGCAGCTGCCGCACGTTGCCTGGCCAAGCGAACGCCAGCAGCGCCTGGCGTGCCGCACCATCGAGCAGCACCGGCTGATCGCCCGCCTCTTGCGCCAGCAGGAAGTCCAGCAACTGCGACTTGTCGCTACGCTCACGCAATGGCGGCAAAGAGATTTCCAGGCCGTTGAGCCGGTAGTACAGATCTTCGCGGAAGCTGCCGTCCTGCACCCGCTCCAGCAGGTTACGGTGGGTGGCGCTGATGATGCGCACGTTCACCGCTTGTGGTTCGCCACCGATAGGCACCACCAGACGATCCTCCAGCACCCTTAATAGCCGGGTTTGCAACGCCAGGGGCATGTCGCCGATTTCGTCGAGGAACAAGGTGCCGCCGTCGGCCTGTTGCAGCTTGCCGCGCATGCCTTCCTTGCGCGAGCCGGTGAAACTGCCGCCGCGATAGCCGAACAGCTCACTTTCGATCAGGCTTTCCGGGATCGCCGCACAGTTGAGGGCGACGAAGGACTTTTCTGCCCGTTGACTGGCGTGGTGCACGGCCTTGGCGAAGGCCTCCTTACCGGAGCCGGTTTCGCCGTTGATCAGCAGCGGCACGTCACGCTCGAACACTCGCAGTGCCTTGCGAAAATCGCTTTGCAGCGCCGCATCCCCCAGGCAAATACTCGGCAGGCGCGGCCGCTCCACCTGCGGCGGCGCTTGTACCACCGGGCTCGGCACACTACGGGGCTGGCCGCGTAATACCGCGAATACATTGCGCCCATCGCGGGTGCGCAGGGGCCAACTGGCGCTGGCATGGGCGCTGGCACGACCGAGTAGTTCATCCAGGGAGCAATCGAAAAACATCTCCACCGGCAGCCCCAGCAAACGCCCACGGGCTTCGCCCAGCAGGTTCAGCGCGCTCTGGTTGAGGGCGCAAATCCGCCCTTCGCCATCAAACGCCAGCAAGCCTTCGCTGAACAGGCCCACGGACTCGGCCTGCAAGTGGAAGCGCAGCAGCCAGTGACTCTCAAAATAACGCAGGAAGTAGCAGCTCTCGATCATCTTCGCCGAGAGGTTGACCAGGGCCATGGTGTGGAACTGGCTCTGGCGCGAGACCGCTTCCCGTGCCGAGGACACATCGAGCACCGCCAGCAGCTCGCCATGGGGATCGAACACAGGGCTGGCGGAGCAGGTCAGGCCAGTATGGCGGCCACGGAAGTGTTCATCGCGATGAATGGTCAGTGCCTGGCGCTCCACCAGGCAGGTGCCAATACCGTTGGTGCCTTCGCAGGCCTCGCTCCAGTCGGCGCCAAGCCACAGCCCGGCGCGCTCGAAAATCTTGCGTTCGCTGGGGGCGGTGACGCAGTTGAGGATCACCCCACGCGCATCGGTCAGCAGCACCGCGTGGCCCGCGCCGGAAAGCTGCTGGTGCAGGCTGTTCATTTCATTGCCGGCGATGCGCAACACCTGTTGCAGGCGCTCACGACTTTCCAGCAGGCGACCATGTTCCAGCACCGTGGGGGCGATGGTCAGCGCGGGGTCGAGGTGATAATCCTCCAGGCAACGCAGCCAGGAGCGGGCAATAGACGGATCGCTGCCCGGACCGTGCTGTGGGTCTTGGCCACGGGTTACGGTCAGCACTTGCTGGGCATGGCGACTGAAATCATCGTTGTGCATGTTCTTATTATTCTCCTGCTGCGTGAGACACACCGCGGACCGGGACGCCCAGCATCCTCCAAGCTCTTGCTCATTGCAATCGCGGTTCGACCCGCGGGTCACAGGGCGTATCGCTTATGGCACAAACTGTCACGAAGGTTGTATCACTCCTGTCACAACGAACGCCTGTAAAAAATCGAAAACCCTTGATTTACCTAGCCTGCAAGGCACTGGCCCGACCTTTGCTCTACGCTTATACAAGCGCAGCTGCCTATGCATGCAATGTGCTGCCCTCCAAATAAACATAAAAGCCAGGAGATACCCACCATGCGTTACGCACACCCCGGTACTGAAGGCGCTATCGTTTCGTTCAAGGCCAAGTACGGCAACTTTATCGGTGGCGAGTTTGTTGCGCCGGTCAAAGGCAACTACTTCACCAATACCTCGCCAGTAAACGGCAAGCCCATCGCCGAATTCCCGCGCTCTACTGCCGAAGACATCGACAAGGCCCTGGACGCCGCCCACGCCGCCGCTGACGCCTGGGGCAAGACCTCGGCCCAGGACCGCTCGCTGGTGCTGCTGAAAATCGCCGACCGCATTGAACAGAATCTGGAACTGCTGGCCATCACCGAAACCTGGGACAACGGCAAAGCAGTTCGCGAAACCCTCAACGCCGACATCCCCCTGGCCGCTGACCACTTCCGTTACTTCGCCGGTTGCATCCGCGCCCAGGAAGGCAGCAGCGCCGAAATCAACGAACACACCGCCGCCTATCACTTCTACGAACCGCTGGGCGTGGTCGGGCAGATCATCCCGTGGAACTTCCCGCTGCTGATGGCTGCCTGGAAACTCGCGCCGGCCCTGGCCGCCGGTAACTGCGTGGTGCTCAAGCCCGCCGAGCAAACCCCGCTGGGCATCAACGTGCTGATGGAACTGATCGGCGACCTGCTGCCGCCAGGCGTGCTGAACGTGGTGCATGGCTTCGGCAAAGAAGCCGGCGAAGCCCTGGCCACCAGCAAGCGCATCGCCAAGATCGCCTTTACCGGCTCAACGCCAGTGGGCTCGCACATCATGCATGCGGCCGCCGAGAACATCATTCCCTCCACCGTTGAGCTGGGCGGCAAATCGCCGAACATCTTCTTCGCCGACATCATGAAAGCCGAACCGCAGTTCATCGAGAAGGCCGCCGAAGGCCTGGTGCTGGCGTTCTTCAACCAGGGCGAAGTCTGCACCTGCCCATCCCGTGCATTAGTGGAAGAGTCGATCTACGACGATTTCATGAAAGTGGTGATGAAAAAGGTCGAGCAGATCAAGCGCGGCGACCCGCTGGACACCGATACCATGGTCGGCGCCCAGGCTTCCGAGCAACAATTCGACAAGATTCTTTCCTACCTGGAAATCGCCAAGGCCGAAGGCGCCGAGCTACTGACCGGCGGCAAGGTTGAGAAGTTGACCGGCGATTTGGCCACTGGCTATTACATCCAGCCAACCCTGCTCAAGGGCAACAACAAGATGCGGGTGTTCCAGGAAGAAATCTTTGGCCCGGTGGTGAGCATCACCACCTTCAAGGATGAAGCCGAAGCACTGGCGATTGCCAACGACACCGAGTATGGCCTGGGCGCTGGTTTGTGGACCCGCGATATCAACCGCGCTTACCGCATGGGTCGGGCGATCAAGGCTGGTCGTGTCTGGACCAACTGCTATCACCTGTACCCGGCGCATGCTGCGTTTGGCGGTTACAAGAAGTCCGGTGTGGGCCGTGAAACTCACAAGATGATGTTGGATCACTATCAGCAGACCAAAAACCTGTTGGTGAGCTACGACATTAATCCGTTGGGCTTCTTCTAAGCACTTCTGTGCGGGCAACCCACTCCCATATTTGAAATGCCATCAAGTATGGGAGCCGGGCTTGCCCGCGATGGCGGCGTGTCATTTAACAAATGATGTTTGCTGAACTGCCGCTATCGCAGGCAAGCCCACATTTGATCTTCGCAAGTAGCTGCTACCCCATCCGGCTCAAGAAAGCCGGGACAAAACAATAAGAATAGAAGGTGCTTCATCATGCCTAGCGAACCTAGCGGCACATCCGGCTCCTCCGTCGACTTCGAAAAGGTCGGCTCCGAATACTTCCAGCAACGTGAACTGAAAAAAGGCGCCGCCGGCTGGGTGCTTTTGGTCGGCCTCGGCGTTGCCTACGTGATCTCCGGCGACTACGCCGGCTGGAACTTCGGCCTGGCCCAAGGCGGCTGGGGCGGGATGTTCCTCGCCACATTACTGATGGCCACCATGTACTTGTGCATGTGTTTTTCCCTGGCCGAACTGTCCTCCATGATTCCGACCGCCGGCGGCGGCTACGGCTTTGCCCGCAGCGCATTTGGCCCCTGGGGCGGATTCCTCACCGGCACGGCGATCCTGATCGAGTACGCCATCGCTCCGGCCGCCATCGCAGTGTTTATCGGCGCCTATTGTGAGTCGCTGTTCGGCATTGGCGGCTGGATGATTTATCTGGCGTTCTACATCATCTTTATCGGCATCCACATCTTTGGTGTTGGTGAAGCGCTGAAGTTGATGTTCGTCATCACTGCCGTCGCCGCCATTGCGTTGGGCGTGTTCCTGGTGGCGATGGTGCCGCACTTCGATGTTGCCAACCTGCTGGACATTCCGGTAACTGAAGCCAAAGGCGCCAGCAGCTTCCTGCCGTTTGGTTATGTCGGCGTGTGGGCAGCGATTCCTTACGCGATCTGGTTCTTCCTCGCCGTCGAAGGCGTACCACTGGCCGCCGAAGAAACCAAAAACCCAAAACGCGACCTGCCCCGTGGGCTGATTGGCTCCATTGTGGTGCTCACCAGCTTCGCCCTGCTGATCCTGGTGATTGCACCGGGCGGTGCTGGCACCCTGGCGCTGGTCAAATCCGGCAACCCGCTGGTCGAATCCCTGGCCCTGGCCTACGGCGGCTCGACCTGGATGGGCAGTTTCGTCAACCTGGTGGGTCTGGCCGGGTTGATCGCCAGCTTCTTCTCGATCATCTACGCCTACTCGCGGCAGATCTTCGCCCTGTCCCGCGCCGGCTACCTGCCGCGCAAACTGTCCCAGACCAACAAAAGCAAGGCGCCAGTCCTGGCGCTGATCATCCCCGGCATCATCGGTTTTGGACTGTCACTGACCGGCCAGGGTGACTTGCTGATCCTGGTGGCGGTGTTCGGCGCGACCATTTCCTACGTGCTGATGATGGCCGCGCACATCACCCTGCGTATCCGCCGCCCCAAAATGGACCGTCCGTACCGCACACCGGGCGGCATCTTCACCTCAGGCCTTGCCCTGGTACTCGCCTGCATCGCTGTCGTGGCGGGTTTTCTGGTAGATCCGCGGGTGGTGATTGGCGCTGCGATCATCTATGGAGTATTAATTGCTTACTTTGCTTTCTACAGTCGGCATCACTTGGTAGCAGGCACGCCGGAAGAAGAGTTTGCGGCCATTCAAGCCGCAGAAGCTGCCTTGCACTAACGCCGTAAACCACGGCGCGGGCCAACACCCGCGTCGTCATGGAGAGTCTGTATGGCAAGCTTTTCCCATTCGGTCGGCGCACTGACCTACCGCTTCGACAGCCTCAAAGACGTGATGGCCAAGGCCAGCCCGGCGCGCTCCGGGGATTTCCTCGCCGGTGTTGCGGCGCAGAACGACGGCGAACGGGTCGCGGCGCAAATGGCCTTGGCCAATATTCCCCTGAAGCACTTCCTTGAAGAAGTGTTGATCCCTTATGAAAGCGACGAAGTCACCCGACTGATCATCGACACCCACAACAAACAGGCGTTTGCCGTGGTCAGCCACCTGACCGTCGGCGGCCTGCGGGACTGGCTGCTCAGCGACGCGGCCAACGAACACAGCCTACGAGCCTTGGCGCCGGGGCTGACACCGGAAATGGCCGCCGCCGTGTCGAAGATCATGCGCGTGCAGGATCTGGTGTTGGTGGCGCAGAAGATCCGTGTCATTACCCAATTTCGCGGCACCATGGGCCTGCGTGGGCGCCTGTCCACGCGCCTGCAACCCAACCACCCTACCGATGAACCGGCGGGCATCGCCGCGAGCATTCTCGATGGACTGCTCTATGGCAACGGCGACGCGATGATCGGCATCAACCCGGCCACCGACAGCATCGCCTCGATCTGCGCCATGCTGGAAATGCTCGACGCGATCATCCAGCGCTATGAAATTCCCACCCAAGCCTGTGTGTTAACCCACGTCACCACATCCATCGAGGCTATCAACCGGGGCGTGCCGCTGGACCTGGTGTTCCAATCGATTGCCGGCACCGAAGCGGCCAACGCCAGTTTCGGCATCAATCTAAATGTGCTGCAGGAAGGTTACGACGCGGGCTTGAGCCTGAATCGCGGCACTCTGGGGCAGAACCTGATGTACTTCGAGACCGGCCAGGGCAGCGCCCTGTCGGCCAATGCGCATTTTGGTATTGACCAGCAAACCTGCGAAACCCGCGCCTATGCTGTGGCGCGGCACTTCAAGCCGTTCCTGGTGAACACCGTGGTCGGTTTTATCGGCCCGGAGTACCTGTACAACGGCAAGCAGATCATCCGCGCAGGCCTGGAAGATCACTTCTGCGGCAAGCTGCTGGGCGTGCCGATGGGTTGCGATATCTGCTACACCAACCACGCCGAAGCCGACCAGGACGATATGGACACCCTGCTGACCCTGCTGGGCGTGGCCGGAATTAACTTCATCATGGGCATCCCCGGCTCCGACGACATCATGCTCAACTACCAGACCACCTCGTTCCACGATGCGCTGTACGCCCGACAAACATTGGGTTTAAAACCAGCGCCGGAGTTTGAACAGTGGCTGGCGAAAATGGGTATCTTCACGCAAGCCGATGGCAAAGTGCGTTTTGGCAACAGCCTGCCGCCAGCCTTCCGCCAAGCCTTGGCGCAATTGGGATGAAGGAGCCTCCAGTGCATATCGATACCCCTGAGATCAGCACCGAGCCTGTGGATAATCCCTGGCTGGAACTGCGCCGCCTGACCCCGGCGCGGATTGCCCTGGGCCGTACCGGCACCAGCATTCCCACGGGCGCACAACTGGACTTTCAGTTCGCCCACGCCCAGGCCCGGGACGCGGTGCACCTACCGTTCGATCACGCAGGCTTGAGCAGTCAAATGGCCGAACGCGGCCGCGACAGCCTATTGCTGCACAGCGCTGCTATCGACCGCCACAGCTACCTGCAACGCCCGGATCAGGGACGGCGCCTAAGTGATGAGTCGGCGCAGATCCTGCGGGACTACGCCGAGGCCAACCCAGGCGGCGTCGACTTGGCAGTGGTGGTGGCCGATGGCCTGTCGGCGCTGGCGGTGCATAAACATACGTTGCCGTTTCTGACACGAATGGAAGAGCAGACTCACGCAGAAGGCTGGTCGCTGTCGCCGGTGATTCTGGTGGAACAGGGCCGTGTGGCGGTGGCCGACGAAATAGGCCAATTGCTGGGCGCAAAAATGGTGGTGATCCTGATCGGCGAACGGCCGGGGCTCAGTTCACCGGACAGCCTCGGGCTGTATTTCACCTACAACCCCAAGGTCGGCCTGACCGATGCCTACCGAAACTGTATTTCCAATGTTCGCCTGGAGGGCTTGAGCTACGGCATGGCGGCTCACCGCCTGCTGTACTTGATGCGCGAAGCCTGTCGCCGGCAACTGTCGGGGGTCAACCTCAAGGATGAAGCCCAGGTTCAGACACTGGAATCAGACGATCCTGCGATGATGAAGCGCAACTTTCTGCTCAGCCCGCCGGAGGATTGATTCTGCACGATTGCGATTTTTTCCGACTTTAGGCAGCATCAAACCACGGCCGCTCGCGTCGTCGTCCCCTATTTGGAAGTTGAGGCCTAGCATGCGGATTACTCAAGCGACCCTGGAACACCTGGACCTGCTGACCCCGTTATTCGTCAAATACCGCGAATTTTATGGCGCGCTGCCCTTTCCTGATTCATCCCGGGCCTTCCTGGAGAAGCGTCTGCGGCGCAAGGAATCGGTGATCTACCTGGCCCTGGCGGATGACGACGACGACAAACTGCTTGGCTTTTGCCAGCTGTATCCGAGCTTTTCGTCGCTGTCCCTCAAGCGCGTGTGGATTCTCAACGATATCTACGTTGCCGAAGATGCCCGGCGCCAGTTGGTGGCCGATAACCTGATGCGAACGGCGAAGAAAATGGCCAAGGAAACTCACGCCGTACGCTTGCGGGTGTCCACCAGCAGCGACAATAAAGTGGCTCAAAAGACCTATGAGTCGATCGGGTTTCGTGAAGATACGGAGTTCAAGAACTACGTGTTGCCGATCAGCGACGAATAGCCCCGCTAAAGGCAGCACAAACCTATGGCAAGGGAGCTTTTCTCCCGCTGGGCTGCGCAGCAGCCCCATAACCTGCCCAGCTACCCTCTGCGACATCCCCCGCTACAAAACCAACACGCTTTTCACCACTCAGTCCGTATAATGCCGACGTTTCGGGTCGTAAGAAAATCGCCACAACCTTGTAGCCTTATTACCCGAAGCCTTCGCACGCCCCGCTGAGTCGGGTCATTCACACAGGTGCCATCCATGGATTTCAACCCGCTCGACCTTATCCTGCATCTCGACGTGTATCTCGACCTGCTGGTAACCAACTACGGGCCGTGGATCTACGCCATCCTGTTTCTAGTGATCTTTTGCGAAACCGGGCTGGTGGTCATGCCGTTCCTGCCGGGTGACTCGCTGCTGTTCATCGCCGGCGCCGTAGCCGCGGGCGGCGGCATGGACCCGGTCCTGCTGGGCGGCCTGTTGATGCTGGCGGCAATCCTCGGCGACAGCACCAACTACGTGATCGGACGAACGGCTGGGGAGCGTTTGTTCAGCAACCCCAACTCGAAAATCTTCCGCCGCGACTACCTGCAGAAAACCCACGACTTCTACGACAAGCACGGTGGCAAAACCGTGACCCTGGCGCGCTTCCTGCCGATTCTGCGGACCTTCGCGCCGTTCGTCGCTGGCATCGCCAAGATGCCGTACCCACGCTTCTTCGGTTTCAGTGTTTTCGGCACCATCCTGTGGGTTGGCGGCCTCGTCACCCTGGGCTACTACTTCGGTAACGTACCGTTCATCAAGAAAAACCTGTCGCTGCTGGTGGTGTTTATCATCCTTCTGTCCCTGGTGCCGATGATCATTGGCGTGTTCCGTAGCCGCTTTGGCCGCACCTCGTCCGAAGCCAAACCGCACTGACCGGCGATGTGGTCCCTCAGTGCCTGGCGTCGCCGGCGCATCCTGGCCAAGTATCCCGTTGCCGATGACACCTGGCAGCGGGTGCGCCATCACCTGACCTTTCTCGACGGCATCAGCGCCGAACAAGACCAGTGGCTGCGTGAAGCCTGCGTGATGTTTCTCGCGCAAAAACACCTCACCGCCCTGCCCGGCGTGGAACTGCACCAGGAACAACGCCTGCTGCTCGCCGCTCAGGCGCAGCTGCCGTTGATGCACCTGGGTGATTTGGAGTGGTATCAGGGTTTCCACGAAATCGTCCTGTACCCCGACGACTTTGTCAGCCCGCAACGCCATCGCGACGCCAGCGGTGTCGAGCACGAGTGGGATGGCGAACACAGCGGCGAAGCCTGGCAGCAAGGCCCGGTGATTCTCGCCTGGCCCGGCGTGCTGGCCAGCGGCAACTGGGAAGGCTACAACCTAGTGATCCACGAACTGGCCCACAAACTCGACATGCTCAATGGCGACGCCAACGGCCTGCCGCCGCTGCACAGCGACATGCGCGTGCAGGAATGGGCGAATGTGATGCAAAGCGCCTTCGACGACCTCAACCGCCAGCTCGACCACAACCCCGATGCCGAAACCGCCATCGACCCCTACGCCGCCGAAAACCCGGCAGAGTTTTTTGCTGTCACCAGCGAGTATTTTTTCAGCGCCCCGGATTTGCTGATCAGCAGTTACCCACAGGTCTACGAGCAACTGAGCCACTTTTACCGCCAAGATCCACTGACGCGCCTTACACAACTACAAGCCAGCGACCCGCGCTATCAGACTGAAGACTAAGTACCGTACGACGTCTGGCGCGTGGCATCGGCGTCGGAATATGCCTATAATCGCCGCCACTTTTAGGCCAATCCGGCCAAGTTTCTTGGCCAACTACGGGGGCAACGCCCAATGAGCTACAGCAAGATTCCGGCTGGCAAAGACCTGCCGAACGACATCTACGTCGCCATCGAGATTCCGGCCAACCACGCGCCGATCAAATACGAAATCGACAAAGACAGCGACTGCCTGTTCGTTGACCGTTTCATGGCCACCCCGATGTTCTACCCGGCCAACTACGGCTTCATCCCCAACACCCTGGCTGACGACGGTGACCCCCTCGACGTGCTGGTCGTGACCCCTTACCCGGTCACCCCAGGCTCGGTCATCCGCGCTCGCCCGGTCGGCATCCTGCACATGACCGACGACGGCGGCGGCGATGCCAAAGTCATCGCAGTGCCACACGACAAACTGTCCCAGCTGTATGTCGACGTGAAGGAATACACCGACCTGCCGCCATTGCTGCTGGAACAGATCAAGCACTTCTTCGAGAACTACAAAGACCTCGAAAAAGGCAAATGGGTGAAGATCGAAGGTTGGGGCAACGCAGACGCCGCCCGTGCCGAGATCATGAAGTCGGTAGCCGCCTACAAAGGCTGATACCCGCGACTCATTGCCCAGGCAATCCAAAAAGCCCCGATTAATCGGGGCTTTTTTATGAGAGTGTTTTGGTGGTACACCCTCAATAATCGAAGGCCACCGGTGCCGCTGGATGAACATTTACTGAGCTACAAAGGCTCTAAAACGGACGCGAAGCTGGGAAGTTGAGGGGGATATGGGTATCATGCGCGGCACATTTGGTAGGGGGTTGGCTTAACGCTCGCCGCCCTGCCTGGCGATGCGGAGGAGTTCCCGCTGATGCCCCTATCAGCCAGGTGAAAGCCTGGCTGAACGATTTAAAGGCTGGTGAGGTTTACCAAAAATAAGCTGAACCCGTCCCCGAGAAGCCGGCCACAAGCCGGCTTTTTAATGCCCTATCCTTTTGTAAAGTAAGACTTTTTCAGTCAAGCATCGAGCCTGCCCATACTTCAGTCCATCCCCCGACACCTTGGTGTGGGCTGGTTGATATCTCTAAGTGGGCGCTGATTGAGAACTGGCCCACCGGGGTCAGTTTTCGGTCGGCGGCAACACACGCTGCTCTGCATGTATTTTTTACACATCCTAACCATGCAGTGCCGGGTCTTCCGGTGCTATGCAGGCAACAATGGCACTACAGCATCATTGTCCATTCAATGAATCCAGCTCGATGCCGATAAACCTTCCCAAGCACTGCGCGGCTGCGTCAGAACAACTCTCTATTAGCCCGTGGATTCACCGGCACGGCTCGCCAATACCAAACAGGAAGTTTTTGTATGACCGACGAAACGAAGCCAGAAAACGAGTCACGCCTGCTCAAGGCTGTAGAGTCGATCGCCATCAGCCCAAAGGATGCCCAGGCATTAGTCTCGCAGTACAGAATTCAAGTGAAGGCATCTAAACCTAATGCTTCAGAGCATGAAGTTCAGGCACTGGTCGCGAAGAAAATCATCAGTCGCTACTCAAAAATGTCAGCCACCAGCGGTGGAGTTACGGCTTTGGCCGGCGTCATACCGGGCCTGGGTACTGCCGTCGCGATGGTAGGCGGCGGACTAACCGACGCTACAATCGGTATGAAATTTCAAGTCGATATGTGCATGTGCCTGGCTGATGCCTTTGGCTGGGATCTCACAAGTGAGGATGCGCGGCAACTGGCATTTATGATTGCAGCAGGAGGATCGCTGGAGAAGTTTGGCGTGGAAGTTGGTACCGCATTCGCCTCTAAGGCTGGCGTAAACATGGTACGCCAGTATCTGAAGGGAGCAGCATTGCAGGCAATCAAGGAAATGTTCAAACGCATAGGCATCACCTTCACTCGAAAAGCATTGGAAAAGGCAATTCCATTCGGCATTGGCGTAGTGATTGGCTCCACAGCCAACTATGCACTAACGAAATACGTCGGAAATACTGCTTTGGGCTGGTTCACAACTGATCGTGATATGGGTAACGAGCCAATCGTCGTGAAGGATGAGCTGATGGTGGATGCTGAGCCGACATGACCCTACCTGGCCTTGTCGCAGCATGGCCAGTCTTTGAGTATGAGAGGAGTTACCCTCATCGAATCCCGGTGCCTGGAAAGCCTTTAAATGAACAGAAGTGGATATATCTGCTCGCATTCATGAGCATCAGGACACCCTCTGCCGCCCAGAGACACAATGGTCGACGCTTCTGGGCCGGCGCTTCTGCTTGACTCTCCCCCTAAGGTCACACCTCACCCTGAGGCTTATTTTTCAGGATCTACCTCCATGAGCCAACGAATCCTGGTCATACTCGGCCACCCCTCCCGCACCAGCTTCTGCTCTGCCCTCACCAATACCTACATCGCATCCGCCAAATCCGCCGGCCATGACGTACGCCTCCTGCACCTGGCCGAGCTGGCCTTCGACCCCATCCTGCACAACGGCTACACCCAGATCCAAACCCTCGAACCTGATTTGCTGAAGGCTCAATCCGACATTCTCTGGGCCGAGCATCTGACGTTTGTTTTCCCCATCTGGTGGGGTGGCATCCCGGCGTTGATGAAGGGTTTTATCGACCGGGTTTTCCTGCCGGGGTTTGCCTTTAAATATCGCGAGGGCAAGGCGTTCCCGGACAAGCTGCTGAAGGGGCGAACCGCACACTTACTGGTGACCCTGGATACGCCGCCGTGGTATTACAGGTGGTTCTACCGCATGCCTGGGCTGCATCAGATGCGCAGGACGACCCTTGAGTTTTGCGGCATCAAGCCGATCAAGTCGTTGATGTTCGGGCCGGTGCTGGGTTCAACGGTGCAGCAGCGGGACAGGTGGTTAAAGCAGGCCGGTGCCCTCTTCGGAAAAAGGATGTTTCATGTACATCGGCAAAGCCGCGCAACTGTCGGGCACAACGATCAAAGCAATTCGTCACTATGAGGACATTGGCCTGTTACCGCCGCCGCAGCGGGAAGGTCGTTATCGGATCTATTCCCCGCAGAACCTCGAGCTGCTGACGTTTATCAAGTGTGCTCAGCAGTTGGGATTCAAGCTCAAGGAGCTGCAGGCGATTCTCGGCGGGCATCACGGTGGCGGGTTGCCCTGGGAACTGGCGGACAAGGCGATCGCCAACAAGAAGCAGGAACTGGTAAACCAAATTGAGGCGTTGCAGAAGATGCATGGCGGACTGGTCGAGTTTGAGGTCAGCCTCAAGAATGCTCAGGGTCAATGCAGCGCACAGGTGAAAACGCCATTTCCTTCAATGAGCTGACTCTCTGTTTTATGTAGTGCTGAGCAGCAGTTCAGCACGGAAAAAATCTCTCTTCTTGTAATCCAAATCTGATTTTTTGGACCACTCGTCCAGCCCTCTTTTGCTGTTGCAGACTCCGACGCCTTGCCCCTGCTGAGACGTCACGGATGACTGCTTCTTCGTCCCACATTGCCCATATCGAACACGAACTAGATGGCTTTCATCAGAGCCTGGCCGTGTATCGCCAGCAAGTGGGCGCCTGGTACTCGCAGGCGCTGGACAAGGTAAGCCATACCGCAGATTTGCCGTCGTTGCTGGGCATGGATCGGGTCATTCGGGTTGGAGATTCGAGCAAGTCGGTGAGCATGACAGATGACAATTTCTCGACAGTGACAAGCTGCCAAGTGGGCGGTGTGCTGCAGATCGAGAGCAAGTTCGAGTCGGTGTATGACGTGCCACTGGGGAACATTCCGGTTGAGGTGATTGGGCTGGATGACGGCAGTTCTAGGGTCGTCATGCTCGATGAACAGGGCAAAGGTTCTCACCACTGCGCGGCGGGCGAGCGCTATCAGGTTCGGGTGCAGGGCGGGGTTTCAGCGGAGCAGGTGGAAGCGCTGTTTTCATCCTATGACGGGCTGACGGCGGATCTAGAAACCTGGCTTCGCCAGCAGTGGGATGGCTTTAAACCACATTGGGAGCAGTCGACGTCGAGTGCGATTGGCATTGGGCTATTGGCCGGAGGTTGGTCAGCGATTACCGGGGTATGGGACAGCATTTCGCTGATTCAGGACATTCTTAAAGACCCGGAAAAACACATCGAGCGATTGGGCGCGCAGGCCAGCGAATTGGCTGAGTTAGCCCGCACCGCGCCTCAGGTGATGGAACAGGCCATGCTGTTGGCCAGTGACGAGGCGGCGCTGTACCTGATGTTGCGTACGGCGATGATTTGGCTGTCGGCGCTGCCACCTGGCCTGGTGGCGGGAAAAGCTGCCGAGACTATCGCAGGGTTTGTGGTGTCGCTACTGATTGACCTGTTGATTGCGGTGGTGCTGACCCTTGCACTGGCAGGCGCAGGCATCGCCTATCTGGCGCTGCGGGTGGCCAGGTACGGCGCACAGATTGTTGAAGCGGCTATCGGTTTTGTGAAAGGTATTTTCACCCTCGTCAAAAGCTTTATGACGGCGGTGGATCGCTATAAGGCCGTGGCGGTTCGTGGAGCGGTGGGTGGCCTGAAAAAAGGCAGGATGCAAATGCGCTGGGGGGCGCGGCAGAACACGGTGTTGCGGCAGGAAGCGCATGTTGACGATGTGCCCTCTTCTGCGAGAAACCCTAACGGCGATGCAGCGGCCAGTGCCGATAAAACCGCCACCAACGGTTGCCCGGTGTCGATGGTTACCGGTGAGGAACTGCTGACCCTCACCGATGGCGAGCTGGACGGGCTTCTGC
>NZ_JBUZRD010000015.1:0-65815 GCF_055407145.1 Pseudomonas sp. c313 | reverse complement strand
TGAAGCTGTCAGAGCCGGAGAAGCCTGCGTTCGGTGTGTAGGTGATGCTGGTGCCGCTGGCGGTGGCGTTGCCATGGCTAGCCGCGCTGGCAACGGCGACACTGGTGGCGGCGGCGCCGCTGATGTTCAGCGTGATCGGGTTGGCGCTGCTGTTTGCCGCGAGTGTTGCACTGACGGCACCGGCGACAGGCACCTGGGCACCGATCACCAGGGTATAGGCCCGTGAACCTGTAGCGCTGTAGGCGTCGGTGGCGGTGATGGTCAGGTTGGCGGTGCCGCTGGCGGAAGGCGTGCCACTGATTACTCCGGTGGAGGTGTTCAGGCTTATTCCAGGCGGCAGGCTGCCGGCGGTGATGGTGTAGGTGTAGGGCGCCGTGCCGCCGGAAGTGCTGAGGGTGGCGCTATAGGCAATGCCGATGATGCCATTGCTCAGGCCGCTTGGGCTCAGGGTAATGGTGGGCCTGCTGACGGTAATGCTCACCGTGGCTGGGCTGGAAGTGCCGCTGGCGTTGGTGGCGGTGTAGTTGAAGCTGTCAGAGCCGGAGAAGCCTGCGTTCGGTGTGTAGGTGATGCTGGTGCCGCTGGCGGTGGCGTTGCCATGGCTAGCCGCGCTGGCAACGGCGACACTGGTGGCGGCGCCGCCGCTGATGTTTAGAGTGATCGGATTGGCGCTGCTGTTGGCGGAGACGTAGACGCTGACCGGGCCGACCGTGGGCGCTGGCACTGGCGCTGTGTAGGTATAACCGTGGGTCAGTGCCGCGGAGCCACCCGGCGTGTAGACCAGCACGACTACCGTACCTGCTGCATGGCCTGGGGTGGTCGCGGTGATGCTCGTGTCGCTATTGACCGTGTAGCTAATGGCGGAGGTGCCGTCAAACATCACGCTTGTCGCACCGGTAAAGTTTGTACCGATAATTGTCACGCTGGTCATCCCCGTCGTGGGCCCGTTGTTGGGAGCAGTCGAGGTGAGGGTGGGGACTGCTGCCAGCGCCGGGTTTGCACCCAGCGCCAGCATCAGCAGGCACAGCCAAGCGATCAGCTGCAAAATACCAGGCCGGGCCTCAGCTATGCCGGAATTGCGGCCTCGCACTTGCCGCCGGAGCGCCGTAGAAAGGGGGATAAAGAATGACCATGCAGGGCAGTCAGCTACCGCGTTGCCAGGATGCAACATACGCTCTCCAATACAGAGTTTTTACTTATTGTTTAAAGCAGAGTGGGGCTTCTGATCATTAAGACGAATTCAGCCTGGGGCGGCAGGGGGGGGGCAATAGGCATAGGTGGGCATTAGAGCCAACACCTTGCAGACAGCTCAATCCTCGAAGCATTGCATTCCCCATCCCTAGGTCAGTTCAAGCGCGAGCAGGCGTGTGCCCGCCAGAATTGTCAAAAAATCTGTCGCGCGCCAACAGAACGACTTTCGCTCGGCGCTGGCTTTTTATGACTAACTAGCTAAAAAGTTTCCGATTGTGGCGATAGCGGCTCCTCGCCACAGGCCGCTATTGGGCACGTCCTCAAAGTCCGTACTGCAAATACTGCATGGCTTATCTTGCGGATAGTCACGGTGCTATTGCGTGCTCAATATCGATGCAACTTTTCAGGTGGGTTCCAGCAATTTCCAAACCAGCATTTATCCAGGATATGCGCCTTATCGGTACGACTTAGCGGCAGTCTTTTCAATACGTAGCTCAGCAGAACTTCCAGGCCGGTGTTACCAATTCTCTATTCCTTTGAGGGCAACAGCTACCTAGCTAATCGAAGATAGGGAGAGGCTTCGCGCGAAGAGACGAAGTTTGAGTACCGCCCCGCATGCAGACAAAATGCTTATCCTTAATGTTTGTAGCGAGGACCTCACAGAGATTCGGGCACTCTGCGCTCTAAGAAATACGCTGCGTGACACCTGAAATCGCTGAAAGAATATTTTTGTTAATGAACAGTCGAGCACAATAATTAGTCGAGAGCCTGATGCATATAGTCCATTTGGACTAGTTGCTTGCCCGTCCAAGGCGCTCAGGATTGCAGGGTTCGATCTGCTGGATGTGTACCTTCAACGTAAACGACGGGTGAAGCCATCTGGCAGTAGCGATAGAGGGGGTATTCGAAGCCGTCAATAATCGCGACCGCCACTTCACTCAGGGTAAGGTGTAAGCGCGTATGCAGCAGATCGAGCAGAGCATTGATCGATATCTGGCGGCGATGGATTCGGCGGATCGGACAATGCCCGAAGTGGCCGCCGCCAATGCAGTGCGGTGAATAGCCCCAGGTTTCGTTGGCACCACCATACCTTAAACAGTCAGGCTTTTGAGCAGATCAAGGAGCAGTCAAACTCTCCTTCAAAGAATAAACGATCGAAGTTACTGGAATATGCCTCCGCTCTACCCGGCGCTGCGATTACGGATATCTTTGATACCTGCGCGATCCTTGTGTTACCTCTCGGTCGCTCAATCGAAGGACAGAGAGGGCTGATGCGAATAAGCCCTACACGCCTGGGCCAGCTCTGATCAACCAGTAATATGACTGACCAGCTCCCTGTACAGCTGTGCCGGTGACACTGGCTTGTGCAACAACGGCACTCCGCTGTAGCGCGCTTCGCGCAAGCGTTCCGGCGCTGTATCACCGGTGATGAGCAGCGCCGGAATGACCACTCCAACAGCCACCCGTAACGACCTGATGGCCTGGGCACCGGTTTGGTTATTGCGCAGCCGATAGTCGCTGATCAGCATTTGCACGGGCCAATCCACTACTTGCTGCAGAGCCTCCTCGATGTGCTCCGCCCCCCGGCACTTGCAGCCCCAGTCCTCCAGCAGTTGCAGCATGCCCTGACGTACGAAGAAATCATCCTCGATGACCAGCACATGTAGTCCCTGCAAATGATTTGACATCAACTGCTGGTCGTCAGCCACGGTGAAGAGGTTTTCGTCAAAGCCGGTTCTGGCCAGAGGTAAGCGCACGCGAAAAACACTGCCACGCCCCGGTCGCGAAACCAGGCTCAGACCATGCTCCAGGGAACGGGCGAGGCCATCGGTGATCGCCAGTCCAAGTCCAAGCCCCTTTACGCGGTCACGCTCAGGATTACCCAGTTGGTGGAACTCGCGAAATATTTCCTCCTGCTGTTCTGGCGCGATACCTATACCGGTGTCGAAGACTTCGATCTGTACGTCGTCGCCACGTTTACGGCAGGCGATCAGTAAACCGCCCTGGTGGGTGTATCGAATGGCATTGGTAATCAAGTTACGCAGCATCAGCTCCAACAACGCAGGATCGGACAGCACCGCCAGGTTCGTTTCGCGATAGCGGTAGACGATATCCTTGGCGTCAGCCTGACTGCCAAGCTCGTTCTCCAGCTTATTAAGCAACGGTTGCAGGCGAAATGCACTGTGCTGCGGCTCGATCACCCCGGCCTCGATGCGAGAGAAATCCAGCAGTGTATTGAGCATCTGTGCAGAGGCCTGACTGGCAGCTCGCGCATTGCCCAGAACCTTGTGCTGGACAGGCGACAGATCGCTGCGCGCCAGCACCTCCAGAAACAGCTCTTGAGCGTGCACCGGCTGGCGCAGGTCATGGCTGGCCGCGGCAAGAAATTTGGATTTGGCCAGGTTTGCTTGCTCGGCCTTGATGCGGGCCTGCTCGGCACGCTCGGACTCAATGCGCAGTTTTTCTACCAGTTCCAGATTCTCGAAACGCAAGGCAATGGAACGACGTGACGAGCGGTGCCCCAGCAACGCCTGGCCGAGCTGGCCCGCGACGTAAAGGGAGCAGCCGACTGCCAACATGGTGTAGGAGTTATCCTCAATCAGCCATAACTTGCTGTTGATGACCCCCAGTTGTGCGAACTGCATACACATGTACAGGGGCAATACCGGTGCCAGCAAGGAAACCGCATTACCGCTGACCCCCGCCAGTGATGCCATGACCAGCAACTGTTCCGGTAGTGAGGCCTGCCCCATGATGATCCAAGCCAGCGCCCCCCAGGCCAGGCCCTCAAAGACCTTGATAAAACTCATGTGCAGGATCAGCGTCGCTATATTGTCTGGCGTCACACCGCGTTTGAGCGCCAGCGTTGCGTAGCTCACACAGAGCACTCTGCCCGACACGACCATTGCAAACCAGGCGTATAGCCAATTTCGGTTTTCTGGCGCAGACAGCGCGACCAACAGCACTGTCGCCAGGGCAATCCCCAGGTACAATGAGTTCTTCATGCCCATGAACACCAGGCACACTTGCTCGACACGGATATCACGCTCCAGGTCGTCGCTGGTCTTCAAGGTATTCAATTAATCAAACCTTCTCGGCGTGCGACAAAGGCTGCCTCCGAGCGACTGGCTACCTGCAAGGCCGCTAATGTGGCTTGAACGTGGCCTCGTACAGTGTTTTCAGAAAGATTAAGACGTCGGCCTATCATCTTGTTCGATAAACCCTGGCAGATCAGGTCGAGTACCTCGTACTGTCGCGGGGTCAGTACCACCTTCTGGCTCCCACCCCCAATCGCTGGCGGCGAAGGATCTCCCGTCATCGTCTGGCCTGCGAGAATCCGGGCAATCATTTCCAGCATTCGCGCAGGCGGTTCTGCTTTGCAGATAAAGCCCTGAGCGCCTCGTTCCATGGCCGTCCTGACAACGTGTGCATCCTGTATCGCCGATACCATCATAATTTTCGCCGAAGGCCATTTGCGCTTCAGAAGCGTCATTCCATCCAGGCCGTTGAGGCCGTCGAGCTGCACGTCGAGCAGTAGCAGATCCAGGATTTCACAAGGACAAAGCAACGCCTTTTCTATTGAGGAGGCTTCGAAAATATCACATCCCCCCAAGCCAGCGACCAGCACCATTGCAATGCCGGAACGGAACAAAGCGTGATCATCGATAAGTAGTAAGCGTTTGGTCATGGAAGCTATTCAATCCTGTGAGCCCTCGACGTGCAAGCAACCAGTCCAAATGGACTATGGCAACCAGGCTCGTATCTAAGCCTTTATAACGACCGCTTCCGCTGAAGCACCCGCAGAGATGCAGCACCAACAGCCGCTATCCGTTGCTTGCGAGCCGGCAATCCAAGCACTCGCAGGAAGTCTGGAATCCCCCCGTGTTTCGTAACATCCCACAGGCGCCTTTTGGCCGTAGTGAGCCATTCGCCTCCAGGTCAAGATCAGCCCCGTGAAAGCAACTTCAGGCCATCTGGACGCAACTCGCCCTTTGGCGAGACGTGCCGGTACAACGTCTGTCGAGTGACGCCGAGTTCCTCACACAGACCGCCAACCACGGTTTCCGGCTGCCCCATCGCCGCCATGGCCAATCGCAGTTTCGCTGCGGTCATCTTGAACGGCCGCCCGCCGTTCCTGCCGCGTGCTCGTGCCGATGCCAATCCTGCCATCGTGCGCTCGGAAATCAACTCCCGCTCGAACTCGGCCAGCGCAGCAAAAATACCGAACACAAGCTTGCCCGCGGCAGTCGTCGTGTCGACCGCAGCACCGTGACCGGTCAGGACTTTCAATCCCACGCTACGCGCAGTCAGGTCGTGCACGGTATTGATCAGATGGCGTAGATCGCGGCCGAGCCGATCGAGCTTCCACACGAGCAGCGTATCGCCTTCACGGAGCGCCTTCAGGCAAGCAGCCAACCCCGGTCGATCATCGCGTCGGCCTGAAGCCAGATCCTCGTAGAGATGTGAAGGACTCACCCCGGCGCCGATCAGTGCATCGCGCTGCAGATCGGTGGATTGGGATCCGTCCGCTTTCGACACCCGCATATAGCCGATCAACATCTCTTCACCTGTCACATATACGTTAGATTATGTGACAGTTTGAGTCGGGAAGCTCTGGCCGTCAAAAATTTTCACTTAACCCGTTATTTAATTTAAGACATGCAAAGGATTAATCAGGCTCATAATGTGACAAAAATTCCGGCGGAATCCGCTCGTTGGCAAACATGGCGCGCAAGTGCTCCAGGGAATACCGTTGCAACTAATGCTGGTTGGCAACAATAGAATGCAGGTCGGCGCGGATCAGTGCAGGTTCATTCGCAGTTAATGCTGGTTTGCAGGACCGGACAGTCGCAGTTAATCCTGGTCGAAAAACGCCTTGATTGCAGGTCGGGGCGTTTTCAAATGCTGGCCGTTACACCTTGGGATTGAAGGCGAAAGCCTTTCTGCAGAAGCACAGCAAAGTCGCGCACGACGCCATCTTTCAACAGGAGGATTGATCCAGGTGTCTGGCGTCGGTGTAGGGAAGTGTCGGGTTCCGTCTGTAGGTGCCTACAGCTTTTAGGCTATGAACAGTTGATACGCCATAACTGGTCGAGTTTAGTCGTGTAACTCTGGCTCATGAGGCTGCGCCGCATGGCCCATTCTGGACTCGATGGGACACTTGCCACCCGTAGAGTGCCGCGACCCCATCGATTGTTGATTTCATCCAGTACCGACATAACCTTTGTCGAGTCGGTGGGCTGGGTGCTTGCGAAAAGATCATCAGTGTATTCACCTGGCTGACATAGATTCAGCAGCATCACTTCGGCTTTGCTGTATCGGTAGCCTTGGCGGTACACCCGCTCAACGGCCTTGGTAGCGGCCTTCGTGAGCATCCGAACATCGTCAGTAGGGTAGGGAAGATCAACGATGACGCTGTTCGCATATTGGGCTTCTGAAGCGTTGAACATTCCAGTACGGATACCGACGCGAACCTTTTTGCACAATGAATGCTGAGCCCGTAGCTTTTCGGATGCCCGCATCATGTAGGTGGCCACCGCCTCTTGAATCGCCGGTAACTCAGTCAAACGCTGGCCAAACGCCCTGCTGCAACATATTTCCTGTTTGGGAGGATTTGGCTCATCCAGCTCCAGGCACGACGTGCCGGACAACTCCCTTGCCGTTTTCTCAATAACCACGCTGAATCTCTTGCGCAGGGTCCACGGATCGGCTTTTGCCAGGTCCATCGCGGTTTTGATACCCATCGCATCCAGATGAGCTTTCATTCGCCGGCCGACTCCCCAAACTTCGGAAACATCGGTGTTGCGCAAAACCCAGTCGCGCTTGAAGGTATCGCAAATATCGACAACCCCTCCTGTTTGCGCTTGCAGTCTTTTTGCCGTGTGGTTAGCCAACTTGGCCAGGGTTTTTGTGCGGGCAATGCCTACCCCGACAGGGATGCCGGTGCAGCGAAGAACCTGAGTGCGGATTTTGCGGCCGAGTTCTTCCGGATAAGGCACGCCGCGCAGATCCGCGAATGATTCATCGATGCTGTAGACCTCAACGGCGGGCACCATCGATTCAATTACGCTCATGACCCGCTGGCTCATATCGCCATTTATGTGTAATAGAAAGTCAATAAGAACCGGGCCATGCTCGCCCTTGGAGCTTCTCATACCCAACCGGTATGGCTGTAGCTTCTGAGGAGATCGCCGTCGCTCACCGGATCATCCGGTCATCCTGTTAGTAACCGGTCAAAGCTGATCTGTTACATCGAAGGCGGACACCTGTCCATCGACAACACCCCTGCCGAGCGGTGAACCGCCCTCCCATGTACATATGACCAAAACGTCGCCGTTATCCTACCGTTCTGTCATGCCTACCCACGACGGAGTATTGACGGTCTCCGTCCTATAACATAGCTTTTCCGAAAGGCGCTCAAGTACATATCGTCATGTGCATACGAGCCTCGTGTCGTTAAAAGAAATGGTTGGTGCCGCATGAAAGTGCTCTTCATGATGCCGTTCGGCGTGTCGAGCTTCTCCGCCCCCATCAAGATCAAGGCTTCGTCTTGGTGTTAGTGCCAGATGCACGTCACCTTGCGGTGCAGGAATGGAGTGTGAACATGAAAGCAGAAACGGAATCGCGGATTTTTTCGGTGGACGAATATGTCCGTCCGTCTAACGGCGAACCGATCCGTTCAGTTGTTCTGGAGACCAACGATTCTGTCGTTGTAGTTTGGCACGCCTACCCTAGGCAGGAAATAGCTGCCCATGTCCATCCTCACGGCCAAGATACTTGGACGGTTATCTCAGGTGAGGCCAAGTATTATCAAGGCAACGGCGTAGAAATTCATCTTAAAGCTGGAGATATTGCCATTGCAAAACCTGGGCAAGTACATGGTGCCGTGAACTCTGGTCCAGGACCTTTCATATTTGTCTCCGTGGTTGCGCCGGGCAGTGCAGGTTTTGCGTTATCTGAGAAATAGGCGAAAGGCCTGAGAGGAACCTGATGAATACACGAGTATTTACGTTCGCTGGTGGAGAAACGGGGGTTTGGCGCGTTGTTGCGATGAATGCCGTGGCAGGAGCCCCTCTCCCTGGAATCCCACGGCTCAACGTAGCCGCTGGCTCTGTTTCGCCGCAGCCTCCGGGCACCAAATGGCTCCTTCGCGGGATAACGAGTAACGAGCGCTATGTCGTGCGTGAAGAGAAGGATCGTCTCGTGGCGAAGCAGCCAAGCTTGGGTCGAGCAGAGGCTACCTGCGCCGCCCTGATCCCTATCCGGAAAAACCCCTCATGGTGGGGACTGTCTCAAGACGAACGCCGGAAGATTTTTGAGGAACAGTCCCGTCACATTCACATCGGGCTCCAATATCTCCCTGCTGTGGCCCGCCGCCTCCACCATTGTCGGGACCTGGGCGAGAACGAACCCTTCGACTTCTTGACTTGGTTCGAATATTCCCCGTCTGATGAGACGGCCTTTAACAGGCTTCTGGCCGAACTCCGAGCCTCGGTGGAGTGGCAGTATGTCGACAGAGAAATCGACATCCGGCTAGTGCATGAGCCGGCCTAGCATCAGGTTTAACTTCGATCTACGTGCGGCACACTCCTGCGACACCCGCAGCCCAGCAAAACCCCGAAAAATCTAGTGTGTCGCATAACTTAGGAGTAACGCGACAGGTATGTCTAGCGAGCCACTAGTCGCTTAAGAACTTTTCTACTTATAGCCTCCTCTTTCTCTCATCGATCTCCTCGGCATCCTGCCGTCTAGAGCCGGCACATTGTCCAGCTTTCGAATGAGGCTCTCCAGCTTTTCCAAGTCGCCCTCGGCAATGGCTCGCTCGTCGGGAGTTAAAGGCACGGCCTCCAAGTACCGTCCGATAGACGATTTGCTTTCCAATGCTTGGGCCCTTGCGCTGGCTTTCGGCAAGTTGAAGTCACACCCCGCACAGGCCATGCGATGTGGGCAGCTGCTCCAGAAGGGATTTGAACAATACGAGTCGCCCAAGTCATAGAAGGTGTAGGGGGCATCTGAATGGCGAACAATTACGTCATGATCGATCAAAACGGAGACCATATGGGCCATTTGATCGGCTTTAACGAAGGATGCTGCCAGCTTGGTAGGCCGAATTCGAATGTAATGCAAAGTCGAATTCGGCGAGCTATGTCCCGACCACTGCATTAGCTCGATCAGCGACATGCCCTGAGGGACGCTGGCGAGCGCCGTCACTGCGGAGGCACGTCCCCGGTGGCTGGTGATTCGCCCGCGACTGTCCTCCAGTGGCACACCCGCCTTGGCGCATAGCATTGGAATGATGGTGCCATTAATGACACTGGAGCCTATGCGCTTGCCTCGAAACTGAAATAGGTAGCTAACTTTTTCCCCGGTTCGCTCATCCAGCAAAGCGGCCTGGTTAGCAGGCCTGTCCTCCAGCCAGGCGTCAATGCGCTCCTTCACGACCACCGCTACAGGTTTGACGAAAGCTTTGAACGTCTTGCTGGCAGGAATATCGAGATAGCATAAAGTTTTTGCTGGAACGATGGTCCCATCCTCGTGTACCACATCATTGGTCTGAGGATGCGCGCATCTTTTATCCAAGCGCATGATTTCATTGCTGCGCAAACCAGCGTGCGTCCACACTACAGCAATGGCTTGAACCATCGACAGCGGATAGTGAATCTCCGAAAGCAGATCACTACGCTCAAGATTTAGACTCGCCCAAATCAGCTTGAGCCAGGTCGAGTCATCAATTACCCGCGGGTTGATACCCGAGTTGAATGTCACGGATCGCGGGGTGGCGAGGTGATGCCGGGGGCTGAACTTCAAACGACCCCATCCCCAGAGTTCAAAGTCTGTAAAAAATCGTCGCAAGGCATGTAGAAAGCCGCGCTTCGAGTTGGCAGCGATAGGCTGACCAAGCCCCTTTAGCTGTGTTCCCTTCGCTGACTCCAAAGCCCACTCACCGACCGTCATCCGGTCGACGGCAGCAATAAATGCAGCGCAAGTGGACATGCTCCAATCGGTAGGCGCCGCCATTCCTGATTGCTCGCGCGCTAGCCAGACACCGGTCCTCAAGATAAAACTGTAATTGCTTTCACGTGTGCGTGGACGCAAGGTGGAAGTGTCTCGCCATCGACGGCACCACATTGCCCAAGTCGGATCGATGCCTTCGATGCTTTTCGCCCGCCAACAGGTATAGCCTCGCATGCGTAAAGGTTTCGCCAAAATCCCCATGGCAGCGAGGCCGTGAGATACCTTTCCGACCGATCTCGCGACACCTTCGCTTCGATGCTGTTGGCCCTTCAGTAGCAGTTCCTCGGTGAATGTCTCCAACCGCGGATCGCCGTTTTCCAGCATCAAGGCACCCAGCACGTTGGAAAGGAACTGCTCAAGATGGCGAGCAGCGTAGCCCAGCGATCTCAACGCTTGGCTCAAGCGAACGTGCTCATGTCTGAACACGGCATGGCCGAAGATAAAAGAAGCATATATCGCCGGCTGCCGGAATTTGGCGATACGCTGCGGGGTTCGAAAATCGCCGAGATGGTAAGCAACGGAAGCGAGATATGGTCGTGATCCTGCTCGATTACTGAGCAAGGTCAACCACTGCGACTCAGACCAACACCAGTAGGGTTTACCGGTTTTGCTGACATTCCAGAGAATGACTGCCACTGATGAAATGGCTAATCGCTGAGAAACGCCGCTGTGCGCCGCTATATCAGCTAGCGGCCTCATGAGCTCAGGTATCTCTGATTGGAGGTAGCCCCAGTCTGAACGGTGAGAGCGATTCGAAAGTATGCTCAGCTCGATTTTCGATAGATCGCTCTGACGTACGTACTTGCTCGCGTCGAACGGAACATAAGGGGTGACTGAGGGGGTGCTCATAGCAATGCCTCAGACCCAAAGAGTTCACAGAACATCCGAGCATCGAGACTGCCGACGGAGTGCGCCATCTTTGCGGTTAAATCCGCGCCAGATAGGTGCAGGTAAATCAAAGTGGTTTTGGGGTCTCGATGTCCAGCATACGTGGTCAGTTCATGGAGCTTCCAGCCCGCACGGGCCAGATGGGTAAGCCGAAGGTGGCGAAAGGTATGAGTGCTCAGGTGCGATAGTTTCGCTTCCTTGGCCCACCCTTCAACCGTTTTACTCCACGCCCAACGGGACAGTGGCGAGCCTCGATTACGATCTGATGCTGATCGAAACAACGAACCTCGCATCCAGCCAGCGCCGCGAAGAGCATGTAGATGCTCTATCAAGACAGGTGCAATGTCTGGGCTGTAGCACACGACGCGGCTGCGTTTGCCTTTGGTCGTTTCCGCTCGCACCGAGATCAGTCGGTGTGCAACGTCTAAATCCTCAATACGCAAGGCCACCAACTCGGCACGGCGAAGAGCCCCGAAATACGCCAACGACAGCATTAGTCGATCACGGATAGACGACCTGGCCGCAATACTGAGAAAGTGTCGCCACTGCTCATCGGTGGGAATGTCTGGCAACTTAATCAGCCGTGGGAGCAAGCCCCTGACAAACCCTCCATGTCCAGGCACTTGGGCCAGCCGACCATGCTGTCCGCGGGGCACGGGGTTGTGCTCGCAAAGACCCTGAAAAACGAGGTGGTCGTACCACAACCGGATAGCAGTAAGCCGCTGGTGCAAGGTTGAATTCGCCACCGCGCTCTTTGCGCCAGGTAGCAGCTCACGGATGTAGAGCGTGACTTGTTCGAATGTCGCGGATTCGGGTTTCAGCCCACTCCCTTCGCAATGCAATAAGTAATGCGCAAGGGCACGGCCATAGGCGTCAAGGGTGGCCGGCGCACGCCCCAGATTACCCAAGAGCTCCAGCCAAGCTTGTACACTGGAATAACGACTTAACACTTGCTTGTGCAATGGGGTGGTGGTCATGGGCGCCCCCTGAGCGTCAACGGATTCAGCCTAGCTCAAAAGCATTCCACCTAACTTAATAAAGCGCGTAGTTGGAAGAAAAGGCCACGATGCCGTGGCGGCGCAGTTTGTCTTTGATTTGGAAATACGGCTCGCCCATCTTCACGAACGGCTTCGCATCGTAGCTACGGGCGATGACGCAACCATCGTTGTTACTGAGAACGACGACCGGAACCTTGGCCAGATCCGGGCGAAACACACGCTCGCAGCTGGCATAAAAGCTGTTGCAGTCAATCAAGCCGAATACAGGCGGCAATTCAGACATGACTACGCACACTGCTGGTTATCACCCCCCAAATGGCCAATTCGTCCCCATCCATGACGTAGCGCGGCGGGTACTTGGGGTTTTCAGACAATAGGATTACGTCCTTGCCGCGCAGGCAGAGCCGTTTACACAGCGGCTCGTTGTTCAACAGCGCGATAACAATGTGACCGTGCACGGCTTCTATGGATCGATCTACCACAGCCAGGTCACCGTCAAAAATTCCAGCACCCTGCATGCTATCCCCGCTTATCGACGCGAGATAAACGTGCGGCGCTCGGATGTTCAATACTTCATCGAGCGAGATTTGCTGCTCAATATGATCCGCTGCCGGCGACGGGAACCCAGCGGGTACGCGAAACGAACATAGAGGCAGGGGAACACCGCCTGCCGCGAGTGGACCCAGGATGGAATAGCTCATGACGCACGCTTCCGAATGCTGTACAAATATACAGTTAACTTTGTTAGCGCGATCCGGTCAATTTTTATCTAGCGGATGCAGATAGACGGGTCGCTCTGGAGCGCGACGGCGGGGCAATCAGACCAATGACGGAGATGAGTAATGTGCAGCCATTATGAGGCCCCAAGCCCTGGGCAACTTGCCTTGGCGTTCGGCGTAGAGCCTGTTGAGCAAGCCAAATTGGACCTTTGGCCTGGTTACTTCGGCCCCTTTGTCCGGGGGATGGCCGGCCCGGACGATCCGGAGGACTCCTATTCTATGCGGGAGGTGCTATCGGGCTCGTTTGGCCTGATACCTGGTTGGAGCAAAGATACGAAAATTGCACGGCGCTGCTACAACGCCCGGTCAGAAACAGCGGCTGTTAAACCGTCCTTTCGCAATGCTTGGAAGCACGGTCAACATTGCATCATCCCAGCCGCCGCCATCTATGAGCCCGACTGGCGTAGCGGTAAAGCCATCGCAACCCGGATCACTCGCAGCGACGGCGAGCCTATGGGCATCGCGGGCTTGTGGGAGCGATGGAAGAGTCCATTGGGTGAAGATGTTTTTAGTTACTCTATGCTGACAATCAATGCCGATCAGCACTCTTTCATGCGTAATTACCATCGGGCGGGTGACGAGAAACGTATGGTTGTGATTTTGCCCAAGGGGCTCTATCACGATTGGTTGAATGCTTCCGCAAGCGAGAGCATGGAGTTCATGCAGGAGTATCCGGCAGATCGTATGACCGCTGCGTAACGACGCGGTGACTTCAAACAAAGGCCCCCGCCGTTGGTTAACACTAATCGGGGGCGATAGAGAAAACGGAAAAAATCGTACGCTAACGAATCTAAATTTCGATCGGTGAGTCCGTTTTAAACCGTTACAACCTAATTTTTTCCACCTCATCCTGGCTGATGTCATCCCGGCACCGGTCGTACAGCTGGGTCGTGCGGGTCGACGCATGGTTGGCCATGGCTGCCGCGTTTTCCAAGGTGCCGCCATTCTTCAGGTAGGCCGTGATTCCCGTGGCGCGGAAGGTGTGATTGCCAATCAACGTCTTTAGGCCGGCGGCTAAGGCGCGCCGACGTACCATGGCATGCGCATTGGCCTGAGGCAGGACGGTAGGGCTCAACTGCCCGGTACCGCGCCCAATCGTGCGAAACAATGGGCCTTTTAGATCGCCCTCGATCCCGGTCTGTACCAGGTAGGTATGCAGGTACTCCTCCAACAGATGGTGGCAGGGCATCGCATGTGGGGCACCGAGGACGTCCGCACCAGCGGATTCATCGCCCAGCGTCCTGCTCAGCCAGCTGAGCTTTGAGCGCGATGGTTTTCGCCACCAGGTGATCGATCTCGGCGGGGCTGTTGGCCTCCAACTCGATATCGCCCACCTTTATTCGAAGCTTCCGGCCTGAACGAGCAGTTATCCATGCACCGACAGCGACTCCGATGACGGGGCCAGCAACTTGCGCGAGTGAGATAACGTACTGCCCCACCGAATAGCCTGCTGCCCCATCAGCATCGAACGTCATTCTCCGTTGAGAATATAAAATGCCTGCATCGCGCAGCGCCCCGCTGACTGCCCTCAGACCCCGTTGATATTCTGGATCGGCGACGGCCGGGTCGTCTGGTGCAGCGGCAAGGATGAGCGTTACTCGTTCTTGATCGGACATCGCCTCTACCTTTTTACATATGTGATAAAGGACATTATCACCTGTAGAAACCAGATATGGCCAACGGCTACCCCGTCACCGAGGAAGTCAGACGAAAACCCATCGAGCCGTTATCATGCAGCCCATCTTCGCTCGGCCCTTCGGTGGCCGGATGTTCATTTTTTTACCGCGCAATTTATCTGCGTGGGATGTAGGAGCAGTGCATGACGGATCAAAAAGGTGCCGAACAGGTGGCCAGCAGCCTTGCGACTCAGGCCCTGAACGAGGCTCGCGCCCGGTATGCCTCGGTAGAGGCAACACCCGCCGAAGCACCTGAACCGCCGAAAAAGAGGGGACGCAAAGCCGTCGCCAGTCAGACCAGCAGCACCCTGCAGGATCTGGAAAAAACCCTGTGGGCCACCGCTGACAAGCTGCGCGCCAACATGGACGCCGCCGAATACAAGCACCTTGTGCTCGGCCTGATCTTCCTCAAGTACATCTCCGACAGCTTCGCCGGCCGCCGCGCCGAACTGGAGCGTCGTTTTGCCGATGCCAGCGATGACTACTACCTGGGCGGTGACGACCCGACGTATTTGGCCGCAGAACTCGAAGAGCGCGACTACTACAAAGAAGTGAATGTGTTCTGGGTACCGGAAGTGGCCCGCTGGGAAGCGTTGCGCGCCGCCGCCAAACAGGTCGATATTGGCAAGCGCATCGATGAAGCCTTGGCGGTGATCGAGGCGGAAAACCCGCAGCTAAAAAACATCCTCGACAAACGCTACGCCCGTGCCCAACTGCCGGATGGCAAGCTCGGCGAGCTGGTGGATATGATATCCATCATCGGCTTTAGCAGCGATGCCAACCAGGCACGCGACCTGCTTGGCCAGGTCTACGAATACTTTCTTGGCCAGTTTGCCAGCGCCGAAGGTAAGCGCGGCGGACAGTTCTACACCCCAGCCAGCATCGTCAAAACCCTAGTGGCCGTACTTAACCCGCACCATGGCAAGGTTTACGATCCCTGCTGCGGCTCCGGGGGCATGTTCGTGCAGTCGGAGAAATTCATCGAGGCCCACGGCGGCAAGCTCGGCGACGTGTCGATCTACGGTCAGGAATCCAACCCGACCACCTGGCGCCTGGCGGCAATGAACCTGGCCATCCGTGGTATCGACTTCAACCTCGGCCGTGAGCCGGCCGACACCTTTATCCGTAACCAACATTCAGACCTGCGCGCCGACTTCGTGCTGGCCAATCCGCCGTTCAACGTCAGTGACTGGTGGCACGGTAGCCTCGAAGGCGACCCGCGCTGGGTCTATGGCAGCCCACCATCCGGCAATGCCAATTACGCCTGGCTGCAGCATATGCTGTTTCACCTCAAGTCCAGCGGCCGGGCCGGCATCGTGTTGGCCAACGGTTCGATGAGCTCCAGCCAGAACACTGAAGGCGATATTCGCCGCGCCATGGTTGAAGCCGATGTGGTGGAGGTGATGGTCGCGTTGCCCGGCCAACTGTTCTTCAACACCCAGATCCCGGCCTGCCTGTGGTTCCTCAGCAAACAGAAAGTCGCCCGTCCCGGTGAAGTGCTGTTTATCGATGCACGTAAGCTCGGTACCAACGTCAGTCGGGTACAGATCGAACTGCTCGACAGCGACATAGAACGCATCGCGCAGACCGTGGCTGACTGGCGCGGAGAGCCGCTGGACGTCGGCGGTGAGATCGCGGAATACGCCGACATCCCAGGCTTCTGCCGCAGCGTGACCCTGGCAGAAATTGCCGAGCATGGCCATGTACTGACGCCGGGGCGCTATGTCGGTGCGAAGGCCGTCGAGGACGACGACGACGCCTTTACCGACAAGATGCAGAATCTCACGGCTTTGCTAGGGGAGCAGATGGCCAAGGGCGCTGAGCTCGACCAGTTGATCCGGCAGAAGCTGGGAGGGCTGGGCTATGACTTTTGATCTACAATCACTGGCCGATATTGCTGTAATTCAAGGTGGATATGCTTTCAAAAGTTCGGACTTTGGTGACGAAGGCATAGCGATTGTAAAAATCGCAAATATAAAGCCACCATTTGTTTCGCTTTTGGGCGCTGATCGAGTAAAGCCTTCCTGTGTTATAGGACTTGAAAGGTTTGAGCTTGCCGATGGCGATATTCTCATGGCGATGACAGGAGCAACTGTTGGTAAGGTCGGACGTTTTGTCCAAAAGGAACGTGCATTTCTTAATCAGCGGGTGGCAAGAATAACATCAAAATATAATAAAAAAATTGATGACTACATATACGCTGTTCTTTCGATTTCCGGTTTCGATAAGATAATAGAGAATGCATCGGCAGGTAGCGCGCAAGCAAATATAAGTGCGACGGGTATTGGCTCCATAAAGATCGCTAAAATAAATCAAGAATCTCAATTGGCCATTGGGGCTATTGCGAGAGCCTTTGACGACCGCATTGCCCTGCTACGCGAAACCAATGCTACCTTGGAAGCCATTGCCCAAGCGCTGTTCAAATCTTGGTTTGTCGATTTTGACCCGGTGCGGGCCAAGGCGGAAGGGCTTGACCCAGAGGGTATGGACGCCGCCACCGCCGCTCTGTTCCCCGACAGCTTTGAAGAGTCCGAGCTGGGGCTGGTGCCGAGTGGATGGAAGGCTTCCCGTATTGCTGATGTTGCGGAAATAGTCAAAGGCAAGTCGTACTCAAGCAAAGACCTTGCTGATCTGCACCACACGGCATTGGTCACGCTTAAGTCCTTCGAGCGCGGTGGTGGTTTCCGACTTGACGGTTTTAAGCCATACACCGGGAACTACAAGCCCAGCCAAATTGTTTCATCAGGAGATCTTATCGTTGCTTACACTGATGTGACACAGGCTGCGGAATTGATTGGTAAGCCCGCAATTGTTGTCAGAGTGGAAGAATATCAGACACTCGTCGCTTCGCTTGATGTGGGTATTATTCGGCCAGATATCACAAAAGTAAGTCGGCAATATTTATATGGATTGTTCCGGACGGAGTCGTTTCAGAGCCATACATTTGCCCATACGTCAGGTACGACTGTCTTACACTTGGCAAAGGATGGAGTGGGGACCTATCAATTTGTGTGCCCACCAAGTGAGGTGATGGAATCGTTCTCATCTATAGCAGAGATTCTTAGTGAGCGCCGTCAGAACAACATCGACCAAATGCGAACCCTCACCCAACTCCGCGACACCCTGCTGCCACGCCTGATCTCCGGCCAGCTGCGTTTGCCGGAAGCCGAGGTGATGATCGAGGAAGTTTGCGCATGAGCAAGGGAACGATTCCCGCACTGCCTGAGGGCTACGCCGACTGGCTGACTCAGCTTAAAGGCGACATCACTCAGGCCCGGCAGCGGGCGGCGCTGGCAGTCAATGCCGAGTTGGTTCAGCTGTACCACCGGATCGGTATCGAAATTCAGCAACGACAGGAAACCAAAGGTTGGGGCGCGAAAGTCATCGAACGCCTGGCTTTGGACCTGAAAGACGCCTTCCCCGAGATACGCGGCTTCTCCAGCCGCAACCTCAAGTATATGGCCTTCTTCGCCCAGCATTGCCCGGACGGCCAATTTGGGCAGCAGCCTGCTGCCCAATTGCCCTGGTTCCATGTGGTGACCCTGCTGACCAAGCTGGACAGTCCTGCCGAGCGCGAGTGGTATGCGCAACAAACCGTCCTGCATGGCTGGTCACGTAGCACCTTGGAGCTGAACATCAAGAGCCGCCTGCAGCAACGCCAAGGCTCAGCAGTCACCAACTTTGTCACCCGCCTGCCCGCCGCTGATTCGGCCTTGGCCCAGGAAACCCTAAAAGACCCCTACCTGTTCGATTTTCTTGGCCTGGGCCACGACGCCCAGGAACGCGAAATCGAAGAAGGGCTGATCCGTCATATCACCCGTTTCTTGCTGGAGTTAGGGGCCGGTTTTGCCTTCGTCGGCCGACAGTTTCGCCTTGAAGTCGGTGGTGATGAATTCTTCATCGACCTGCTGTTTTATCACACCCGACTCAAGTGCTATGTGGTCGTGGAGCTCAAGGCGACAGCCTTCAAACCCGAACACGCCGGCCAGTTGAATTTCTACCTGGCTGCGGTAGATGCACAGATCAAGGCCGAGGACGACAAACCCACCATCGGTCTGCTGCTGTGCAAACAGCAAAACCGCCTGGTGGCCGAGTACGCGTTGTCGGGTATCGACAAACCCATCGGCGTCGCCGAATACCAATTACTGCGCGACTTGCCCGACACCTTGGGCCGAAATCTGCCGAGCATTGCCGAGATCGAGGCGGAGCTGGCCGGTGAGCTGAACACAGGAAGTGAAGTGGAATGACCGAAGACCAATTGGAACAGGAAACCCTCGGCTGGCTGGCAGAGGTGGGCTACACCCATGTGTACGGCCCGACTATCGCCTATGACGGCGAGAGCCCTGAGCGTGACAACTACCGTCAGGTGGTCTTGGTCGAGCGGCTGCGCAGCGCCATGGCCAAGCTCAATCCCAAGGTGCCACTGGCCGCGCGCGAAGATGCGCTCAAGCAGGTGCTCGAGCTGGGCCTGCCGGTACAACTGTCAGCCAACCGCCTGTTCCATCGCCTGTTGGTCAGCGGCGTACCGGTGCAGTACCAAAAAGACGGCGAAACTCGCGGCGACTTCGTGCGCCTGATCGACTGGGTTGAGGTGAAAGCCAACGACTGGCTGGCCATCAATCAGTTCAGCATCCAGGGGCCGAAACATACCCGGCGTCCGGACATCATTCTGTTCGTCAACGGCCTGCCGTTGGTGTTGCTGGAGCTGAAAAACCCGGCCGATGTGAAGGCCGACCTGACCAAAGCCTTCGACCAGATCCAGACCTACAAGGAGCAGATCCCGGACCTATTCCAGTACAACGAAATTCTGGTGATTTCCGATGGCAGCGACGCCCAAATGGGCTCGTTATCGGCCGATGCCGAACGTTTCATGAACTGGCGCACCATCGACGGCCAGGATCTCGACCCGCTGGGTCAATTTCACGAACTAGAGACCCTGGTACGTGGTGCCCTGGCACCGAAGATGTTACTCGATTACCTGCGCTACTTCGTGTTGTTCGAGGATGACGGCCGACTGGTAAAGAAAATTGCCGGCTATCACCAATTCCACGCCGTGCGCGCCGCCATTCAGCAGGTGGTCACCGCCTCGCGTCCCGGCGGCACCCATAAGGGCGGAGTGGTCTGGCACACCCAAGGCTCGGGCAAGAGCATCACCATGACCTGTTTCGCCGCCCGGGTGATGCAGGAAGCGGCGATGGAGAACCCAACCATCGTGGTGATCACCGATCGCAACGACCTGGATGGCCAGTTGTTCGGAGTGTTCTCGTTGTCCCAGGATCTGCTGCGCGAACAGCCCGTCCAAGTGGAGTCACGCGGTGACTTGCGCACCAAGCTGGCCAACCGGCCCAGTGGCGGCATTGTCTTCGCCACCATCCAAAAATTCATGCCTGGGGTGGATGAAGACACCTTTCCGGTGCTGTCCGACCGCTCGAATATCGTGGTCATCGCCGACGAAGCGCACCGCACCCAGTATGGCTTTGGCGCCGAGCTGAAAACGTCGGAGGGGCTGCAGACCGCCGAGAGCCAGACCCGTTACCAAGTGGGCTATGCCCAGCACCTGCGCGATGCGCTGCCAAACGCCACTTTCGTGGCCTTTACCGGCACCCCGGTGTCCAGCGAAGACCGCGACACCCGTTCGGTCTTCGGTGAATACATTCACGTCTACGACATGCAGCAAGCCACCGAAGACGGTGCAACCGTCGCCATCTACTACGAATCGCGTCTGGCCAAGTTGTCCTTGAAAGACAGCGAGCTACCCGCGATCGACGATCAGGTCGATGAGCTGGCCGAAGATGAAGAGGACGACCAGCAGTCGCGCCTGAAAAGCCGTTGGGCCGCACTGGAAAAGGTGGTCGGGGCTGAGCCGCGGATCCACAGCGTGGCGGCTGATCTGGTCACGCACTTCGAGGAGCGTAATCAGGGGCTTGTCAGCATGGGGCAGATGCCCGGCAAGGCCATGGTGGTGGCCATGAGCCGCGAGATCTGTGTGCACCTGTACAACGAGATCGTCGCCCTGCGTCCGGAGTGGCACGACGAAGATCCGGAGAAAGGTGCGATCAAGATCATCATGACCGGCAGTGCCTCAGACAAGGCCTTGCTGCGGCCGCACATCTATTCTGGACAACTCAAAAAACGCCTGGAAAAGCGCTTCAAGGACCCATTCGATCCGCTCAAGCTGGTGATCGTCCGTGACATGTGGCTGACCGGCTTCGATGCGCCCTGCGTCCACACCCTGTACGTGGACAAGCCCATGAAGGGCCATAACCTGATGCAGGCCATTGCCCGGGTCAACCGTGTGTTCAAGGACAAGCAAGGCGGCCTGGTGGTGGATTACATCGGTATCGCCAATGAGCTAAAAGCGGCGCTCAAGGAGTACACCGGCAGCAAGGGCAAAGGGCGGCCGACCGTGGATGCCCATGAAGCCTATTCAGTGCTGGAGGAGAAACTCGACGTCCTGCGCAGCCTACTGCATGGCTTCGATTACAGCGATTTCCTCACCGGTGGACACAAGCTGCTCGCCGGGGCAGCCAACCATGTGCTGGGCTTGGAAGACGGCAAGAAGCGCTTTGCTGACGCCGCGCTGGCCATGAGCAAGGCCTTCACCCTGTGCTGCACCTTGGATGAAGCCAAGGCCGTACGCGAGGAAGTGGCATTCTTCCAGGCGATCAAGGTGATCTTGATCAAGCGTGAAGTGAGTCAGCAGAAAAAGACCGACGAAGAGCGCGAGTTGGCCATTCGCCAGATCATCGGCAATGCCGTGGTCTCTGGCGACGTGGTGGACATCTTCGAGGCGGTGGGCCTGGACAAGCCCAATATCGGCCTGCTCGACGACGCGTTTCTCGCCGAGGTACGCAATCTTCCAGAGAAGAACCTGGCGGTCGAGCTGTTGGAGCGTTTGCTCGAAGGCGAAATCAAGAGCCGTTACAGCACCAACCTGGCCCAGGAGAAGAAGTTCTCTGAGCTACTGGCCAATGTGATCAAACGCTACCAAAACCGCTCGATCGAGACCGCTCAGGTCATCGAAGAGCTGATCGAAATGGCCAAGAAGTTCGCCGCCGCGAGCCAGCGTGGCGATGCGCTGGGGCTCAACGATGACGAGCTGGCGTTTTACGATGCCTTGGCCAACAACGAGGCCTCGGTGCGCGAACTGGGCGACGAGATCCTGGCCAAAATTGCCCACGAACTGACCGCCAGCTTGCGGGCCAACGTCAGTGTCGATTGGAGCAGCCGTGAAAGCGTGAGGGCCAAACTGCGCATCCTGGTGCGACGGATTCTGCGCAAGTACAAGTACCCACCGGATCAAGCTGAGGAAGCGGCGCAGTTAGTGCTTAACCAGGCGGAAACGCTCTGTGAGGCGTGGCTATAGGCGTGAGCTAAGCGAGCCTGTCCGTGGGGACAGCGAGACAGAAGCATGCGACACCTTTTCTCTGGCAATGAATCTGCCTTAAAGGTGTCGCCTGACTTAGACTTCTGTGGCCTCGGAATGTCTCGACCGAATGGAGAATGGCTGTACGCTATATTTTTGGCTGCGACGGCGATGAGGTCGCGCCTGAGATCGTCAAACCAACCGCTCTCCCGAACGCATAGCCTAACGGTGTAATGACGACGCTCGACAAATCTCCCGGAAAACTTATCTCATCCTGAGTTGGACCATATTCGCCATAACGGTCGTCGTGTCCGCCAGGCTCGAACGTCTTGAACTTGATGTAAGCGGGTTCGATAAGACCTAGCCGATTCAACGTTATCACTGACACAGGGTCGTGGGCGTTCGTACCATCGACGCCGGGACCGTAGGCAAGTGGAATGGCGGGGGCCCCGCCGAAGGTGGGTTCCGCGTCCGCAGGACCGCCGCAGGCGTATTCTGCTTGACGGTGCGCAGTGACCCCCAGTCTGCGCCGGGGTGTGTGGGGTAGCTTCACCACCCCGCGCACCCGAGGCCTGGGCGACCCCAGCGCGTTGACAAGGGCCGCGCCCTTGGTGTTGCTTTGTTCTGCCGTCCAGGGGGCCCCCTGGCTGCCAGGGGCTATCCTAGCTCTGCTTGACGACCACCGTGTTGCAAAATTCGCTAGCGCGAGTGATGGAAACACCGGCAAGTTTAGCCAACAGACCAATAGGAATGAGCCCGACCAAATGTTGGTACCGGGCCAATTTTGAAACCCGCTGATATGGGGTCGCCCCTAGAAACTTCTGCCGCTGTTCTACAACGGCGAAGGGCACGCCCACGGCGCGGCTTATCTTCGCGGCTGACATTGATCCGAACAGTGATTCGTAACCCAGCCACGGACCGACATAGTTTTTTAGCGGGGCCGCTGCTCGTGGCTTCGGTAATGGTTTAGCAGGGGTATGGCCTAACGTTTCACGCCAGTTTCGAACCGTTGATCTTGATACTCCTGCCAGATCTGCCACGTCCTGGTCATGCACAAGGCCTAAGAGCGGCTTGTAGGGACGCAACGGGTGGTTGATGGGGAAACGCTTTGGTTTAGGGAGTGAGGCCGGTCCCGGCTTGGCCTTGACCCCTAAAGACTTCCGGTATTGATCGACGCTGTAGGCTGAAACCCCGCAAAGACGCGCTACAGTGCGAGTTGATTCTATGCCCAGCAAATGCCGGTAGGGCTCGATGGCCATTCTTACATTCCAAGCTTCGATACCGAATAGCTGACGCCGGTAACGAATTACATTCTTTTTCGTACCGACAAGCTGAGCCAAGTCCTCGTCTCTCATGGTTCCCAGTTTGCAGTCATACCACCTGGCTTGGCCTATATTCTTCCAATCAGCCATATAATCCTGTCATCTAAATGCGAAAGGTTCCGGCAATACCGGAACCCATATTCTCATCACAATTCAAAAAATCATCTACACGCCTGATTTACCTGCGCTCGCTCCGTCCAGGGCGGAACGCTGTTTGCGTTCCAGCGCCTTACCGTCCAACACCGTGCGCGGCTTGATGGACTCGTTACGCTGACGCTCTCGCGCTTGCTGCAATGAAAGGGCGGTGGTTTTGTCGTAACGGTTTGCGATGGCGGCAGGCAATCCGGCTATTGAGTCCGTATAGATGCGCGCTTCGTGTCTTGCCCGACTGATGGCCACGTACCAAAGGTTTTGTGAGGTCGTCCGGCTTTTCGTGTTGATGGATATCATCACTCGATCATTTGTAAGACCTTGAGCGCTGTGGACGGTAGCGGAATAGGCGTGTTCTAGATGCAAAGGCCGGTTAGTTGGGAGGGCCACTACACGTTCTGGCGTGCCGTCTTTCTCTTTGAGGGATGCCAGCTCGATGACGCCATTGGCGTTCCCAACCACCCGCATTCGGTCGCCGTTGGTGAGATCCAGTTTCTGGTCATTGCGGGTAATCCGCACCAGATCGCCAACGGAAAACTCTGGCTTCTCAAGGTTGTACACGCTGAGTTTTGTCAGCTTCCGAGGATTGAACTCGACGCGATTCCCATTCTTGTCCTTTACCACCAGCACGTTTCCGGGCAAGGCCTGGTCAACGGTATACAGCTCCCCTCGGGACAGACCAGCCCTTATGTAGTCCTTCTCGGGCTGTACGATCATTCCCTTTTTGTAGCTTGGAGCGTACCGGCGTTCGGCCTGTGTGGTGTCGACGCGGTTGAGCGTTGGCAGCTCTTTTCCGTTGCCCACGAGCCCAAGCGACTCCCTTGTCATTGCGTTGATCTGTTTGCGGTCCTTGTTCGTACCGGCGACGATCAATACCTCTTTACGTTCTTGCGGCGTCAACGACATGTAGTCACGAACGATGGCTTGGTGCCGTTGGCTGGGCTCCCTGAATTCTTCAACATGATTAACATGCTCAAGTGATTTTCCCGGATTGCCATCAGCCGCATGCTGAACAGCAATTTTTAGTTCCTGGTTCTTCTGTCGCTGAATTTCCTTGATCCGCGCAGTTTGCATACCGTGTTGCTGTAACTGGGCGAATGGTTTGCCAGCCTCGATAGCTTCAGTTTGTTTGGTGTCGCCCAGCATCACCAGTCGTGCGCCTGATTGCTCGATGGTTCGCAATAACTGTTCCATCTGGCGGGCACCGACCACACCAGCCTCATCGAGTACGACGATTGTCCGCTCGTCCAGCTTCTTGTCTTTGGTGTGGAAAAAACTAGCGAGTGTGTGAGCGTCCAGCCCCTCGTTTTTCAGTGCGGTTACTTGGTTGCCGTAGGGTGCCAAAGCAACGACACGAAAACCTGCATCGGTCGTTGTGGAACGCTCGGTCATGGCATTGTTGACTGACTCGATCAACTTCACAGCGCGATCAACTGAGTAAGTTTTGCCGGTGCCTGCGTCGCCCTGGATGCCAACGAATCGGTTGCTCGTACTGACGATCACTTCCACGGCCTGGTACTGGCCTGCAGAAAGTGTTGAGCCTTCTAGCGCTTTCGCTACCTGTTCTTTGCTCAACAGCGGTGCGACTTGGCCACGTCCGGTGCGCTCGATGGCCAGAATCGCCTTTTCCCGCTTTAGTGCCCGTTGAGTGGTGTACCGTTTTTCAGCTTCCACCAAAGAGCCACGATTGATAGCCATCTTGACGTACTGCTGGGCTTCCTTGTCGGTCCAGCCCTTTTGTTCTTTCAGTAATGCGCGCCACCCTGCAGGTGACAGCGCTGCCCCCTCGGTTCCGGTGGCCATCCTGTAGGTTGGTGGCGATTCGATCAACGTTCCCTGTTTCACCAGACGTTTGATTTCATCGTCGACTTCGGATGGCGAAGCCAAGCCCACAGCGCGCCGTAGTGCAGCTGTGCGCAGATCTGACTCGCCGACAACCTGCTCACGTTCGGTCAGATGGTTTATGGCGTATTGCACCACTGCTTGGCCTGCGGTGATGCCTTCCGGCAGATTGTGTTCTGCATGGATGCTCTCTGAGCGCCTGCCGTACTCGCGGTTATCAAGCTGACTGCGGCCACCGAACTCGATGCCTAGATCTCTCGCCTTGGTGACCCAGTATTCCTTGACCAGATGACGGTCGCGCTCGTCTTTGCGTGGCCTGGTGGCCATCGCAATGATCTGCTTTTCCAGCGCTGTGGCGTTGCTGCGTGTTTTGCCGTCCTTGGCCAACGCTTCCTCGATCACCTTGGACCGACTCGAAAACGCCTCGATCTGGTCCCTCGAAATATGGGCCAGCTCGAAATTCCCGTCTTTGTCCAACACCCGAATTTCATAGCCCAGCTCGCGCAGCTCCTTGGCCAGCTCGCCCTTGTACATGGCGTCGATCTGCGGTTGGATCTTGAAAATATCGTCGTTGTGTATTGCTCGCCATTTACCGTCTGCACGCCGTGTCGCGTTCATGACTACTGCGTGGGTGTGCAGCTGAGGATCTTTGGCGCGGCTGAGTTCATGGCGAAACTTACCAATGATCAGGTTGCCAGTTCGTTCGAGCATGGACTTGCCATGTTCCTTTCGGCGGGTCTGCGCCAGTTTCTCGACATGCTCCATCGCTTTAGTCACTGCGCGGTCGTGCGCCGCTACCACGTCCTTGTCACCGGCGATCAGTGCCTGCATAGACACAGATTTTGGAGCTGAGAAGGTCAGGTCCAAACCCATCCGGCGATTAACTATTTCACCTGTTTCTTTGTTGACGGTCTTGGGCATCACCTCGCCGTTCGGGAGCTTGCCGTCAAAAAGCTTGGCCAGCTCCTTCTGGTCGATTGGCCCATCCAGTCCTAGAAGCTCGGCGCCGATCCCCTGCCACTCACCGGGGGACTCTTTTGCGTAGTAGTCGTCTGCAGCTGTGTAGTAGCCAGCTGCAGCGTACTGGTTGCTCCCCTTGATAGAGGTAACATTGAACATGGCTACCTCGTTACGCGGCTTGACCGGTGATCATGATTGCCTGGGCGCGCTCTTTGTAATCGATGTATGGCGTCTTCACCTTGGTGATCGGGAAGTCTTCACCGAATTTCACGTAGGCGACCAGATCTGGAAGGTTGGAGATTTCAGACGCCTGAACCACCGGCTCATCCCGTGTGACTTCCTCGGTCCTGGTCAACTTGCCCGCGGTGTAGGATTTCCGCCAGCGCTTCACATCGTGAGAGCCGAGGATTTCGCTGGCCATGCCTGCGTTCTTGGCGTTCGCTGCAGCAAGAATGACGTAGTTTCGGAAGCACGAAAGCAGCGTTTCCGCATCGTCACGGCCATAACTGGCATTGAGTTGGGACCAATCCTGCAGACTGCCGACCATACGCAGACCATGTTTCCGCCCTTTGGTCGCCGCTGGAACAAAGCTTTCCAGCTTGCCGAGGGACTGCAGCTCGTCGAGGAACAGCCATAGCCGTTTGCCTGTCATTGGCTCAGAGCTGAGGATCGTTGCGCAGATGGTGTCAATCCACGTGGCCACCAGTGGTTTCATGGTGTCCCGCATGTCCTCCCGCCAAGTGATGAACAGATTGCCGGCATTCGGATCGTTCACCCACTGATAGATGGAAAAATCGCCCTTGCTCATGTAGCGCAGGGGACGAATGTATTTGTTCATCATGAACTGGATGCTGGCGATTGCCTTCTCTGCGTTGTCGCGGAAGTAGCCCTCGGAGTCCGTGTTGGCCAGGAAAGCGCGGATGGTGTCGCCATCCTCCCGCACCAGCAAATTTACCAGCGTGTCTTGGTTTGGGTTGTTGGTTTCTTTCAGCTTGCGCATGGTGTCGGACAATACGTCGCGTGCGTAAGCGCACCATTGCTCGTCACTCGGATCGACCTGGGGCGGAATTATCGACTTGGCCATCCGGTTGAAGTCATGGATGCCACGGATCTCGTTGAAGATCGTCCAGCCAGCGGACCGAGCGTCGAATGGGTTGAGAATGTAATCGCCTTTGAAACTGAATTTCGAATAGAACGTGCCGTTTGGGTCGACAACGGCCATGCGATCACCACGCTTCAATGCCGAGGCGATCATGCCTTCCATAGTTACCGACTTACCGGCACCGATAGACGCGCAGATCATCGTGTTTCGATCTTCAAGGTGCAGAGGCATAGGCAGCTTGCCAATCATGATCGGCTCAGACTTGGCCAACCCCCGTTTTTTTCGCTCACGATTGGTCTTCTCGTTGCGGCGGCGCACCTTTGCCTTGACGGTATGCCAGTTTTTTATCTCCGAACCCCGTAGAAATTCCTGGTACTGCTCGCCACGGAACCCATCGTCACAATATTCGTACAGGTAATAAACCAGTGAAGCGGCGACCGCTGACGTGGCAATTGTGGCCCCCAATACAATCGGGTTGTGCCAGCCGTTGTGAAGCGTTTCCTTGAACGCTGCAGGGAATGGCGTCAAAGGCATCTGCGCCAAATACACGCCCGCTGCCCATCCAGCGATCGGCAAACCGAAACCCGCTGTCATCACCGCAGAATCGACTTCTCTTTTATGCATTGTCCTCTCCTGATAGACGCTCGATGTCGCTTGCCAACTCTGGCAACAGCGTTCTGATGAGCTGATCGGTGTCGGCCAGATGGCTAAGTTCGGCACGCAATTCGTTGACCTTTCCTTGCTGCAAACCTTGGCGCAGCAGGTGAACGGCAATGGTCAACAGGGTTCGGTTTTGCGCCTGAGCCTGACTGACGTTTTCGAGCAAACCAAGCACGCGTTGCTGATCTGCCCAGCTGTCCAAATCGGTCTGTCGGCCACCTGATTTCTCGCTGGCCAGAGCCCTGTCACGCACATAGGTGGACAGGTGTTTGTAGCCTGCTAACGCCGCCGCTTGCTCTAGGCGAGCCTCTTGGTCGTCGTTTAAACGTATGGGTAGTGTCTTCGCCACGGTGGTCCTCTCAGAGCCAAAAATGGGACATATTCAGGCTAACGATAACTGCCAAAAGAACGTATAGCAAATGTAATACATAAAAAGCTTGATTTTACTGGTCTAGATGGTACTTTTGTAATACATATGTATAGCACATAAAAAACAGGATTTTGCTCTGTAGGCCGCGCACAGCGCGGCTTTCACCTCCCGCTAGGGGGGTGCGTGTTGTGTATTGAGACTTTGACCCTGTTAAGGGGAAAAGTTGAAGCTCTTGTTAAGGGCGTATCCACTAGTTAGGCCGAAGGCCGTAGGGGGGTAGCAAAGACAGGATGCAACTAGGATGCAACTAGGATGCAGAAAGAATGCAACTTGACGGCAGATAGGTGGCGAGTAAGATGCATGTAGGTTGCACATAGGATGCAAAAAGGATGCAAAATGACCAACAAAGATCTAACGAATGCACTGATGGCGGTAGGGCCTGAATCAAAGGCAGCGAAAATACGCCAGGTGATGCCATTGATTGAGCAGCAAATCAGTGCAGGTGTACGTCTCCAAGTGATCCTGGATGTGTTGATACAGCAGGGTGTCGAGCTGAGCATGCCAACGCTGAAAAGCTACCTGCAGCGGTATCGAAAAGCGCAACGACAAAACCCTGCGAAACAGACAAAAACGACAAGCCCAGTGCCAAGCATGCAACCTGTGATTGAGCGAGAGGCACCGGAGATAGAGGGAGGTGTATCGTACTATACAGATGCAGATTCAAAGGAGAGTCAAACGGCCCCGTTGGGGCCGAGTGAGCTGAGCAAGATTATGAATCCTGGGGACGATCAGAACGCCTCAGATCTGGCCATGTACGAAAGTGCTGGCCGTAGCAGAAGGAAGCGCACATGAAACTCGCAGTAGTCAATTTCAGTGGCAATACCGGTAAAACAACCGTATCCGATCAATTGGTTTGGCCGCGCTTAGGAGGTTTGCGTTTTGCCATTGAAACGATCAACGCCGGTGCTTCAGACGACGCGGCTGAGATAGAACGTATGAAGGGTCGCCAGTTTGGCGAGCTTTCCGAAATTTTGATGACCGAGGACAATGCAGTTATCGACGTTGGAGCATCCAACGTCGAAGATTTTTTCAAGTACATGGGCCAGTTCGCAGGCTCGCACGAAGAATTCGATTACTTCCTGGTGCCCACGGTATCAGAGAAGAAGCAACAGGCCGATACGATCAACACGATCAAGACCTTGGCAGCGTTGGGTGTTCCCCGTAGCCGGATCTTGGTGGTGTTCAACAAGGTCGAGATCGATGACGCGGACGACTTGCCGCACACCTTTGCTGCATTGATCGGTTTCCATGAGCTGGAAAAGAAGTTCACGCTCAAGCGTGATGCCGTTATCTATTCGAACGAAGTTTTCGAGCGGTTGCGGGCTCTGAAAACGAATATTGCCGCAGTAGTGCAAGACACCACGGATTACCGTGAACAATTGCGTACAGCAAAAGACGACGCGACCAAGGAACACGCTAAGCGGATGATTTCGGTGCAGCGGTTGGCCAAGTCTGCCTGGCAGAACCTCGATCAGGTTTACGCCACGCTCTTTGGCAAGGTGAAGTAAGCGATGGCCAAGGAGCCTACGACAGCGCGAGAAGCGATGGTCGGGCAGATGATGGAAGATTTCGACGCCATCGTCCGTCGCCTGGAACAGGTCGACGGCGAGTTGGCGGGGAAGATCTCCGAGGCCGTGCGCGATGGCTCAGGCAAAGCTCTGCTCCAGTCGCAGATGAACTTCGAATCCATGATGGAAAAGGAGCGCAATGCGCTGATCCTTGCCGGGCGCGAAGCGGTCGCAAGGATCGGTAACGAGATAAACCGAAGTTCGGCTAATCTGGTCACGGCGCAAGCGCAGCGCCGCGCCGTGGGTTTCTGCGCTTTACTCATCGGCTCCGGGATGGTCATCGGCGCGCTACTCATGATCGTCGGCCACCTGCTCGGGCTGTTCGGTAAATAGGGGGGGCACTCCCCCTTTTTTTCAGATTTATTCTGTATAGTACGATACAGATTATACTTTTCCACGAAGTCCCCCCCCCCGGCGCTGGTGATCAGGCTTCAGGGGGGTTCTCGCATGCGAGAAAGGAGTCCATATGTCCGCTACGCCAAGTCAGCAGCTTTACGAAGAAATTGAGGGGGCTTACGACTGGTTCAACGAGAAATTATTCGACGGCCAGTTGCCTGGTTGTATTTTCACTTTGCAAAGAAAGGCGAACACATTCGGGTACTTCTCTCCTTCGCGGTTCCTGCGCCGGAACGGCGCGGGGAAAAGCGATGAGATTGCACTCAACTGTGCGTACTTCGCGCATCGTCGTATCGATCAGACCCTTTCGACACTTGCTCATGAACAGGTACATCAGTGGCAGGTTCACTTAGGCACTCCTTCAAGGAGTGGCTACCACAATCGCGAGTGGGCCAACAAAATGAAAGCCATCGGACTGATGCCGTCAGATACGGGTGAACCTGGTGGCAAACAATGCGGCCAGCAGATGACGCACTACATCATTGATGGGGGGCCATTCGCTGTTGCGTGTCAGGAGTTGATCGATCAGGGGGGCATGCTTTCCTGGATTGACGTGGTTACCCATCGGGTAGCCATGTCAGCTACCCAGCTTTATGGTCCGGACGGTAAACCCGTTGAGCAGCCCTTGGCTGACCCGACGATAGACATTCTCGCTCTAACCTCGGCGGGTCTATTGACACCGGCGCCGAACCCGGAAGATGCAAAGAACAAACGCAAATACACATGCCCGAGCTGCCATTTGAATTTGTGGGGTAAGCCTGGTTTGAGCGGTCGCGTGCAATGCGTCGACTGCAAGGTGCTGTTCGTCGACTCGAAAGAACTGGTGGAAGTCCCAGTTGAGCCGGTCGCAAATTTCTGACGAATCAGGATGATCGTCAGTTTTTGCGCCTGGCTGCTGCCGATCAGGCGACTTATGAGCTGCGGATCCAAGGGCGCAGCTCTTGGTCGCCGAAGGCAGCTTCGGCGACGGTGGGCTCACGCATGAAAAATCGCCCAGCGAGCGAGGCCCAACAAAGGCCAGAGCGAGCGGTGCAGTTATCCACGGGCCAGGCGTGTTGTTTGCCTGGACGGTGGGTAACTGCAGGGTGATTTCCTGAGTCGTCCGCAAATCTTGAACGTGAGCCCACCGGCGACCGGCCATCTGGCCGGTTTTTTTCGTCCTTCCATCTGCGGATCCAAGGGCGTAGCTCTTGGTCGCCGAAGGCAGCTTTTGCGCTGCAGGAGCTCACGCACGAAAAATCGTCCAGCGAGCGAGGCCCAACAAAGGCCAGAGCGAGCGGTGCAGTTGTCCACGGGCCGGGCGTGTTGTTTGCCCGGGCGGTGGGCAACTGCAGGACGATTTCCTGAGCCTAGCGCTGATCTCAGACGTGAGTTGCTGCAGCGCCCGGCCGCCAGGCCGGAAGGTTTTAAATCCGACCGGGAGGTCGGCCAAGGAAAATCCCCTGTGCCGTACTTTACAGAGCAAGCGGAGCGCGCAGCCCGGAACGGGCGTAGGCGTGAGGATGGAAGCCCGAAGGGCCAAGACCCGGCGCGCTCTTGGCCGGGGCTTGGTTTACGACAGCCGTTGAGGCGCAGCCGAACACGCCCGGACGGCTTAGTGAGTTCCATTCATTTTGGTTGTCGAGGATCTTCACAGACTGATTCGGGAAAAACGATGCTTTGCAGCGTCCAGCTAACAAAGCGGTGCGCCTGTTCAATCTCGCTTTCCAGCGCTTGCCGATCGGGGCAGTTGTGATCATGGGCGGCGTCTTGCAAGAGCCGCACGCGGTCGAGCTGGTGCAGCAACTCCGGCGTGAGGGTCACGGTTTGAGGCGCGAATGTATAAGCCACCGGGTCATCTTCAAACAGCACCGGCAAGGCCATTCCGTTGTCTTTTAGCCATGATTTAAAATCGGTTTTACGCATCTTTGCCAGCCTTTTTCGGTGCCGGTTTTGTGTCCATATAGGGCTTGGCCATCTCCATGACCTGTGCGGCCAACTCGGGCGGCAACCAGACCATAACGGGCACCAGCTCACTGGCCCCGTGCTCGTCTAGGATTGCCCGAACTCGCTTTACTGCTGCGTGAACGGTCTGTTTAGACATGCCCCTATCGTTGGCCACGTCTTGCGGTCGTTGGCCATCTACCAAGATGGCCTTGGCGATCTCTACGGTAGAGACCGCCAAGCGGCGCGAGGCGAATACCGGCGATATTCTTTTCCAGTCCTCGGCGGTGTAAATCGGGTGCATGTAGTAGCTCCGTTTTTCAGTGGTCAATGATTAGCGGCCACCGTTTCGCGGATCCGGGAACGGATCTCGCTATGGGTGATGATCGGCAGACACAGGAACGACCAGCAATGACCGAAACAACGGGCATACACGCGCACCAAATCGCCGACCTCGGGGGCCTGCAGTATGAATGAATCGCCGGTGTCATCGGCGAAGTAGTCCAGCACCTGGCCATGACTGACCGCAAAATCAAAGCGCGCCTCAGTGATGCGCGCAGGCTTGGTGCCGTTGGCCGCTTCCTGCGCCTGCAGGAAAGCGGTTTGATCGTCCAGCACAGCGCCGGGGTGACGCACGCGAATCTCCGGCAACATTAGCCAGCTGCACCGAGCGGCCCACATGTTGGGGCCAATCTCGCGGGCGTAGTCAATAATCGTTGTTTGTCCTGGTACAAAGAAAACTTTCTGCATGGCGGCTTTCTCCTTGCGAGGAAGGCCGGGCGGATAAAGCCCGGCCTGGACTTGTTAGGCGGCTTCGCGAATGTGCTGAGCCAGTACCCAAAGGGCGCGGTTTAGTTTCACGTCCTGGTCAATGCCGGAGACGGCGCGGGTAGTGGTGCGGCGACCTTGCTTGTTGCGGCCTGTAAGCCCTCCCTTGATGCTGTTTTCCTGTACGCGGTTGAACGTGGTCCAGAGATCATCGGTGCGATCTTCACGGCGGCGAGGCATGAGCAGCTGTGAAGCTGTCACCGGCGCCGGGCCTTCTGCGGGGTCGTAGCGGTAGGCCAATGCAGCCTCGGCGAAGGCATGTTGCAGCTCGGGGCGGATCTGGATTTGCTTCATGGTTTCGCGCTGATCCTCGATCAGTGCAAATTGATTCAGCACCTCGTAAGCCCCCTCGATGACTTCGCCAATCACGTCTTGGCGTCCGCTGTGACGGACTTTCTGATCCATCGCGGCTTCGCCCAGGACAAGGCCGTTGGCGCACACAAAGCGGAAGCACCCGCCCATCATTTGATAACTGCTAGTGCCATCGTGGCTGTTGAGCAGGATGATTTCGTTGGCTTCCTTGTCCATGATGTTGGACGCATGGCGCAGGCGGATCATGTGTTTGGTGTGCTGGATCTTGTCGGAGTTACGCACGCGGGTTTGGCAGGCCATGAAGGGTTCAAACCCTTCTGCGCGCAGCGCGGTAAGCACGTCGACGGTTGGGATGTAGCGGTAGCGATCGGAGCGGCTGTCGTGCGCTTCGACGGCAAAGATGGACGGCGCGACACGCGCGATTTCGTCGTTAGTCAAAGGGGTGTTGCTGCGAACCATGCAAGGGTTGCGGAAGCTGCTGGATAGACGCATTTTTGAATCTCCTTCGCGATGTGCCTGGGCGGTTGCCGCCGCTGGTTCCAGGCTGTCTTAGCGGTATTGCTTCGACGTAGAAATTATCGCAAAAGATCGTTACATAGTCAACTATTAGTACAATCTAATTTTACTTATTTACGCTCATAAAATGCCCGGCACTGGGCCGGGCTCTGATAGCGCAGACAGTCAGTCAGAACGGAATCCCGTCATCCTCGGGGTCAAAATCGGGCAGCGGTTGCGGCGCCGCTTGTTGTGGGGCCGGTTGTTGTGGTCGCCGCTGTTGCTGCGGCCTTGGCGCCTGGTTGGTGCCGTCCTGGTTCTGTGGTCTGCCCCCCAGCAGCTGCATGGTGCCTTGCATGTCTACGACAATTTCTGTCGTGTAACGCTTGATACCGTCCTTCTCCCATTCGCGGGTTTGCAGCTTGCCTTCGATGTAGACCTGTGAACCTTTGCGCAGATACTCGCCGGCAATCTCGGCCACCTTGCCGAACAGGGATACCCGGTGCCACTCGGTTTTTTCGACCTTCTGCCCGGTTTGCTTATCGGTCCATTGCTCACTGGTGGCCAAGCTCAAATTGGTCACGGCGTTACCGTTGGGAAGGTAACGAACCTCGGGATCCTGGCCGCAAGTCCCTACTAGAATCACTTTGTTTACGCCACGGGCCATGATGGAAACTCCTTTTAGATGCCCCGGCGTACCGGGGCTGTGGGGTGGTTTAAGTATGCGTCGCCTTGCGATCAGTCTTCGAAGCAACCGCACGGGCAGGTCATTGCATCCAGGCCATGATGGCAATAGCCGTTCTCGGCGTCCGCCTGTTCGCGTGCGGCGTTTTCAGTCGCATTCATGTAGCCATATTCCCGCGCATACTTGAAAACTTCCGCGAACTCGGGCGCTGTTTCGTCTGTGCCGAATTCACCCTCTACACCCGCGCAAAAGAAGTTGTGAACGACAGTTTCATAGGTCGAACCACGCTTACAGGCATACGAAAAAATATCGTCGACCTTGGCTTTCATTTCTTCAATGCTGGGGGCCTTTGGCTTGAAAATGCCCTGAGCAAAAGCCAGGAAGTCATCAGCGGTCAGCCAGTTGTGAAAGATTGGCGCGGTGGTTTGAGACTGGGTATCAATGTTCATTGAAAGCTCCTTCGCGATTTACCTGGGCGGTTGCCGCCGCTGGTTCCAGGCTGTCTTAGCGGTATTGCTTCGACGTAGAAATTATCGCAAATCCACCACCCCAAGTCAACTATTGGTAAAATCTAAATTGACCGTCGGTCGCTGTTCTCGCATGCGAGAAATTCGCTAATTCGCTTGCTTTTGGCGTGCTTTTGGAACTGCTCAGAGGCCGAGCGTTGGGCGCGGGAAATAAACGCTTTTCAAAGCAGCAGCCGCAGGCTGCATCAAAACCCTTGGGACTGGAGCGCGCTGCCGGTGGTGGGTCTGCTCGTCAGCTTCGGAAGGTCGCGGTAAGCCCGGACTATCCAGAGCCGGGCCGCGTGCAAGGGGTCGTGGAATACCGCAGGCGCGAAGCGACAAGGATATGCCGCGAAAGCCCCTTGCAGGCAAGGCCGGGCGGCGGATAGGCCATTGGGGCGATCCGCTACCTTCCGATGATGATGAGCCTACCTGGTGATGCGGAAGGACCGGCAAGCGGAGCGCGCAGGCCGCAGGCCGGAGACGTGAGGATCGAAGCCCGAAGGGCCAAGACCTGGCGCGCTTTTGGCCAGGGCTTGGTTCACGAGAGCCGCCCCCCGAAGGGGGCACGCAAGAGAGGGTATTAGTTGCGAATTTCCCATGGTTTGTAACGCAATACACCGCTTAAAAACACGATGACGATGACGGCAGACATTTCGTTATCCACTTTTCAATTCAGCCAACTCTGCTAACAGCAGCGTGCTTTGGGCTGAACTGAGTCGTCCCTGGTCTTTCAGTTCACTGATGACGGCAGATAAAGCCCCGTAGCCCTTCAAGGGGTAATTGGGCTCATGTTGTCGCCTCGAAATTGAATCGTGTAGCCGCTCCATAGGCTCGCAAACCTCGGGATACTTTGTAGGAAGGTCGGCCAGCTTGAGTGGCGCGATCACCAGCTCCGGGAAGTAGATGGCCAATGCTGGTCTATCGGACTCCATCAGAGCTTGAATGCCGTCGCGCAAATCCATTTTGGTGGATCCGCTGGCCAGCCAATAGGCTCCAGCGATTTCGTCCTCAGACGCGGTTTCGAGCCACATGAGAACATCGAGGTAATCGTTCGAGCGCTGCGCATTTGTGTTGTCCATTACTTCGGTCCTCAGAGGTCCATTTCATCGCGTGCGGAATCGACCAGCGAGCGGCATAGTTCGGCCCTTCGCATGTAGGTCAAGCCGTTGCCAGGCCAGATCGAGGCGGCGGCCTCGTAAAGTTCCGCGGCTGAATACCACTTCTTGTGCAGTTCTGCCAACCGCGCAGCGGATTGCAGTGCATGGCAGGAACGTTCGGCTTTGCTTTGAGTGAGGTCACGAAAGTGCATTTGTGGATCTCCTTCACTGATTTCCCGGGGCGGTTGCCGCCGCTTGTCCTAGGAAGATAAAGCGCCCCGTCAGGGGCGCAGATTCATGCTGCGTTATCGAGGTGATTGACTAACGAAAGGCCAACGGCCACTGGGCGAACCCATACAGGCATATGGCTGAGCAAGAAGGTTTCCCCTTGCTTGGCGAGCAGGATGGTTTGAGCCATTACACCGGCAATGGCTTCAGCAGCCTTTGGTGGAACCGCGTTCCCGATCCGTTCCCGCCATGCTTGATCGCTCAAGCCATCCAGTTCGAGCATTTCCTCGGGGTCGACAAGGCTTTGCAATGCAGCCATTTCAAGTGTGGTGAATGGGCGGTGCCAGGTGCCGTCGAGGCTTCTGATCACGCATGTCAGTCGATCATTGGCTGCCGGCATTCTTGGATCGGCGACACTCCAACGGCCATTGTCCAAGCGCGCACTGGCGGACACAGCACCGGCAGTGCTGTCCCAAGGGACCACGCCGTAATGCCCGCCAGTGAGATAGGCATCCCCTTTCACGCGGCGCAGGCCGGAGCGAGGATCCTGCACAGCGAAGGCCCCCTGCCCTGTTGTACTGCCCGCGATCACAGTTCGAGCGCAGCCATTCCAACGGGTTACGTTGTACTTGCCGTGTCCACCAGCTGCGCCACGCGGATCCGCAACGCTGAACGTGCCCTGACCTGGTGACTTGACCCCAATAATTGCGCCGCTGGTGTCCTCCCACTTGCGCACGCCGTATTGATGATATTGCGGGGCGTCTATGGGGCTGCGCGGATCTGCGACAGAGAATGCCCCGTTGGTAGGGCCTGATTGGCCCGCCACGGTCCCTACGGCTTTATTCCAGGCATTTACACCCAAATAGCCTGAGAACGCCTCTGGCACGATCACAAAGTCCCGCAGATAGCCGTCATGGATCGCCAGTTGATCGAGGCTGCGCCAATCCTTGCCCGCTTCGACAAGCGCGAGCCGCACCCATGTTTTCCATTGCAGTGACGGCACGCGGTGCATTGGGCCTGCGCGCTCGATGTCACCTGGCATCGGCATGCGGCCGAGGACGGCACCGACGGATTGCAACGACTTCTTTTCCGGCTCGTACAGGAACGGAGGAACCTTCTCGACGTGGCGGGCGACCAGCAAGAACCGTTTCCGGGATTGGGCCAGTCCCCCCAGTTCGCCGCAGTCGTGGGTCGTCTCCGAGACGGCGTAGCCGAAGAACTCAAGGATCTGCCCGATCTGATCAAGCAAGTGTCGGCCACGGCTGGCCAGACGCGGTACGTTCTCGAACACGATCAAGCTGACTGGGTTGTGTTGCCATGCTTCGCACATGAGCCACACGCAACGTAGCGTCAGCTCGTTGAGCGCCTGATATTTGGGGGTGAGGCTCAATGCTTCGGACAACAAGCCCGACGCGCCTTTGCATGGGCTGCTGATGAACACAACGTCAGGATCTTGGTAGCCAGCGGCGCGGCGAATGTCATCCGGCGTAGCCTCCCGCCAATCCGCAGGCGGTTGCTTGCCGTGAAACGCGATGTACTGCTCGCGGGTGAACAGATCCATCTGAGTACCTGGTACACCGGCCAAGCGCTCAAAATCCTTGAGCGCTCCGGCGTCCACGTCGACACCACCGACGCAACGCCATTCGGCCTGCAGCTTGCCGACTATCTCTTTGTTCTGGTTGAAACCCTTTGCGCCGCCGCCAAGACCGCAGCAGAAATGAAAGTGCTTGAGCACGTACCTGATAGGCATGATCGTATTCCGTCACTGATGCCCGGACCGAGAGGTCCGGGCGTGCTGAGGTCAAATGGCTGAGGCTGTCGCTTCGGCCATGTCGCGGAAGATTTCGGCGTGCAGTTCCAACGGGAACTCGGCGAGAACTTCGCGCTGGCCGATGCCGGAGCGCTGCGCGACAACCATGTACAGGGTGACGGTGGAAGGGATTTGCCCAGGACGGGCTTGGTGGGAGGGTTCAACGGTAAAACCGCTGTACTCGCGAAGGGTCTTCGCGTCGCTGAAATAAAGCAGGTGGGTTTCGGTAGCCATTGTTTGAATCTCCTTCGAGTGGCTTGGAGCGGTTGCCGCCGCTTTGTCCCAAGCTGCCGAGGCGGTATTGCCTCGACAAATCCATTATTTTAAAGGAGCCCCAAAAAGTCAACTAAAAGTATCATTAGATTTTACCTTTAGTAATTTTTTATTAATTCACTTCAACTGACGGGCAATACAGGCCAGCTTAGTTTTGAATGGCTCGACAACTGGCTTCGCGCAATATTCAGCTAGTTCACTGGCTTGTCGTTGCGACACAAGAACGCTGTACGATACCGCACCGACAGCGACAAACAGAGCCAGTACCAGCAGCACAGTGCTGCGTTTTGATTTAGCGTTTTGCATCGATCTGATTTCCTTGACCTGGTGAAGTGGCCCGGCGGAGCGGGCGATGGGCTTAGCAGTTTATTTCAAGAATCGACATCAACTGGTGTAGCCATCAAATCAGTACCCCAGCCAATGCATTACGTCACGGGACTTGTATTCCGAGTGGTCGCCCAGCTCGTCTACAAGATCGGCGAAGGCGAGGGAATGTTTCTCGCACTCGGCTTTTGCTTCGTCGCGGCTTACCACGTTGTCTTCTTCGAGAGCTTCGTCCAGGGTCATCGTTATCACCTCATCTGTTGGGGTTGCCCGGTGCTTACCTGCACCAGGCGCGCCGAATGTTGATTACTTGGTGTCGTCGCCTTCGAGGTCACTGCGACTCGGCGCCAGGTCGACCAACGCGCGTTTCCCTTTCGGATCGATGACTGTGAACACGCATGCGCTACCTGGCTCGCCATTCGCTACACGCTTAGCGAAATACTGTTTCGCAACAGCTTGAGCAGCAGCCAGGGGACCGCCAGTTACATCAACGTCCATTTCCCAAATAACACGATGAACAGCCATTTCATTCTCCTTCGCAATTCGCTTGGGCGGTTGCCGCCGCTGGTTCCAAGCTACCGAAGCGGGATTGCTTCGACGGAGAAATTATCTCAAAAAATAGAAAACGAGTCAACTATAAGTATCATCTGATAGGACTATATATTTACTTTCTCGCATGCGAGAATGCGCCCATCCGCTTGACCTTGTGTCATATATATAATACACTTATACCCATGAAAACGATTATCCAAACCGCCACTTACATGACTTGGGAACGCAAACTGCGTGACAAGAAGGCCAAACTGATTATCGCGGCGCGGGTGTTGCGCGTAGCCCACGGGTTGCTTGGTGACGTGCAGCCAGTCGGTCAAGGCGTCAGTGAGTTGCGAATTCATCATGGCCCCGGCTACCGGGTGTATTTCCAGCAGCGCGGCGATCAGCTGGTCCTATTGCTCTGCGGTGGGGATAAAAGCAGTCAGGCGCGGGATATAGAAACCGCTAAAACTCTGGCAAGCCAGTGGAGTGAAGACGAATGAAAGAACCAATTTACGAATACGATCCAGCGGAATTACTCACAGACGCGGAATCTATCGCCATCTTTATGGCTGATGCTTTCGAATCGGGGGATGCCTCATTTATCGCGCAAGCGCTGAGCGTGGTAGCTCGCGCCAAAGGCATGACCGCAATTGCAAAAGAGGCAGGCGTTACCCGCGCACACCTCTACCAACTGAAAAACGGCAACCCGACTTTGAAAACCATGATTGGGGTAATGCGGGCGGTTGGCTTGGACATGACAGCCAAACAACACAGTGAAGCTGCCCACGGATAAAGGAGGCACCATGTCTGGCCGTGATACATCAGCGCGCCTGCCCGTCATTGACGGGCCATGCAAAGGCCAACGGATTGCACAGGTTCAAGACAGCTTCTCTTTCGAGATTGCTAGTACCTCAAGCAAGACCAAGGGGAAGTTTACATACCATTTACGCCGCCACCGGCTGATCGGGCTGGTGTGGGCTTCGCCTACGAACAAAAGCGTTTCGCCCATTGAATCCTAGGCAGAATGCTTGCAGACAAGCCCGCCAATGTGCGGGTTTTTCTTTACTCAAATGTTGACTCGGCGGCTCTGCCGGAGCTGCTCAGAGGCCGAGTGTTGGGCGCGGTAAATAAACGCTTTTCAAAGCAGCAGCCGCAGGCTGCATCAAAACCCTTGGGACTGGAGCGCGCTGCCGGTGGTGGGTCTGCTCGTCAGCTTCGGAAGGTCGCGGTAAGCCCGGACTATCCAGAGCCGGGCCGCGTGCAAGGGGTCGTGGAATACCGCAGGCGCGAAGCGACAAGGATATGCCGCGAAAGCCCCTTGCAGGCAAGGCCGGGCGGCGGATAGGCCATTGGGGCGATCCGCTACCTTCCGATGATGATGAGCCTACCTGGTGATGCGGAAGGACCGGCAAGCGGAGCGCGCAGGCCGGCGCCCTGTGTTCGGCCTGGTCGACGCGAACAAGTTTTACTGCAGCTGCGAGCGCATTTTCCGGCCTGAGCTGAGGGGTAAACCAGTGGTGGTTCTTTCGAACTCGGATGGCTGCATCGTTGCTTGCACCAATGAGGCCAAGGCGCTTGGTTTGAAGATGGGAGATCCTTATTTCAAGATCCGGGCATTTCTGGAGCGTAACGGTGTTGCAGCGTTCAGCAGCAATTACACGCTCTACGGCGAGTTATCGCACAGGATGGCCATGGCTACAGCGTCCCTGGTCAGTGCCGTGGAACAGTATTCAATTGACGAATCCTTTGTACGCTTAGAGGACCAGCGCGAACCATTGGTGGACGTGGGCCGAGCTATTCAGGCGCGCGTGCTGCAGTGGGTCGCGTTGCCGGTAGGTGTGGGTATCGGCCACACCAAAACGCTCGCCAAGGCAGCACAACATGCCTCGAAGATCTGGCGAGAGAAAACCGGTGGTGTAGTAGACCTGCGCAAGCCGGAGGCCGTTGAGTGGTTGTTGCGCCGGATGCCTGTCGAAGAAGTGTGGGGCATTGGCAGGCGTATGCGCGATAACCTGGCCGGTGAAGGCATTAAAACAGCGTGGGAGCTATCGCACGCTGAGCCGCGAACAATGGGCCGCAAATACTCAGTGGTCTTGGAACGCACGATCAGGGAGCTTCGCGGCGAGTCCTGCATCGACATGGAACAAAGCCCACCGGACAAACAGACCATTTGCTCAAGCAAGATGTTTGGTCAGCGCGTCCACACAATCGAGGGGCTTGGCCAGGCGTTGGCCACCTATATCCACAAGGCCGCTGAGAAGCTGCGCAAGCAGCGATCTTTGTGCGGTGGCCTGCGGATCGGCATACAGACCTCGATCCATGGCGACGGTCCGAAGTACGCCAATGCAGCCACGGTCATTCCCGACTACCCAACAGATGACGTGCGCGTGCTGACAAAGCACGCGCTGCGTGCGTTGGAAGGCATCTACAGGCCGGGCTTTGCGTACAGCAAAGCTGAGGTCATGTTGATGGATCTGCGAAAGCGTGGTGAGTACACGCAAGATCTGTTCACGCCGAGTCAACCGGCGCGCACTGACGCGCTCATGAGCGTTATGGACAAGATCAATAGACGGTGGGGACATGACTGCTTACGCACTGCAGCTGTGCCCCTGTCGCCGGACTGGGGCATGCGTAGGGCTCTGCTGAGCCCTAGCTACATGACCAGTTGGGATCAGATGTGGACAGTAAAATGCTGAATCGCAGGCAAAAAAAAACCGCCTGAGAGGGGCGGTCTTTTTTGCTGGTCTGGTTGAGAGACCTGGCCAGCGGTTCCACTAGATACAGTCACTGAGGACGATAGTAGAAAGAGTTGACACGTATGTCAATCACTACGTCTCATCCTACGTCACTGCCGATCACGCTGGCATGATGCCATTCCAAAGCTGAGAAGATGCGGTATGATGCCCACGCTTATGAGCGATTTGTATCAAGTGGAAGGGGCTGGACGTAAAGATTTCGCTGTACCACCCCTCCCGACACGACCCTGAGAAAGTCGTGCTGGTGGATGTTTTGGGAGGGCCAACCCCCGGTCGTACTTCCACTAGATACAGTCACTCGTACCTAAAGCGCTGAGTGCCAGCACAGGCGTTGGAAGGATGGCCAGCCAACACGGAGGCCATGGAATATGAAGCGTATGCTAAATATTTTGAGCCACGTATGGAGCACCTTGCGAACCTTGAGCATGCTCAAGTCAGCCTGGGAATTCATTCGTGATCATCATGATTTCTTGTCCTAACGGGCAGTGATCCGCTGATGTTGTAACACCAGTTGTAGGGCCGCCCTAGCTTGCTAGGGCGGTTTTTTTTCGTTTAGGCGCATACGAATTCTCGCGTGCGAGAAAGTCTTACGTCCGAACAGATGGGAATTCCGGTATTGCATTGCCTTGCGGATCGGAGCTTGCGTCCCATGCCCACCACCCAGTTCCGTAATGAGTCCGGTAGTAAGTGGCCTTCACCTCTTTACGTGCCAGATATTTAGGATCGGAGCGGCCATAGACCTCCATCGGATATTCAGTGCCGGCACTGGCGTCCATCAGCCAGAAGTCGGGGAATACCTGGTCTTCGCTTGAGTCGAATCGCAAGGGTTTGACGAACCTGCGTGATTCCTCACGCAACCTCGCCTCGATCACCGCTTCATAAGAGGATTCCACCGGGATCCACTCGTCACTGACCACCATCAACGCGACATTGAGCGCCTGTGCTTTACCCGGCTCCGTGGGTTGATCGGTCTGAACAATCGCTATAACCCGCCGTCCTTGCCTCCAGGCCGACAGCTCACGCTTGAATCGACGAGCAACGGTCGACCAGATCTCGTCATCGAGGAACATGCGAGGCACGCCATTGAAACCCGTGATGGTCAGGTAGCGAGCTGCGGTCTTTTCTCGGTCTTCGGTATGGCCTGCAAGTGGAGCGATCACCAATAAGCGACGGTTGTTCTTGATCGCGCTCTTGACCTTCCGCTCGTTGGCCTCGGATTGAAACCCCTTCGATCCTGCCGCAATGACAAGCGCATCACCGATCCGCATTCTCGACGCAAGCATTCGATCTGCTGCGTCCTGTAGCCTGCTATGAACGAGGCCCAACCCGCGTTTACCTGCCATGCCCGGCGACCATGTATTGAGCCCTGCTTCATTCCAAAGCAGGTGCAACAAGCCCAACAGGGTCATGGCCGGTTTTGTGGCTTTGCCGCTGCCCGAGCTGCTGCCGGTGGCTTCGGGTGCCTGTCCAGTGTCTGCGGGCTCTTTCTTGCGTAACGAGAGGGTGAGCTTGATCTTGAGATCACCCTCGGACGTTTCTTCAACCACGCCTTTGCTGTACGAGCCAAGACCCGATTTATCGGGATCTGGCGAGTAGTAAACGCAATCCAAGGCGTGTTCGGCGCCGGTGCGTGGATAACGCGAAAGGTGGAATGAATCGTTATCCGACATATGCCGTACAGCAAGGAGGCGGCAACCAGTGCCAGGGCATTGGCAACTGACGGTCGCCTGCTTGTGAGCTTTCTGCAGTACCGCTTTCCAAGGTGCTGCATAGCTGGCCTGAGTTTGGAACTGCTCGCTGTACTGCTTGACTGAATCACCGTGAACGATGGTCACGGCGTATCGTTGATCAGACATAAGATGACTCCTACGGATCGTCGTGGAGCGCGTCGATAGCGGTGCTGGCCATGCGCGCTAAATGCGCCTTGGCCACGTCCGCGACAGCTTCCAGCCAGCGAGGGAAAAACTCGTCGAATGTGAAGTCAATGACAGCGCCATCGTGCGGGGATTTGGCGCTGCCCAAATCGATAAACTGCGCGGTGTCGCCGATCCGGCAAAGGTCGTAGGGATCTTCCTGCTGAAACCAATCCAGAAAAGCGGCCGCTGGGCCGTGTTCGACCAGAACCTCATAGACGTCATGGTCAGGGCCTGTGAAAAAGTCATCAGGCCCGTCGCTTTGAATAACTTCTTCCACATGCCGGATCTGAGCCCGTACATAGCTTGAAGACATTGGTTGGATCTCCGTGTGGTTGCTGACGCCAGTTCGGCGCGCTCTGTAAATACCCACGGCCACGGTGTATGATGGGCGCGTGGATTTTTGCTCCTTCGCAAAAAACCTAGAAACCCGCAAGCATTGCCGTGCTGCGGGTTTCGTCATTTTAGGGTTCCTTCTTTTCGCTGTGCGGAATCGAAGGCATATCAGGCAGGTCTACTCCCTCTAATGAGTCTTGCGCCGGTGGTGCCATACCTGGGCCGGATGGCAATTGGATTTCGCCGTCATCCATGGTCGGCAGTTGCTTGAGTTTGTCGCTGCCAAGATCGGCCTGGTCCTCTGACGATATAAGCACCCGAGCATTGAAGCGGGCGTATTGCAGATTTTCGCGTTTGTCTGCCCATGCGATCCGGCTATTCACCACGTAGGCGAGTGTTCCGCCACGTTGCCCACCTACACTGATCGTCTGAATCCAGTTGTGCTTGGCCAGGACGCTGATTGCTCGCTTCGTGGTCGCAATGGACGTGTCCATCATCTTTGCCAAGGTCGACTGGCTGACGATCAATGCGCCGGACTTATCCATATGCTGGACGATGATGTGCATCAATTGCCCGGCCCTCGGCGCTTGAGCGATGAGAGCTGCCCATGCTTCGTGTCCCGCTCGTTCGGTCTGAACCCATGTACCGCGTTGTGTCGGTTGGACCAGTGCGCGGACTTCCCCTTCGTCATCAATCATTGTGCCTCCGGCAAGCTGCGTTAGCGTGTTAGATATCGTGCAAATTTGGAAGATATCTAACAAGGTAGGTCTATCTTAGCTCATGCAGTGAGCGATAGGTAGTGCATCCATGCACGTTATCTCTCACAAAATGGGGGATATCGTTCAAGGATGAGCGAGGGGTAGCTCATGGGGGGGTAGCTCATATAGTGAGCTAACCTAGCTCACAGATAGTGAGCGGGGGTTAGCTCATGGATAGTGAGCGATGGTGGTGCAAAGTAGGTGAACTGAGGTTCGCTCAAGTCGTGAGCTAGGCAATGCCCTGGAAGCCCCGTAATTCAAGGGCTTCTATCTCCTGGTTCTTATGATCTCTAACCACTCCAACTCATGCAGTGGCTGTTAGGGACTCAAGGTCGCCTGCCGGCGGCGGCCAGTCGTGAACGAATGACAGACTACGGCTACGCCTTCGCTAGTCATTCATTCCCAACCGGCTCAACTGGATAAACCTTCGACCAGTTCGTCACGGATACGCATCACGGTCGTTGTTGAACAAGCTGCATGACGGGCGATTGCTCGGATCCCTAGGCCAGCGGCCAAAAGCTCACTAACACGCTTTCGTAGTTCCAGATCTGCCGGTCTGCCCTTGTAGACCCCTGCGGCTTTGGCTTTGGTGATGCCTTGCGACTGCCGGTGCCGACGCTGCAGATAATCCTTCCGGGCGATTGCCGCCATCATATCCGTCATCATTGAATTGATCGCGGCCAACATTCGATCTGTGAACTCGTCACCAGATGGCAAAGTGAGGCCCTGGTAACTAGTCGGCAGGTCGACAGCTACGATTCGCAGCCCTCTGCTGTCAATCGCCGTTCTCAGTGCCCGCCAGTCCTGGTCGTTCATACGAGACAGCCGGTCAATAGCTTCAACCAGAATTACGTCACCCCGGCGCGCATCGTTCAGAAGGCGTTGAAGCTCTGGCCGATCAGCGAGCGCGCCGCTGATGTTCTCCATGTAACTGGCAGCGATAACCTTTCCGTGGCTTGCAACAAATTCTTCCAGTTGATCACGGGCACGACTGGCGTCCTGATCCTCGGTAGAGGCTCGGAGGTAAGCACGCACGAACATGTAAACCTCTCTGTATCATTTTGGGTGTGTTCATGTGAGTGTATCAGAAAGGCTGTCACTTAAATTGAATCGTTCGTGAAGATCCAGAGCGCCGCCGCGTCTTACTTGAGATATACCCAAATATGACAGGGTGATCACACCTAGCAGGGGCAACCCGTCACATTGATTACTCGCTTTTTCGTGCAGGCGCTGCGGTGGGTGAGGATGTCGCTAAGCCCGGAGGTTATGCCCCTGTATCGTACTATACAGGGGCACCATGTTGCTGTTTCAGCGCTTCCACGCTTCACGAAGCCTTGTCAGTACAGGCGCAGCATTTTCAATTGCCGTGCGGTGATCAGATGCCGCTGATATCTGCGCCATAGCATCAATCACGGGTTTGTACTGTTCGTCAGCTTTCTCCTTCCCGTGCAGCTTCACCAGCTCGGTGTGGCCAACATCAGGTAAAGGCAATGGTTTGTTGTTCTGGGCTTCGGTCAGAGCTTCGCGTGCGCTCTTGTAATTCAGTTCGGCGGTGGCTAATTTTTGATAGTGCTTCTGCCGTTCGATTTGCTCTGGCTCGAACTCAGCGGCAAGTTGAAGCTGAGCCATCAGCCACAATGATTGGTCGATTCTGCTCACAGCTTCGGATAGAGGCCGTAGGATTTCGGACAGCTCTTTCATGGTGACTGGTTTGTCATTGCTCATGGGCCTACTCCTTGTGATTCATTGAATTCTTCTGCCAGTAGCGCACGCGTACCGCGTCGGCTTCCTTGACGAAGCGATCGATCATGTCGGTGGGTGCGCAGATCTGCGCGCACTTCCAGCCTTCGGGGGTCTTCATCAGGTATGCCGAATAAATTTTGTTGCGAATGGCAAGTGCCCGTTGCTTGGTGAGCCCATGTGCATTTGCAACGGCTACAAGGCCCTTGCCTTCAACCAGCAGCTCATAGGCAACATCGAGGTTGCGGGCATGCATCTTTGATTTTGAACGGATCCGCTCGAATTCATCGGGCGGGATCCGTAGGTCCTGGTCAGCAACTCGGCTACTCATTCCGGTGCTTTCCAGTTCTCGGCCTGGGCGGCTCGCGCTTTGTCCAGCTCGGTTTTGAGATAGTCGATTTCGGATTGCAGGGTTTCAACCTGTGCGGACAGGACGGTATTCGCCTCGCGCAACTTGTCGAGTTCATCATCGAGAAGGGCAGGGCCTGCGGGTTTGGCCTTCGTCTTTGACCCGCCATGAACGCGCAGGGCTTTGGTGTTGCGCAGCGCTGTTCTGACCTCTGTCCGCACGTTCATATCTGGATTTGCGTCTGCACGCTGTAGCAGGTCAGCAGCTGCAGCGCTGTCCAAGCGACCAAGGCGACCTAGATCATTGACAGTCGATATATCCGCGGTGATGCCCTTGGTAACAGCCTCACGGCTGGCCCCGTCACTGGTTACGTTTTCCAGATAAGCGATGCGTTCCGCTACCCAATTGAGGCTTTTGTTCCATTCGTTAGCAACCGCCTGCAGGGTTCCCAGCTCGTCCTTGTCGGCTTTCAGAGCGAGTGCAATGTCCAGCTGACTGAGGTTTTCGCTGTGTACGTTCTCAGAACGCTGGATGCGCTTGGCCTGTGCGTCTGTAAGTTCACGCACAACCGCTTTCAGCAACATGCCTTTCAGTTCGCAAGCCAGGTAACGGCGTTCACCTGCAACCATCAGGTATTTGAAACCTGACTCGGGGTTGGGGTGGGGACGGAGAATTGCAGGCTCGATCTGTCCGTTCTGTTCTATGTCGTCGCCCAGCTCCTCAAGCGACTCCTTGGAAAACCCGGGGTTATTACGGTTTCGAATCTGCTTGATGCATTGTATTTCACCGGTGCTGACGCCGATGATGGTTTCACCATCATTGAGCGCCGGTTTCTTCTGAAAATCCGAAAGTTTTTTTGCAGTCGCAGAAACGGCCCTGCCAAAAGGATTTGGTTTCTTCGTCATGTGATCTACCTCAGATTGACCAGACCTTCTCAAGAACAGCGGCACAGGCAGATTTCATTTCCCGTCCTGCAGCACGCTGACTACCGGATTTCGCTTTCCACCAAACCGGATTGCCGCTAGCGAGTGCCGAGTTGATGCATGGCCGGTGAACGATATGGACCGGAAACATGGCATCGCCATAGCTCTCCTGAAGGCTTGGCAACAGGTCAATTTCATTGGTTGATCGGCTGTTGATCTGGTTTGGAAGAAAACCGAGGAACTGCAAGTTCGGGTTGTACTGCTCACGCACAGCTTCGATAGTGGACAGAAGCTTGGGCATGCGAGCGAGTGTGAATCCGCTGATATTGAAAGGCGACACCACCGCGTCAGATGCTGCGAGCGCGGCGATCATCCGGCGTTGCAGGTTGGGCGGTGTGTCAATCATGCAGAGGTCAAAATCAGCGGAGAAGTGATCGAGCGCTTCTTTCAACCTGGTCACGATGCTGAGATCCATGTCGTCAACATCCAGCAATGGAACATCGGCCTCGATTAGCCAGATGTTTGCCGCGACCTGGCGAGGGTACAAGCCCTTATATTCGTCGCTGAATAGCATGCTTGATTGGACATAGGTTGTGTCGTCCCCGTCTTCGAGAGGCGGGTAGAACTGCGATAGATCGCCTTCATCGAGGTCGACGACAAGAACGCGTTTACCTTGCTCGGCTGCGAGACTGACAAGATGGACTTCAATAGTCGTTTTGCCGACGCCGCCTTTCTGGTTCGCCACGGTTGTGACTTTCATCGCCATGGGTATTCTCCGGTGAGCGCTGATTTGTGTAGGCACATCCTTGCATGGGTAAACCCCTTGGTCAACACCTTAATAGGGTTTACTTTGCATTCTTTCTCGCATGCGAGAAATAGGCAGCCTGCTAAAATCGGCACCGGGTCGGGGGTCTATAGAGCGGGGCGTTTCCTTGCGCATCTATAGGGCACTGATCAAGGGTGGCGGATCAGGGCGGCTCCTGTCCGCCGCCCGACCTCTCTAGACCGGGCATTCTGACCGTTCGTCTCCTGTTTGTAACAAAATGTCATTTCCGTTGTCATTAGCGCGTGAAGCACTGTCGTGGTGCCACATCCGCTCTTAGGCAAGGCACAGCCTTGCACCACTCGATGACGTGAATATGGAAATTCGCAGCCCTTTCAAACACTTATAGAACCATAACCGTAGCCGGGCTAATGCCTGGGGCTAGGCCTTTCGTTTTTTATCTGCATGGATCCAAATTTTTCAGAATGAAACCTTGATTTCGTCAAATGAAATGAATATTCTGTGTCACGAAACAGCGATTTCATGGAATAAAACCCGATAGAGGGAAGAAATGAGAGGTGGGATCTAGATCAAAGACGTGTAGGACTCCAGTATCGCCCCTGTATCTAGTGAACGGTTGCCCAGGGGAAATGATGCAGAGCCTAGACAAAAGAGAGTTGGCGGTTTTCGCCGTCGCACAGCCGGACTACCGCGTCGTTCTTGAGGAACGAATCGAAAGCGACGGACGGAAGTGGGCATTAATTATTGAAAGTCCTTCGACGGGACAGGTTTACAACGTTGTAACCGCGTTAGGGAAAACCAGGTTATTCAAGAATGCCGATACTGCTATCGACTTCATAAAGGAAACCTGCCCTAACAATCCTTTTAGAGTAATAACAGTAACCTACGGGGTTCCCCCGTCATGATGAAAGAGGCAATGGTATGCAATCTCAAACTTCCAAAGTTGGACGCAACATAGAAGGACTGAACAAACAAACTTGGCGCACTTGGCTCAAGGCCAAAGCATCACAAACCCTGCAAAGCGTTCTTTCGCAAAAGACCCCGTCGCATAAAGCGATGATGCGTAATGATTGGGTGGCCAAGGCTACCAAGTTTGCAACGCTGGGGTCGATTCTCTCGCTCGCCCTGATCCCTGAATTCGCCAACGCTGCACTGGATTTCAGCGGATTGAAGGGCATGGCCAAGGACTTTGTGTCCTTCCTCATCTTTGACGTTGGTTACTACCTGGGTATCGCAGCCATTGCGTTCTGCGGTTTCCAGGCGAAGTCCGGTCGTATGTCGTGGGGCCAGTTTGGCTGGGCCGTATTCGGTATCTTCCTGGTGTTCTTTGCCCCGAACTTTGTCGACACGATCAAAGAAGGCGCTCAATCAAGCTTGAGGTAATCCATGGCCGAGCCAGATCCTGATGAAGGTGAAGTGCTCGTAGTGGCGATGGCCCGGCCATCAATGGTGGGGCCGTTTACCTTATCGAGTATTTTGATCAGCCTTATAACCCCAGTGTTAGCAGCACTGTTACTTCGATCACTTTATGTGCTCGCTACGATGCCAATACTTTTTGCCGCTGCGTACTGGATCTGTAGCAAAGACGTGTACTTGTTCGGTGTGCTTAGAGCAGCATTCAAGTTGAGAGCATCACGACTACGTAAACTGTGGGGATATAGAAGTTATGCGCCTCGTTGATAAAGCTTTTAATAAGCTAGTGCGAAATATGGATCTTTCGCTTGGTGTCCAACATCCAGAAGGGTCCGATCAGGATCTCGATGAGTTGGTGGTCAGCGAGATGGTGCCGTATGACGTGCATTATGACGATCAAACTGTCATCACCGGCGAGGATTCACTGGTGCAGGTCATCAAGATCGATGGCCTGATGTTTGACTCGCTCACCAGCACGCAAATCAAGCTGTTTGAAGAACGCCGTAATACTGTGCTGCGCACGGTGGCGAGCAGCGATTTTGCCATTTACGTTCATGTCATTCGTCGCAAGGTAACGGACTTTCCCGAAGGGCAGGGCGGTACTTGGTTCTCCAAGTATTTCAATGCCCGGTTGCGCAAGCGCTATGAGAACAGAGGTTTCTACGTCAACGAGATCTATATCTCGTTGGTCCGCAATCGCTTTCGCTCCGGCGTGCCTGGACTCATGGATCGTGCATTGGCGCTGGTTACTGGTAACTCCGCTGCGGATGAAGCTGGCGAGACACATGAAGCGATGGCCGACTCGCTCTACAAGGCAGCAAACCTTGTACTGCGAGGCTTGTCCGATTACGGCGCTACTCGTCTTCGCATTCAGCGTCATCCGACCGCAACCAATGGTGTAGTTGATCGCGAAGCTGCATATCAAGCAGTGTCCCGCTTCCAATGGAAATGGGAGGACTTCAAGGTCCAGCTTGGGGATCACGATGAGTACGACGCGGAAGCTGTTTATGATTACCTGGGCGAGGAATACTGCGAGCTGAGTAGCTTCTTCAACTACTTGATCAACCTTGAGTATCGGAAAATCCCCGTCACTGAGCTGAAAATCAAGGAGGCGTTGCCCTATGCCCGGTTGAATTTCCGCATCCTGGCGAACATGTGCGAGATTCGAGGCAGTACGTCAGCTCGCATCGGTTCCATGTTGAGCATGGCCGAATGGCCGCGTCGTACACCGTCGCGCATGATGAATAAATTTCTCCAACAGCCTGTTGAATTCATCATCACTCAGTCGTTTTTCTTTGAAAACCGCATTGAAGCTGAATCCGCAATGATGGATGAAACTCGGCGTCTCAAGGTTGCGGATCCACACAAAATCTCGGAGGACGATGCAAAGGAACTGGCAGAGGGTATCCGTGCTTTGCGCCGTGGCGATACAGTCAATGGCAAACATCACCTGACCATTTTCATTCACGTTCCCTCAGACGCCAACACCAACGCCGAGAGTCGCAAAGCCAATGTGAAGCGACTGGATGATGCGGTGGGTTTGATCGAGGGTTGTTTTGTCGACCTGAACGTCAAGTCGGTTCGTGAGTGGTTGGCCCTTGAGACGTTCTACTGGTCGCAGCTACCTGGTCAACAAGAAGCTCTTATCGGTCGCCGGGGAAAGATCAAGTCAACCAACTTTGCGGGCTTCGCGTCGTTGCACAACTTTGCTCGCGGACGTCGTGACGGCAACCTATGGGGCCCTGCAATCACTGCTTTCGAAACGGAAAGCGGCACTCAATATAACTTCAACTACCACCGTGAATTGGAAGGGATGGTCGCTGGCCACACTGGTGTGGCCGCAGGCACCGGGTCGGGTAAAACCGCATTGATCGCTGAAACGGTCAGTGAAGCGGACAAAGCCTTGCCGGTGGTGTACTGGTTTGACATGCGGTACGGGGCCACCGTTTTCATGATGGCTATGGGTGGCGTTCATTCGATCCTTTCACCACACAACAGCATGGGTTGGAACCCTTTCAAGTTGCCTGATACGGCTGAGAACCGTGCCTACCTCATCGATCTACAGATCCAGATGCGGGAGTGCTACGCAAGCACCCCCACTGAGGCCGACGACATTAAGCGGTTCAAGGATGCGGTAAACGAGAACTACGAGCTGCCATACGAAAATCGCCGGTTGCGCAATGTCGTATGGACTTACGGGCACGGAGCTTTAGCCGACATTATGGCTATTTGGCACGGTGCCAAAGGAATCGAAGGCGCAAACGCCGGGGTTTTTGATAACGAAACCGATACTTTCGATCTCAGTAAATCCCGGCACTACTGCTTTGAAATGTCGGAGCTGATGAAAGGTGGCGATGCGCGCCCGGAACTGCCTGTCGTGATGAGCTACCCACTGCACTGCATTGAGCAGGCTATGGATGGCAGGCCATTCATTCTGGTTTTGGATGAAGGCCAGAACCTGGTCAAAAACGATTTTTGGCGCAATCGGATTGATAATTTCATCATGCAGATCCGCCGTAAAAACGGGATTTTGATCTTCATCACCCCTGACGCGAAATACTTCCACAGTGAAACCGACTCCATCGACAAGCAGACCGTGACCAAGATCTACCTGGCCAGCGACTCGGTGAAAGACGAAGACCACACGAACCTGACGGAGGAAGAAAAGAAGTGGTTGCGCGAGCTGAATCCAAAGGACCGCAAGTTCTTGATTCGTCGCGGTCAGGAATCGATTCGTGCGTGCTTCGACCTGACTTCCGATAACCCTGAAGAAGACCTGTCCGATTTCATCCCGGTCCTGTCTTCAAACGATGTTGGTGTGGCCTTGATGTACTCAATCATTGAGCGCCTGGGCACCAATGACCCCGAGGTCTGGGTGCCAGTTTTCATGGCAGAGGCCAAGGCCAACAACACCCATAACTTAAAGGCGATCAAATGATGGCTCGTATGAAGAAACTAGGTCTTGCTACAGCGATAACTCTTACGCTCGGTGGTGCAGCGAACGCGGGTGTCCCTACATTCGACTACGCAAACGCTGCCGCGATGGCTCAAGAGCTGCTCCAGCTCCAAGAGCAATTCAAGGTACTCAAGCAGCAGTACGAAACTCAGACCAACATTATGAACAACATGCGCGGTTCCTATGGCCGTGGTTCTATCGGTCTGAATGATTCGATCAATTCCGCGTCCGTGGTGCCTGGTTCCTGGCAAGAGGTGGTATCTCGTCAGAACTCTGGTGCCTACGGCAGTAAGCAGTCGCATTACGAGGAACTGGTCAACACCTTGCCGCAAGAGCTGTTCGCTAATCCGGATAGCAATCGCGCACGCGGCTATCAACTCAGCTCTAACTCTGTCGTTGCCGCCATGTCCGCCGGTGAAGCGCTGTACAGCGAGGTACAGGTTCACTTGAACAACCTGACCACGATGTCAATGCAAGTGGATAACACCACCAACGCGAAGGACGCCGCCGATCTGCAAAACCGTATTGCCACTGAAAACGGGATGCTGACTTCGGCCCAGTCCAAATTGCAGGCGTTGAACATGAACCTGCAGGCGAATCTGGCGAATCAGGAAAACCAAGCAACGTCGCAGAACGAACAGTTCTTCCGTTGGAAAAAAGACTAATTCTCGCGTGCGAGAAAAGGAGATCACATGAAAACTCTTTGGCTGATTCTCAAGATCATCACCGTACCGGCTTGGGGGCCTCTGTGGCTGTTCTACCGGTTTGGCAAATTCATGCTGCTGCTCGTCATCGTGTCTGCCGCGTCGGGCTGTGTAACCAACACCGGCAAGATCGACAAGTCGCCATGCGCCTGTGAGTTCAAGCCTTTCGTTATTCAGGCCAAGGAGGCCCGCAATGCCTAAGTTCTTCACCGTCACCAATACCGTATGCGTGGTCATCGCCGGGTTTGTCGTGGGGACCATCATCTACGTCAACACCACCACCTATCAGTTCGGAAGCGAGGCTCCTGCGGTTTCCAATGGCGATGCTCCAGTACGGATCGAAACGTCCTTGGGCAACCCGTTGTTGAAAGCCTCTAAAGCTGATGTGGCCAGGTGGTTTCCGGGGACCTGCTTCGCCGAGATCTACATGAAGAACCCATCGTACAAAGGGGGCCTGGTCGCTGGTTGCATCGACAAAACGTCGAAAGAGATCAAAGCCGAAACGGGTGTGACACTTGGTGCTGATGACTTCCGTTCTTCCGAGGTCATCACGCACTTCAAGTCTGTGTACGGGGCATCGAATCCATGGCGGACCTAACCCTCAAGGGCCTGATTGGGGCGACCGATGATGTGACGACTAGCTTTGTCGCCGAGGTCTTCCCAAATCTCGCTAACTTGGTAGAGCCCCTAGTATGGACAATAGCCGTCGCTTATTGGGCAGTGCTGGGTATTCAGACCTATAACGGCAAAATCTCTGTTGCGCCGTGGGACATTGTTAAACGGGCAATGCTTACGTTTATGGTCTTCCTGACGCTCAATTGGTCGACGGGGGGATCGGCGCTCTATCAGATTTGGGGGACTTGGACTGAAACGATTGCAGCACAAATCATGAGTCGAGGTGTTGATAGCACTTCTATGCTTGATGCGCTTTATGTGAATGTCGGTCAGGTTGCAAGCACGTTGATGAACGTAAGCTGGCGTCAGTTCGGCATGATTATCATGGGTTCCGGTTTGTTTGCGGTTAACTGCATTCTTTTTATCGCTGCAATCCTGAATATGCTGATTGCCAAGTTTGGTGCAGCGATCATTATGTGCATTTTGCCAATACTGATCGGATTCATATTTTTCGAGCAGACGCGTCAATGGACAATGAGCTGGTTCAGCAAAATGCTTAACTTCTCGCTGATTTACATATTGTCCATCGCAATTGTTCGTTTTGGATATGCGATTTTCGGCCAAGCAATTGACGAAGTTGCCAATACAGCCACCATTTCGGATGCTGCGTTGATAACCGCTCAACAATGGGGAACTCTTATCATCGTTGAAGGCGTGTTGATCATCTGCTTATTGCAAGTGCGCGGGTGGGCTGCTGCGATTGCTACCAGCGCAACAGTCGGTGGTTCTTCGCTGGCAATGATGGCATTGCGAACCGTAGGATTGGGGAAATAAGCAATGGACAATACATTAAAGAAAGATGAGATTGCGCGCCGTAAGCGTCAACTCGAACACAAGAAGGTAAAACAAGAACGTAACCGTGGTTATTTTCTGAATGGTGCGTTTGCACTAACCGTGGTTGGGTTGGCCATAGCCATTGCGTTCCTGGCTGAAACCAAGACGTTCGTCAATGTGGTGACGGTGATCGGCGCCGATGGTGAAGTGCTTAAACAGCGCACCGTTACGGCGGAAAACGTCGACAAAGAGCAGGCTATCATCGAAGGCGTTCTGTTTGACTTCATACGTGCTTGTAACACCTTTGACCCTCGGCGCAAGCAACAGCTGTCCGATACCTGCCACACATACATGACTCGCAATGTCGCGGTCGAATATGAGAAGGAAATCAGCCCTGATAATGCGCGCAATCCATACGCATCGCTCGGGGAAAACGACTGGATCGAAGCCCAACCCAAGCGCATGAACAAGATTGGCGATGAGTATCAGGTGATGTTTATTTCAACCAATCACAAATGGGGTGATAAAGAGCCAAAGGTTACTTCCTATCTGGCAACGATAAAGGTTGCACATACGATGATTCCTAGAGCTTTGGGTGATCGTTGGGAAAACCCGTTTGGCACTTTGGCAACTTTATACCGTAAGAGTGAAGAACTGAGCCGCCAGTAATTCATTCCCCCCAAGGAAACTAATCATGAAAAAACAGTTCGTTCTACCGACAGCTATTGCCCTGAGTTTGGCTCTGTGTGCATTTAACGCACAAGCTGCAAAGTTGCCGAGGGCTCTGTCCTCCGACAACCGTGTCAAACAGGTTCCCTATGATCCAAACCAAGTTTACGAGCTGGTCGGAACATACGGGTACCAAACATCTATTGAGTTCGAAGCGGATGAATTGGTCAAGGTTGTTGCACTTGGTGATACGATCTCCTGGCAAAGCATGCCATTCCGTAACCGGGTTTTCTTGAAGCCCGTGGAAGACAATGCGGACACAAACATGACGGTGATTACATCCAAACGGACGTATTACTTTCAGCTCAACAGTACGACGGCGAAAACAAGTCAGTCGTACCTGATCCGATTCGTTTATCCAACCAGCCGTGTCACATCGTATAACAATGCATCGGAAGCCCCAGCGCCTGCCGCTACTGGGCCAATTACCAGCACCGGTACTCCGTCCTCCCCGAACATCAACTACGGCTATTCGGGTGACAAAGAAGCCATCGGCCTGCAGGGCGTCATGGATGACGGTCAGTTCACCAAGTTTCTGATGAAAAAAGGTGCGGATCTGCCGCAGTTTTACCGCGTACTGCCTGACGGCACCGAGGCGATGGTCAATGCACGCCGCGAGGGCGAGTACTGGGTTGTTCAGCGTCTGGCCAGCATGTTCGTAGTGCGCAGCGGCAATTCCTATATCTGTGTTGAAAACCTGGCGAATCCGTACAAGCGCACAGTTACTCGGGGTGCGCGTGATGGGGGAGGGGCATAACCATGGCGAAGGAACCTATCAAGCCAATTGATCAGCAAGCGGATAAAACCCGCGAAGAAGAAATGGCCGAATGGAACGAGTCGCAATCGAACTCGATGCTAAAGGCTGGTTCTGGTGGAAAGCGCAGCGGCGTTCTCATGATTGGCGCAGCGGTTGTGGCGTGTGGCTTTGTGTACTGGCTCAAGCATGACAGTGGCGAGCCTGCTGCCCCTGCAAAAAACGATGAGATAGTCGCGGCTGAGCGCCGTAAGGTCCAAGACCCAACACCTAAGCGCGAAGCGGCGAAGGTCAAGCCAGTGAGCAACGATGGCGAGCCTGGCGCACCTGCTGACACACCGCGTTCAACAGCTGAGCGTCAGACTCAACAGGAGGGTTTGAGCGAAGCTGAACGTCAGCGACAAGCGTTGGAATTACAGGAAGAAATTAAACGCAAACAGATGCTCGCTGCGCGCCAGCGCTCTGCGATCTTTGCAACTGCAAAGGACGATGGTTTTGCGCAAGGTCGTGACGATCAAGATCCAGCTCAACAGTCAGCCGGTGGGTCGTTGCTGGGCGGTAACTCGGGTAATTCCGGGCACGTCTCCCGCAATGCCAACGAGAATTTCGCATCGTCGACTTACTCCACCGGCGTGCCGGTGGCGAAAGCTCGGGCTCTGGAGAACTTGCAGTTCAAGGTTCTGCAGGGTGCTGCAATCGAGGCGACTTTGCAGCCACGTGCGCAGAGTCAATTGCCCGGTCAGATTTGCGTAACCACTGCTCAGGACGTTTATGCAGCGGAGGGTCGCCGCGTAATGATCCCTTGGGGGTCTTCGGTGTGCGGGAGCTACAACGCCAGTCTGACACCTGGTCAAGAGCGCCTATTCACCGTTTGGAACTGGTTGCGTATGCCCAAGTTGGCGGGTCGCCGTGCAATGGAAATTCCATTGGATAGCGCTGGATCTGATCAGCTGGGTTCCGCTGGCCAAGGTGGTGTCGTTGATAACCACTGGGCGCAGATCTTCGGTGTTGCTGCTGCCGTTTCGATCATCGGCGCGGGTGCTTCCAACTCCGGCGTTTCCTCGGGCGATCAAGACAACTCCGCGTCTCAGTACCGCACTCAAGTGCAAGAGGCTGCCGCTGAGTCTTCGCAAACCATTCTTAGCCGGTACGCAAACATTCAACCGACAGTCACCGTTCCTCATGGCTCACGCGTGGTGATCTACCTGCAGCGTGATTTGGACTTCACCGAACAGTTCGCCGAGGAAGCCAAAGAGGCTGACAACGGCGGCGTGAAATTCATTAACTGAGGTTTTTCCATGTCTGAGATTGCTTCGTTCCGCCAAAAGCTGCGCAGTTTTGATTTCCTGCTCGATGACCCAGCGGTATCCGAGATCGCTATCAACGGTCCAGGCAACGTATGGGCGGCGTATCGCGGTAGCCGCTTCATGCGCCCCGTCGCTGTGGATGGCGTCACCCTTCCGCTGATCAAGTCGCTAGCCGAGTTGATTGCGGCGCATACAGAGCAAGAGGTCAACGCTTATACGCCGATCCTTTCCGGTCGCATCCCTATGGACATGAGCGACCACGTAGCGGACTCGGAACGTGGCGACTATCGAGTCCAGTGCGTGCTTGCGCCTGCCGTTGAGCAACATATCGGCGGCATCGTCTGTATTCGTAAACCTGGCCGCGTTCAGCTGACGATGGACCAATACATCGCTTCGGGAGCGTTTGACCAGATCAACGAGGCACGCACGCCAGATCAGTACAGCGATGATCACCTGGTCGAGTTGTACCGCGCCAAGCGCTGGTCGGAATTTTTCATTGGGTGCGTCAAGGCCCACAAAAACATCATGATTTCGGCAGGGACAAACGCGGGCAAAAGCACCTTCCTCAACATGCTGTTGCAGCATGTAGACCCTAATGAGCGGATCGTCACAATCGAAGATACCCGCGAGATCCGTCTCAAAAGCGAGAACGTGGTTCATTTGATCTATTCCCGAGGTGGCCAAGGCAAAGCGCGAGTCACGCCGTTTGATCACCTTGAATCGATTCTCCGTCTTACGCCTGACCGCGCAATCATGGGCGAGCTTCGCGGTGCTGAGGCTTACCCCTATCTTGAATTGCTGAACACCGGTCATAGCGGTTCATTCAGCACTATCCACGCGGATAGCCCCGACCTGATGTTTGACCGGCTTGCGTCGATGGCATCGCGTGGCGGTTCCGACATGAGCAAAAACCAACTTGTGGAATTCGCCCGTCAGCTGATCGACGTAGTGATCCAGTGGGAATATGGCTTTGATGGCCGTCGTTACATCACGGAGGTGCAATATGCAAAAGCTGCCTAAATTCGCGCTGGCCATCCTCGCATCGGCCTGCCTTGTCGGCCACGTTGCCGCCGAAGAATCACAGCCCAAGCGCTTTTCCGAACTGGCAGCTAAGTGCGCGCCGAACGTTCATGCGTCAACTCTCAAAGCGCTGATAGGCAATGAATCTTCGTTCAACCCCTATGCCATTGGCGTAGTTGGTACTCGTCTAGAGCGTCAACCCCAGTCCCTGAGCGAAGCCGTTGCGACGGCTGAGCAACTGGAGCGGGATGGTCATCGTTACGCGATGGGCTTGGGGCAATTGTTGGTTACGAACATGCGAGCCCGGGGCCTGAGCTATCAAGATGTTTTCGAGCCATGCCGCAACCTGCAGGCGATCAGCAATTTGCTGATCGAGTATTACAGTCAGGCCCTCAAGACCAGCAGCACGAAGCAAGAAGCGTTGTTGAAAGCAACGTCGATGTATTACAGCGGCAACGAACTGCGCGGTTTCAAACCAGACCATCCTGGGGAAATGTCCTACGTCGAAAAGGTTGTCGACCGTGCAAGTAATCCAACGGCAGAAGATCCGATTGTGCCCGCGTTCGACATTCAGGAAGCCGCGCAAGCCATTCCTGTAGTCGCTAGCACCAAATCCCCATCGAAAGCTCGTAAGCGCGCTCAGGGAGCCGCTGAGCAACCTGCAGGCCCGTGGTTGACCTTCACGGATGCAAATGGTCAGGCGGTAGCACAGGCCCAGCCTCAAGCACAGCAAAAGCCGCAGATTCAGGTCCAGTTGGATACCGGCGATGCGCCCGAGGAAAAACGGCAGTTCACAGCCTTCGACGCGCGGACTGCCAATGCAGAGCCAGCGGCAATGCCCGTACAGCAACAACAATCTGCCCCTTCATTCGTACAGATAATCAACTGATTTCTCGCATGCGAGAAAAGGAGATCCCAATGCGCAAACACTTTTTAGCTTTTATGGCGACCTTGGCATTCGCAGGTGCTGCCCAAGCAGGCGCGCAGCCCCCTACAGACTTCTCGGATGGGGACAACAGTAATGAGGACGCATGTGGCGCAACCCTTTGTCTGCTTGGCATGTCCCGCGATGGTGATTGCAACAAATATCTCAAGCGCTATTTCAGCATCGTGAGATTCAAGCACGGGCACTTCAGCCCTTCACGCACTGCCGCTGCTCGAGGGAATTTCGTGGCGCAATGCGTTGGTGATCAGGCTGGGGCCAAAAAAGCAAACGATCAGTGGGGAGGCTCACGCAATGGATTCTAAGTTGCACGCTTTCCGTATTTTTGCCTTCTCCGCGCTATTTGGCTTGGTGTCGCCGATTGCATGGGCGAACCAGCCCACGGACGCCAAGTCGTCAGCGGTGGCTGTCGATGTTGATGGTGCCCGCCGTATCGAGGTGGGGTTTTCTCCGGAAGGATCTGCCCGCGATTTGGTACTGCGAACCATAAATTCAGCCTCCAGCTCGATCAGGCTCTCGGCCTACATGTTCACCAGTCCTGATGTTGCGAAAGCATTGATCACTGCGAAACAGCGCGGGGTCGATGTGGCGGTGGTTGCTGATTACCAAGGCAACCTGCAGGGCAACGGCTCACGGGCTGGGAAACACGCTCTGTCACTCCTGGTACGTGCTGGCATACCGACGCGCACTATCAGCACTTACGCGATTCATCATGACAAGTTCATCGTAGTGGATGGCAAAGCGGTAGAAACCGGAAGCTTCAACTACACCGCTGCCGCCGCCAAGAGCAACAGCGAGAACGCATTGGTGGTTTGGAATGATGCCGATCTCGCCGAGCAATACCTGAACCACTGGCAAAGCCGGTGGGATCAGGGCAAAGCTTTCAAGCCGCAATATTGAGCGAGGGTCTACCAATGGACAAAGACGAAAACCCAATGGACAAGGATCGAACGCAACAGGGTGAACGTGGTGCTTATCAGCTGACTGGAGCCAAGCGACCTGGTGAGAACGTAGCAGAGCATGTGAACGCTTCGCCACGGAATGCCGAAGACTGGGCGACCGATCATAAGCGCAGTAGTGAGCCATCCTTCGAGCTGTTTCAAAAGTACGGTCCAGCTATCCAGCCGGACATTGGCAGGGCCTACGAAGGTCCAATCGTTCATCGCGATTCCCAGTCGTTTTATCAAGCATCACGGGTCAATGGTTACGATGTTTTGATTGAACACAAGCGCACGTCGCTCAACAGCGCGCAATCCAACGTGTTCACCAATGACAGGTCAGTGAGCGTTCGTTATGTGTCTGAAAGCGTCGGCATAGCGAAGCCAGCCCTGGAGCTGGATGGACAAAGATCACCGGAACGCCTGCCGAAAGGCGCCGCTGGAATAGGGCGGGTTTAATCCGCTTTCAATTGCTGCAGATCTAGGACAGATAAGAGGATTAGGACATGGCCAAAGAAGACGTTACTAAAACCACCTACACCATCAATCAGGAAGGCAAAGAGCGTCAGGTATTCACTGACGCAAAGGCTGCGGGAGAAGCGTGGTTCAAGGCAGACTTGACCAATAAACCGATGATCCTGGTACAAGAGCCCGGTGATCGTCCGAAAATGTACGCTGGCACCGGTGTGCATGAAGGTAAGGCATACAAGGATTTGCCGTTTGATAATGCACCTGGCGCTGCTGAGTTCAAGGCGTCGTTCAAAGACGCCCTCGAATTGAGCAAGAAGGAGCTGGCAGGCGCTGCAGCAGGTAAGCCAGTCGAACATGAGCAAGCCCGTTCAAAACAAGCGGATATGCCGGCGTTCGAGCACGCTGTAACTGGCGAAACCTACGAAGGTAAGGTTGTCGGGTTCAAAGAGAACCAAGTCATCCAGCAGATTGTGAACGGTGATCGAGTGACGCACATTGCGCATGATCGCTCTGCGCTGAGCAGCGCTAAGTCCGGGCTTGTCCAAAGTGGGAAAGACCTTTCCATTCGTTACCCTTTCGCCGGTGTAGGCATCGTCAAAGACCGTCAGCTGCAGCATGAACAAAAGGTGCCTTCGCACCAGCCAAAGGGGTTCGGCGGAATGGGCCGAGACTGAACATAGGTAGATTGTTTGAAAAGGGGGCTTTGCCCCCTTTTTGCTGCCTGCGGTAAATGTGGAAGCGCGCCATGCTGTCAGAACGAAGCGCGGTCAAGGGGTTCGGGGAGCAATGGAACAGTAAACGCACTTAAGCCCAGTACCTGCCCGCAAACCAGCGCTCTGTCTGGGGAGTACGATAAAACCACCGTTTTATGAAACCGCTTTAACGAACATCAGGAAGGACCGTAAACATCCGAAAAGCGGTTCGATAAACTCGTTTCGACAATCAGAGTTCTCCAATCAACAGTCACATACGAGTAAAGCGAACTCTAATTCGTGCTTACGTTGGTTTTCGGTTCCATTGCTCCCCAAACCCCTACTACTTCTCGGGCTGCCAGTCCTGCGCAATGCAAAAGCAGTGTACGAAGGGTAAGGAGCGCCGCGTGAAGCGGTGGGAACATGAGGCGGTAATCGACGCGATGCAGATTCGGCTGGAGCATGACCCGGGGAAGATGAAGGTTCGTCGCCAGACTGTTGAGCATCCTTTTGGAACGCTCAAATACTGGATGGGAAGCAGCCACTTCCTGACCAAGACCCTGCCGAGAGTAAGTACCGAGATGAGCCTTCATGTGCTCGCGTACAACCTCAAACGAATGATGAGCATCTTCGGCATCGCAGGACTGCTTGAGGCGATCAGGGCGTAGTCCAGCCGCTTGCTCGCCCTTTAGTCGCTGATTCCACAGGCAACTCTCGCGACTCTCAGTTTTCGACGTATTTAGCGCGTTTTCACACAGCCTGGACCCATAGGGGACACTCGCGAATGGAGAGGTTGACTGTCCGTCTCTCGGCATAGCAGCTGGGTGCTGACAACATAGTTTGGCACGCGTGTTGGTGCGCCACATTCAAGACGTGAATGCGGCTCTCACTGGTCAACTTCTAAAGACAATGCTCGGGCGAGCCTAGATTTGCATAGCTTGTTTTCCCAGCTTCGATAGATGACTTGACCGGAGGGTTATAATCTATCTTCTGGGTGGTGACGCCTAACGCAAATGTCGGAAATCCAAAAGTGGACATTCGGAGGTGCTACCGACACTGAAAAAGAAGGCCCCGCACTGACTGATCAGACGGAACCTTTTTTCACTGTCGAAAAAGGTCCTAAACGCTGCTCATGCGCGGCCTACTGCCGCACATGGCGCACCGCTACTCCAGTATTTAGAACGGTTTCCCCAGGTTGAACAGCATCGATTGCGTCTGCTGCGCGCCCGAGCCAATGGTGAATTGGTACTCCATACGCAGGTTCCAGTTGGACTCCATGAGCAGGCCAAGGCCTAGGCCGAGCACGCCGCGATCCTGGCTCAAAGGGTCAAGGTTGATGTGGTATAGCGTGCCGATGCCGCTGTTGTCGGCATAGCGCATCGAAGCATCGCCAGCACCCTGAAAGTCGTGTTGGTACTCGAGTCGCAGACTCGGCGTGAGCTCACCGAAAGCCGTGATTTTCGCATACTCGCTGCGCAGGCCCAGACTGGTACTGGTGGTTTTCACGGTTTGTTCTTCGTATCTCAGCGCGAAAATCGCATCGCCGATCTCGCGGTAGTGATCGAGCTTGCCATGGGCCAGGTCAAGGCGTGCGTATGGTGATAGCAGCCATTGGTCTTCGCGATACTCATAACCGGCCGCCAGTGAGGCGAAGGTCTGATTACCGTCACGGTTGCCATTCACCATGCCGGCGTTGTCGGTGACATAACGGCGGGTATCGAATGTCAGGCGCTGGTAGCCCAACACCGCATCCAGGAAGATGCTCTCGATTGGCCGGTAGCTGCCATACAACGCCACGCTGTAACTGTCGGCCTGGCTCCGACTACCGTTGTCGCCGATATCGGTTTTGTCGTGGCCATAACCAAGGCCCACGCCAAGCGTCAGGTTGGGTGCCCATCGATAGTCGGCGCCGACGGACAGGCCAGAGGTGACGAACCTCTGCTCGTTGTCGGATGAGCGCTTGGCATCGTCACCGATGCTAATGGTGCCGCTGGTCCAGAACGCCAAGGGAGACGTCTGCTCATTAGCAGGTTGATTATTACCCAGGACTGGCATTTGCTCGCCTACCGAGCTTGCGGGGCGTGCCCGCAGCGACGGCTCAGCTTGTACTTTAGCGCTTTTGATCTGTAGCCACTGTTCGATGCCTGTCGGGTCATCATTAAGGCGTTGGCGTTGGCGTTGGCGTTGCAGGCTGGCTGAAGACAAGGTGAGGCCATTGCTGAACGGGCTGACATTGCCGGCGTGAAGTGCCTCCAGACGTTGCTGGAAGTTGCTGATCTGGCCATTGGCGAAGCGTCGGCTGCTGTTGGCCTGAGCATTGAGCAAGCCCTGTACCTCGGCATCCTTGGACGGGTCACTACGCGAACTGAGGGTAATGCTGATCACGCCGGGGCTAGACGTTTTGCTGGTGTTGCTTAAGGTGTAACTCAAGCTGACAGCGCCATTGGCGTCGGGATTGGGAACAAAACGCAGGATGTAGCTCTTACCTACTGCACGCACGGTTGCTGCGCGCAGGTTTGACCTGTCAGTGCTGGCTTCATGAATGGACGCGCTACCTACGCTAGCCGGTACCGTGGTGAGCAGGTTGGCGGCGGTAAACGGACCGCCAGTGGCATTACTGGTCAAGTCGATCTCAACCGGCTGGCCAGGGCCTGCACTATTGATGGTTTGCGACGGGGCTATCGGGGTTTCATCGGTGACTAACAAGGTATAGGCCTGTGAGGCTGTAGCGCCGTTGGCATCCGTGGCGGTGATGGTCAGGTTGGTGGTGCCGCTGGCGGAAGGCGTGCCACTGAGGATTCCGATGGGGCTCAGGGTCATTCCGGGAAGGAGGCTGCCGGCGGTGATGGCGTAAGTGTAGGGCGCCGTGCCGCCGGAAGTGCTGAGGGTGGCGCTATAGGCAATGCCGATGATGCCATTGCTCAGGCCGCTTGGGCTCAGGGTAATGGTGGGCCTGCTGACGGTAATGCTCACCGTGGCTGGGCTGGAAGTACCGCTGGCGTTGGTGGCGGTGTAGGTGAAGCTGTCAGAGCCGGAGAAGCCTGCGTTCGGTGTGTAGGTGATGCTGGTGCCGCTGGCGGTGGCGTTGCCATGGCTAGCCGCGCTGGCAACGGCGACACTGGTGGCGGCGGCGCCGCTGATGTTCAGCGTGATCGGGTTGGCGCTGCTGTTTGCCGCGAGTGTTGCACTGACGGCACCGGCGACAGGCACCTGGGCACCGATCACCAGGGTATAGGCCCGTGAACCTGTAGCGCTGTAGGCGTCGGTGGCGGTGATGGTCAGGTTGGCGGTGCCGCTGGCGGAAGGCGTGCCACTGATTACTCCGGTGGAGGTGTTCAGGCTTATTCCAGGCGGCAGGCTGCCGGCGGTGATGGTGTAGGTGTAGGGCGCCGTGCCGCCGGAAGTGCTGAGGGTGGCGCTATAGGCAATGCCGATGATGCCATTGCTCAGGCCGCTTGGGCTCAGGGTAATGGTGGGCCTGCTGACGGTAATGCTCACCGTGGCTGGGCTGGAAGT
>NZ_JBUZRD010000014.1:0-90312 GCF_055407145.1 Pseudomonas sp. c313 | reverse complement strand
AATTTTGGCTTGGCGTCTATGGAAATAGTCGCGGATGGGGTCAAAAAGTGCCATGCGCCCTTCTGCCTCTAAAAGTGGTGATAACCTATTTTATCACCATTAATGAGGAAGAGGGGTTCATCAGATTTTGTAGGCGCCGTCCAGTCATTTGTTGTTGGGATTCGCGTGCGCATATTCTGGAAAAGCTTCCTCAAACCCGGGATCCCCCAGAGCAATCCTGGTCATTACAACCACAGCGATCGTACCTCTGAGTTCACCAACCGAGGCGTCATGTTTCTCACGCACGTCCCGAGGGGCGTGCCCGAAAGCCCAAGCTTCGATATCGGCCACTTCGGCCAAAAAGGCATCAGGGAGCTGCTTACCAATTTCCATAGGTCCGCCACGAATAGATTAGAAAGGCTTGGAGGAACCCGCCATTAGCGGGTTCGCGGCTGGATCACATACAGCGTCACAAACGCTGTATTTCATCGTTCATGAAGGCTATGAGGTCGCTTCCAAGCTGTCTCACCAGTCGAGCTTTTGAAGCGTCACTTGGAACCACTTTATAAAACGAAAATTCATTTTCAGACGAGTGTTGTCTTATTATCAGGTGCGTTTTCACCAAGCGCTTAAGCTGTCTAAGGCGTGCAACTTCGTCAACCATTTGAGTGATTGCAACCACAAACCATTCGCCAGGCTCGGTTGGCTCAATGCCTTCATGTCCTGCCAAATCCAACGTGAGCTTGTAACCGTTTAACTTTAAGCCGTTTACGATAGAGAGTATCTTTTCGGATGGGACGTGACAGTCAGTAATTCCGCCAGTACCGGAATTGCTAACCAGCCCAACCTTCTTGTTTTGAAAATAAACCTTACACGACCATGCAAGGCCACGTTGCGTTTCAGATTCGCTGTATCCTTTAAGAGTTACACCCACAGCACGTATTGCTTTGATATTTTCATAACTGTTCATAATCACCTCCGTGGATATGGTAAGCCATTATATCAAATAATTTTGTATTGTGGCTATTATACGGAATAAGGGGGCCAAATAAAAAAGCCCCCGGATTTGTATTAAATTATCGTGTGTATGCAGTAGATGGACAGAGAAACCAACAGTAATAGGCTGATGATTATAGGTCTTCCAATAGCGTGTTGACGGTTGCTTGCAAGCGTTACGAAAACAACTGCAGAGCTTATTAATGGAATCATCCAACCGACCGGGGCTTGCAGCAGAATTGATACGACGATTTCGAGCGGATTGTTTGACTGATGCGTTAAAGCCCAAAAAGGCATGTTGCCACTGCCTAAGACGAACCCCGCAGTTAAGCACAGAGCACCAAATGCAATCAGCCCAACACAAACCCAACCCCATGCTTGCCAACGTGCTGTATTGGCAACTTTAGTAGCAACAAGATGACTGGTTTGAGCCACCGCTGCGGAAAGTGTACTCAAAGCTTTCTTGCTTTCAGCGTCAACGATTTCTGCAATAAGTTCTCGCTGTTTTTCGATAACCACATCGACCTGGCCCGCGATGAGCGCAGGGTATTTGCTGTATAGCGTGTCATATGATTCTAGAGCCATCAGAATCATCCACATCGCATCATTGTCACGTATGTTTAGCGCGTTTTTAACACGGTATAACCTTTCAACCTCCTTTTCTGATGGTTGACGCCCGAGTAATGCCTTAAAACTGCTTTCAATGTCATCCATCAATCACCTCGCCAATCATACGCGCTGCATCACGCCGCCACCGGGATAGTTCTGCACGATTACCAATTGGGAGTTCGGTCATCGCTCGTGAAATCGACAAACGTTTACTGTACAAATCATCACTGACCCTATCTGCAAGATCAGGAAGTAATAGGGATTTTCCCCCTTCACTTTCAATGGTTTCACGCGTTTTTGAAAAGTTGTAGAGCTCGAATTTTTGTTCGTCGCCGAAATATCCGTTTCTGATTACATGCACCTTGGTCCCAGGAAGCGCATCACGGTACTCCTTCAGTAGCTCAAGACTGTCTCTCTGACGGTTGATTACCCACAGCGTTGTAAGCTCTCGACCCAATTCCGCCAGGGTGCTATTAAGCGTCTCCCCGTACGCCACCACCCCTTTATTGTTACGCGCCGCTGTATTGATCACTACAACGTGGTCTTTGAATTCATCGCAAGCGTTGACTAGATCAATCCATCCATTGGCATCATCGAGGTCAATCAGCCTTGTTTCAATCTGGTCTTTATACATTTTCCAAACGTCAGGATTTGACGTGTCCGACTCGATGACAAGGACCTTCACCCCAGCTTGTTCCAGGGAATCAACAAGGGCAATCGTGGTGAAGCTTTTTCCCACTCCGCCCTTACCGCCACCGACGACGTAAATGTCACCTTTTTTAGCTTCTTTAGATTTCATCAGTATCATCCTTAGGTTTGAAACTACCCGGTGTAACCGGTGTTACTCCGGGTGAATTTTTTGTGTTACTCACGGGTTTCGGACTGACTTCCGGAACGGGCTTTTCTGGTGCTTTTTTTACCCCTCCACGTCTAGCGCCATTCGACGTTCCACGGGGTTTACTGTTGGTGCGCGGATTTGACTTCACCGGCGAACCCTTCACCTTCGTGAGATAGCTTTTTAGGGTAGTTGGAGCGATGTCCAGCCCGCTGTCTGTAAGGATTTCTGCGATTTTCTCGATGCTGTACCCCCGAGACTGCAAGTCTCGGATAGACAAGGCCATCATCCTTACTGCTTCCAGCTTTGAAACCTTTCGATCTGGATCTTCTACCTGAGGCATCTCCTCAAGCTTCCCCCGAAGTATCTCTATCTGCGAAACGCTGATCGCCATTCGCCTTTCCTCAGAATGTGCATTTGACTCGATTGTATGGGCATCTCTTGCGCAGTCAAGGTCCGTACGATAGCCTGCATACGAAATGAGGTCTAGAATTTTGGACAGGGTAGGGTTTGTACTCCCGCCATAAATGGCGTACGTACAACCGGCCTCGCTGCAGTCGTTTCACTCCCTTGCGATGCCTACCTCCCTGCTCAGGGCTGCGCCCCGAGACCCCTTGAACAGAGAAGGACCTATTATGAGTACGAGTGAACAGCGGCGCCGAACCGGCCGCCTGCCACCTATTAGGTGTTTTGAAGACGAGGAAGAAACCGTTCGACAAAAGGCGTATGACTGCGGCCAAAGCGTCGGGCAATTCATGCTCGCGGCTGCGTTGAATCGGCGTACGCGCAGCAAGATGGAGGGACACATCCTCAACGAGCTGCGCAGGCTTGGGGGGCTTCAAAAGCACCTGTTTAACGAAGGTGGCGGCAAGCTATCCAAGGAGTACGCACAGATCCTGGTTGAGCTAAAAACGGCCATATCAAGGATCGGAACGTAATGCTTGCCAAAGTCCCACCACGCAGAGCTGACGGTAAATCCAGTTTTGCGGATTTGGTTGAATACGCAACTCAACGAGACGATGAAAAAGAGGAACTCACCGATGAGCTCGATCCAGGCTACAGCCGAAGAGACAACGCAATTCTTGAGTCTGCTAGAGCGCATCTCGAAAGAGCAGCAGACAATCTGCGAGCGACTGGACGAATTAGCCTTGCAGATGCAGATGCCATCCGAGGGCGTCTTGGAAGTGCTCGAAGGGCTCTTGACACCGATGGGCGTCGACATGTCACGTCTCAGCACGAAGTTCCAGGAAACGTTGACCGACGTAGTCACCAGCAGCACCAAGAGGTAGATGCCGATGAACATGAAAGAAGCATTGCCGTTGCTCGAAACCATCTTGCAACAGCAGCAAGTCATCTCCGACAAGCTACAAGAAATCATCCTGACTTTGCGGCACGAGCCCGAGCCCGTCGAACCTCAATTGCGTTTCATGTTGCAGCCGCTCAGCGAAGGGATCGAGGAGATGAGCAAGAAGCTATAGCGGAACTCGAATCAGGCTCGTTATTGGGTGATTCAATAAACGAGAAATCTACCTCAGGGGTTTCGTGTCAGCACAACTGCTTAAGCCTGGCTACCGCGGCTGCAGAAATGCGAGCAGTAGCCGCCCAGAATGCGAGAGTAAAAGACCCTGTTTACCATGTGATCCTGAGTTGGCCTTCTGACGAATCACCAACTGACGATCAAGCTTTTGCGTCTGGACTGCATGCCATGGAAGCAGTGGGCATGAAAGACCATCAATACGTATTTGCGATTCACCATGACACGGATAACGTACACCTTCATATGACTGTAAACCGTGTACACCCTGAATCATTCAATGCCGTTTATCCGGACCGTGATTATTTTCGATTAGACTATGCAATGCGTGAGCTTGAGTTGCGCTACGGATGGCAACACGATAATGGTCCGAATACGGTTGTCCATGAGAATGGTAAGCCCATCATTCAATGGGCATCTACTAAGCCTAAGCAGCAAGGGAAACTTCCAACCAAGGCTGCTGATATGGAGCGTCATGCTGATCAGCAAAGTCTGCATTCATACGCTCGCGGGGAACCTCGGAAGCAAATAGCCAAATTGTTGAAGTCCGATAAATTGTCATGGCAAACTCTCCATTCCAATTTAGCTAAATTTGGATTGGGTATTCGTCCTAAAGGTCGAGGGCTTTCGATATATGATTTTAATGAAGTCTCAGCCACAGGCATCAAAGCCAGTGACATGCATGAACAGTTGTCTTTAGCTCGGCTTGTAAAACGCCTTGGCGAGTTCCAGGAGCGTGAGCTGCCTAAAGGCTTTATGAGCAGCATGACTTACGATAAATATGCCTCCCCTAAACGCGATCCTCTTGAGCGTCAAAATCGTCGTGAAGAGCGCGCACAGCTTCGCAAAGCAACACGGGCACGTTTCGATGCCTACCGTGCTGCCTTTGTATATCGCCGAGTTGATAAAGAGTGGGTCAAGCAACAATTTATTCTAATACGAGACCAGGCCCGTCAACAGCGCGCTGACATAAAGTCTCGAATAAGAAATCCACTTGATCGTAAAGCATTCTACAGTATTCTCGCATTTGAAACATTAAGGTCCCGCGAGGAACTGATAACTAAAATCCAAGTCTTACGCCGGGAATTAAAAGATGATGCCGCTAATAAGAAACTCACTTTTCGCGAGTGGGTTGAGCGTGAGGCTGCAAATGGCGACCCTGGTGCAATTAGTCAATTGCGTGGCTTTTCATATGGCGATAGACGTAAAGAAAATGCAGAAGGTAATGCGATCATTTTTGCCGGGGATATAGATCCAAAGTCCAGCTCAAATCTGTTCTCTGCCGGTACCGTTCGCCGTGATGGAGCTGTGGTATTTCGTCGAGATGATGGCGATCCTGGTTTTGTGGATCACGGCGGGAAGGTCTCTTTCCCTGGCGGGCTTCTTGATGACGAACTGTTGGCCCACGCACTCGACGACACTCGTTCACGATGGGATAGGCCCATTGAGATAAAAGGGTCGCCCGAGTTCATTGATGCGGCGCTCAAAGCCCTAATTGAGTGTGGTTACACCGGCGATCTGGCTCATCCATCCCTCAAGGCACGCCTCAAATCCATTGCTGACCAGCAGGCTCTTGCGAAGGTTCGCCCTGTTAAACGTGGCCCACGTGCATAACAGTCGTTGTTATGCGCTTTTCCGTATTGTAGTATTCATACGAAATCAATGGAGATATTCCTATGGACCTGAACCGATACCCGTTTGCCGCGCTACTTGCTGCAATCGCTCTCACTGGTTGCGCATCCAAGCAGCCAGATGTCAGCGCCCAAACCCTGATTGATCAGCAGATTCTCGAAGCTACCCAGAAAATCGAAGCTGCCCAAGTCGATTTGTACCAGGCCGGCGCACTGAATAGTCGTGTGGTTATGCGTACACCCAACACGAACCTGGACGATAAACAATTCGTCACCATCAGCTGGCAGGGCGATGCTATCCAGCTCCTTACAAAGCTCGCACAAGACCGCGGTCAGCGATTCGAATACATGGGTTTACGTATGCCATTGCCCGTGAACATCGACGTCAAGGGCGCCCGGTATCAAACAGTGCTTTCTATGCTGCGTGCGCAGATCGGATACCGAGCAGCCATTACTGAGGCCCCAGACAAACTGGTTCTTCAGTACAACCGGCCCCAAGGCTGAACAGGGGGATTCTCATGAAACGGTTTATGTTCGCTGTGCTCCCGCTGATGATCTCCTTGGCCGCACATGCAGCTGAGGAGCCTGTGCTCGATCCGTCGAGTAACGATACAAAATCGTCCGTTGAAGCGTCGCCTCCTGATCTGGATGCTTTGCTCAACCCCCAATCCCAAGCCACTACCAAAGTCACTGATATCCGCTCGCAGCTTCTAACGGGTGTGGGACACACGGTAGGCTTCCGCGGCGGTATGGCTGCTCGGGGTCACGAACTTATTGATGGTCTCAACAGCCGCGAACCGGCGTTGGATGCCATGTACAAGTTTGGCCCGATGATTGCGAAAAACGGCACATTGCCGCCGGTGATTGTCGAAGCTCGTGACCTGGCTGCTTTTTCCCCGGACCAGATTCGGACAGCTAACCGCGTCTACAAGATTGAACGTGAAGAGCGCTTTGTCAGCGTACCGCCAACGTGGCGGGACTACCTATATGTAGGTCTTCCAGTGCGGCAGTCTGTTGAGCTGCCTGCTTTCGAGTCGCGGCCGCAGGACGATGCTGAAGATCAGATCTGGAAAAAGGCAGTCCGTGAAGGTTGGGCAGACGGTTACAAGCAAGCCGATGCGATCCTTGAAGCGAATTTTCATCGCCTTACTCGCGACTACACCGGAATGCACCTCTACTCAACGCTGCTCCAAGCCGACATGATCACGACGACTCGTGTTGCTGAATCTCAGCAAACGGTTACCGGGGATAGCAAACAGTTGATGTTGGGCGACAAGCTGCGACGGGTTACTGACAAGGCGAAGTTCATTACCGATCCTGGAAAGTGGCGTCCAACCGTTAAGAAGGAAGCTCCAAAACCTAAACCCGCTGTCGCGCCTAGCCCTCAGGTACCAGCGCAATGACTCAACCGATACTGGAGCCCTTCAATTTTGAGGGTGATCTTGGTCCGCATAGTTTTCGCAGATTTCTAAAATACTGCGCGGATCAGGGTGTGTCAGACGTCTTGGTGCAAGGCGGCGACTACATCTGGGCTGAGCTGCATGGCAGGCAGTTGCGGGCATCCGTTTCCACTGTGAAACAAGGACAGCTGTCAGTCCTGATCGCTGCTCTGTGGTCCCCTGAGATTGAAAGCCTGATCAAGCGTGGCGATGAAGGCGTAGATCGGGCTCTTGAGATTACTGGCAGCGATATCGGCCTCGAGCGTGGCATGACGCTGCGCTTCCGTACCAACTTTGTTCAGGCCCGGATTGCGAACCTGGATGAAGCGTACTCAATCACCATGCGCGTGATTCCGGTCGATCTCCCTGATATCGAAAAAATGGGGATCGAGCCTGATCTGTTTGAAGAGCTGTTTCCCGAAGCTGGGTTGGTCATCGTCTGTGGACCAACAGGCTCGGGAAAAACTACCTTACAGGCTGGGGTGTACAAGCACATTGGAACGGTGATGCCTGATCGCAAGGTCATCACTTTCGATGATCCTATTGAGTACGTGCTTGGAGGGCCACACTGGAAGGGACCTCAACCGGCCCAGTCGCAAATCGGCCGCGATATCGCAGACTTTCCAAAAGCGATGCGCAATGCCGTTCGTAGAAAGCCCAGTATCATTGGTATCGGAGAGGCGCGGGACCGTGTCTCTATCGAGGCGATGGTTGAAGCTTCTCTCTCGGGCCATACGTGTTACGCCACGATGCACACGGAGTCGGTAGCAGAAACGATCAACCGGGCAATTCAAACCTATCCACCCGAGCAACAGTCCGGGATTGCATCGCGGCTCGCCGGTGCGTTGCGGGTTATCATTGTGCAAAGGCTCCTTAAAACGACCGATGGCAAGCGCACGGCGATTCGTGAGTACCTGGTCTTCGATCGGGAGTTCAGGTCGGAAATGCAAAGTCTTCCGTATAACGAATGGGCAATGTTGATTCGTACCAAGCTTGAAGATGCTGCAGGCACTCTCGATGATAAAGCTTGGAGGCTGTACCAGGACGGCAGGATCCTGCAGGATGAATTTGTTGGCGTCGCAGGCATGAAGGAATTCAGAAAACGCTCGCTAAGCGCGCAGGAGAATTAGACGTATGCCTTCAATTTGGAGAGCTGCTTCAGAACCGTTGACCGCTTTGGGCATTCCGGTTTCAGCGTACTTGCCCTTGCTGGGTTGGATGTATTTTCCGAGCTGGACTACGTTCTACATGGCCGTGGGCGTAATTATCATGTTCGGGATTTTGGCCAAGCTTGGGTGGACCTTAAGCGTGTGCTGGAACAAGCTGCTGGGATTCTTACGTGGTGGAGTCATCTATGCCCGACCCTGGTGGTTCAGGAAGCGTTTCCGAGACTAAAAAAAACCGCCAAGGCGGTTTTTTATCGTAATCGGTGGGTGGTTTGAAATCACCTGCTCCGGGGGCCCCTATCTTTCAAAGACGGAGAGCCGACTGCAGCGGTAGCTGAATCCACCTGGCTAGGGTTCGGTGGTTCCAGAGTAATGCGGATGCCGGGATTCAGCCGGCATGAAGCTTCCTTGATCGAATCCCAGTGGGAATGGGGGACGATGCCCACTGTCAGTGGCTTTTCGCTTATGGTTAATTTTGCTGGATAGGCAATCACCTTCATATGCTCCCATCCCGGGGCCTCAATGAGTGATGACACCAGATCCGGTCGTTGCTGCAACAATAAATGGGGCTTAGCCAGCTCCAATTTACTCGGTGTAATTCCTTCACTGGCCAGGCGTTCATGGAGCACCCCCTGGAGGTTATCCATCATGCTCCTGGACATCCTAGCGAACGATATAAAATCGTGATTCGGAATGTCATCTGGCCGCATCATATTCGGGTTCTGTTTTTGATCCAGTTCAACCAAGAAATCTACAACCGTGAACTGGAGTCTGTTTTTGTCCGCATAAGCACGTGCAGCCATGAAGCCATCTTGCTTGCTTTGATAGCCGTACAGTGCCGGAAAAGCGCCCGTGATCGGGGCGTTCGTCGGCACGCCGCAATCCTTAAGAGCAATTGCCCTTGGCGCGGGCCCGGAAAAAAAATATACGCTCGATAACTCAATAATATGTGAGTCTGGCTTATCAGTCGTGCTCACCTACGCCACCTTGTTTTGACCAACCCTGAATCAAGACCTTTTCAACCTTCTGGCGATCTCCTACGTTGCTTGCTACATCCTGCATCAAGCGCTTGCACTGCTTCGGAGTGAGCGCAAGTCTTTTGAGCGCTTCAACCCATCGCATCACCGGTCTACCTGGCTTCCCATCATGCAACATTAGACGATAAACAGAGGGTGGGGATCTTCCTATCAGAGTAGCGAATGCGTCTCGATCTTGCGGAGAATCCTGCAACCCTAAAAATTCATAAAACTCCCTGATGTCTAGCGGTGGCTGAACAGGTGATGACTCAGGGTGTTGACGGTAAAGGTGCAGCAGCATTGCAATCACTGGATCACTAATTTGCTCTGCGGACTGCTCAGGATTCGTCAACTCCTCCCATTTGGCCTTCTGAAGGCCAAAGGCATCCGCTGCCGCAACCTTGGTCAGACCATTCTCGATCCGCCATCGCTCTAAATCTGTCCCACAGATCGGGTGAATCTCATCAATGTCGATAGACATGTGCTCCCCTCAAGTGAAGCTGTAAAGCGCCTGCCTCGGCCTCTGTACACGGTTCTTCCAAAACCGTGCTATTTTGAATAATATACACAATACGAAATTAAAGCAGCCACGGTCCAGCCCGAAAGCAACCGATGTGAAGCTCGCAACTTCACGCTTAGCTTGCGGCGTAACGGGCAAAGGACTCCCCACCACCTCCACAGAGGCAGGAGCGCCCATGAGCGTTGAATCAGAAGCTTTACTGCAAGAGTTTCGCCAAGCTGTGTACGAAAAACACAGTTCGCCGCAGACGGCGATGGAATCCTCTCCGGATGGCGCCATTCAGCATCGTGCTGAGGCGTATCAGGCATGGCTTCAGAGCAGCCTAACTGACGGTGAAACCTTCACAATTCCCGATACCCTACTAAGGCACTGGGTCGTCGCTGACATCACGTCTTGGCGTTCAGTAGATCCTAGTTCCGCAGAAAATGCAGTCACGGCATTACATCGCAATGTTTTCGCATACGATACCTATGCGGAATTGCTAAAGGAACTGCATCGGGAGGTTTACGACCAAATTATTTCGCGGTCGGAGGTGGCTGAATCGTTTAATGGGTTCAGCAGTGCTGGCTCTCCTGGGGACGAACCGGCAAAAACCGATCCAAGTGTGATACTCAGCGAGCTGCTTAAGGACATAACGTACCGTGAGCGACGGGATGGCAGCGTTCTCTACCTTCTGAAAGAAAAGCCGATTTTTGTTGACCATGGGCAGCAGATCCTCATGGAGGCATCCGCGCAGGACGACGAACTGGCGATTCTTGCAGCACTTCATATGGCAAAGCAGAAATTCGGCGGATCCATAGAGTTGACCGGTTCAGACGAATTCAAGCGCCGAGCTCTGGAGGTAATGATCAAGCATAACGTGCAGGTTGAACTGAAGAATTCAGCTCAAGATGCGCTGCGCCGCGAGATGATGGGTCTACCACCCATCGGAGACGTATCTTCCGGACAGGACTCAGCTCCGGCTCCTGATTTAACGGCCACGAGGAATCAGTCATCCCAGCCTGGAACATCTGACTCGGGAAAAGCAACTGCACCGGCTGATGCCCCCACCGCTGAAGCGCCCGCAGCTGAACCAGTGAACCACTATCAGGGGGAAGTCTTAGAGTTTGGCTCTGCGCCCTACCAGTTCGATATCTCAAACAGCCGCAGTTTCTACGTCACGCTCAAAAATTCCGACGGGGAACGGAGGACTACTTGGGGTGTGGATCTGGAACGAGTAATCGAAGAACAGAGCATTGAGCGTGGCGATCAAGTGGAGCTGAAGAACCTCGGTCGCAAGGACATCATCATTGAGGTGCCTGTCCGAGACACATCAGGACAAGTTCTTCGCTATGAAGAACGGAAAACCCACCGCAACGAGTGGGGTATTGATGTGATCGGCAAGGCATCGGCTGATGTAACACCCCCTACTCCACTGGAGCCTGGAGAATCTGCAATCAAGGCACATGATGCCAAATGGCTGGACGATTTAGGTGTCCCTGCGGAAGCGTTTGATACCCATCCGAAAATGCTTTCAATGCGTGGCGAGGACCATGCTGTCCTGCTGCTCAATGGAGTTGAGACCACACCGGAAGGATTTGCCACTGTCGAAAAGCTGATGGCTCAGGAACCATACCGGGCAGCGTTCGCGGCTTCGTTCGAGTCAGAATTTGGACGGTACAACAGCCACTTCCAAAAACAGCTTGCAGATTCTGAAGGCTACGCAATTGCCAAGGAAATGCTGGCTGATGCTGAGAGCAAATATGGTGCGATCCCATTGGCCGTGATCGACGCGGAAGCTCTCATTCAAGAAGCACTGTCGAAGGGAGATCTGGACGCAGTTATCGCAGGCATAGATGAGTACGATCGCCAATACCTTTCATCCCTCGAAAACCACCGGCAGGCCGTTGCTAGCCACAACGATCACCAAGGGGCTAAAGGTGGCTTTTCAGAATCTGCCGCGCCTTCGGTCAAGCCGGCCGCTTCCGACGAAGAACAAGCTACCAACGCTGAGCCACCGCTAGCTGATCAGCCGTTGCACTTCATTCACAACGGTGAACCCGCGATAAATGATCTGGAACGCTTCCAGCCACGGCAGACTGTTGAGCAATCTCTTGCCCCAGCCGAACGATTTGCTGTTCAGGGAGTGCCGACATGGTGGGACGCTTCGCTTAATGGCGAGTTTGATCAGAAGCATTTCGATGATTTTGTGGCAAGCGGAATGAAAGATGAGCCGTTGCGCACACAGCAGCTGACAGACGACGAAATTTACGATGAATATCTTGCCTCCCAGTTTGAAAATCGTGGCGATGAGGTTCGTGAAGACAATGATCGTGAGATTCAACGTCGCTCCGAACTGGAACGTCCGGCCGCACCTGAGCCGCTGAACTTCACCCACAACGGCCAACCGGCGACGATTGACCTGGAGCGCTTCAAGTCGCCGGCCGAGTTGGAACGCCGAGGCTATCTGAGCAACGACGAGAAGCTGGCCGAAGACCAAGCGGTCAACGATCCAGAGCGACTGGCCGAGCTGCGCGCCCAGCACGATCAGGCAGCGGCAGACCGCAATCAGGAACGCGGCGAGCTTTGGGCGAATCGCGAGCAAGCCACCGTCGAGGTTGAACGTCCGGCTGCACCTGAGCCGCTGACCTTCACCCACAACGGTGAACCAGCAGAAATCGACCTCAGCCGCTTTGCGCAACCTTCCGAATCTGACTTGTCAGTAGCGTCTGAAAACCTCCCCCTTAGCAGTAGTGAGCCAGGGGGGCTGAGTGATAGATCCGGCGTTCCCTTCTCCGAGCGGGAACTGCAATTCGCTGAAAATCTGGTCCCAGTTGAAGCCCATTCCTGGTGGGAAGTCCAACGAGTCGCCATCGAATCTTGGGGCAAATCTTTGGAGGAGATGGAGGCTGATCTTCAAATCCTTGGGCCGGAGCCAAGGCTGGATCAAATCATCTGGTTCGACAAGGCTGGCCGTCAAATGCCTGCCCCTATCGATGAAGTGGAGTGGATCGCGAAACAGGCATCAATGGTATCGCAGAACGATGAATCCAATGGTTTTGTCAGTGGTGACAACACCCAGTTGCGCGGGCGCGGCGCGGCGAGCTTGTTCCCAAGCGCAGATGGTGTGATTGAACTCAATCCAGAGGAGGCCGATATGGCACAGTCAGATTCCAATGCTGAGAAAGAACCCAAACTCATCCTGCGTGGTGTTACCAAGCTCGATGACGACTCATTCGATACCACAGTCTTGCTCTATCAGGGTAAAGGCGATTACCTGCAGGGCTTTGTGAAGGTCGACGGTGTCAAGCACCAGGTGCTTGCCTTCATGAATGAACGCCATCCAGACCCCAAGACTGGCGAGATAAAACCGAACTTCATCACGCTTTCAGAGCCAAGCAAATCCGGCACTGATGATGAATCAAAGTGGAACCAGATCGGTTACGGCAATGCCGTAAATCGCCGCGGCGACGGTAAGGAGGTTCATTTTGATGAGGTCCTCTTTAACGTCGGTGGCACCATTGTGAAGTCGAAGGTGACTAAGCACGCCGATGAGGAACTCCACAAGAAGCTGGGCTTTCTTGAGCCTCGCAAGGAGCGCGAGAAACCTTCCTCCTCCCCAAAAGATGAAGCACCGGCCGCTGGTCCCGTGAGCGAGGCAAAAGCCCCGATGCCACCTACTAAAAATCGAGTCCGGGCTTAATGCTCGCCCGCTTCCTGGTTACGAGAGGACCTGCAATGAAATCACTCACTCGCACGCTACTGGTTGTGCTTCTTCTATGTTCTTCCATTGGCGTACAAGCAGCGACTTGCCGCAGCGGTGAAGCAGCAATGCGCGGTGGCGAAGCAGGTCTTGCCCGTGACCAGGGCGCGGCTGACTCAAACGAGACAGCAGAGAAAACATCGTCGGATATCTTGGGAAAATGTATCGGCGGTATTACCGGCATTTTCGGCACGACCAGCTTTCCAGATCTTTCTGCAATCTGGCAAATGATCAAAGATAAGGTGTGTTCAATCGCGAGCTCTCAAGTGCGCGGTGTGGTCTCCCAAGTGAACGGCGAAATCAACGGGGTCATGACTCAAGTAAACGGTGCTGTAACTGATACGATCAACCAAACCGGCGTTAACGACACTGGAATGGGGTCTGTGGTCGGCAGCGGCGACACTAACATCAGCGGCCCCTCCGTGCAGAACGCCAAGAGCACCAGTTCGACGGACTCTGCATTTTGGAATGACATCTGGAAGTGACAAGGAGGTGGCCATTATGAAGCAGATCGAAGATTTGGCGTGTAAGCAGGCGGATACAGTGGGCAAGATTTTGTCCGTTCCACCTCAAATTTGGAGCGAGATCGAGCAGTATCGCATTGCTCGTAATGAAGCCTTGGCATTCGACGATGATACCAACCTCCCGCTCGTGGAGGATCTAAGCCAGCGGTGGCAAACCGAAGCTATGAATTTGGCCCGTTGGCTGTCCGCACAGTTCCCTGATGACGAGCGGCCAAAAGCAGTGGGCGCTTGTCGAGGTGCTCATCATGGAAAGTAATCCGATTCCGGGTATCACCTTCGGGCTCATGCGTGACGATCAGATTTACGTCCAGTATGCGTGCGATGAGTATTCGACCTCTATCCAAATTGAATGGGAACCCATAAATGGTGGATGGTCGCCACGGATGACAGCGGAGGGGATGGCGCTCAGGTTTTTAGCGACACACACGATAGTGCTGAAAATCTTCGCAGGAACAACCGAGCCAACAATGGAAGAGGTACTCAATGCCCTTGCGCTATTTGGTCAACGCCATGATATCGGGTTAGGAAACATCCCAACCGTGACAGCTCGAGATCCTCACAATGGTTGGGCTGCCTTATTTGAAGAGTGCCGGATTCCCTAGGATTATCCGGAGTGACACACAGCGTCAGATCAAACCCCGCTCCCTTCCTGGAGCGGGGTTTTTTTCTTCAAGCGCGCATCTTTTTCGCTTCTGGTGCAGCACTACCCTGCAGTACCGTCGACTTCGGCGTCCACGTTGAGATGTAGTTGTCGTCTGCTTGCATCAGCTTGAGCTCTGTCATCACATCACGCGAGTCATCCCTTAGATTTTCCAATCGGCTCTGCTGCTGGAATGGCTTTCCTTTCTCTATTTTGGCCTTGGCCAGCTCATCCCTTTCGCCGATCCTCGAATTCTCAGCGTCGGTGCGCCACCCTTCAAACCGGTCGAGGAAGTTGTCTAATCGACTGATGAAGCCTGGCAGGCTGAACTTGTCATCGGTGCGATATACCAGGTTGTCCGGTTCGTACGAATCGCTACCTGTGACAGTGAACTGAATCTTGTGCCGGTTACACGAGACATCGATCTCAAACCCCCTGTAGGTGCCCACACGAATGATTGCAGCACGTTGAAACGTGTCCTCGGCCTTGCGGTCGACCGCTACCTTCATGCTCCCCAGGATTGCGCCCAAGAGCTGCTCTTTGTTGTCCTCCCTGTAGCTCTTCGCTGCAGTCTTGAACTCAAACGCGGAGCCAGTGCCGGCATTCCGTTTCGCGATCTCGCCGTTCCACCGAGAGACCGATCTATCAGCCCGTTTATCAGCCTCCTCAAGCCATGCAATCCGGCTGTCCAGGGCATGCTGGTTTCGCTTGAAGTTGGAGAAAAGTGCTTCCACCTTCTTTAACTCAGCGGCGAGTTGAACTTGGAGGAAAATTAGCGGGTTTCCGGTCGCTGCGGCCTTCATCTCGGCAGCGTTCGCAGCTTCGCTGGCCACGTCGTCAATTACACGCTGAAGGCCATCGCCTTTCCGGAACTGCTCGATGCCGGCAGCCTTGTACTCGATGGTCTGCCACATCCTGCTGTCGTAGGTTTGTTTGGTGGCATATCGCAGGATCTCGATCTCAAAGCCGTCTGGATTCTGCTCATAAAACATGTTGCCCTGCCGCTCGATACGACCGTCACGTTGCTCAAGATCGCTTGGTCGCCAAGGCGCGTCGACGTGGTGGAGTGCAACCAGTCTGCGCTGGACGTTAGTGCCTGCGCCCATTTTAGTGGTGGAGCCAAGCAGAACCCGAACATCACCGCGGTTCATTTCGTCGAAGAGTTTCGACTTCTGCAGGTCAGTGTTGGCTTCGTGTATGAATCTCACCTGATCGGCCGGCACTCCCCTGTTGATGAGTTTGGTCCGGATCTCCTCGTACACGCTGAAGGACGCATTGCCAGCCAAGATTTCATCCATGGAAATGGCATCTGCATCGTCGTCGTCATCCTGAGAGGCTTCAGGCGCAGCAATGGGCCGTTTTTTTCCTTTCGGGGTGGAAAGGTCGCAGAATACCAATTGAGTGCCTTGGCGAGCATCCCAGGCTTCCCAGATGCGATGTACGTTATCAACACATGCATTCACCTTGCTGCCAAGGAAGTCGTCAGAGTCAGGATCAATCAATCGGAAGTCTAGCCCCGCCTTCCGGGCATCGTTAGTGATCTTCAGCGGGTTGTCGATGCGAGGATCCCGTGGAAGGTTTTCCATCCGGTGGATGATAGATCCCTTGTTCCAACTCCGGATGACCCCGCCGTCGGCACGATGAATGGGCTTGCCGTGATCATCCAGTATCTCGGATTGAACCCCCATGTATTGCGCTTGTTCCTCGGAGCGCTCGACGATGATGTTTTGAGGACGACCGCCCTTGACCCTCGGCACGGGAAAACGAGTACCTCGGTCTGCGGCTTGCCGCTGCAAATCCGCCCTGGTGATGACGTCCGCAAAGGTTCGGTACATCGTGTTCAGCTCAGGCACATTTTGAAATCTGGAAAATCTTGAGTTGAGTCGGTAATTCACACCGGTGGCATCCAGCTCCCAGCCGGTGACTACTTGGCCGAAGGTGGACGCCCAGGCATCGAAATGTACGATCCCGCGTTCCTTCAGTTCGTCGTACTGCATGTAACGTTGGACGGTATATAGCTCAGCAATGGTGTTGCTTAGGGGGGTGCCAGTTGCGAGGAATACTCCTCGGCCGTCGTACCGCTGCTGCAGGTACCGACATTTAACGAACAGATCAAAGGCCTTTTCGGAACCTGTGAGGTTGCCCAGGCCAGAAATCCGGCTTAGCGAGGTGGTAATGAACAGGTTTTTGAACTCCTGCGCCTCATCGACAACCAGTGCATCCACACCCAGATCTGCAAAGGTCACTGCCTGATCCTTTGCGCCGGTATCGGCTTTCTTCTCCAGACGCTCTTTCATCCGCTCCTTGGCTTTCTCCATCTCCTTGATGGTGATGCGGTCCCCGCGGTCGTTCTTGAGATCGATGATTGCATTGCTCAGGTCGCTAATTTGCTCCTGTAGCAATTTTTCGAGCGTGTCCTGAGGCATCCCGATTTTTTTGAACGAGCTATGGGCCACCACGACGGCATCCCAATCGCCCGTGGCAATACGGGCAAATAGGCGCTCGCGATTTTCCTTCTTGAAGTCAGACTTCTCAGCAACCAGGACGTTAGCGTCTGGATATAGTGAGTAGATGGCGTCCTTCCACTGCAGCAATAGATGGTTGGGTACCACCAGCATCGGCTTGTTCAGCAGACCCATGCGCTTGCTTTCCATGACGGTCCCAACGCACACCAGAGTCTTGCCGGCGCCGACGACGTGGTCGAACAGCGCAGTGCCGTCTTGAATGCCTCGCCAAATCCCATCCTTCTGATGGGGCCGCAGAGTGATATCGAGCGATGCGCCGGGAAGCTGGAGGTGAGATCCGTTGTACCGCGATGGAATATTGGTGTTGAACCTGTCGTTGTACAGCCTGGCCAACGTCACACGCTGATCTTTGTCCTCCCAGATCCAGTCAACGAATGCCTGGCGTAACTCGTCGGCCTTCTGGTTTGCTGCAGCGGTTTGAGTCTCGTCAACCTGCATGATTGGCTGGCCGTGATCGTCCCGGCCGACTTCAGTTTTGACCTGAATGGATTTGTTAGTCAGAACCGCTTCAATCAGTTTGTTCGCCGGGTAGGCTTCGGTACCCCAAGTCACCCGACAAGTTGTGTTATCGCCCTGACCGATATCAGCAATCCATTTTCCGAGCGCTGCCTGGTAGCTGATCCGCCTCTGTACATCACCGAGGAGATGAACCACGAATTTATCGACGACGGTATCGGGTACCCAGGTTGAACCCAGCTGGACGGAAATATCCACCGGATCGATGTCAGCAGGCTGAACCGGGCGTAAGGCGTCTACGTTATGCAAAAACCGTGGATCTTGTTCAGCTGCCTTGATGGCCCCGCGGAGCTTGGCCTTCACGTTCCCGGTTAAATACTGGTCCGCAGTTTCCCAGCGATCCTTACCAGGATTGAAATAAATCAAACCGCGAAGGTCAGAAATGATGTCTTCTTCGGATCGACCGCAGAGGCGCACCATTCGCTCCAGATCAACGCGGCCGACCTGGTTCATGGACACGACCAAAGCATCTTTTGCTGAGTCGACGTGCCGCACTTCCTGTCGGGGAGTCATCACTCGACGGCTGAAAATCGACGCTTTATCGGCACTAGGAGGACGTACCGCCACCTCGTGTTTGCGGGCCATATCAGCTGAGATGCCCCGGTCGTAATTGCTTTCCAGAGCATTCAGCAATGGATATTCAGGATCGTCGCACATGGCCAAGCGGTTAGCCTGGCTGCTGATATGGCCATGCCTGCGAATGAACCGATCGTACACGGTGTTGAGGCGAGCCCGATGCATATCCAGGTCGCTTTCAATACCCTGGGATTGTTCTGCAGCCATCAGAACCCGAAGAGTATCGCGAACCTCGACCATGCCCTTGATGCGGTCGCCTGCACGTTCGTTTTTGGGGGTGATTAGCTGGTAATCAGTCTTGGCCAGTTGGTCAGGAAGCCGACGAGCTATCAGCCCGGTTTCCGTGACGAAGTAAGAGCCCACCTTCAGGTACTCAGGCAAGACCAGCTCAGGCTTTTCATCTGCTGTTTCTGCCGAGGCCGGCGACGGCTGAGCTTTGTAGATGTCGCGGGGTAATGCTTCCAGCCGAACAGAAATCTCCGTAGCCAGGTCCCGACCAGGCTCAGCGATTAAATCTGCTGTGTCGCGATGCATGTTTCCGGAAATGACCATACGACCAGCCATCTGTCCCGGGTTGTCCAGGAAGTACTGGTTGATGGTGATTGGGGCTCCTGTCTCCCGGTCTCGTATATCGCCGACATTTACCCAGCGCTTGTCCGTTTCCTCGCCTGGTAGAGCTTTCTGGAAAAACACAATGTCAGTCGTTACTTCGGTCAATGCATTCTCTTTAAAAGCAGAATTCGGGAGTCGAATCGCGCCCAGGAAATGGGACTGTTCAGCGATATGCTCTCGAGCTTTACCGTTGGCTGCATCTAGGAAGTAGCGGCTTACGACGACGCCCATCACGCCGCCTGGCTTTAACTTGTCGAGGGATTTGGCGAGAAAATAGTTGTGAATGGAGAACCCACCAAGCTCGCGATGATGGGGGTCGTAAAGCGATTGTGAGCCGAAGGGCGGGTTGGCCACGCAAGCGTCAAAATAGCCGCTGGGAATAACTACATCCTGCAGGCCACGATTGAGATAGGTTGCAGTGGGGTACAGGTGCTTCCCTATTTCAGCTGTCAGAGGGTCGAGCTCCACCGCAGTGAACTGGCTTTCAAACCTCAGGGCTTCGGGCATCAAGCCAATGAAGTTGCCTGTGCCGGCCGCTGGCTCGAAGACTTTACCGCCCGAGAACCCCAGCCGCTGCATGCCTTCGTAGATCCCACCAATGACAACTGCCGAGGTGTAGTGGGCATCTTGAGTAGAGCGGCGAGCTTTTTCGAATTCATCCTGGCTGAGAAGCGCGCCCAGTTCCTGGTACTCACGCTGCCAAGATTGGTTGCGATGATCGAACGCCTGAGGCAGACCACCCCAGCCTACATATTTGACCAAAACTGCTTGTTCTTCTGGTGCCGCCGCCCGCTTCTCCTCCCGTAGATGCTGCAGGAGCTGAATCGCTGCTACGTTGTCCCTGAACTTGCTTTTTGCCCCACCTGTGCCAAGTGAGTCCCCCGCGCTGATTGCATAGTCAGTGGGTGTTAAAGCTCGGTGTTCACTTCCTGCAGGGCCAGCACTTCGTGCTCGGTCAGGCCGATCTTCTGCTCCGCTGGCAGGCTGTGCAGTGCTTCCAGCTCCAAGCGTTGCTGCTCCAACACTTTCCCCAGCAGAACGAGTTCCCCCTCGCGCTCCAGTTGCTTCAACTGCGCCGGGGTGTTGAGCGCCCATCGATCCAGAATTTTCCACGACTGTGGGCCGAACGACGGAGACTGACGAATTGCCTTGATCGTCTCCGGACTCAGTTCCCGGGTTGCGATGTCCAACGGTTGGGTTTGATTTGTGATCATGGTGTTCTCCTTGTTCGTCATCGATGTCGAGCCCGGCTTCGAGGGTCTCTATTGCGTCTATGGTTTCTTGAAAGGCGAAATCAAAGCCCATTTGGGCTTGATCGTGGGACGGCCTTTTCCTACGCATCGTACAGTACTCCGTCTAGTTCGTATCATAGTCATTATACGAAATGCGTAACAGAGTACAATTCTTACCAGCATTTGAGTGCAGCCGTCCGCGGATTCAGTAAGCTCTTATGCGTTTGAGGTGTTGGCGTAGCAGCGGGTCGCTGCCACGTACTCAGGGTGAAGGTCGGCCTGCAGTCGCTGTCCGGCAATTAGCCTGCGAGCGGGCTCTGAATCTTGAGACAACACAATCGCAAGGTAGGCAAACAGTAATTCCCGCATCCGGTTGTTTTTACTGCTCATATGGCTAAGCAGCCCGAGTACCGGGTGATTAAGAGGATTGCCGATCAGTGGTTCGCTCTCTGCTCCCAACTGGTCCATCAAGTAAGCCAAATACTCGGTGTTCTCATCCGAAAATTTCCTTTCAGAGCGTTGCTGCCAATCTGAAAATTCTTCAACGACCGTACTGAGTGCGGCCCATGTGGTTGCTTGATTTGGTAGTGATTTGGATTGCATTTGCCATTCCTCCTGACATTTACGGTTGTGCGTGTTGGCGCTCTGCCATTTCGTCAGCCGTCTCGCCATGCAGCGTGTAGAAATCTTTGTCCCGCCAAGCTGCGCAAAGCTCAACAGGAAGACCAGTTATCGCCGCCATAAAAACCTCACAATCGGCGTCGTCGAAAACGGCCATTGAGCCGTTTTGTTTGATGAAGTGGGGGTATGCCTCTTGATCCGCGGCTACCACATCTGCAGGGATCGCTTCAGAAACGAGCCCAATGAGACTGATGTATCTCCAGTGAGCATCATCCAATGATTCGAGTTGATCCGGAGTAGCAGTCTTCAATTTGGCAGTGAATTCTTCTGGTTTCATGGCGTCCCCTTATCATTGGTTCGTATGGCTGCTGATGGACTCGAAGTCCTAGACCCGTCCTAGGTAGCATCATCTCGGTTTGATCGGAGTTGCGACCTGGGCGCGAGTGATGGTTGTCAGTGTTCGGTTGTAGTCAGCACGGATGGCTGCAAGCTCGGCAAGATCCCCCTCCCCTGCTTGACGCCGGTTCATCTTCGATTGCACAAGATTAAGCGTTAGATCGAAGGATGCGCGCTCGGCCTGCGTCCAGGCTCTGGACCTTTCAGTGTCAACATGCATTCGGCCTTGGACGGGGGTTTGCTCCCATCCACTTGTCGACCGAAAATTGTCATAGAGGTCTGTCCCGCTTCGGTTCGTCACGTGCATTCGGTCTACCAAGTTGCAGGATTCCAATCGGTCAACAGTGACCGGGAGTCCTACAAAAGCCAGATCGTGGTTAACGCGGTTGGACCAACGACCAAACCCATTAGCCTCGTGCTGCAGCTCGTAACGATGGTGGATGCTTAAACGGCTAACCAGGTCATTGACGGCCAATACGCGCGCGTCGACGCGGTATCCGGCTGATTGCAGTTTGCTGCAGAGCTTGGCCAAGCTATCTGGATCGCGCATCGTTCCGTCAATGACCAGGTTCCGATGCTCTTTGATTGCCAGGTTTGTAAGCTTTACCGCCCAGCCTGCAGCGTCACGGTGGGTAAGATCTGCTGCATCGCGGTCGTTTTCGCGCATCAGCTTTAATAGATGGGGGTGATACTTGCGCAGCTCATCTGCGTCAATTTTGATGGTGTTACCACCCAGTTCGGCGGTCGCATAGCTGCTGAGTGCTGCTTTTCCCGCACCAGGTTGCCCGCCAAGGATGATTGCCACCGGTTGCTGGACTGGTTTGCTCAGCATCATTGCGTGCTGGGCGATGTCCTCGAAAATAAGGCGATGCTCGTCTGCTTCGAGTCTGAATTGAGACTGATCGTCTTTAGGGAATGTTTGCTGAGGCCTCTCGCCGGCTTTGATTCCTTTAGCAATAGCTAGAGCCTCGATGCGCAGCTCATGAATCGTGAGGGTGTTGTCGCTGACGAGGCCCGCCACCTTGAGGATTTTCTGCATTGCAGCGCGGGTTTTGTCCCAGGCCCGCCCGAGGAACGATCGTTCGTCTTCGGCTACGTACGCGAAGACTTCCTCGGCCCGGTGCATTTCACTTTTGTCACGATAATTTTCGTCAACATAAGCCCAGATATGGCTTAGCGTTGGTTCGTTGCGCGTTTCAAGAACGCGAGCCAGGAGCGTCCTTTTTTCTTCGGGATTGAAGGTGTTGAGCCCATAATGCCCGAGGAGCTCGTGGCGCAAGGTTCGGAGGATGGCCCCTTCGTCACCCATATTGGAAGCGACAATGGCGATGAGTCCTCTTCCTGGGTGGTACGCTCCGTCGATTCGGATTCCGATTTTGTCGCGAGATGCTTGTGGCCCATAAATGTCCTCCTGTTTCGCCCTGACTATACTCCGCAGGGGGATATTTCCATTGTAGTCGGCCAAGAAGCGATCAACGACCTCTTGTGCCTCATCAACGCTCATACCCTTGTTCTGATCGTCCATGGTCAGTCCTTAAATCTGAGCCCGTACCTGGGCGCCGTAATTCGCGATGACTCGATGCACGCTGTCGACGTCATCTATCGAAATTCTGCTTCTCTCAAGAACAAGCTCAGCCTGCTCCTGACGCAATCTATCCAGGAGCTCTTTGTTGGGCTCAGGCTTGGCCCTCTCTTCATGGATTGCCTGAGATCGTGCTGCGATTGCGTTCCCGATGGTTTCCATCGCGCATTCGTATTCTGCGACCTGCTGGCTAGTCAATGGACCTGGCATTTGCGAGCCCTCATGCTGTGGGTTAAATGAGTGATAAATCAGTGCAAAACCGGCAGCGAAAAATAGCGCTGCATGTACCAGTTCGCCGGCGACACTAAAACCGTTACGAGCTGTCAGCACTGCATAGGAAAGGCCAATGAGTAAACTGCCCACCCCCACAGTGGTACGCCAAATCCTCTGTCTATTCATCAGACGCGCTCCGCTGATCCTTGACCAAAGTGAGGGTGTAGGCCTCATTCATCACCCCCATCAGGTTTTCGGCTGTCTCAGGGCTTTCGCAACGGAAAAGCACCAGAGCCCCGAGAATCTTCATCGCCCGGTCAATATGAGCTGGTACAACGACTTCGAGCCGTTCGACGTTGTAGACGTTCGCGAAAGCCACCCCTTCCGTTCCTGTGATGCTTAGCGTTCTGTCTATCGACGCCGAAACGGCCGGTGGTAATGCAGCCTTGTTCTGATCATCGACCATCATCAAGGATACGATGAAGGGTACATGTTGGCCTTTTCCATTCGCCGCGTAATACGCAGGAACAAACTTCATGTCATCTTCGTTGAACATCATTTCTTCTCCCAGCGTTTTACATCAAGCGCTAGGAATGGATCTTTCATGCCGCTCTGCTCATCAAGCGAGCCGAACGCAGCAATATTTTTGGCGCGCTCTTTGAGCCAGTTGTCAAAGATGGATTGTGCTTGGGAATCGGTAACTTTGACGAGCTTTCCATTCTGGGAGAAGAAAACAGGCATCCTGAAAGTTTTGCTGTTGTCGACTGATATAGCAACTTCAAACCAACTGTTATTCCCATCAGCAACTTTGAAGAATTCTGCGTGCATACCCTGAATCAACTGTCGCTGCACACCTTCTTGTTCATGCTGATTTTCTGACTGATCGCAACCCGCAATCAGAATTGCGAGGACAAGAGGAAACAGACGTATAAACATGTATTGCTCCTTTCTCACCAGCCTGGTGGTCGATTTTGGTGTTCGGACTTAGGCACCTTTCTTTTCAAACTCAAACTCTACTTTCCAGTTTTCCCGGTTGAGTTTGAGTTTTGCGGAAAAAGCCCCCTTGGTTTTTGGGCTTGTGAAACCACTCAGTTTGTCGGTGATTCCATCCGTAACGAGGGATTTCAGTTCAGCATCATTCAAGACTCTGCCCAGCAATTCTGAAAATAATTTGAATTGGCACGATGGGCATTCGAGCATCTTCCCTGTGAGAACGAGAATGGTCTGGCATCGAGGACAGTTAAGCGGTGCAAGCGCTGTTTGCACCTTTGTAGAGGTTCCTGATTTTGAAGTTGCTACTCCGGGTTGATCAAAGAGGGGCTTAGTTTTACCAGTTGTGCGATCCAGGGACAGGCGAGCCGAGAATTTCTTTTGTTTTTCACGTCCGACTAAGTTTTGAAGTAATCGCGTTTCGCCCTTTTTCAGTAAGGCTTCAATATCCTTTGCTCCAAGTAGCTTGCCGAAAGCTTCGTGCCAGAGAACAAATTTGCACTGGCTGCAAGCAGTACGTTTACCTTTGTTCTGTAGCTCGCCAGCGCAATTGGGGCAAGGAATTTGCTCCCTTGGTGCAGGTGGTAGGGCTGCCATTTCAGCTACTTTCGCAACTTCAACCACGTCACGAACAAAGCGTTCGGCATACTCCATGAAGGCTGTATGAGTGAGCGTGCCACTTGCGACCTGATCCAGAGATTGTTTGAAGTGTCCCGCCTGTGCAGGATCTTTAACCTTCATCGGTAGAGCGTCGATGAGGTTTCTAGCCTGAGCACTGGTCATCAGTTTTTTCTTGCCCTTCGGCGCTGGTACGAAAAGCTCACGCTTTTTCATGTCCGCAATAATGCCGGCACGGGTCGAGGTCGTTCCGATGCCCTCACCCTCTTTGAGCAGTTTACGAAGCTCCGGATCGACCACGTACCTGTGCACGTTCTTCATCGCATCCAGCAGCATATTGTCATCGAGGCGGGGTGGTGGCGTGGTCATTTGCTCGACTTGTTCGCAAGACAAGCATGCGACAGTGTCCCCTTCATTCAGCGCTGGCAACGTCAGCGTGGGAAGGTTGTCCTCTGCCGGTTCTGCCCCGTCCAAAGGTGGCGGCTCCTGATAGATTGCTTTCCAACCCATTTGCACGGGTGTGGTGCCGCTGGCCGAGAAAACTTCACCTTCAATATCCACCTGCAGCGTTGCGGCCCGGTATTTGTAATCGCTGGCAAATTGAGCCAGGTATGCACGAATGACCAGCTCGTAAACGTTCCGCTCACATTCTGTCCACTCAGCCGGGTTCACCATTTTTTCGGGGATGGAGGGCACGATCCCGTGGTGGGGTGTCGGCTCGCCGGTTGGCGTGCGAACTTTCGCATCATTGAAAGCTGCGGATTTGTGGGAAGGATCGATGAGGTCAGCCAGCTGGTTCAGGTCAGGCCGAATTTGCAGCACTGCCCCGATCACTGCAGCAGCTTCTTCGTGGTGCGCTTCCGACAGGTAGCGGACATCCGTTCTCGGATATGTCATGACTTTGTATGTGTCATACAGCTTCTGAGCCGCTTCCATGACTTCCTGAGCGGAATAGTCATACCGGCTGAAACCTTCCATCTGCAGCTCGTTCATGGAAAGAGGAAGCGGGGGTTTCTTGCTTTTGTCGGTGATAGCGCATTGGGTAACAGAGCCGCTGCGGCCCTTTACCCGTTCTGCGATGGACTGTGCTACTTGAGAGTCAACTACACGCCCATCTTCATCCAGGCCAGACTGATCTGGCCGCGGTGTCCACCGAGCTTGAAAGGGCGGTCCTTCAGGTGGTTGTAGTTGCACAGTAACTACTTGGTAGGCATGAGGCTGGAATTCTTCGATCAGCCTGTCGCGCTCCCTGGCTATGTAGAGCAGTGGCGTCTGTACGCTCCCAACCGGCAGCAACCCCTGCTGCCCTACTTCACGGCCGCGCAAGGTCATCGCCCGAGTGCCATTCATGCCCAGCAACCAATCGTAGCGACTTCGAGCCAGACCCCACCGCCGCCACCCTGTGAAAAGGGGCTCAGTGTTTTCGCGGATATTGGCGAGCGACTCTTTGATCTTATTGGAGTTGTAGTCGTTGATCAGCACCCGCCGCACAGGCTTATGGAACTGGAAATACTCAAGCGCTTCATCAACGAGGCATTGGCCCTCCTCGTCAGGATCGCCGAGGTGGTGAACTACATCACACCACTGCAACAACTCTTTGAGTTTCGCGATACGAGGCTTCTTGCGAGGGTCTGGTAAAAGCTTCCAAGCCCGGGCTGCCGGGATAATCGGCAAATCTGACATCCGCCAGACCTTTTTATTGCCAGCTGTCAAAGGTACATCGTCAGGAAGGTAGTGATCGGGTGGAGCTTGTTGAAACGCGTGGCCATCGAGCCAGATAAACCATTGCTCGCCTCTGCGTGCCCAGCCTGGCCCCCGATCTTCGGTGGTGCCAGGGATGGCCGAATAAATACCCTGAGAAAGCTGAGACTCTTTCTCAGCAATCCACAATACCTTTTCCATTAAAAACTCCTTCCTGAACGAGGCTGAAATCAGCGGTTTTGCGGATTTGCAGAAGGCTGATTCAACTTGCCTTGATTCCGTAGAATGGCTACCATACGGAAAATTATAACCCATTGCTAGGGATCGAGAAAGGACGAAACGATGATTCCAGTTCCAGTGGCTGAGCCGCCTGTACCGGTCTGTATGGTCGAAGCGGCGCGTGATTACAGTTTGCCCTTAAGGGTAATGATCGCTCTTTGGATGACAGAGGGAGGCAGTACCGGGACCTTGAGCCCAAACAAAAATGGCACGGTCGACCACGGACCTTTTCAGATCAATACCGTGTGGGCCCAAAAATTACAGGGCGAATTCGGCGTTTCTCCTCAGATGATCACGCAGAACTTTTGCTGGTCCGCGCGCGCCGCTGCATACATTTTGCGGTACGAGATCAACCAGGCGAATGGCAGCTTCTGGGATGGGGTTGGGCATTACCACTCCAGGACACCGAAGTACAAATACCCGTACATCGAGCGCGTTTATAACAACTCGCTCAAGTTCTAGGAGGATTCATGGCTAGACATGGACAAAATCAGTCCGAAGGTATGGGAGTCGTGTGGCTTGTCATGATCGCCCTGCCACTCGCATTTGGTTGGATGTTTTGGCATCGCTGGCACGGAACCATCAGTTATTGGTCCTTGAAATGGGTTTGGTATCAGCTCGCCGTGTTCGATTGGCCATTCATGCCTGAAGTAATTCGAGAGTGGCGAGCTCATGCCGCGAGCATGGCCATGTACCCTGCACGGGTTACTTTTCCCGAGCTTTTAATCATGCTCAACAAAGCCGGGTATTTCTACATCATCATTCCGCTTGTCATCATTGCCCGTGGCTTTCTTGCAGCTCACCGTCACCCGATGAACAAAACGCGTCGTAAGGTCACGGTTGAAACATTGCCTTGGATCATGTCCAAGCACTCCCCGGCAATTATTCCCTCCCTGTACTACGGCAACCCCCAGACACTTTTGTTGAATGATGATCCGGTCGAGCATCGAAGTGCTGTGCATCCGGAAGAATGGGCTCTTGAACATGGACTGATCGTCAATCACAAACTAGATCGCGAGCGCTGCGGCCAACTCATGATCGATTTTTTAGGTACTCCGGTCGCATCTTTCAATGATTTGAGTCCTACGGAACGCGCCTTGTTCGCAGTGTTTGGCGCACGCCTCTTCTCAGACGGGAAAGATATCCGCGTTGCGCAGCAACTCCTGGACGATCTCAACCGCTCTTGTAACACGGGCACGTTTGAAGGGAAGAAAGGTTATCCGAACCTCGGTTTAACCGACACCGCATTCAAAAAATACGCGGCTCACCCTGACGCTCAGGCTTGGCTCCTCCGTCACCCCTACCCCCGAACGATGCTGTTCGCCATGCACAAGCTCGCATCCAAAAGTGGCAAGTTGCCCTCTTCCCAGTTCCGTTGGTTAAAGGGGATGGACCGGAGCCTTTTCTATGCCTTGAACATCGGCCTGCGCAAGGCTCCTTTTCTTGAGCAAGGTGCTGTTTTCACCCAGATGCAGTGGGAAGAGTACGCAGAAAACGTGGGCTATCGCCTCACAGAGCCTTCCATTGAAGACGCGATTGATGGCGTCGAAAAATACCTCGCCAAACTAGGTTTGATTGCCCGACAAGGAGATACACAATGAAAAATCGCGACAGAATTCGCCAATACGATTCGGCTCTCCACGTTCACTTCGGATCGACCGGCGAGCGCCGCGCTGTTACCGCTCTGTCGTTGAACGACAGTGTCCAGGTTCGTCTCGATGGAAAACGTCTGCTCTGGTCCAACCCTACCCAAGGTGCGAATCACGAGTGCCTGCTTGAGGAGTTCGGATCCGAAGCGCTGGCTGGAAATGCTTTTGAAGCAATGCAACACGCCCTCGACCGTTTCACCCAGCGTCGAGTGTTATTCAGCCGAGTGAAGGGGGCTGTTAAGTGGGGATTACTGCCTGCATTAGGTTTGATCTTCGCCTTGGGCTTGAACATGTACGCAGCCCGAATGACCGGTATCACTTCTCAAGCTGCAGCTGGCAACCCAGGCCAAGTGAATGAGCAACCTGTTTACAACCCGGGGGCAACGCAACCTGGCTTCGTACCGCCACAACAACCTCAGAATCTCCAGAATATGCAGCTAGGCAACATTCCGGGGCTTCCACCAGCTGCTGACCCATCAATCGTTAAGCAAGCCATCAGTGCTGGTACGAAGGCTGGAAAGTACGCTGTACAGCTTTCACAGGGGGGCAAGGGGACGGTTTTCGTGTTCTCTGACCCGTCGTGCCCGCATTGCCGCAATTTTGAACCAGAACTTGAAAAGCTCTCCGCCGACTACACCATTCAGCTTTTCCCGGTATCGGTGATCGGCGGGCCTGAGTCCAGCACCGCGATTGCACAAATGCTTTGTGCCAAGCCAGAAGACCGTGCCAGCTATTGGAAGAAAATCGTCAAGGGTGATCGCATCGATGCGTCTACTTGCCCCGAAGGCGAAGCAGCAGTGGCGGCCAATGACCAGATATTCCGCAAGCTGAATTTCTTGGGCACTCCCACGGTGGTGAACACGAGCGGCGAGCAAACCCCGCTGACCCTTCCCAATACCGCTCGTGCCATTTCGCAATGGCTGGATCAAACAAAGGCGCAGTGAGGATATTCATGGGCAAGTACATCCGGTACACCGATGAATTCCTTGCCCGTGTGCGTGAGGACGCAGACCTGGTGGGGATCATTGGAAGAGACATCACCCTCAAAAAGGCGGGCAAGGCTTTCAAGGCGTGCTGCCCTTTTCATGGAGAGAAAACGCCTTCTTTTGAAGTATCGCCTGAGCGGAACACTTACAAGTGCTACGGGTGTCCCGCGCAAGGTGATGCAATTAAGTGGATGATGGAATTCCACAAGCTTCCTTTTCAAGAGGCTGTTGCCGCAGTCGCGGCAGACTCAGGGATCACAGTCCCAGAATCGCAGACCGACGACTCTGCTGAATCCCAAATGCTTCGAAAGCGCTTGGCATCCCTTTACAAGGCACTGCAAGACGCAGCTCGCTTGTACGCGGGGGGGATCGAGCGTAGTCCCGCAGGTCACCAGTACCTCACTACTACCCGCGGGCTGTCCCAAGAAACGATTACCTCCTACCAGTTAGGCACCGTAGCGACCGGAATCGTTGAGCTTTTGGTGAAACGGCACGACCCAGAAACACTCATCGACTGTGGACTCGCCATCCGTGCAGAGGACGGCCGGCTGTTCGACCGCTTCCGCAACCGGGTCATGATTCCGATCTACAACGAAAGCGCCGCATTGATTGGATTTGCTGGCCGTTCCCTGATCGAGAAGCCCGACCGCACACCCAAGTACCTTAATTCACCTGAGACAGAGCTTTTTCATAAAGGCAACGAGCTGTACGCAATGAACGCCGCCAAGCCCGCCATTCGCAGTGGCCGTCACGCTATCGTGGTTGAAGGCTATTTCGATGTACTCACAGCTCACCAGGCCGGTGACTGCAGAGTCGTCGCACCTATGGGGACCGCCCTTACGAATGCGCAGGCCAGACGGCTTTTCACCAATGCCGACACAGTGACATTTGCTTTCGATGGGGATAAGCCAGGCCGATCTGCCGCCTTACGTGCCTCAGCAGTCGTTCTTGAGGAAATACGCGACGGTAAAACCGTCCAATTTCTGTTTCTACCGGAAGGCAGTGACCCCGATCAGCTGATCAGGACGCATGGCCTGGACGCATGGAACCAAGCTTTGGAGGCTGCGTATCCCTTGAGTCGATTTTTAGCCGACTACGTCAAGCACGGCCTGGACATGGAAGTACCCGAATCCCAGGTACGCGCTGCTGAGAAGGCACGCAAAATACTCGCCCGCGTTCGTGAGGCAACCCTCTATAAACAGGCTCTTACCGCTCAGTTTGAAAGAACGATCGGTATGGCGTTGCCCGCCTAGGAGATCACTAGATGTCTCTCGACTCACAGCACGAGATCAAACCTGGACGCATATCAAGGGACGTACGCAGCTCTTGGACCAGGTTCAATGTTGCACTGTATCGCCCGAACAATTTCAAGCTGGCACTGTTAGCCATTGCTGGCCTGCTGTTCTATCAACCAGTCCTGTGGCCCGTCTGGATCCTGTTTTTGTCCATGCTGATCATGGCTTTCAAGGATCAGAAGTTCCGTATGCCTATCCGGATGCCCAAAGACATCGGCGGATTGGATCGAACGGATTATTACGAGGAGTTGGTTGAGGAAAATTTCCTCTGGGGCTTACTCACAAAATCGCGACTTTTTCGCAAGCTGTTAGCAGCCGGGGGCATCATGTACCTCGGGTTCCTACGTACGCCCAACACAGACGGTATTGCGGCGAGCGCTGACGAAGGCCGGGAGCTTTGGTTAAACAACTCTGACTGCCGTACCCATCTGTTTTTGCCTGGCACCACAGGTTCGGGAAAAAGTGAAACCCTGATGGGCATGTACTACAACGCCATTTGCTGGGGTACTGGAGCATCGTACGGGGACGGAAAAGCAGACTCCAACCTGGCGTTCTGTCTATGGTCGTTAGCTCGCAGGCATGGGCGTGAGGACGACTTCCTCATCCTCAACTACCTCACCGGTGGCATGGATCCCTTCGAGCACATGGTGGCCAGGGAATCTGGCCTTCATGCAATGAATCAGCCTCAATCAAATTCCATGAACCCGTTCGGGGATGCCGCAGCTGACTTCCTGTTGCAACTGATGGCATCGCTGCTCCCTGTCGCCAGCGGTGACGGTGCTCAATGGCAGCAGAAAGCGCTCAACATGATTGACGCCCTTCTGCGTACGCTCTGTTACAAGCGTGCTAAAGGTGAACTTGAGATTTCCATCGGGGTGATCCGCCATTACCTCGCTCTCCAAAACCTGGTGCAATTTTACATCGAGGGTCAGCAAGGGCTGATTCCTGAGCTGGCCTATCTGCCAATCAAAGCCTACTTTGAAACCGGCTTGCCAGGTTTCAATCCGCAGCTCGCTGGAGATCCGTCGAAGTGGGATGCAGAGGTGTTCAACCAGCACGGTTATTTGACCGGTCAGTTTGCACGCACCCTGTCGATGATGATGGATACGTACGGTCATATCTTCGCGGACAAGTTTCCCGAAATAGACATGCTGGATGTACTTCTCAATGACCGGCTGATTGCCGTCATGATCCCGACTCTCGAAAAGTCAGCTTCAGAGGCTGCATCGCTGGGCAAGCTCTACATCTCTTCAATCCGTTTGATGATGGCCCAGAATCTTGGCTACCGCTTAGAGGGTACCCGCGCAGACGTCCTGGATACCAAGGCTACCAATGCCCCTAATCCGTACCTGATCATCAGTGATGAGCTGGCCTACTACTTTGCTGCAGGCATCGCTGTAATGTTTGCTCAGGCGCGAAGCCTTGGCTTCATGATGGTCGCCGCCGTGCAAGATATTCAGGGGCTTAAACGAGGCGAGGCTGCCGACGAGGCACCTTCCATGCTTGCCAACACCAAAGTGAAATGGGTGCTGGCCTTGGAAGACCCTGAAGATACGTACGACTACATTCGCAAGGCGGGTGGGGAGGCTTATTACAGCGTTCTCACCGGGTACGACCAGAACACCGGTGGTGCTTACCAGGCTCAAGGTGCCGCGAACATCGAACGCCGCAACAAGATCGAGCTTGGCGAACTGAAAAAGCTGCAGGCCGGCGAGGGAATGCTGATCTTCAAGGACGCGGTAATTCCAGCATCGAGCTTCTACATTCCTGACGATCACAAAAAAACCAGCAAGCTATCTGCCCGCATCAATCGCTTCCTACAGATCGAGCGGCCGGAGTACAGCCGCTTGCCCCAAAGTGCCGAGCGTATCAGTAAGCAGGACACCCACTCAGTCGACTACATCGCCGCTCAACTTCGCCGGGTTGAGAAACCCTACTACCCGGCCCTCGATGACCCGATCTTGGACCAGGTTGTAGCAACAGCTCGGCACCTGGACAGTATCCAGCGTTTCGACGTTCCTGCTGAGCAGCGTGGTATTGCGTTGTTCCAGGCAGCAAGAAAAGCGCTACATGCAGCGGAAGCGCAAGGACTCACAGGATATTTCCATCAACCTAAACCTGATCTGGAGCCCGAGGAAATGCTCGGCGACGATGGGGAGGATTTTGAAATCCCTGAAGATGCATATGATTAATAAGGGGGCACGATGACAGCGATCAAGCTGGGCAATGACTTTTGGAAACTGACCAAGGACCAGGTCGAGCTGCCTATTTACTGGCGTCCTGATGCAGTGTCGAATCACCACGTCGGAGTTGCAGGGACCTCGGGTGCCGGCAAGACGCACTGGATCAGGGAATTTGTTACCAACATGGACGATCAGGTAGAGATCGACATCTTCGACTATCACGGAGACATCGAAATACCTGGTGCAGAAACTGTACTTTTCAGTGAGGCGACACGCTACGGATTTAACCCGCTGGTATTGAACACCGACCCCCATTACGGCGGCGTGCGCAGGGCTGTGAATGATGTGATTGAAGCAATGAACAGTACTTCCAGGAAGCTTGGTGGCAACCAGGAAGGTGTGCTACGGCACCTTCTAACGGATGCCTACGCAGCCCGCGGAATATATGTTGATAAGCCTCACACATGGCAGCGCCGTGAGGCGACGGATGACGAAATCAAAGACATCATCCAGCACAAGCGCTGGGCCGAGCTGAAAGGCGTTTACCCTACCCTTTCCGACGTCGTGAGGCTGGCCAAACGGAAGTTGCGCGCCCTTTGGATGGGAATTGATGACCAGGATGACGGTAAACAAGCTCTGAGCTGCTTCGAAGACTACTGCAGAACAATGGCTGCGATGAACAAGCGACGTTCAGATCTGGCCAAGTCACAGGGGCGAAACGACGACTCCGATATCGAAGCTCTGGAAAAACGGCTTGATACAGCGAAGACGAAGGCCGCTGAAGCTCACCAAACGTTCTTGAACAACCTGCAGACCGGGCGAGAGTTTGATGATGCGATGAAGTACCACAGCAAGGATGTAATGCTGAGCGTCATTACTCGACTGGAGAACCTGATCGCAACCGGAATTTTCAATCCAAATCCCCCACCGTTCGGCAACGCTCGGATTCGCCGGCACAACATCAAACCCCTCGCCCAGTCCGAGGATGAATTGAAGATGTTCGTCAGGTTCCGGATGCGCGCAATCATCCGGGAGATGATGCAGCGTGGGGAATCCCATGGAAAACTTCGCCGCTTGATCGTCCTGGATGAGTCAAAAAAATTCAATGACGAAGACGCCTCGAATCCGATCAACGTTGTCGTTACGGAGATGCGTAAATTCGGCCTTGCAATACTTCTGGCAGGTCAGTCCCCTGCGCACTTCAGCTCCGATTTCATCAAGAATGCAGGCACGCTTTTGCTGCTCAACCTTGCTACTGCCGACTGGGATGAGGCTGCTCGCAAACTGAAGATCGATATCAAAGATTTGAAGTACCTTCGTCCTCAAACAAGCGGTGCGGTACGCATGCTTGAAAAAGGCCAGATCGCCAATTTCCGCCAAATTCACTTCTAAACGAGGCATGGAGTCGCTATGAACCCAGTGTTGTTGAACCTTATTCGCAGTATCCGCCGACTCAGCATGGTTGTGGCCTACGTTGTCATATTCGGGCTCATTTTCTACGGAATGGCATTGCAATTCAGCGGCCGAGAGCTCGAGCGCGGCCTGATGGAGTCGGCCCTGAATTGTGCATTTGTAGCGTTGGGAATAAAACTGCTGATCGACATCTTTTTTGGTGACAAGTTGAAGGTGAAAGCTTAATGTACGTATGTACGTATGTACGCATATAAGCGGTGATGGGGCGGCTACCCCGGATCAGAGATGTCTAGGAGCGTTACATGTCTTTAAAAATACCTTGCAGCAATATTTCACAAGCTCTCGCAGAGCTTCAACCAGGTGAATCACTGCTGATTCCCTGCAATGGGAAGACCATTCAAGTTACTCAGTCCAGCATCACGTCGATGCTCAAAAAGCGGAAACTGGTCATGGCAGAATTCTCCCAGAGAAAGACGCTCCTGATTCGGGATGAGAACACCCTTCCCGATCCGCTGATTCTTGTTACCAGGCAAAGTGTGCGGAGCGTGCCTTCAGCTGCCTGAGTGGGGCTAGAGTCCTCTACAGCGGATCGCCCTGCTACATGGGGCACCGCTGAAATAAGAAGTTTAAACGCGCTAACGCGGCAAGCCAAAAACCGGCGCTTCGGGTCGCCGGTTTTTTTTCGTCTGGCAATTGCTGCCGGCGCATTTTCCGTGACCTTTTGGCTACCGAAAGAATCCACAGAATAGTGCCCTTGGGGGACGATAGAGAAAACGGAAAAAATCGTACGCTAAGCATACGGCCTGTCAGGTTGGGGCTATAGAGGTTGACGCCAAAGCGTCAGAAAAATGCACAAAGCGGCCCTACTCTGACGCTACGCCAAGGGTTTAGAGCTGATCAGAGGGGGCACGCTACTGGAGAAATTCGTCATCCTGATAGAATCGTACTAGCTACTCATAACATCCCTCTGAGAATTGGCATGAACCCAGAATTAACTGAAGAAGAGATGCGCCGGGCGCTGTTCGGTGGTGGCGAGCAAGTTGCGCAGGGCAGTGCGCCTCCAGTGCAAAAGCCTCTCTCGGATATCGTGATCACGCAGTCGGCGAAGGCGGCAGAGAAAAAGAAAATCGCGAAAGCATTCACGCCCAGGCTGAGAGTCACGCTGCGGGTGGGCAATGAATTTGAAGGCAAGACGCACGAGATGGTCCATGAGGCCGATACGTTGAGTACCCTCCTAGCTGAGCAAGAAGCTACTAAGGCGGCTAGGAAAAAATTCCGATTTGTCGAAGTGGTTTCGATCAAGTCGATGTAAGTGGATTTTCACGAGGCTTGCGGGCTAGGCGTTGTTGGTGGCTAACCCGAACGATCTCTCTGGGAAGGGCCCCTCCGGCCTGACGTCACTGGCGGCAATCGACCCAGGCTGTGTGAAAACGTTTTAGAGCAAGTTCGACAGTCAGAATCGGAATGAAAGTCTCGTTCCTACGCAAACTTCAGGTCTGCTGACTAACCAAAACACTGGCAGATTTTACGTAGCAACGCAGACTTCAAAACGGGGCATGCGTTTTTACACAGCCTGGGCCGATTGCTGTCTGTAGTCCGCGCCCGCACGCTGCGGTTTATTTGTTGATCAGATCGATTAAGCCCGCTCCCTGGTTTTTCACATTCCCCACAGCCTTATCGACGGCAAGTGGCTTTGAGTGCGATTTCGCGGGCGCTGTGGGGAAACGGGGCGCCGAAGACTAGCGCGGGGCAGCAGATATGAGAAGTGGTTGCTGGACTCTGCCAAAGCTCGTCAATTTAGGTTCGAATGGCCACGCCCGCGTGCATGACCACCCTAGCCTTACATCCTCGTCAAGACGACAGCAACGCAAAGCACCAGTACAACAGCGGTTACTGGAGCAAGGCCGGCAGTGCAAAGCACGCCAACCACGCCGCCGAACGCCGTAAGGCGTTGGGGTAAAGCTGCTGAACCAGCTTGTTCAGAAATGCGCATGGCAATCCTCCCTAGCTGTTCTCCCAGTCTCATAAAGCAGTTGGCAAGGAGGTTCAGACTGCGCTGTCAATTTCCTGTTTCCCGGTTGCCCGGGGCTTTCCAGCGAGGGTGGCGACAGCGACCCAACTGGCCTTGTGCAGCAAGCCACCGTTAGGCGCCATTGCTGTCATTCTGTTGTCATTACTTAGCCAAAGCAGCCCATTTAATCTCGCTAATCGCTTGATTTATAGGCTTATATTTTGTGGAATTTTTAACCCTCTAAGCCGAGCGCAGCGGGGCTGAAAGATGATAGCGCAAAGCTATCAATCGTTGACTTGGAAAGCAAGTTGCAAACCCGCCTTCTCCACAGCGCGGGCGTGCAATGCCGCATCGCTCTGCAAGGCATCTTGGAATCGCCCCAGCGCATTAATGTACTCGATCAGCAGGGCGTGATACTGCACCAGTGTCACCTGGGACGACGCTATCCCTTGGCTCTGTAGGTAGGGATCGATGATTTGCATTACCTCTGCGTCCGATCGTTTGTCGTTGACGAGGTAATAGATCAAGTTCGCATTGTTTTTGCGGTAATCGCGGGATTCGGCAGCCCCGGTATGGAGCAGGCCGCATCGCGCTGCCCACAGGTCGTTAGCGGTGTATGGCAGCGGCTGACCGGAAATAAAGTAGGCGTCTACCCAGGCCTTAAAATCTTTTCCCTCGCTTTCGTGACCGACTGTGGTGAGCCATGCCATCTTGTCAATAGACGAAAACATGGCCGCCAGCGCATGCGTGAAGAGATTGTTTACCCGCAGTACAGTGACTGCTCGCATGTCATCTTCAAGCGTCCGGTTTAGCTTCGTATCCAGCACCTGTTTCGCTTGGGTCATCCTGATTCCTATCTATCGGGTTGAGTTGCCAAAGCGTCTCGGCTTTGCTTCCCGCCTTTGTATCAGCTGCAGATACCCAGCGACCAGACATCCTAGCGAACAAAGTCCAGTCGCTACAGCCCATCTGCGTTGCCATGCACATGGTGGCTCGCCTGCAGGTATCAGCATCGAGGCATAGGTGTGGCGCGGGTGGTACGGCCGCCGGAAAAGAAGAGGTTAACAGTTATTCAATAACGGCAGCTTTCGACCCTTTGCAGAAATTCATAACGATTAAGCGGCGCCTTGTTAACTTCTTGTGTATACATTTGATATGTAACTTGCAAATTTGTCACTCAGTCCGTTATCTAAGTATATGAAGTAGCATGTGCACCTATTAATTTCTTCAGGTTTGCAGAGGCATTGTTTGAGCATTTCAATTTTTTGGCCTCCTGCATTTAGGATTGTTCTTCCATCAAATGGAAAAAATACTGCTAGACGATACTCATCTTCATCTTTAAAAGATAAGTGCTTCATAAAAACGCTATTATGTGGATCTGTCATGTTGAGCAATGGATTCACATCGTAATAAGTGACAGGTCGGTGTTCTACTTGACAGCCATGATCTTTAGGGAAAACAAACTCTAGAAATTCAGTTAGGCTGTCAACGTTAAACTCAAGGCATACATCTGCATCAAATTTATTATATAATTCCGGGGCGTCTTTTTTACTGCTGAAACATATGCAATAACAAAGCCTGGTCGGTAAATTTAATTTTAGATTCGATGCGAACTCTTCAGCCTGTATTTCGTGATCATTGATGCTTAATGTTATTGCTCCCGGCTCATATTCGTACTCTTTGCGCTCTTCTAAGTCTCTAATTTTTTCATTCTCCAGGCGCCCATAATGTCGAATATCACATAGGCGAAGTGTACCGCCACCTTCTATAAGTCCAGATAGGAACTCACTTTTTCCGTATAAATATTTAATTGTGCTCATTGTAGACTGGGCTCGTAGTGAGTTGATTTTGACGATTGAGTTAAAGGGCGCGTACTAACCCTTTTAGATATAAAGCTCTCAATTAGCAGAGTAAATCTGCTGAATGCGCTCATCAGTACTCAGTCTGGGTATTCCGCCTCTTCTTTGGATTGACTGCTGTGCCAATTCGACCACATCTTGATTTCATGGCGGCACTGTTCCTGTGAGATTGTGCGTGGCCTAATAATATTAATCTCGGCTGGGTCAACAGCGAAAACATACCGAAGGGCACTCTCAAGAATAACCTGGCGAAAAAAAACTGCTTCTTGCCAGTTGAGAGTCGTGCCTTTTGGAGGTGGACGCACCCCCAGCCTTGTGTAAAGAAGGTGCTTAGGACTGAGCGGGAGTATTATTTGCACTCCTGGTGTGGCCCATCCGCCGTCCAGGTAATACTCACCTCTCGCATTGAAAGAAATTTTAACTAAAGGATTGTCACTTGTAGGCCAAGTCATTCCTGGCGGTGCGTGTAAGATCGTCCAGCGGTATTTTGGCAACCGATGAATGGTATGGGTTAGCACATGGCGCAATTGCCAAATCCACATCTTCCTACCATTCAGTGCTGTTACCTGCACCCCTTCCGTACCCTCAGCATTCGTAACGCGTGAAACCTTGATTGGCAGCTTGTTCTCAGCGTCGTCGGCAGGATGGGATTGCAGCTTAATACCAGCCTTTGCCGCTGCTTTGAGCTTGGCTAGTGACTTTTCCAGCGTATCAGTGATCAAGCTTGGCAGGGTCTTTTGTTGTCTTTCGGTAAACTGGTGGAGCCCAGATGGTGTTCTAACAGACTGGGCTACAGCGAAGCGAAACAAATTATGCCAATCCTCAGGCTCAATACGATGCCCTATCACTACCTTAGCAATCGAAACAGTCGCCGGACTTTCGAAGTCTCGGTCAAGCCAGCGTTCGACTTCGTCAGTGTCTGCGGTTCCTGAATAGTAAGTATACAAATGTTGATGTTTAGCAATACTGCCGGGAGAGTGATTTTTCCACATCTCGCAATTTTCATGCGGCACTAATAATCGGTAAGTGGGTATTTCGCCTTCAATTGCCCACTGTTTGAGATACGCCTGCGGGACATAGTGATTGTCTTTCTTAAGGTGCCTCACCGTATGACTGCTCCTGAACTGCAAATAGCTAACCTAATGGTGGACTCCATCGTTGCGTGGATCGATGGCGTCAGTAAAGCCCTTCAGCGGCAACAACACCCACAGGATCTGCAATAAACTCAATCACCTCTAGGTTCTTAGATATACCGAATTACCGCTTTTGTCCGGAAGCGCGCCTGATCCGAGCAACCGCTTTTGGTCGGGGCTGTCCTTGGTCGAACGTCCGATTCTGGCCGATTGCTGCCTGTCATCACCATCGGCATCGTGCAGTTCTCAGGCACACGGCAGGCCTACGTTGGTTTTTGGGTCTATTGCTCCAAAGCCGCGAATAGGGAGCACCGGAACAGGGTACGCACTTAAGCCCAGTGGTTTAGCGTACGATTTTTTCCGAATTCTGCGGCCTCCCCCCTTGCGAAGAGGCAGCGGTGATGGGTTTGCGGCAGGACCACCCCAAATTCAGAAAGCAATCCGCGCAGTCGGTTGTAAGTCGCTGTGCGCTCTTCGATAAACCCCTGCCGAGTGCGATGAAGGCAAAGAGTCGCCTGTTGATGCTCGTCCTTGACGGGTACGAACCGCATGCTGGGTCGGGTCACTGCCTCACAGATTGCCGCAGCATCTGCTGCATCATTCTTGCCGCGCTTACCTGACATCCGATAAGGCGCAACGAGTTTAGGCGCCATCAACCTGACAGTATGTCCTTGCTGAACAAACACCCTCGCCCAGTGGTGCGCCCCTGAGCAAGCCTCCATGCCAATCAAACACGGCGGTAACTGCGCGATCAATGGCACCAACTGATCACGCGCAACCTTCGGCTTCACCAATATGGCTTTGCCAGCCTCATTGACGCCGTGAACGGCGAATACCGTCTTGGCTAAATCGATTCCCAGCGTGATAACTGATATGGCTTCCCCTCCCGTAATTGATGCAGCTTTGAAACTTCATCATGGCACTTGGATGCCGCCTCGCGACTTTCGCCGCAGACTTGGACGGGGAAGTCCCTTTCATTCGCTAAGCATTCGGCCTGTCAGGTTGGGGCTTATAGAGGTTGACGCCAAAGCGTCAGAAAATGCACAAAGCGGCCCTACTCTGACGCTACGCGAGTGATTCGCCTGACGCCCAATTGAGGTGTACTTCAACTGGACGTTCGCGGTGAGTAATTGCATGGTCTTAACCAGCTATTTGCATCGCATTTGACCAATAAGTCTCGGGGCAATGACCGACAGAGAACGACCGATTCTGTTGAAAAAGTCGGCCATGGTTTCCACGGTAGAAAAGTACGCGCTTGAGATTGAAATCTTTACATTGAGCAGAGGATTCCGGGCTCAGATTTCGCGTAGCGGCGCGCAAAAAAGGCGTTTTCAGCGGTCACCATGCGGGCAGTCTGGAAGAACCGACTTTTTCAACAGAATCGACCCAAAGCAGCCTATCGGCGTAACTTTCCCCGTGCACGTATCATTGGCTGAGGAGGTGCTAGCAGTGGAGTGTCGCTTAGCCTCTGCGCCTGCGGATGCCTTGGAACAAGGTGTTGACCGCCTCGAGATCTCGCAGCAGCTCGTCCGGTTGCGTAACAGCACGCTGCTGACCGGCCGCATGTGAATGCGCACGCACATTGCGGCAGCACCTATCATGCAAACGCTGCACTTCGCGGAACTCAGCCTCCTGCACGACCATCACACCATCAAGCCGGCCGACCGAGATACCGTCGCGGAACCGCACTACTGTTCCGTTTAGTATTGTGTCCTCGATTCCAACTTCTAGCGTAACGCGAAGGTCATCGTACGCATTGCGGACCGCAATCCGCTCGTCATCCCCAGGGGGGTTATTGAACATAGCTGCAATCCGCTGCTGGTCGGCACGATGTTGTCCAATGCGTTCATTATGCCTTCGCATGTCATAAGGCAGTCCGGCATCAATGTAACCAGGACCTTCTGCGCGATAGCTGATCGACCTCACTTCAGGGACCAGCTGGGCATCTTGGCTCAGCGCAATCAACTCCCCGAAGAACACCGCATCGTGTGTGAACACAATGACTTGCCGGTTGGCGGACTCCTCAACGATCCGTCGTGCTACAGCGGTTCGATGATTGTGGTCAAGGCTCGAAACCGGATCGTCGAATACGATTCCTGAGTTGGACCCTGACTGGTGGAGTTCCGCGAAGAAATAGGCGAGGGCACACATACGCTGCTCCGCCTCACTTAGAACAAGATGCGGATCTATCCGGCATTCGTGAAGCTGGACTCCAAGGCGAACTGAGCCTGCGTCACCGGTTGAACTGACCCTCGCCCTGATGTGGTAAAGATCCAGCCCACTGAGTTCATCGTTCATCCGCCCAGCCAACGCCTCACTGACGTAAGTCCTCGCGAGCTGACCTGCAAGCACGCTAATCGAGCGCGTATTACCGATGTCATCAAAGCAGTTCTGGAGTTTTGCCCTGTGGGCAAGATTCTCGATCACCTGGGCGATACCTTCAATATGCTCGGAAAGTAGCCGCCGTGCGTCCAACTCTTTTAGGCGAAGCCGCTTGGCCGTTAGGGCTTCTGCATCGAGGTTCGCGCGCAATCCGGTCGCTTCGGCGCGAAGGCTCTCCGCAATTTGGCGGAGCGATGCAGTCGGGTTTGCGCCGCGATACGCTGGCCGGTCCAGCCATTCCCCGTTGGCAACGCCAGTTCTGAGCCACTGAAGTCGAGCAACTAGGTCTTCTTGGAAGGTCCGGATCTCATCAGGCAGCGTTGCTACGCGACTACCCAAGCTCTCCAACATGACTGGGGGTACGATGAAGGTGACGATCGCCTGGCCGACATCGCGTACGGTCTCCTGCCAGGCGTTGCGCGCGACTTGAGCGGCTTCGGCCGCCTTTTCCCGAATATAGCGATCGAAGCGCTGCAAGCGATCCTTCGCTGCAGGAGTCAGCTCCTGCTGGCAAAGCACGCATGCTGCACCGTCGTCGGTCACCGGGAAGGCTTGTCCCGGATACGCAGTGGTGGTCGAGTACTCGCGTGCGGCATTGAACAGGAACGACCATGGGCCCTGCCCCGTTCCGGGAAGCAGCGGCGTGGCATCTTCCGTCTGCAGCAGGGCAGATGCGGCGCGCTCGGCCGCCTCGGCTTCAACCAATCTTCGATGCACCAATTGCGCGGCGCCGATCGCATCATCAGACACTACGCTGGCGGTGGTGGCGATGCTGTTGCACAACTCATCGACCCTCGTAGCGGCATTGTCGAGGTTCATCGCCTTGGCGCTAGGGTCCGCCTCGCTGATCTCCTGAGGAAGGCGCGCGTGTTCTGCTTGCTCATCCTGAGTGAGCGTGGCCAGGGCGCGCGCGCGCGTCAGATCCGTGGCCGGCCCGATCGGATGCACTGCTTGGCCGGCCTCGGTATTGGCGGGGATGACATTGAACGGCGTAACGTCTGTGGCGAGACCTGCGATTTCTGCCTGAAGCCCTGGGCGTAGGGCCTGATTGAGACCATTGGCCAGTTGCTGGAGGTAGGTTAGGGCGGACGGCTGAAAGGCGGCTGCCTCTTTCGACTGGAGGTAGTGGCGCGCGCAGTCGCCATCGAACACGGAGATGCCTCTGAGCTCAGTCCGAGGGACATCGCCGCGTTGACCGCTCCAGATAGCCTGGTCGGGGGCACCGTCCAACTCGAAGTCGATAGTGGCGCTCGGTGTGAGCTGCTGGAAGTTCGGGGCATAGGCGTTCGCATAGACGGTACCCGGGCTCCTAGCTCGGCACGCCTGCTTCAGCACGCGCGCATAGCCGGACTTACCGGTGCCATTGCCACCGTACGCGATGGTGAGCCCCCGCGACTGAAATTCCAGAGCCTGGTCGCTCGGGATTTTCCCAACATTAATCAGTGTATGTAGGGACGTGAGAACGACAGCCCTGTCCTGGTTCGCCTCGGCGGGAAAATGGTCTGCGGCGAACCTGATCGGCTGCGGCGTAGGCTCGATTGCGCTGCGGATTCCGTGATGCTGCTTGGCGAGATCGAGAATTTCTCCAAGGTCCGCTTCGCTCCAGCCCCCCTGAACACACAGGCGCCGCAAGGCGTCCTGCCTCCATGGTGGCAACCTGTCCGCCCATGCCAGCACTTCCTCGTAAATAGCCATCTCGATACTCCATATCGGCAAGGGGAATAAGCGCAAGATTATCATTGTGCCATCAGACGACTCATCCCATGCGGCGATCTCGTTGTCTTTCGCGGCTAAGCCCAGTGGTTTAGCGTACGATTTTTTCCGAATTCTGCGGCCTCCCCATCTTGGTCGTAACGGCTGTGCCAAGCTGGCCGAGCGTTACGGCGAATTCATCGAAGAGGAGCTCTGGCGGCAATACGACGCGCTGCAGAAGGAGGGCATGACCCCTTGTCCGTCTCTGGGTGCCAGGGATTACCTTAAACAGCGTTATGCGCAGTCCGCTTACGATAAACCACCCTCGGCCGATGCCGGGGTGGTTATCGGCACGGTGAGCTCTCACTTATTTTTTGCGATGACTCAGCTTTTGCGCTCAGCTCCTGCTACGGCCGAAATCTTGATTTCTCCACGCCTAAGGCGTTCGCAGTCGCCTAGCTTTTCTTTTGACGTGCAGCGAACCTCCGTCAGAGTGCCTATGCCTAATCGCCGTAACTTACGAGCAGGCTGCCGGGTCAACCCGCACAAAGGTCACACTGAATTCTTTGCACTGCCGGTGCTGCTGGAGCCGGTTCGAAAAGCTGAAGGCATCATTCAGCTCAAAGCGCTGAAAAACATCCAAGCCACGGCCAAGCACTATCTTCCAACCCGTGTCGGTTGTGATGTCTCGATCATGCTTGGTGCCGCTGGTGTCGTAGGCCCAACTGAACTGGATGCCAACGCCGGTACAAGCATCAGCGATCTTCTGCAGGCTTTCGGTCTGACGATCACCATTGGAATCATCCTCAACGGTCACCACATGAACAACCACCTCATCTTCCGGACCTTGCAGCTTGCTAATGGTCTCCATCAGTTCCATCAAGTTGCGCAACTGGTGGAACATACGAAGATAGGGGTCTGTGATGATGATGCGCTTGGCACCTACCAGATAGGGACTGAACAATTTGTCAAAACTCAGTCCTCGCTGATTTTCGTGGAAGACCAAATGCTGCTCTTTCAGCACTGGCTCCACAGGCACAGGATTGCTAGGGCGTGAAGTTGGTCCTTGCGTGGCTGGCGTTGCCTCGATAAGCGCCAAAGGGTCAGTGCCGACTTGGGGTAAGTCTGCAGTAGAAACTTCAGTCGCTCCCCGACGATGGTATTGATTAGGATACTCATCCTCTTCCAGAGTGCACACCAAACGCTCCTGAGCATCAGCACCCTGATAGGCAAAACGAACTGCCGGATAGGTCGCGTCAATGCGTAGCAACTGATCCTTCACCCGCTTGCGCCCTTCAATTGCAGTGCGCAATACGTCTTCCACTTCAGCGTCTGTCGTCTCGCCATGCGGGTACAGGATCTTCATCAAACCAGAAAAGGTTTTGTTGATGCCATCGCGGTCGCGCGTCGAAATATCGTCGGATAGCGTGAACTGTCCCTTGTAGCGATCTGAGTAGTCATGACTACGAAGCGAGCGCAGGATCTCGGCCAGGTAGTCCACCACGAAGCCGTAACCACTGGAGAACATCTCGCCACGGATGACATCCACTTCCCAACCGGGGATGTAGCTGTGAATGCGATCGAGAAAGGCTGAATCGTGGAACTTTTCCGGCAGCGGGTCGAACAGGTCCGTGTGCTTAAGCATGTACGGCACGGTGTGATCGGTATTACCCACAAACACCATGCTGGCCTCTGCCCCCAAGGTTTCCACTCCCCGCGAGAACGACTTGTTGGCCATGTAGTTCTTCATGATGTCCACCAGAGCCTTGTCCACTCGCTTTTGCTTACCGGCGAACTCATCGAAAGCCACTACATCCCAGTAACCCACCAGACCGAGCTTACCCGTGCCGTTATGGACGAACAGCTTGGGAACTGTAACTTCGCCACCGGAGATAAGAATGCCGTGGGGTGAAAACTCGGAATAAACGTGCGACTTGCCGGTGCCCTTCGGGCCCAGCTCTATCAGGTTGTAATTGCGCTCGCAGAACGGGATAAGGCGGATAAGCTGAGCGAGCTTATTGCGCTTGCCGAACATCTGCGGATTGAAACCTACGCTCTGGATCAGCAGGTCAATCCACTCATCAGTGGTGAACTGCTTACGTGCCTCCAGATAGCCGTCGAAATCAAAGCGGGAAATCTGAATTGGCTTTAGCGAGGCCAGAATCCAAGGTGAGGCAGACTTGTCCTCGGTGTATTCATACTCCACATCCGCAATGCACCACACACCACCCACCAGCAGCTTCTGGTGGGCCTTGACGGTGTTGGAGTCGATCAGCACCTTCTTGATACCCAGGTTGGCGAACTCAGCCTCGTACACGTCATCCTTGTCGTTTAATGAGACGCTAATACGGTCAATAACCTTGTGCCGCCCCTTCTCCTTGATGGTCGAGCGTACCAGCCCTGCTTCGTTTCGGTGGACATAGTGCTTGCGCAGGATCTCTTTGACCGTCTCGATACCGGTCTGGATCGTCGCCTCGTCATTGGTCGCGCAATACTGGCCCAGCAAGTACTCCAGCACATACGACGGCACAATGGCGTTGCCCTTCACCGCTTTGACCAGGTCTTTGCGCACCACCAGGCCGGCAAAGTGCTGGTTGATCTTGTCGTCGAGCTGACTCATTGGAGCTCCTGCTTAAAAATCGAATTCGCTGCTGAACGAGCGGCGAATGGAATAACGCGCGGCTTTGTACCGTGTGAAGTGTGAAGTGCCTTCCACGGTCTCTTCAAGGAGCAGCTCCACCTGCTGATTGTTCGCCTCATCGGCCTTGCGGCTGAGAATGAAGCGCACCGGCAACTCCCGTTCACGCGAGTTAGCAGAGCTGAAGTCGAACAACAGCTCATGCTGATCGGATACCAGCTCACCGTCCAGCGTGAACAGACCTGCACGCAGCCGGCGCGACTGCAGTTTCTCGGTCACTGCCTCGGTTTGATAGAGCACCACCGCCAACTGCCCGGTGGTGATGGTCTTGCCACCGCCACCAATGAACTCCACATCCACCCGGCCCACATCGCTCTGGCGCTTCTTGTTAATGCGGATGACCGGGATCACCACCTCTTGCAGGGTGGCACCGCCGTGCACAAAGCGGCTGCCAGAGCCTTTCAGCCGCAGACGGTTGATGGACTTGGGAATCTGCACCATAAGCGTACCCGTCAGGCCTAGTTGCACCGGGTTGAAGGTTTTAAAGCTGGCTCCTTCGCGCAAGCCACGACCCAGCACAAAACGCCGGTCACGGTAGAGGACCTCATCGCCCTCCGGCTCACTGCTGAGGAAATCGCTCTCCTGCAGCGGATGATTCTGATAGATGAAGCCATGATCGGCAGTGATCAGCAGGTTACTGGCATTGGCGTTGGTCAGCTTTTTCACCAGACGGATCAGCTCACTGAGCGTTTCCTCGGCCGCCGCAAACACTCGCTCTTCGGTATCACGGGTGTCGCCGGTCTTGTCGATCAGGTTGTGATAAACGTAAACCACCTCATTGTCGCGCAGCAAGGCACGAGAGTCGGCCTGGTTCATCGCCAGTAGATCCTTGGCTCGTACCACCTGGGATGCTGGCACCCTAGTCGCCAGAATCTTGCCCCGGTTGACCGAGCCTTGAGCGCTCTGACCATCCACTATGGCATCGCCACTGTCGTTGTCGGCCAGTTGCAGGCTGCTGTTGGGTAGCAGCGCCGCCATGCCCAGCTGGGTATAGCTCGGCAGCATCGACAGCATCGGTTCCAGATCAGCCTCGAAACGATCTTCCTGACGAATCAGGCTTTGCAGCTCCTCGCCTACCTCATAGCGGAACGCATCGGAAATCAGCACGCACACCTTAGTTCTGCGCTCCACAAAGGGCTGCACATAGCGGCTGAAGAAATTGCGCTGCAGCACTACGGGCGCGGCCTCCCACTGCTGCGCCGCATCCACGTGCTGCTGCCAGCGATCGTTAAGACGGCTCAGGTAGTTGTTGCAGTACAGATTCTCGACCTGCATAGCCAACTCACCCAGCAGCGAAGCCTGGCCGGATTCACGCAGGTGATAGACGAACTTGCGGTAACGCTGATCCAGCCTGAACCACTGACTGGCGTACTTTTGCACGCCATCAGTCAGCGATTCCATTTGCAGCTGCGTTATGTCCAGCACCTGGATGAACTGCGCCGCATGCTCCAGCGCCAGGTACACATCCTTGAAGCGCTCAAACCAGTGGCTCTGACGGCGCTGGCGTACCCACTGCTCCACCTCCTGAGCGGTCACTGTACGGGCCACCACGGCACGTACCAGCTCACTGAGGATCTTGCGGTCGATCAGCTCGAAATAATCCAGCTCCAGCAGGCTACGCCAGTCCAGTTTTTGCAGCTTGTCGTCGATCTGCAGCACCGCCGCGCACTGCTCAGACAGTGTCTCGAAACTCTGCTCATGCGAACGACTGTCCTTCCAGCGTTTGAGGAACACCAGCGCCTCAGCGGACAGTCGCGCTTTGTAAGCCGGGTCGGTCCCAAGCATGAAACAAGCCTTAAACAGCTCGATAACGAAATCGTGTAACCCTGGTTGCTCGGAGCTATAACCATAGGCGCGCTTCATCTGCTCCCACAGATAGGCATTCAAGCCGCTGCTTTCGATTAACTTAATTCGCACATCTTTGCCAGTGGCCAGATCACCCAGCAGGTTTTCCAGAATCACATCCAGGCGCGGCTCGTTGCCCGCACACACGGAGAGCATCTTGCGTTGCAGCAGGTTCTGCGAATCACCCGGCTCAAGTAACTTGCTCAGGGCCTCGCGGCGCTTGGCGGATTCGAAAAACGCCACATGGGCTTCCAGCAGCGGATAGCAGTCCGGTGCCAACTCCAGCTCAGCCAGCCACAAGGCAACCTGATCGGTACGGAAGCAATTACCGCTGGCCAGCTGCACATCCAGCAGCCAGTTATCCAGATGCGCGGGTTCCGCTCCTTCGCGGTAGAGCAGAAATTTTTGCTCTGGTTGTTCGCGCAACAAACGGTACTTCACGCTGAACTCATTGTTAGCCAATTCGATTTTCTCAACGTCCGGCAGCTCCAGCGTGTCGAAATCAGCTCGAAACTCCAGGCGGGTGTCGTACCAGAACACGATGCGCTGCTTGTCGAACAGGTTGTTCAGGGCCTGGGTTATTTTTGTATTACTCACGCGCCATACACTCCCGGCTCGTCACGCCCGAACAGATGCGCAACCGTGCTACAAAACTCTCCGAGCCTGTTGTCTGCATCTCGTGTCAGGTAGGCCTGCGTAAATAGCTGCAGGTCAGCATCACTGAGCTCGGGATCAAGAAACGGCTCGATGGCTCTCTTACGTAATTCCTGCAACTTTCGGATATTTAGCCCGAGCTTCTCGATAGTGATGGCAGCAGCCTGATCATCCGAATCACGGGGCCTGATAGATCCATCCCCGGCAAAGGCAAAGTGCCTTTCACACCCCTCTGACAACGGGGAAACCAGCAACTGCTCGTCGAACCAATCCTCCTTGAGATTACCGCAGTGGCGCGGTGCTCCACGCTCAATCCGGTTCTGGCAAGAACACAGTAGATTGGCGTAATCGAGTGCATCACAGGCCGGATCACTCTGCGGCCTGTAGTGTTCAATGTGCGCATCGTCATCGCGCAAGCGTTGCTCGCAGTAGCAACAAATAAAGCCTTGCTCAACCATCAAGGCCTGCTTCAAAGCTTGCTTAGGTGCACCACTCAACAGCTCATAAGCCGGCTGCCAGTCCGCATTCGCCTGCGCCTTCCAATCCACTAAAGCCTGCGGTTCAGGTTGTTTAGAAATATGCTTCATCGACCGATGACTTCCTTGCGGCGAATCAACACATCTGCGCGAGCCAGATCAGGATCATCACCAATACGTCTACGCAAAGCGTCGATTTTGTCCTTAGCTTCGTTCAGTTCATTCTTATCGATTGCCAAAAATAGAGCGTGTAAATCTTTTTCAATAATTTCTGGCCGAGTTGTCGGCAAGCCCATCAAGTCCTCCAGCACGCGCTCAGCGCTCATGCCGAACGATTCGCGTGGATGCTCAGTCACCAAACCTTGCTCGGTCTGGCGCAACAGATACAGGCAGTCTGGTTGCACATGGGTGATTACATGCGCTGAGTGGGTTGAGAGAATGAACTGGCACTGCCCAAACACCTCCAGCAGCTTAGGCACCATCAAACGCTGCCACTTGGGGTGCAGGTGCAAATCCACCTCATCAATCAGCACCACACCTTGCCCTTGCAGTGGATCATCCAGTGTTGGATTGGCAATGGCCAAACGCCTGGCCAGATCACCAATCAGGGCGATCATGCATTTTTCGCCATCGGATAACTGGCTGACCGAGAGGCGTTTGCCCAGCTTTTCAACTTCCATGCGCAGTGGGTTACGCCGCACCGTCAGATTGGTGAAATCCGGCATAAAGCACGCCAACGCCCCGCGTACTGCCTCCAGCTCTCTGTCTGGAAAGCAGTAGTCATCGGGTTTAACCAGATCATCGCGGTATTTGCGGTGCTCATTCTCAAGGTCCTCGCGCTCGCGAAACCACTCGAAGAATGTACGAAAATTCGCCCCACTGGTCAGCGCATCGTCATAGGCCGAGAGCGGCGAAAACCGATGCCGTTCCTTGATACGCAGCGGAATATCCAGCACCGCACGATTGACGGGGTAATACACAAACAACGGCAGGTTACAGCGCTCCTGGGTCTGGGAGATCTGCTCCTGCAGGTCGTGAATAAACTCCTTGAGCTCATGAAAACTGCTCTTGTCTTCAGACGCATGCCCCGCTCGGCTTTTAGACAGCTTCCAGGCCACGCTGCCACGAGCGCTATGGCAACTCAGCTCTATCGTGGCTGTCGACTTACCATTGGTGATGTCCGGCTCTGCAATCGGCCGCCCGGAAGCAGTCGTATGACGAATACGGCTAACCGCCCACGAGAGTGCCAGTGCCAGTGCATCGAGCACCGACGATTTGCCCGCTCCATTGACGCCGGCAAACACGTTGATACGTTCATTCAGCGTCAGGTGTAGGTCGAGCGCTCCGCGAAAATTCGTCAACTTGATTGAATCAATGCGCATGACTTAATCCTCACCTTTGGCATCGAGCCCAACGATTTTTTTCAACGCTGGGCCAAGTTTGAGGTAGTTAACCTTGACGCCATCGTCGAGATCCAGCGGCAGCTGTTCGGTCGCCAGTGGGTACAAGGTATCGCGCTCGTAGTCGTCCAGCTCCAACAGTTGTTTTTTGAGCGCATCGATTTCCTTAAGGGCACGGGTCTTTTCGCCCTGGCTGGCGGAAGTGCTAATGCCGACCTGTTGCAGGTAGTCCAGGCGCGCGGCGAGCTTTTTGCGAAAATCGCGCAGATACTGCAGCACCACACTCACTGTGTCGGTGCGGTAGCGATGTAGGTAGATCAGCGCGCTGAAGGTGCCCTTGGGGCTGGCGAATAACCAGTAAATGGGACGCTTCTTGTAGCGCTTCACATGGTCGGTGTAGAAGTCCTTGATGAAGTACTTGCGCACGTCCTTACCTAGCGACTGTTCGATAATGGCCACGTTTTCTTCGTAGTGCTGCTCGCCAAAGGTAACGCGCAAGAAGGTGCGGAAGCGCTCCGTCAAATCGTCGGCAAACCACTCGCCATCCAGCAGCGGGATCACGTTGTCTTCGTCCGGCATAAAACGAGGCTCGGGGATCTGACGCAGATAGTCAGCCAGTACGCCTTTCTGATTTGCCAGCACCAAGCCGGGCTTATCCAAGCTATAGCGACCGAACATACAGCCAACTGCATACGATATAAAATCAAGGACTAATTCAACTTGGCTAGCGACCCCTATTGAAATCTCATCTATTTCAACCTCAGAGGTTGTAATATCAGACAGACCATATGCGTTTGATGTGATCCTGTTGTTTTTTACTTCAAGATCTATGGCCCTTCTTAACCGAATTTCTGCCATCTCATTGTAATCAGTAATAGCGCCAAAAATCTTCGAGGATACTGGTTTGTTCGGCAAAAGCGGAGAATTTGAAAAACTCCAAGATTTTTCGCCCTGATCCCACACACTACGACTAATTTCAATTAGCTCGCTTGAAACCACATCAAGTTCACTCAATGCATCAAGTGGAGGAACAGGCATATTTCGAACTGTTCCGCATTTAAATGCCAAAGTCGGCATCATCAATGATGCCAAATAGACAAATGTCTTTGAATTTAGGACAGAAATCATTCTATTAAGGTAGCTTCCGACATATACGGGCCCCTTAGCGTCAAACAAGAATCCGTCAGGGTAATGTTTGACAGCAAATTTTCCGGAGCTTACATCAGGCCAAGTTGCACCCTCCTTGAAGTAAAAAGCCTGACTTGGCCGTACGTGACCACTAAGCTTAGCCATTGACTGACGAGATGCATCATCGAATGAAATGACCCACTCATTACCCCCATACCAGCGTATAGGCGATCCACCCTTGTTATACGGGATCCACTTCTTACGGTTTTTCTCTATCGAGTCATAGCTTCCCTCGCCAATTGAAAATTTGTCATTGCCAATCTCCCACCAATATCTCAGATAGCTATCATTTTGACCGGTGTGAACTCCCTCTCGAAACTCTCCAAATTTGCTAGCGGATGGTAGCTCTTCAAAAACTTTAACAATCAAATTTCCAGTCCAATAGACCATGACCTTCCCAGGAATCTTGGCAAAATCAGTCTGAAAAAATGAGTATCTTTGCCCCTTATTGACGAGGGTCTGATTTTTTTCTGCGCCATCCCCATCAACCAATCGAATAAAGGTGGACGGGATTGTTTTTGGCTTATCGTTTTGCACGACAAAGGCGCACGTTTGAACAATTTCACCACTTATTTCATCGAAGGCCTTGGTACCGAGTTGCGCCAGAGTATTGATATAACAGGAGTCGATAATGAGGGATCGAAGGTGTTCATACGATTTTGTAAACATCCAACCTTGCATTGTCACCATCGCAAGGTAGCTGCGTTTTGCCAGAAGCTTAAGCGATCTCTCCATAAAAATGGCGTATAAATCACTTCTGGTAACTTTGTAATCCTGCTCAAGGAAAGCTCGCAGGCTCGGATTGAAGTTAGCGCTTCCCATATAGGGTGGATTAGCAATCACCACTTGGTAACGCGGGCTGAGGTAATCAGCCATCCGAAGCACCTGCAGCACTTTGGCGTGGGTGCCAGCCAGGAACAAGTTACCAGCCATGTCTTTCGCTTCCAGCACCGGCAACACATTCTGCACACTAGTGAGTTTGGGGCAAATCAGCGAACCAAAGTTGTCAGCTTCTTCAAACTGCTTGAGGGTTTCGCACAGGTCGAGGGTGAACAGGTCGCGCCCCAAGGCCGTAATGTATTCATCCAGTTCGTCAGGGCTGAACGCCACCTTTTCCAGCACGCAGATATTTGGCTTAATCGCCTTGTTGAAAAAGCGGCGCTGTTTGGCGCGAGCCTTCATGGTCAAGGCAAAAGCGGCCAGCTCCCCCGCTCGTTCATCTAGCTCGATGCCGTAGAGGTTGTGGGTAAGGATTTTCTCGGGGATCTCACTGGGGTCCGTCCCAACTTCTTCGTAGATTGCATAGAGCAGGTCGAAGGCATAGGTGAGCATGTGGCCAGAGCCGCAGGCTGGGTCGCAGACCTTGATGTCTTCGGGCCGTGTGATCTTAAGAAAATCGGTTTCGAGAGCCTCGGGTTTGATGTAGTAGTCCATCTGCCCGACCAGTGACGAACTAGGGTGGTTGAGCATCCACAGACGCCCTAGGGAGTTTTCCACTAGGTAACGCACAATCCAGTGCGGGGTGAACAGCTGGGTGGCGGCGGGGATATTTTCAGGGGTGATCTTCTGGTTCTTTTTCAACCCTTCAAACACAGCGTCCTTTTTCTCGGAGATGTAAAACTGGTAGAGCCAGCCAATCACCTCAACATCCGTGCAAGCGTCGGGCGTCATGGCTTCACGGGTGTAGGCCAAAACAGAGTTGCCTGAAAGCAGGTCAGCGGGCATCAGCAGCTCGGTGTAATCCGCGATGCGCTCGAATAGGTAAGGCATGGAGCTGTGGAAGCTATTGCACTCGGCCACCACTAGCAGGCGGTAGGCCTCCTGCTGCGGGTCGTGGCTAGGCGCAGCGCCACTGAGCAGGGCTTGGATCTGCCGACTGATTTTTTCGGGCACGCGATCTTCATCGATATGGCCAGCTTTGGCTTCAGCCAGTATTTCCGGCTGGAACTGGCCTTCGTCAGCGGGCGATACCACGCGGATGCGCGTATAGGTATTCACGTCCATAAAGCGCAGGGCGCAGAAGCGGTTGAACCATGTGTAGGCCACCTTGTCGATGAGTTGCTCGCGGCTGGATGTAGCAATTTGCTTTTCCAACTGGGCCACGGCCTGCGGATTTTCACGGCGGGCGGCGCTGCTGGCATCCAGCACCAGAGCGAGCTTGGCACCGACCTGCTCCAGCAGCAGACGGCGTGCTTGCTGGGCGAACTTCTTGAGTTTGCTGGTTTCCATTTCTCTTCTCTTTATGGGCTGACTCGATCATTTGCATGGTGTGACGCAAATGATCGAGGGCACTTGTCCGTTTTAGATCTGTACGCGGTTGCCGGCCTGTATTTCCTTTAGCCAGGCTTCGCGCTGCTGCTGCAAGTAGTCATCCAGCTCGGCCTCGCTGGCCAACCAAGGCTTGCTGTAGCCCACCTTGATGGTGCGTGCCGGTACGAGACGATCGGCCACTTTGGGCAGCTCTGCGCTTGGCGGCTGCGGATAGTCGATGTCCGGCTTGTCCGCTGTCGGTTGCGGCGAAGCAGGTGGCATTGGAATGGGTGCTGGCTTAGGGCGCGCAAGCCGCTCCAGTTTGAGTAGCAACTGTGCATATTGATTGTCCTCAAAAGTACGCAGCTGATCTCGGATCATGGCGATGCGCTTCTGCCCTTGCATTGATTGCCGAGCCTCAACAAAAGATGCGCCAAGCTCGGCCTGCTGTTCTTTCTTAAGGCCGCTGTATTCGTCAGTGCCCTGCAGACGCAGTTCCAACTCAGCAAGCCGACTAATTGCAGTGCTCATTTCGCTGGCAAGCTGGTTGGTAATGGCTTGTTGCAGGGCCTCCAGTTGCGGTCTAGCCTGCTGCAGTCGGTTGCCCTGCCAGGGTTTATTTTCGGTGAGTAACGCCTTGATGGCTTCAACCTCACCTGTGGCAACATAGGCAAAATTATCTTCCTGGTCCTGTACCAGTTGGCGTGCCTGATCGTAAATAGTTTTTTGCGGGCTACCCATAAAGCGGCGCAGAGGCTCAATGATCTGCTCCTTGCTGTCGAGCATGGCATCGGAGGCACGAGACAGGTCGGTAAGGAACCAGCTGGCGTTTTTGCTGGCGATTTCCTTGAGGGTGGCCATTACGCCATCCAGTACACTGAGAAACTGATATTGGGCTTTTTGCCCGTGCAGGTCGGCCAGTTCGATCTCCAGCTCTTTTATGGCATCGATGGTTTCTCGCGCCAAAGCGCGAGCTTCGTTGCTACTGGCCGGGCGGTCGAAAAAATCGGCAAAGAACTCTTTGAGATGACGGACCTGGGAGGCACTGAACTCAATTTGTGGCTCTAGCACCAGGCTGGTGTGGGCGTTGGTATTACGCAGGCTGCGCTCCAGGTTGTCGCCTTCCAGTGGGTTGCTGTCTTGCCGCACTTCCACCTTGCTACGGGCGCAAAGCAAGGCGAGGTTGCAGAGAATTGCCGCGTAGTACCAACCGTAGTTTTTGCGCTCAAAGCGTTCCAGCAGCGTTTTGACCGTAGTGCGCACACCGCTGCGGGCGTTGCTCTGGATATAAGCCAATAGCTCCTGTTCCGGCTCGGTCAGGCTAGTGACATCGTTGCCCAGTAAGCCGTCCTGTGCCTGGCGCAAGTATTTGCCAATGTCGTTTTCACTGAACGGTACATCGCGCAGCATGCGCAGGTTCGGGTAGGTCGTTTCGATCAGCAGATAGAAGCCCTTGAGAATACGGGTCTGACCGTCGGTGCCACTTGCATCCACATCGGCAGCGTTGATGATCAGATGGGCCTTGCCGAGCAACTCTTTGGCACGATCTTGCAGGTCGGCCAGACGCTCAGTGTTTTGGAAGCCCTTGGCATCGATAATGCGTTTAACCGCTTCCTGCTGGGTGCTGCTGTTCTGGCGGATGTATTTCTCGGTGCGCTTGTGCAGGGTGAGATCCTGCATAAAGCGGGCATCGGCCGGCAACACCACGCGCAGTTCATCACGGCCCATGCTCTGCATACGTTGCACCATGAGGTTGTCGAAGTTGTCGCTCAACGGCGTGACGATATGGATAGCCAACTCAGACTCGCGGCTGAGAGAGCGGTCATCCATCTTGCGCGTGTAGGCGTAGTCCTGGCCGTTTTCATAGCGGACCTTTCGCTGCTTGATCACACCATCAAACAGCAGGGTTTCCAGCTCCTTGATGACATCGGCAGTTTCGATCTCCGTGTTTTTGATCTCTTCTTCGATGTCCTTCTCTTCGTCGGTCAGGTACTCGTAAAGTTCGCCATTGCGTTGGATATAGGTTTGCTGCTCCAGCAAATTGAGTGCCGCTTCCAGCTTCTTGCGTTGGGCTGGAATGTCTTCACCAAAACGCTCCAGCATCAGCACATTGAGATTGCGCAGAGTGGCCTTGAACTCCTTAACGTACTTGACCAAGAACAATGCTTTGAGCACGCGCACCGCGTAAGGGTCGCCAAGGTGCCGCTCGGCATTGTTGATGGCGCTTTGAATAGCGCTTTTCAGCGCGCCGCGAATGCCTTCGAACATGCGTTCGAAGGTGGCCAGCTGGCCGACTGGCTCGTTGTCGATGGCCATGGCCACTTCGCGGAATACGCCGAGCATGGAGCGCTCGCCCACCGAGTTGGCCTTACCCTCAAAGCCGTTGTGCATGGATATGCCACGAATAGCCGACTGGAACAGCGGGAACTGGTAAGGCACGAAGGGGTAGCAGTAGGTGAAGTGCTCCAGATCGCGGAAATTCTGGTAGTGCTGGCCGCCATCAGCAAACTCGAACAGGGTTTTAAAGTTGTTGAACTGCTGGTCGTAGACAGTTTTCAGCAGGTCGGCACCTATATCGTTTTTGGTCAGCAGGCGCTTCTGGATTACCTCAGCCACGTCGGCACTGGTGAGTTTGAGACGGTTGGCAAAGCGGGCCTGGATCTTGGTGAAGTCGTTGCTTTGCTGCTTGCTCATATCGCCCATCACGGAGTCCATATCCTCCTGTGCGGTGACGATGACCCACGCCCTACCCTCGCACTTGGTGGCCAGGCTTTCAGCTACGGTTTGCAGGTTGGTCATGAGTTTGGTGTTGTCGGCAATGTACTGGCCGACCTCATCGATAAAGAAATTCAGGCGGAAGTTGGACGGCTGTTTGTCCAGCCATTCCTTGACCTGATTGCCGAAGTCTTCAATGGAAACGCTGTGTTGAGCGCGGTATTTATCTAGGATGCCCTTGGCCAGCGCCAGGTCTTCGTTGGTGATCTTGGCGTAGGCCTTGGCGATGTTGCCTGTCTCCAGCAGCGCCTGCTCGCGACCACGCTCCCAGGGCTTATTGGCGATGCTCTGGTAGGCTTCTTTGAACGGTTGGAACCGTTCGCGACTGTCCAGGTCGCGCTCAAACTGGGCAATGTAGCCCTGCTTGCCGTAATAACCACACATCTCGTTGAAGACTTTGACGAACACAGAGAGCAAGGCGTCGACCTGGGTCTTGCTGATGATGTCGGCCTTCTGGTCGATGTTGAACAGAATACTTTTCGAGGGGATGGCGACAGCTTTCTTGAGCTGGGCGCGCAACAGTTCGTCGTTGTCCTTGATCTTGGGTAGTAAGATGTCCAATGCAGTACTGCCGTCGACCTGGCGATTTTCCAGCAGCAGGGCGAGCATTTTCAGCAGGTGCGACTTACCCGAGCCGAAGAAGCCGGACACCCAGACGCCGTTGGCATGGTGGTAGTCGGTGTAGGCATCCAGGAAATGCTCCAGCCGTTTGGCAACTTCGTCAGTGAGTACGTATTCACTCAGCTCGTTGTACAGGCTGGTCTCGTCGTCAGCTTTGATGACGCCTTCAATCGGCCGGCCGACGGAGTTTTTGAAAATGCCATTGAGTTCCATTGACTGCTTCCTTACACCTGAGACTCGAAAATATTGAATGCGCGGTAATACTTGTCGTCGTGTAGCAAACCGAACAACTCCAGCGACGCGCCCTGTTCCAGCGAATGCCGATACTCACCGGGGAAGAACATCACCGTGGGCTTGTTCTTGGCCGTGCTTTGCAAGTTGTTGAGTACGTTGTGCGAGCGGACATAGGGAAACACTTCTCCGATGCCGGAGAGAAACAAAACGTCGTAATCCGCCTGGGCAATCCGTTCGCTAATAGCCGGGATCAGGTGCTCCTTGACGTCCAATACACCCTGCAAAAGTTCCAATAGGTTGTCTTTATCTACATCAGACTCAATCGCGCGGATCTGCTCCCACAAGCTGACCCCCTCGTCACCGCCCTCACGAGCCTTTAAGAGATCGATGGTCAGGTCATAGAGGCTGATTTCCAACACCTTCACGCCACGCCCCTGTAGACAATCGACACGCAAACCAGCCAGCGTATTGACCAATTGCCGCTGCATGCGTTGTATCTCAAAGGCTTCCGCCGCCTTGAATTCGCAGATATAGAACGGCAGATCGTTATTAAGCCCCTTCATTTCCAGAAAGCGCCGACCACTCATGACGCTCAATAGGTGCTCAAAGCGAGCTGCCAGCGGCTGCTGACTGATTTTCTGACTCATTGCAGCCACCTTTTAATTTCATGGTCAGTTGCCGGAAATATCAGCAATTGCTCGTTACCGTGGCGGGCCAGTAAGTGGGCCAGCGCGGGGGTCATCAACACGGGCTGGATCAGATGCTGTGCACTGACTAAGTCGGCATCGCGCAACATGCGAAACAGATTTTGCCGGAGCTTGCTATGCGTGGACGCAGCCAGTTCATCCAGCTCGGCATGCCACAAAGCTTTGGCATTGCAGAAGGCATCGTAATCGCTTGTCGTGAGTTGGCGGCGCATAAGCAGGTAATGCTCGCGCAGAACTTCGCGTGCGAAGTCGCGGATGAAAGCATAGCGCCGGCAAGTTGCTGCCCACAGGAGGTAGCCTTGCTCGCGCAGGCTGCCATCCATCAAGAACTCCAGCTCCTCTGGATCCAACAGCTCCAGACGCGCGATCAACTCCTTACTGATACGTGTCGCAGCAGCTGCTGTACGAACTTGCAATAGGTTCTCATCACGCACCTGCTCCCGTGTTTGCTTCCAATCACGCAGCGTTAGATAGCGCTCCACAACCAGCGGTGCTTCCTGCAAAAACAGGCCACCTGTGGTGAAAGAAAGACGATAACGCTCAGCCATCACTTCGCGCCTGCTGCGATTCGTCACTGGCTCCGCCAGCTTTGACCCAGGTATCCACCTCAACCTTCTGGAACTTCCACAACCGACCGACCTTGTGAGCTGGCATGCTGCGTTTGGCAATCCATGCATAAACGGTGTCCTTGCTGACGCCGAGGTGTTCGGCAATTTCATCAACGCTGAGCCAACGGTCGGTCATGGAATTGATTCACAGTAAAAAATATCTGACGATCTTAGCCGATTTAGTCGGGTTTAATAAGGTTATACCGATATTCCACATTAACCGGCGCTGGCTTTACTCTCCGCGCTGAGAGCGGCCGATCAAGAATGCGCGACAGGAGTTGGCGGCCGAAGATGGGGTCATGCCGAGATAAGGGAAAATTCACTCATTTGGTCTGCAACTACTTGTCGGGATTGAGAATTCCTGAGACAACGCAATAGGCTTGCGCGGATTGTCCGAGGTGGCCAGCCATTCAGGAGGACTTGAGGTGGATTTCACGCAAGCCTTTATAGAACAACCGCTTGCGAAGAAAATGTCCTAATTTTTGCCTTATCTCGGCATGAGCCCCGGCCCGTTCGATTGGGCCTTTGCAGTACCGGGGCGTGTTTTTGCGTCCACAACACTGAGAGGGTTGCCATGGATATTCGGTGCATTGATGAGGCGGCAGAAGATATCGCCGTAACCATCCGCAAGCTGCGTCAGCACGGTTTCAGAATCGTGCGTGACGAACCAGGCACTGTGAGAGAGCAGCAGCTACATGACGACGCGGCATCTGTCGGGTGCTCGATGCTTGGGTTGGAGAACACCAGGGACAACCGAGGCAAGCTGTCGGTGAACGTGATCGCGAGAGCGATTACGCGCAACCTCACATAACCACAGAACTGAACATGTAAAACCAGTCGGGCAATTGACTAGCGGATTCACCTCCATCTGTGTTGTTTTTGTGCAGCGGAACGAGCAAGGTCACAAGCCTTTTCAACGACTTACGGATTCACGGTAAACGGTTATGAGTAAGCTTGTCGAGGCACTACACGCAACAGTCGCTCAATGGCGTTTGGGCAACCAGGAACACCGTGGCGGCGTTGTACTGGTTTGGCAAGGTGAAGTGTATGGCTGGAAAAACTGCTTGCGGGATGCGGTTCACGAACGCCCAGGGGCCTATGCCGTTGACGACGCTGGCCACGTCTTCATCGCCGAGGGTGGTGATGATCAAAACGGCGCCAAATGCTGGGTTGTGGTCGACCCAGACAGTTAAGGGAAATTTGCACCTGATACACCCAAGCCCCGCCGTCTTGGCGGTTTTATTTTGGAAGATCGTTAGGCCGGTCGTGGAGCCTTAGGCACTGCAGGTGGTGCTTCTTTGAAGTGGATTCCGTGTTCAGCCTGGCGTTCGCGGATCAGCAGCGAGTGGCGTTGTTTAACCCCTACCGTTTCATCGATGCTTGCGCCTGCCTCTGCGAATGTATTGAACTGTCCGTGCGCCTTGCGCTCACCGTCTACAGGGTTACCGGGAATACCCGTGCTGTATGGGATGTGAGTAGAGGTTTTGACCTGGAACACGTCGAATCTATCACCTGGCCCCTCAGTGTTGTGCATAACATCGAGGCGGTGCCCGTGCACCAATCGTCCCATTTCACCACGCTCATTGAACTGCGCGGCTTCAGAGGTATGGTTGTATTCACGGGATGCGAAAATCCGTGAACCGCTAATCACTCGCTCGCGAAGACGTTCATCGCCTTCTGCAGGGGCTGCCGGCAACGATTCAACCTGGAATGCACGATTATGCCCAGGATCCCGGAAAGGAGCTGGAGCATCAGGTCCTTGGTGTTGTGCCAACTGGGCAACGAGCTTTCTGGTTTGAACCAGGCTCTCTACATCCTTTGGCTGGGCATCGATGAGGCCGACCAGCTCCTTGTATTCACTTCCCGTCAGCCTATGGCGTTTTTGGTCTGCGATGTCCTTCAGGACCGCCTGCCAGTCTTGGACGTTCAATGCACTCATCGCGGTGCCTCCTTTCAGATTGCTCAATCGTTCTGGGGGGGACGCCTTCACGATTCGGATTTGATCTACAGCCTTTGCGGGCACGAATTTCCTGATCGCTTGGCCTTTGGGTGTTGTCGAACCTGAACGAACCGTCGTCGTATTGCTCCAGGTAGCCCCAACTGCAGTCGTTTTCACTTTGCCCAGGCTTCGGTGGTAACTCCCACCAGGGCTCGCGGTTCACTAATTGCTTCATAAGCACCTCCGGTGGGTACGGTGGCCATCACAAATTGACGGTCGTTAGTACTTTGGAAGACTGACGATCGCGCAGCTCGATGACACCGTGCACAACCTCACCAGCAGCTGTCATGCCGGACGATTTTGGAATGTACAGGTACAGCGTACCCCGCAAATCGAGTGTGCCCTGCGCCCTCGCCTGCTCGATCTCCCGGGCTTGATTTTGGTCTGGGATTTTTATGCTGCAGGGGAACTGGGAAGGCTGGATCTGCAGGTTCATTCCTACGTTATTCCGCACCGGGTTAGCCCAGCAGTACTGGCCGTAGCTGGTGATCGGAAATGTAGAACTGGCGAAGTCGTAGGAACCCACCATGACGTTTTGCATTCCCATACCCTCAGATACCGATGAACCTTTAATCGGGAGAGAGTAATAATCGTTTTTGGCGTATCCGTTCAGCTGTGCCTGTATCGCCGGCCATTTGGCCTTTTCGATATCCTGTCTTTTGAAGGCGTCCGAGGTGGCTTGATATTCCGGGGATAACCAGCTCAGTTTCTGCTCGGATGTCGTGCTGCTCGCAGACTTGGCCAGCACCAGGTACGTAAGCGCCTGACCACCTGGAAGCGTATTGAGGTCGACGTACTCGTTCAAAGACACTGAGGTGTCAGCTGAGCTAGGAGCCTGCACTGCACGTGGGCGGTTAGACTGCGGCGTACTGCTGACTTTAGGGCTGTTGAGCAATGAAGACGGCCCCGAGGAATCAGCAGGCGCTGCGTGGTCTGTGTTTGGTTTGTCGCATCCGACCATGAGACAGCAAGCTGCGAGAGACAGCGCAGTCAGTTTAAACGTCATGGAAAGCTCCATTCCTTTGAGTAGATCGGTCGTACGGTTCACCCGAACAACGTATGCATATCGGACTTCCAAGCCCCTGGACGATTGATTCTCACACCAATCTCCCTCAGATCTGGAAGGCGGGTAACAAGTTTGAGCAGCGGATGAGGGCTTTTGTCGGGGCTAAGCTCCCAGCTATCGATCTGGTCGAAATCCACCATCACCCCACCGGTGGTGATATCGAAGTACAAGGCCTTCTTTGCCACCGGGTCGAAACCTACATACCGGTTGTAGGCCACTGAGAAAGCTTCGTAGCGAGGTTTGAAACCTTCACGTTTGTAACGCTCTACACGTCGCTCCAAGCGGCGCCGCAACATGCCTGGTGCTGCAGCAAACAAAAAGTACCCGAGCGCAACGTAGAGCAATCCAGCAACAATCAACATCCCTGCAACGTCGGGGTCGCGGCGGTAGTCGAAGCAGGCGATCAAGGCGACTGGAACGACCGGTACCAGTCCCATCAGGTAAAACGGTCGAAGAACCCACCATGCAATATTCATAATGATCTCCATGTTTTCGTATCATGTATACGATACGGAACCTATAATTTTATTCTACCACGACCTCTTGACAGGTCAAAGCCCTATTGATAACGGGGCCAAGAGGCCCCGTTAGTCATTCCTAAGATCTTATACCGTTACCACCTGTTGTCCCTTTTCTATGATCTCCAGCAGGCCCAGGGCGCGGCGCGAGATGTTCCAGCTTGCTGCCGAACACGTTCATGGCATTTTTCATCTTCTCGTTATCATCACGGCCCATGGTTGCCGATGCGTGGCCACCTACCCAGTTGATGACCTGGTCCGGGACAATCATGATCAGGTTGAAGCAGCTATGCACCAGGTTCAAGCACATTGAGCAGTAGATAGTCAGGAAGAAAATGATCGAGAACAGCCCCGTGGTCGAGTCGAACTGCGCATTTGCCAGCGCCACACCGAACAACTGATTTAGCAGCGTGCCGCCTGCGATCAGAGCTGCCCCACCGAGAAAGAAGCCCAGAACCATCAGGATCGGCCGCACCATCACATTGAGCAGAAAGATGTAACCGTGGGTTGTCTTTTGCCCCATACCATCACCCTCACCGGTCAGGTGAGTGATAGCCCAAAGAGGTGCCGCGATAACAGCCTCGCCAACCACAACCAGCCAATTAACTGCAGCGCCAAACCAGATGATGAAGGGCACCATCGGCAGGTAGGTAGAGAGAGTCCCGCCCAGAATAAACAATGCGATGATGAGCATAATGATGAATGGGCCAACAGCACCAAGCACCCCTGAAAGCGCATCACCAACAGAGCTTACTGCGTTCGCAACCTTCGAGAAGGCACCGGCGATACTCCAACCATCCTTGACCTTTTCAAGCGTTTTAGCAGCTACGTATCCACCCAAGGCCGTCTCGGCCGCCACCATCGTGTAATCGCCGAGATTTTTCATTTTGATCAGCGGATTCACTTGGCCCATGCCTTCGCCGCCGGCATTGACGTCGACCAGGTAATTGACAATCCGTTGACCAGGTGCGGAAAAGATACTGCCAATGATGCTCCCCGCATCGGCACCACCAGCCCCTTTGGAATAGTCACCGCTGGATTGAGTGCCCAAGGTACTGGTGAAGGTTGAGGTCTCCTGCTGAGCCTTGTACGCCGTCATTGCAGAGGCGTAGACGTTTACGATGGCTGGATCCCCACCAGAGGACATGCCGAACACTGACGCTTTTGCAGCCATAGCATCGGAGAGCTTAGTGTTTGCTTGTGCGAACGTTTGGTACCAGGCCCCCAGCGTCCACCATCCCGCCTCTTTGATGCTTGAATTCATCTTGCTGGCCAGCTCACCAATATTGCCCTGTTTGGTTGCTGCCACGCTGTTGACAGAGTTCTCGTATGCCTGTGATGCAGACTGAATGGCCATCTCAATGTCAGGAAGGGAAGCAGTGTTCCCTGATTGACGTTGGATCACAGCATTTACGAAATTTTGAGCGGTAGTGCTTAGGGTTGCTTGCATAGCCTGAAGGGCAGAAAGGTGGGCCTGGCGAATATCTGATACATCAATGGTGCCGCCGAACCAATCAGTGGAAGCCGACTGAGGTTCCAGATCGCCTTGGATATCAGCACCACCACAGACGAAGCTGGAGTTTTTGAGAATAAAGCCGCTTTGAGTCGCTGATTGCTGCACGTATCCGTTTTGGGTCACCAAGGCTCCGCTCGCTTGAGCTTGAGCAATGCCAGCATTGATACCGTGAAGGCAAAGATTTGCCTCGAAAACGCTGTGCGCAAGACCAACTGTCGAAGGCATGACGGGTTGAACGACCATCGATGTTCCGTCGGTGAATGCACTCATCGCGCTATCGACGCCGAGGTTTGCAATACCGATCCCCATGACGGAGGCACCCCAGAGCATAAGCAGCTGTGATAACGACCAACCGCTGGCAGTTGGTACCAATGAGACCAACCCCCAAACAAGGCGTACAGGCCCCCAGATGGTCGTTTGCTGTTTGTCGAATACTGAACCGTCATGAGCCGTACGGGTCAGCTTGCGGAAGACGATATAGCAAGCCCAGATCGCCCCAACCACCAACAGTGCGCCATTGAAGACCTGGAAAATGCTTGCAAGGATGGTATCGCCGCTGGTGTCACCCCCGGCTAATGGGTTATTGACGACATTCCCGTAGATCGCCACCAGCGCTTCGCGGGACTTATCACCTGTCCTTTTCGCCGCGGCTGATATCTCGCTGATGGTTGTTCCATCTGCTGCCCAAGTTGGCAGAGACACAACCCACGCAACCAGGAACCAAAAGCTCTTACTCACAATTGCTTTCATAGCCGTGCTCCTTTCGATTTGCCGTATTGAGGGCTCAGCGTTTTCAGCAACCAGTTTGGATTTTCTTTCAGGAAATCATTGAACCCACCTTTTTCACTCACGGAAAGACGACGGGTTTCTAATTGCCACAAGCGAAACTGAGCGCTCAATGCGAGCGCGAACAAAAGAGGAGTCGCAGCCGCAATCGACAAGAAACTTTGGATAATTGTTTTCGTGGAACCATCGATGCTCCCGGTCACGATTCCGATCAACCCCAGCAACCAAAAGATCGACCCTGCAAGCAGCGCAGCACGCTTCCTGCGCAAGAAATAGAGGTGCAGCTGCTCTACAGACATCGCACCAGGCTTGCGGTTGGCCATCGCTTCCTCGAACGTCAGCGGTTTACTTTCTGCAGACTCTTCACCATCGCCGCGCAACAACGCCTGCTTCGCTTCAGCAGACATTTCTTTGATGGTTGCCCAATTTTCCTTTGTCTTGGCAGCTTCCTGCTTTGCAAGCCGAACGGTTTGCCTCATGGACCAGAACGGGAGGAGGATGCGCAGCGCTACAGAAGCAGCTTGCTTTGACTTGGATGGCTGTTGTTCCGTCATCAGTTGCTGCCTCCCATATGGCCAGATACAGCCCGGTATTTTTGGCTCAGGATCGGCTCGAATTCCGAGCGTGCACCGCTAGCGAGGTTTAATCCGTTAATCACGTTCCCACGCTGGACGTCGTTGCGCAGCTCAAGCAGCAGCCAATTTGTCTGAGACTGCACACGGATCTGTTCGCGAAGCAGGTTGTCACCTTCCATGTTCTGCAAATCTGCTTGGTATTCGGTATTGGCATACCGACGTCCGACTTCAAACGATTCAAATTCCCGGGCCGACATCGTGCCGGTTGCTTTTGCCTGAGTAGACGCGGTTTTGGCGTAGTACGCTTGGGCCGAGGAGGACTTGAGCGTGTCGACAAGCAGATCTTTGGTCGCAGGGTTTGGTTGGCTATCAGCGACCAGCTGGTCCTGCGGATCAGTAGCGGCCGAGAGGATCGAGTTGTACTGATTCATGAGTCCAATGTACTGCGAGCCAGCTTCGCTTTCAGCTTCGCCTTTGCGAAGCTGGCTGCCGATCGATCGCCGAGCCGAGTTCTGGGTATACATCAACGCAGCGTCAGTCTGCTCTTGGGAGAAAGTGAGATCAGCACTCTTGCCATTAGGACCGGCGCCGATCATCACGGAGTCGAGGCGTTTGTCGGCACCTGGCATTGTGGTCGACACGCTCGGGCACGCACTCGCCCCACCATATGCAGCGTAGTCATCCGTGTCGCAGTAGTCAGCGTGGATGCTCGCTGAACGCATGGAATCGATCTCGCTGGGCGCTGCCGGCGACGTCAATGCTTGTGCAATTTTGCGATTCTCGGTTTTGCCACCACCACCAGACCGCATAGTTGTTTTGATAGCCGCTACACCTGCTTTGACATCGATAGCGCCACCGGAGGCGGATTCGCTGCAAATTGCATTGGAGACGTAGTAACGCTGGCGTGCATCCTCATAGCGACGGTTCTTTTCTTGAGTCGCTGCGAACTCCCTATCAACCCGGGCTGCAGTTTCGACGGTATTAGCGACTTTGCTGCTGCCCTGAGTCACAGCGGTACCGACTTGGTACAGCATTGTGTTTACAGACGTTGCCATGGCTCCTACAGCAGCCGTGGTTGCGTTAACGGCCAAGGTGATGCTGAGGTTTGCGGTTTCCACAGCACCGACCACACACCCGTCGCAAATCGCGTAGGCAGGCTTGGAGGCGAACATTCCTACCGTCAGCATTGCAAGTGCAAGAGGGGAAAACTTGAGTACGTTCATTAGATATGCGCTCCTGCTTTGCGGCTTGCTCGGTACTCGGCAGTCATCTCATCAGCGAGGTTCATGACTACCGATTTCGCTTGTTCTGCGCCGGCTTGCAGCTCCAGCTGCTCAATGTAGGTTTTCGCGGTACCGAGGGGGAACCTGGCAGCAAGTACCTTGCGTGCCGCCATCGAGCCAAGTCGGCTGTACAACGCGGTACGTAACGAAACGTCCTGCTGGGTTGTAGAAAAAGCCCATAGCTCCAGAGCACCGGTGGTGTTCGTTAGGATCTGCGTGATGGTGCCCTGGTTGGTTTTGAAAATGGCGAGCATGTTTGCGCCCTCTTCGGTCGGCCCGACACATTTTCGATGAAGCTCGCTGATGGTCTGGTCGGAGACCTGGAAGGATTCACGAAGCACTTTTTCATCACTCCGGTTCCCACCGCGGAGCACGTACACCGACGTCGATGCATCCAAAAGGGGTTGTGGGAAGTCACCCATAAATTGGGAAATTGCAATGATGCGGATACCCCATTTACGACCTTCGCGACCATCTTTAATGACGGTTTGAACTGGAGCTTCAAGTCCAGAAGTGTTATGCCACTCGTCATAAGCGATAATCTTTTGTTGTGAGGCCACATCGTCTGCACGCTTGATGTGATATTCCGCATACAACTCTGGAACGACCTTCACCAACTCCTCCTTTCGGAGAAAGTAGTTTTTGGCGGCCAGCTGTCTAGCAAAGAGATACATGCAGGACGTTTTAATGGCTCCCTCAGCAGTTTTAGAGCCGATGACGTCGTTAAGGTCGATTGAGATAACACGGGTTGTTGCATCCAGGTCGAACCTGGTTCGCCCCGAGAACAGGGCAAAGCTCGTAGTAGCAACCACAAAACAACGTGACATGTAATTGAGCAAAGGCTCATGACTTTTCGTTTGGATGGTCCCAAACATTTGTCGAATGCTCTCGTTGTTCAGCATCGCGTTGAAGTCAGCCAGAACCGGCGACGCTTGCCGCTGAGCAATGGTCGCTTCCTGAACATAGCCCGCAGCGAACAACATGTCTGTCACTTCGTACCAAGTCGCAGTGGACCACCATTTCTCGTCATGCTCCGCCAGAATCCCGGTCTCCAAAAGGATCTTGTCAACGAGCGGTACGACCTCGGGTTCGTATTGATTAGCCCCGTTCTCAGCTCTGTCGTCGTAAACCAGGGTAAGGAGGCGCTCATTGACACGCGAAACCTCGGCAGGTGCGCGGCCGATATCGGTATCGGTGCATAGCAGGTTAAGGAAATCGACGAGAAACTCCCGCTCGCGTGTTGTTGGTTCGCGCGCGCCGAGCTGGGTATCGAAGGGGTTAACCGCGTACTCAACACTGTTTTGCAGCTTGAGGTATACAGCTTCGTTTTTCCGATGATCAGGTAGCGAGTCTCTAATGACTTGGATAAGTCCGGAAGAGGACGGACCAACGTCGACGATAGTCATCAGAGGAAGTTGGATCGCTCCCGGCCGATGGATCGCAGCGTTGTTCATGGTGTTAACCGTTACGGACTTACCGGAACCAGGAATACCTGAGAACAGCTCGATCCAGGTATCTTGGATGCTGCTACCTAAACCTACAGGATAGATCTTGCCTTCAGGCGTCCTGAGGATCCATGAACCGGTTTCTGCCCAAGGCGTCGCAGGACGTTGCAGGGGGAGCATAGCCAAAGCATCCTGCAGTGGGGGCAGCAAACGATTCGCAGTATTCTTGGTGGTGAAGGCCGGAATTGTTGATGCAAGTCCGGCCATCGGATCGCCGTGATTCTGGCTAACCTGACATGTACCCCAAGACTGGAGAGACTTTTCCATCGAGGACATACGCTGCTTAACAGTGTCTTTGTCCTCAGCCCATGTGGAAGCGGCCACTTTCATAGAAAGAATCGCCTCTTCCTTTTGTAGTTTCTCAAGGTCAGCAAAGGATTCACGTATCGAGCGGTTGCTTGGCAATAACCCTACGAAACCTGCAACCATCCGGCGCATCCGTACTTCATTGAGCCCACTGGGATTCAGGTCAAATCGAATGCGCCATGGCACCACCCGATCTACTGCGCTAAAAAGTTCTTTAAATGGCAGAGGATCCTGCGGACCAAGTTCCATACCGAAGGACCCATGCCAGAGTCTATCGGTACGAATAAAGTTGCCATCCGGCTCAACATTGTTGCTGCAAATCTGATAACTCAAGCGCGGAGGCACCAGATCTGAATAGTCGTCAGAACGCTCTGGTCCGCTCGGAATATGACGATCACCAGGTAGGGATGGGCGGAATTTCTGAGAAGTACCTTCGCGGTTAATCATAATTCTGACGCGCTTAACTGCTTCATGCGCAGTCAGGGGTTTCATCATGATCCCTTTTTGCCCATCGACTCCGCAGTTTGCAAAATCATCCTGCAAGCGCTTGACCATTGTGTCGTGACGATATTTCAAAGCGGAAAGGGCAAACGCCGGATTTTGGCCAAATTGCGTCCGAGGAACATCATGTTTAGCTAGGTTTTTAGTAAGCGCGTTCATCTCGCGCTTTTGTTCCTCTGAACTCATAGCGCTCAAGTGGGTGTACACGACGAGAATATTCTGTTCCCAAGAGCACAGTGGATAGTTTCGCATGACACGATCTAAAATAATGTCCTCGGTATCAAGTCCAATCCGACGTGCAGTATTAAGCAATGGCTCCGCGAGTCGCATCAACTCATCTTTGGCGCGCTCGGGATCGCGTTCAAATGAAAAGGTCAGCGAATGCCCGTAACGTTTCATGTAACCGGTCATGCGGACGCGCAACGAGTCGATCATTGCGGAAAATTCATCCTCTGAGAGCATCTGAAAAGTGCCCTGGAGGTCAAAAACGGTCAATAGTGAGTATCCATTGTTGACCAACGTGTACGGGTCCTTCAAATCTGGAGAACGCCGAATGTCTTCATCGGTCACACCTACTGCGGTCATCAGTTCGCAGTAGCTTGTCATGTCTTTGTTAATGAGATGGCGTGCAAGGTACTCAATTGCACCTTCAACAGCATCTACGCATTTCTCCAGAACTCCCATACCCTTCCCCTTCAGCTCGGCGCATTCATAATTTCGTGATACAAGTTAGGCCAGGATGCTGTAGGTGAAGATTTATAAGCATCATGAGCCCATTTTTGAGCGCTTGCGCTGTAGGTCCCAGGGTTAAAAATTACCGCAAGATCTCTAAACACAACACCGTGAACATCTGCACCGACTCCCTCCATTTTTACTAATGCGTTTGCAAATACACTAGGCTCGAAAGTTCCCCACGCGGCTTCGGTGTACTGTCTATGAGAAGCGAGCCAGTTCAATAATTTTTTGGCGTCGGCTTTAGTTTCATCATCACCAGTTTCCAAGGCGACTAATATGCATCGCTGTAGATTATTTACATCCTGAGCAACTAGCCCTGGAAGGTATCCAATGAATGCGTTTCCCTCTCCTAACTCCCCGAGATGCTGCCAGCCATGACACAGAGCATCTACGGCGCGTAGATTCTCCTTACGTACGTCCTGATGATTGTGGTTGAGGTTGTGGATTTCCAAACTTTGCGAAGGAAACCCACAAAGGTAACAACGATGTTTGCTCTCGCGTATCACCTCAGCATGCAATTCGATGCTCAACAACTTTTTACCAGGCTCCATCGCGCCCGGCTCTTTGTCACCCCAAACTTGAGCTTTGGTAGACAAGGTCATGCCGGGAAGCGCTGGGCGCTCGAAGTTTCGACCGAGCGATGCATCGGGGACTACCATGTCTGTCTGATTATCAACGCTGCTCATCAAACCTCCAAGGCAGCCTGTGAGGCTGCCTGTTCTTGCTGTTAATTAAGGTACAACGCCCTGCTGCCCAGCATCGATACCTACTGTTTCACCTGCAGTAGTCATCATGAAACCAGTTGCGCCGAGCGCCGCGCCGCCCAGTAACGGGCCCCATATTTGGGTGCCGGTGATACGACTGTTTTCGCCTTGTTGAGTTTTTTTCCACATGTTCATGCCACCCCAGCCCGCACCACCAAACCCCATCACGGCGAAAAGTTTGCCGAAGCTGTCTTTTAAGGAGTCGCCCTGGTCAGCTGCCTTCGTACCCATATCGGCAAAGCCATCTGCGTGCGCTTGCGCGACAAACATGGTTGTCATGGTCAGGCCTGCGCTTGCCATCATGATGCGACGCTGAACCGGATGACGGCTGTATTCATCGGTCTTGGTGATCAGATGCACGTGAGCTTTACGCACAGCATCACCGACTGCTTCAAAAGGATTAATTTTCATGAGAACGCTCCGTTGTTGGCTACCAATAAAGTTTGAATGTTTCTTGAAACGCATCGATCATTTTGTCGACGTGAACTAAGCCAGCACCTGCAATTAAGTGAGTCAATGCACGCCAGATCAAATCGTCTGCACCGTTGGAAGACTCACCATCGATGCTTGCTTTTTTCAAAAGCAATAAACCCTTAAAGCAAAAGAACCCACCAGCGAGGCTTGCCAGAGTTAGTACCGCATTCACAGCCTCTTTGAACTTACCGAACTGCTCTGCACCGCTCCAAGAGATAGCGCCGTAGTTGGATTGGCCTTCTGAGAAAGTCGTCCAGACGGTACCAATCGTCCCTGAGAGGTTAAAAAGGAGAGCACCAATGATAAGGACCATCATGGTGCCGCCAGCAGAAATTGGACGCCGCCCAGGTTGAATACTGGCGAGCTGCATCCTGCGAAGCACTGTGCCTGCGTAGAGGATGCCTATTAAGGCGCCTAGGCTCCACAGAAGTGCCCACATCACACCGGTCAGCGAGTTTGCTGCCGCAATGATCATGCTCGCGAGATCCATTACTTACTCCTTAGCGGATCACGCCGAGGTTTGTATCAACCTGGCGGGATACTGGATCAATGCGAAGAATGCGGATTCCATCAAAAGCGTCACCCACTTGGACAACGAAAGTTTTCTGGTCGTGCTGCAGCCAGGCCTGATCTGTATACACGGTGTTTATGCTGTATCCAGCGAGTGCCTTGGAAGTGGAACTAGCCGCGGCGACAGGTTGTTTGCGTGCGACCTGGACTCTTTCTTTAGCCTTGGGCGCAGCATCTTGAGGCCGTGACTCCAGCACAGCAATTTTCGCCTGAAGTTCACGGACCTGGCCTTGGAGCTCAGATGTGGTTTTGGCAAAAGTCTCCATTTGGCCTTGAGCCTGGATTAAATCCAGTTGTTGGCTGACAGCTGCTGGAGGGCTCTGGGGTTCTTCAACCGGGTTCGCCGGGTGTGAACGCTCATACGCTTCGTACGTAGGTTGGGCTTTTTGGGCTGTGAACTGTTGTCCCTGAGGGATCGAAGCACTTGAATGCAGAAATTTCGGCGCGAAGATCCAGATCGCAGCTACCACAGCGACAACGGCAATGAAGTGCCACGGCTTCACCTTTTCAACGTAAGAACTCATCTTTCTTTTAGGCGAAGCTTCTTGAGTCGGTTTCGGATCTGCGTCCGGTTGAACTACGCCTGCTTTCCGGGCTGGGGAAGCAAATACATCAATGTCGCCCGCTGTCTGTGTTGTCATGTTGGCATCCTTTCAGCGCAGACTCAGTACCGAGTCGAATTCATAGTGTTGGGTTGGCCAAGTCCTGGTGTGTAACCCGGATAACTGCCGCTCATACCCTCTTCGTCCCCGCTGCCTGTTGCGCTAGGCGACAAGCGATATTGAGGCTTAGGCTGTCCAGCAGGCTGGCTCAAGGTGTTCAATTCATCTTTTTGGTTTGCCTGAATAGCATTTTTATCCAATGCATCACTGGCCATGACCGGACCGATAAATTGAATACCGATTGTTGTGCCTAATGGTCTGATTACTTGCTTCTGCGGCATGTTAGCGGCGTCATTTGCGAGAACCTTACCGGCCTGCTGTCCTATGCCACCCACAAATGTTCCAGCAACTGCTGCACCGTCTGGTGTTTCTGGATAGGTTTGAATCACTGCGCCTTCGCTGGTGATAATATTCTGAGCGCTCGACTGCTGGTAGAGCTGGCCTGTCTTGCCTATCGCAACTGCAAGTGCAGGGAGGATGATTCGTTGGAAGTAACGGTTATTCACTTCGCCCGAAAGTGCGGTTCTCATGCTGTCTGGATCCACTGCCTTAGCATTAATTTTGTAGGAGTGGCCTTTCCATTCCATGTAACTGAACGTCATATCGACAGTTTCATTAATGCGTTTGTAACCCATCGCAAAACAAACGGCTCCAGCAAATGGGCCAGCCGCAATCTCCGCACGAACCATTGAATTTTCGTCAGTATCAATCTCTGTTTTGAGAATGGAAGGCGCAAGCGTGAACCCAGGTATGACCACTACGTCCGGCGCTTTCGCTGTAGCTGTGCCATTGCCTGCTGGTTGATTAGACGCTCCTGAGACTCCCGCAACAGCCAAGGATGATGGCATGATCGATTGCGTATAGGCTTCATCTTCACTCACTTTTACTGACGAGTGCGGCCTTTCAACCCATGCTGTCATCAACCCCTTTACTTGATCGGCAACCTGTTTATCGTATTCTTTATTCCGCGTTACTACCTGTTGTTGTTGCTGTGGCTGCTGGTAATAGTAGGTAACTTGTTGCGGCTGCTGCTGTGGAGTCGCACTATTTGTTTCGGGCTTAACTGACTGTGCAGACATTACCGACATGTAGGACCCACCGCTAGACTCAGCTTGCTGCGCGTTTGTCTGATTATATCGGTTAAGGACCTGACGATATTGTTCACTTTCTTCCGTTTTTGTCCCCTTCGCGTTTGTAGTGATACCGCGAATGGAAGAGTTGGTTGCATTGTGGTTTTGGAACCAAGTGTAAGCAAGATAGCCGCCACCGACGAGCACTACTGCTATGATGGCAACAATAACTTTGGTTTGGCGACCAATATCAGCTTGAGTACTCATATGGACCTCAGTTGATGTCAAGTTGAAGGGTAACTGACTGGCCCATTTGAGACAGTGTTACGAACGGAGTTGCTGGAAGCCGATAGACCTTGGTTCCATCTCCTGAGGCTAAGCTTTGATCGAATGCCGTTTGAATGTCTTGCTGCGTGCGCACGAAGATGTCGCCATTGTACTGCCACACTTTTGTGTGCGTAGGAACATCCCCGTGCGCAACTACAGCTCTTGCATCCTTGGGCGGAATGCCATCAAGAAAGGCTTGAAGGGTGTCGTCGTAAAGAGCAATTTTCCCCGGTCCCATCAGCGGCGCTTTGGCGTTGGGACCTCGGCCAGGGATCCGCATGTCCAAGCGGGCATCAACGATTCGTGATTTTTCGCCCTTTCCGTCAGGTTCCCCAGTAACGAGTTTTACAACAACGGGTGTCGTTGCCCCTTGCAGAAAAAGCGCGAGGTTTCCTGATTCGTAGGAGGAGGTAGTTGACACCACGACTACGTGCGAACCTTTCATCCATTCGGCAGTAAAAATGTCATCTTTGGAAATCCTTGGGGTGATTGCCAGTGGCCAAGGCGCGCCGGTTGAGTCAAGGATTACCAAGTTAGAAATCTCACCTGGCATCACTCGTAGTACTGGGAGTGATGCGCCTGGACTGAGGTCTACGGAGACACTCGTAATTCTCGGGATAGCTCTAACGGGTTGATAGGCTTTCGCTTTTCTCGTTTCCTCAAGGCTCCCCCGCATCTCTCGAATTTGCCCAGGAGCAAAAGGAGCCACGACTTTCATGGCTTCATCAAAATCGGTAGATCCAGCTGGTGCCTCCAATGGAGGCAGAGGTGCGACCCCATTTTGCTGCTGCTGGTTTACAACGTTGTTCTGGGGTTGACCGCCTACGGCGTAATTCCCGGCGCCGTAGTTCGTTTGCGGAAACGCATTTTGCATCTGAGGATTTACATTGGTGTTGGCTTGGCCTGGCGGCACTGGAAAATTTCCAGGAACCCCCGGGCCTTTCACTTGAACCCACTGACCAGGCGCATGCGGTGCAGGTTGCTGCTGTTGCATTTGTTGTTGGGCTGGTTGCTGTGGCACTGGTTGTTGCTGCAACGTCTGCTGCTCAGCGCCGGGGATCATGTCACCGCTTTGTGGTGCTTGCACTTCTTGCGCGAACGCTGTGTTGATTGCCAAGACAAGCATCGGCATTACAAGCTGAAATGGTTTCATATGGTTCCTCCCTTAACGGGGCTTGATGACGATGTTGTCGAGGGCGACGCCCACTAGGGAATCCAGGGTGGGAATTCGAGTAACTGTCACAACAGCGATAAAGTTCTGTGCTGGTTGTTCGGTCACCTGTCCTGACAGCTTTATCTCGAGTGGAAGCTCCACCTTGCGTACCCAAATGCCGTCTACAAGCCGATCGCTAACGATCACGCCTGTACCTGCTGTAACAGTCATGTTCATGCGCTTGGTCTTGATCGAGTCCAGGTATCCCCTAGCTTCAAGCTCTTGCAAAAATTGCTTAAAGCCATCGCGAGTCCAATCTTCGCGTGCGTCCTCCAGCTGGCCGCGGTACTGCTGAAAATTGATTGTCAGCGAACGGTTGATGGCATCCCGGGCGAACTGGATAACATCGGCTGGCTTCAGATAAGGTTCTGAAAGTGGTACCAACTGAATCACTCGCGTCCCATCAGCCGCAAAATATTGACGGTCTGGGTGAACAGCAAACCAACCGAGCATCCCGTTGAGGGCTACTGACGCCACAAGTCCCCAGGTCAACACCATGTTTGATTTCGCAAGGGAGCCAGAAAGATTGCTGAGATGCTTGCGATCTTTCTGGTCTCGAATCATTGGATCAACCGCATCAACGTTCTGGTGCAGTGTCTTCGCTAACCCAAGCAGCTCTCGCTCATATTCTGTACGGCCCAAATCGCTGCCGCTGCCAACCGCTGCTTCGCGTTGAACATCCGATGTTGGCTCTCGCAATTCGGTCATTAAGTCCCCTCCGTTTTCCGTATTCTAACCATGATGCGGAATCGGTCAATAGCTAATGTTCAATGTTGAGTGCCTTAAACCACGGGTCGCACACAGAATCATCTTCCTAAGGTAGGCACGATACGGAATTGCCATTGATGGCATATTGCCGCTATTTGGTCGGTTTGGTCGTTCGTATATCACCGACGTTTCTTAGGCAATGTCGTATATCACCGACGTTTTGCGCCTCTTTGAGGTGCCTAAAGCCCCCTAAAAATGGGGTTTGTAAGGGGGTAGTCGGTATATCGGAGGCTTGATGGCTGGTGAATGCTCTAGGAGGGGGGATTTGGGGCTGAATCGTATATCGCCGACAAATTTATTTTGCCTGTGGATACCCTCGTATATCGCCGACACTTCTATTCGTATATCGCCGACGCTTTTGTCGTATATCGGCGACGCCCCTTTCGTATATCGCCGACACACGGTTATGCCCAGACGCAATATCCACGCGGCCTGTAGCACTCATGAGCTACGCATAACACGCGCACGTTGCTTTACAGATTTAACAAAAAAAAAGATTTTATAACTAGCTGGAAAATGCTGGAGGCCACGTCGCACGCGGGTTTCAGAGGGTTGACGTGAGCTTTTGCAAGCTCTAGCCTTCGCCGGAATCTAGATCCACTTAAGTGTTTTTAAAGGGTGTCGAGGAGTGAAATTTACCCCCCCCTCCCCTCTCTTCCGTGGATGCCTTTGGCTTCTAGAAACCATACAAACCACTCTGAGGAGATCGGCCAACCAAGGCTGAAGAACAAGAGTACGAAAAAATCCCTGGCGAACGCCGGGCAAAAAAAAGAGCCATCACGTCTCATCCTGGCAGATAGTCGACGTGAGGGCTCACCGATTAGGTAGCTCGATTATGGACACCTGCGCCTTTGCGTGCAAGGTACACCGCGGATTTTATCGCGCTGATTTTACCTTGCGTTTGTGTACGGATTTTCTGCTGTGAATCAGGCAAAACCTGGAGCACTTCAGACGCCTGTCGACCCTCGCTTTTTTGTCGCTGATACGGCCCTCAATAGAGTCTTTGAGGAGGCTTCGTATCTGGCCAGGTGCAGTGACAACAAAACAGCTATGCGAGTACGTCCGCGCGAGCACGCAATCCGGTATCCCTACTTACAGGTCAACCGGTTAGATCGAGTGTCGTGGCTTATTTTCGACCTGGATCACGCAAACTCTCTCATCTGGGACGATGCCGGCCTTCCCCCGCCCAATCTGATTGTCCGCAACCGTCATTCCGGGTCGTGCCATCTCTACTACGCAATTATTCCTGTATGCACGTCGGATAGCGCCCGGGACAAACCAATCCGTTACATGAAAGCGATCTACAAAGCTTTCGTTGACCGGCTTAAGGCGGATCCCGAGTACCACGGTGGGCCAGTCGCCAAGACTCCAGGCCATCCGTGGTGGCACACCATGGAACTACATAGCAATGTCTACGAGCTAGCCGACCTAGCTGAGTGTGTTGAACTTGAGCCCATAACCCCGTGGGGTAAGGGTCCAGATCTGGACGCAGTATCCCATTCACGTCATTGCATGCTGTTCGAGAACCTGCGGTTTTTCGCGTACAGCATCGTCAACAATGAGCGTGAACATGGTAGCTACGACCATTTCATACAGCGCCTTACCGCCCATGCTCATAACAGTAATCAGTTTGGTGGACGGGGCGCATTCCGTGACGATTTACCTCTGTCCTCGATCCGCTCAACCGTTCGATCTGTAGCTAGATGGACGTGGAACCGCTACACAGGCAACAGCCGGTGCCATCGGGGCGTTATGGAGCTGGACAAGTCTACCCCTCTCGAAGAACGTCAAAGACTCGCTGCAAGACGTACCCATGAAGTACGGCAGAAAGCGACTGAATCCAAGATTCGAGCAGCCTGCCGCGAACTTCACCAGCAAGCTAAGCCTTTAGCTATTGCCGCTCTTGCAGCCCTCTCAGGCTTGAGCAGACAGACAGTAGCCGCCTACCGGCACGTCATTAACGAGACACGCGCAAACGTCGTAGTCGCTTTGCAGCCGCGCTCAAAACAGTCGTCCGATGCAACATCTTCTCCCGTTGTAAAGGCGAGCCAGGTCATCAAGCCCCAGGGTGTTAAATATGGTGCCAATCAGATACCTGCTGGTGGGGTATCGACCCCGCAGGGGGAGATGCCATCCACTCTGCTTGTTTTTGATGATGTGTTGATTGATCCAGGTGATAGCTCATAGGTGTTGATGGGGAGTGTTACGGCACACCGCTTTTAACCCTTACGGCGCGCACTTGCTAAACCTCTCATTTGCGTATGTACGTACGTACGCAAATTGTGCTATTATGTGTTCTTAGGGTTTCGTAACGAGCCTACCTGGCGGCTACCAGGTCAATGTTCTAGGAGCACGTGACACATGAATCAATTACAAATAGGTTTGTTCTTCGACGAATCCAGCGTTGATGTCGCGATCAGTGATTTTGGTTGCTGGAATTTCCCTTGCTTTAACCTCGCTGAATACCAGCTGATGGTCACGCAGGCACGGGGGAACCTGGTGAAGGTCTCAGCCGACCTTCTACCGTTTTTTTTGCAAGGAGTGGAAGCGAGCGAACAGTCGCTTTCCCAAGCCAGAGCTGATGATGTACGGCCTTCTCAGTGGCGCGCAGTGGCTCATTTCAATGACCACACTTGGCTCGAATTGAATCGCGTGGCCACAAATGGCGTGGGCTCAGGTGCCGAGTGCAAGGTTCGTTCTGCTCCGCGTTCCAAGGTGATTGGAATCTACGTTGAAAATGTTGGCTCAATTATCGTGCACGGGTGGTTAAACACTGGCGATGCTCGTTACTGGGCTGAGTTTCTTCCTTGGCGCTCCTGTTTTTTCCGTCCAAGCTTTCGCGATAACGTTGCCGTCATTTCTGAGGCTTATAGCCGGTGGGAAAATGCGGTTTCCTGCATGCAGTTTTCTTCTGCCGGCGACAAAGTACCATCGGTACCAACAGTGAAGGTTAAAGGCCGTGAGTATGTTGTGACCAGCGCGGTTTACAGCCGAGAATATCGTGAAGGTGAAGCATGGGCTTTCGTTCGGCTTTGCGATTGGGCTGCACCGAGCTTCACCTATGACCAGAGCATCAAAGAAATGGAAGCAGGCCGTAAGGAGCGTGGTGATCAGCGTGGTACGTTGGCTAAAATCCGCGGTGAGCTTTGTGTCTTGTCCGAGATGGTGATTTTGGCTGATCACAGTCCTTTGTAGTCTCAGAAAAGACGAAGCCCAGACGGCGGCTACCGATCTGGGCTTCTACCAGGTTGAACTCGTCTAGGAGCGTCTGGATTTTTTCATGATAGCGATTCCTCCGCGACTCCTCAACAAGGCTCGGCCGCAAGATTCAGTACTCAGTTCCCATGTAAACTGCAGCGATTCAGAGAAGAAGAATTCAGATATGAGCGAAGAAGGCGAGCAGAAATCCAAACGAGGCCGTAAGCCGAACCTTGTCCCTTATGTTCAGACGGATATGTTCCAGGCCAATATGGTTGAGTGGCCGGTTAAGGACGACCTGGCCAGCATGGAATTCCCGCTATTCACTCTCTCTACTAATCCGGATACAGCGATCCGTGAGTACCACCAGCCTGGTACCAACAAGCACGTACGGATCATCCCACCTGTGATTGGTGCTGCCACGGTTTTCGATAAGGATCTGTTGTTATTCATAGGTTCACAAATTATCGAAGGTCGTAAGGCTGGTTTGCCCATCTCAAACACCGTCAAATTTGATTCCTACGATTTTCTTCTTGGTACAGACAGAGAGCCGGGTGGGAACGCTTATGCGAACATCCTGGACATGCTTCGGAGGCTCAAAGGCACGCAGATCGAGACAAATATCGTTACGGGGGGTGAAGAGCAAACCAAAGGTTTCGGCTGGATTCATGACTACACGATCACTAAGAAAACCGGTAATGGGAAAGGCGTTCTTGAATGTATCGTGCAGATCTCAGACTGGATGTACAACGCTCTCCTCCACTACGAGGTTTTGACCATTGATCGGCGTTATTTTGCGCTAAGAATGCCCCTTGAGCGTCGTCTGTATGAGCTTGCTCGTAAGCACGTTGGTAACAAGGCTATCTGGAAAGCAGACATCGTACTGATGCAGCAAAAATGCGGATCTACTCAAGATTTACGTCACTTCAGGGCTGACGTACGCAAGATAATCAAGCGTGACTCCTTGCCAGATTACCGAATGGCACTGGATAAGAGCTGTAAGCCCCATAAAATCGTCTATTACACCAGAAACACTAAGCTCCTGTCTGATGAGTTGGTTGCTACTGGCAAAGGCGCTTGGTTTGAAAGTCTTGAGCGTTTCGTACCGGATTAATCGTATATCGCCGACATTTCAGGGCTGCTAATGCAGCCTTTTTTGTTGCTTCTATTTACATACGTACGTACGTACGTATAATTAGACGGTAGCTCAATCGAGCTACCCCTGGCGGCTACCAGGGAATGAATGAAGTCTAGGAGCGAACAAATGAAACGTATACCTCTCCGATCTGTTGACCGGGATGACACCCAGCACCTGCAGGATGAAATTGAGAAGCTCGAATCTGCCCAGAGCGTCATGCTCGAAGCGAACCGGGCTTTAGAGGTTGGTGACGAGCTTACCCTGATACGCTTAGGTCTTGATCCGGCTCACATCAGTGAGCTTGAGCAGCGACACCATGCTGGAAAAAAAGGTTTTCCTGATTACGTGATACGTAACCTCTCACACACCATCCAGCAACTGCAGGAGTACCGTAGGACGTCTGGTCAGCACCGGGGCGACAAGGAAGAATTCGCTGAATAACCTGTTGATTCACATGTACGTACGTATGTATTTGCGTACGTGCGTACATGTATAATGCTCTGTATTGACCAAATTTATTTCAGAGGTGCTTGTATGAAGGCTAAACCAAATGCTGTGACCCCCAAGGGTGAAGCGCCTACCCGCGCAAACAAAACCATAAGCCTTCGCACTGATTTTAACGAACGCTTGCGCGAAGAGGCTCATACAAAAAAAACAACAGCTTCGGCCCTCATCGAAAAAGCCCTGGCCGAAATGTGGGGAATTGATCAGTAAAACTGTCTACGGGTTTGCATGCCTAAGTTTTCTAAACTTGAGCGGTAATGACGGGATCATGGGAAAAGTTCCTGATCCTGTGATCGCTAAGATGGCCAACAACAACTGAAGCTGTTCGTGTTCGGCGAATTAAACTCGGTAAACCAGCTTACTCCCCTCCCCTCCCCTCCCCCTCCCCACCAGGATGCGATTGCTCTCATCGAGCCCTCGGTGCCTATCCCGCTGCCATGCTTTCACGCGCAGCAAACATCCCCCTTCACCAGGTCACCAAACATATTCAATCATTGGGGGTGACCCCTTACCAACAGCCAATGCCTGATTGAGCCCTATCGAGACATGCGTCGACGGCTAAAAGCTGAAGCGAAGTTAAAAGATCCCATGTGTTCTAAATGTTGCTAGTAGCAACAGTTTGAAATTTTACGTACGTACGCATATACGTACGTACGTATTCAATTTATAATGCTCATGACATCAAGGCAACAGTGGCGGCTACCACTGCGCAGCTATGAAACAAGTCTAGGAGCGTATTGCATGGGTTCGGAATTGGCATTGGATTCGATGGTATCGGCATTCTCGGCGACGCAAGCGTACGAGCAGTCAGTCGGGATTCATCATCTTTTTGACCAGCCTTCTAAAGGCGATGTAGTCCGGTTGGCCGATAAGGTCCAAGGGCACCTGACCCCTATGCAGGCCCGTAATCGGATCGAAAACTGGATTGCTCACGCTAAGAGCCAAGCGGCCTGCATGAACAACAGTGACAAAATTGTCCTATCACTTTTCGATACATCGGGCGAATGGTCTAAGCCATGGGAAGAAGCTGGTTACCAGGTCTACCGCTTTGACATCCAGGACAACCCAGAGCTGGGCGACGTTAACAATTTCAATGTCGAATTCTTCAACGAGTGGTTCGGTGACTTCTACGGGCAAGATGTTTTTGCGATTCTCGCTGCATGCCCGTGTACAGACTTCGCTAGATCTGGATGCAGACATTTCAGTAGCAAGGATCTGGACGGCCGAACCATGGCCTCTGTTGAACTGGTTCACCAGACTCTTCGGCTTATTGAGTACTACAAACCTGCATTGTGGGCTATCGAAAACCCAGTAGGGCGGATCGAAAAATTAGGAGGTCTCCCTTCCTGGAGACTTTCATTCGATCCGTGCCATGTTGGGGATCCGTACACAAAGAAGACTTTGATTTGGGGACGTTTTAACGCTGATCTGCCTGTAGCCCCAGTTGAACCGATTGAGGGGTCAAAAATGCACATCAAGTACGGGGGCCGCAGTCTTGCCACAAAAAATGCCAGGAGCGTCACCCCGGAAGGCTTTGCATACTCGTTTTTCATGGCTAACAACCTCATAGATCACCCCCGGTTGGCACTGTGCGGTAAATACGATCGTCTCTCCCAACGACTTCTTGGTCAGGCCATTGATGCGGGTATGGAGTTGCGCGAAATAAGCGACCTGATCGATGACGCCTATCTGATGGACCTCGATGACGAGCGCGCAGATGCTCTCCTGCGGAATGCCGTGCAGGTACGTGGCTGCAATCTCGATAGCTTTGTCGATATAGGCGGGCAGGTTGCAATGAGCATCTGACAGATTCTTGGGTCCCTACTGTGCCCATCCAGAGGCACAGACAGGGTTGTTGCTACTAGCAACAAAGCCAGTTCAGGGATTTATGATTTTTTGCGTTTAATTCCTGAATTTATATATTTACAGATGCAATTCATGAACTATAATCAATTCTCAACTTAAAGAAGGACGCTCACATGAACTCGAACGAAGAATCTCAACAAGATCTCCAGAGTTTTGTTGATTTTGGAGGTCTGACCTACTCCCCGCAATTTGCCGCGGAATGTTTTGGGCTCACCACCCGGCGCTTGAAAGACATTGAGGAGGAAAACGGTGTTGAAATTCGACGAGTTCCGCGTGGCAGTTCGACAGCCCGGGTTTACGGGGTTGCAGATCTGTTTGCAATCGCCGCGCTTCGTCGCCGGCTGGGCCACTCGAAAGGGTTAGGGCGTCAGATTGTCGTCTCAACTTTTGTCCCTAAAGGCGGCACTGCCAAAACAACAACGGCTGTTAACCTTGCTTTATCTGCTCAGTTCGCTGGCCTGAAGACGCTGATTATCGACAATGATCCCCAAGGGGATACGTCCAGCATGTTGGGATACGACCCTGATTTGGGTCCTGATGATCTGACAGAGATGGGTATTCCCCATGATCGCCTTGTTGATGGCCATCTAGGCAACCTGATCAGTCCGCTTTTGCGGATGCGCGCCTTCGATCCAAAGCCACTGGAAGAGGTCATCAAGAAGCCATTTGGTGAGGATGGCATTCATCTGATCCCGGCAGACACTTACATTGAGGATTTGGGAGTGGCGTTGGACGCCTCTAACAACGCCGACATGTGGTATGCCCGCTGGATTGAACAGGCCAAGGCCGGTGAAATTCCGGGATGCGATCTTTCGGGTTACGACCTGATCATTTTCGACAACGCACCCGCTGGCTCCCGTTTGACCAAAAACTCAGTCGCAGCAAGTGACTTGCTGCTATGCCCGATCCGGATGGACAAGTTTTCGTTTCGTGCTCTTCTTCGGCTCAACGACTGGTGCGCTCGCTTTGCGCGAGAATATGACTATGCACCCAAGATGCTTGCGATTCCGACCATGTTCATTCGCAATCGTCCTTCGCTCATCAACAATCTTTACCGGCTCAATGAGCTTTTCCCGGACCGCGTAACCGAGGAAAAAATATACGTCTCTGAGGAGTATGCCAAATCGTTGGATGAAGGCATTCCGTTGCTTCTTTGGAAAGGAGCGACCTCCAAGAGTCTTGGTCCGGTACGCAGCGTCCACCGCGAGATTATCGACAAAATCCGCGAAGTCGCTTCTGCCTGAGTTGTTGCTACTGGCAACACCAAGACCAAATGTTGCTACTAGCAACACTGATTTTTGGAGATGAGCATTATGAAATCGAACGATTACCCTGGAAAACCGAAGCCTGGTGTCGTTGGCCTTCGCAAGCCAGCCGAAATTCCAGCGGGTACACCTTCGAGCGCGAAGGGTAGGGCCGCAATGCTTCAAAAGCTGGATGCAAAGAGTCAGGAGCCGTTGGTTGGTGAGTGGATTGGCAAAGACCAAACCCTGGAGGAGATCCAGGTATCCGGCGTCAATGTCTCCCCGTACCAGCCCAGGTTGGTGTTTGACGCTGTTGCAATCTCGCAACTTGCAGAGTCAATCAGTGAAATTGGCCTTGGGAAACCCATTCTTGTAAGACCGCTTCCAGATGGCCGGTATGAGCTTGTAGGGGGTGAGAGACGCTGGAGAGCTGTCACCATCTTAGGATGGGACACTATCACGGCAGTTGTGAAGCCGATGAGCGACGACATGGCTATGTTGCTCGCCCTGGCTGATAACGAACACGAACAGTTAACAGATTACGAACTTGCCCGTAGCTATGATCGGTACCTTCAAAACGGTAACGACAAGAGCCAGAGCGCCATTGCTCGCCGCTTAGGTATTAATCGCTCCGTAGTAAGTCGGTGCATGGACCTGATGAAGCTCCCGCCAGCGATCCGCCAGTTGCTGGATCAGCATCCAGGATTGATTACCGCGAATTACGCTAAGAAGTTCGTAGAGCTTGCGGATCAGCATCCTCACATCGTCGAACGACAAGTGCTGAGCATGGTTGATAAGGGCACAAAGCAGGAGCAGGCGCTGCGCCAGATTGCTTTGAAGATTTCAGCATGTTCCAACCAGGGCGCACCGGCATTTGTACCGCGTGCCGTCGCCGGCATTGGCACAATTAAGCTTTCAGGTCAGAAACTGGAATTGAAGTGCGACAAAGGTGTGAATCCAAATCTGCTGATGCAGCAGTTTGAAGAATTCCTTAAGAATATCGACCGTAGCAAACTGGCCGCAGTGGAAGCGGAGTAGGGCGCTAGTTCATGGAGAATAGTCATGAGAGTAAATCGGCAATGGTCTTTGCTATGGCTGGCACCAGTTGCAGTTATCGCAGTTGCGACAATCAACCAGTATGTACAGCACACAAGGCAGGTTGAAGCCCGCCTGAGTGCAGAGCGGGATACGCGTTGTTCAACGCAGCTGGTTACACCCTACGTGCCTTTTAAAGACAGCCTCGACTGTGTGGGCTGGAAACGTATCAAATCTGATATTCCACTTCCCGCTGAAGGTTAACGGCCAATGGGTACTCAGCAGCGAATCTTATTTGGTGATGAGGCGGATGCTCACGCTTATTGGAAAAACCGGGAGTGGAAAACGTACGCGGTGGACTTGGTGACTGGATCAGGGAAAAAACGCAAGGTCATCCACACCATGTATGTACGTGCCAGAGACGAGGAGGGGGCAAGGCTGTGCGCCAGGGAAAACGATGTTCGCCGCTCTCCGAAGCCCTTTTACTCCCCACGCCTCGCTGGACCTCGTGAGCTTGGCTGTACACCGGAGGAAAAAACGGCACGTTCGCTCTGAGCCGATTCTAAGCCCGTTCCGCTATCTGCAACTGACCTTCCACAATTGATTGAAATCAGTCATATAACTTGGACTGAGAAAATCCCTTCGCATTCCCCAGTCTGGTTCGGAAGGAACGGCCGCGGTGCGAAGGCATTCTCGACCCCAGCGCCGGTTTACCTGGTCCATAACCCGCATTAAGGCTTCAGATCGGGCAGGTTGATTGACGGAAAAAAGGTCATCCGTGAATTCGCCTCGACACCGCAAGTCGATCAGCAGGATCTCAGCTTTGCTGTACCTCATTCCTTCCCGAAAGATAGCATCTAAACCCCGAAGCGCAGCGCCGGTGAGTACTCGAGTATCATCTGTGGGGTAGGGGAGGGTGCAAGTGATCCCTTGCGCGTACTTTGGGCCGTCACCGAAGAACGAGGTCTGTATGGAAACCCTCAAAACGGCGCACAGTGAGTTTTGTGCCCTGAGTTTTCCCGCTGCTCGATGCACGTAGCTGGCAACAGCCTCCCGTAGGCCTTGCAGCGTGGTTACGCGCTCACCGAAAGATCTGCTGCAGCAGATCGATTGCTTCGGTAATCCGACCGGATCCAGGTCAAGGCATTGCTCACCGTTCAACTCCCTGACTGTACGCTCTAGAACAACAGAAAACTTTTTACCGAGTACTCGTGGGTCGCACTGCGCTAAGTCCCATGCCGTGCGTACGCCGAGTGGTTCGAGGTTATCTTTCATCCGTCGACCAACGCCCCAAACTTCGTCTACGGGCATACGCTTCAGGAGCCACTCCACGGCTTCCTCGGAGCGCAGGTCTACCACGCCACCCGTTTTCTCTTTCCATACCTTGGAAGCGTGCTGTGCAGCCTTGGCAAGGGTTTTTGTGTGCCCCAACCCGATTCCTACAGGGAGCGCGGTCCATAACATGACGCGCGCCTGAATGGCCTTAGCAACGTCTTTGAGCGGTTCTGCTAATCCGTCAAGTCGTACAAATGATTCATCGCAACTGTACGATTCCACAGCCGGTGCAAGTGAGCTAATAGCTAACGACAATCTATGACTAAATTCACCATATAACGTGTAGTTGCTGCTAAATACAGAAACTCCGTTACTTTCGATAGATGAGCGAACTTTAAAATATGGGTCGCCCATTTTTAAGCCCAAGCTCTTAGCCTCTTTGCTTCGGGCCACAATACAGCCATCTGAATTACTGAGAACAACGACTGGTTTGTTTTTTAATTCGGGTCTGAATATGCGTTCGACGCTGCAATAAAACTCGTTAACATCAACCAGCCCAAATACAGGATTGTTATCAACACGCATGTTGGTTGAAATTCCAAGTTACCACGCCAAAGGTAGTTATCTCCGAAAAGTCAGATTGAACTAGAGGAGGGAAGTCAGGATGTTCTGACGCCAGCAGCCATTGACCACCTACTTGAAGGAGCCTTTTTACAATTGGTTGATTATCGACGTAAGCAAGAACAATGTGACCCGACATCGGCGTTATTGTCCTGTCCACCACCAGGCGGCAACCGTCCAAAATGCCGGCCCCTGTCATGCTGTGTCCTTCCACCTGGACGATGAACACGTGGGGTGCGCGGATATTGAGCAGATCGTCCAGCGAGATTGGCGCTTGATAGTAGTCAGCTGCAGGGTTAGGAAAACCTCCGGCTGCAGTGCCTGAAACGAACTGCAGCGGCAGCATTGAGGGGGTTAGGTGACGGATAGCGACAACGTTCATAGGAACACCGATTACTGTTTTTATATACAGTAAACCAGTGGGGGCGATCTCACCAGTGCCAGGCCGACCGAAGGATGGGGGAGGGGTTACTGCTGCGTTTACGTACGTACGTACGCATGTGTATACTGTGCATCTCACCAGACAAAGGAAGACACATGGCAAAGTTTGACGGATCAATAGGCGACAAATTACCAGACCTCATGGCTGACTCACCTTTAGGAGCAGGCTTCGCGATAACTGCTGCAAAAGCGCTTAAAAAAAGAATAGCGACGGTAGCGCGCACTTTACCAATACTGCATAACGCTGATTCGGATCGTATCAGGTACGTTTTACATTTCAGTGAAAATACTCAGATAACGCACTTTGAGGACCTTGCATCGCAGTCGTGGGCAAACGTTATCAGCGCTGGTCATGAGAATGTAACGACGATCACTAGCTTGGATACCCCACAGGATTACAAAGCTATATATATCCTCCGTGTTGGACTTGCAGAAGGTGAGCCATTTTTAGAAGAGTGTGCTTTTTTCTGTGAACAGCCTGAGCTAAATCTCAGAGCTGGTTGCTACGAATATGCATTACGTTACGCGATAAAAGGCGGAGGCTTTGGTAAGGTCTTAATTGGTTTGTCCCCTTGCGGAAATAACTTTGTATGAAAATGATTAATATTGAACCATTAAAAGTTTTTATGGATGCAGCGGAAGACGCGCACAACCAGTATTTGAACCAGCCCAAGCTTCTGGGTGATAAACCTCTTACAGGGGAGGAGCTAGAGGACTACAACCGACAGAGCTCTGAACTTTTGGAATCGTATAACGATGCCTGTAGAGCTCTATTTACAGCCCTTTCGCTCGTGGCAAAAAAGGAGTCCTAAATGGTCACTCAACCCGAGTACCAGGTAGTGGTGGAAAAGTTGAATACCGCTGGATTCGACGTGCCTTTCAATGCTTCCCGGGGTGATCTGCTGGTGATGCTTCAGGACATTCGTCGCGTAGATCAACGGCATGAGGAGTTCGTTGATGAATTGCGCGAAGTCATGGAGATTGGCGGCCGGCGTGATGACCAGCTTTTTACACGCTGGCTTGAAACCGCCCATAGCAGGTTAATGACGTTGGGTAATAGTTCGCCTGAGATAGACACAGAAGAGCATCCAGGGTGGTTCTACGAACGGTTCGAGGCAGGAGTCGACGCAGGATGTGCCGCTGATGAATGGGCAACTTCTCAGGCGAGTAACCAACGTGACAGGCTGCCAGGTGATCAGGCGATAGGTGCCAGACTGGCAGATTGAAGAGGAGTCGGTATAATTGAACTATAGTTAAATTTAAATAGACAATTAATTAACTATAGTTCAAAATAACCTCATCGAAGCTAATCAATGAGGAGTGTCAAAATGAGTACCATGCAAGCCGTATTTGAAATGCCGAAAACGTGGACTGGTCGTCTACAGATCCGTGGTTGCACCACTGGCGATAGTGGCATTCAAGAGGCGGCAGACTGTGACGCAGAGTTCTTCGGGGTTTATGCACAAGACGCCGAGGGGTTGCACATGTGGGTTGAGGATTGTGATACCAAAGAGCAGGCAAATGACCTCGCGAAGTACCTCAAATCCGCATTCTGACGCTTAGGCCCGGTTAAACCCCCACGGGCAGTTCGCTGGCCCTGTCGAAAGCCTTCTTACAAAAGTCGGTTTTCGACAGCAATGATTTAAACAGACAGAGATTGGAACTGAACATGAGTGAAGGTACCCAGCGCTTAACCCCGGTCGAGTTCAAGGCCCTGTTTAGACAGCGCGGATGGACCGGCAAAACTCTTGCTCTGCGGTGGGAAGTATCTGAAGCCTGGATCAGTAAAATTCTGAAAAATCCAGATCGTGCCCCCCATTGGGATGATGCTGTACGTGGTCTGCCCTATGCGGATAATTGAACTATAGTTAATATAATCCTTGCGATTTAATTAACTATAGTTCAAAATACTCTCACTGAAACGGAAAACGTGAGGGTAAAAACATGAATTACACAGCCACGTATAAAGCCCCTATGGGAGCTGGAAAGACGGTCTACGGCTTTGAGATTGAAGTGATCGATCTGCGTACAGAAGTGCGTAGCTGGATCTGCATTGATGCCAACAGTAAAGCGAGCGCTGGCAAGAAGGCTCGGGAGCTTGGGTACTCTGTTTGCTCGATGAATTTCCTCTAACTAATCATTCAAGGAATAGAATTATGAAGTCTCAAATCCTCCGCGCAGCACTCTTGATCGCCACTGCACAAGCCGCTCAGGCGCAAGCGTCAAAAGAAAGCACTCCAGTGTCTACGCCTCCTTCGCATCACAGTTCTACGGAGTCGAGGCATCTGCAGTCGACGTGACGATCACCAAGCTGGAGTCGCACACAGCCACAGCCATCACCAAAGCCCCAGGGCACCCTCTCTGCTCCCTTGAGCTGGCAGAGGTTCCAGACGGTGTGAACACCAACTGGGCCCTTGGCAGTTGGACCTGTGACAAGCAACCAGCCTCCTGAGGGGAGACAAATACAGCAGGGCCGAGCGCTATCGTCGCCGGTCCTCCTTAAGGGTTGCAGTATCGGTTCTGGTCGAAGTGGAGAGAAGGTTGTTGGTGTACGGCGCTGCATTGTCTCAAGCACATATGGCATTAGCTTCAAAGGAACGTATGACTGTTGATTGGAAGCTCATTGATTTGCCCAGTGGTACGACTGCAAACTGGGTCGGATGAGCGATCAGGCTTTGGCTGATGCTGTCGGTACCACAAAGGGACGCATTCGACGGCGGCGGCTCGCGTTCGGTATTGAGGCTTTCAGCGTCGATCAACTGATTGCGCCTTACCGCCATTTGCTGGGTGTCGAATCGGATACGCATGTCGCCCGTTTGTGTGGTGCATCGCTATTCAGCGTGACTGCCTATCGTGAGGCCCAAGGAATAGCGCCAAGACCTAGACGTGTCCCCCTTCCTCGAAAGCCGCGGATCCCGGCAAGTCATCCAGTCGGACCCTACAAGGTGTTACTCGGTCTGGTAGCCGACGAAGACATTGCAAAACCTGCAGGCGTGCCGGTAGCGACCGTCACAGTCTTGCGCGAGGCATTCGGCCTTCAAGAGGCTGCGCCGTTGCCCGAACAGGTCAAGCCCACGCCCATTCCGAACTACACAGGCCCTTGGCTAGGATTTGAATCACTGATTGGCACGATGTCAGCAGCGAAGATCAGCCGTGCCGTAGGTGTGCCGTTCACCGTTGTGGAGCGCCGGCAGGAGTTCCTTGGCGTCACTCCATACCGGCGTACTTCGCGCCTGGAGCGCTACTCGCATTTGCTGGGCGTTGTTTCAAACGGCGTGCTGGGAAAGCTGGCAGGTGTATCACCGTCCCGAGTCGCGGACTACCGCGCACAGAAGGCGTCAGAGCGTGAATCCTCATAAGTGGAGGTGTCAAATTATTTTGTCTAAAACCACCTGACACATCGACGTCACATTCAGAGGTCGATGTGTAGGATTTTCCGTGACCTTCGGGCGGTCATTCTGCGAGGGCTCCAGGGCGCACTAAACTTGAACCTCACCCTTCAATATATGCAGGAGTGTCGCAGCGATGAATGCCCCTGATCCGCAAGCGATCGATGCTGATGTAACTGACCAGATCGATAGCGTAGACGACTGCGATAGTCTTGATGCGATCTCTGAAATTCGCTCGTACATCAAGGGCTACCTGTACAGCCTGTTCAAGTATCAAGTCATCAACGCCTCCACCTACCATCGTTACCAGGATGGGGATGTAAGCCGGAACCCCAGAAATTTCCGTCACCCTAGTTGGGTGGGCTCAACACTCGTGTCACCAGCTACCTTCTGGAGAATCGAGCTCGGCCAT
>NZ_JBUZRD010000013.1:0-99126 GCF_055407145.1 Pseudomonas sp. c313 | reverse complement strand
CAGCGCCTTGAACTATCGCTCTCCGAGGGAGTTCAGGCGCTTAGCGGCAGCATCAATTTAACGGGGAGTTGGTGTTCGGTTTTGTAGGGGCAAGTCCAACTCCATAACTCCCTGTTTACCCAGCCCACCCTCTTTACGCCAACTAACCAACCCCCTTATCTAACGCCCAGGGGATTGGTTCCCATTCTGGCCCTTCATTAAATCGCTCCTTTGGGTCTATGGCGCTCGCCTGCGCTTAACGTTCGGAGCGATTGCTGCTGCCTGCATCTATGCATATTCCTAAAAGTTAGTTTATTTAAAAAATAAACACGATTAGGGTATATGAACCGGACCACCGGACATTCCTGATTTTTTTGTTTTTCAACGGATGCGAGGTAGGTATGGTCAAAATCACCCCGGTGCGTAACGCCAGGGCATTGCGTGCAGCCATGGAGTGGCGCACAGATGTCTAACTTGGCACAAGCTCCCCTCCAGAGTGATCTGGACATTGCCCCGCTGTTGTTGCCCGCCAAGGTACTGCGCAACGACGCCGAGGCCCTCGACGCTGCCCACGAGCTTGCCCAGGCTGCCCGCCTGCAAGCAGCACGGCGCGATCAACAACGCAAATTGCCCTGGGCCGAAATCGAGCAGTTCACCCGCAGCGGCCTGGGCAGTATTTCCATCCCCCGTGAATACGGCGGCCCGCAGGTGTCCTTTGTGACCCTGGCCGAAGTCTTCGCGATTATCAGTGCCGCAGATCCGGCCCTGGGGCAAATCCCGCAGAACCAGTTCGGCATCCTGCACTTGCTGCAAGGCACCGCTAACGAGCGGCAGAAAAAACAATTGTTCCAGAGCGTGCTGGACGGCTGGCGCATTGGCAACGGGGGCCCGGAGCGCGGTACCAAAAACACCTTGGACCTCAAGGCCCGGATCACCGCCGGGGGTGACGGGTTTGTCATCAGCGGCCAGAAGTTTTACTCCACTGGCGCGCTGTACGCCCACTGGGTGGCGATCAAGGCATTGAATGATGACGGCCAGCAGGTCATAGCGTTTGTGCGCCGTGGCACCCTGGGGCTGCGTATCGTCGACGACTGGTCGGGCTTCGGCCAGCGCACCACGGCCAGCGGCACGGTGTTGCTGAACAACGTGCCGGTGGACGCCGAACTGGTGGTAGACAACTGGAGGCTGGGGCAGACCCCGAACATTCAGGGCGCCATGTCGCAATTGATCCAGGCGGCCATCGACGCCGGTATCGCCCGTGGGGCCCTCGACGACACCATCAGCTTCGTACGTGAACGCTCACGCCCGTGGATCGACGCCAAGGTCGAACGGGCCAGCGATGACCTTTACGTGATCGCCGACATCGGCAAACTGAAAATCGAACTGCATGCCGCCGAAGCGCTGCTGCGTAAGGCCGGCCAGGTGTTGGACCAAGTCAGCGCTGCGCCGATCACCGCGCAATCTGCTGCCAGGGCTTCGATTGCCGTGGCCGAAGCCAAAGTGCTGACCACTGAAATTTCTTTATTGGCCAGCGAAAAACTGTTCGAACTGGCCGGCAGCCGCGCCACCCTCGCCGAGTTCAACCTCGACCGCCATTGGCGCAATGCACGGGTGCACACGCTGCACGACCCGGTGCGCTGGAAATACCACGCGGTAGGCGCTTATCACCTCAACGGCACCTTGCCGGCCCGACACTCCTGGATTTAACCGACCAGAACACTTTCTCGACCAAGCTTCTGGAGAACAAAAATGACTTTCTCTCACCACGTCGCGGTCATCACCAGCGATGAACAAGCCCTTATTGTTGCCAGCGACCTGGCCGAAGACTTCCGTCGCGACAGCACCCTGCGCGACCGCGAACGCCGCCTGCCCCTGGCTGAACTGGACGTGTTTTCCCGCTCCGGCCTGTGGGGCATCAGCGTGCCCAAGGAGTACGGCGGTGCTGGCGTTTCCAACGTCACCCTGGCCAAGGTTACGGCGCTGATCGCCCAGGCCGATGCGTCCTTGGGGCAGATCCCGCAGAACCATTTCTATGCGCTGGAAGTATTGCGGGTCAACGGCAACCCTGAGCAGCAAAAGCGCTTGTATGCCGAAGTGTTGGCCGGCCAGCGCTTCGGTAATGCCCTCGCGGAACTGGGCACCAAGACCGCCCATGACCGGGTGACAAAACTGACCCGTGACGGCGACGGCTACCGCATTGCCGGCCGCAAGTTTTACTCAACCGGCGCCCTCTACGCCCAGCGTATTCCCACCTCCGTGGTGGACGAAAACGGCATCCAGCAACTGGCCTTTGTCCCTAGCGACAGCCAGGGCCTGACGGTGATCGACGACTGGAGCGGCTTCGGCCAGCGCACCACCGGCAGTGGTTCGGTGGTGTTCGACAACGTATGGGTGGCCGCCGCCGATGTGATCCCGTTTCAAAGTGCCTTCGAACGCCCTACCCCGGTTGGCCCGCTGGCGCAGATCCTTCACGCTGCCATCGACACCGGCATCGCCCGCGCCGCCTTCGAAGATGCCCTGCACTTCGTGCGCACCAAGACCCGGCCATGGATTGACTCCGGCAACGACAAGGCCACCGAAGACCCGCTGACCCTGAAAAGCTTCGGCCACCTGAGCATTCGCCTGCACGCTACCGAAGCCCTGCTGGAGCGCGCGGGCGTTTTCCTCGACCGTGCCCAGGCCGAGACCAATGCCCAGACCATCGCCGCCGCGTCCATTGCTGTCGCTGAAGTGCGCGCGCTGAGTACCGAGATTTCCCTGGCCGCCGGCAGCACCCTGTTTGAACTGGCCGGCAGCCAGGCGACCCTGGCCGAACATGGCCTGGACCGTCACTGGCGCAACGCCCGGGTGCACACCCTGCACGACCCGGTGCGCTGGAAGTACCACGCGGTGGGTAACTATTACCTCAACGATGAAAACCCGCCGCTGCGGGGGACTATTTGATGAGCAAAAAGAAAATCCTGCTCAATGCCTTCAACATGAACTGCATCGGGCACATCAACCACGGCCTGTGGACTCATCCGCGGGATACTTCGACCCAGTACAAGACGGTCGAATACTGGACCGAACTGGCGCAACTGCTGGAACGCGGATTGTTCGACGGGCTGTTTATCGCCGATATCGTTGGCGTGTATGACGTCTACCAAGACTCGGTGGACGTGCCGCTCAAGGAGTCGATCCAACTGCCGGTCAACGACCCGCTGCTGCTGGTCTCGGCCATGGCCGCCGTCACCAAAAACCTCGGCTTCGGCCTGACCGCCAACCTCACCTACGAGCCGCCGTATCTGTTCGCCCGGCGCATGTCCACGCTCGATCACCTGAGCCGTGGCCGGGTGGGCTGGAACATTGTCACTGGCTACCTGGACAGCGCCGCCAAGGCCATGGGCCTCACCGAGCAAGTCGAACATGACCGCCGCTACGACCAGGCCGACGAGTACCTGCAGGTGCTCTACAAACTCTGGGAAGGCAGTTGGGAAGATGGCGCGGTGATCAACGATCCGCAAGCACGGGTCTACGCCCAGCCAGACAAAGTGCACAAGGTCGAGCATCACGGCGAGTTCTATCAGGTGGAGGGTTATCACCTTTGCGAGCCATCGCCGCAGCGTACGCCAGTGCTGTTCCAGGCCGGCAGTTCGGATCGCGGCCTGCTGTTCGCCGGGCGCCATGCCGAGTGCGTGTTTATCAGCGGGCAGAACAAGGCGGCAACCAAGGTCCAGGTGGACAAGGTGCGCACCAGCGCCGTCGAGGCAGGACGCAACCCGGACGACATCAAGGTGTTCATGGGCCTGAACGTAATCGTCGGCGCCAATGAAGAACTGGCCTGGGCCAAGCACGCCGAGTACCTGAGCTACGCCAGCGCCGAAGCCGGTGTGGCGCATTTTTCCGCATCCACGGCGATCGATTTTTCCCAATACGAGCTGGATGAACCGATCCAGTACGTGAAAAGCAACGCCATCCAGTCGGCCACCAAAACCCTACAAAACAATGACTGGACCCGGCGCAAGTTGCTGGAGCAACACGCCCTCGGTGGTCGCTACATCACCCTGGTGGGCTCGCCGGAGCAAGTGGCCGATGAGCTGGAGTCCTGGATCAGCGAAACCGGCCTGGATGGCTTCAACCTGACGCGCATTGTCACGCCGGAAAGCTATGTGGACTTTATCGATCTGGTGGTTCCCGAGTTGCAGCGACGCGGGTCGTACAAGACGGCTTATGAGCAGGGGACCCTTCGGGAAAAAGTCTTCCATGGATCGGCTCATTTACCCGAGCAGCACACCGGGTCTACCTACCGCCATTGATCAACCAAATTCTTATGACTGGAAGTCCATTATGAAAAAAGCACTCCTCACCCACCCAGTCAAAGCACTGGCTCTCACCCTCGGCCTGTTCAGCTCGGCAGTATTCGCCGCCGACGCACCGCTGAAAGTCGGCACCACCGCCGCCTTCGCCATTCCCCTGGAAGCCGCCGTCGAAGAGGCTGGCAAACAGGGCCTGAAAGTCGAACTGGTGGAGTTCACCGACTGGATCGCACCCAACGTCAGCCTGGCTGCCGGGGATATCGACGTGAATTACTTCCAGCACATCCCGTTCCTGGAAAACGCCAAGGCCGCTGCCGGTTTTGACCTGGTACCGTTCGCGCCGGGGATCATCAACAACGTTGGCCTCTACTCGAAGAAATACAAAAGCTTCGACGAACTGCCGCAAGGCGCTACCGTGGCGATTGCCAATGACCCGATCAACAGCGGTCGCGGCTTGCAACTGCTGGCCAAGGCCGGCTTGATTACCCTCAAGCCGGGCGTGGGCTACAAGGCCACTGAAGAAGACATCATCGCCAACCCCAAGAAGCTGAAAGTCCTGCAGGTGGAAGCCGTGCAACTGGTGCGCGCTTATGACGACGCCGATTTGGTGCAGGGCTACCCGGCTTACATTCGCCTGGCCAAGACCTTCGATGCCGAGTCCGCGCTGCTGTTCGACGGTCTCGACCACAAGGAGTATGTGATCCAGTTTGTGGTCCAGCCGAAAAGCAAAACCGACCCGCGCCTGATCAAGTTCGTCGACATCTACCAACACTCGCCAGCCGTACGCGCCGCCCTGGATAAAGCCCATGGCAAGCTCTACCAAGCCGGCTGGGAAGGCTGAAATGAGCGCCGCCAACGCCCTATTGCGCGCCCTGGACACGACACTGCGGGACGCTGAGCAAACCGAACTGCACCCCAAGCTGAATCGGGCCCATGTGCGCTTTATCAACCTGGGCAAGACCTATGACGGTCAACCTGTGCCGGCGCTGCAAGGCATCGATCTGGCGATTCAGCGCGGTGAAGTGTTCGGCATCATTGGCCGCAGCGGCGCCGGCAAGTCGTCGCTGATCCGCACCATCAACCGCCTGGAGCAACCGAGCAGCGGTCGGGTGTTGATCGATCAAATAGACATCGGTGACTTCGACGAAGACCACCTGGTGGCGCTGCGCCGACGCATCGGCATGATCTTCCAGCACTTCAATCTGATGTCAGCCAAGACCGTGTGGCAGAACGTCGAACTGCCGCTCAAAGTCGCTGGAGTACCCAAGGAACAGCGACAGCAAAAGGTCCGTCAATTACTGGAGTTAGTAGGCCTGCAGGACAAGCACAAAGCCTACCCGGCGCAGTTGTCCGGCGGGCAAAAACAGCGGGTGGGCATTGCCCGTTCGCTGGTGCATGACCCACAGATTCTGTTGTGCGACGAGGCCACTTCGGCGCTGGACCCAGAGACGACTCAATCGATCCTCGGCCTGCTGCGCGAGATCAACAAACGCCTGGGCCTGACCATCGTATTGATCACCCATGAAATGGCGGTGATTCGCGAAATCTGCGACCGGGTCGTGGTGCTCGAACACGGCAAGGTCGTCGAGCAAGGCCCCGTGTGGGAAGTGTTCGGCAACCCGCAGCACGAGGTCAGCAAAACCCTGTTGGCGCCGCTGCAACATGGGTTACCGGAAGAACTGCAAAACCGTTTGCAGCCCAAACCGGTGTCGGCGGACGCGGCCGTCGTGCTGCGTTTGCAATTTACTGGCAGCGCCCAGGACGAGCCGGACCTGGCGGCGCTGTTCAGTGCTCTTGGCGGGCGCGTGCGCTTGCTGCAAGGCGGGGTTGAACGGATTCAGGGCCATGCGCTGGGGCAGTTGCTGCTGGCGGTCACAGGCTCGTCCCTGGGCGCCGAAGAATTGCGCAGCCGCGCCAAGCGCTGGGCACAACAGGTGGAGGTGCTGGGCTATGTGGTTTGACCGGTTATTGCAGGGCGCCATCGACACCTTGTTGATGGTCGGTGTGTCATCACTGATCGCGTTGCTGGTGGGTATCCCGCTGGCGGTGTTTCTGGTCACCAGTGACAAGGGCGGCATCTACCAGGCCCCGGCGCTGAACCGGGTGCTGGGGGCATTCGTCAATCTGTTCCGTTCCATTCCGTTTCTGATTTTGATGGTGGCGCTGATTCCCTTTACCCGGTTGATCGTCGGCACCACCTACGGCGTATGGGCCGCCGTGGTGCCGCTGACCATCGCCGCGACGCCATTCTTCGCGCGCATCGCTGAGGTCAGCCTGCGGGAGGTCGATCACGGGCTGATCGAAGCGGCGCAAGCGATGGGCTGCCGGCGCTGGCATATTGTCTGGCATGTGCTGTTGCCTGAGGCGCTGCCGGGGATTGTTGGCGGCTTCACCATCACCCTGGTGACCATGATCAACTCGTCGGCCATGGCCGGGGCGATTGGTGCCGGGGGGCTGGGGGATATTGCCTATCGCTATGGGTATCAGCGATTTGACAGCCAGATCATGCTGACGGTGATTGTGTTGCTGGTGATTCTGGTGGCGGTGATTCAGTTGGGTGGGGATCGCTTGGCGCGGGTGCTCAACAAGCGCTGAGAGGGCGGTGGCTTTATTGGAGCTGCCGCACAGCCCCTCGCCACAAGGTATAGTCGGGCTCTCTCTTTGCCCGGTGCCGCTCGCCATGAAACTCGCCCCCGACGACCTCGACCAGATCACTTCCACCACCCTGAGCCATTACAACAAGGTGGCCGAGGATTTCCGCGAGGGCACCCGCGACCATGATGTGAGCCAGAACATCGATGCGCTGTTGCGGCACATCCAGGCGGATGCGCCGTTTACCGTGCTGGATTTCGGATGCGGGCCGGGGCGGGACTTGCAGACGTTTACCCGCATGGGCCATATCGCCGTCGGGCTGGACGGCTCGGAGCGCTTTGCACAGATGGCCCGCGAAGACAGCGGCTGCGAAGTGTTGCAACAGGACTTCCTGAAACTCGATTTGCCTGCCGCTCGTTTTGACGGGATCTTCGCCAATGCGGTGCTGTTTCATATTCCCAAGCAGGAATTACCGCGCATTCTCAAGCAGCTCCATGGGGCGTTGAAACCGGGTGGTGTGTTGTTCAGCTCCAACCCTCGCGGTGAAAACCAGGAGGGCTGGAACGGACCGCGTTATGGGTCCTATCACGACCTTGACGCTTGGCAAGAGCTGCTGACAGCCGCGGGGTTTGTCGAACTGGAGCATTACTATCGCCCGGCCGGGTTGCCCCTGGAGCAGCAACCCTGGCTGGCGAGTGTGTGGCGCAAACACTAAGTCACCCGTAGCAGCTGTCGAGCCCTAGCGAGGCTGCGTCAGACGCGCCTCGGGGCTGGCTGGCTCACGCTAGGGCTCGACAGCTGCTACGGAATAAATCGCAGGTGATTCTCCGGGTATCAACGCCGTCACGCTGCTAGCTGCATAACCCTCTCTGGCCTGCCCGGCAAAATTGGCCACCAGCCGCGTCCCATCGGCAAAGGTGGTCTGCTGCACCTGCCGATCCGCCGTCAGCCAGCGAAAGTCCGTCAATGCCTGGGTCGCCAGACGCTGATGCAGCGGGCGAAAAAATCCGTCCTGTCGCTGGATCAGCGGCAAGCGCTGCTTGAGGGTTGCGGCACTCAGGTGATAAAGCGGCGGCACGTTGTAGAGCAGTTGGGCCAGTTCGTTTTCACCCTGCACATTGCTCAGTTTCAGGCTGTCGAACAGCCAGTGATGCGTGGTGATGACTGAGCCATGGAACACCGCCTGGTACAACGGCAGGCGCATCGCCGGGTCGAAATAGACGGTGCGAAACGGCTCTTTCAGCGGCACGGATTTGAAAAACACCGCCGGTTGCTCCGGTGGATACCAGGCGCCCACGTAATAGGGTGATTGCTTGTCCTGAGTCATCTCCCGATCGCCCCACCCCAGCACCGGCGTCTGCATGCCGTGGGCAAACAGGATGCCTTGGGCGGTAGTTGCATTGCCGTCTTCGGAGCCCACCGCCACCTTGAGGGCATTGCCGATCCAGCGGGAAGCATCAATGTTGCCTTCGGCGTTCTGCGCCTGGGTCATGTTGAGAACGGAGCGGTAGCTGTCGAACAGCATGCCAGTGGCGTAGGCATCAAGGAACCAGGCGTTGAAGCCGGCCTTGGCCTGCACCGCCTTTACCCGCGCCTCCAATAGCGATCGCACACAACGTGGGTCGGTGTAGTACCCGGACTTCTGGAAACCGGTTTTGAGCTGGCCGTTTTTCAAGACAATTCCACAGTCGCGATGGGCCCTGCTGCCCAGGTGCGCGGTAGTCCAGTCCGGATTTTCCTTGGCCGACAGGGCGGTCTCATAAGAGTCATAGGGTGCCATCAAGTAACCGGCGTCGACCCCGACCCGCACCGCCTCCGGGTGCCAGAGCCCACCTTCCCAGCCTTCGCCAAGGGTCAGCAACAGGCGCTGGAGCCCGGCATCCTGCAAGGACTTGACGGTGATCGTGGACAAGGTGCTGCCCCAGGTTTGCGGCGCTGCACTCAGGGCACTGGAGAACGTCACCGCCAATTCACCCCGTAACGCGCCATAGCCGCCAGCAAGCTTTTCCATGTCAGGTTCAGCAGCGGCTTGCCAACTCTGGCGCGCCTTTTTATTGATCGCCGCGTTCAAACCGCGCAACAAGGTGGTTTGCTGATAGCGATCGAGAAACGGCTGGGTCACCTGCAGGACCTGCATCGACTCCTTGTCCAGCAAACCTTTCAGCTCCCCCGCCAGACCGTCATCGCTACGCAATATCTTGCGCAGTTGCGACCAGTCGCGCACATCGCCAGGGCCCAACAGGTCGTTGCCCCACAAGTAGACGTGGCTGGCACCCAGCAACTTCTCGGCCTCCGGCGTCTGCCGCAACTTGTCCGCAAACGGCTCGTAACGCCCCTGTTCAACCAGCCATTGTCGATAGCGCTTGGCACCGGCCAACAGATCGGGCCCTCCCAGGTGCAGGCGCAACGTCATCGGCGCCGAGGGGGCCAGGGCGGTGAACTCATGAAGCACTGACAACCCCAGGCGCTTGCCCTCGGCCTGCCAGTGCAGACGATTGTTGTACGGATTAGTCATCAACCAGTTGAGGGTAAACGTGCCGTAATCGACCCCCCATAACGGCAGGCTAAGGTCCTGGGTAGTGTTCACATCATCCTGCTCCAGCAGGAAGTTCTGCCAAAGCGTGTTGCCGGCGGGCACGTAATGGCCCTCGGCGAGTGGCCAGATCAAGCCCTTGCCCATGGCGCTGGCCGGTTGCTGGAGGATGTTCAGTTCGCCAGCTTCCCGGGCCGTGATGCTCAGGGCGAGGTCGCGCTGGTCGAGAGTGGCGCTCAGGCGAAAGGCACCGTCGTCCCATTGCCATGTGGCCTGATTGGGGGTTTGGGAAAGCTGGCTGACTTTATGGGCGGTGACGCCACTGGAGGCCTGCACGGGATCGTTATCGGCAGGCGTGACGCGCAGAGCCAAGGTGGCCGGATCGAGTTCGATGCTCCACAGACTGTTTTCCAGCACCGTGCCAGCGAGGGCCAAGGGTGATAGCAACAGGGCACAGACCATCAGGGCATGGCGCAGGCAGTTGGTCATGGCAGGGACCTTCTCAAGTGAGGTCAGGAGGGTAGAACAATTGAATTCCGCTCGGGAGACAGGAGATGTTTGCAGATATTTCCAGGATCATTCCCACGCGCTCGCGTGGGAATGATCAATATTAGCCTTCAGATCTTTCTTTCTTCGGCTCGCGAATCTTGTACCAGGTCACATACAGCGCCGGCAAAAACAGCAGTGTCAGCAAGGTGGCGATGATAATGCCGCCGATCATCGCGTAGGCCATCGGCCCCCAGAACACTTCCCGGGCGATGGGAATCATGCCCAGGCTGGCCGCAGCCGCCGTCAGCAGGATCGGCCGGCGCCGGTGCTCGGTGGCTTCCACCACCGCATCCCACGGCGAGTAGCCGTCGCGCTCGTAGGCATCGATCTGCGTCACCAGGATCACCGAGTTGCGGATGATGATGCCGATCAGCGCGAGAATCCCCAGGATCGCCACAAAACCCATGGGCGTGCCCGTGGGAATCAGCGCCAGCACCACACCAATCAATCCCAGCGGCGCGACGCTGGCCACCAGGAACATTTTCTGCACGCTGTGCAACTGGATCATCAGGAAGGTCGCCATCAAAAACAGCATCAGCGGCACCACCTTGGCAATCGGCCCCTGAGCCTTGCCACTTTCTTCCACGGTGCCGCCGGTGGCGACTTTGTAGCCTACCGGCAAACCGGCGCTGAACTTGTCGATTTCAGGCTTCAGTTGTTTCACCAGATCGGTCGGCTGCATCTCATCGCGCACCGCCGCCTTGATGGTGATGGTCGGCTTGCGATCCCGACGCCACACCAGCGGCTGCTCCAGTTCATAGCGCACGGTGGCAAAGGCCAGCAGCGGAATCGAGGTGCCGTTGGGCGTGACGATCTGCAGGTTCTGCAAGGTTTGCGGCGTGCCACGCTCGGCGTCTTCGGCGCGGCCGACCACGTTGATCAGGTAAATATCATCATGCACCTGCGTCACCGCAGCACCGCTGACCACGCTGTTCATCAACTGCGCCACGTCTTCGGACGACAGCCCCAATTGCCGCGCCTTGTCTTGGGCGATATCAACCCGCAGGACTTTGCCCGGCTCGTTCCAGTCGTAGATGATTTCGCCAAGGTGAGTGTTTTTATCGAGCAGGGTCGCCAATTCGATGGCGTGTTTGCGCACTTGGTCGATGTCCTTGCCGGAGACTCTGTACTGGATCGGCCTGCCAACAGGCGGGCCCATTTCCAGGGGCTGGACGAAGCTGCCGACGCCGACAAAGTCATCGCGCAGGTATTTTTGCAGGCGGGCAATCAACGCCCCGCGCTCTTCCAGGCCTTTGCTGACAATCACCAACTGCGCGTAGTACGGGTTCTCCAGTTGCTGGTCCAGCGGCAGGTAGAACCGGATCGCGCCCTGGCCGATATAGGTACTCCAGCGGGCGATGTCCGGGTCGTCCTTGATGATTGCTTCAAGGCGATCCACGGCCTTGCGGGTTTCATTGATCGAGGCGTTTTGAGGTAGGTTGAGGTCGACGAGGATTTCCGGGCGGTCGGACGACGGGAAAAACTGGTTCTGCACAAACTGCATGGAAAACACCGACGCGGCGAACAGCAGCACCGTGATGCCGATGGCCCACCAACGGTTGCGCATGGCCCACAGCATGCCGCCATTGAACGCCCGACCAACACGCCCTGGCTCGGCGCTGTGAGGTTTGACCTTGCTGCTGAGGATATGCACGCCAATCACCGGCGCGAACAACACGGCGACCACCCACGACACCAGCATCGCGACGGCGATCACCGCGAACAGGGTAAAGGTGTACTCACCGGCGGAGCTGGCGTTGAGGCCGATGGGCACAAACCCGGCCACCGTCACCAGCGTCCCGGTCAGCATCGGAAACGCGGTGGAGGTGTAGGCAAAGGTCGCCGCCTGCTCCTTGGTTTCACCTTTTTCCAGGCGCGTGATCATCATCTCCACGGTGATCATCGCGTCATCCACCAGCAGACCGAGGGCGATAATCAACGCGCCCAACGACACCCGCTGCATGGTGATACCGCTGTATTCCATGAACACGAAGACCAGCGCCAGCACCAATGGAATCGAGCAGGCCACCACCAGGCCGGCACGCACGCCGAGGCTGATAAAACTCACCACCAGCACGATGATCACCGCTTCAAACAGCGCGCTGGTAAAGCCGCCGACGGCCTCCTCCACCACTTCTGCCTGATCGGAGACCTTGTGCACATCGACGCCCACCGGCAAGTCGGCAGTCAGGTCATCCATGCGCTGGTGCAGGGCCTTGCCGAAGTCCTGAATATTGCCGCCCTTTTGCATGGCAATAGCCAGGCCAATGGCCGGCTTGCCGTTGAAACGAAACATCGGCCTTGCTGGGTCGACGTAGCCACGGCTGATCTCGGCAATATCCGCCAGCCGATAGAAACGATCATTGAGCCGCAGGTTGACGTTGGCCAGGTCCTTCTCCGAAGCAAACTGCCCCGAGGTGCGCACCGAAATCCGCTCCGGCCCGGCCTCGATCACCCCGGCTGGCGTCACCGCGTTCTGCGATTGCAGGCTCTGCACCACTTGGCGCTGATCAATCCCTAGTGCCGCGAGTTTGCGGGTGGAGAAATTCAGGTAAATCACTTCGTCCTGCTGGCCGATCATCTCGACCTTGCCCAGCCCCGGCACCGAACGAATCTCGGCGCGCACCTGCTCGACGTAATCGCGCAGTTGGCGCATCGACAGGCCATCGGCGGTAAAGGCATACACCGAGCCGAACACATCCCCGAACTCGTCGTTAAACGAAGGCCCTTGCAGCCCCTGGGGGAAGGTGCCGCGAATGTCGTCGATCTTCTTGCGTACCTGGTACCAGATCTGGGGAATATCCTTGGCGCTGGTGGTGTCGCGCAGGAACACGAACACCGTGGACTCACCAGGGCGGGTGTAGCTTTTCACATAGTCGAGGGAGTCCAGCTCTTCGAGTTTTTTCTCGATGCGGTCGGTGACCTGCTTGAGGGTTTCTTCCTGGGTCGCACCCGGCCAGCGGGTCTGGATCACCATGGTCTTGATAGTGAAGGACGGGTCTTCCTCGCGGCCCAGATTCATGTAGGAGAACACGCCCATCAGCAGCGCGACGAACATCAGGTACCAGACGAAGGACTGATGCTTGAGGGCCCAGTCGGATAAATTGAAGCTCCCTTTCATTGCGGGCTGCCCTCGTCGATTTTGACTTTTTGCCCAGGCTTCAGGCTGTTCACCCCGGCACTCACCACCCGTTCGCCGGGTTTTACGCCGCCGTTGAGCAGTGCGCTGTCAGCGTTGCGACTAATGAGGGTGACGTCGCGTGGCTGAACGGTCTGGCTTTGCATATCGATGACCCAGATTCGGGTTTGGCCATCGACTTCCTGCAAGGTGCTGAGGGGCAGTTCGATACGCGGAGCGATGGCCGAACTCAAGGTCACGCTGATGGCCGTGCCCAGGCGAAAGGCCGCTGGCGTGTCGGCCAGGGTCAGGCGTGCGCGACGGGTGCGGGTGGCGCTTTGGGCCTGGGGCTCGATTTCGCGCACGGTGGCGGTGGTGCTGACATTCGGGTCCATCTGCCCGGCCACGCGGAACACCACGTCGGGCGGCAAGCGCTCGGCCAGGCCGGCGGGCAGGTCGATCACCGCTTCCTTGATGTCGGGACGGGCCAGGGTCACCACTTGTTGACCGGCGCTGACCACTTGGCCGGCCTCGGCATTCCAGGCGGTGACGATGCCGGCATGATCAGTGCGCAATTCGCTGTAGTTGAGCTGGTCCTTGGCCTGATTGACCGAGGCCCTGGCCTGATCGAGGGAGGCCTGGGTGGTCTTCAGGTCAGTCTGGGCGATGTCCAGTTGCGCCTGGGCGCCGACGCCACGGTTGAACAATTCCTGCTGGCGGCGGGCGTTGGCCTGGGCGTTGATCCATTGTGCCTGGACCCGAGCCTGGTCGCCCTGGGCGGCGCGCAGTTGGTTCTGTTGATCGGTAGGGTCGAGGACGGCCAGCAAGGCACCCTTCTCCACTTGCGCGCCCACGTCGACAGCACGCCGGGCGATGCGGCCGGGCACCCGAAAGCCGAGGTTACTTTCGTAGCGGGCCTGGACGGTGCCGGCGAAGCGGCCGAGGTTTTCCTGATCTTCGGATTTCACCTCAATGGACAGCACCGGGCGTATCGGCTCGGGCGCAGGCTCTTCCTTGGAGCAGGCCATCAGCAGCACGCTGGCGGCGAGTAATACCGTCAGCCGTTTCATGGTTGAGCACCTTGAGCCTGGGCCTGATCCGGCGGCTGGGCAATTTCGACAAGCATGCCGGGATGCAGCAGTTGCCCACCCGCCACCACGACTTTTTCGCCGCCCTTGAGACCGTCGCTGATGATCACCTTGCCGGTGAGGTAGCGGCTGACGGTGACCTTATGCAGTTGCGCCTTGCCATCGCCGTCCACCAGCCACACGGCGGGCTCGCTGAGGTCTTTGGTCAGCGCGGCCCAGGGCAGTTCGACACTGGGCTTGGCCGGTGCATTGGCGGTGGCGCTGACCACCGAACCCAGGTCCATGCCCTTGGGCAAGGCGCTCAAGGCGATCTTCACTTGCACAGTGCCGCTGTTGGCGGCCACGGCCGGGGTGACCTCGCGGACTCTGCCCTGGGCCTTGATACTCGGGTTATCCAGCAGGCTGACGGTGATTGGCGCATCGGGCGGAGGCTCCACCAGCAAGGATTCATAGACGTTGAACACCGCGTCACGCTCGCCATCGCGCGCCAGGCTGAAAATCGGCACAGTGGCCTGCACCACTTGGCCGACTTCGGCCTGGCGGGCGGTAATTACGCCGGGAGCGTCGGCAATCAGTGACGTGTAGCCCAACTGCTCACGGGCATTGGCCAGTTGTGCCTGGGCAGCGGCCAGGGCGCTTTGGCTACTGCGCAGGGCAGCCTGGGCCGAATCGTATTCGCTGCGGCTGGTGTAGCCCTTGGGCAGGAGCTTTTCCTGGCGCACAAAGGCGGCGGCCGCCTGTTTGACCCGGGCCTGTTCGGCGACGACCTGGGCCTGGTCGGAATCGACGCTGGTCTGCAAATCCTTGGGATCAAGCTTGGCGAGCACTTGCCTGGCCGTCACCCGGTCACCGACATCGACCATGCGCTGGATGATCTTGCCACCAACGCGAAACGACAGATCGGTCTGCACCCGCGCCTGAATGTCCCCGGTGAGGGTCACGGCAGCGGCAAAATCGGCAGGCTTAACGGTTTGCACGAACACCCGGGAATGTTCCTTGGGTTCGGCTTTTTCCTGGCCACAGCCGCTCAGCAGCACCAGCAGGCCAAGGCCGAGAATGATTGTCGAGGTGGGACCGCCCATGCAGGCTCCTTGCTTGATTGACGCGTCTTTGATCATGCGACTCTGAGCGTAGTTGAGGGTTCCACGGGTGCCTCTTTTCTGTGGGTTGTGGAGAGTGGACTTGTCGGATCGCCGCACCGCCCCGTTGGGCTGCGAAGCAGCCCCTTACATGCGATGATCTTTTGCCACAACAAGCCCCGTCACCACAGGAAACTGCTCCATGCTCAAAACCCTCGCGGTGGCCAATTACCGTTCGATCAACAAATTGGTGGTGCCGCTGGATCGGTTGAACCTGATCACCGGCCCCAATGGCAGCGGCAAGTCCAACCTGTACCGTGCTTTACGACTGCTGGCGGAGACGGCCCAAGGCGGGGTGATCAACGCACTGGCCCGTGAGGGTGGGTTGGATTCGAGCTTCTGGGCCGGGCCGGAAAACATCAGCCGGCGCATGCTCAGTGGCGAAGTCGAGGTTGAGCCAAGCGTACGCCAGGGCGCCAAGCGCTTGCGCTTGGGGTTTGCCGGGGAAGATTTCAGCTACGCGATCTCCCTGGGTCTGCCGGAGCCCGGCGAGTCATATTTCTCCCTGGACCCGGAGATCAAGAAGGAATGCATCTGGGCCGGCCATGTTTACCGCCCGGCGAGCCTGTTGGTGCAGCGCTCCGGCCCGATGGTGCGCGCCCGCGATGGCCGCGCCTGGGATGTATTGGCCCAGCACACGCCGAACTACCACAGCCTGTTCGATCAGGTCGGCAGCCTGCGGGGTTCGCCGGAGGTGCTGCTGTTGCGCGAGAGCATTCGCGGCTGGCGCTTTTATGATCACTTTCGCAGCGACGTCGACGCCCCGGTGCGCCAGCCGCAACTGGGCACGCGTACGCCAGTGTTGCATCACGACGGTCGGGATTTGGCGGCGGCGTTGCAGACCATTCGCGAGATTGGCGACCCCGAGGCATTGCAACGGGCAATCAGCGATGCGTTTCCCGGAGCTCGGTTGAATATCGAGCCATTGCAGGGCGGACGTTTTGCCATCGAATTTTATCAGGAAGGGTTGCTGCGGCCGTTGTCGGCGGCGGAGTTATCGGACGGCACCCTGCGCTACTTGCTTCTGGTTGCGGCGCTGCTAACGCCACGGCCACCAACGATGATGGTACTCAACGAACCAGAAACCAGCCTGCACCCGGACCTGTTGCCGGCATTGGCGCGGTTGATTATCCAGGCGTCGGAGCAGTGTCAGGTGTGGGTGGTATCCCATGCCAGCCGCTTGATTGCGGCGTTGCAGCAGGATGAGGAGTGCAATTCGATTGTGCTGGAGAAAGTGATGGGGCAGACGCAGATTGTCGGGCAGCTGGTGCTCGATGAGCCGGCTTGGCATTGGCCGAGTTAAGCGGTTAAGGATCGTTCCCACGCGCGTGGGAACGATCAGGTAGAGATTAGCCCTGCCACTTACCGCCTTCAACAATCACGCTTTCGGGCTTGGTGTCATCGCTCAGTTCTTTACGCACATATTGGTCATACAGCTTGAGCAGGAATTTCTCCTCGCCCAGCTTGGCCAGTTCACTATTCACCCAATCGCGCAGTTCGATATTGCCCTTCTTCACTGCCGGCGCAATCGGCGCTTCATCACCCAGTTTCTGCTCCAGCACGCGGTAACCCGGGTTCTGCTTGGCCCAGCTGAACAGCACCAAATTGTCCTGGGCATACGCATCACCACGACCGGCGGACAGCGCTTGCAGCGACTCGGAGTTTTTCTCGAACTTGAGCAGCTTCCAGTCCGGGTGGTTCTTGGTCAGCCAGATATCGGCAGTGGTACCGGTGGTGACGATGGTGGTACGGGTGACCAGGTCATCCAGGCTTTTCACCGCACTGTCATTTGGCACCAGGGCCTGGACCGCGACTTTCAGGTTAGGGTTGGTGAAGTCCACCGCTTCCTTGCGTTCCGGGGTCACGGTCATGTTGGCGAGGATCAGGTCGACCTTGTCACTTTGCAGGAACGGAATACGGCTCGCCGGTTCAACGGCGACGAACTCGATCTTGTTCTCGTCGCCCAGCAAATCCTTGGCAAAACGGCGGCCGATGTCGGTATCGAAGCCGACGTAGCGCCCTGCTTCATCGACAAAGCCGAACGGCGGCTTGTCGGTAAATACGCCGACAATCAGCTTGTCCCGCGCTTTGATCTTGTCGATGTAGCTCACCACTGCCGGAGCGGCAGCGGCGGGCTTGGCGGGTTCTTCGGATTTATTGCAGCCGGCCAGCAAAGCGAGGCCGAACAGTGGCAGTAACAACAGTGAAGATTTGGCAGTTTTCATAACAGCTCCAGTTCCTTGGTCTTTTTGGGCAGTGTTGAAACAAAGGAGAATTTCTCCAGGAACTGCTGCGCGCGTGCGGTTTGCGGGTTCGTAAAGAATTCCTCGGGGGTGTTTTGTTCGAGGATGCGGCCGGCCTCCATAAACACCACGCGGTCGGCGACGGCGCGGGCGAAGGCCATTTCATGGGTGACGATCAGCAGGGTCATACCGTCCCGGGCCAGGCCCTGGATCACCTCCAGCACTTCCTTGACCATTTCCGGGTCGAGGGCGGCGGTGACTTCGTCAAACAGCATGACCTGAGGGTTCATGCACAACGAGCGGACGATGGCGATGCGTTGCTGCTGGCCGCCCGACAGCTGGCGCGGGAAAGCGTCGCGCTTATCGGACAGGCCAACCCGTTCCAGCAGTTTTTCTGCCTGGGCGCGGGCTTCGCGGGGTTCGCGTTTTTGCACTTTCAGCGGGCCCAGCAAAATATTGTCGAGCACGTTCATATGGGGGAACAGGTGATAACTCTGGAACACCATGCCTACGTCCTGCCGCACCTGGCGCCAGTCGGTAGCCTTGTTCAGCAGTTCACGGCCTGCGAAACGCAAGTGCCCGCTGTGAGCCACTTCCAAGCCATTGAGGCAACGCAACAAGGTACTTTTGCCGCAACCGCTAGGGCCGAGAATCACCACTACTTCGCCACTTGCGACGCTCAGGTCGATGTCCTTGAGCACCTGCTGCTCGCCGAAGAATTTGTTGAAACCCTGGAACTCGATCAATGCACTCATGCTTGGGCCCAGCGCCGTTCCAGCACCTTGGAGGCGGCCGACAACGGGTAGCAGATAAAGAAGAAAAACAGGAACAGCGCGCCGTAGATCAACACTGACTCATAGGTGCGCTCGATGATTTGCTGGCCGACCTTGATCACGTCCACCACGCCGATCAGCACCGCCAGGGAGCTGGTCTTGATGATGCGGGTGTAGACGTTGATGGTGGGCGGCGTCATGCGTTTGAGGGCCTGGGGCAGCAGCACATAACCGTAAAGCTGCGGGTCCGACAAACCAATCGACAGGCCCGCCTCACGTTGCCCGCGCGGCAGGGAATGCAAGGCGCCGCGCACCACTTCGCCCACTTCACTGGCGCCCCACAGGGACAGCACCAGCACTGCGCACCAGAAACTGGGAATGCTCAGGCCAAAAAAAATCGGCAGGCCGAAGAACAGCAGGTACAGCCACACCAGCACCGGAATCGCCCGGAACAGCTCCAGGTAAATTCGCAGCACGAGGTTGATGGCTTTCGAATTCAGCGTGCGCAACACGCCGTACAACACGCCCCCGACGGTGCTGAAGGCGATGCTCAAGAAGGAGATCGACAGGGTTTGCGCCGCGCCCTTGCCCAGTTGCGGCAACGACACCCAAAGTAATTCAAGACCCGAACTGGCCATGCTGGAGCCTCCTTTCCAGGCGGCTGAGCAGCAGCGACAGCGGCAGGAACAACAGCACGCAAATCAACGTCAGCACGGCGAGCATTTCGTAGGTTTTGTAGTAGAGGGCGATATAGCCTTTGGCGGTGTAGAGAATCTCTGGCACCGCCACCGCCGAGACCACCGTGGTCTCCTTGAGCAGGAAAATGAAGTTGGCGAACAGTGCCGGCAGGCTGAGAATCCCGGCCTGGGGCAGGATCACGTAGCGCAGCAATTGCCAGTGGGACAGGCCGATGGACTTGCCCGACTCGATCTGTGCCAACGGCACCGCCTCAACACCGGCACGCAGCACTTCAGTGAGGTAGGCGCCGCCAAGGAAAGTCATGGTGATGATCGCCGCCCAGAACCCGGAGATATTCACACCCAGGGCCGGCAACGCGAAGTAGACGAAAAACAGTTGGATCAGCAGCGGCGTGTTGCGAGCCAGCTCCACATACAGCGCCACCAGGCGCCACAGATAAGGCGTGCGAAACACCAGCAAGGCTGCGTTGATCAGCGCCACCAGCAGCGACGTGCAGATGGCGATCAGGCCCACTTGCAGCGTCACGCCCACGGCCTTGAGAAACGCAGGCAGCGTGCTGAGGATAAAAGCGTAATCGAAGGTCATTTGAAGTCCCTGACGCCGCAAGGGTAATACGGCGCTAGCACGGTCCGATTCGACGTGGGTAACGCCGAGTAGCGCGAACTTTAAAGGTATAAAAAGTAAAATTTAAATACCTAAATAGCATATTGATATCACCCAAATAGATAACCTGCGGATTCGCGGGGTTGCTGGATGACAGCTACTGTTCTCGGCGTTGTAGGAAACTTCTTTTTATCGGCGCTGAGCTCCAAGGATTGGCAGCGCTTGGCCAGACTGATGGCCACTTAACAGGCGAGGGAATGACCGATGACCGAGACAAAACCGATTGACCCGCAGGAGTTGGTGAAGTGGCTGATGGCGTTGCGGCGGGCGATTAATACCCGCAATCTCTGAAAAAACGCAGGCCAAATGTGGGAAGCCGGGCAAGCCCGGCTCCCACAGACGCAGCCAAGCCGTCGGCGTTCAAACCTTGAAGGGGGGTTATCAGAACGCTGGCACTACCGCGCCGTTGTACTTCTTCTCGATGAAGGCTTTGACTTCAGGGCTGGTCAGGGCCTTGGCCAGTTTCTGGATAGCCGCGCTGTCCTTGTTGTCTGGACGGGCTACCAGGAAGTTCACATACGGTGACTTGGCGTCTTCGATGATCAGCGCATCCTTGGCTGGGTTCAGGCCAGCTTCCAGGGCGTAGTTGGTGTTGATCATATCCAGGTCAACCTGGTCCAGAACCCGTGGCAGCAGCGCCGATTCCAGCTCCTTGAACTTCAGGTTCTTTGGGTTGCTCGCGATGTCTTTAGGCGTGGACAGGGCGTTGGTCGGGTCTTTCAGGGTGATCAAGCCCGCCTTTTGCAGCAGCAGGAGTGCGCGGCCGCTGTTGGAGCCTTCGTTGGGGATGGCCACGGTCGCGCCATCTTTCAACTCAGCCAGGCTTTTGATTTTCTTCGAGTAACCACCAAAGGGTTCAACGTGCACGCCGATCACGGTGACCAGGTTGGTGCCTTTACCCTTGTTGAAGTTTTGCAGGTACGGCAGGGTCTGGAAGTAGTTGGCGTCCAGACGCTTCTCGGCCACCTGTACGTTCGGTTGCACGTAGTCGGTGAAGACCTTGATTTCCAGGTCCACGCCTTCCTTGGCCAGCGCAGGCTTGATCAGCTCAAGAATCTCGGCATGGGGAACCGGGGTGGCAGCCACCACCAGTTTCTCGCCAGCCTGGGCCAGGCTGGCAGTCAGGGCAGCCGCCAGTGCGGTGAATAACAGAACCTTTTTCATGCAGTGTCCTTATCGAAAATCCGGGGCGCCAGCGACGGCCGCTTTTTATGTGGTGTGCCAGCGAAGTGCTATCGCGACATGAAACGGACAATACCGATATTTTTTATTCCCGAACAATACCTTTTATTCACTTTGATATTCCATTTTGTTCATACAGACGATAAGCCTTCCAATAGACGCTTCAAAGCACTGCGCTCGGCATCGGTGCCGTCCTGCAGGATCTGCCGGACCTGCTGTTCGATCCCCGCCACCGACGGAGCATTCACCGGCAAATTCAAATGCTCCGGCAAAATCTCATCGCCACTGCTGACCAGCAGCGCAAAGTGAATGACGTTCTCCAGCTCGCGGGTATTGCCCGGCCAACTGTGGTGTTCCAGCACCCGTTGCGCCGCCTCGCCGATCAATGGCACAAGCAGGTCCAGGCGCTGGCTGTAGATGCCGAGGAAATATTCGGCCAGAGGCAGGATATCGCCCACCCGCTCGCGCAGCGCCGGCAACTCAAGATGGCCTTCGTTGAGGTAATGGAACAGGCGCTCGTGGAATTTACCGACAGCCACCGCCTGGGCCAGGTCGATGCTGGTGGCCGCCACCAGGCGCACATCCACCGGGCTAGGCTGGTGAGCGCCGACGCGGGTCACTTCGTGGTTTTCCAGGGCGGCCAGCAACTTGACCTGGATCGGCAACGGCAAGTCGCCGATTTCATCGAGGTACAAGGTGCCGCCATTGGCCGACCCGAACCAACCGGCGCGACTGCTGGCCGCGCCGCTGTGGCTACCGGCGGCGTAACCAAACAGCTCCGCGTCGGCATAAGTGGGGCTGATGGCGCCGCAATTGACCGAGACAAACAAGCCGGCGCGGTCACTGCCGCGGTGGATGTGCCGTGCGAGCAATTCCTTGCCGCTACCGGTTTCACCGCGAATCAACACCGGCAAAGCGCGGGGGGCAAGGCTTTCGAGGTCTTCACGCAGTTGCCGCGAACGCGGGTCGACAAACACCAGTGCCTTGGCGCGGATGCTCAGGGGACTTTTTTCGGCGTCAGGAAAGGTCAGCAGCGGCTGACCGAAATTTTCATGCAGGCTCATGGCAGACTCCCACCCCAATCCACTCAGGGACGGGGCGTTCAAGAAATATTACGCACGGCGCCGGGAGTGCTGCTCCAGGCGACTTTGCAGGCGATAGAGATAAGCGAAACCCTGCTCCCAGCGCTGGTGCCCGGACTTCACATTGATGTGCCCGGCACCGGCGAGAATCCCGGCCTCGGCGCCCCAGTTGCGCGCCAGTTCCATAGCACGAGGGGCGCTGACAGCGCTGTCGTTATCGGAGCTGACGACTTGGCTGGGGAACGGCAGCAAGTCGCTGGGGATCGGTGCGAAATTACGCAGGGCGGGCGCGCAGGCAGGTCGTTCGACATCGGCCGGAGCCACCAGCAAGGCGCCGCGTACTTGACGCAGGAAATGCACCGGCGCGGTTGCGGCCCAATGGGCGACCGTGATGCAGCCCAGGCTATGGGCGATCAGAATGACCGGGGTGCTGTCGGCGGCAATCGCTTCGGCCAGCGCCGCTACCCAGTCTTCGCGGCGCGGAGTCAGCCAGTCGGCCTGCTCCACCCGAGCGCTGTTGGGCAGACTGTTCTGCCAGTGACTTTGCCAATGGTCTTCTGGCGATCCTTGCCAGCCCGGCACGATCAGATAACGAATCGACTCGCTGTGCATGGGTGTGCCCTCCTGCAGCGTTTAACGTTGCTGACCAGTATAGGGACGAGGTTTATATTCGTTAAGGAATAAGAAGATATTTATTAATAACAAAAATGCATATTCAAGTTTTTATCTGCACGCTACACATCAAAGCAGGCTGACTATTACTTGTCGCTAGCGTTGCTGTGCGTTCATCTGTTGGGGACTTGCAGAAGTACCATCCATGCTTCCATCCTCTTAAGTATCAATGCGTGCTTATTCCTGCATGCATCCTGCCAGACGCGGTCGTGCAGGACGCTAGCCCCGCACGCCAACTTGTTGACCGCAAGCGCCAATCCCTATGCCTGAAGCCACTTCCCTCGCCAGCTGGAACCACGCTCTGCGCAAGCAACTCGACGCCCTTGGCCTCGACAGCGCGGCACTGTGCGCCCAGGCCGGGCTCGACCCGCAGCAGATGGACGATCCAAAAGCGCGTTACCCGTTGTCGGCCACCACGCGGTTGTGGGAACTGGCGGTGCAGGCCAGCGGCGATCCGGCCATCGGTTTGCGGGTGTCGCGGTTTGTCAGCCCCACCACGTTTCACGCCCTGGGCTATGCATTGGTGGCCAGCGGCAGTTTGCGGGAAGTGTTCGAGCGGATCGTCCGTTATCACCAGATAGTCAGCGACGTCCTGGTGCCGGAGCTGACCCGGGAAGGTGAGCGCTATTGCTTTCGTTTGCTGCAATCTGGCGACAGCCCGGCGCCGGCCATCGAAGCCATCGATGCCTTTGCAGCGATTTATGTGCGCACCTGCCGCAACCGCCTGGGACGCGACTATGCACCGCTGGCGGTGTATTTGCGGCGACCGGAACCGGCCGATCCCACGTCCTGGCACACGGTTTTCCGCGCACCGGTATTCTTTGCCGCCGATGAAGACCGCCTGGAGTTCGCCGCCGTTGATTTCGACAGTCACCTGGACGACGCCAACCCGGAACTGGCCGAACACAACGAAACCGTGCTCAACCGTACCCTCGCCCAACTGCAACCGCTGACCTGGGAACGCAGGGTGCGCTCGGCCATCGAAGCGCAACTGCCAGACGGCGAACCCAGCGCCGAGCGCATTGCCCAGGCCTTGCACTTGAGCCTGCGCAGCTTGCAGCGGCACCTGGCAGATGAAGGCTGTCGGTTTGATACGCTGCTCAATGAATGCCGGGAGAATCTGGCGCTGCTGCACCTGCGCGATCCCCAATGCTCATTGGCAGAGATCAGTCACTTGCTGGGGTTTACCGATACCAGCAGTTTCAACCGCGCGTTCAAGCGCTGGACCGGGATGACGCCGGGGCAGTTTCGCGATGGGTTGAGGTAGGGGGCTGCGGCTAAACCGGCGTCCTGCCGGTTTAGCCACGGATCAATGCCTGCGTTCAGCCATCGTGGTTAACGGGGCACGGCGGCCTGGTAGCCGACCTGAGTGGTGAGAAGCAAGAGCAGATCCCATGCCCACTGCCCACTGTAGGAGCGAGCTTGCTCGCGATGGTCGTTAACGATGACGCTGGCTTCCTGAATCACCGCGTTGCCCACCCTAAGCCGCCGTTACCGCAGCAGCGGATATGTACTCAATCACCCCCTAGAACCGAACCTGCCGCCCCCCAGCCATTAGAGATGTGTAGATACCGTGCCGCGATGAGGCCCTCACAGACACCGCCAAACCACAGCCGATCAGCGCCCGCGATCGCGCCGCAATAACTTCCTCACCCGCGCCACCAACTCCTTGGGCTCGAACGGCTTGAGCAAGTAATCATCCTCGTGCAGTTCCAGGCCGCGCAGGCGATCCTCAATCCCGTCCTGGGTGGTCAGGAACAACACCGGCGTCTCGCCCTTCTGACGGATCGCCTGCTGCAGCTTCCAGGCATTGAGCCCCGGCAGCATCACATCAAGGATCACTAGGTCGTATTCGCTGCTCTCGACAAAACGCTGGGCAGCCATGCCATTGGCCGCTACTTCAACCGTGTAACTGGCCTCGTTCAGGCCCCGGGCCATCCACTCTGCCGTCTCCGACTCGTGTTCCACTAGCAGCACACGCATAACACACCTCGAATAATCGTAACTGCAGGCTAACACCCTCAAGCGTGGGCCGCCTCCCGCAACCGCTGCACATCGAGAATTTCGATCTCGCCATAGCCCAAACGCAGGATGCCCTGCCCTTGCAAGTCCTTGAGCAACGCGTTGGTGGTCTGGCGCGATAGGCTGAGCATCGCCGCCAGGTCTTCCTGGGGCAGTTGCAGCACACGTCTTGACCGTTCGATCTCGCCGTAGCCCTGGGCGATCATCAACAAACGGTGGGCCACCCGTACCGACGCCGGCATCAGGCTCAGTTGCTCGATGTTGATAAAGGTCAGGCGCAACTTTTGGCTCATCAGCAGGGCCATGTCGCGCCAGTAAACGGGGGTTTCGTCGAGTATCTGCAGCAGGGCCGGCTGTGGCACCTGCAACAACGTGCAGGGCCCGACGGCGCAGGCGTCATGGGTACGCGGCAAACCGTCGAACAGGGAAATTTCGCCGAACCAGTAAGGCGATTCCGCCAGGCTCAACACCGCCTCCTTGCCCTGCTCGTTCACCGCACTGATGCGCAAGGTGCCTTCCAATACCGCATACAAGCCACACGGCGGGTCGCCGCGCTTGAACAGGTATTGCCCCGCCGTCAGCTGCCGCAAGCGGGCATGGGCGAGCAAGCTATCCTGTAACTGAGCAGGCAGGTGGCTGTACCAATGACCGGTCGACAGTCGTGGGGGCCATTTCTCTGCGTCCATGAGAACTCCGAAGATTGTCGGCCAGCTGACAGTTGGCCGCAGGCCGACAAGGCATGATCAACCATCCTACAGGAGGAATAACAATGAAAAGCCTCGTCGACCATCTTAGTCAATATGCCGCCTACCACCGTGACCCGCGCAACATTGCCAGCCACTTTATCGGCATCCCCTTGATCGTCGTCGCCGTCGCGGTCTTGCTCTCACGCCCCGAATGGTCACTGGCTGGCTTCTGGCTGTCGCCGGCCGTGCTGCTGGCGCTGTTCTCGGCCTGGTTCTACCTGCGCCTGGAATTGGCCCTCGGCGTGTTGATGACGGTGCTGATGGGCTTGTCGGTGTGGACAGGGCATGTGCTGGCGGCGCAAAGCACACTCGTCTGGCTCAGCAGCGGCATCGGCATGTTTGTGGTGGGCTGGGTGATCCAGTTTGTCGGCCATTACTACGAAGGCAGAAAGCCTGCGTTTGTCGATGACGTGTCCGGGCTGATTGTGGGGCCGTTGTTTGTGGTAGCGGAGTTGGCGTTTTTGCTGGGGTTGCGCCAGCAACTCAAGCGCCAGATCGAAGAGCGCTCGGGGCCAGTAGCAGTGCGTAACAAGAATGCCACGGCCTAACGATAGCGCTGCCGAAACGCCCGAGGGCAGACCCCTTTGGCCGCGCGGAACAGGCGCAATTGCGCGAGTGGCGGGTGCAGAGCTGGCACGAGCGCAGTAGAACGAGTTTTAGGGATCACCACCTAACCCTGTAGAGCCGGCTTGCCGGCGCCTACAGGTATATCACTCAGGCCTTCTGCCAAACCTTGGGCTTGAAGAACAACGTCTCGCCGCGCGCCAGGCCGGTCAGGCTGTCGTGGTCTTTCACCACTTCAGCTTCGATCAGTTCGTTCTGGCCTTCAACTTTCAGGGTCACCCGAGTGGTCGCGCCCAGCGGTCGAATATCGCGCACTTGCGCCGCATGGTGATCTTCCAGTTCATGGCGCGACAGCGACACTTCATGGGGACGGAACAACACATGCTTGTCCTCCCCCAAATGCAAACGGTTGGAGTCGCCCAGGAAGTGGTAAACGAAATCGCTGGCCGGGTTTTCGTAGACTTCGCCCGGTGAGCCGATCTGCTCGATCACGCCCTTGTTCATCACCACGATACGGTCGGCGACTTCCATGGCCTCTTCCTGGTCGTGAGTCACAAACACCGAGGTCAGGTTGATGTCTTCGTGCAGACGCGCCAGCCAGCGGCGCAGTTCTTTACGGACCTTGGCATCGAGGGCGCCGAAAGGCTCATCGAGCAGCAGCACTTTCGGTTCCACCGCCAGGGCGCGGGCCAGGGCGATACGCTGGCGCTGGCCACCGGAGAGTTGTTCCGGGTAACGGTCAGACAACCAGTCCAGCTGCACCATGTTCAGCAACTCATGAACCTTGACCGCAATCTGGCTCTCGGTTGGGCGCTGTTTTTTCGGTTTCATACGCAGGCCGAACGCGACGTTGTCGAACACCGTCATGTGGCGGAATAGCGCGTAATGCTGGAACACAAAACCGACGTTGCGATCACGCACATCGTGGCCAGAGACGTCTTCGCCGTGGAAGACGATGCTGCCGTCATCCGGTGTTTCCAGGCCGGCGATGATGCGCAGCAGCGTGGTCTTGCCGCAGCCGGACGGGCCGAGCAACGCCACCAGCTCGCCACTCTGGATGTCCAGATTGATGCTGTTCAGGGCCTTGAAGGCGTTGAAATTCTTGCTGACATTACGGACTTCGATCGACATGACTTATTCCTCAGCCGCACCGGCGCGCAGGCGGTTAATACGGTTCTCGCTCCACTGCTTGAGCAGCAGGATGAAGAGCGCCAGGATCAGCAACAGGCTCGCAACGGCAAACGCGGCGACGTGGTTGTATTCGTTGTAGAGAATCTCGACGTGCAGCGGCAACGTATTGGTGACGCCACGAATGTGCCCGGACACCACCGACACCGCACCGAACTCACCCATGGCCCGCGCAGTACACAGCACCACACCGTAGATCAGGCCCCACTTGATGTTCGGCACGGTGACATGCCAAAACATCTGCCAGCCGTTGGCTCCCAACAGGCGTGCGGCTTCTTCTTCCTGGGTGCCCTGCTCTTGCATCAGCGGGATTAGTTCACGGGCCACGAACGGCACGGTGACGAAGATCGTCGCCAGCACGATGCCCGGCAAGGCGAAGACGATCTGGATGTCGTGATCCTGCAACCACGGGCCAAAGAAGCCCTGGGCGCCGAACATCAGCACATAGACCAGGCCGGCGATCACCGGCGATACCGAGAACGGCAGGTCAATCAGCGTCACCAGCATGCTCTTGCCACGGAACGAGTACTTGCTCACGCACCAGGCGGCGCTGACCCCGAACACCACGTTGAGCGGCACCGAAATCAGCACGGCGATCACTGTCAGTTTCAGTGCCGACAGCGCGTCGGGTTCAAAGATAGCGGCGAAGAACGCACCCAAACCCAGTTTCAGGCCCTGGGACACCACGATAAACAGCGGCAGCAGCAAAAACAGGGCGAAGACCAGCCAGCCAAGGCTGATCAGGATGCGCCGGGATACGGCGCTGCCACGGCGGGCAGCGTTGGCCGACGAGGCGGCGGCAATAGACGATTGGGACATTGTGCGCGCCTCCTTATGGACGTTCGATGCGCCGCTGCAACAAGTTGATCAGCAGCAGCAGGACAAAAGAAACCACCAGCATCAGCACGCCGATGGAGGTAGCGCCGGTGTAGTCGTATTGGTCGAGCTTGACCATGATCAGCAGCGGCAGGATCTCGGTTTTCATCGGCATGTTGCCGGCGATGAAAATCACCGAACCGTACTCACCGACACCTCGGGCGAAGGCCAGCGCGAAGCCGGTCAGCCAGGCGGGCAGCAACGCCGGTACGAGAATGTAGCGGAACACCTGCAACGGCTTGGCACCCAGGCAGGCAGCAGCTTCTTCGATTTCCCGGGGGATATCGGCCAGCACCGGCTGCACCGTACGCACCACAAATGGCAGCGTGACGAAAGTCAGCGCCAGGGTGATGCCCAGCGGGGTGTAGGCGATCTTGAAGCCCAGGTCGGCGGCGAACTGACCCACCAGGCCGGCAGGCGCATATAAAGCAGTCAGTGCGATACCGGCCACTGCGGTGGGCAGGGCGAACGGCAGGTCGATCATCGCGTCGATGATCTTGCGGCCGGGGAAGGTGTAGCGCACCAGCACCCAGGCCAGCAGCGTGCCGATCACGCCGTTGATGATTGCGGCGTACAGCGCGGTGCCGAAGCTGAGCTTCAACGCCGCCAACACGCGAGGCGCCGAGATGATGGCCCAGAACTGATCCCAGGTGAGTTGGGCGGCATGCACAAACATCGCCGCCAGCGGTATGAGCACAATCAGACTGAGGTACACCAAGGTGTAGCCCAGCGTCAGCCCGAAGCCGGGTATGACGGGGGAGGTACGACGCGACATAAAAGTCCTTGGTTAACGGGTAGATGCCACTGTAGGAGCGAGCTTGCTCGCGAAGAACTCAAGGGCAGCGCGTTCATTCAGAATGCCCGCGTCATTGTTGACGATCTTCGCGAGCAAGCTCGCTCCTACAGGTAGTGTGGCTTACTGGGCAGTGTAGATCTGGTCGAACACGCCACCGTCTTTGAAGAATTTCGGTTGGGCAGTTTTCCAGCCGCCGAAGTCTTTGTCGATAGTCACCAAGGCCAGTTTCGGGAACTGCTGGGCGTATTTGGCGGCCACGTCCTTGTCACGTGGACGGTAGAAGTTCTTCGCCGCGATTTCCTGACCGGCCGGGCTGTACAGGTGATTGAGGTACGCCGTAGCGATCTCGGTGTTGCCCTTTTTCTCGGCGTTCTTGTCAACCACGGCCACTGGCGGCTCGGCGAGGATCGACAGCGATGGAACCACGATGTCGAACTTGTCGGCACCGCCGTCCTCTTTCAGCGCCAGGAAGGCTTCGTTTTCCCAGGCCAGCAACACGTCACCCTGACCGTTGTTGACGAAGGTAATGGTCGAGCCACGGGCGCCGGTGTCGAGGATCGGCACGTGCTTAAACAGCTCCTTGACGTATTCCTGGGCCTTGGCTTCGCTGCCACCGGCCTTGAGGCCATAAGCCCAGGCGGCGAGGAAGTTCCAGCGCGCGCCGCCGGAGGTTTTCGGGTTAGGGGTGATCACCGAGACGTCGTTTTTGATCAGGTCGCCCCAGTCCTTGATGCCTTTAGGGTTGCCCTTGCGCACCAGGAACACGATGGTCGAGGTGTACGGGGTGCTGGCGTCCGGCAGGCGGGTCTGCCAGTTTTCCGGGAGGGTCTTGCCCAGTTTGGCAATTTCGTCGATATCACCGGCCAGGGCCAGGGTGACTACGTCGGCACGCAGGCCGTCGATCACGGCCCGGCCTTGCTTGCCCGAACCACCGTGGGATTGCTGGATCTTGACGTTGTCGCCCGGATGCTCTTTCTTCCAGAAGCTGGTGAACTCAGCGTTGTAATCCTGGTAAAGCTCACGGGTAGGGTCGTACGAGACGTTGAGCAACTCGTAGTCCTTGGCAACGGCGGAGCCTGCAAACACGGCGCTGGCCAGTGCAGCCAGGGCATAACGGCGAATCGACGACATAGAGAAGCTCCTGAAATTCTTGTGTGTTGGCTTTTTCTTATAAGTGCAGGTGACGCAATCGAATCGCCGATCTTGCTTTAGCTCGGCTTGTTACCCGGATTCTGCAAACGGAATTTCTCTTTGCGCTCGATCTGTACCACTTGTGCGTTGTGCACGGTGATCTCCACTGCGCCAAACCGCAGATCGCGCAGGGCGCTCTGGATCTCGCGCAAAATGGCTGCTTCGTCCTGGCCGTCAACGCTACGTAGAGATGCGCTCATGGTCGTGCTCCTGAAATGAGAAGTGCCTGGCAGTGGCGGCACTGCTTGCGGCGTGAGGGCGATAGTAGATAAGCGCGGATATTCTTAAAAATACTATTTAAGAATGTTTATATAACCAGAAAGAATTTTCTGGCGGCGCGGGGGGTTGCGACGGTTTTTTGCGGGGAAGATATTTCGTAGCAGGGTTCTAACGAATCGCGGGCGCCCTGTCCCACTCAATTTCATTGGCCGGCATCGGCTTGCCAAACCAATACCCCTGGGCCATGTCGCACTGCAGGTCCAGCAGGAACCGCGCCTGCTCAACCTGCTCGATGCCTTCAGCATGCACCTGCATGCCCATGCTCTGCGCCAGGGCAATCACCACCCGCACGATCGCCGCGTCATCTTCATCCCACGGCAGACCGGCGACGAAGCCCTGGTCAATCTTGAGCTTCTGCACCGGCAAGCGCTTGAGGCGCAGCAGCGACGAATAGCCGGTGCCAAAATCGTCGATGGCCAGGCGCAAACCCAGTTCCCGCAGGCGGTGCAGTTGCTCCAGGGCCACTTCCGGATCGTTCATCACCGCGCTTTCGGTGACTTCCAACTCCAGCAAGGCCGGGTCCAGGCCGGTCTCGTGCAACACCTTGGCTACCTGGTCGTACAACTCGCGCCGGGCAAACAGACGGCTGGAAATATTCACTGCAAGGAACGACAAGTTCACACCCTGCGCCAGCCATTGGCACATCTGGCGACAGGCCTGGTCCATGACCCACGCATCGATGTCGACAATTAGCCCAGTGCGTTCGGCGATGGGGATAAATTCCGCAGGCGCAACCAGGCCGCGTACCGGATGTTGCCAGCGCACCAAGGCTTCGACGCCGATCAGGCGGCTGCCTTGCAGGTCGTGCACAGGCTGGTAATAGACCCGCAACTCCTGCTGTTCAAGGGCACGGCGCAGTTCGCTGGCGATCTCTACTCGGTGCTGGGCGTGGGCGGTAAGCTCTTCGGTGTACAAGGCGTAATCTTCGCGGCCGGCACTTTTGGCCTTGAACAGCGCGGAGTCTGCGTTGCGCAGCAGTTGCTCGGCGCTCAGGGCATCGCTGGGAAACAAGCTGATGCCAATGCTGGCGCTGATAAAGAGTTGATTGCCGTCGAAGGTGAACGGATCTTTCATGCTGTCGATGATCAGTTGTGCCATGGCGGCAGCCTGAACCACCTGTGGACAACTTTCCGCCAGCACCGCGAACTCATCGCCCCCCAAGCGCGCCAGGGTTACGCCGGGCCCAAACAGGCCTTGCAACCGTTCGCCCACAGCCTTGAGCAACTGGTCGCCGACATTGTGGCCGAGGCTGTCGTTGATGATTTTGAAGTGGTCCAGATCGAGCAACAGCAGCGCGCAGCCACGCTTGTTAGTCTGCGCCGACGCCAGCGCCTGCTCGGCACGGTCAGTGAACAGCAGGCGGTTGGGCAGGTCGGTCAGCGGGTCGTGGTGCGCCAGGTGCGCAAGTTCGTGCTCGGAATGTTTGATCGCGCTGATATCGGAGAATACGGCTACGTAGTGGCTGATTCGACCGTGATCATCATGGATGACCCGGATCGTCTGCCACTGTGGATAAATTTCGCCGCTTTTTCGGCGGTTCCAGATCTCGCCGCTCCATTCGCCGTCGCGCCCGAGGGTTTGGAACATTTCTTCATAAAAAACCGCCGAATGGCGCCCGGATTTAAACAGGCTGGGCTGGCGACCCATGACGTCTTCACATCGGTAGCCGGTGATTTCGATAAAGGCACGGTTGACGTGGACAATCAGGCCTTGGGCGTCGGTGACCAGCACCCCTTCGCGGGTGCAATCGAACACCGCTGCAGCCTGGCGCAGGCGCTCGCGATTTTCCTTCAAGGGTTGCTGGATCAGGTTTGTCCGCGCAAAACGGGCGCACAGTAGAAAAATAACAAGGGCACTCAGGCTAATCCAGGCATACCCCCGCACTATCGACCAGTGGATCAACTCCGTCGGCTCATCGAAAAGATTGATCAATAACCGCTGGCTGAGCTGTATCCACACAATAGAAACCAGCAGGTACACCAGCCCTGCACGCAGGGCACCTCGGTATGCAAACAACATATAGTCAGTAATCCTTACTCAAAAACCAGAATCCCCCTACAAAGAGCCAGGATTATAGGGTAAGAAACACTTTGTAAGTCTTATCTGAAACGGTGACTGGTTTTATCCGTGTGCTGAGTGATAATGCGGATGCTATTTTTTTCTTTATCTGAGGGCCATACAACCTATGTGGTACAACGGTTTTCTTGACTTGTCGGCCTGGCAACTGGTGGCAGTCACTCTGTTGATGACCCACGTGACCATTGTCGGGGTCACCGTCTATCTACACCGTTATTCAGCCCACCGCTCCCTGGAGCTCAATGCTGGCCTGAAACACTTCTTCCGCTTCTGGCTGTGGCTGACCACGGCGCAGAACACTCGCGAGTGGACTGCCATCCACCGCAAACACCACGCCAAGTGCGAAACCGTCGACGATCCTCATAGCCCGGTGATCAAGGGCCTGTCCACCGTCCTGCGCAAGGGCGCCGAGCTGTACCGCGCCGAGGCGGAAAACCCCGAGACCCTGCGCATCTACGGCAAGAACTGCCCGGAAGACTGGATCGAACGTAACCTCTACACCCGCTTCCCGATGCTGGGCGTGGCAATCATGGGTGTGATCGACCTGCTGCTGTTCGGCACCATCGGCATCACCATCTGGGCCATCCAGATGATGTGGATTCCGTTCTGGGCCGCCGGCGTGATCAACGGCCTGGGCCATGCCGTCGGCTACCGCAACTTCGAATGCCGTGACGCGGCGACCAACCTGATCCCCTGGGGCATCATTGTTGGCGGCGAAGAGCTGCACAACAACCATCACACCTACCCCAACTCCGCCAAGTTGTCGGTGAAGAAATGGGAATTTGACATGGGCTGGGCCTGGATCAAGGTGTTCAGCTTCCTGCGCCTGGCCAAGGTCCAGCGCGTTGCGCCCATCGCCCACCGGGTCGAAGGCAAGGGCCACCTGGACATGGATACCGCCATGGCGATCCTTAACAACCGTTTCCAGATCATGGCCCAATACCGCAAGTTGGTGATTGCGCCGCTGGTCAAGCAGGAGCTGGAGAAGGTCGATCACTCCGTCCGCCACCAGTTCCATCGCGCCAAGCGCCTGCTGTCGCGGGAAACCAGCCTGCTGGATGACCGCCATCACCTGCGCATCCAAAGCATGCTGGAGCACAGCCAGGCGCTGAAAGTGATCTACGAAAAACGTCTGGCGCTGCAACAGATCTGGCTCAAGACCAGCACCAATGGCCACGACATGCTGGCGGCGATCAAGGAATGGGTCCACGAGGCCGAGGCCAGCGGGATTCAATCCCTGCGTGACTTTGCCCATCAGTTGAAAACCTACTCACTGCGCCCTGCAACGGTCTGATTGGATGCCCGAGGGCTTGTTGTGGCGAGGGGCTTGTCCCCTCGCCACAGAAACCCCTCCCCACAGTTTTTTGGCGCCATTACACAGTCGCCGAATTTTCCGTCTCAATCGCCACCGATAACGGAACTTCGCTGCAAATCTCCTCTCTCAAACAACACTTCGCCATCCTGGCGCACCTTGTTGTGACCGCTATCTGATCCTGCGGCACGCCCAGAGAGAGTTGTGCCGATGGTCCACGAAAAAAACTCCCCTCCCGATATTCCCATCGCTGAGCAGGCACGGCCTGCGGCTGCCGCCACGTTGCTGGCGCTCAAGCATGCCCAGGGCGAAGTGGAGCGCCTGAGCGAACGCGAGCAGTTGTTGAGTTCGTTACTGGTCAGCGTCAACGCCGTGCTGTGGGCGATCGAGTGGGACACCCGTCGCGTGCTGTACGTCAGCCCAGCCTACGAGCGCATCTTTGGTCGCGCGGCGGGTCTGTTGATGGCCGACCACAGGGAATGGCACAACAGCATCCACCCCGAAGACGTCGATTACGCCGAACACAGCCTGGCGCTGGTGCTGGACAAAGGCGCCGTGGAAGACCGCCAGTACCGTATCATCACCACAGACGGGCAGATCCGCTGGCTCAGCGATAAATGCTTTACCAACCAGCAGGCCGAACCCGGTCAGCCGATCATCGTGGTGGGCATCGCTGAAGACATCACCGAAAAAAAGCAGTTGGAGCTGGAACTGCAACGCCTGGCCACCACCGATGCGCTGACCAAAAGCAGCAACCGTCGGCACTTCTTCGAATGCGCCAACCATGAATTCGAGCGCGCCTGCGTCCAAGGCACGCCACTGGCATTTCTGTTGCTGGACATCGATGACTTCAAGACCGTCAACGATACCTACGGCCATCTGGAGGGTGATCAGGTGCTGCAGCGTATCGCCGAGAGCGGTCGAGGAGTTTTACGCCGTGGCGATTTGTTCGGGCGCATTGGCGGCGAAGAGTTTGCCGCAGTGCTGCCCGGTTGCGCGCCGGAAATGGCCAGGCAGGTGGCCGAGCGTCTGGGGCAGGAGATTGCGAAGCTAAGTTTCAGCCATGAAGAACAGAGCTACGGGGTAACTGTCAGCCAGGGCTTGGCAAACATGACTGGCGACGATGCGAACCTCGACAGCCTGTTCGCCCGAGCCGATACGGCGATGTATGAGGCCAAGCGCCAGGGCAAGAATCGAGTTATCTCAGGCTGATGATCAGCATCAAACCTTGCGGATGCGCATCAGCTCCGACAAACCTACCTTGAGCAACCGCGCCGTCTTGCCCCTGGCCAGTTCCTCGACGCCTTCATGCTCGGTCAGCCGCGCCAATTGCGCCGCTATGTTCACCACCAGCGCTTCACGGGAATACACCCCGCCTTCCAGGGAATAGATCGCCGCGATCAGCTGACGCAGTTCCAGCGGCAAGCGCCAGCGGATGCGCAATGCCGAGCCGTAGTTGGCGCCGAAGGTATACAGGGACTCGCCAATCAGTTCGACATCCAGTTCGCCACCGCCCTGGCGCCACTCCTGTAAACACCGCAGCAGCGCCAAATCGCCCAGCCGGTGGAGAATGCCGGCGCTGTAGCAGCGCTCATGGTCCAGATCAAGCATGCGCGCCAGGGAGCGAGCGTAATCGGCGGTACGCTGGGACAGTTGCCAGTGACGTTCGGCGTAATCCACCAGGCTGGCGTCGCTCAAGATCACGTTGTGCTTTAGGGCCAGGCCCAGGATCAAATTCATGCTCTGCCCGGCCGCCAGCTTGTGCAGGGCCATGGACAAGGTTTGCACCGGCACGCCGTGATGCCCGGCGCTGTTGGCGGCGGCGATCAGTACGGCGGTGATTTGCGGATCAACCTTGATCTGCTCTTCCAGGCGCCTGAGGTCCAGGCCTTCCGGCGCAAGACTGTGTTGCACCACCGCCTTGACGTCGACCCGCAGCGGCGCGCCATCGGACAGTTCGCGGCGGTGCTCCAGGAACGCCGGAAGGGTCATGCCGGCGGCCAGGGCCGGGGCTTCACAGCAAACGGTTTCACCCTCGTTAAGCAGCAAGTCCTGCAGACGCTGGGTCAGGCCTTCCATGTTAAGGGGTTTGGTCAAGTACGCGGTCGGCGCCAGGGGCAATGCTTCGCGCACGCTGGCGCTGTCGTTGCGGGTGCTCAGCAGGATGAACGGCAACGCCGGTGTACGTCGACGCTGGCGCACGGTACGCAACAGGCTCAGGCCGTCGACGCCGGGCAGATCCCAGTCGGCGATGATCAGGTCGTAGGGTTTTTCACTCAATAGCGCAGCCGCTTGCTGCCCGTCGGCGCACACGTCCAGCCGTGCGTCACAGCGCACATTCAACAATACCTGCTTGAGCAGATCCCGCGACCAGGGGTCCGCCTCGGCGATCAACACACGGGGTACAGCAGGCAAATCAACAGCAACCATCCAACACGCTCCCTCTGCAATCCTTGCACCTTAGACAATGCTGGCATTTGGATACAGGAAAATTCCCTTGATATGTTTCTGAGGGTACAAAAAAACCGCCGAAGCGGTTTTTTTGTAGATCAGGTCACGCTAAATCAGAGCTCGGAGAAGCACTCTTCAATGATTGCCAGGCCTTTATCCAATTGCTCGTCCGGCGAAGTCAGCGGCACCAGTACGCGCAACACGTTGCCGTAGGTACCGCAGGACAGCAGGATCAAACCCTTGTCGCGGGCCTTGGCGACCACGGCGGCCACGGCCGGGGCGTTCGGCTTGTGGCTGTCGCCATCGACGAACAGCTCAATCGCGATCATCGCGCCCAGGGCACGCACGTCACCGATCACCGGGTACTTGGCCTGGATAGCCTTGAGGCCGGTCACCAGACGCTCGCCCACCGCCTTGCAGCGGTCCAGCAGGTGCTCTTCTTCGAACACTTCCATCACCGCCAGCGCAGCCGCGCAAGCGATCGGGCTACCGGCGTAGGTGCCGCCCAGGCCGCCTGGCGCAATGGCGTCCATGTATTCAGCCTTGCCACACACACCGGCCAGCGGGAAGCCGCCAGCGATGGATTTGGCGAAGGTGGTCAGGTCGGCGGCAACGCCCATCTGTTCCATGGCGAAGAAAGTACCGGTGCGGCCAGCGCCGGTTTGCACTTCGTCGGCGATCAGCAGGATGCCGTGCTGGTCGCACAGTTCGCGCAGGCGCTTCATGAAGGCTTTAGGCGCGACGTAGAAACCGCCTTCGCCCTGCACCGGCTCGATGATGATGGCCGCGATATCACGCGGCTCGGCATCGTTTTTGAAGATACGTTCGATGCTGGCGATGGAATCATCCACGCTCACACCGTGCAGGTCGTTCGGGTACAGCGCACGGAAGATACCGCCAGGCATCAGGCCCATGCCGGCCGAGTAAGGCACGACTTTACCGGTCAGGCCCAGGGTCATCATGGTGCGACCGTGGTAAGCGCCAGTGAAGGCAATCACGCCGGCACGGCCAGTGGCGGCGCGGGCGATTTTCACGGCGTTTTCTACAGCTTCGGAACCGGTGGTCACCAGCAGGGTTTTCTTGGCGAAATCACCAGGCACCTTGGCGTTAACTTTTTCGCACAGCTCAACGTAAGGTTCGTACGCCAGCACCTGGAAGCAGGTGTGGGTCAGCTTGTTCAGCTGGGCGGTCACGGCCGCGATGATTTTCGGGTGCAGGTGGCCGGTGTTCAGCACGGCGATACCGCCGGCGAAGTCGATGAACTCACGACCTTCAACGTCGGTCACGGTGGCGTTCTTCGCCGACTCGGCAAAGATCGGGTGAATCTGGCCAACACCGCGCGGTACTGCGGCTTCGCGGCGTTTCATCAGGGAAGCGTTGGTCTTGCTCATCAAAAAAGTCCTCATTCGCCGCTCATCGGGCGGCGTAGCTCAAGGAGTACGTGGCGGGAGGCAACTACGGCAGCATGCGATGATCGACTGCCACAGCTTTCCGGCCACTTGCGTAATAACGTTTTGAAACACGCAAAGGGACAGCGCTCTCGTGCCCTTTGCGTTTAACGCAATGCCTTGCCGGGTTTAGATACCCAGGCAGAGGTATTTGATTTCCAGGTAATCCTCGATCCCGTACTTGGAGCCTTCACGGCCCAGGCCCGAAGCCTTGATGCCGCCAAACGGCGCCACTTCGTTGGAGATCAACCCGGTGTTGACGCCGACCATACCGTATTCCAGGGCTTCGGCCACACGGAACACACGACCCAGGTCTCGGGCGTAGAAGTAGGAGGCCAGGCCGAACTCGGTGTCGTTGGACATCGCGATCACTTCGGCTTCGTCTTTGAAGCGGAACAACGGTGCCAATGGACCGAAGGTTTCTTCCTTGGCCACGGCGGCGTTCTTCGGCACGTTGACCAGGATGGTCGGCTCAAAGAAGTTACCTTCCATGACCTTGCCCCCGGCCAGCAGCGTTGCGCCTTTGCTCAGGGCATCGGCGATGTGTTCCTGAACCTTGGCCACGGCTTTTTCGTCGATCAACGGGCCGGTAGTAGTGCCTTCTTCCAGACCGTTGCCGATCTTCAGTTTGGCCACCGCCACTTTCAGTTTCTCGGCGAACGCGTCGTACACCGAATCCTGAATGTACAGGCGGTTGGCGCAGACACAGGTCTGGCCGTTGTTACGGTACTTGGAGATGATCGCGCCTTCGACGGCCTTATCCAGGTCTGCGTCGTCGAACACGATGAACGGCGCGTTACCGCCCAGTTCCAGGGAGACTTTCTTGATGTCCTTGGCGCATTCGGCCATCAATTGGCGACCGATTTCGGTGGAGCCGGTGAAGGACAGTTTGCGCACGATCGGGTTGCTGGTCAGCTCGCTGCCGATATCGCCAGCACTGCCGGAGACCACGCTGAAAACGCCTTTGGGAATACCGGCACGCTGGGCCAACTCAGCCAGGGCGAACGCGGAGAACGGCGTTTGCGAGGCGGGCTTGAGCACCATGGTGCAACCGGCAGCCAGGGCCGGGCCGGCTTTACGGGTGATCATCGCGGCGGGGAAGTTCCACGGCGTGATAGCAGCGGTCACGCCGATCGGCTGCTTGATCACGATCAGGCGCTTGTCCGGCTGATGGCCCGGAATCACGTCACCGTAAATGCGCTTGGCTTCTTCGGCGAACCACTCGATGAACGAGGCGGCGTAGACGATTTCGCCCTTGGCTTCGGCCAGCGGCTTACCCTGTTCCAGGGTCATCAGGCGAGCCAGGTCGTCCTGGTTTTCGATGATCAGTTCAAACCAGCGACGCAGCTTGTTCGCACGGTCCTTGGCGGTCAGTGCACGCCAGGCCGGCAGGGCCTTGTCGGCCGCTTCGATAGCGCGGCGGGTTTCGGCGGCGCCCATTTTCGGCACGGTACCCAGAATTTCGCCGGTAGCCGGGTTGTTAACCTTGATCGTCTGACCGTTGTCCGCATCGACCCAAGCGCCATCAATGAAGGCTTGCTGGCGGAACAACTGGGTGTCTTTAAGCTGCATGTCGGCTTTCCTTAACAGCACCGCGCGCGCGCGGAGCAAATTAGAGTTGTTGAAAGGCGCCTTGAAGGCTGCCGTCAGGGAAATCATTCACCGGGCGCAAGCACATAAATAGCGCACAAAAGACAGATGTGCGGTTCAGCACCCAGGGAGGAGCGTTTGAAATCTCAAACGAATCCTAGGATCAATGGGGGTAAAGGACAATAGTCTGTTCGAAAAAAAGAACGAAAACGGCGTATTTGCCGAGATTTTCTGATAAGCGTACTTGCGCCTGGTTCAGTGCCAACAACCCATACCGCCCGGGGCAGAGCCTCGACACTCCAGAATCCTGCCGGCAGACGGCCAAAAACCAGCATGGACGCCCAAGGTCGACATGGGTATGATGGCGCCCGCACAAGCATCCGTAGCTCAGCTGGATAGAGTACTGCCCTCCGAAGGCAGGGGTCGTGGGTTCGAATCCCGCCGGGTGCACCAGATACAGACGAAAAGCCCCAGGTCGAAAGACCTGGGGCTTTTTTGTAGACTATCGATCAGCCCGATCACAGAGGTCTCACATGAGCGATAGCACCCAGACCGAACATCCTCCCGCACCACAAGGTGAACTGTTGTTGTTCCAGAGCGGTGACGGTTTGGTTCGCCTGGAGTGCCGCTTCGATACCGACACCCTGTGGCTCTCGCAGGCAATGATCTGTGAGCTGTATGGCAAGGCAAAAGCCACCATCAGCGAACATATCAGCCATATCTTCGCCGAGGGCGAACTGGTGGAGGATTCAGTTGTTCGGTTTTACCGAACAACTGCCGCCGACGACAAACCCTACAACGTCAGATACTTCAGCTTGCCGCTGATTCTGGCGGTAGGGTATCGGGTACGCTCTAAGCGCGGTACTCAGTTCCGTCAGTGGGCCACGCAAATCCTGCAGGAATATCTGGTCAAAGGCTTCACCATGGATGACGAGCGGCTGAAAAACCCTCCCGTGGGTCGTTCGTTGGTTCCTGACTACTTTGACGAATTGCTTGAACGCATTCGCGATATCCGCGCGAGTGAGCGCAGGGTCTATCTGCGAGTTCGGGAAATTTTTGCGATGGCGGCCGACTACACTCCGTCGAATAGTGAAACCACAACATTCTTCCAGATCATCCAAAACAAACTTCATTTCGCCAGCACCGGACTGACCGCTGCCGAGTTAATTACTCAACGTGTTGATGCCGCCAAACCGAACATGGGCCTGACCAGTTTCAAGGGTGATGAAGTACGTAAGGGTGATGTGACCATCGCTAAAAACTATCTTCAGCAACACGAAATTTCTGCATTGAATCGCATTGTCACCATGTGGCTGGACTTTGCCGAAGATCAGGCGTTGAGACGTAAGCAAATTTTCCTACGCGACTGGCAGGAGAAGCTGGATCAATTTCTAGCTTTCAACGACCGCGAAATTCTGCAAGGTGCAGGACAAATCAGCAAGCACGCAGCCGATGATAAAGCGAAGCTGGAGTACGAACGCTATAACCAGCAACGCAGGACTCTGAAAGAAACAGAGGGAGAGACATTGAGCATTGAGGCATTGCGTGCGATGTCACAGAAGAAGAATTACTGAAACGCCTTAGTCTTTAGAACGAAAGCCCCAGGTCGAAAGACCTGGGGCTTTTTTGTGGCCGCCGTTTACTTATGGTTTTTGCAACGCCTCCAACCGAGCCGGCAAGTCTTCCTCAGGAAAGCGCTTATACAGCGCCAGAAGCTTTTCATCGGCCGCCTTGGCCTCTCCCGCTTGGCGCAGGCGCACAATTTCCTGAAGCCCTTGCTCCAGGGACTGTGGCTTGGCAGCCATTCGCTTGCTCATTTTTGCCACAGACTCGTCCGCCATGGCTCCCGCCACTTCAGCCTGAACCTGCACACTGTCCGCCTGGGGTGCCATGGCGAGTCGAGTCATGGGCGGTGCGGGCGCTTGCAACGCTTGCGGCGCTGGGCGAGCGAGTTCCTCGCGGCTGGCGGAGTACTGCGCCGCCGCTGGCGCGGGCAGGTCGACATTGGGCACTGGCGAGCGCACCACCAAGCCAATCATCAGCGCCACACCGGCAACGGTGGCGAATGCCATTTGCCAGCGTGGCCGTTGGCAGGCCAGCAGCCAGCGTTGCCACAGATTTGGTTGGGGCGCCGGGGCTTCGCGGCGGGCGGTGGCCAGCAGGAAAGCGTCCAGGGAAGCAGGCGGTTCGCCGCTGGTGTGTTGGCGAAAGTGTTGGATCAGCACTTCGTCGTCGGGATTCGGGGTGTGTCGGGAGTCAGTCATACGGGTACCTCCTCGGCCAGCAGTCGACGCAATTTCTGCTGGGCGTAACGCAAGCGGCTTTTGACCGCTTCCAGTGGAGCGCCAGTGAGCGCGGCGATTTGCGGCACCTCCAGGTCGCCGTGCAGGCGCAGCAGGAATACTTCCCGCTGGTCTTCGGGCAAGTCTTGCAACGCGGCGTCCAGACGGCCCTGGTCGCGGCTCAGGCTCAAGAGTTGTTCGGGGCTGCCGCTGTCGTCGGGCTGGGCGTGAAGCTGTTCATCGTAGCTGTCGTGCAGCGGATTGTGGACGCCGTGCTTACGCCAGTAATCGATCAGGCGGTTGCGGGCAATCTGGAACAGCCAGGTACGAAAACTCGCTCGCCCTTGTGGCTGAGTGGCGCTGCGGATCAAGCTGAGCCAGGTGTCCTGGTAGATTTCCTCGGCAAGTTCCACTTTGTTGCTCAAGGACACGAGGAAACGATACAGGCCTTGTCGATGACGCGCGTACAAGGCCTCGAATGCGGCAGTGTCGCCGGTGCGATAGCGGGCCAGCAGCGATTCGTCGCTGGGTGAATCAACTGGAGCGGGCATGGGGGTGGCGAACTCCTTTCTTTTCAGCATCTTCAGTGTTTGACCGAGGCCTTGAGGCTCTGCGCCAGTTCGACCAATTGCACGAACTCATTGCGCAAGCCAAACGGGTCGTCGCCTCGGGCAGAACGAGCCAAGGCAGCCGTGTCTTTCAAACTCATGTTCCCAGTGTAGCGACCGTCACCCTTGAGCTGCTGGGCAAAGGCTGCCACGGCGGCTGAGAAGCGTAGGTCATCGCTGGCCTTGCTGGCGTTTTGCTCGCGGCTGATGGGGCGTTCTATCAACTGGCTGCTGCCTCCTTGGACGGTCTTGTAGCGTACGCGCAAGATCGCCAGCTCCCCAGACGTGCCGCCTGATACAGGCTTAGTGGCATAGCGCAGCGGTTCCAACCAACCTTTTTCACCCTTGGGGACGATTTCATACAAGGCCGTCACTGTATGCCCCGCACCGATCTCACCGGCATCGACCTTGTCGTTGTTAAAGTCCTCACGCTTCAACGCGCGGTTTTCATAACCCAGCAGGCGATACTCACTGACCTGCGCCGGGTTGAATTCCACCTGCAATTTAACGTCCCGCGCCACCACCGCCAGGGTCGAGCTGAGCTGGTCCACCAATACCTTGCGCGCTTCGCGCAGGTTGTCGATATAGGCGTAGTTGCCATCGCCGGCATCGGCCAATTGTTCCATCAGGTGTTCGTTGTAGTTATCCACACCAAACCCCAGGGTAGTCAGGGATACGCCGCTTTTGCGCTGGTCGACCGCCATCTGCTTGAGGCTGTCGAAGTCACTGATGCCGACGTTGAAGTCGCCATCGGTGGCCAGCAGGATGCGGTTGATGCCCTTGTCGATAAAGCCTTCCCGGGCCATTTGATAGGCCAGTTCGATACCCGAGGCGCCTGCCGTCGAACCGCCAGCGGTCAACTGGTCGATGGCGTTGCGAATCTTCGCCTTGTCACCACCCGAGGTCGGCTTGAGCACCACGCGCGACTCACCGGCGTAGACCACCAGAGACACCCGGTCCTGATCTCGCAGCTGATCCACCAGCAGTTTCAGGGTGCTCTTGACCAGTGGCAGGCCTTCGCGGCGGTCCATGGAGCCAGACACATCCACCAGAAACACCAGGTTGGCCGGCGCCAGTTCTGCCACGGCGCGGTCGGAAGCCTTGATGCCGATGCGCAGTAAACGGGTGTGGGCATTCCACGGTGACGGCGCCACCTCGGTGGTCACGCCAAAGGGCGAGCCATCGTTGGGCAGCGCGTAATCGTAGGGGAAGTAATTGACCATTTCTTCAAGTCGCACAGCGCCTTGGGGCGGCAGGCTGCCTTGATTGAGGAAGCGTCGGACGTTGGCATAGCTGCCGGTATCCACATCAACACTGAAGGTCGACACCGGGGTTTCGGCGACGCTATGGATCGGATTGTCCGGCAGGTTCTGGTACTGCTCGCGGGGTTCAGCGCGGTATTCCATCGCGACCGAATCGCTCATCACCAACCGTGAGGCCATCGGCGCAGGCATGGCCATGCGTTTGCTCAACGCACCCTGAGCGCGAGCCGGCTCGCTATGCAATTCGGGGCTGGGGGTAACAGGGGCTGCTTCGGCTGTCTTGGCCACATCCCTGGACGAGGACAGTCCGCACCCGGCGAGCGCCACCAGCAAGGTGACGGCAAAACCCTGGGCTGCGGGGCGCAAGAGAAGAAGAGGACGGGACATGGGCTGAACCTCGGGAGTGAATGATCCGTTCACAAGGTCAGACGCAAGGCAATTACGGTTCGGGTTAAAACCGCAAATTTTAAATACGAAGACTGGCTACCCGAAGGTAGCCAGGCTGTTTATTGCAGGTCAATCAGTCCGACCCATACTTGGGCGAACGCGGCCCGTACAGAATCCCGGTGCGTTGGCCTGCCGACAGCAGACGCGCACTGGTGATGCCGGCAATCGGGTGGCCGGCGTCGGTTGAGCTGTTGATGATTTGCTTGACCGCTGCGGTGATCAGCATCCCCACCAGACCGCCGCCGCCATTGTTACCGCCCTCTTCGCTGGAGGCGCGAGCGGAGCCGGTCCACAGCGTGGTGCCGGTACGCAGGTCTACCAGTTTGGCCGACGCCGTCACCGCCGTTTCACTGGAGATCAGCATGTAGCTGGTGCCGTACTCAGTGATGGTGATGTACAACCCGGCGTCCGCACCGAAGATTTCATGCAGCTTGCCCGGTGCCACGCCCTGGATGTCCGTCGGCGTGGTCAGACCGTTCTGGCGGAAGGTTTCATCCACCAGGGCTATCGGCAACACGTAGTAGCCGGCTTCGGCCAACGGGTAAGTCACCTGCGACACCAGGCTGTAGGACGCCTGCACTTCCGGCGATTCGTTGATCGGCGGCAGCACCAGGATCGACTTGGGCCGGGCCTGTTTAAACGCCGAGTAGTCGACGGTCTTGGGTGCCGCACAACCGCCCAGCAACGCCAGGGCCAGCAGAGCGCCAGTGAGTTTCAAAAGGCTCATTTGACGTCTCCGGTCTTGGCGTTCTTGAGCAGGAAGTCCATATAGGCAGCGGACTCAGGGAACAGCGCCTTCTCGGTGCGAAATTGCTGCACCATCTGGTCATCCTTGCCCATGCTCAGGTACAGCATGCCCAAGTGGGCGTGATAGCCCGGCGGCGCCTGGCGGCCACTGGCGTTGATCTTCTGCAGATCCCGCTCCAGCGCTTCGACCTGGGCTTCCTTGGGCTCACCCTTGAAGTATTCGTAAACCTGCGGCTGGTAGCTCTCCCATTGATAGAGAGGCTTGGGCGCCGTCTGGCACCCCGCTACTGTTGCTAAAACTGTCAGCATCAGCGCCAACGTCACTGCCTTGTTCATCCGTGTACGACTCCTTGTAAATCTGCTGATCAGTTGCGTGGGTTCCAGGCGCCGGCGTTGATGCCGTCTACCAGACGATTGATCGCTTCGCGCATGGCCAGGTCGAGGACCTTGCCATTGAGGGTGGAGTCGTAGCTGGCGGTGCCGCCGAAGCCGATCACTTCACGGTTGGACAGCGCGTATTCACCGGCGCCCTGGGTGGAATACACCACTTCGGAGGTACTGATGTTGACGATGTTCAACGCGACTTTGGCGTAGGCCACTTGGGTCTTGCCACGGCCGAGGATGCCGAACAGCTGGCGGTCGCCGGTCTCTTTGCGGCCGAACTCGGTTACATCGCCGGTCACCACGTAGTCAGCGCCCTTGAGCTTTTGCACGGTGCCTTTGATCGCGGCTTCCTGGGAGATTTCACCCATGTTGTCGCGGTCCAGCACGCTGAAGCGGTTGGTCTGCTGCAGGTGGGTGATCAGGATGGTCTTGGCCTGGCCACCGAGGCGGTCAACGCCGTCGGAGAAGATGCCGCGCATGTAGCTGGAGCGGTTATCGAACTTGCCCACGGCAATCGGCACGCGCACGCCGGAATAGGCGATGTTGGCGCTGGCGACTTGTTCCACCGGCATCGCGCGGTTGCTCTCCGTGGCACAACCGGCCACGGTCAGCAGCGCTGCGGCGGTGAAGCCCGACAGCAGGATTTTGGACAGTGTTTTCACGGGGTGCTCCTAGAGTGAGAAATCGGGTGCAGCAGGTAACGCTAGCGGGACGGAATATCGCGCAGGTCATCAAGGATGTAGTCGCTCAGCCCGCCAGTGAAATATCGCTCGACACTGGAATTACCGGTGTTGGTGATAATGCCGCCAATGGTCTTCCATTGCTGTGGCTGGCCCCGCCAGTTGTTGGGTACCAGGCCGGGCCGGTTCTGGGCGAAGTGAAGCACCTCGGTATCAGCTTTCTTGACCTTGACCTTGTAGCCGAAATCGATGCTTTGCAGGATGGTGCCGTCGCTGACCACCAGGTTGGACAGCCCACCGTTGGAGTCGATGATATGGCGCACATAGACGATATCCACGTCCAGCAAATAATCGGCGGTTTGCTTACTGGCGGCGTAACGCTTGGCGTTAAGCAAGCGATTGACCAGATCGACGCCGAGTTCCTGGCGGACCTTGTCATCAGGCATGAAGTGCTTACTCTCGCCCCTCACCTCAACGTTGAAGGTGTCGAGCCAATAGGTAGCCGTCTTGGGAATGGTGACCGGCGCCGGGGAGATGTAGTAAGCAGGCTTGGAGGCGCAACCGGCCATCAGGCAGATGGCCAGGAGAAAAGCAAAAACACGCATGTTTTGATTCGTCCCTGAAAGGTAGCATGTTGCTATAGCCGCGGCATTTTACGGGGTTGATCGCGGTACTCAAGCGGTTTCGGTGCGCTGGGAACTCTCACCGCCCAACGGCAACGCACGGCTCGCGGCGCAAGCTTCAAGGCCGCAGGGCAAGTAAATAAGGGTCAGACTACGATTACACAACTAACAAACAATTTTCTTTGGACGTCCCGCCAACCCTCGGACAACTCGTTTACCCAAGGCGTGTGAAATCTGTGATGCAAACCTAGCCCCGCCCAGAACATAATTTCCATTTTTAGATGTTCGTATTTGATCAATAAAATCTGAAGAAAGCTGACTCTTAAAAAGCTCCTGATATCCCTTGGCGCGGCCTAGGGGATCGGGACCTAGCTCGTTATAAATAGGATGCTGCGTTACAAGATTGGACGATTCGCCCAACGCGTTCACCCTATAACTCGTCCAGTGATAGTCTGCCGGGTGCTTCACCATTCCCGCCCTAACTGGGTTCAGCTCAATGTAGCGATAACAGGAAAGTAAGTAGCTCTCTTGTTGCACTACACAAGAACGAAAACGTCCTTCCCAGAGGGTGCCAGTTCTTTGGTAGGTGCGATTTATATACTGAACATATCGCTGCCCCAACCCCTTCATCAATAAAGCAGTCCCCTCAGAGCAGCTAGGGGTCAACAGAATGTGAACATGATTGGTCATCAAGCACCACGCAGAGAAATAGGGGTCAGACCACTATTAATACTTTAATTAGAAAACCGTGGTCTGACCCCTATTTCCTATAACAACCAACCAACAAAAAATCTACCTCCAGAAAAATCGTGGTCTGACCTCGTTTTCCCCAATCGTGGTCTGACCCCTATTTCCACACTGCCCAGCACCTGCTTCCAGTTGAATCTGCTTTTCAGCATTAACAAAGGTTTTCCAATTTTCAGTAGGACCAGCTAGTGGCGTGCGTGGAATAGCAGTCGCTTTTGCACCCCTAAAAATGCAACGCTAACAATCAGCCCGCCGCACGTCTTTCAACTAACGACTTGACGTACTTCAACCGCTCCAAGATAAAATCAGAAAAACTTGACGCTAACACATCAACCTCATCCAACTCAGAGCTAATCTGTACGATCTGCCAATTATTTTTTGCGTCGAAAGCATATAGCACATCACTCGAATTCCCACCGAACACATAAAAGCCCTCATAGCCCTCAACTTCTCGACCACATAAAGTTGAATACTTCTCCGGGCCATCATCGAGATGAAATGCCGCATCTAATTCGCCGAAACCAAACTCAGCAAGAAACTCCAGATAGTCAGCCGGGGCCTGCTGTCGATCTGATTCATCAACATTGCTTAACGTCGCACTCGTGCCTGTTATGCGATAGCCGTAATTGCCCTCGTACTCTTTTGAGGACGTTACAGCTTCAACCAACGCTTTTAACTCTTCTTTATTTTTCATAATCACTTACCAAATATTTTTTCCGCTGGCCCTTGAGCCCTGTGGGGAAATAGGGGTCAGACCACTATTCTTCTATGTTTTTAAAGAGCAACTCTGCCAGCCTTAAAACGTGGTCTGACCCCTATTTTCTTTAGGTTCGCCAGGCTGTAGCGCCTATACCGGAACGTTGTAATAAACATCTCCCGAGTCGCGCCAAACTCCATTCGCAAAGCTCACTGGCCGCTGTGGATAACAAACCAACAGCCCTTCGACGAACTGACAAAAGGATAAGTCAAGTCGCGTGACCCAACGCATATTGTCTATTTCCAACAAACGCCAGTTGTCTCCGCTGTCGAAACCGAAAGCAGTCCCGGCGCTATCCCAGCCGAACAGCCACACCTCGCCCTTCGCGCCCGCTTCATAAGGCCCGTCTTTATAAATTCCATCATCACCGAAGTAGTCAGCCGCAGCAGAAAGCAGCATCGGTTGAATCGTCAAAAGCGGCAGCGCGCAGTCGTCCTCCTTGATCTCACCGTGCCCCCGTTCCTGCATAAAAGCAAAGTACTCGGTGGGAGCCGCCGGCCACTGCTGTCGCATCATACTTACTTCACCTGAAGAAACAGGCGTCAGCCGCTCCAATAGCGCACATCCCATCGCATTAAAGGCTTCTAAATTTTCGTACATGTTCATGGTAGCCTCGGAGGGTGCTGCGGAAACGCTGTTGTAGTTGGACTAGCTGGGGCATGGACACCACCTTGGTGAGCACTTCCACCCGGAACCGGATGCAAATTCCACCATTGGTTAGGTCCACCGTACTGCTGTGGTATCACATGGTGCGCCTGAAAATCCACACCACTCGCAGTTTTTGGCCATGCCAAACCAGTATTCAACTCCCACTCACGTTTAAGATTATTCCGCTGGCTATTGTATTGACGCTGTAGGGCCTGATAGTCACTTCTCGGCGCAACATAAGTATGATCAACCTGACGTAACTCATCCGCAAGTTTCGTGCGCTGATTAGAGGGCATCGGCACACCTGAATGGTACTCGACGTCCCGGACCACCGCGCGAGCATCACCCGAGATTTTCGTCCATCCGGATGTGGATGTTGCTATAAAATTCGCATCATTCGCAGCCGGTGTTCCGCTCCCCACTACCTTGGTTTCACCAGACAGCAGTCCCGTCGCAGGCCCTTTTGCACCTAGCCTTTCTCAACCTTTTTTTAAACGCAGAATCATTATTCAACTGAAAGAAATTATTCTTTTTTCTAAGAAATCGATAAAGTTCTTCGCATACAAACTAGAAGTTTTATCAGAAAGTTCAAGCCTATAAACAGGATACTCCCCATCATTAAGACCATCGTCCGTGGCAAAATAAAATGATTCCCCTGCACCCGGCGGTTCGCAGATAAATAGCCTCTCCTTCCCACACAACCCATTTCGACCGTTAACGATTGACATATAAACGATATCACCCCCCCTTACACTATCAAAATCCATTTCGTAGATACTATAAATCTCCTCCCCAGATATTTCCCCGCCAGAATAACACTTCAGCCACCATTTATAGCTATCAGGCAACTTCAACCCAAGACGAGCTTCAGCTTTATAAATCCACTCATCAGCAATCCCGTCACCATAATCAGCAAACTCAACGAAATCTGACTCTTTAATAAGATTAATGATTCTCGAATAATCCACGCCTAATTACTCCCCGCTCCGAGCCCGCAACTTCCAATACTCCGACTGATAAGAATTAAACTCTTTAGCCTGCTTTGTCAATGTTTTTGCATTCAAATCCGTAGGAACTGAAACATAATCAGTCGTAGGGTTTCTGTATTCTGCAGAGTCTTTGTAACGAGTATACCTAAAGCTTTGAGCGGCATTGGATGGGACATGAAGAACACTGCTATTCTGGCTATGGAAAACAGAACCAACTTCTGCAAGTGAACCACGAGTACCAGCGAATCCATTAACTTCAGTTTGCGAGAGATGATGTAACTCAACTGATTTCCCATCATACCCAATTGGTGCTCGACCCGAGGCCATCCTCTCAAGGTTTGAGCCTTCAACAGTTTTACCTCGTACTCTCCAGGTCGATAGGGCCTCTGGGTCAAAGAGGTCGTTACGTTGATAAACAGTCCTATCTAGAACTGTTGTTTTATTCCAAAAAATATCAGCTTTAGGCGTTGTACTTGCAACATTACTACCCGCCATCGTGCCCGTACCAGCAGAACCTGGCCCTTTTGCACCAACAGACTCGAGACCTTTACCAGCAACCGTTTCCGCCGCCTTCCCTGCAATAGCCTCCGTACCTTTGACCGCCAATACATCCCGCGCAGCCAACTCTTTGATCGCGTTTAAGAGTGTTCCCTTACCCACTCCACCGATAGGCATAAGCTCAGCAAGGAGCTTTAGATCGATATTTGAATTGATGCCGCCGCCCACCAATACACGTAGTCGGTCTATTTGCTCTGCTTGGGAAATGGCGTCAGAACTGAGCGCGGCGATTTCAGGGAGCTTCCTGATAGCCGTACCCTCTCCGTATTGCTCGGCCCACGCATCAGGCACGACCCCCATACCACCGGGTTCATTGTTGTAGGTGGTGTTACTCGAAGGATTGAATAGCCGCGAGTCTGTGTACTGCTTGTCTGTAGACTTGAACGCAACGACCTGAGCCCCGTTCGCGACAATCGGGCTACCATCTGCCCAGGTCAGAAGGACTTTCTCGTTTTGCAGCTTAGTGATCACTTCCCGCGCAACACTCAGGTCGTCACCCAATGCCTGCCCCTCAGGGTTGGTAGGGCTGTAGCGGGCAAGAACTCCTTGGAGCTCATTGTTGGTTTTCTGATCGACTTCACCTCCCGCAACAAACGTCAGGAGAGCGTCCCACTCAAAGCCAGATCGGCTTTTCTTTGTGGCATCTAGACTCTTGGCCTCCTGAGCCAATCTTTTCTCTTCTTGGACGTGCAATTTCCGGTTGTACGATTGTGCATTCCCAGCGATTTCAGAGCCCATGGCGACATCGCCATTAACACTGGCCGCAGCAAGTAAACCCACCAGCTTGGACGCCGCATTGACCAGTCGATCATGCTCTGCTGGATCACTGCTACTGAGCAGAGGCGACTTATCCAACGCCACAATAAGCGCCTCATTAGCGCCCGCAGCAATCGCCCCCGTTTTGAAGTCACCGCCCATTGCTTCCGAAAGCAACCCGCCCACAACGGCGTGCAGTGCTGTTTTACTCAGGCCACTGTCTTGAAGTTTGAAGGCATTGCCAAAATCACCTACGCCTGTGAACGCGGTCGCCTGCAGTACATCGAAAAGGCTGCCCTTCATGGCATCCTTGAAGCTGCCTTGCCCAAGCGCTTCAGAAAGCGTTCCGCGCACGGCTCCGCCCGCCAATTGGATCGTTCCGAAACGCCCAATAGCGGCCGGGTCGTTCCAGTGAGGCACTACGCTGGGACCGCTCACTTTGTTGGTCACAGGGTCGCTTTGTGCGCCGAACCAATTGCCACTGGCGTAATTCACGAAGCCTGCTGAGGCGCCAGCGATCAGCGATTGCTTCATGCTGTCGCTGCTAAAGGTTTCCTTTAAAGCCGCGCCCAGGTTGCCCTTGTTGTTTATCGTGCTCACCACGCCGGTGCTGGCAAGAGAGGTCAAAGACGCGGTGGCGATGATGTTTCCTAGACCTGCTGCCGTACCCGCAACTGCCGCCGTCGTAGACGTTGCAGCTGTAGCCGCCGTCGCAGCAGCCATAGTCGACCCCGCACCCACAGCGCTGCCAGCTGATGCCGCGAGTGCACTGGCAGCACCTGCCGTCAATACGGTGACGACAATGATGATCGCCAGCATTGCACCTTGGCCAAGGCTGGAATGGCTGTATTTGAAGGAGTCGTGCAGTTCCTTCACATGCCGCCAATCCACATCCCCACGCTTCTCGGCTTCTTTCAACCAAGCCAACTGTGGATCTGCTTTCACCATCACATCAATCGTCTGGCTGACTGTGTTCTGATCGATCTGCTTGATATCAATCTTCAAGCCATCAACGGCCTTAATCGCCAACTGCCCCTGCGCCATCAACTCACTCTGGCGCAGCGTCTCGTCGGTATTGCCTTTACCCTTGGCGCTGGTCCACGCCAGGTCGCTCTTACTCTTCTCGTGGCTCTCTTGATGCAGGTCCTTGACCGCTTCAAACGTCACCGCGCCGCCGCTGGCAATCGTCAGATCGTTGCCACTGCTGAGCTTGGCCCGCTGATACAGCTGGTCGCCGCCACTGGCCAATGTCAGGTCACCGCCGGTCTTGATCTCAGTGCCGACGTTGGTGACGCGGGTGACTTCATCGCGCTTGGTTTTCTTCGCGCCCCACCCACCGTTCTCCTTCATGTCATACAACGTATGCGTGCTGTTCTCAGCCGCCAGCAAATTCAACTTATCGCCGCTATACAGGTAAGCCTCATTCCCCGCACTGATCTTGCTCGCCACCAGCGTGGTGTCGCGCCCGGCCTGGCTCGTAAAGTCCCTGCCCGCCGTCAGCACACTGGCTAACTGCGTGGTCTGCTCATCCGCCGTCTTGATGCGTTTCTTGCCGTGTTTTTCCTTGCCCTCGACGTTGTGCACATCGCTGACAGAGGCCACGTTGAAATCGCGCCCGGCCTGAATGTTCAGGTCCTTACCCGCGGTGGCGTTGCTGCCGATGATGTTGACGTCTTGCCCCCCCACCATGCTCAGGTTGCCACCGGCCGTGACCGTGGCCGCTTGGTTTTTCACGTCGGTGGTGATGCTGGATTTGTGCCCGCCGTCGCTGAAGGCGTGGATCTCACTGGTGTCGCTGACGGCAATCAGGTTGAGGTCGCGCCCGGCTTTCAGGTCGGCATCGCCGCCGGCGGTGAGTGCACCGTGGTTGTTGAGGTCGCGGCCAGCGTCGATGGCGAGGTTTTCGCGGGCGACGATGGTGCCGGCGCTGGTGTCGGTGAGGGTGCGCATGCCGGCGCCGTCGCGTACCTGGATGGCGGTGGTGTCGTTGGTGATGTCGCCCTTCAGGGTGGTGAGGCTGACCTGGTTGCCGCGTATCTCGCCGGCCATGGAATTGCGGATGCTGTCCTGGGCCAGCAGGCTGAGGTTTTTGCCGGCCTCGATCAGGCCGCCGGTGTAGATGCTGCCCTTGCTGGTCACCGAGAGGTTGTTGCTGGCGCGCAGGGTGCCGACGTTGATCAGGTCGCCGCCGGTCATCAGGTTGAGGTCGCGGCCCTGGATCAGGCTGTTGCCGCGCACGTTGCGGGAGTCGGCCTGGGCCAGGTAGAGCACGGGCACGAGGACGGTCTGGCCGTCGACCACGCGGTTTTCCATCCACACGATGTCGTGGGTCAGGGCGCCGACTTGCTGGTCGGTGAGGGACACGCCGACGCTCAGGCGCAAGGCGTCCTTGCTGGCCAGGGCGTTGTCCATCAGGTAGCGGAACTGGTCGTAGTCGCTGGTCAGTCCACCGGCGAGGAAGCGTTGCCCGGTTTGCGCCAGCACGGCATCGCGGATCAGCCGTGACTCGTATTGCCCGTCACCCAGGCGACGCCAGGCGTTGTCGGGGTTATAGCCGAGCTTGTCGAGCATGTAGTCGGAGCTGAAGAAGCCCGCCAGGGTGGTGAGGTTCGAATTGGTCTCGATCAGGTAGTGGCTGGTAGGGTCGGCATTCTTGATGAACAGGCCGTAGTCGCCCTTGGGCAACTGGAAGCCGGGCGCGGTGGTGGGGTCGACCGGGGTGAAGGACTCGCCGGTGTAATCCACAGGTACGTAGCGGCCGTCGGGCGCGATGCTGGTCACCGGCAATACGCTGCTCGGCGCCTGGGCCGTGGCGTCGTTGACGTGCTTGCTCAGGTTGATATTGATGCCGCCGACGGGGATGCCGGTCTGGTCGTCACCGAGGGTGCCGGTCAGTTGCTCCAGGGTGTTTGTGTGCAACGTGCCATTTTGCAGGGTACGAGCAACGTTGAGGTTGACCGCGCCACCAGCCTGTATCGTCGCGGTGTAGCCCGGGCCGCCGTTGTCGGTCCAGGTGGTGACGTTGCTTTGTTCGGAGAAGCGCCAGTCGCTGGACCGGGCCTTGAGAACCTCAAAGCGTGCTTTATCGAAATTACCCGCTGCCACCGCTGCGTTGAAGGCGGGTACGTCGATGTATTCCATCCGGTCCCACTCACCGGTGTCGATGCGCTCCGGGGTGCCGATGACGATGGTGTTCTGCCCGGTGCGGGTCGCGGCGCCCTGGTTGAGCAGGTCGTTGGCGGTGATGCTCAGGTTGCCATTGGCCGCCAGCAGGCTATAGCGGTTCTGGACGTTGTCGCCCTGGACCAGCAGGTCTTTGCCCGCTACCAGGCGCGCAGCGGCCGAGTCTTTGATCGCGGATTCAAGGAAGGTCTGGTTGATGGTGATTTGACCGCGTTTGAACGAGTCGTGCCCGCCGCAGTGCTGGCCGCACTGCCAATTGAGGCTGCCAGTGGTGACGGTCTGGCCCAACTCGAATTCAGCCTTGGCGTTTTCCACATTCCGCGCACTGATGCCGATATTGCCTTCGCTTTCAACCGTACCGGAAAGGTTGCTGAAGCTCGCCGCCATGCCGCCGTCGAGCGCCGCGAAACTCAGGTTGCCCTTGCTGTAGACGTCGCCGTACAGGTTGCTGAAGCTGTTCCCGCGCAGGGTCAGATCACCGCCGCTGAACAGCAGCGTGTCCGCGCTATTGCTGATGCCATTGCTGGCGCTCAGGTTGACGCTGCCTTGTGAACCGAGGGTGCCGCGGTTGTTGATTTGTGCGGCGGCAATGTCGAGTTGCTGGCGTGCGGTGAGGTAGCCGAGGTTATCCAGCGTACCGCCCAGGGTGATCCGGGTGGTGGTGCCGCCGGCCAGGCGCCCGCCGTTCTGGCTGAGGTTGTTGGCGACCACGCTCAGTTTTTGCTGGGCCGAAAGGCGGCCGCTGTTGGTCATGTCGCCGGTCAGGGTGACGCTCAGGTCACCGTCGCTGAGCAACTCGCCCGCGTTATCCAGGCTGGCGACATCCAGGGTCAGACCCTTGGCGCTGGCCAAGCGGTCGCCGGCCTTGAGGCTCAGGCCCTGGGTGCTGGTGTACTGCAAGGCTTCATTGAGTTGCACGCGGCCGAGGCCATCGACCCGGCCAAACGACCAGTCGGCGGTGCCCAGGCCATTGATGCTGCCCTGGCTGCCGGTGAGGCTGGTGGTGTTGAGGCTGAACACGCCGGCGCCGGCGTGCTGCAGTTGCCCGGCCTGGTTATTCAAATGCCCGGCGTTGAGGCTGAAGGCCTGGCTGCCGAATTCAAGAATGCCGTTCTGGTTATTCAGTTGGTCGGTGACCGTCAGCGTGCTGCTGGCGCCTTCCATCGCCCGTAGTTGGCCGCCCGCGCTGTTGTCGAGGTTGCCGCCATTGAAGGTCAGGCCCTGGTTGGACTCAATCAGGCCGCCCTGGTTGGTCAGTTGGGTACGCGAGGTCAGGCTGATCTGATTGCCGCTGATCTGGCCGTTGGCGCTGTTGTCCAGTGTGGCGCCGGAGACGGTGACGTGCTCCTTGCCGAACAGTTTGCCGCCACGGTTGGTCAAGGCCTCGACCATCAGTTGCAGGTCGCTCTTCAAGGCGGTCATCGCGCCGGCCTTGGTGCCGTCGTGGCTGTTGTCGACGCTGTCGGCGGTGACCGTCAGGCTGTCACCCTGCACGGTGCCGCCCTGGTTGTTCAAGGTGCCCAGCGTCAGGTCGACCGCCGCACCACCACTAAGAATCATGCCCTGGCGGTTGCTCAGGTCCTGGCCACGGTAGCTCACGCCCTGGTTGCCGGCCAAGAGCTGGCCCTGGTCGTTGTTGAGGGTTTGCGCCGCGATATCCAGGCGCTTGCCCCGCAATGTACCGCCCTGGTTGTTGAGGGTGGTCAAGGCCTTGACCAGCACACTGCGCTCGGCAGCGTCGATCACGCCGTTGGTGTTGGTCAGCAGGTTGCTGATGTTGAGGGTGATGTCGCCGTCATTGCTGACCAGCGCACCCTTGCTGCTGTTGTCGAGGTCTTGCGCGGTGACAGTGAGGGCCTTGCCCAACAGGATCCCGGCGCTGTTGCCCAGGCGCTTGCCGGTCAGCAGCAGGTCACCCTCACTTTGAATACGGCCCTGGGTGTTAAGCAATTGGTCGCCCAGCACCACGCTCACACCCGGCACACCACCGGCCAACAGCCCGGCATTGCGGTTGTCGAGGCTGCCGGCGCGCACGTCCAGTTGGTCACCGACGATACGCCCGGCGCGGTTGTCGATCTGCCCGCTTCGAGCATCCAGCAGCAACTGCTTGCCGATGATGGCGCCGCCCTGGTTATCCAGGCTCGCGGCGTGCAGTTCGATGTCGCCTTGAGCGGCCTGCAAATGACCTTTGGCGTTGTTCAACTGTTGGGCGACGGTCAAGGTCAACTTGCCGGCATCCGCGCTGAGTACACCTGCGTCGTTGTTGCTGAGGCTGCCGAGGGTAGCGGTGATCTGCCCACCCACCAGCTTGCCGTCCTGGTTGGCGACGTCACCGGCGGTGAGGTTCAAGTCAGTGCCGGCCTGGGCATGACCCTGGCTGTTGTTGAAGGCGTTGGTGACAGTGAGGTTGAGCGCGCCTTTCTCGGCACTGATCAAGCCCTTGGCGCTGTTGTCGAGGCTGGCGGCGTTCACTGTCACGGCGTCGGCGACAATCTGCCCACCGTTGTTATTCAGCGCGCCGCTGTTGAGCGTCAAGCTGCCGCCCGCGACCTGGATGCGGCCTTGGCGGTTGTCCAAAGTGGCGCTGTCGAGGGTAGCGGCCTGGCCTTCGCCGAAGCGAATCAACCCGCCCAGATTGACGATGGCCGGTGCGCTGATCGCCAGGCTTTGCTCGCCGTACACACGGGCGGTGGCGCCTTGGTTGGTCAGCTTGGCGGTGCTGACGCTGACAGTTTTGCCCTGGATGATGCTGCCCTGGTTGGTCAGCGCCTGGGCGGCGGTAATCGCCAAGGCGCGGCTGGCCAGCAGGTTGCCGCTGGTGTTCACGGTCTGCGCGTTAACCACCACGTCGCCCGTGGCATTGCGGCTGTTATCTACCTGTACGCCCGCTTCGATGATGCCCGGGTTGGTGACCTTGATCGCGTTGAGTTCGATGCGCTGGCCCGCGGCCAGGCTCTTTTGGTTGACCAGTTCTTCAGCACTGCTCACCTGAACATTGCCGGTGGCGTAGACCTTGTCGGACAGGTTCACGTTCTGCGCGGTGACCTTGAGGTTACCGGTGGCCGCCGTCTGCGCCATGCTCAGGTGCCCATTGGCATCCAGCTGGATGTCTCCGCCGCTGGCGGCCAGCGTGCCGTCGAGCTTCACGCCCACACCGGCTTCGGTGCCCACCAGTTTGATCGCACCGGCGTACATGCCGCCCAATGCCGAGGAGTCGATGGCCAGCTCGGGCTTGGCGCTACCGTCATCGGCGCGCGCGGTGGCTTTCAGGCTTTTGGCATCGACGTCGTTACGCCCGGCGATCACGGTCAATTCGCGTGCGTTGATCTGCGCATTGATCTTGGCCGAGCGGGTGATGATCTCGAAGCGGTCGACGTTACTGGCATTCAGGCCCTGGCCGTCGATGGTCACGGCACCGCCGTCAACCTGGTAGCGCTGCAACTGGCCGCTCGCGTCGAGCACCGGTTTGCCGGTGGTCAGGGTCACGTTGGGGGTGTTGATGAAGCCGCAACCGCTGCACGTAACACCGTACGGGTTGGCGACGATGACCTTGGCCGACTGGCCCGCCACTTCGGTGTAGCCGCGTAATTGGCTGGGGCTGCCGCCGTTGACTTCGTTGAGGATGACGCTGGCCGCGCCGCCCTTGAGGTTGGGGTTGCCGACGATGTAGCCACCCAGCTGGGTGTTCGTCACGGGGCCGCTGGCGTTGTTGAGGATCACGCCGTTGGGGCCGACGTTGTAGTCCTTGAATTGGTTATGGGACAAGCCGCTGCCATTGGGAGTGGCGATGTTCACCACTGGTACGCCATTGCCGGCCTGGCCGACGGTGGTGCCTGGCCCACTGACCACAATGCCTTCGGCCTGGGCCAGCAGCGGCTGCCAGAACAACGCGTTGGCCAGGATCAGCGCCAGGCCGCGCTTGGGTAGGCCCCAGAACGAGTCGCGGCTTTTCAGTGCAGAAGAAGGCTGGCGAGCCAGGAAGGCAAAGTGGCGAACATCCATTGTCATATTCTCGATGTAACGGGGCGTTGAATTACAGGAAGAAATCCATGCGGAAGTAGATCGGCGCTTCGCGCTCGCTCATCACTGCCGGGCGTTCCAGAGAATGGGCAAAGGTCACGCTGGTGCTGACGTATTTGCCGCGGGCGAACAGCTCCAGGGAGTTGCTCGAGACCCGGCCATGCACTTCACCGTTGTAGCGGTCGTTGCTGATCACGCCCTGGTCGTAGCCGACGCTTGCGCCGTATTCGGCAAAGGCCGGGCGCATCCAGTCCCAGGTCACCGGGCGAGCCCAGCGCACGTCGTTGCGCCAGTAGCCGCCGCTGTCGCCGGTGAGCTGCTGGTCTTTAAAACCGCGTACCGAGGCCGAACCGCCGAGGCTCATGCGCTGGGGGCTGAACAAGATGTCTTCACTGCGTTGGCCGGTGGCCAGGCTGGAGAAACTGAACGACTCGCCCCACAGCGTGAACGGCTGCAAGTAGCTGACGGTGGCGGTGTATTTGCGGTAGCGCGCGTTGGGCTGGCGATTGCCGTACGCGTCACGCTCTTCGTTGGCTTGAGCATCGAAGGCGCCGATGCCGTTTTGCATGCCCAGGTCGAGGTTGACGAACGAGTTGCCGATACGCCGGCCGTGGTTGATGCCCAGCTGCAGTTCGCTGAGGCGGTTACTGCTGGGCTCGGTGCGGATGTCGAGGATATAGTTGTTGGTGCGCAGGTGCGACAAGCCGACGTTCACCGACGTCTTGCTCACGTCGTCACGATGGATCACCCGCTCGGCGCGCAATTGGTGGTTCTCGTTGTCGCCGTTCTGCTTGAACTTGTAGTCGTTGGTCACGCCGTAAGTGCGGTAATCACTCTCGCTGTAGGTGTAGCTGAAGTTCCACCAGCCCCACGGCACGTTGTAGTAGAGCATGGTGTTTTTCGAGGTTTTCTGGTGGTCGCTGACGGCATCGTGGCCGCCGCGCAGTACCAGTTGGTCAGCCAGGCCCAGCGGGCTGTCCCACTCGAGGCCAGCGCCCCACTGCTGTTCGCCGGTGCTTTTCTGCCCGTCGTTGTTGCGCGACAAGCTGGCGCGCCAGGGCTTTTGCGGGGCATTTTTCACCAGCACTTCGCTACCGCCTACCTCGCTGCCAGGGGCCAGTTCCATCTGCGCCTGTTTCGACGGCAGGCGGTTCAACTGGTCCACCAACTGCTCGATTTCCCGCAGGTTGAGCTGCTCTCCGACTTTGCCGGGAAAAGCCATGGCCAGTTCGCGTTCGGACAGGTTGCTGCCCTGGGCACCCTTCATGCCTTCGAGCTTGCCCTCGACCACCAGCACGCTCAGGTGGCCGCTGGACAGGTCCTGCTGCGGCAAGTAGGCGCGGCTGGTGACCATGCCCTTGTCGATGTAATAGTCGGTGATGACCTTGAGCAGCCCGTTGAGCTGGGTGACGCCCAGGCACTGGCCAATATAGGGTTTGAGCAGACGCACGCGGTCAGTGGCGGACAGACTGTCGGCGCCCTTGAGTTCGATGTCCTTGATGGGAAAGCAGCGGCTGTCCACCGGAGCGGCGGGCACAACGGGCTTGGCTTCTTTACCGGGCAGTTCCTTGAGTTCTTCAAGGCGCCGGCGCTGTTCTTCCAGCAGGCGATTTTGCCGGTCGCGGATCAGGTCTTGATCCCCTGGCGTGGGTGCGGCAACCGCGCTGTTCAAAACAAGGCAGGCAAGCAGCGAGATACACAGCAGATACCGAATCCGAGGCAATAACGAAGACATGTTCGATCCATCGAAAAACAAGGGCGGCAAACTACCATCGAACTCCAGGACGGCCAAGAATCTGGCTTAGTTGGATTCGATAATTAATAAGTTAATAAGTCCTTGATTAAAAACAACTAAAAAATCAATTAACGATTACCAACTTGTATTTGGAATTTTTATTCCGACAAGCGGTAACAGTTTTGATGCAGGTCTCGTCAAGGCTCTAGAGAGTTGCCACTAGTTAGCCACCAACCTTGCGCCGAGATTGATTAGTAGCCAGAAGAGAGGAAAAGTTCACGAGCCTTTTGTGAATTGGATCCCATATTTGAATGTTGATCGTTGCCACACTCTGTGGGACGCGGAGCGTGGCAACGATCATCAACAGAGGCTGTATTTAGCCCACTTCCTTGACCCGCCCCCGCACCAGCTTCAACCCCACCCGCTCCACCTCACGGGACACATGAGCGGTCACTTCCCGCACCCCACCGTCCTGGTCGTTATGAATCACCAACACCCCCGGCCGGCGCAGTTGTTCCAACTCGCCCTCGGCCAGGCTGAAACTTTCGCTCAAGCCTTTATCACTCAGGGCCTTGCCGGCAGCTCTGCGCTGGGCAAAACGCTTGCCCCGGCGTTGTTGATAACGTGCCCAACTGATCAGCAGCACCGCGTTAAATACCGCAATCCACAGGTAAATCTGCAAGGTATTCAAGGCCGCGAAAATCGGCGCATCCAGGCGCGGGCCGCCGTGGGTTTCCAGCATCGGCACCAACCCGCGTACCAACAGAATAATCAACCCGGCCCAGGCCATCAGGGTCAGGAATACATCGATTGCCCACATCACCGGGCGCTGAGAGGTTCGAATCAGGTTCATGGCTGCACTTCCTTGTGGGGGGCTTTGATTCCGCGATCCGGACTGACCCAGCGCGCGCGCTTCTGGTGTTGGCGGAACAGCACTTTGGGGAAACTCACCAGCGTGGTGAACAGGCTGACCAGCCAGAACACCAGCGGGTACCAGACGGTCCAGAACAGGGTTTTCCACAGGCCGCGCTCATAACGGCGGTCGATCATGATGCTCACGGCGAACTGCACCAGGCACACCACCGCCAGCAGCAAACCGGTGAAGGCCGGTGGCATCAACGAATCCACGGCAATCGCTTGCGGCAACGGAACAATTTTGCCCACGCCCCAAAAGATCACCGACAGCAGAAAAGTGAAGGCCCAACCGGTGGACAGGCAGTACTCGAACAGCAACGGCCACAGGTAGCGATGGCGCCATTGCCAGATGCCACGGATATTTTTGAACAGTACTTCGGCGCCACCCTGAGCCCAGCGCAGGCGCTGCTTCCACAAGCCGCCGAGGGTTTCCGGCATCAGAATCCAGCACAGGGCGCGGGGTTCGTAGAAGATGCTACAGTGGTCCAGTTGCAGCTTCCAGCTGACGTCGATGTCTTCGGTAATCATGTCGGTGCTCCAGTAGTCGACCCGGTCCAGGGCCGCACGACGGAACGCCACCACCACGCCGGAGACGGTGAAGATCCGCCCGAACACCCGCTGGGTACGCTTGATCAAACCGATGATCGAGGAGAACTCGCCCACCTGCACCCGGCCGATCAATGTAGAGCGCGTGCGGATGCGCGGGTTGCCGGTGACCGCACCCAATCGCGGGTTGTCGAGCATCGGCGCCACCAGGTAGGCCGCCGCATTGCGGTCGAGCAAGGCATCACCGTCGATGCACACCAGGTACTCGCTGCGAGCCGCCACCGCGCCCATGCGCAGGGCAACCGCCTTGCCCTGGTTTTGCGCCAGGTGCAGCACTCGCAGGCGCGGCTCCCGCAACGCCAGGGCATCGAGCACGGCGGCGGTGTTATCGCTGGAGCCGTCGTTGATGGCGATTACTTCGATGTTCGGGTACTGCTGGGCCAGCGCGGCGCCAATGGTGTCGGCGGCGTTGTCGCCTTCGTTGTAGCAAGGGATCAGGATCGAGATCAGCGGGTTGCCCGCCAGCACCGGCGCCGGGGTGTCATCGGCCCACGGCCAGTGGCGCTCCCAGTGCAGCCAGAAGTACAGGCCACCGGCGATCCACAGCCCGGACATGAACAGTGGGTAAAAAAACACGAAGTCCATCAGGAACTGCCCGGTGACCAGAAAGATCAGGCCCAGGGGCACGCCCAACACCAGGGACAAGACGAGTAAAGCCAGGATTCTGTCGAACATGGGTCAAGGATTCCACTGGTTGGAAAGGGCCGGACGCACGGTGTTCAGGTCCGGCGAGTTCTCCAGGAAGTTGTCGGGGTAGTAGCCAAAACTGGTGACGCCCTGGCGCTTGAGCACGCCCATCCACTCGGCCATTTGCGCGCCGGAAAGATCAGGCGCGGCGGCGGTGCGCCAGTCCTTGGCTTGCAACTCGAAGACCGTGCGTTGCAGGGCACCGGGGCGGACCTTGACGGTGGCCACCAGCTTTTCCAGCCAGGCGTTGGAGTCTTCAAGGCTCTGGCCTTCCATCAGCGGCATAGCCATGGGCGCGGTCCAGTCGTAGCTCTGGAGGAAGTCATCGAGGTTCTGGGCAAACCAGGCTTCGCTGCCAGGGTTAAGCATTGGCTCGGCGAAAATATTGCGTGCGGTCTGCACTTGCGAACCGCGAAGTTTGCGGACCTTGGCGGTCAACTCGTGGGTGAAATCGATCAGGTATCGGCTCTTGAAGCGGGTCCAGCGCTGCATCACCGCAGGGTCGGCACGCAAGGCTTCAATACTGTCTGGCAGGCCGTTGGCGGCATAGGCCTTGAGGGCGGCGGGGCTGGCGTCTTCAAAATCGGAGAGCACCGCATCATCGTGGAACAGCACGCCGTCGATGGCATTGATGCGGGCCAGGTCTTCGTAAATCTCGCCAATGATCTGCCGCACCTTGGGATCAAACGGCGACAGGCGCTGGTATTGGTCCGGGTCCTGGCCAACCTTGCCGGTCTGCGGGTCCCAGCGGGTGACGCGAGGCAGCTTCGCATCAAGGGCGAAGCTGAGCACCGGCATCCAGGCAAACACCCTGGCATGGGCGCGGGTGTGCAACTGCCAGGCGACGCGGTTGAACAGGTCGGCGCGCACCGGCAAATGGCGGTTGGGGAAATACAGCGAATGCACCAGTCCGTCGCCCTTGGGGTCGGCGAAGGCTTGCAGGAACACCGTGTCAGCGCCCATGTCCACCACGCGCTGGACCAGTTGGTCGAGGTTGCGCGCTTCTTGTGCCTTGTCGGGGTCGTAGACGTTGTCCAGGTCCACATGCAGCACGCGCAACGGCGCCTGGGTCTGAACGTTGACGATGGCATTGGCAAAGTGCTCGCCGTCCGGGTCCGAGGCCACCAGGAAACGCGGGCTGCTCATCAGGTTGCCGAGGCTATCGAGGCCGTCTTCCAGGGTCAGGGCCATTTGATAGCCCTGCTCGTCCACCACTCGCAACGTGGTGCCATCCGGAGCGCCATAAGGCCAGACCCACACACGCGGGGCCTTGCCAGTGACAGCGCGGATCTTGTTGGAAATACCCGCCACATCGGTACGCATCCGCGCCTGGAACTGTGCCTCGGTTTCATAGCGACCGGTGGCTGTATCAAAGCGGCGGGTGGTGGCCGCCGGTTGCAGGTTGCCCTGGGGATTGGCCAACACGCCCTTGTGGTTGGCGTCGGTGTGGGCGGCGATTTCCACCAGGCCCGATTGCGACACTTCGCGCACCTGCTGCCAGGTCAGGAAGTCGGAACGCGGGCGCGGCGTGCCGGCGAAATCCACCGGCTGGTTTAACGGCGTGTCGATCCAGGTGCCCACCGGCGCCAGCAGCGCGTGCCAGTTGTAGGCCCTGAGGATCGGCATCACGCGGGTATAGAAGCTGGCGTAGCCGTCATCGAAACTAAGCATGATGGCCTTGGGCGGCAGCTGCGGGCCGCCCTTTCGGGCCGCGAGGATCTGGTCGACGGAGACTGGCTGGTAGCCGTTTTCCCGCAGCCAGGCCAACTGTTCGATCAACCGCTCGGTGCGCACCGCCACCACCGCCTGATCGGGGTCGCGGTCCTCGACATCGTGGTAGGCAATACCGAGAAAATGGTTTTTCGGCCACGGCGCTTCGTTGGCCGCCTTGGGCCGTTCGGCGGGTGGAGTAAAGGGCGCGGGTTGCTGGGCGCAAGCGCTGCTCAGCACGAATCCCAACACCAGGCAGCAGCGGGAAAGAATGGACATGATCGGACTCTTCTAGAAGCGGTATGTGAGGTCGACGATCAGGCGCAAATCGCTTTCGCGCTCACCGTCATAAGGTCGGCTGATCCAGCTGAGGTTGGCGCCGGTTTCCAGTACGTCGTTCCAGCGAAAACGCTGGCCGTAACCGATCAAGCCGACGCCACCAGTGGAATAATCCCGCTGGCTGTAAGTGCCCGCTCCGACTTGGAACTGCTGACTCCACTGGGTCTCGTAGCGGTGATAGAGCACGTGGTTGACGTTCACCGTGGGCAGCACGCTGAAGTCCGAGCGCGGGTTGAAATACGGCGCGCCTTGCTTGCTGTTGCGGCTGGTGCCGACTTCAAGGCCCAGGTCCACTTGCACACCCGGCGAGCTGTAGACGCCTTCGCGCCCGGTCAGCAGGGCTTCGACGCGGTTGTTGCCGTCGCTGAAATGGGACGGGCTCAGGGCCAGTTTCCATTCGCGGCTTTCGTTGGCGCGCCAGCGGATAAAACCGCTGCCGCCGTTGGCGGTGATGTCGGCATTCAATGCCCGCAGCGGGGTGGCGGCGGCGAGGTAGTCGAGGCTGCCGCCGTATTGCCAGTGGTCATTGATATCCCGTGCAATCGCCAGCCGGGCGCCTTGCTTGGAACCAAAGCCGTAGGAGTGATTGGAGACTTCAGCTTCGAGGGTCATGTCACGGGTGCGCCGCTCCACGCCCAGGCGCTGCCAACGGTGCTGGCCGGTGCCTTCCTCGAAGTCGGCGGTGGCGTAGCCGACGCCGCCGAACAGGCGCCAATCCTCATCGATAGGCGGGCTGTAGAGCAGGGTTTCGATGCCGAAGTCGCGGCTGCCGACGACCGTGCCGCCGTTACTTTTGCCGGTGTAGGCCTCGACCCGCAGCTCGGCCATGTCGTGAACCTCACGCAGGCGCTTGAGGCGCTGCACCTGGCGGTTGTCCGGAGCGCGGGCGACCACATCATCGGTCAGCGCATCGAGCTGGCGCCACTCCTGCAAATCCAGGGCGGTGTGACCTTGGGAGACCTGCAGGCCGATGTCACACGGGGCCTGGTTTTCGGTTTCCTTGAGGGCGTTTTCGGCGCGCCGTGGCCAGTCGCGGGCGCGGTACATATCGGCCTGGGCCAGGCGCAGGCCGATGTTGCCAGGGGCTTGTTTCACCAACGCCTCCAGGCCTTTTTCACTGGCTGGCAGGTCGGCGCCATAGGTGCCAGCCTGGGCCGCCAGTTGTTGGGCGTCCATCCAGGCGTCGTTGGGATTGCCGGTGGGCAGGCCCTTGAGTTCTACCCGTGGTTTTTGCGCGCTCGCGAGATTGTCGGCGACGGTGCGGGCTTCGTTGACCTGATCGTTTTCCAGCAGGGCGTAGAACAGTGCAGTGCTGTCTTCAACGTGATCGCCAGCATCCGCGTCCTTGGCCGCGAGGGCCTGACGGTACAGCGGCGCAGCTTTTTCCGGCTGGCGTTGGTCGAGGTAGGCGGCGGCGACCCAGCGCAGGGCGTAGGTGGGCAATTGCACGCCCTCACTGGTGAGGGTCTGGTAGTCGTAGATCAATTCGGCCGTGCGTGCGCGGGCCTTGAGGGCGCCCAGGCGGTCGATGCGCCAGCGCACCACGTCGTCATGGGCGCTGGGGTCCGGGGTCCAGGTGGCGAGCAGTTGGTCGTAATCCTTGAGGGCGCGGTCGGCGATGACATAGCGCTCTTTTTCGCTGCGGGACGCGAACTCGGCCAGGCGTACGCGCTCGGCGGCTAGGTCACCTTCCAGGCGGCGTTGGGTGACGGGGTCGAGCAACCCGGGGTGCCGGGCGGCAAGGCGCAGGGCGGGTTCCGGCAGGCGGGCGCGTTGCAGGGCGACGAGGTATTCACCAATGACTTCGGGCCGGTTGCCGGCGCGGATGAAGGCTTGGTCGAACTCGAACAGCGCATCAAAAGGTGAGCCTGCGCGGGACAAGGCGTAACCGAGGGCCAGGCGCCGGTCCACGTCCGCAGGTTTGGCGGCCACCAGGGCTCGGGCGCGCTCCACGGCTTCGGCGGTTTGACCTGCATCGGCGAGGGTCAAGGCCAGGCCCAACTGAAGGTCTGGGTTGTTCGGTTCGCGCACCAGCGCTTGGCGATAGACTGCAATCGCCGGGGCCCAACGTTGCTGGTTGCGGTAGGTACGGGCGACGGTGGCGAGCGCTTGGGTGGTCAGGTTGCGATTGCGCCCCTGGGCCTCGTAGACCGTCAGCACTTCGGCGTCCTGACGCGCCCAACTGGCAATCAGCAGGTGATCGCTGACCTGCCCCGGCGTCTGGCGTTCGGCGGGCAATTGGCGCAGCAGGTTGAGGGCGGGCGTGTAGTTACCCGAGCGGGCCTGATGAATCAGGGCGTCATAGGCCGCATCGGCCGACGCCACGACAGGCCATAGCAGCTGGCTGCACAGGGCAACCCGGATAAACAGGCGCAATCGGCTTGGGATAGAGGGGTGAGCATTACGCGACATGTCGTCAGCTTCCTTACCAAGGAAAGCTGTAGCGATAAATTCACCTGTACAACACGCATCAGGCGACCGGTATCTGATGACCCGGCCAAGCTTTCCTGGGGCGCAATATCCATGAGGGGGGGTATAAAAAGGTCAATTCAGAACAATTGTTCAGAATTTTCCTACAAGAATTTACCACCCTGTGGCGAGCGGGCTCACCACAGGGGCTTTTTCAGTTTTACTGAGCGCCGCTTACCGCCCCGACCTTGCTCATCACAAAACCAATGAACTCCTCGACGGTCATTTTCTGGCCATTGAGGGTCACTTCATTGTTGGCGTAGTGCAGCTTGGAGACGAGGTCGTTACCTTCAAGGGTCGCCAATTGGGTACCGACGGCCATGCCGCTGACCATCTCGCTGGCCATTTGGGATTGCTGCTCGATGGCTTTCGGATCAGTCACACCACCGACCTGCGCTTGCAGTGCGGCGACATCAGCGATCATCGGTTTGGACAGCGTCAGGTTAGTGTCCAGAACCGCAATGATCTGCTTGGCCAGTTCAACCGGCGGCAGTTCCATGGTCGACGGCTTGGTCAGGTCCACCAGCAGGTTGAAGCGACTTTCGCCATGGACGGTCTTCAGGGACAGGTTTTCCAGGGCCACTTGCGGCTTGGCGGCCAGCAGTTTGTCGACATTGGCCTGGGCCAGCACTTGTTCGGCTTCGTTCAGCTGCAACTCAGGAGCAGGCTGCCCGGCAGCGGCAGCGGCTTGCACCGGCTGCATCTTGGCCTGGTAGAGCTGGGTCAGCACCATCATGGCCGGAACATCGACGTTTTTCATGCTCACGGCCATGGCAGCCGAACCCACGGGTTTACCCTGGTAAACGATCTCGTCGATCTTGTAGTCCACGCGCCCGGCCATGTTGTTGTCCTGGACGTCGCTGGTGTCTTTTTGCTCGAAACCCTTCAAGGTCAGCATCAATTGCTGCGGGCCAAAGGTGAGTTGGGTGTTGGTCAGCTCAATCGTATTTTGCCCGGTGAAGAAGCCAAACGAGCTGCGGGACAGATTGCTGGCCAGGGTCAGGCCACTCAGCTCGGCTTTGAACGGCGCGCCGTTTGGATCGATCAGCGAGAGCTTGAGGTTGTCCATGTAACCGTTGACCTTGATCTTCTCACCCTTGGCTGTGTTGAAAAAATCCAGGTTCAGGCCGGAGAAGTTGACGCTGGAGGTGTCATCCTTGAATTCCAGGGGCAGCAGTTCCAGGTTGCCGTCCACCGAACGATTGAAGGCGATATTGGCGGTGGCTTTGAGCGGCGACACGTCTTTGGTGGCGGCGAACCATTTCTCGGTGGTGGGGTTTTTCTCAAGTGCCAGGTGGCTGGTTGCCAGGACCGGCAGCCATTTGAGGGTCAGCAGGCGGGAGAGCGGCAGCGGGCCGTGTTCGATGCGGTCGATAAACAGCAGTTCGGTGTCTTTATGGTCTTCACCGAACACCGAGCCCTGGGCCTTGAGGCGGAAATGGCCGGTGCTGCTGAACCAGCCACGGTCCAGGGACAGCATTTCAATGGTCACGGTGCCATCAACCCCAACCATGGAGCGCTGCATTTCCTTGTTGGCGTCCTCGATCGAGGTGTTCAGTACACCTTCCAGTTGATTGCCGGTGTACCAGGCGCCACCGGCACTGACTACGCCAACGGCGGCAACAAAACCCAAGAGAACGATTGCTGACTTATTCATGAAGAGACCTGATCAAATCCTGTGCGAAAGTGGGCTGTCTTCCCTGACCCCCTGCTGGGGTGTCGGCTCAAGCCCGCCGAAAAATCCGGTGAAAGATTAGCATAGGCTCCGTAGCAGCGGTCGGATGCAGCCTCGCTGCGCTCGACCACTGCTCCGGGAGAGGGCTCAGGAATATTCCAGCTCGATCTCGTCGAGTTGATGATCAAAACTCTTTAATCGCGCCGTCCAGGTGTACACCAGCACTTCAAACTCGCGATGGATCACCGCATTGCCCGGCGTATCGGACTTGGGATCGCAAAAATCCAGCTGATAACGCTCACGGGCCATGTCGGTGGCAACATCGGACAATTCTCGCGCGTTATTGAGCCAATGCCGTCCGTCGGCCACTTGCCGGTCCAGGGCCACACATTGTTTTTTCAGGGCTTCGAGGCTTTTTTCCAGGGGCGTGCCGGTGAGTTCGCCCATGACTTCCTGAAAGGTGCGCCCCGGTTGCCAGTAACTGCCCCAGAAATAGCGGTCAAACACCGTCTCGACACGGCGCAGGGCAACCTTGGTGTCCCAGATCGCCACCCGCGTCTTGCCTTGTTCGAGGAGTTTTTTCTTGGTTCGCTGGCCTTGGTAAGAAGCCCAGGCCACCACACCAATGGACAGCACGGCAATCAGCGCACAGGCACTGTCGAGGAACACCATGGCCTTGTCGATCTGATGGGCAAGCATGATGCCGTAGAAGTAAGTTGCCGAGAGCAGCACCAGTGCGAAGAACACGCACCAGAAAGCGGGAGCATAAGGGTTTTTCATTATTGGAATCCCCATGAGCAACGCGAGCAGTGATCAGCGGGGCCATCACGAAAGCCCAACTGATCAAAGCATAGCAACCGTCTCAGGGTTTGCCGGGTTCTGTGCCTTGCGTTCGTCCGCTTTCCCAGCCACCGCCTAGGGCCAGGAACAAATCGATCTGGCTCATGGCGACCTGGGTGTTGGCCTGGGCCAACTGGGCGCGCATGTCGGTGTAGGTGCGGGTGGCTTGCAGGTCTGCCAGGAACGACGCGCGGCCGGCCTGGAAGAAGCGGTGGGTCTGGTCGGCAGCCTGTTGCGCCGACTGTTCGGCATCGGCCAGGGCGTCGCGGCGCTCCAACTGAGCGGTGTATTGCGCCAGGCCGGTCTGGGTTTCGCGGATGGCGTTGAGCACCACCCCGTCGAAATGCGCCAGCGCGCCCTGGGTCGCCGCTTCGGCTTCGTGGATGCGCGCGCGGGAGCCGTTGGACGGCACCGTCCAGCTCAACAAAGGACCGAAGCCCCAGCGGTTGGCGGCTGGTTTGCCGAGGTTTTCCAGCAGGCCGACGGTGCCGATGGAGGCCCCAATGCTGATGTCCGGGTACAGCTCGCCGGTGGCGACACCGATGCCAGCGGTGGCAGCAGCCAGACGGCGTTCGGCCTGGCGCACATCGGGGCGACGCTTGAGCAACGTCGCGCCGTCGCCTACCGGTAGCAGTTGGGCGATGTGCGGCAGCTCGGCGCAATCGCGGGTGCCGGCAGGCAGTTGGTCGACAGGCTTGGCCAGCAGCATCGACAGGCGGAACAACCCAGCCTGGCGCAATGCTTCATAACGCGGCAGTTCGGCGCGCAGGGATTTGAATTGGGTTTGCGAACGGGTGACCTGGGTCTCATCACCACGGCCGGCGTCCCGCAGGCGTTGGGTCAGGCTCGTACTTTGTGCTTGCAGGTCGAGGGAATGCCGGGCGATTCCCAGCTCCTCATTAGCCGCGCAGACTTGGGTGTAGGAACGCACCACATCCGCTACCAAGGTAATACGGGCGGTATCGACGGCCGCCTGGGTCGCATCGGCATTGGCCTGGGCGCCTTCGATACCGCGCTGCAAAGTGCCGAACAGATCGAACTGATACGAGGTGGTAATGCCGACGTCACCGACGTTGGCCACTGGCACTTTATCCGCCAGCAAAAACGCTTCGCCGGATTCCTGCAAGCGCTGGGCACCCAGCTTGACGCCGCCGCTCCAGCCACCCGCAGACTGTGCCTCTTGCACCTGGAAACGCGCCCGTTGCAGGTTGGCTGCCGCGACGCGCAAGTCGGTGTTGGAGGCCATGGCCTGTTGCACCAGTTGATCCAGTCGCGAGTCCTGATAGAGCTTCCACCAATCGGCGGGCACCGGTGCCGAGACCACGCTGGCGCCCTGCCCGGCCATCTGCCCTTGCAGGTCACCACGGTTCACCGCGGCCTGATCCGGCAGTTGATAATCCGGCCCAACCACTTGGCAAGCCGACAGCAACAACCCCAGCCCAGCGGTTGCTAACAGCCGTTTCATGGTTTGTCTCCCGCATTGGGCTGGTCGTCGATGATCGACACCGTGGCCGTGCGCCCGGCGATCATGCGAAAGTTCGCCGGCACCTCGTCAAAGGCGATGCGCACCGGAATCCGCTGGGCCAGGCGCACCCAGCTAAATGCCGGGTTGACGTTGGGCAACAGGTTGGCGCCGCTGCTGCGGTCGCGGTCTTCGATGCCGGCGACGATGCTCTGCACATGGCCGCGCAGGCGGGCGCGGTCACCGACCACGCGGATGTCGACTTTCTGACCGACGTGAATGCCGTCCAGCTTGGTCTCTTCAAAATAACCGTCGATGTGGAAGGAGTTGCTGTCCACCACCGACAACACCGGGCGCCCGGCGGTGACGAACTCCTTGACTCGAGGTGCGCGGTCGTTGACGTAGCCATCCACGGGGCTGGTGATTACCGAGCGGTCGAGATTCAATTGAGCGCTGTCCACCGCCACTTGCCCTTCGGCAAGGGCCGATTGGGCGCGGGCCACGCGGGACTGGCTTTCCTCCAGTTGCTCGCTGGCCACCAGGTTGCCAAGGCCACGGTTACGTTTGTTTTCACGCTGGGCCTGGGCCAGGGTTTCCTGGCGGTCGGCCATGGCGGCCTGGGCTTGGCGCAAGGCTAACTTGAAGCGGTCCTGGTCGACGGAGAACAGCACCTGGCCGCGCACCACCCATTGGTTGTCGCGCACGTCCACTTGCTGGATCAGCCCGGAAACGTCCGGGGCGATCTGCACGATGTCGGCGCGGATGTGCCCGTCCCGCGTCCAGGGCGCGAACATGTAGTACATCACCATGCGCCACACCACGACGCAGGCGAAGGTCACCACCAATAACGTCAGGACCACACGGCCGATGGTCAAAAAAGGTTTTTTCATGTCATCAGGTATCGACTGAGTGAATCCACTGCGCCCAGTAACAGAGCGTAGAGACCCACATTGAACAATGCCCGGTGCCAGACCAGGCGATAGAAGTGGAAGCGCGTCAACAGCCCGTGCACCACCAGGTACAACACATACGTAATGCCCATCAGCACCAGCAGCGTGGGCAGGAACACCCCGCTGATATCCAGATCACCGATCATAAAGGCGCTCCATCAGGTAGCGGCGCGTCCATCTCGCCTGCGCTGACAAACTCCACGCCCGGCAACAGTGACAGGCGCAAACCGCTGAGAGCGTGGAGCAGGTGCAGGCGGGTCTCGTCTTCGCCTTGCAGGCCTTGCCCGTTAAGGGCGCGGCGGGTGCGGTCCAGGGTCATCAGCAGACCGCTGGGAGTCGGCAAGCGCTCACCGGCTTTCAGGCACGCCTTGAAATAGGCCCCGACGTCCTCCACCACCTGGTTGAGCAGCACCCGAGGCACGCCGAGGATTCTTGGCGAGTAGGCCTGCAAGTCCATCAGGCTCAGCGCCACGCCCAACTCGCGCAGGGCGATCCCGGTGTCTTGCCCGATGATGGCCAGGCGCGGCAGGTGTTGCATCAGCCGGTCGAGCATTTGCGCGCCCATGTGCCGATGTTCGGCCAGGGTTGCAGGCTTGGTGAGGCTGACGATGTCGCGCCAGCTGAAGCGGGTCAGGCGCTTGGCCGCCAACTCCGCGCCGAACGGGCGGGCGATCAGGGTCCAGAGGAAGGCGAACAACAAGCCCACGGGGCCGGCCAGGTTGGAATTGACGAAGCTTAGAAAATCCGCGTCGTAGGCGCCCTGAATGCTGATAAACGAGGACGTGTTGACGATGGTCAGCAGCATGCCCAGGTAAAAACGCGGCTGTACGGTCAGGGTCCCAACGCAGATAAACGGCACCGCGAAGGCCAGCACCAGCATCGGAAAATCATGCAGGTTGGGCAGGATCAGAAACAGGTAGAGGCTGGCGAACACCACCGAGAGCGCGGTCCAGAAAAAGAACTTGTAGATCTGCGGCGCCGGGTCGTCCATCGAGGCAAAGAAGCTGCACGCTACTGCCGCGAGAATCACCGCGCTGCCGCCGTCGGTCCAGCCCAACAGAATCCACAACACCGAGGCGACGATGATCGCGCTGACCGTGGAAAACGCCGAGTAGAACATCAGGCCTCGGTCGAGGAATGGCGTCAGCCGGCCCAGGCGCCAGTGGCGGTAGACGGCGCGCCAGGTGTCCAGGTTTCCGCACTGGATGGCCGCTTGCAGGCTGCGGCAGTCTTGCCACAAGTCGATCCATTCGCCAAGGCGATAGAGGGCGTTGGAGAACAGCAGTTGATAGCGGTCGTCCAGGGCATCGGCGTCGGGTTGCAGGGCTTCAAGTTGATCGCGCAGGACGCGCCAGCGTTCGACAGGCGCATCCTTTTTGGTGCTTTCCAGCCACTCGGTGGTGGCCGCCAACAGCGGCGCTAATTTTCCGACCAGCTCCGGGGTGCGGCGCTCCAGGGCATACAAGGCGTCATCCAAGGCCTCCACCACCGGCAGCAGGTGGATCATCCGCCCGCGCAGCTCTTTGGTGTTGCGCACCGTTTGCGGCCGCGCGCCCTCGTGGGGGAGTTGGCCGATCATTAATTCCAGGGTGTTGAAGGTGGCGACCATCCCGCCGCGCAACGTGCTGACCTCTTTGGGCTGCACGTTACGACTGAGAAAGCGCTGGCTGTAGACCTGCGCATCGGCAAACCATTTACTGACCGAATCATCAAACACCGGCGCCAGGCGCCGGGGCCAGAACATCGCGCCGACCACTGCCGCCACGGCGATACCGAGGAAGATTTCTTCAGCACGCGCCTCGGCCACGTCCCACACCGCCAAGGGGTTATCCACCACTGGCAGGGCGATCAGCGGCAAGGTGTAGCCGGCCAGCATCAGCGCGTAGCTGTTGGCGGTGCGCAGGTGCAAGGACAGGAACAACAAAATCCCGGTCCACAACGCAATGACCACCACCAGCAGGTAAGGCGTCTGCACAAACATCGGCACAAAAAACACCGCCGCCATCGCCCCGAGAAAGGTGCCGATGGCGCGGTACAACGCCTTGGAACTGGTGGGGCCGACAAAGGGACTTGAGACGATATACACGGTGGCCATCGCCCAATACGGACGCGGCATTTGCATGAGCATGGCGATGTACAGCGCGATCATCGAGGCGGCGAACGTTCTTACTCCATAGAACCAGTCTCGTGCCGGCGGCATGCCGGTAAAAAATCCGTTCAAGAAGGCACTACCGCAGGGTGCTGATGGGCGCCTTCAAAAGCGCGCAACACGCGCAAGGCGGCCTCCAGGTCTTGGGGAGCAATGTCCGCCAGCACTTCACGGCGCAGGCGTACCAGTTGCTCTTCCACCGCTTGCACCAGCTCACGGCCACGGGCGGTGAGGCTCAAGGCCTTGGCGCGGCGGTCGTGAATATCTTCGCTGCGGCACACAAAACCTGCGCTGCACAGCTGGTCCAGCAGGCGCACCAGGGATGGGCTTTCCATCCCTGACGCCTGAGCGACCTTGACCTGATGCACACCGTCGCCGAGACGGCCGATCATCAACAGCGGCACGGCGCAGGCTTCGGAAATGCCGAAGCTCACCAGCGTGGTCTGGCAGATTTTTCGCCAGTGCCTGGCACCCACCACCATGCTGCTGCTGATGTTCATGTGAAGTTGTTCGAGATTTGGGGGCACTTGATTGTTCGCATACAGTTAGTTTGCTAACTATCAATATGGTGGATGGATACGAGCCCGTCAAGTTTTGATACAAATTTGTGGATTTGGAGACGCAAGGTAAGTAGTGCTGCATTCCTACGCGTTCACGTCTCGGCTACGCCGCAACATCAAATTCAATTCATCCACCACCTCTGCCCAATCCGCATCATCCAAAATCTCATCCCGCAAGAACGCCTTCTGGCTGTCCGTCCAGAAAAACGCATCCGCTAGGTGCAGTTCGGGCTTGAGTGGAGAGTGGACGGCGATGAAACGCTCGATGCTGACCGGGTCATCGGGCAGGCCGAGTTGCTTGAACAAAGACGGCAAGCTGTGGACTGGGGATTGCATAGCGTGTTCCTGAGCAGGGGGTTCACTTGAGTCTAGCCTCACAGGCGAGCATAAGCCTGGCCCAGCTTAATCGCAGCCCTCCCGGTGAATCGCCTCCGGCACGTTACACAGCACAAACAGGCGCGCCCGAGCGCCGCCGCCGTCCTGCTGACTGAGCTGGCGCCAGCCTTCGGGCAGAGGGGCAAAGTCATCCGGCGCTTCATTGCTGCTGATCAACCACACGCGTCGAGTATCGGCAGGTATAGCCGACAAACGATCGAGGTAGATCCGCCCACCGTCCTGATCCACCAGGGTGCCAAAACCATAGGCATTGGGTCGCGTCGGCGTGCCATCGGCCTTGGGCGGTGTGTAGAGCTGCAACTGGGCATCGGTCTGGTCGTCTTGTTCCGCCACAGAGCGTCGCACCTCTATTTCCTCACCCACGGCCCTTCTCCAGGGCAAAACCCGCGCTTGCGCGAACACTCGCCACTCTAGGTCAAAAGACCTTGATTCGCCTGCCGTTTTGCCACCAATCGGACAAATCTGAATTCTTCGTAGGCCTGCACTGATGCCTTTGCAGGTTCGCGCTATCATTGCCGCCTTCCAAGGATTCAGGATCAAGGACATCTCATGCACATCGGTCTTCTGTCACCCCTGGCGCTGGTACTGCTCGCCGGCCTTGCCCTTCAGGCCCAGGCCAGCTCCGACGATTCGTGCTACCCGGACTGGCGGATTTCACGCAATAACCTGGATGTGTGCAGCAATCTGCCGTTCCTGAGTCCGGGCAATGACAGCCGGGTCAACCTGCGCCTGTTGTTGGCTGACAAGAAGACCGAGCCGCTGGTGCCCAATGCCTTGAGCGAAGATGCCTTGTCCCAGGGATTTGGCCAGGTGCCGTTCCCGCTGTACCGCCTCACGCTTTCTGCCGATGAGCCTGTGGATAAACCCGACAACTCGCGCACGGCCGAACTCGATGAGCTGCTCGCACCGCTGGGCATCAAGCGCGACGACTACAAGACGGCCGGCGAAGCCTTTATTGATGGCGAAGGCAGCCGCTGCCGCAGCAACAACGATGACAGCGCCACGGCGTTTATCCAGCAGGTGGTCAAGGCCGATATTCCGACTGCCGAACGTCAGGCACTGGTCAATGCACGCCTGAAATTGCTCACGACGTGCCGTTGGGAAGGCCAGGTCCTGCTCGATCCGCAACAGATCCAATCGGCCAATGGCCGCGAGTTACGCACGTACCTGCAAGCCGCCGCCGACTTTTACAGCGGCCGCTTTAGTGAAGCAGAACGAGGCTTTGCCGCCGCCTCCGCAACCTCCCTGCCGTGGCTTGAGGAGACCGCGCTGTACATGACCGCGCGCACCTCGCTGAACCAGGCCCAGGCAAATGCATTTGACGAATACGGCATGCCGCAACTTGAGCATGTGGATAAGTCCATCCTGGAAGATGCCGAAGAAGGCTTCAGTAATTACCTGAAAACTTATCCACAGGGCGAATACATAGCCTCCGCTCGTGGCCTGCTGCGTCGAGTGCATTGGCTGGCGGGCGAGCCGGACAAACTGGCAGACGACTTTGCCTGGCAACTGACCCAGGCCACTGACGCTCAGCGCAACGTATCCGTGGATGCGCTGGTGGAAGAAGCCGACACCAAGCTGTTGATGAGCAACGCCAACACCGTAAAAAACCCGATGCTGCTGGCGATCAACGACCTGATGTGGATGCGTGCCTACAACCCGCCACGGCTGACCCGTGAAACCCTTGAAGCGCAAAAAACCGTGTTTGCCAACGAGCCTGCGCTGTACGACTACGTGCAAGCCGCGTTTGCCCTTTACGTCGAACATCAACCCGGCAACGCCTTGAAGCTGTTGCCACAAGACGTGCCGTCAAGCCCGGATTACTTCGCCTTCAGCCAGCAGACCCTGCGCGGCCTGGCGCTGGAGGCCAAAGAGGATTGGAAAGCCGCCCAGACGCTTTGGCTGCAACTGCTGCCGCTCGCCAAGCAACCCTTGCAGCGTGACCAGTTGGAGCTGGCCCTGGCCATGAACTATGAGCGCAGCGGCCAATTGGCCAAGGTGTTCGCTGCCGACTCGCCGATCAGCACCAAGCAGGTGCGCTATATTCTGCTGCGCAACGTCGCCGGCCCCGAGTTGCTGCGCCAACAGATCGCCCAGGCCAGCGACCCGCTGGAGCGTCAGACTGCGCAATTCGTGCTGCTCTACAAAGACCTGCTGCGCAGCCAGTTCGCCACCTTCGCCGAAGACTTGAAACAGCTACCGGCCTCGGCACCCGAAGACAAGATCGGCACCAGCCTGGGCTATGTCTACAGCGGCGGCCAGTCGCTCAAGTTGTTCCACTGGAACGGCGACAAGGCTGAATCAGGCTATGCCTGCCCGAGCATCGCGCAAACCGCCAGCACCTTGCAGAGCGATCCGAAAAACCCACAAAGCCTGAACTGCTTCGGTGAATTCATCCTGCGCAACGGCCTGGACGGCATGCCTCTGGAACAGGCGCGCTCAGCCGGCAGCTTGGGCAGCACCGCGTCGGACTTCAAAGGCGAAACCTTTTCTCGGCTCGATGGCTACAAACAAGTGATCGGCAACGCCAAGGCGCCACGCGACGACAAGGCCTACGCGCTGTTTCGCGCCCTCAACTGCTACGCCCCTGCCGGCTACAACAGCTGCGGTGGCGAAGACGTCGACAAGGCGGTGCGCAAGGGCTGGTTCCGCCAGCTGAAAACCGGCTTCGCCGATACTCAGTGGGGCAAGTCGCTGCAGTACTACTGGTAAGCAGTGAAAGGCTTCTGGCTGTGCCTACTCCTGCTGGCAAGCCCGGCCTTCGGCGCGGTCGACGCACGCGACTATGACGCCTTCTGGCTGTGGAGCGGCGTCGCTTCCCAGCCGGTGCTCAAGCAGGCAAAAACCCTGTACATCCTCCAGGGCCAAATCAACTCAACGCGCCGCCACCCCCAGCGCGGCGTGCAATTCATCGCCCAAGGTATGAGCGTGCCGCGCATCAGCCAAGGCGAGGTATGGATCGTCTACCGCGCCCACACGCTGCACTGGCCAGAGTCGGTCTACACGCAATTATTGGGGCAAGTGCAACGCTGGCGGGATGCCGGCAACCCGGTGATCGGCATCCAAATCGACTTCGACGCCCGCACACAATACCTGCACGAATACGCCGACTTCCTCAAAGACCTGCGCCAACGCCTGCCCAAAAACCTGCGTTTGAGCATCACCGGCCTGCTGGACTGGAGCAGCAACGCCGACCCCGAAGCCATCGCCCAGCTCAAGGGAGTGGTGGATGAAGTGGTAGTGCAAACCTACCAGGGGCGCCACAGCATTGCGGATTACGCGGCGTATCTGCCACGGATGAATCGAATGGGGGTGCCGTTCAAGATTGGCTTGATTCAGGGTGGGGAGTGGGAGGCGCCGGAGTATTTGGAGGGAAGTGAGTGGTTTCGGGGGTATGTGGTGTTTTTGCAGAATCGTTGAATTCAGCTTGACTCTCGATAGCTGAATACGGATTACCCCCTTGAGTTTAGGGCTGCTAGGCAGCCCAACGGGAGCAAGCTCCCTCGCCACAAGTTATTGGATAGCCTCGGAGATCCTGTCCCTACCAGTCATACGTCAAACTCGACACCACCGTGCGCCCTTCGCCGTAGTAACAATCCAGGTCGCTGGTGCATTGGGCGACGTAGGTTTTGTTGGTCAGGTTCTGCACGTTCATTGCCAGTTTCACGCCTTTGAGCTTGAGCGGCGAGGCGCCCAGGTCGTAGCTCAGGCTGGCGTCGTAGACGGTGTAGGACGGGATGCTGAACGCCCCTTCGTAATAATCACCGAAGCTGCTGCGGGCGTAGCGAGTGCCAAGGCCTGCGCCGAGGCCGGCCAGTGGGGTGTCGCCAAGCACGGTGTAGTTGACCCACAGCGAGGCGGTAAGCGGTGGGATGCCGGCCGGGTGGCGGCCCTCGCGGCCTTCGTTGTCCTTGGTGTATTTGATGTCGTTGCGCGCCGCCGAGGCGACCACGTCCCAGGCATCGCTCAGGGATGCCTTGGCTTCCAGCTCTACGCCGCGCGAACGCATGGCGCCGCTTTGGCTGCTGAAGGTAGCGTCTACAGCGTTGGGGGTCAGTACGTTTTCCTGGTCCAGTTGATAGACCGAAACCTGGACAAAGCTCTTCTGGCCCGGCGGCTGGTACTTCACGCCGACTTCATACTGGTTGCCGGTAGAAGGGTCGAACGGCTTTCTCTTGATGTCGGTGCCCGACAGCGGCAGGAAGGATTCGGAGTAGCTGACAAAGGGCGCCAGGCCGTTATCGAACAGGTACACCAACCCGGCCCGCCCGGTGAAGGCCTGGTCTTTGCTGCTGAAGCGGGTGTCGGCCAGCGGCTCTTTGTTGACGACATTGGCCCAGTCATAACGCCCGCCCAGCACCAGCACCCATTTATCCAGCTTGATCTGGTCCTGTACGTACAGGCCTGTCTGGGTCACGGTTCTGTCCCAGCGATAAGGTTGGCCGAAATTCAGCCGCTGGCCGTAGACCGGCTTGAACAGGTCGATCACCGGCGGATTGCGGTCGTAAAGGCCGTGGAACTGGGAGTTGAAGTGGTAGTAATCCAGGCCGACGATCAGTGTGTGGGACAGCGCGCCAGTGTCGAATTCGGCCTGGGCGATGTTGTCCACGCCGAAGACTTTGTTGGTTTGCGACCAGTCCACGCCGAAGCGTTGCAGGTAGCGTTGATCCTGCATACCGGTGACCGGGTTGGCGACGAAGCGATAGCCGTGCAAGGGCGCGGTGTATCGGTCATCCACCTCGGCGTAGCGGGCGTTCTGCTTAAGGGTCCAGATGTCGTTGAGGCGATGGGACAACTCGTAGCCCAAGGCGTACTGCTCGCGGTTGTATTGGTTGACGCCTGGCTCGCCGATAAACACATCGCGCTTGATCTTGCCGTTGGGGTTGTCCCAGATCGTCCCGGACGCAGGCAGGCCCTGGGCTTCGGGCACGCCCTTGTCTTTCTGGTACTGGGCGAACAGGGTCAGGCGGGTGTCGTCGTTGGGTTGCCAGGTCAGGCTAGGGGCGATGAATTGGCGTTTGTTCTCGACGTAATTGATCTCGGCCTGTTCATCCTTGGCCAGGCCGGTGAGGCGATAGAGCAATTGCCCTTGCTCATCCAGCGGGCCGCTCAGGTCGATGGCGGCGCTTTTGTGCTCGTAGGTGCCGGCTTCCAGCACCACCTGATGCACCGGGGTTTCGCTGGGGCGCTTGCTGACCATATTGACGATGCCGCCAGGCTGGTTCTGCCCGTACAACACTGAGGCCGGGCCCTTGAGCACTTCGATGCGCTCCAGGGAATAGGGCTCTATTTGCAGCGCGCCGCCGGTGCTGCCGCCGCCGTAGGGCAGGTGCAAACCGTCGAGATACAAGGGCGTAGGCGAGAAGCCACGGGAGGTGGGTTCATCGAACAGTTTGACCCGGTCGGAAAAGCCGCCAGCGGTCATGCCCGGCGTGTAGAGCAACGCTTGGGTGACGCTTTGGGCGCCCCGCGACTTGATCTCGGCGGCAGTGATGACGTTGATGGTCTGGGGAATTTCCACCAGCGCCGAGTCGGTCTTGCTGCCGGTGGCGCTGCGTTTGGCGACGATACCGTCGACAGGGCCCCAGGCGCTTTCCTGTTCCTGTTGGCCGCTGATCTGTGTTGCGCCCAACTGCAACGAGCCATCCCCTGACACGGCCTGCACCGACCAGCCGCCCGAAGATTGCATCGCCACCAACCCACTGCCGGCCAGCAACCGTTCCAATCCAGGCCCGGTGGTATAGCGGCCCTGCAAACCTGAGCTGCGCTTGCCTTCGGTCAGCGTGGCATCCACCGACAGCAGAATCCCCGAGGCACTGGCAAAACGGTTCAGCGCCTGATCGAGGCTGCCGGCGGGAATGCTGTATTGGCGCAAGGCTTCAGCGCTTTCCTCGGCCTGAACCAAGGCCGGTACTACAGGTATCGTCGCCAGCAAACTGACAAACAGGCCACGGCGCAGGGCGCGGGCCAGGGGTTGGATTGGGTGGTGCGGCATTGCAGGACTCCCGGTGAGAACGCTTCTTGATTGGCTTTCAAGAGGTATCCCGGACGGGGGCCAGAAACCGACAACCCGATTTGGAAAATATTTCAGGCCCTGGACTTGATCGTTATCCAATACCGGGTCACCGCCTGTACTTGCACCGGCAACGTGCGCTCAAGGGCCGCAAGAATCGCGTCGGTGTTATCCAGCGGGAACACGCCCGTCAACAGCAGACCGGCCACGGCTTCATCACAGCGCAGCAAGCCAGGGCGATAGCGGCTCAGTTCAGCGACAAACCGCCCCAAGGGCTGGCGCTCGGCAATCAAGCGGTTCTGGGTCCAACTGCTGGCATTGGCATCCACTGCCAGCAGTGCCGAAGTCTGGCTGGCGCTAAACCACAGGCTGTCGCCCGCACTCATCTGCACCGGTAACCCATGCAACGGGCGCACTTGCACGCGCCCTTCATAAAGATCCACACGACTGCCGCCGTCCAGCTCGCGCACGGCAAAGCGCGTGCCCAGAGCCTGCACATCGCCAGCCGGGGTTTCGACGATCAGCGGCCGGAACGGGTCGTGGCCGCTGGTCAGCAGGATCTCGCCACGAATCAGGCGGATGCGCCGTTCGCTGGCGCTAAAGCGCAGGTCGATGGCGCTGTCGCTGTTGAGGTCCAGGCGGGTGCCGTCGCTGAGCGTCAGGTGGCGAATCTCGCCGGTGGCGGTGCGATGTTCGGCAAACGCCGCTTGCCACGGCTGGCTGCCCTGGACCACATAGCCGCTGCCACCGGCCACCAGCAGCAAGCCCAACAGTTTCAACGCGGCACGGCGCTGGCTGTCCGGCGTGTCGCGCAACACCGCGCGGGCACTGTCGTTGGGCACGCCGCCGAGGGTTTGCTGCAACTGCTGCAAACGCTGCCAGGCACGGCGGTGTTCCGGGTTAGCGTTCTGCCAGTGAGTGAAGGCCTGGCGCTGGGCGCCATCGAGTTCGCCGCCCCATTGCAGCATCAGCCATTCGCTGGCCCGCTCGACAATGGCCGGGGCAATCGGCGCGTCTCGGTGACTTCTCATTCTTCGTAGACGACCTGGTAGCAGGCGAGGATTGCCCGGGTCATATATTTCTGCACCGAGCTGATGGTGACGCCCAATCGCTCGGCGATCTGCGCGTAGGTCAACCCTTCGAACTGCGACAACAGGAATGCCCGACGCACGTTTTCCGGCATGCGGTCGAGCATTGCGTCGATCTGCATCAAGGTTTCGAGGATCAGCGCACGGGTTTCCAGGGACGGCGATTCGGGTTCGGGCAAATGGGCGATGCTTTCCAGGTAAGCACGCTCGATGCGCAAGCGCCGCCACTGGTCGATCACCAGGTTACGGGCGATTTGCGCCAGGTAGCTGCGACTTTCCTTGTCACCAGGGAAGCGCCCGGACACCAGCAAGCGCAGGAAGGTGTCCTGGGCCACATCGGCGGCGTGTTCACGGTCGCCCAGGCGCTTGCGCAGCCAGCCTTGCAGCCAGCCATGGTGGTCTCGATACAGGAGGTGAAGCTGTTGCTGGCCGTCAGTCGCGGTGTCCATGAAAAGCTCGGATACACTATTGAGAGCAATTATCATTACACTTTGTATCGCGACTGGCAAAACCCTTTGTCGGTTAGCGCCCCGCTGTCTGCAACGGATACACCGACTCCCAGCCTCCTCCCAACGCTTTATACAAGCCGACCATGGCCAGGGACACTCCCGTGGAGCTTTCGACCCACTGCTCCTGAGTCGCCAGCAACGCACTTTGCACGGTGAGCACGTTGACGAAATCCACCACGCCTTCGACGTATTGCGCCTGGGCGGTGGTGAGGGCGATCTGGTTCTGCCGCACCGCTTCGGCCAGGCTGTCGCGACGCAGTTGGCTGGCGTTGTAGCGGGTCAGCTGATCGTCAATTTCATGCCAGGCCCGCAACACGGTTTGCTGGTAGGCCAGGGCCGCTTCCTGTTGCTGGGCTTCACGCAAATCGAGCATGCCCTTGAGCCGGCCACCGTTGAAAATCGGCAGGCTGAACTGCGGGCCGAAGGCAAATGCACGAGAACCCCAGGAGCCGAAATCCGACAGTTGCATGGCCTGGGAACCGAGGCTACCCGACAGGGTGATGCGTGGGTAGAAGTCGCCCTTGGCCACGCCGATGGTCGCGGTCGCCGCATGCAACCGCGCCTCGGCCTGGCGGATATCGGGACGGCGTTCAGCCAGTTGCGACGGCAGGCCAATAGCAACCTGGCGTTGGGTCTGGGGCACGGCGCCATCCTTGGACAATTGTGCGTACAAGGCTTGCGGCGCCTGGCCCATCAACAAACTCAGGGCGTTGATCAGTTGGTCCTGGCGTTGCTGCAAGTCCGGCAGGCGCGCTTCGATGGCGGCGACCTGGGCGGCGGCTTCGGCCACGTCGAGGTCGGTGGCCACACCATCGGCCAAGCGCAGTTGTGAAAGTTTCAGACTGTGGCGGGCGACGTCGAGGTTTTGCTCGGTAACCGCACGGGTGTTCTGCACACCGCGCAGTTGGATGTAGTCCTGGGCGGTTTCCGCCAGCACTGACAGCAGCACCGCGCGGCGGTCGTTTTCGGCCACTTGCAGGGTGGCGTCGGCGGCTTCGGTTTCGCGCTTTACCCGGCCCCAAAAGTCCAGTTCCCAGGAGGCGGAGAATCCGGCGTCCCAGCGGTTGAAGGCCGAACGGCCGTTCTTGCCGGACGGGTCGCTCAGGCCCTTGGCGCTGTTGCGTTGACGGCCGTAGCCACTGCTGGCATCGACGCTCGGATAGCGCTCGGCGGTCGTCACCTGGCGCACGGCGCGACTTTGTTGCAGGCGGCTGCTGGCCAGTTTCAGGTCGAGGTTGTCGGTCAGCGCGCGGCGAGTGAGGGCAGACAGTTGCTCGTCGTGGAACACTTCCCACCAACGCTCGTCCAGCGCGCCATTGACGGCGTGGCTGGCCGCTTGACGGCCTTGAGGTTCGGTCCATTGCGTCACCTGCGGGCCTTGAGGGCGCTGGAAATCCGGGCCAACGGTGCAGGCGCTCAGGCTGATCATGCTCAGGGTAAACCAGGCGATTCTTCTCATTGCTGGGCCACCTCACGTTGCAGCGTGGCGGGCTGGGTATCGACGCTGGCTTCCACCGACATGCCAACCCGCAGGTGCCCGGTCAGCGGCTGGCCGGGCTCCAGGATGATTTTCACCGGAATGCGCTGCACCACCTTGGTGAAGTTGCCGGTGGCGTTGTCCGGCTTGATCGAGGCGAAAGTCACACCTGTCGCTGGCGCCAGGCTTTCGAGATGGCCCTTGAGGACTTCGCCGTCGAGGCTGTCGACGCGCACTTCTACCGACTGGCCGGCACGCATGTGGGACAGCTGGGTCTCCTGAAAATTGGCCACCACGTAAGCCTCGGCCAACGGCACCACGGCGAGAATCTTGCTGCCCGGCGTGACGTAGGCGCCGACCCGCACGGCGCGCTCACCGACCATGCCGTCCACCGGGGCGACGATACGGGTATAGGACAGCTGATAACTGGCCATTTCCAGCGCCGCATGGGCCCGCTTCAGGCCACCTTCGGCGGCATCGCGCTGGGCGGTGAGGATTTCCACCTGCTTGCGCTCGGCGGCCAGCACCGCCGTGGCGTTGGCCAGGCGTGCGGTGGCCTGGTCGATACGGGTCTTGGCTTGCTGGGCGTTCTGCACGGTGCCAGCGCCGACACCGGCGAGATGGTTGTAACGGTTCAGTTCGTGTTCGGCGAAGGCCATTTCGGCACGATCCGAGGCCACCGTGGCCTGGGCCTGGGCGATCACCGAGGTCTGGCGCTCCAGGGTCGCCTTGGCGTTTTGCAACTGCGCCCGGGCCACCAGGGTATCGGCGTCGGCCGCCAGGGCCGCGGCACGAAAGTCGCGGTCGTCGATCAACGCCAGCAATTGCCCTGCCTTGACCTGCTGGTTGTCTTCCACCAGCACCTCTTTGATAAACCCGGCCACACGCGGTGCCACCAGGGTGTAGTCAGCGGCGACGAAGGCATCGTTAGTGCTCTGGCGCTTGCTGCCAAACAGGCCCGGCGCCAGCAGGTACACCAGCACACCCACGGCAAACACGGCGATGACGGTCACGGCGATTTGGTCTTTGCGTTTCATAAAAAATCCTTTGTCTCAATGAACAATCAAGCGGGCGCACGGGGCGGATAGATCCGCGTCGGCATCCAGAAAATCAGCAGGATCAATGCCGCCGCGACAGCCGCCATGACGTAGTAGAGATCCGAAGAGGTCAGCACCACAGCCTGCTCGTGCAGCCGATGGGCGAGGCCCGCGGTGCCACTGTCGGCAAGCGGTGAATTGCCCAGGCTGTCCACCAACATGGTCGAGTGAAAGTGCAGACGGTGAGTGGTCAGCGCCTCGATCACCCCGGTGGCGACCACGGCGGCCAAGCCCTTGACTGTGTTGAACCAGGCCGAGGCGAAAGGCCCATCCGCCGGGGTGATGCTGCCGGTGGAAAGTATCAGTAGCGGCAACACCGCCATCGGCTGCCCGAAAATTTGCAGCAATTGCAGGGCGTAGAAATCATCGCGAATCCACGCGGAGGTCAGCTGTGCGCCGCCGACACAGGACAGGATCAACAAACTCAAGCCAATCCCCAGCACCCAGCGGCAATCGACCCAACGCACGTTGCACAGCGCCGCCACCAACGGCAGCGCGATCAACTGCGGCAACGCCATGATCAGCATCACCGGCGCGGTTTGCAGCGGTCGGTAGCCCTGTACCTGCGCCAGGTAGTTGGACGGAATGATGATCACCGCCAGCAACACGACCAGCACCCCGGCCAATACGATCAGCGCGAAGGCCAGGTTGCGCAGCCCCAGCAACTGCAACTTGAAGAAAGGCATCGGGTGCGACCACTCATTGATCATGAATAGCACCAGCAGCAGCGAGCCACCGCACAGCAGCAAGGTGATCAGCGTTGATTCGAACCAATCCAGGCGATTGCCCTGCAGCAGGCCGATCACCAACATGCAGATCGCCGGGAACCCCAGCAGCAGGCCACGCCAGTTGAACTGCTTAAGGCGCTCCAGGCGCAACGGGTCCTGGGGCAAGCCGTAGGCCACGGCGGCCATGGCCAGCAGGCACGGCGCGACGATCTGCCAGAACGCCCATTGCCAGCCGACGTATTCGGTCCAGAGCGCCGCCAGTGGTGTGCCAAGGCTAGGGCCGAAGGTGGCGGTCAGGGCGTAGCCGGCCAGGCCGTACAGTTTCACATTGGCCGGTAAAAAGCGCAGGGCCACAGTCATCAGCATCGGCGGCAAGGCACCACCGGCCAGGCCTTGCACGGTACGCAGCACCAGCAGGCTTTCGTAGTTGGGCGCAAACGGGCACAACACACCGAGCACGGTAAACAGGCCGATGGCCCACAGGGTGAGACGGCGCAGGGAAAAGGTCACCGAACACCACGGCGCGAAGGCCATGGCCGAAACGGAGGTGGCGGTGTACGCGGCCACCAGCCAGGTGCCTTCGTCAAAACCGATGTACAGCGCACCGCGAATATCAGCGAGGGCGACCTTGGTCACCATCTCGTTGAGACCCGATACCAGCACCGCCAGCAACACGCCCACCAGGCCGATAATGATTCGCGGGCCGAAGATGGGTGGGCTGATGGATGTCGGCTTGGCTGCAGCCTGGGGGGCGGGGGCAGCGAGGGAGGTCATGAAGATACAACTCGGAATTAGAAATACCCGAGAAGTTTAATAAGGTATTGGCATGACGAAAACTGACTTATCTGAAGGTTATAAGTGCGCCAGACGCAACTATTCACCTATAGGAGCGAGCTTGCTCCTACAGGGAATCAGGTGGGTTGGGCTTCGCGCCATGTCGCTTCGCAGCACTCGCGCATGGTCTCGCGCAGCCATTTATGCGCTGGGTCCTTGTCGAAACGTGGATGCCAGGCCTGGGTCAACACCAGGGTCGGTAGGGAGATAGGCAAGGTGAAGGCGCGCAGCGGCAGATTCAGGCGATTGACGCTGTACAGCGCTTCCTTGGGCACCGGCAGGATCAGGTCAGAATCGGGCAGCATGAACATCGCACCGTGAAACCCCGGCGCGATCATCGCCACCCGGCGCTCCAGGCCCTGGGCATTGAGGGCGGTGTCAATCGGCCCACGGGCGATGCCACGGCGGGAGATGCTGATATGGGAGTAACTGGCAAACCGCGCGGCGGTGATTTCCCCATCGAACAGCGGATGGCCGATGCGTGCCAGGCCGACGAAGGTGGTGGAAAACAGGTTTTGCACCTTCACCTCAGGCGTGATCGGCATGGTGTTACCAACCCGCAGGTCCAGCCGCCCTTCTCGTAGCGCTTCATCATCGCTGTCGCCTTCGGGCACGAAGCGCAGCTCACACAGCGGCGCCATGCGCTCCATGGTGTCGAACAAACGACCGCCATAGACCCCGACAAAAAAGTCATTGGCCCGCACGCTGAACCGCCGCCGCAGGGTACTCAAGTCCACCTGATCGGCTGAGCGAAACAGCAGCGCCGCTTGCTCCACCACGCTGCGCACCTGGTCCTGCAACTCCAGGGCCTTGGGGGTCGGCACCAGGCCGCGACCGGCACGCACCAGGATCGGGTCGCCCACCGCTTCGCGGATTCGCGTCAGGGTGCGGCTCATCGCCGCCGGGCTCAGATTCATCCGCCGCGCAGCGCCCACCACACTGCCCTCGTCGAGCAACGCGTCGAGGGCCACCAACAGGTTCATGTCCGGTAGTTGCATGCCAAGCACTCGTGATCAGTGGGGAGTGAACTTGGCGCAATCGTAGCAGGCTTCTCTGTAGGAGCGAGCTTGCTCGCGAAGAGTGTTAACGATAACGCGGGCATCCTGAAGGAACGCGTTGCCTGGGCATTTTTCGCGAGCAAGCTCGCTCCTACAGGGAGTAGCAGGTGATTAGCGCTGCATACCCCAACGTTTCACGGTGACCCGCTCCAGGGTGTCAAACACCAGGTTTTCCACCAGCAGCCCGATGAGGATCACCACTGCCAGCCCGGCAAAAACCTTGTCGGTGTACAGCTCATTGCGGTTCTGGAAGATGTACCAGCCCAGGCCACCCTTGCCGCTGGTGGCGCCGAATACCAGTTCGGCGGCGATCAGCGTACGCCAGGCAAACGCCCAGCCGATTTTCAACCCAGCGAGGATCGACGGCAACGCCGCCGGAATCAGGATGAACAGCACAAAGCGCATGCCCTTGAGACCATAGTTGCGCCCAGCCATGCGCAGGGTTTCCGAGACGCCGAGAAACCCCGAGTAAGTGTTAAGCGCCAATGCCCACAGCACCGAATGCACCAGCACGAAAATCAGGCTGTTCTGCCCCAGGCCAAACCACAACAACGCCAGCGGCAACAACGCAATCGCCGGCAACGGGTTGAACATCGAGGTCAGGGTGCTCAACAGGTCGCGGCCCAATTGGGTCGATACCGCCAAGGTGGTCAGGGCGAATGCCAGCACGATGCCGATCAGATAGCCCTTGAGCAGCACCACCAGGGAAATGCTGACCTTGCCCAGCAACTCGCCGCTGGCAATGCCGTCGTAGAACGCGTGGAAGGTCTGCAAAAAACTCGGCAGCAGCAAATCGTTGTTCTGATAACGAGCTGCCGCTTCCCAGAGGATGGCGAGCACGATCAGGATCAGGCTTTTGCGCAGCCAGCCTTGTTGCCACAGCCGCTGACGCAGAGGCAGCTCGCGTTCCAAGGGGACGCTGAGCAGCGGTTGGAGGGTGACTTCATATTCCTGGCGCATGCTGTAATCCTTCAAGGTGCAACCCTTCAATAAGCGATGCGGATATCGGCGAAACCCAACTCACGTTCGGCTTCAGGCACTTCATCAAACAACAGCCGATGAATGCGCCGCGCCGAGGCCTGGAACTCCACACCGCCAAGGCTCTTCAGGTCATATTGATGGCTGTGGATTTCCGCGCGAACCCGTCCCGGATGAGGCGACAGCAACAGGATGCGATTGCCCACCACCAGCGCTTCTTCAATGGAGTGGGTGACGAACAGCAAAGTGAAGCGCACCTCTTCCCAGAGCAGCAGCAACTCCTCCTGCATCTTGCGCCGGGTCAAAGCGTCGAGGGCAGCGAAGGGCTCATCCATCAGCAGGATTTTCGGCTGCATGGCCAAGGCTCGGGCAATCGCCACACGCGCTTTCATGCCGCCGGACAGCGTGTGCGGATAGGCATCGGCAAAGGCCGTCAGGCCGACTTTTTCCAGGTAGTACAGCGCCCGCTCCTCGGCTTCGCGGCGCTTGAGGGTTTTGGAGGCGAGCAGTGGGAACATGACGTTCTGTTTGACGGTTTTCCACGGTGGTAGTTGGTCGAATTCCTGGAACACCACGATACGGTCCGGGCCCGGCTGGTCGACCTTTTGCCCCAACAAGCGGATCTCGCCTTCACAGGGTTTTATAAACCCGGCGACGGCCTTGAGCAACGTGGATTTGCCACAGCCCGAAGGCCCCAGCAGCACAAAGCGGTCGGCCGGATCGATCTCAAAACTGACCTGATGCGTGGCCCGCACCACTCGTTCAGGCGTGCGGTATTCAAGGCTGACATGGTCCACCGACAGCAGCGCGGAAGGGGTCTGCAGGTTGCTGGCCGTGTGGCCTTGCAAGGGCGCGTTCATCTCAGCTCCCTTGCAACGGTTTGGCATCTTGAAAGAAGTAATCCTTCCACGATTCGGGTTTGTTTTTGATGGCGCCGACGCGGTAGAGGAACTCGGCCAGCGGGTAGGTGTTTTTCGGCGTAACGCTGAATTCAAATTGCGGGTTATCAATGATTTTCAGCAGCGCAACACGGTCGATCTTGGCCTTGGTCACGCGGATGTAGGTGTCGGCGGCAGCACCTTTATCGTTCTGGGCAAACTGCGCGGCTTCGGTCAATGCCTCGACGAAGGCCTTGTAGGTTTTCGGGTTGTCGTTGCGAAATTTCTCGGTGGTAAACAGCACCGTCGGTGAGTTCGGGCCCAGCAGGTCATAGGTGTTGAGCACCACATGGACGTTGGGATTGGTCAGCGCCTGATCCTGGAACGGCGGGTTGGAGAAGTGCCCGGTCAGCTCAGTGCCGCCGGCGATCAGTGCAGCGGTGGCATCCGGGTGCGGAACGGCGACGGTGTACTTGTCCAGGCGATCGAATTCCTTGTCGCCCCATTGCTTGGCCGCGGCGTATTGCAGGAAGCGCGACTGTACGGAAACGCCGACGGCAGGCACGGCGATGCGGTCTTTCTCGGTGAAGTCAGCGATGGTCTTAACCTTGGGGTTGTTGCTCACCAGGTAGTAAGGAAAGTTGCCCAGGGAGGCGACAGCCTTGACGTTCTGCTTGCCGTGGGTGCGGTCCCAGATGGTCAGCAGCGGGCCGACACCGGCGCCGGCAATATCAATGGAGCCGGAGAGCAACGCGTCATTGACCGCCGCGCCACCGGACAGTTGGGTCCAGTCGACCTTGATGTCGATGCCCTCTTGCTTGCCGTATTTCTCGATCAGGTTCTGGTCGCGCACCACGTTGAGCAACAGGTAGACGATGCCGAACTGTTCAGCGATGCGAATTTCGCCTTCCGCCTGGGCTGCGGCCGGTGCGATCAGGCTGCCAGCCAGAAGGCTGACGCTTAGGCCAAGTGTTGCGGCCAGTCGTGCGAATGGAGTTTTCTTGAACATGGTGCTGCTCCGAATCAGAAAGGCGCGTCGCCCTGGATGGTGGTGCGGTACAGCTTGCGGCGCAGGTAGCTGGGGCAACCGGCGGCCAGGTGGACCAGCGAGCGGTTGTCCCAGAACACCAGGTCGTGGGGCTGCCATTGATGGCGGTAGATGTTTTCCGGCAGCACGCTGTGGGCGTAGAGCTGGGCCAGCAGGTCGCGGCTTTCGTCCTCCGGCAGGCCGACGATGCGGGTGGTGAAGCCTTCACTGACGAACAGCGCCTTGCGGCCGTTTTCCGGGTGGGTGCGCACGATGGGGTGTACCACTTCGGCGACCTGGGCCAGTTGCTCGGGGGTTAGCGTCGGGCGCCAGTTGCCTTCGAATTTGGTTTCGCTGTAGCGCGCGGTGTAGGAGTGGGCGGCGCTGCGGCCTTCGATGGCCTGGCGCAAGTGCTCGGGCAGTTGCTCCCAGGCTTTGTGCATATCGGCGAACAGGGTGTCGCCGCCTTCGGACGGCAGCTCCTGGGCGTGGAGCATCGAGCCCAGGCTCGGCAGTTCCTTATAGGAAAGGTCCGAATGCCAGAACTTGCCGGCGTCTCCCAGGCCGATGGATTGGCCGTTCTCGATGATGTTGGAGACGATAAGGATTTGCGGGTGGTTGGCCAGCAGGAACTGTTTGAGCACGTGGATCTGCAGCACGCCAAAGCGGCGGCTGAAGGCGATCTGTTGTTCGGGGGTGATGCGTTGGTCGCGAAAGACCACGACGTGGTGGTCCAGGTGCGCGCGGTGAATGCGGGCGAAGTCCTGGTCGTTGACCGGGCGGGAAAGGTCCAGGCCAATCACCTCGACGCCGACGCTGCCGGGGAATGGGCGGATGTCGAAAGTTTGGGTGGTGGTTGGAACAGCGGAGGTTGCAGGCATGGGTTCACTCCCGAGCGATCAGGAGAGTGACTTTATAGATATAAGAACCGCAGTTTAAATACCGTTAGCGAATATCTATATGGCTTTTGGGCCGCAGCTTCAGAGGGCCGACGGGGTGCGGCCCTCTCCACTTTCGTAGCAGCCGCCGAGCTTTAGCGAGGCGGCGACAGGTGCGACTCCGTGCCGAGGCCAGGCTTGAGTGCGGCCGACGTAGCCTCGCTGGCGCTCGACAACTGCTACGGATTAGCGCTCGTGCAACGCCTCTGCCCGCGCCCGGATGATGGGCTTGAGCAGGTAGCTGAGGATGCTTTTCTTGCCAGTGATGATGTCCACCGAGGCGACCATGCCGGGGATGATCAGCAGCGGCTTCTCATCGGTGCCCAGGTGGCTGCGGTCGGTGCGCAGGGTGATCATGTAGTAAGTGTTTTTCTTGTCTTCATCGGTGATTGTGTCGGCGCCGATGCGTTCCAGCTTGGCCTTGAGGCCGCCGTAGATGGTGTAGTCATAGGCGGTGAACTTGACGATCGCCTCCTGCCCCGGATGCAGGAAGGCGATGTCTTGGGGGCGGATCTTGGCTTCCACCAGCAGGGTGTCGTTGAGCGGCACGATTTCCACCATGTCGCTGCCTGGCTGAATCACGCCGCCAACGGTGTTGACCAGCAGCTGCTTGACGATGCCGCGTACCGGCGAGGTCACCAGGGTGCGGCTGACCCGATCTTCCAAGGCCTTGCCGGTGGACTCGGCCTTGTTCAGTTCGGTGCGGGCTTCGTTGAGTTGGGTCAGGGCTTCACTGCGGAATTTGCCGCGGGTCTCGTCGATTTTGCGCTGCACTTCCTTGATCGCCGATTCGGCGCGGGGAATGGCCAGGGTAGTGGCGTCCAGTTGCCCACGGGTTTCCATCTCGGCGCGCTTGAGGCGCAGCACTTCCACCGGCGATACCGCGCCCTGGGCCACCAGCGGCTCGGACATGTTGATTTCCTGGCGTTGCAGGCTCAACTGGTTGCGGTACTGACCTTGCTTGGAGCTGAACTCGCGCAGTTCCTGTTGGCGCTGCACCAATTGCTCCTGCAAGCCGCCGATCTCATCCTTGAGCTGCTGGCGACGGCTCTCGTACAAGGAGCGTTCGTTGGCCGCCTGGCTTGGCGCAGCCTTGAGCACGTCGTCAGTGATATTGAGCGGACGATCATCCACCTGGGCGCTCAAGCGCTCGACTCGCAGCACCATGGACAGCCGCTGGGCTTCGGTTTCACCGGCGTTGGAGGCAAAGCGGGTGTCATCCAGGCGAATCAGCGGAGCACCGGCTTCAACGATCTGGCCTTCATGCACGTACAACTCGGCGACAATACCGCCTTCCAGGTTCTGGATTTTCTGCAGCTTGGAGGACGGAATGGCCTTGCCGTCGCCACGGGTTACTTCGTCGATGCTGGAGAAATACGCCCAGGTCATCAGGAACACGAAGAACGCGATGATCGCCCAGATGGTCAGGCGGATGACCCGCGGCGCATCTTCGATCAACGCCTTGTTGACCTCGGGCAGCGGTTGATCATGAAGAGATTCGGAGCCTTTAAAATAGCTGCCGATCGAAGCTTTGATAGAGTTAAGCGACACTGATTTGCCCCTTCTTCAACGCTTCCATGACCACGGCTTTCGGGCCGTCCGCGAGGATCTGCCCACGGTCGACCACCAGCAGGCGGTCCACCAGGGACAGCAGCGAGGCACGGTGCGTGACCAGCACCACCGTCTTGTTTGCCACCACAGCTTGCAGGCGTTGTTTCAAGCGTTCTTCACCAGTGTTGTCCATGGCGCTGGTCGGTTCGTCGAGCAGCAGGATAGGCGGGTTGAGCAGCAGGGCGCGAGCCAGGGCGACGTTTTGCCGCTGGCCGCCAGACAGGTTCTGCCCACGTTCGCCGACTTGCAGCTCATAGCCCTGGGGGTGCAGGCTGGCAAACTCATGCACACCGGCAAGCTCGGCGGCTTGCAGGACTACCTCGTCTTCGACGTAGCGGGCACCGGAGACCAGGTTGTCACGCAGGGTACCGGCCAGCAGTTGGATATCTTGCGGTACATAGCCGATGTTGTGGCGCAATTCACTGACGTCGATCTGGCGGATGTCCACGCCGTCCACCAGCAGTGCACCGGAATCCGGTTGATAGAGGCCCACCAGCAGTTTGGCCAGGGAGCTTTTACCCGAGCCGCTGCGGCCGATGATGCCGATTTTCTCGCCGGGCTTGATCACCAGGTTGATGTTCTTCAGCGCAGCGTTCTGTTGGTTCGGGTAGGTGAAGTTCAGGCCACGGCACTCGATGGCGCCTTGCAGGGTGCGGCGGCTCATAGGGCGTTCTTCGAAATTGCGCTCTTGGGGCAACTCCATCATCTGGTCCACCGAGGTCATAGTAACCTTGGCTTGCTGGTAACGGGTCAGCAGGCCCGACAGCGAGGCCAGCGGGCTCAGGGCGCGGCCGCTGAGCATGTAGCAGGCGATCAAGCCGCCCATGCTGAGGTTGCCGTCAATGATCTGGTACACGCCGAAGACGATCATGATGACGCCAGCCAGTTGCTGGATCAGCAGGGTCATGTTCATCGACAGGCCCGACAGCAACTTCACCCGCAGCTCAAGACGGCTGAGGGTGCCAATGGTCTGTTCCCACTGGTACTGGCGTTCGCTTTCGGCGTTGTTAACCTTGACCGCGTCCAGCCCGGCGAGGGTTTCGATCAGGCTCGACTGGCGCTCGGCGGCCAGGGCCATGGTTCGTTCCATGGTCGCCACCAGGGGTTTTTGCAGGGCGTAGCCGATCCCCAGGGCAATCGGGAACGCCAGCACCGGAACCCACACCAGGTGCCCACCGAGGATGGCAATCACCAGGAAGATCAGCAGGGTGAACGGCAGGTCTATCAGGCTGGTGAGGGTCAGAGACGCGAGAAAATCACGCAGGCTCTGAAATTCGTGGATGTTCTGGGCAAAGCTGCCGACCCGCGCCGGGCGGTACTTCATGGACATGCCGACAATGCGCTCGAATAGCGTGGCCGAGATGATCAGGTCGGTCTTTTTCCCCGCCAGGTCCAGGCACAAGCTGCGCAGGCTCTTGAGGATCAAGTCGAACAAGTAGGCGCCGCCGATGCCGATGGCCAGCACCCACAGGGTCGCCGTGGCCTGATTCGGCACCACGCGGTCGTAGACGTTCATCACAAAGAGCGGCGCGGCCATGGCGATGATGTTGATCAGGAAACTGGCGGCGATGGCGTCGGTGTAGAGCCAGCGCGAACGCTTCAGGGTGTCGCGAAACCACGAGCGGGCACGGGGAATCAGGGTGCCGTGGTTGACGTCGAATTTGTGCTGGGGCTGGGCGAAGAACACTTTGCCGGTGTAGTCATCGGCGAGCTGCTCGCGCTTGATGATCACTTCACCGCCGTCGCTTTCGCTGAGCAGGATCCGCGCTTCGTCCTCGCCTTGCCAGCCGACCAGCACGGTGCTACGACCGTCCTTGAGCAACAGCAGCGCCGGCAGGGCAATGGTGGGGATCTGTTCGAGCTTGCGTTGCAGCAAACGCCCCTGCAACCCGGCACGTGCGGCGGCACGAGCCAGCAGATCAGCGCTCAGGCGTTGCGCGGGCAGCGGCAGGCCGGTGGTGAGCATCGCCGCGCTGGCCGGCTTCTGGTGCAGGGCACAGAGCGTCAATAAACCGTCGAGTAACGGGTCGTCGTGCAGTGCGCGTGGATCATGACTGAGATGAACTCGACTGACTTCTGATTCCACGCGAACACTCTCAACTAACAATTGGACAATGAGTTTTTACTCAATTCATCCCAGGCAGTTGAACCTTCGGCTTCACATCGTTTTGTACGACGGAGGCCATCGGTGCGACCACTCCCTGGCTCTTGAGCAACTCGCCCATGGTCGCCTTGATTCGGTACTGAGTAAATAACTGAACGTTTTTTATCTCTTCGAGGCGCCGGGAGGCAGTGAACAGCTCGTTCTCGCTGTCGAGCAAATCCAGCAGGGTCCGCTCGCCGAGGCTGAATTGCTTCTGATAGGCGCTACGCACGTTGTTGCTGTGGTCGACATATTGCTGGGCGATCGGCACCTGGGCATTGGCGTTGTTCAGGGCGTTCCAGGCCAGGCCCAACTCTTCGTTCAGCTGGCGCAAGGCGTTGTTGCGGATATCCAGGGCCTGGTTGGACTGGTAGGACTTGGATTGCAGGTCGGCCTTGTTGCTGCCACCGGCGAACAGGTTGAAACGCATACGTACCATGGCTTCCCAGCCATTGTTGTGGCTGGCGTCGCCGTCGATGTTGTTATCGGCGTTGGTGCCAAGCTCGGCATCAAAACGCGGGTAGAAGGACGACTTGGCCGCTTCGTACTGCTTTTCGGCGGCGACGATATCGGATTCGGCAGAGCGCAGGATCGGGCTGTTGTCGAGCATCTGGCGGCGCGCTTCATTCAAGTCGACGGGCAGCAGTGCCATGAATGGGGCAGGACGCTCCAACTGGTCCGGCATCTGGCCAACGGCGCTGAGGTAGTTGGTTTGGGCATCGGCCAGGTTGGTCTGTTCGGTGATCACATTGTTGCGGGCCTGGGCCAGACGGGCTTCGGCCTGGTCAAGGTCGGCACCGCTGCCTACGCCACGCTGGGTGCGCAGCTTGATCTGGTCGTAGATGCGTTCGTGGTTGCGCAGGTTGTCTTCGGCCAGGCGCACAAATTCACGGCGGGTCAGCACGTCGAGGTAAACCTGGGCCACTGTCAATCCAGTGCGCTCGGAGGTGCCGAGCAGGGAGTACGCGCGGGAGTTAACGTTGGCTTGTTGACGCCCTACTTCGCTGGAAGTAGCAAAACCGTCAAAAATCATTTGCTGCAGGCGCAGGCTGGATTCACTGCGATTGAGCGTGTCCCAGTGGTTGCTGCTATTGGTTCGGGTGGACGAGCTGTCGGTGCCTTCCCGACCGTACCCGGCGTTCAGATCGACGCGCGGCAAATAACCACCCTGGGCGGCTCGCAACTGGTAGTCGGCAGACAGGCGGCTGTTGACGCCCGCCTGGATCTCCGGATGCACATCCAGCGCTTGCTGCATGGCCTGGGGCAATGTTTGTGCTTGTACGAAGCTGGCGGCGAGGACGAACGGTATAGCCTTGAGCAGTTGCAAACGCATTAAAAAATTCCCCAGGACTTCTTGTCTCAAATCACAGCGACTCATGTCGCTGCGTCGGAAAATGGCAACCGTAATGACCGTGCGTCGGAAAGTTCAAAAGCGGAACTGGATCACACACCGTAGGACGATTCGCCACGTAAATATCAATGTGACATTAGTGGGGCGATTGTTTAGGATGGAGCCCACAAGGTCAATAGTTTGGCATAAAGTTAATTTCTAAAAAATTACAGCCAAATTATTGACGATCAGTCTGTCAAAACTTAAGCACCTCCAAACTGGCATCTAAATGATTGTCAGGACTATGGAAGTCACCCGAACGGATCGCCGGAGAACTCTTCAATGAGCAGCGTTGTTGCCATCGTCAAAAGCATTGTTGGCCAAGTGTTCGTCATTTCTCCGGAAGGGGTCAGACGTGTTCTCGTTGAAGGTGATCGTCTGTTCGTCGGTGACCAGATAGACACCGGTCTCTCCGGCGCCGTGAGTCTGGAACTGGCCGACGGCCGGACCCTGGACCTGGGCCGCGACACCCAGTGGAGCGCCGACGCCCCCGACTCCAGCACCGACCTGGCCGAGGCCACCGCGCAAGCCGCACCGTCGGTTGCCGAACTGCAGCAAGCCATCGCCGCCGGCGCCGACCCGACCACCGAGCTGGAAGCCACCGCTGCGGGCCCAACCGCTGCCGGTACGGGCGCCGCGGGTGGTGGTCACAGCTTCGTGGTGCTGGATGCAACCGCAGGCCGCGTTGACCCAACGATTGGTTTCCCGACTGCCGGCCTGGCCGTTACCACGGCCCCATTGACCGAACGCCTCGCCGCGCAACCGACCACCAACGCTGACCAAGCGGGCCCAGCCGCGCCCGTACCATCGACCCTTACCCTGGGTGCCACGCCGACCATCACCGAAGCTGGCGGCGTGCTGACCTATACCGCCACCGTGACCCAAGCGCCCACCAGCGACCTGAGCATCACCCTGTCCAACGGCTCGGTGATCACCATCCCGGCTGGCCAGTTGACCGGCACCGTCAACGTGCCCATGGCGCCGAATGACAGCCCTTATATCGATCCAAGCCAGATCAGCGTCACCGTTACCGGCACCACTGGCGGCACCAACCTGGAGCTGACCATCAACCCGGCGCCGGCCGTGACCCAGATCACCGACACCATCGACACCACCACCGTCACGCTGACGGCGGGCGAGAGCGTGACCGAAGGCGGCCAGATCACTTACACCGCGACGCTGACCAACCCGGCGCAAACGCCGGTGACCGTCACCTTGAGCAATGGCTCGGTAATTACCATTGAAGCGGGCAAGTCCACCGGCACAGTGGTGGTCGATACCCCGGCCAATGACGTTTACAACAATGGCAGTACAGTCAGCACCACGATTACTGGGACGACGGGTGGGAATTTTGAGAGCCTGGTGCCCAATACTGCGCCGGCTGAGACGAAGATTGTCGACTCGCTGGACAACACCGGCCTGACGCTGAACGCTGAAGGGTCGATTGTTGAAGGCGGCAAGATCACCTACACCGCCACACTGACCAACCCTGCCGACACCGCCGTCACCGTGACGCTCAATAGCGGCGCGGTGATCACCATCGAAGCCGGGAAAACCAGCGGTTTTGTCGTGGTCGATACGCCGGTCAACGATGTTTACAACAATGGCAGCACCGTCACCGACTTCATCAAGTCCACCACCGGCGGCAATTTTGAACAGCTGACGCCTAATACTGCGCCGGTTGAGACCAAGATCGTCGACTCCCTGGACAACACCGACCTGACGCTGAACGCTGAAGGGTCGATTGTTGAAGGCGGTAAGATCACCTACACCGCCACACTGACCAACCCTGCCGACACCGCCGTCACCGTGACGCTCAATAGCGGCGCGGTGATCACCATCGAAGCCGGGAAAACCAACGGTTTTGTCGTGGTCGATACGCCGGTCAACGATGTTTACAACAATGGCAGCACCGTCACCGACTTCATCAAGTCCACCACCGGCGGCAATTTTGAACAGCTGACGCCTAATACTACGCCGGTTGAGACCAAGATCGTCGACTCCCTGGACAACACCGACCTGACGCTGAACGCTGAAGGGTCGATTGTTGAAGGCGGTAAGATCACCTACACCGCCACACTGACCAACCCTGCCGACACCGCCGTCACCGTGACGCTCAATAGCGGCGCGGTGATCACCATCGAAGCCGGGGAAACCAGCGGTTTTGTCGTGGTCGATACGCCGGTCAACGATGTTTACAACAATGGCAGCACCGTCACCGACTTCATCAAGTCCACCACCGGCGGCAATTTTGAACAGCTGACGCCTAATACTGCGCCGGTTGAGACCAAGATCGTCGACTCGCTGGATACTACGACCATCAAGTTGACTGCATCGGGCGAAGTTAACGAAGGCAGCCAGGTTACTTACACCGCGACGCTGAGCCACGCAGCCGGCAGCAACATGACCGTCACCCTCAGCAACGGGGCCGTGATTGAAATCGCTCAGGGCAAGTTCTCGGGCGAAACGAAATTCGACGCTCCAACTGATGACGTCTTCAAAGATGAAAGCACCGTCTCGGCCACCATCAAGCCCGACGGCATCGTCGGCGGTAGCTTTGAGAAGCTGGAAATTGTCGGCGGCGCTGCCGATACCCTCGTCAAAGACACCATTGATGAAGTCACTGTTTCGCTCCACGCCACCCCGAGCATCAATGAAGGCGGCGAGATTGTTTACACCGCGAGCCTCGTTGGTAAGGACGGCAACCCAGTCCTCAACCTCGGCTCCGCCCTGGTCGTAAAACTGGCCAATGGCGAAACCATCACCATCGCCAACAACGCTTCGTCGGGCACCGCAACCATCACCGTCCCGGCAGACGTTTACGTCAATCCCGCGATCTCTAACACCATTAGCGAAGTGGTCAGCGGCGGCGAGAAGTACGAAAAACTTACCGTCAGCGACAAGCCGGCTGGCACCACCGTTATCGATACTGAAACTCCGTCGACCATCAAACTGACCGCCTCCGGCGAAGTCAGCGAAGGCGGCCAGGTTACTTACACCGCGACGTTGAGCCACGCCGCTGGCAGC
>NZ_JBUZRD010000012.1:0-102274 GCF_055407145.1 Pseudomonas sp. c313 | reverse complement strand
TATCGAAACCTACATAACTCTTTGTTTACCAAGGAGTTTTCCGTTTCGACTGCGCCGGAAGTGGGGCGAATTATAGACTTCCAGAATCTGCCGTCAACCTCTAATTTGAGTTTTCTATCGAAACACCCGAATATCAACACGCTTCTCTATATATAGAGAAGAAAACGAATACATTGAGCAATATATTGCTCAATGCGGAGCAGTTGAGCATCATAGTCGGCCCTGCTTCTTTAATACGACCCTGGACGAACACCTCCATGAACACCTCCCCCCGCAGCCTGACTTCGACATTATTCCCGGTCGGCCTGCTACTTATCGCCATGGCCTCCATTCAATCAGGTGCCTCGCTGGCCAAAAGCATGTTCCCAATAATCGGCGCCCAGGGCACCACGACGCTGCGCCTGGTTTTTGCCAGCGTGATCATGCTGCTCATACTGCGTCCCTGGCGCGCCAAGCTCACCGCCAAATCCCTGCGCACGGTGATCGTCTACGGCATGGCTCTGGGCGGCATGAACTTCCTCTTCTATATGTCCCTGCAGACCGTTCCCCTCGGCATCGCAGTGGCGCTGGAGTTCACCGGCCCATTGGCCGTAGCTATCTATGCTTCACGACGCGCCGTCGACTTCATCTGGATAGCCTTGGCGATCATCGGCCTCCTGCTGCTGATCCCTGTTGGCGAAACCAGTAGCAGCATCGACCTGACAGGTGCGGCTTATGCATTGGGGGCTGGCATCTGCTGGGCGCTCTACATTCTGTTTGGCCAAAAAGCGGGAGCGGACAATGGCGTCCAAACTGCAGCTCTCGGCGTCATGATCGCAGCGCTATTTGTCGCACCTATCGGAATAGTCCATGCCGGTACGGCACTGCTTACACCCTCATTGATTCCTATAGCCATAGGCGTTGCCATTCTTTCCACAGCGCTTCCATACACCCTGGAGATGGTGGCTCTGACCCGCCTGCCCGCCCGCACCTTCGGTACGCTGATGAGCATCGAACCTGCTTTCGGTGCACTCTCCGGCCTATTTTTCCTTCAGGAGTACTTGTCCGTCGGGCAATGGCTGGCCATCGCGTGCATTATCCTGGCGTCCGTTGGCGCAACCTTGACCATGCGCAGTGAATCAAAGCCACTGGTACCCGCCGATTGATTCAGGATTTGACGTTGCTCTGGTATTTGCCGCCCAATTAGGCCATGTTTAGGATGTAACCCAGTGTCACTCATGGAGATTTTCAAATAGGGACATTAAGAACGCGACAATCGAGAGCGAGCAAAGCCAGCGTCGGGCATCCCTGCGAAGCGGCTATTAAGGATGGTAATGAAGCGAATTTTGATATTGCTAGTCGTGGTCGCCATTGCAGGTTGCGCTGCAACCACCAAGACAGAAGTTAAGCGGGGGAAAAAAGGGCTACATATCAATTGCTCTGGCCTGACATCTTCCTGGGAGCAGTGTTACACCAGCGCAGCCAACTCCTGCGGCACCAAAGGCTACAAGCTCATTGCCAAGTCCGGCGACAATGCGGAGGAGGAGCCTGGGGACTACCCGTTCGGCCTCAACCCTGCCGGCTACACCAGTCGAAGCATGATCGTCATCTGTAAATAAGCAGCTTGCACGCTCATTTGTCAGCGATTCGCTGACTAAGCTCTTTATAGCTGGATGAAAGCACCTGCGCCTGAACCTGCGGGTCGACCATCATTCTTGCCACTACCAGGGCGCCCACACACTGGGACAGAATTGCCCACGCCAGGCTGTCGCTTTCCAGAGTACGAGCCCAGTCTGCCTGCAATCGACAAATCCATGTCTGCGCCTGCTGACGGACCGCCACATCCGACCGAGCAATCTCTGCTCCCATGCTCGGCAATACACATCCCGATTCTGCCTGTTCAACATGAGCCATGCTCAAATAGAACTTGAGGCAACGATCCAACCGTTCACGGCTCTGGACGTCCCCCACACTCAAACGCTCAAGGCTATGGCTCAACTCACGTTCGATAATCGAGCTGAACAGCTCGTCCTTCGACGAAAAATGACTGTAGAAAGCCCCACCACTCAGACCGATAGCCTTCATCAATCCATCTACACCGACGCTGGCGAACCCCTCTTTCTTGGCCAGGGCGGCGCTGCTGTGCAATAGCTTTTCCCTGGTCTGCTGCTTGTGACTGACCGAATAACGCATCGCTTCTGCCCCTGGAGATGTACAACCTTGACGTCCACTAAATCGTAGCATAACGTTCGTTTAGTTAACGATCGTTTATCAAAGGACTTGTCATGACTGATAATAAAAAAATCGTACTGGTCGTAGGCGCTGGAGATGCTACGGGGGGCGCCATTGCCAAGCGTTTTGCCCGCGAAGGTTATGTTGCCTGTGTCACCCGACGCAGCGCTGACAAGCTGCAGCCACTGGTAGAAAGCATCCAATCGACTGGCGGCGAAGCCCACGGTTTTGCCTGCGACGCGCGTAAGGAAGAACAGGTCGTCGCCCTGATCGAGCAAATCGAAACCGAGCTAGGCCCGATTGAAGCGTTTGTTTTCAATATCGGCGCCAACGTGCCCTGCAGCATTCTGGAAGAAACCGCACGCAAGTATTTCAAGATCTGGGAAATGGCCTGCTTCTCGGGTTTTCTGAATGCCCGGGAAGTGGCCAAACGGATGGCTGTTCGCCAACGTGGGACGATTCTATTTACCGGTGCCACCGCTGGGTTACGTGGTGCTGCGGGCTTCGCCGCGTTCGCCGGTGCCAAACATGGGATCCGAGCCTTGGCCCAAAGTATGGCGCGAGAGCTTGGCCCCTTGAACATTCACGTGGCACATGTGGTGGTCGACGGCGCCATCGACACCGACTTCATTCGCGACAACTTCCCGCAGAAGTATGCCCTCAAGGATCAGGACGGCATTCTTAACCCCGAGCACATTGCCGATAACTACTGGTACTTGCACAGTCAACCGCGAGACGCCTGGACCTTCGAACTGGATCTACGCCCATGGAATGAGCCGTGGTAATCACTCCCCCATAATAATAAGCAGCGAGCCAAAAACCATGAATAAAACCCTGGAATTCTTCTTTGATCTCGGCAGCCCCGCCACCTACCTGGCCTATACCCAGCTTCCCAAGTTGTGCGCTGAAACCGGTAGTCGATTGGTGTATCAGCCCATGCTCTTGGGGGGAGTATTTAAAGCGACCGGCAATGCATCTCCCGTCACTATCCCCGCCAAAGGGCGCTATATACTTCAAGACTTGGCGCGCTACGCCAAGCGCTACGATGTCCCACTCAAGTTCAACCCACACTTCCCTATTAACACCCTGACACTGATGCGCGCTGTCACAGGCATTCAGATGCACCAACCGGAGCGCTTCATCGACTTTATTGACTGCCTGTTTCAAGCCCTATGGGTCGATGGACGCCCTCTGGGTGATCCAGCAGTAGTGGCAGCAGTGCTGACCGAGCATGGCTTCGACCCCATCAAGGTGCTGGCACTGACCAACGACGATGAAGTGAAAGCCGCCCTCAAGGACAAAACTGAACATGCCATCCAACGGGGCGTGTTCGGTGCACCCAGCATGTTTGTCGACAGCCAACTGTTCTTCGGCCAGGATCGCCTCGACTTTGTCCGCGAAGCGCTGAGCTAACGCTCGATCACCAACCGCCGCCAGTCAGCCTGGGCCAAAGCCGTCATCAACTATGATGACCAAAACGTTGTCCCAGGCCCCGAACTGCAAACCCTTAAATAGCCGCCGTGCGCACCTGCAACCACTCCAGCGCCGCACCACTGAGCAACGGGCTCAAACGCTCACGCACCTGTGCATGGTAGTCGTTGAACCACTGGCACTCCTCAGTCGTCAGCAACGACGGCACCAGGCAACGTGTGTCGATCGGACACAAGGTCAAGGTCTCAAACTTGAGAAACTCGCCAAACTCGGTCTTGGCCGCTTCACGGTTCAACACCAGGTTCTCGATGCGTACACCCCAACGGCCCGGCCGATAGGTTCCCGGTTCAATGGAAGTGATCATCCCCGGCTGCATGGCGGTTTGCGGCGCGGCGGCGGCCTGATAGGCGATCACTTGCGGGCCTTCATGGACATTGAGGAAATAACCGACGCCGTGACCAGTGCCGTGGCCGTAATCCACGCCTTCAGCCCAGATCGGCGCACGGGCGATGGCGTCCAACAGCGGTGACAGGATGCCCTTGGGGAATTGAGCGCGAGACAAGGCAATCACGCCCTTTAGCACCCGCGTGCAGTCGCGCTTTTGCTCTTCGCTCGGCGTACCGATTGGTACCATTCGCGTAATATCGGTGGTGCCGCCGAGGTACTGGCCACCTGAGTCGATCAGCAGCAGGCCATCGCCTTCGATCAGCGCATGCTCTTCTTCAGTGGCGTGGTAATGCGGCATGGCGCCATTGGCATTGAACGCAGCAATGGTGTTGAAGCTCAACGACACATAACCCGGCCGGCGGGTACGGGCAGCGGTCAGGTGTTCGTCGATGGTAAGCTCGGTGATGCGCTCACGACCCAACGCGCTGTCCAGCCAGGCAAAAAATTCGCACAAGGCCGCGCCATCCTGCTCCATGGCCTGGCGAATGTGCTCGGCGTCAGCCAGGCTCTTGCGGGACTTGGCCAAGGTAGTCGGGTTGAGCCCTTCAATCAGTTTGACGCCGCTGCCCAGGTTCTCCAGCAACCCCGCAGTCACCCGCGCCGGGTCGACTTGCAGGCTGGCACCGGCTGGCACCTCGCCCAAGGCTGCAGCCACGTCACTGTAGTCACGCAGGGTTACGCCATCCTGCTCCAGTACGACGCGCAGTTGGGCATCGACTTTGCTCAAGGCAACAAACAGTGTCGCCTGCTGCTGACCGATCAAGGCAAAGGAGACGAACACCGGGTTGAACGAGACATCAGCTCCGCGCAAGTTGAACAGCCAGGCGATGTCGTCCAGGGTGGCGATGAAATGCCAGTCGGCGCCCTTCTCCTTCAAGCTTGCCCGCAGCGCAGCAAGTTTCTCGCCACGGCTGACCGTAGCCTGCGGCGGCAAGTGCTGATAGATCGGCTGATTCGGCAAGGCCGGACGGTCTTGCCAGACTTCACTCAACAGGTCGATATCGGTACGCAGGCGAGCGCCACGGTCCGCCAACTTGGTACCCAATGTGCGGGCCGAAGCAACCGCCATCACCGCACCGTCGACCGCGACTACGCTGCCTTCAGGGGTTTGTTCGGCCAGCCATTCCAGCGGCCCGGACTGCCCCGGCAGCAGTTTCACCAACTCGATACCACTGCCCTTGAGCTCCTTGGTCGCCTGTTCCCAGTAGCGGCTGTCGGCCCAGACACCCGCGAAGTCAGCGGTAACAATCAGTGTCCCCACCGAACCATGGAAACCCGATAACCACTGGCGCCCCTGCCAGTAACCCGGCAGGTATTCGGACAGGTGCGGGTCGGCCGACGGCACCAGCAGGGCGTAAATCCCCTCCCGGCTCATCAACTCGCGGGTGCGCGCCAGGCGCTGGGGAACCGCTCCATAGGTCAAAGGCTGCGTACTCATTGTGTCTCCTGCTAACCACTAATAATTGTTATGGGTTGCGAATGATTGGATCAAACCGCCCAAAAGGCCGGCGCACTGGCCAGCGCGGCCTTGATCAGTTGAACTGCCTGATCGATATCCTGCTCGGTGGTAAAACGCCCAAGACTCAGGCGAATAGTGCGACCTGCGCTGCGAGCATCATGGCCCAAGGCCAATAGCACGTAGGACGGCGCATTGCTCGCCGAGTTACACGCCGAGGTAGCCGAAAAGGCGATACCAGCGCTCAACGCAGCGGAATTGAACTCGCCTTCGCTGAACGTCAGGCTAAGGGTGTGTGGAATACGTTGAGTGACGCTGCCATTCAAACGCACGCCAGCGATTGATTTCAGTTGGTCAAGCAGGCGCTGGTGCAGGGCGACAATCGCCGTCGAGTCTTCTGCAAAGGACTCTGCCGCCAGCGCGAAGGCTGCGCCCATCCCGGCAATCTGATGGGTCGCCAGCGTACCGGAGCGTAGCCCGCCTTCATGCCCTCCGCCGTGAATCTGCGCCAGCACTTTTTGCTGGGCCCGTGGCCCGACATACAGCGCGCCGATACCTTTGGGGCCATACAGCTTGTGGGCGGAAAACGACATCAGGTCCACTGGCCACTGGGCCAGGTCAATGGCAACCTTACCCGCCCCTTGCGCCGCGTCCACATGAAACAGCGCGCCATGCTCACGAACCCGCGCACCAATGGCCGGAATATCGTTGAGCGTACCCAATTCGTTGTTGACCAGCATCAGCGACACTAGAAAGGTGTCTTCTCGCAGCGCTTCGCTGACCGCTTCAACACTGATCAAGCCTTCGGCATCCGGCACCAGGTAGGTGACTGCGATGCCGGCTTCCTGCAACTGACGTGCGGTGTCGAGGGTCGCCTTGTGTTCGATCTGGCTGGTAATGATGTGCCCACCGGCCACACCCCGCGCCTGGGCCACGCCCTTGAGCGCGAGGTTGTTGGACTCAGTGGCACCGGAGGTCCAGACAATCTGCTCAGCCTGGGCGCCGACCAATTCGGCTACCTGGCGCCGCGCCTGCTCAACCGTTTGCCGGGCCTGTTGGCCAAACGCATGGGAACTGGACGCAGGGTTGCCGAAATTGGCGTTGTAACCCAGGCACTCGACCATGACCTGGATGACTCGCTCATCCACCGGGGTGGTGGCGGCGTAATCGAAATACAGAGGACGTTTATTCATGACGTTAAAGGACTCGCAGAGCATGTTCCCGAGATTCAGCGTCCCAGGGGCAGCGATCAGAACACAGATCGTCAGGTTTACCTGATCGGATGCCGTTAAAGAAAGACCACTTTATTTAAAAGTGCGTAGGAACGCTCCTGAAATCCAGCTTAACAGGCTCGGCGAAAGGGATGGAAAACAAAAAGCCCGAAGCTTCTGAACGAAACCTCGGGCTCTGTGGGCCAAGCTGCAAATTCAGCTGGGACGACCCTGCAACATCACTCTGCGTTCGGCGTTCATTTCTCCCTGACGATCAAAGCCAAACGGCTTCTGTGGCTGGGCAGTCAGTTCGGCTTTCTTCTGTTGGTATTCGTCAAACGACAAACCCCGGCGATTCAGCGCCTCCATCGCCAATTGCTTGCTCTCTTCGGCTGAATAAGGTCGCAGCTCGGGCGTGGAATGAGTCGCGCAACCGGCAAGAACGGAGCAGATGAGCAACAAGAAAGTGGCGAGAAAACGGTTCATGGCGAAGGTCCTGCGAATCGGGCGGTAGACAATGGACACAGGCTACTCCCGGCCACGCACCGTGAAAAATCATCCCCCGTGATAGTTGCTATCGGCTTTGGCAGCACCTGCGAGAGCCAACTTCTTATATTCCTTTATGATCTATAAATATAGAAATACTTTCATTTACGGAATAAATACAACCCTCTATAAATGTCCCCTCGCCTCGTCAACTGTTACCCGAGCAACTGTTGGCCAGGCAACAGTCATTCAACAAAACAGCAGCCAGACAACATCTCCACGGTTCAACAGGTAGCCCAGAGCCCCCGTCAATCAGCGACTTCGCCGATTGGTACAGCTCTTGCTCCACCTCTTTCACTCACTCATCGCACTGAGCCACTGTTGAAAAAGGAACTGTCCATGTCGCGTCCCCTGAATGTCGTTGCCCTCTCCGGCGGTACCTGGCGCCCCTCTCGCACGCGAGTGCTGACCCAAGCGCTGCTGGCCGAACTGGCCACCCAACTGCTGATCGAGAGCCATCTGATCGAACAGGTCGACCTGCTGATCGTCGCGGCGCCGTTGTTTGGCGCGCACCCCACCGCTTTGCTGAAAATCGCTTAAGGATTTGTCATGGATGTTTTCTGGTTTCTTCCCACACACGGCGACGGTCATTACCTGGGCACCACCCAAGGCGCCCGCCCGGTCACCCTCAATTATCTGAAACAAGTGGCCCAGGCCGCCGACAATCTCGGTTACCACGGCGTACTGATACCCACCGGCCGCTCCTGCGAAGACTCCTGGGTGATCGCCTCGGCGCTGGTGCCCTTTACCGAGCGCCTGCGCTACCTGGTGGCGATTCGTCCGGGAATCATCTCGCCCACCGTTTCCGCGCGTATGGCCGCAACCCTCGATCGCCTCTCCAATGGCCGCCTATTGATCAACGTAGTGACCGGCGGCGATCCTGACGAAAACCGTGGCGACGGCAGCTTCCTCGATCACAGCGAACGCTATGAAGTGACCGACGAGTTCCTCAGGATCTGGCGTCGCGTGTTGCAGGGCGAATCCGTGGACTTCGAAGGCAAACACCTACGGGTCCAGAACGCCAAGGCCCTCTATCCGCCGGTGCAAAAACCCTATCCACCCCTGTACTTCGGCGGTTCTTCCGACGCCGCCCACGACCTCGCTGCCGAACAGGTGGACGTGTACCTGACCTGGGGCGAACCACCGGCCGCCGTCGCCGAAAAGCTCGCCGATGTACGTGAACGCGCAGCCCGCCACGGGCGTACGGTCAAGTTCGGCATTCGCTTGCATGTGATCGTGCGCGAAACCGAAGAAGACGCCTGGAAAGCCGCCGCCAAACTGATCGAACACATCAGCGATGAAACCATCGCCGCCGCGCAAAAATCCTTTTCGCGCTTCGACTCCGAAGGCCAGCGGCGCATGGCCGCCCTGCACGACGGACGTCGCGACAACCTGGAAATCGCCCCCAACCTGTGGGCCGGTGTAGGCCTGGTAAGGGGCGGAGCCGGTACGGCCCTGGTGGGCAACCCGCAGCAGGTGGCTGAACGGATCAAGGAATACGCCGACCTGGGGATCGAAAGCTTCATTTTCTCCGGCTACCCCCATCTGGAAGAGGCCTACCGTTTCGCCGAGCTGGTGTTCCCGCGGCTGCCGGAGCCCTACGCCAGCCTGGCCGGGCGCGGCATCACCAACCTCACCGGACCGTTTGGCGAAATGATTGCCAACGACGTGCTGCCGACCAAGGCCTGATCAGCTTTTAACTGTAGGAACTAGGCGTCCCCCTCGCTCCTACAGAAAGCCTTACCAAGAGGAACCCCCGCGTGACAGCCAAACCCCACAGCGTCCTGCCGTCACCCTTGCAGACCGCCAGACTGCTGGCCGCCGAATTTGCCCTGACCGCCGTCGAGCGCGACGAGCGCGGCGGCACCCCCAAGGCCGAGCGTGACGCCTTGCGCAACAGCGGCCTGCTGGCCCTGAGCATTCCAACACAATACGGCGGCCTTGGCGCGCGCTGGAGCGAAACCCTCGAAATCGTGCGCGAATTCGCCAAGATCGACAGCTCCATCGCTCACGTTTTCGGTTTTCATCACCTGATGCTGGCCACCGTGCGGCTGTTTTCCCGCCCGGAACAATGGCAACCCTGGTTCGAACAGACCGCCCGCAAAAACTGGTTCTGGGGCAATGCCCTCAACCCGTTGGACACCCGCACCGTGGTCAAGGACTTCGGCGGCTGGCGTGAGTTCTCCGGCAAGAAAAGCTTCTGCTCCGGCGCCAGCGATTCACAAATGCTGATCGCCTCGGCAGTTGATGAAAACGCCGGAGGCAAGCTGCTGATCGCCGCCATCCCCAGCGGGCGCAGCGGCATCACCGTGCACAACGACTGGAACAGTATCGGCCAGCGCCAGACCGACAGCGGCAGCGCCAGCTTCGAACGGGTGCGCGTGGAAGAGTCAGAATTGCTGCTGGACCCCGGCCCCCTGAGCACGCCATTCGCCTGCCTACGCCCGTTGATCGCCCAATTGACGTTCACCCACATGTTCCTCGGCATTGCCGAAGGCGCTTTCGAGGAAGCCCGCAACTACACCCTCACCGAAACCCGTCCCTGGCACAAATCCACTGCCCAGGATGTGCGCCAGGACCCTTACATACTCAGCCATTACGGCGATTTCTGGGTCGCACTGGAAGGTGTGCGACTGCTGGTGGAACGGGCAGCCGACCTGCTGGACCTGGCCTGGGCCAAAGGCCCCAACCTGAGCGAGGACGAGCGCGGCCAACTGGCTATTGCCATCGCTACCGCCAAGGTCGCGGCCACCCGCAATGGCCTGGAACTGTGCAGCCGCCTGTTTGAAGTCACCGGTGCGCGCGCCACCCACGCCTCCCTGCGCCTGGACCGGCACTGGCGCAATCTGCGCACGCAAACCTTGCACGATCCGGTGGACTACAAGATCCATGAACTGGGCGACTGGGCCTTGAACCAGTCCCTGCCGACTCCGACGTTCTACTCCTAGAGGTGCCCATGCAGCTTTTAACCTTACCGCCCTCGCCCGCTCTCGCGACCTCGATCCGCGCCACTGCGCAAGTCTTCGAGGACCCGAAATCCCAGGCGCTGCTGGCGCATATCCAGCAAGTGGCGCCCAGCGAAGCCAGTGTGCTAATCATCGGCGAAACCGGTACCGGTAAAGAGCTGGTGGCACGCCACATTCACAACCTCAGCGCCCGGCGCAACCGGCCATTCGTGGCAGTCAACTGCGGGGCGTTTTCCGAATCCCTGGTGGAAGCCGAGTTGTTTGGCCATGAAAAAGGCGCCTTTACTGGTGCCCTCAGCGCCAAGGCCGGCTGGTTCGAAGAAGCCGACGGCGGCACCTTGTTCCTCGACGAAATCGGCGACTTGCCGATGGCCATCCAGGTCAAGCTGCTGCGGGTGTTGCAGGAGCGCGAAGTGGTACGCCTGGGCTCACGCAAAAGCATTCCCATTGATGTGCGGGTACTGGCGGCGACCAATGTACAACTGGAAAAGGCCATCAACGCCGGGCATTTCCGCGAGGATCTGTACTACCGCCTCGACGTGGTCAGCCTGGAGCTGAGCCCATTGCGCGACCGCCCCGGCGATATCCTGCCGTTAACCCGGCACTTTATCGAAGCCTACAGCCAGCGCCTGGGCTACGGTTCGATCAGCATCAGCCGCGAGGCCGAGCAAAAACTTAAAACCTACAGTTGGCCAGGCAATATCCGCGAGCTGGAAAACGTCATCCATCACACCCTTTTAATTTGCCGCAATGGCCTGATCGATCGCGACGACCTGCGCCTGTCGAACATGCGCATCGAGCGTCAGGACGACAGTCAGCACGGCGTCGACAACAGTGCCGAAGCCTTGCTGCAACGGGCGTTTCAGAAGCTCTTCGAGGAACAGGCCGGCGCCCTGCATGAAAAGGTTGAAGACGCGCTGCTGCGCGCCGCCTACCGCTTCAGTCATTACAACCAGGTGCATACCGCCAACCTGCTCGGCCTGAGCCGCAACGTCACCCGCACCCGCTTGATCAAGATCGGTGAACTGGCAGTGAACAAGCGCCGGCCAGGGGAGAACGTGCAAGGAGAACGCATGTTGCACCTATCCATTTAGCCGGCACTGCAACGCGTCGTCATGGCTGCGCTCGATGCTGCGCAGCACCTGGAACGAGCCGAAGGTCACGGCCGTGGCCTGATGAGCGCGAATCAGCGTCCAGAAATCCTCTTCACCCTGTTCAAAGCGCTTAAAGGCCGCTTCGCCATCCTCGCGGGAGCGCCATTGCAAGTAGCTGAGCACCCGCCGCCCGTCATCGCTGACCTGCACGCTCGCACTGAGAAAGCCGCCATGCCCCATGGCCAGGCGCTCGCTCTGGGACGACAGGGCCGCCACCAGTGCGGATTGCTGCTGGGGTTCGATCTGGAACTCGATCAGTTGGGTAAAGCTGCGACTTCTCTCTGATACCTGCATGAATATTCCCCTCTCACTGTAGGCACAATCTTGCGATTCGATGCAGCGCAGGGTAAAACCTCTAGTTAAGTCAAGGTCAAGGGTTCTTTCGGAGTTTTTTATGGTCATCAAGGCACTCACCGTCGGCCAACTGGCGGCGCGCAGTGGCGTGGCCGTCACCGCCCTGCACTTCTACGAAACCAAGGGTTTGATCAAAAGCAATCGCAATGCCGGCAATCAGCGGCGTTATCCCCGGGATGTGCTGCGGCGTGTGGTGGTGATCAAGATTGCCCAGCGCCTGGGTATTCCACTGGCGACGATCCATGAGGCCCTGCAAACCCTGCCTGATGGCCGCACGCCAACCGCGGCAGACTGGGAGCGCCTGTCTGCGCTATGGCGTGAGAACCTGGATGAGCGCATCAATAAACTGATGATGCTGCGCGACAAGCTCAATGGCTGTATTGGCTGCGGGTGTCTGTCGCTGGAGGCGTGCCCGTTACGCAATCAGGATGACAAGCTCGGTGAGCGCGGGCCCGGCGCGCAGTTGCTGGAACCAACAACCCCCAACGAATAATCATCGGCTTGGAACCCCGCTTGAATCTAATTGACTGCCTGGCAACCGACCGATGCACAGCAAACCGCCTGTTTGCTGTTACAGGGCGAACACCTCGTCGGCTGCCCAGAGGCCACGGAAGGCTTGGCCTATAGTGAAAAGACCGGAAAACCGGTTTCATTCACAACAACAATCAAGGAGAACGAAATGAGCGTTAAACCTATCCCCGAGGGCTACCACAGCATCACGCCCTACCTCGGTATCGACAAAGCCCCCGAGGCCATCGAGTTCTACAAGAAAGCCTTTGGCGCCACCGAAATCATGCGCCTGGACATGCCCGACGGCAAGGTGGGACATGCTGAACTGCGCATTGGCGATTCGGCGATCATGCTGGCTTCGCCCTGTGGCGAAATGGCCTTTGGCAGTCCTGGGAAAGAGCACACCAGCGTCGCTCTGCATTTGTATGTCAACGATGTCGACGCGCAGTACAAACAGGCCGTTGCGGCCGGTGGCGTCGTGATCTCAGAACCCAAGGACCAGTTTTACGGCGACCGCTCCGGGACGCTGAAAGATCCGTTCGGGCATGTATGGTTCCTGGCCTCCCGCAAGGAGGATTTGACGGTGGAACAAGTTCGCCAGCGTGCCGAGGAGATGTTCAAGCAAGGCTAAGCGCCAAGGCAGGAGCGGGTACGCTCGCTCCTGTAACACACCTCATGAACACCCCCGCCACGCTTTCCCCAGTGCAGTGTGATTTCAGAACGCCCCGTAAATGCGTATCTGAAACATTTACTTTCATATCTAGCTTAAGGTTTTTTGATTCTCATCCGTCTTAACCTAGATACAGCCTGTCGCGTAAGCAAAAGCTACGACCGGCCTTTCCCGGGCCTTCACTGCCCCCCTCCGATCAAGACCCCCTATTAACATGTTGAAAAAGTCGCGTTCCAAACTCTGGTTTCTCGTACACAGCTGGCTGGCATTGCCCATCTGGTTCTTCGTACTGATCGTCTGCGTCACCGGCACCCTGGCGGTGGTCAGCCAGGAAATCGTCTGGCTGGCCAACCCGGACATGCGGGCCAGCAAGCCGTCGGACGATGCCGAACCCCTCAGTTATGACCAGGTCATTGCCGCCATCAAACGCGCTGAGCCCAAGGCCATTGTCGAATCCCTGAGCCGCCCGGACGAATCACATTTCGCCCTGGACGTTGACGTCAGCTACCCCGATGGCCGCTCCGTATCGGTGTACGTCAATCCATACACCGGCGTGATCCAGGGCATCAGCCCCGCGTTCAACTTCCAGCAATTCACCCGTGCCCTGCACGGCTGGTGGCTGGTGCCGTTCACTAATGGCTTCAGCTGGGGCTGGTACCTGGTGTCGTTTTTGGGGCTGCCGATGTTGGCCTCGCTGGTCACCGGCCTTGTGGTCTACAAGCGCTTCTGGAAAAGCTTCTTCAAGCCAACCCTGCGCTTCAACCATGGTGCGCGAATCTTCTGGGGTGATTTCCACCGACTGAGCGGCATCTGGTCGATCTGGTTTATCGCCGTTATTTCCATCACCGGTACCTGGTTCATGATCCAGGCGATTCTGGGGGACAACCAGATCACCATTTCCAGCCAGCCGGTGGTACCGGTGATTTCCCGGGACAAGGTGCCGATGTCCAGCCCTGGCGTACCTTCACCGATGATTCCCCTGGACGACGCAATCAACATTGCCACCCAGCGTATTCCGGGGCTTGAGGCCAGCTTCGTGAGTCTGCCGAGCAACGCCTACAGCCATTTGCGCATCGGCGGGAGGGGCTGGTACCCGTTGATGTTCCAGACTGCGGAGATCAACCCCTACAGTGGCGAAATCGCCGCCTCGCACCTGCTGTCCGACCGCTCGGCCCTTGAGTTCGTCACCGAATCCATGCGCCCGCTGCACACCGGTGACTTTGGCGGGATCTGGATCAAGCTGATCTGGTTCTTCTTCGGCCTGTTGCTGAGCATGATGGTCTTGAGCGGCCTGCTGATCTGGAGCAAGCGCACGGCCCTGGCCACCTTCCACGCCCTCAAGCGCAGCGCCAAAGCGACCCGGCAAACGACGCAGATCCCCGCCATGCAGGCTGAAACCCCGGAGGGCAACCAATGAGCAAGGCCACTACCGTTCAACCGCCCTCGCCCCTGCGGGCCTTTTGGTTTAAATGGCGCTTTCACATCAATATCCTGCTGTTGCTGGTGCCCCTGGGCTTCATGCCCAAGTACTTTGCCGACGCCGCACTGTTTCGCGGTGACAGCGGCCTGGGTCAACGGGAAATCGGCGAAGTGCAGGTCGGCCCCTGGAGCATCAGGCTGGCCGAGTTTCGTAATGAAGCTCCGGCGCCGAACCCGGCGGGCCCCATGAAGTTCTTCAACGCAGCCCTATGCGCCACCTGCGGCGATCAGGTCAAGGCCACCTACTTGCGTATCGGCAAGCCGCGCAGCCTGCGGGCCGCCGGGGTAATTTTCTTCGGCACCCCATACCGCATGGGCGCTGGCTTACCCATTCCAGAACGTACCCCGCCCGACGCCGAACTGTGGATAACCATGGAAGGCTGGGACGGCAGCATGCAACAGGCTTCCATTCCCTTGAGTCAGGCCTCGCCTGCCACCGTCGCCTGGCTGAACAAGCAAGGAGTTAAACCATGACTTTGATGCACCTGACCCGTGCCTGCGCAGCGCTGATCCTCTGTGCCGGCTTCAGCACCTACGCCCTGGCCCACAACCCGATGTGCGAATGCAAGGAAATCCCCGGCGAGCAGATCCAATGCACCGGCGGCTTTTCCGACGGCAGCGGCGCGCCCGGCGTGACCCTGGATGTGATCGGCTACGACGAAACCATCCTGGTGCCCGGCAAGCTGGGTGAAGACTCGACCCTGACTTTCAAGAAACCTTCCGCCGAGTTCTACGTGCTGTTTGACGCCGGCCCCGGCCACGTTGTCGAGATCGACCAAGCGGATATCCAAGGCCAATGACTGCCGTGACTAAAGGAAGCACGCAAATCGTCCGCCCGGCCGGAGCCGGGCACGAAACCCTCTACGTCCTGCTGTTGTGCCTGATCATCCTGGCCGTATCTGGCACGGTGGTGGCGTTGCACGGCGAAACCCAGGAAGTCCATGTCGTGGACAGCCACCAACTGGACGCCCGCCGCGACCTGAGCGCCGCCGAACAAGGTATCTACGCCGACCTGCGGGTGACCCTGGATGAAATCCACTTGCTCAAGCAGGAGCAAAGCGCTCTGCCCACCCCGACACAACTGGCCGAAGAAGGCTTTGCACCCTTCGCCCAGGATGCCAGTTCGGTAAGCCGTGGCGACCACCGCTGGCAGTTACTGGAGCCTGCGGCCTACCTGGGTTTAAGCCAGACGCCGGAGGCCAGCGGCTCGCTGCTGATGCGGGTGATCGGCGCCGAACCGGATATCTGGCTCAATCGCCGCGCCAACCTTGCGGCACCGACCGACCTCACTGACCAGGCGTTGATCGACGCTGGCTGGCAACAGGTGGTTGCGCAATTCGATGCCGGCGTCACCCGTCAGCACCGCCACTGAATTCACGCTGTATCCGAGAGAAGACCGATTGCCCATGTCTATTTCATCTCCATTGCTGCGCCTGCTGCTGGTAGGTCTGTTTACCGTGTTACTGGCGCCGCTGGCCAGTGCAGAGCAAACCAAACGCCTGCGCATCGGCATCACCCTGCACCCTTATTACAGCTACGTGGCCAACATCGTCGGCGACAAGGCCGAGGTGGTGCCGCTGATTCCGGCCGGCTTCAACCCCCACGCCTACGAGCCTCGCGCCGAAGACATCAAGCGCATCGGCACCCTGGACGTAATCGTGCTCAACGGCGTCGGCCACGATGACTTTGCCGACCGCATGATCGCCACCAGCGAGCGCCCGGACATCCCGGTGATCGAAGCCAACGCCAACGTGCCGCTGCTGGCCGCCACCGGCAATGCAGCCCGTGGCGCAGGCAAGGTGGTCAACCCGCACACCTTCCTGTCCATCAGCGCATCCATTGCCCAGGTCAACAACATCGCCCGGGAACTGGGCAAGCTCGACCCGGACAATGCCAAGACCTACACCAAGAACGCCCGTGCCTACGGCAAACGCCTGCGCCAGATGCGCGCCGACGCCCTGGCCAAGCTGACCAGCGCCCCCAACGCCGACCTGCGCGTAGCGACGGTGCACGCCGCCTATGACTACCTGCTGCGCGAGTTTGGCCTGGAAGTCACCGCCGTGGTTGAACCGGCCCACGGTATCGAACCAAGCCCGAGCCAGTTGAAGAAGACCATCGACCAACTGCGGGAACTGGACGTAAAAGTAATTTTCTCGGAGATGGACTTCCCTTCCAGCTACGTCGACACCATCCAGCGTGAATCCGGGGTCAAGCTGTACCCGCTGTCGCATATTTCCTACGGCGAATACAGCGCTGAAAAATATGAAGTGGAAATGACCGGCAATCTCAACACCGTGGTTCGGGCAATCCAGGAGGCAGGGGCATGACGGCGGCCGAACACCTGCAGGTCGCAAGCGTTGGCCCGACCCTGGATTTCAACAAGGTCTCACTGACCCTCGGCCGCACCATAATCCTCGACGATGTGAGTTTCCAGGTGCAGCCAGGCAGCATCCACGCCCTGGTCGGCCCCAACGGCGGCGGCAAAAGTTCATTGATCAAGACGCTGCTGGGGCAAACCCCGCACCAGGGTCAACTGAGCCTGCACTGGCCCGAAGCGCCCGGCACCATTGGCTATGTGCCTCAGGCCCTGGAATTCGACCGGGGCCTGCCGATGACCGTCGACGACTTCATGGCCGCCATGTGCCAGCGCCGCCCGGCCTTCCTTGGCTTGTCTCGACATTACGCCGGGGCGATTGGCGAGGCGCTGGAGCGGGTCGGCATGCAGGACAAACGCAAACGGCGCATGGGTGCGCTGTCCGGCGGTGAACGCCAGCGGGTGCTACTGGCCCAGGGCTTGATCCCGGCGCCGCAATTGCTGGTACTGGATGAGCCAATGTCAGCCCTCGACGAGGCCGGCATCCAGGTGTTCGAGCGCCTGCTAAGCGTCTGGCGCCAGGCCGGGATCACCGTGTTGTGGATCGAACACGACCTGGAAGCCGTCGGCCGCCTGGCAGACCGGGTTACCGGGCTGAATCGCCGTGTGCTGTTTGATGCAACACCCAAAGAGGCACTGACGCCGGATCGTCTGCTGACGCTGTTCTCCACTCACCCACGGAGCACACCTCTATGAGCTACGAAGCCTTTCGCCTGATGGTCCAGGGCTGGGCGTCTTCCGGGTATCTGCCGGAAGCGCTGGCCTATGGCTTCGTGGTCAACGCATTGTTGGCCGGGCTATTGATCGGCCCGGTGCTGGGCGGTTTGGGCACCCTGGTGGTGGTCAAGCGCTTTGCGTTCTTTTCCGAAGCTGTCGGCCATGCCGCGCTGACCGGCGTGGCCGTGGGTATTCTGCTGGGGGAGCCCTACACCGGGCCTTATGGCAGCCTGTTCGGCTACTGCCTGTTGTTTGGCATCCTGCTCAACTACCTGCGCAACCGCACAGGGCTGGCGCCGGACACGTTGATCGGCGTATTCCTTTCAGTATCCCTGGCCCTGGGAGCGAGCCTGCTGCTGATTCTCGCGGGCAAGATCAATGTGCATATTCTGGAAAACGTGTTGTTTGGTTCGGTGCTGACGGTTAACGGTAATGACCTGCTGGTGCTGGCGGTGGTCGGCTCCCTGGTGATGGCCCTGGCCCTGCCGCTGTACAACCGCATCATGCTCGCCAGCTTCAACCCGCAACTGGCCGCGGTGCGTGGTGTGGCGGTGAAGACCCTGGACTATCTGTTCGTGATCCTGGTGACGCTAATCACCGTAGCCGCGGTCAAGGTGATCGGCGCGATCCTGGTGGGCGCCCTGCTGGTGATCCCGGCCGCCGCCGCGCGCTTGCTGAGCCAGTCCCTCAAGGGCTTCTTCTGGATCTCGGTGGTGATTGCCACGATCAGCACCTTGTGCGGGATTCTGTTGCCGATCATCTTCGACCTGCCCATCCCGTCCGGTGCTGCGATCATTCTGGTCGCCGGTATCGCCTTCGCCCTCGCCGCCATCGCGCGCGGCACGGTCCCCAGCCTGAAAGGGAATCTCGGATAATGCGCCTTGCTCTACGCCCGCTGGCCCTGGCCATCGCTTGCTTGATCAGCACCCCACTGTTGGCCGCCGACGGCTTCAAACCGCTGCAAATCGCCGCCAACCAAGGGGTTGGCCATGCCGCCCTCAACAAGGCCAAAACGATAAAGCCGGTGAAGGTCCTGGCGGCATTGCCAATCACCTACGGCCTGGCCGAAGCCTTGCTCAAAGGCACCCACGTGACCCTTGAACGAGCGGCGCCCGCGAACCTGCCAGGCTCTCGCCAGACCGCCTACTTCACCGGTCGCGGCGCCCCGGCGCTGCACACCCTGGCCCTGGACGCCGACGCAGCCATCGGCCTACGCTCGCTGTGGCCGGATGACCCGCTGTATCCGGTAGCCCGGCGCAGCAATATTCGCATCGTCGAGGTCGACGCCGCGCGCCCGGTGGACGGTGGTTTGCCGGGGATCGCCGTGCAACCGGGCGCTGTCGATGGCCTGAACAGCCAGCCGTGGCAAGCCAGCAACAACCTGGGCCGCATGGCCGATGTGATGGCCGCCGACCTGGGCCGCCTGGCGCCGGACGCCAAGGCGCAGATCGACAGCAACCTGGCCAGCCTCAAGCAACGACTGCTCAAGCTCAGCGCAGAAAGCGAGGCGCGACTGGCCAAGGCCGACAACCTGAGTGTGGTCAGCCTGAGCGATCATTTTGGTTATCTGGTCAGCGGATTGAATCTGGAGTTGGTCAGCACCGACGCGCGGGCAGATACCGAATGGACGGCTGAGGCGCTACAGCAGTTGAGTGCCACCCTGAAAGACAACGACGTGGCGCTGGTGCTGCATCATCGCCAGCCCGCCGAGGCGGTGAAAGCGGCAATCAGTGCCGGTGGCTCGCAGTTGTTGGTGTTAAGCACCGACGGTGCCGATCCGGTGGCGGAGCTGGAAGGGAATGTGGATCAGGTGATCAAGGCGCTGGCACCCTGACCCTGATACGCAAGCACAGTTGAGAGCGTTCCCACGCTCTGCGTGGGAATGATCATTTCAGCCAGCAACCACCTGGCTGTCCATCTTTTGGCGCAAGCTCAGCGGACGCATGTCGGTCCACACCTCTTCGATGTAGGCCAGGCATTCTTTCTTCATTCCGCTTTTACCCACGGTGCGCCAACCCTGTGGCACAGCCTTGTAGTCAGGCCAGATGGAATACTGTTCTTCATGGTTGACCACCACCTGAAAGAGGATGTCTTCGCGGTCAAATACTGAGGTCATTGCTGTTCTCCGTCACTGAAAGGCTGGCTGCGCACCACGCGCAACACTGATGTAGTAGAAACGTACCGCCGTCTGGAAAAATTAGAGGCTGGCCACCGCTGCCTTCAGGGCACGGCCAAAAATCTCCGCCACCCGGTCGATTTCCGAGGCCGTTATGACCAGCGGCGGCAGGAAGCGCACCACGCTGCCATGGCGCCCGCCCAGCTCAAGGATCAACCCACGCTTGAGGCATTCACGCTGCACCAGCGGCGCCAATTGCCGATGAGCGGGCGGATGCCCCTGGGTATCCGGCGTGCCGTTCGGGTCCACCAGTTCCACGCCAAGCATCAGGCCACGGCCGCGAATATCGCCCATGTGAGGGAAGTCGCACTGCAGGATGCGCAGATGCTCACCGAGGCGCTCGCCCATGGCCGCTGCATGAGCGGGAATGTTGTGTTCCTTGAGGTAGCGCATCACCGCCGAACCTGCGGCCATGGCCATCTGATTGCCGCGAAAGGTCCCGGCGTGGGCCCCCGGCAGCCAGGTGTCGAGCCAATCGCGATAGACCACCACCGCCAGCGGCAAACTGCCACCGATGGCCTTGGACAGCACCACCACGTCCGGAATAATGCCGGCATGTTCGAAAGCAAACATCTTGCCGGTACGACCGAAACCACTCTGAATTTCATCGACGATCAAGGCCACACCGGCCTGTTCGGTAATCCGCCGCAGGCCGCGCAGCCAGTCAAGGTCCGCCGGGATCACGCCGCCTTCGCCCTGGACCACTTCGACGATCACTGCCGCTGGCAGCAACACGCCTGCTTCCGGGTCGTTGAGCAGGTTTTCCAGATAGTGCAGATTGACCTTGACCCCTTGCACACCACCCAAACCGAACGGGCAGCGATAGTCATAGGGAAACGGCAAGAACTGCACACCATTAGCCAGCAAGGCGCCGAGGGGCTTTTTCGGCCCCAGGCTACCCATCAGGCTCAGCGCGCCCTGGCTCATGCCGTGATAACCGCCCTGGAACGACAACACCGTGCTGCGGCCGGTGGCGGTGCGTACCAGTTTCAGCGCGGCCTCCACCGCATCGGTGCCGGTCGGGCCGCAGAATTGAATCTTCGCTTCCCGCGCCAACTCCGCCGGCAGCAGCCCGAACAGGTCCTGGACAAACTGGTCCTTGACCGGCGTGGTCAGGTCCAGGGTGTGCAAGGGCAATTCATCGATCAGCACCTGCTGGATTGCCTCGATCACCACCGGATGGTTGTGACCCAGCGCCAGGGTGCCAGCACCGGCCAGGCAGTCAATAAAACTACGACCTTCGACGTCTTCGACATAAATCCCCCGCGCCCGCTTGAGGGCCAGGGGAATGCGTCGAGGATAACTGCGGGCGTTGGACTCCTGCTGGCGCTGGCGGGCCAACAGCGGTGAATCATCGAACTGATAGAGCGTTTCCGCAGGCTGTGGGCTGACACACACCTGCAAATCTTCAGTACGGCTGGTAGCGACTGACATCTCTCGACCCCTCAATACGCTGATGATGGTGACCAAACTGCCAACCCGTCGGCGCCTGGCCCAGGAGGGCATGCGCACGGATTTCCTGTTCTGGAAACGCATCAACAAGGAGAGGATTTACACCCGCAGCGTTAAAACCTACCGCTAAAAAACTAGCCACCTACAGGAATGTGAGAATTTTCCTCAACTGCCCGTGTATTTTTCATTCAACGCATAAAGAATCGCGCAGGTTTCAGTGCCCATCCGCCCGCAATAATCGGTGGACCAAAAGTGCATCTGGAACGCCCGAGGATGTCGGTAGAACCGAACGGGGCCGGAAAATGGCGGTAACTATTTTTGGTGTGTGGTTTTTTGAAAAGCAGCTGTCAGCGCCGCAGCGGCATCCCCAGGTCGACGCGCAGGCCATCAGCCTGGCTGTCGAACTTCAGCGAGCAAGAGCAGCGCTGCACGATAGCCTGCACAATCGCCAGCCCCAGGCCGCAACCGGCGCTGTTGCCGTTGCGCCAGAAGCGTTGGGTCAAGTGTTGCAAGTCTTCACTGGAAATCGGCGCACCATGGTCGCGCACGCGGAACACCACACTGTCGGCGGCGGTAAATACGCTCAGCTCCACCCGCGTATCTGCCGGTGTATGGCGCAAGGCGTTGTCCAGCAAGTTGCGCAAGGCGGCAACGGCCAGGCCCACCGGCATTTCCACCGGGGCCTCGGACACATTGTCCGGCAGGATCAGGTCGATCCGCCGATTGTCCCCGGCATTGGCGTCCTGAATCGCCAGACGCGCCACTTGCTCGGCACTCGATTGCAAACCGTCGTCAAATGACAGGCTGCCCTCGACACGCGCCAGCAACAGCAATTGCTCAAGGGTGTGGTGCAGACGGTCGGCGCCCTCCTCGGCGTGGGCCAGGGACTGGTCGCGGGCCGCACCGTCGGTCATGCGCGCCACTTGCAGGTGAGTCTTGATCGCCGTCAACGGGCTGCGCAGTTCGTGGGCGGCGTCGCCGGTCAGGCGCCGCTCGCGCTCGATGGTCTTGGCGATGCGCTGCAACAGCAAGTTTTGGGTGTCGAGCAGAGGTTTGAGCTCGCTGGGCAGCGGATGAATCTGCAACGGCTCCAGGGAATCGGCGCTGCGGCGCATCAAGGCGTCGCGCATACGGTTGAGCGGCAGCAGGCTCTGGCCGATGCCCAGCCACAACAGGCACAGGCAGCCCAGCAGCGCCACGCCGACGGGCACCGACGCCGCCAGCAGGATCGACATGTTCAAGGCTTCGCGCTCCACTTGACGGTCGGCGGTGGTGATAAATAAATCTCCACGGGCCAGGGTGAAACTGCGCCAGACCGTGCCGTCAATCATTTGATCGCGAAAGCCGCTCTTCTGGGACTCCAGGCCCTGATCAGGCGTGGTGTGGCTGCGGGCCAGAATTTCCCCGCGCAAGGAACTGACCTGGCACGCCATGCCGCCAGGAACATTCAGTTGTTCGGCGCTCAGATGGGTGCCCTCGCCCTTGCTCGCCAGCTCCGGCAACTGTTCCATCAACCCTGCCACCATGCGCGCCGAGGCCACCAGCCGCTGATCCAGGGAGAACATCATCTGGTTGCGCAGGTCGTTGAGCATCCAGGCCGCCGCCAGGGCCCAGATCAGCACAAAGGCGGCGCCCAGCTTGAAGGTCAGCCGCAGGCGCAAGCTCATCACGAAGCGTCCTCTCCACCATTAGCCGGGCCCAAGCGATAGCCCAGGCCGCGCACGGTCTCGACGATGCCATTGCCCAATTTGCGCCGCAGGTGGTGGATATGCACGTTCAAGGCGTTACTTTCCAGTTCATCATTAAGCCCGTAGACGCTGTCTTTGAGCTGCTCGCTGGACAGCACCCGGCCAGGATTTTGCAGCAAGGCCTGCAACAGCGCCTGCTCGCGGCGAGACAGGTCCACCGGCTGGCCGCCCAGCAAGGTTTCGCGGCTGCTGGGGTTGTAGCTCAGGCGGCCATGTTCGATCAGGTTGACGCTGCGCCCGGCGACCCGTCGCAACAAGGTGTGCAGGCGTGCTGCAAGCTCGCGCAGGTCGAACGGCTTAAGCAGGTAATCGTCGGCACCGGCCTGAAGGCCATCGACACGGTTGGTTACCGAGTCCCGCGCCGTGAGGATCAGCACCGGAATTTCCAAGCCCTGGCTACGCAGTTGCTGCAACAGTTTCAGGCCGTCTTCATCCGGCAGGCCGAGGTCGAGTACCATCACGTCAAATTCAGCCACCTTGAGCATCGCCCGGGCAGCGGCGGCGGTGCCGACGCGCTCGACCGTCAGGCCCTGGGCGCTGAGGCCGGCAACAATGCCACTGGCGATCAGCTCATCGTCTTCACAGACCAGTACGTGCATGGTGAGCCCTTTGCAAAAAGAGTGATTAGAAGACCGGCGGATTAAGCGCGCATTATGCCCTTGATAAGGGCAGCATCAGAAAATCCGTACACCTTAGAATAACCCCGGTTAATCATCGGTTAATCAACACCACACATTGTGTGTCCCTCTTGCATCGAACTAAGGCTTGACCATGCGGCATTTGTTTATCTTCCTGCTGGTATTGTTCGCTGGATTCGCCCAGGCCGCACCTGGCAACAATCCTTTCGAGACCAAACCCGATTTCCTCCCGGTGGGCAAAGCCTTCACCTTTACCTCTGAGCGCCTGGCTTCCGGCGAAACCCAGCTGTATTGGCAGATTGCCGACGGTTATTACCTGTACCAGCAGCGCATGAAGTTCGACGGCCTGGCCGAAAAGCCGGTGTTGCCGGAAGGCGAATCCCACAGTGACGAGTTCTTCGGTGAGCAGCAAGTCTATCGCCAGGGCCTTGAAGTGAAGATTCAGGCAGACGCCACCGGCCAGATCAAGCTGAGCTGGCAGGGCTGCGCCGATGCCGGCCTGTGCTACCCGCCGCAATCGCTCACCGTCGACCTGGGCGGCAACCCCGCCGTCTCTGCCACCAGTGAAGCCCAAGACCAGAGCCTGGCCAGTGGGCTGCAACAACGCAGCCTGGGCTGGAGCCTGCTGGTGTTCTTCGGCCTGGGCCTGTTGCTGGCCTTCGCCCCCTGCTCCTTGCCGATGCTGCCGATCCTTGCCGGGCTGGTAGTCGGCAGCGGCGCCAGCCCGCGGCGCGGGTTTGCCCTGGCCACCAGCTACGTGGTGTGCATGGCGCTGATCTATGCCGCGCTGGGCGTGCTAGCCGCCCTGTTGGGCGCCAACCTGGCCGCCTTGTTGCAAACACCCTGGATCCTCGGCAGCTTCGCCGCGCTGTTTGTGATCCTGGCCTTGCCGATGTTCGGTTTCTTCGAGTTGCAATTGCCGGCGTTTCTGCGTGATCGCCTGGATAACGCCAGCCGTAAGCAAAACGGCGGCAGCCTGATCGGTGCCGGGGTGCTGGGCGCCTTGTCCGGCCTGCTGGTGGGCCCGTGCATGACCGCGCCCCTGGCTGGCGCCCTGCTGTATATCGCCCAGAGCGGTAACGCCCTGCACGGCGGCTTGATTCTGTTTGCCATGGGCATCGGCATCGGTATACCGCTGTTGTTGCTGGTGACCGTAGGTAATCGCTTCCTGCCCAAACCCGGCACATGGATGAACGTGCTCAAGGGCATCTTCGGCTTCCTGTTCCTCGCCACGGCGGTGCTGATGATCCGGCCGGTGGTAGGTGAAACCCTGTGGATTGGTTTGTGGGGCGTGCTGGCGCTGGTCATGGCCTACTGCGGCTGGCGCCTGGCCCGCGATTACGGACGTGTCTCCATGGTCCTGGGCGCTGGTTCACTGGTGCTGGGGCTGTGGGGTGGCATGTTGGCAGTGGGTGCAGCCGGAGGCAGCGATGACCTGTGGCAACCGCTGAAGGTCTATAGCGGCTCGCGGGGCGCCAGTGCGCCGACAGCCCATGACGCCTTCGTCACCATCAACAACCCGACCGCGCTGCAAAGCCAACTGGACAGCGCCAAGGCTCAGGGTCAATGGGTGCTGCTGGACTACTACGCCGACTGGTGCGTGTCGTGCAAGATCATGGAAAAGCAGGTATTCGGCAAACCCGAAGTGCTGGACGCCCTCAAGGACGTGCGCCTGCTGCGCCTGGACGTCACCGCCGACAATGCCGCCAGCCGCGAACTAATGGGGCGCTACAAGGTGCCGGGGCCACCGAGCTTCGTCTGGATCGCCCCCGACGGTGAGGAGCGCCGCAGCCAGCGCATCACTGGTGAAGTGAACGCCGAGACCTTCCTGCAACGCTGGACCCAGACCCGGGACGCCCTCTGATGCTGACCTTCACCATCGGCACCTTTGCCATCGCATTGAACCATCTGTTGCTGATCAGTGCGCTGATCCTCGCCACACTGGTGGGCTGGCGTGTGGCCAAGCGCGGTGGCGAGAACCCGGAATCGGTACTGTTCAGCCTGTTCCTGCTGGGCATGTTGAGCGCACGCATCAGCTTTGTGCTGATGTACTGGGCGTACTACCGTGACGACCCGCTGCAAATCATCGACCTGCGCGACGGCGGCTTTCTCGCTTGGCCGGGGGTTATCGTGCTGGTGCTCGGTGCGCTGCTGTGGGGCTGGCGTCGCCCGGCCCTGCGCAAACCGTTGAGCGCCGGGGTGATCACCGGGCTGGCATTCTGGGCGCTGACCAGTTTTTCCCTGAACATCTATGAAAAAGGCACGCGCCTGCCGGACATCAGCCTGCGCAACGCCAATGGTGAAACCGTGCAACTGGCCGACTATCAGGGCGGGCCACTGGTGATCAACCTCTGGGCCACCTGGTGCCCGCCGTGCCGACGGGAAATGCCCGTGCTGGAAAACGCCCAGAAACAACGACCTGACGTGACCTTTCTGTTCGTCAACCAGGCCGAAAGCATGCAAAGCGTCATCACCTACCTGGCCACCCAGGGCCTGAACCTGGACAACGTACTGTTCGACGCCAGTGGCCGCCTCGGCCAGGCCGTAGGCTCCATGGCCTTGCCGACCACGCTGTTTTATCAACCCGACGGACGCCTGATCAACAGTCACCTGGGCGAACTGTCCCAGGCCAGCCTGGCCCGCGCCATGGAACACTTTGAGACCGACGCCACCTCCGCCAAGCCGGCCCCAACAAGGAAACCCCTATGCCCCGCCTCCGCCACCTGCTGACCCTGCTGCCCCTGACCCTCGCCGCCACCCTGGCCCACGCCGAAGAATGGCCGGCGCCCATCAAGCAAATCGAAGCCAAGGGCGCCAAGATCGTCGGCAGCTTCGACGCGCCGAGCGGCCTCAAGGGCTACGCCGCGCAATACCAGAACCGTGGCATGGCGCTGTACCTCACCGCCGACGGTAAACATGTGATCGCCGGCAACCTGTACGACGAAAGCGGCAACGACCTGAGCACCGCACCCCTGGAAAAGCTGGTGTACGCACCGATGGCCAAGGAAGTCTGGGCCAAGATGGAACAGAGCAGCTGGATCCAGGACGGTAACAAGGATGCCCCGCGCACCGTCTACCTGTTCAGTGACCCCAACTGCCCGTACTGCAACATGTTCTGGGAACAGGCACGGCCGTGGGTGAAGGCCGGCAAGGTGCAGTTGCGGCACATTATGGTCGGGATTATTCGCGAAGACAGCCCGGGCAAGTCGGCGGCGCTGCTGGCCAGCAAGGACACGCAAAAAGCCCTGCAAGAACATGAAACCGCCGGCAAAGGCAGCAAGCTCAAGGCCCTGGACAAGATTCCTGCCGAGATCCAGGCCAAGCTCGATGCCAATATGCAATTGATGCAAGAGTTGGAGTTGTCGGCGACGCCGGCGATTTTCTATCTGGATGACAAGGGCCAGTTGCAGCAACAGCAAGGGGCGCCGTCGCCGGATAAGTTGGTGAAAATTCTGGGGGCGAAGTGACTTGAAAAAGAAAATGCTCCTGCCAAAGGCAGGAGCATTTCTCAGAGTAAAACGGCCTTTCGACTATCCACGCACCCGGATATCAGTGATCGCATAGTCGTTGCCGGATATGCCTGACGGCTCATGACTCCAGATCTCCAGCCGCATGGATGTCGCGCTTGCAACAAACGTCCCCTTCAGCGGTGTCCACGCCATGCTGTAAAAGGTCGTGACCCCCGTAACAACCCCGGAGCTGGTCCTCAGCGACAACCTTGGCATTGGAGCAGCGCCATTGTATGTGCATGCGAGAATGCTGAACTCATAACTTGCGCCGACCTGAAGCCCCGTGAAGTCTTTATAAAGGACGACGCCCACACTGGCAGTACTGGCAGTGCCGTTGGCCACGCAGGTTTTGCCAAAGAACGTGGCGTACCTCATCTCACCAAGGGCTGCTGGCCCGGCACGCCAGTTGTTCCAGTTATTGCCAGTAAACGGGGTGAAGTCATCGAGAGGCGAGCGCACTGTCAGTTGCAATACCGGGAATACCACTGCGGCACTCTCATTAGTGCTGCCATCAGCCGTCACTTTGCAGGTAAAGGCCAGAAGGCTGCCATCTGCCAGTAGATCAAGTTGGGCCCGACTCAAAATATCCGCCAGCCCTGTGCTCACTTCGGCGGCAATCACGATTTTGCCCAAATACACATTGATCGTGTAGGAGCCTCCACTTTTCAACGTCCCGACACCCCGCAACCAGACGCATTGCCCGGGCAAGATAAACCACCATGGTTCCACGGTAATGTTGGCGTTCCCGGGGAAGGTGCGCAAATCCAATATGCGGTTAGTCGCCTGCGGCACCACAGGCGTGGGCAAGCGCACCGGCACACTGATCTGCAACGCAAGGGTCTTGGAAGGCGCCAACTTACAGGCGCTGGTGACGGTGTAGTTAATCAAGATCGTTTTACCGATGCCACCAATCACCGCCTCACGGGGAATTGGGAAGTCTACGTAACCTGGGTCACTATGACCCGGCTTGGAAGCCAACGGCAGGATCTCACCATTCGGTTTGATCCAGCGCACACTGATCGTGTGATGAGGGCTGATGCGCTCGTACTCCACCCGTACCGTCACACCGTCCCGGCCGTTGTACACCGTCAACTGCGAGCCCACCGCCTCCCGCACCGTAGGCGCCTTGAGTACCAGGTCTTCCTGAACGATACCCAGGGTTAATGCCGGGAATTTCTTTGCACTGGCCTTATCGGACTGACCATTGAAATTCACGGAAAAATGCACTTCGAAAGATCTGCAATCCGCCAGCTTTTGCAGCTCGCTGCGGGGCAAAGGTGTGTTAACACCACTGGCCAGCCATTCTGCGGTAACCGGCTCGCCCTCCAGCACCTGGAAGCTGTAGGCAGCGCCATCTTCCAATTCACCTGTCACCCACAGCCAGCAAGGCTGCCCTAGCGCGATATAAGGCCAGGGAATGACCGTGCAATCGGCATCACCGGAAAAGGTATTGAGGTCCAACGTGCTTGCGGTTGCCTGCTCGACTGCCGGAGTCGGCAGCCCGGTGATATCCAGGATCTTTACTTCCCGTGGCGGTGAATGCCACGGACCGGTACCGCTGTGGCTGACGTTATAGGTCAGCGTGACCGGCAACCCGAAATTGGCACTGATAGCCGAAGGCGGTACCCGAAACTCAAGGCTGGCTTCACCTTCCTGTACGGTGCGGCACTCAAGGGCAGGCGAACCCGGCCCCGGTGTCCCCATAAACTTGGGACAGACAATATCCCCGGCATGCATGCCCTCGTAAGCAATGACGAGATGCGCACCGTCTACGGTGTTGACCGGGCTCACCAGCCAACCATCGGCACCGCAATCCACCGACTCTTTAAGGTGCGGTGGCGGCAAGTCCAGCGCAGGGTCCACTCGCAACAGCGTGGAGGTACGCAGGTGAAAGTCCTGAGCATTAATAGGCAGCGGGTTCTCATGGACCGGATCATCCGCCGCCGGCAGCACCGGCTCAGTGCCGTCCCAAATGACTCCCAAGTGCGCAGTCAGAGCCGAGTAGTCCTGCCGTCGCGACATCCAGCCACGGGACAACCTGAACTCGAAAATATGATCAGGATCTGCTTCAGCGGCCTTCACTAGATGGTCAAAGGCCACCCAGATAAATTGATACGGCACCTGGTGCTGGTCACCCGCGACGGTGACAAACAGGCGCTGCCCAGCCTGAATCATCGGCCATGCCTTGATCCGGATGGTTTCATCGCCCTTAAAAGTGTGCATATCCAGCACGACAGTGGGGTCTGTGGGGCTATTTCGCTTGGCGTGCTCAAACACCGGCAATGACTCGCGTAGATCCACTTCCCTGATGTCCTGAATTTCCAACTCCAGGACCAGCGACTCCTGGAGCCGCCCGGCAACGGTGGCCGTGTACCAGATCAATACCGTGTGACCGATACAGGTACTTACGTGTTGCCAGGGGATGGGCATTTCAATACCGCCGCTGGTACTGCCAACCTGCACGATGGGTTCAAAGGCAGGCTCATCCTGGCCCTTAATTGCCCAATACAAAGTAATCGGTGTAGCGCCCATGCCCGCAAAGGCAATGGTTGCCGAGGTGCCATCGATTGCGTCGATTGGATACAACACGCTGTTATTGGCTGCGTACTGAATCGTCGCGTAGGGTAACTCGCGAATGACATCGAAAGGTTGTACCGCAGCGGTTGTTGTATCAAGCGACTGAGCAGTTTTAGGGGATATTTTTTTAACCATGACGAGACCTCCTGTCCCGGGATAGATAACCATCGGCCTCGATCAGGGAGGCTGGAAAACCACGGTTATCTAACGCTTGGAACGCAGGTCTTGCCTACTGTCAGAATTGACAGTTCTGATCGGCAAAAAACAGCTTTCCGACCAACGGACGCTCACCTTTCATCACCCTGGGTGAGCGCCCGCAGCACCTTAAAGTCCCTCCAGCTGCGCCATCAAATCACTCAACCGATCCACCTTCTCGGCACTGATGTCATTGGCCGCCAGCCCATTGATGTACCCCGCCAACGCCTCCACCGTGCTGCATTCGAACATCGCCCGCAGCGGCACATCCCGTTGCAGGGCCTTCTGCACCCGCGAGGCAATTTGCGTCGCCAGCAACGAATGCCCGCCCAGCTCGAAGAAGTTGTCCTGCACCCCGACCTGCTCGACGTTCAGCACCTGGGCCCAGATATCCGCCAGGGTTTGCTCAAGTTCGTTGCGCGGCGCCAGGTAGTCCTGGCTGTGCAACTGGCCGATTTCCAGGGATGGCAAGGCCTTGCGGTCGAGTTTGCCGTTGGCGTTGAGCGGCAGACGGTCCAGCCATAGCCAATGCAGCGGCACCATGTATTCCGGCAGCTCGGCCCGCAGGCGTTGCTTGATACGGTCCAGGCGCTCATTCGAATTGAGAGCCGCGTCGGTTGCCACCAGATAACCCACCAGATACTTACCGTTAACGCCTTCCTGCACGCCAACGGCGGCGTCGCGGACTTCTGGTTGCTCGTGCAGGCGGGCTTCGATTTCGCCCAGTTCGATACGGTAACCACGAATCTTCACTTGATGGTCGATGCGCCCGACGTATTCCAACACGCCGTCACTGCGCCGCCGTGCCAGGTCGCCGGTGAGATACAACCGCTCGCCAGCCGCACCAAACGGGTTCGGCACGAACACTTGAGCAGTGCGCAATGGATCGCTGACATAGCCGCGACCTACACCGGTGCCAGCCACACACAACTCACCGACGGCGCCTTGGGGCACCAACTCCAGTGTGCCGTCCAGCAGGTACAAGCGGTTGTTGTCGGTCGGTGTACCGATCGGCAGATACGTGCCACGGGTCGAAGCCAGGTCGACGCAAAAGAACGCCACGTCATCCGAACATTCCGCCGGCCCATAGGCGTTGACGAGCCCGATATCCGGGTAACGCAGCAGCCATTGGTGGGCCAATTCAGGCGGCATCGCCTCGCCGGTGGGCAGCATCCAGCGCAAACCGTCCAGGCTCATGCGCTCCTGGGCGAGCATGCCCTGGATCAGTGACGGCACGCTTTCCAGCACCGTGATGCCCTGAGCCTGAACATGGGCCAGCAGCCCTTGCGGGTCATGGGTAATGGTATTCGGCACGATATCCACCCGCGCGCCAAACAACGGCGCAGCAAGGAACTGCCAGACCGAGATGTCGAAGCTTTGCGAGGCCGTTTGCGCGATTACATCGGCCTCAGTCAGTTGCAGATATGGCACCTTGCTCAACTGGTTATTGAGCATGCCGCGCTGCTCGACCATCACGCCCTTCGGCAGTCCGGTCGACCCTGAGGTGTAGATCACATACGCAAGGTTATCCGGGGCACTGTAGATCCCGGGATTGTCCTCTGACCCAAGCACGTCCTCCCAAACCAGCAACTTCGGCCGCCCGGTGCAGGCAAACTCCTCCAACAATACCCGCGCCTGTTCACGGCAAGCCTCAGTGCACACCAGCAACGGCGTGCGGCTCAAGTCGATGATCCGGCTCAGACGCTGGCTCGGCAGCCCCGGGTCCAGCGGCAGGTAACCGGCGCCAGCCTTGAAGCTACCAATGATCATGCCCAGCAAATCGAGGTTACGTTCGGCCAGTAACGCCACCGGCTGATCCAGCCCGACACCTGCCGCAATCAGCGCATGGCCCAGGCGGTTACTGCGCCGGTTCAACTCGGCGTAACTCCATTGCTGATCCAGGCAACTGGCGGCGATGCGCTGTGGGTGCTGCGCCACCTGCGCCTCGAACAGCTCGACATAGCTGCGCTCCAGCGGGTAGTCGTGCTCACTCTGGTTACACCCCTCCACCAGGAACTCGCGCTCCTGTTCGCCGATCAGCGGCAGGTCGGCCATGTCGCCATGGAAACCCTGCACCAGCGCCAGCAGTAGGCGCTTGAACTCGCCGAGCATGCCTTGCACCGTGGTTTCGTCGAAATAGCGCTGATCATAGGACAGATGCAGTCCCAGGTCATCACCCGGATAGCACACGGCCGTCAGCGGGAAGTTAGTGTGGGTACGGCCCGAATCCGAGGTGGCATTCAAGCTTTGTGCACGGTCCAGAACCGAGACTTCCACCGGGGCGTTTTCAAACACGAACAAACTGTCAAACAGTGGCTGGCCCTTGGGCAATTCGCTGTGTTCCTGGATCGTTACCAGCGGCAGGTATTCGTACTCACGCAGTTGCATATTGCTGTCGAGCAAACCGCTGAGCCATTGACGCACGCTGCACGGCTGGTCGTCCTCGGGCAACTTGACCCGCAGGGCGATGCTGTTGATAAACAGGCCGACGGTGCGCTGCATCTGCGGCATGTCCACCGGGCGCCCGGCCACGGTGACGCCAAACAGCACGTCGCGATCCCCGCTCAAGCGCCGCAGCACCAAAGCCCATGCCGCCTGGGCGAAAGTGTTGACGGTCAGTTGATGAGCCTGGGCCAACTCCCGCAGTTGCGCGCCGTCCCGTGCCTCAAGACGGGTGTAGCAGTCGCCCACCACCATGCCACCGCTGTGGCCCGCGTGCTCGCGCAGGAATGGCCGGTCGCTGGGGATCGGCGTGGTGCGTTCAAAGCCTTGCAGGTTCTGCTGCCACCATTGGCGCGCCTCGGCCAGGTTCTGGCGTTGCAGCCAGGCAATGTAGTCGCGATAGCGCGGCGGCATTGCCAGTTGCGCGGCGCGGCCTTCGCCCAACGCCGTGTAAATGTCGAAGAAATCGTTCATCAACAACGAGCGGCACCAGGCATCGATCAGGATGTGGTGGTTGCTCATCATGAACCAGTAACGGGCCTCGCCGACGCGGATCAGCCGCAGATGGAAAGGCGCCTGGTTGAGCAGATCGAAGCCAGCTTCGCGCTCGCTTTTGAGCAGCGCTTGCAGACGCGGCTCCTGTTCAGTTTGCAGCTCATTGCTCCAGTCCAGGTACTCGATGGGCGTATGACCCGGCTTGTGGATCACCTGCAACATATCTTCGCCAACGTTCCAGCAGAACGAGGCGCGCAAGGCTTCATGACGGGCAATCACTGCCTGCCAGGCCAGGGCGAAGCGCTCGGGATTCAGTTCGCTGTTGATGCGGTAACGGTCCTGCATGTAGTAGAGGCCGGTGCCCGGTTCCAACAGGGTGTGCAACAGCAAGCCTTCCTGCATCGGCGTCAGCGGGTAGACGTCTTCAATGGCGCTGGCTGGCACCGGCAGTGCATCGAGTTGCGATTGGGTCAGGTGCGCCAGCGGGAAGTCGGACGGCGTGAGGCCGCCGGCATCATCGCGCAGACAATGCTCGATCAGGCTCTGCAACTCACCCAGATAAGCATCCGCCAATTCGCTGATGGTTTGGCTGTCGTGACGTTCGCGGCTGAAGGTCCAGCGCAGCACCAACTCGCCGCCGTAGACCTGGCTGTCGACGCTCAACTCGTTGGGTAAAGGCGCGTCCGGATCATGGGCCGGGCCTGCAGACTCCTCCAGCGGGAGGAACAACGCGTCGCCATCAAAACTCTGGTCGAATTGGCCGAGGTAGTTGAAGGTGATCGCCGCCGTTGGCAAAGCGGCCATGGCCTGGCGGCACAGGTCGTCCGCCAGGTAGCGCAGCACGCCATAACCCAGTCCTTTATGCGGCACTGCACGTAGTTGTTCCTTGATCGCCTTGATCGAGGCGCCCTGCCCGGCGGCCTCTTCGATTTGCACAGGTGTCAGGCGCAAGGGGTAGGCGCTGGTGAACCAGCCAACGCTGCGGGTCAGGTCGATTTCATCAAACAGGGTTTCACGACCGTGGCCTTCCAGCTGGATCAGCGCCGATTCATGGCCGCTCCAGCGACACAGCACACGGGCCAATGCCGTCAGTAACAGGTCGTTGACCTGGGTGCGATAGGCGCTCGGTGCCTGTTGCAACAATTGCCGAGTGCTCTCGGCATCCAGGCGCACGCTGATGGTCTCGGCGTCGCGGTTGTGCAGCGAACCTTGCGGGCGATCCACTGGCAATTCAACGGCCGGCCCGGCCAACTGCTCCTGCCATAGGCTCAACTCTTCGCGCAGGGATTCGCTGCTGGCGTAGGCCTGCAAACGAGCCGCCCAGTCGCGCAACGCACTGGTCTTGGCCGGTAGGCTGACGGACAGGCCGTCGCTCAGTTGGCGATAGACGTTTTGCAGATCTTCCAGCAACACCCGCCAGGACACGCCATCCACCACCAGGTGATGGATCGCGATCAGCAGGCGTTGCTGGCCCAGCGGTCCATCCACCAGCAAGGTGCGTATCAGCGGGCCGTGCTCCAGGTCAAGGCTGCGCTGGGCGTCGGCGAACAGCACAGCGCACGGCTCCATGTCCGGCACTTGAGCCAGCCACAGCACGCCGCCTTCCGGCACCGCCAAGTGTTCGGCGTGCCACTGAGCATCGCGCCAGGTGAAGCTAAGGCGCAGGGCATCGTGATGTTCCAGCACCGCCAGCAGCGCCTGTTCCAGGCGATGGGGGTCGAGGGCCTGCACCGGCGCCAGCAGTAACGCCTGGTTCCAGTGATGGCGGGCCGGGATCTCGGTATCGAAAAACCAGTGCTGGATCGGCGTCAAGCCAGAGGCGCCGGTCAGCACGCCTTGCTCGGCGCTGATCTGCTCGCATCGGATAGCGACGGCTGCCAGGGTCTGCACGGTCTGGTGCTGGAACAAATCGCGAGGGCTGAAATGAATCCCCGCCTGCCGCGCCCGGCTCACTACCTGGATCGACAGGATCGAGTCCCCGCCCAGCTCGAAGAAGTTGTCGTGCAGCCCAACCTGCTGCACGTTAAGCACCGCGCACCAGATCGCCGCCAGGGTCAGCTCAAGCTCGTTGCTCGGCGCCACGTAGTGTTGACGATTGGCCTGCGGGTCCGGCTGCGGCAAGGCGCGGCGGTCGAGTTTGCCGTTGGCGGTCAGTGGCATGCTGTCCAGCACCATCAGGTGCGTCGGCACCATGTAGTCGGGCAGTTGCGCCTTGAGATGAGCCTTGAGGGATTCGCGCAAGGCGCTGTGATCCGCCTCATCACTGACCAGATAGGCCACAAGGTGTTTGCCGCTTGGGGACTCCAGGGCCAGCACCACAGTTTCACGCACCGCTGGGTGTTCCAGCAGACGGCTTTCGATTTCCCCCAGCTCGATACGGAAACCACGAATCTTCACTTGATGGTCGATACGCCCCAGATACTCCACCAGTCCATCGGCGCGTTGGCGCACCAGGTCGCCGGTGCGGTAAAGACGTCCACCACTGGCAAACGGATCAGCGACAAAGCGCTCGGCTGTCATGCCCGCACGCTGGTGATAACCCTGTGCCAGACCAGCACCGCCGATGTACAACTCGCCGGTAGCGCCCTGGGGAACCAACGCCAGATCGGCGTCAAAAATATAGGCTACACGCGCACCGATAATGCTGCCGATCGGCACGCTGCCAGCGCCCTCTTCCAGATGCTCCGGGGCGAGGCAGGCCAACGGCATGACCACCGTTTCAGTCGGACCATAGGCGTTGAAAAACAGCGCCGGCTGGAACGCAGCGCGGATGCGTTGCAGGTGCTCGCCGGTCAGCGCTTCGCCGCCGGTGATGCACATGCGCACCGGCAACGTCTGGTTCTGCGTGGCCAGCCATTGTGCCAACTGGCTGCCGTAGCTGGGAGTAAAACCAAGGATATTGATGCGATGTTGGCGAATCAGCCCGCAGATTTCTTCGGCATCCCACTGGCCCTGGGCGCGCAACACCACCTGCGCCCCACTGAGTAACGGCACCAACAGGCGCTCGGTGGCGGCGTCAAAGTTGATGGAGTAGAAGTGCAGTTCACAGTCATCCGCACGCATGCCAAAACGCTGGATGACCGCCTGGCAATGCATGGCGATTTCACCGTGGGACACCACCACGCCCTTGGGTTTACCAGTGGAGCCGGAGGTGTAGATCAAGTAGGCCTGATGTTGCGCAAGGCTGATGGACGGCAATTCGCTGGCGGGGTAATTGGCCAATTGCGGCAGGTCATCTTCCAGGCACCAGCGGCTGACGCTGGCGGGCAGATCGCCTAGCGCTTCGAACATCGGCGCATCACTGAGCAACAAGCCAATGCCGCTGTCTTCGATCATGTAGTGCAGGCGGTCCAGCGGGTATTCCGGGTCCAGAGGCACATAGGCGCCGCCGGCCTTGAGAATCGCCAGCAGGCCGATGACCATTTCCAGGGAACGCGGCAGCGCCAGGCCAACCCGCACCTGCGGGCCGACACCGCGCTCGCGAAGCATCCAGGACAGGCGATTGGCGCGGCCGTCCAACTCGGCGTAGCTCAAGGTCTGCTCGGCAAAGGTCAGCGCTGGCGCATCGCCGCGGGCCAGGGCCTGTGCGCTGAACAGATGGTGAATGCATTGATCAAGGTGATGTTCACCGGCTTCAATACCAAGGCTGTCTTGCAGGGCGCGTTGCTCATCGGCTTGCAGCAGCGCCAACTCACTCAGGCGCTGCTGAGGATCGGCAATCAAGGCTTCCAGCAAGTTGCGCCAATGCTCGGCCATGCGCGCAATGCGCGGCTCGTCGAACAGGTCGGTGCTGTAGGTCAGGCAGCAACCCAGGCGATGGTCGAGGTCGGTGACTTCCAGGTTGAGGTCGAACTTGGTGGCGCGGGCGTCGTTGGCCAGGTACTCGACGGTCATTGCGGCCAGTTGGCGACTTTGCTGGAACTCCCAGCGCTGCACGTTGCACATCACCTGGAACAGCGGGTTGTAGGCCGCACTGCGGGGAGGTTGCAGGGCTTCCACCAGATGGTCGAACGGCAAGTCCTGGTGGGATTGCCCTTCGATCACAGTGTGGCGCACGTGCTCGAACAGCTCGCCGACGCGCATCTGCCCAGTGAGTTGGCAACGCAGCACCTGAGTGTTGAGGAACGCACCGATCAGCCCTTCACTTTCCGGACGAATGCGGTTGGCCACCGGCGCGCCAATGCGCAGGTCGGTCTGGCCACTGTAGCGGTAGAGCAACACGGCGAGGGTGGCGGTCATGGTCATGAACAGGGTCAGGCCACGCTCGGCGTTGAAACTGCGCACGCGGGCGGCAAGGTCATCGCTGAGGTCGAAACGGTACAGCTCGCCTTGATGACTTTGCACTGGCGGCCGTGGTCGGTCGCTGGGCAGTTCCAACAGCGGATGTTCAGTGCCCAATTGCGCGGTCCAGTAATCCAGCTGGCGTTGGCGCTCGCCGGACTCCAGCCACTGGCGCTGCCACACGCTGTAATCCAGATACTGCACCGGCAGCGGTTCCAGGGGTGATTCGCGCTCGTCGATAAAGGCTTCATAAAGCGCACTGAGTTCACGGGCAAAGATGTCCATGGCCCAGCCTTCGGTGACGATATGGTGCAGGGTCAGCACCAGGTAGTGTTCCTGCTCGCCGGCCTTGACCAGACAGGCGCGCAGCAGCGGGCCGGTTTCCAGATCGAACGGCGTGTGGGCTTCGCCGTCGGCCAATTGCTGCAAGCGTTGCTGACGGGTTTGCTCATCCAGCACGGAAAAATCCTGCCAGTCCATGCGCACCCCGGTTTGCGCCGCGACCTTCTGCTGCGCCACGCCATTGATGCTCGGGAAGGTGGTGCGCAGGGTTTCATGACGCATGATCAAGGCCTGCAAGGCCGCCTCGAAGCGCCCGACATCCAGCACCCCGCGCAGCCGCGCCATACCGCCGACGTTGTAGGCCGGGCTGTCCGGCTCCATCTGCCAGAGGAACCACATGCGCTGCTGGGAATAGGACAACGGTACAGGCTGGCTGCGGTCGACTTTGGCAATCGCTGTCTGTTGATTGCGTTGCCCCGAGGCCTGGATCAAACGTACTTGTTCGGCAAAATCGCCCAGTTCACTGGCTTCGAACAAGGTGCGCAGCGGCAGCTCGACGTCGCAGGCCTGGCGGGTGCGGGAGATGATCTGCGTGGCCAGCAGCGAATGGCCGCCCAATGCGAAGAAATCATCCAGCAGGCCGATACGCGGCAGGCCCAGCACTTCGCGCCAGATAGCGGCGATTTGCTGTTCCAACGGTGTTTGCGGCTCGACGTGCTCACGCACTTGCCAGACGGGTTCCGGCAGCGCACGGCGGTCGACTTTACCGCTGGGGCTCAGGGGCATGGCGTCCAGGCGCATCAGTTGCGCCGGGACCATATATTCCGGCAACTCGGCAGCCAGGGCCGCCTTCACGTCCTGTTCATCCAGCGGTTGGCTGGCCGTGTAGTAGCCGATCAACTGCGCACCGGCAGCCGTTTCCCACACCAGCACCACGGCCTGGGCGATGCCGCCCAGGGCCAGCAGGCGGGCCTCGATTTCCTCCGGTTCAACGCGAAAACCGCGCAGCTTGACCTGCTGATCCAAACGACCGAGGTATTCCAGCACGCCGTCGGTGCTCCAGCGCACACGGTCACCGGTGCGGTACAGGCGTGCGCCCTCTTCTCCCAACGGGTCGGCGACAAAGCGTTCCGCCGTCAGCCCGGCACGGCCGAGATAACCACGGGCCAGACCCACTCCGCCGATGCACAACTCACCCGGCACACCCACCGGCAGCGAATTGAGCTGGTCATCCAGCACCCGGCAAATCACGTTGCCCAATGGCCGGCCAATCGGCGAACGCTCACCATCTTCGGCGCGGCAGTGCCAGTGGGTGACGTTGATCGCAGTTTCGGTCGGGCCATAACGGTTATGCAGTTGCACCGCCGGCAATTGCGCCAACACCCGATTGCGCAGCTGCGCGGGCAAGGCTTCGCCGCCGGAGAACAGCCGACGCAAGCTGGTGCATTCGCCCGCCTGCGGCTCATCGACAAACAGCTGCAACAGCGGCGGCACGAAGTGCAGCGTGGTCACGCCATGCTCCTGCACCAACTGCGCGATGCGATGAGGATCACGATGCTCGCCGGGGCCGGCCAGTACCAGGCGGCAGCCGGTGATCAACGGCCAGAAACACTCCCACACTGAGACGTCGAAACTGATGGGCGCCTTTTGCATCAGTACATCGGTTTCGTCGAGTTGATACGTGGCCTGCATCCACTGCAAACGCTCGGCCAGGGCAGCATGGGTGTTGCCCACGCCCTTGGGCTGGCCGGTGGAGCCGGAGGTGTAGATCACGTAGGCGAGGTTGTCGCCATTGAGGTGCAGGCCAGGCGCGTGACTCGGCCAACTGTCGAGCTTGAGGCTGTCCATGGCGATGACGCAGACGCCCTCGGCCGCAGGCAGTTGTTCCAGCAAGTGGGTTTGCGTGAGCAGCAGTTGCACGCCGCTGTCCTTGAGCATGTACGCCAGGCGCTCGGTCGGGTAATCCGGGTCCAGCGGCACGTAGGCGCCGCCGGCCTTGAGGATCGCCAGCAAGCCGATCAGCAGTTGCGGCGAGCGCTCGGCGGCAATCGCCACACACACGTCGGGGCCGACGCCTTTGTCGCTCAGGTAATGGGCGAGGCGGTTGGCCTGGGTGTGCAACTGGGCAAAGGTCAGGCTGGCGTCCTGCCACACCAGCGCGGTGCGCTCCGAAGTGTGTTGGTTGAGTTGCTCCGGCAGCAGGCGTTGCGCCGGCAGGCACGGCGCCTCACTCCATTGGCGTTGCTGCGCGTGCTCGTCGGCATTGAGTAATGTCAGGTCACCAATGGCCTGTTGCGGTTGTTCGCACACCGCTTGCAGCAAGTTGACGAAGTGTTCGGCCAGCCGCTGGATCGTGGCGCTATCGAACAGTTCATCGGCGTAGTCGAAGGACAGGCTCAAGCGCCCGTTGCGGTCTTCTTCGCTGTGCAGTTGCAGGTCGAACTTGGCTTCGCGGCTGTGCCACGGCAACTCCTCGGCGAGCAGGCCAGGTAAACGGCGCAAGGCACTGAGGTCGCGTTGCTGGTGGTTGAACATGACCTGGAACAGGCCTTGTTCGCGGGCTTGCGGGAACGCTTCCAGCAGTTGCTCGAACGGCAGGTCCTGATGCGCCTGGGCGCCCAGGGCGGCATGACGGGTTGCCGCCAACAGCTCGCTGAACGGCAGACGCGCGTCCAGCTCGGCGCGCAGTACAAGGGTGTTGATAAAGAAGCCGATCAGGCCTTGGGTTTCCTGGCGCCCACGGTTGGCGTTGGGCACGCCGATGCGAATGTCGCGCTGGCCGCTGTAGCGGTGCAGCAGGCTCTGGAATGCCGCCAGCAACAGCATGAACGGCGTGGATTCATGGGCCTGGGCGGTCTGGCGAATAGCTTCGCCCAGGCTCGCGCCCAACCGCACACTGAGGCGTGATGCGCTGCGATGCTGTTGGGCCGAGCGCGGATGATCTGTGGCCAGGCTCAAGGTCGGGTGCTCGTCGCCCAACTGCTCCTTCCAATAGGCCAACTGCCGCTGACCTTCGCCCTCGAACAGCCATTGGCGCTGCCAACTGCCGTAGTCGGCGTACTGCAAGGCCAGGGCCGGCAGTTCGATGGTTTGTCCCTGAGACGCGGCAGCATACAGGCGTGAGAATTCGTCGATCAGCACGTTGAGCGACCAGCCGTCGGCGATGATGTGGTGCATCGTCACCAGCAGTTGGTGGTCTTCATCGTCGAAGCGCACCAAGGTCACCCACAGCAGCGGACCTTTCTCCAGATCGAACTGGGTACGGGCTTCGTCTTCGCGGATTTGCTGGGCGCGGGCTTCGCGCTCAAAGGCAGGCAGGTTGCTGAGGTCGATGACTTGCAGCTCGAAAGCGGTGGTGGCGTCGACCCGTTGGAACGCCTGGCCGTCACGTTCAAAAAAGCGCGTGCGCAGGGCTTCGTGGCGCTGGATCAACTGCTGAAAACTGGCGCGTACCGCGTCTTCATCCAACGCCCCGCGCAAGCGCAAGGCGCCGGGAATCGTATAGGCGCTGCTCTGCGGGTCCAGTTGCCAGGTGATCCACAGACGGTTTTGCGCCAGGGATTGCGGCAGGTCGTCCTGGCGCGACAACGCATGGATCGAGCCTTGGGCCACGCCGCCGTCCTGTTGCAACTGCGCAACACTGGCAGCAAAGGTGGCGAGGGTCGGCGCTTCGAACAGCAGGCGCAGGTTCAATTCCAGGCCCAGGTTTTCCCGCAGGCGGGCGACCACCTGGGTGGCGCTGATGGAGTTGCCGCCCAGCAGGAAGAAGTGATCGTCGGCGCCAACCTGAGCCACCTGTAACTGTTCGCACCAGATGGCGGCAATGCGGCCTTGCAACTCGGATTCCAGGCGGGCGCTATCGCTTGTTTGCGCGTGCAACTGCGGGAACTGCGCGTAGCTGTCGAGGCTGCCATCGGCCAGGCGATTACGGCAGGCGGACCGCTGGACTTTGCCGCTGGAGGTTTTCGGCAATGCACCAGGGTTGAGCAATACCACTACGCACGGCGCTTGCTGATAGGCCTCGGCCACGGCTTGGCGGATGACCTTGATCAGCGCTTCAGGCGCCAGGATTTTTTGCACGCTGCGGCTGATTTCGGCGGCAATGCCGATACCTTCCAGGCCCTGGTCATTGACCGCAAAAGCGGCGACCCGGCCCTTGCGCACCACTTCCACTTCGCGCTCGATGGTTTGTTCAATGTCCTGGGGGTAGAGGTTGTGGCCACGCACGATCAGCAGGTCTTTCAAGCGACCGGTGATGAACACCTCGCCATCGCGGATAAAGCCCAGGTCGCCGGTACGCAGCCAGGTGCGGCCGGCGTGCTGGACGAAGGTCTCGGCGGTGGCCTCGGGGTTGCGCCAGTAGCCGTGGGCGATGCTCGGGCCAGCGGCCCAGATTTCGCCGACGGCATTGTCGGCCAGTTCCGCCAGGGTCTGCGGGTCGGCAATCAGCACCGCGTGTTCGGGCTGGCTGGTGCCGCAACTCATGATCGCGCAGCCAGGCCCCGGCTCGGCGCGGTTGGCGGCCAACGCCTGTTCGTCCAGGCGCAAGGCCGGGATGCCTTGGCCACGAGTGCTGCCAGCGACAAACAGAGTCGCTTCGGCCAGACCATAGGAAGCGAAGAAATTATTCGGGGTAAAACCGCAGCGTGCGAACTTCTCGGCGAAACGTTCCAGGGTGTCCAGGCGGATCGGCTCGGAGCCGGAATAGGCCACACGCCATTTGCTCAAGTCCAGGCGTTCCAGGGCCGAATCGCTGACCCGCTCGCTGCACAAGCGGTAGGCAAAATCCGGCCCGCCACTGATAGTGCCGCCGTACTCGCTGATCGCTTCCAGCCAGCGCAAGGGCCGGCCGAGGAAGTAGGCCGGCGACATCAACACGCAAGGCACACCGCTGAAGATCGGTTGCAGCAGGCCGCCAATCAGGCCCATGTCGTGGTACAGCGGCAGCCAACTGACGATCACATCGTCGGGATTGAGATCAATGCCAAAACCGCGACGAATCAGCAGTTCGTTGGCTACCAGGTTGCCATGGGTAACTTGCACGCCCTTGGGCAGCGCCGTGGAGCCGGAGGTGTATTGCAGGAAGGCGATGTCATCGCCTGCCAGGTTCGGGGCGATCCAGCGGTCAGCGATCCCACTATCCAAATCATCGACACACAGCAACGGCGGTGCTGCATTTATCTGCGCCAGCGAATCGCGCAGGCCCGTGGTGGTCAGCAACAACCGTGGCTCAGCGTCAGCGATGATCGACAGCAGCCGCTCCTGGTGATGACGACGGGTGGACTCCGGCGGATAGGCCGGCACCGCGATCACCCCGGCGTACAGGCAGCCGAAAAACGCCGCGACATAATCCGCACCGCTGGGGAACAACAGCACCGCACGGTCGCCCTGGCCCGCCGTGGCCTGCAAGGCGGCGGCGATGGTGCGGGCACGCAGGTCCAGGTCGCGGTAACTGAGGACGACGTTTTGCTCGGCGGACTCGGCCAGAAAACGCAGGGCCAGTTGATCCGGGGTCTGCGCGGCACGATGCTGGAGGGACTGGACCAGGGTACGAGGAAGTTCGAAGGCGTCCATCATGGGGTTCCTGCCTGAAATCGGCTTACGGGGAAATCGAGGGAATGTGTGGCCAGGGAGGCAATGGCTTTTTCAGCCGGTCGCCTGGGCCAAATGCCGCGCCGCGCCATTGCGCCAGCGGGCCAAGTGTTCGTCGGCATAACGCCTGAGGCAGCGCAACACGCTGTCTTGCTGCTGCACGAGGAAGAAGTGATGGCCGTCAAACATGTCCAGGGAAAAACCGGTGGCGGTGTCTTCCTGCCAGTCCAGCAGTTGCTCGGCACGCACGCTGTCCTGTTTGCCGCCAAACACATGGATCGGCATCGACAACGGCTCGCGCTCGCCGTACTGGAAACTGCCACAGAGGAGAAAGTCGGCCCGCAGGATCGGCAGCATCAACTGCATCAGCTCGTGGTTGGCGAGGACGTCTTCTGCCGTGCCCTTGAGTTCACGCAAGCGGGCGATCAGTTCTTCGTCGGTTTTCTCGACGGCGTATTCGCTGACATCGCGATGGGCCGGGCCAGCAGTACCGGATGCAAACAGCGCCAGCGGCTGTGGTAACCCACGCATGTGCAGGGCATGGGCCAACTCGAACGCCAGCAGGCCGCCGAGGCTGTGGCCAAACAAGGCGTAGGGGCCATCGAGTTCGGTGCTGATTTCATCGGCCAGTTGCGCGGCCAGGGCCTTGATATCGCGTTGCAACGGCTCATCCATGCGCATGCCGCGACCCGGCAGCTCCAGCGGACAAACCTGCAACCAATCCGGTAATGCCCTGCGCCAGCGGCTGTAGACCATGGCGCTGGCGCCTGAATAAGGCAGGCAAAACAGGCGCAATCGACTCGGCGTGCTCATTTCAGACCACCCCTACCTGGAACACGCTGTTCTCAAGACACGAACCCATTTTGTCCTCCTGCGGGTGCTAATCCTTGGCCGGTTTGTTAACTGGCCTGTCACCCATGAGAACGGATGGCGCCTGCAAATAATTAGTCATCGTGGGGTAAGCGAGACGCGGTTCACACCTCACAACAAGACATAAGATTAGTTCGTCTTCTCATTTGACAATCATTATCATTAAGCATAATTTGTTGCCCGATGTGTAGGAGGACTCAGCACGGACGCCCTCCACTAACCTTATTTGCAGCAAGGTGATTTCCATGACGGAACAAGTATCCACAAGCAGGTGCGACTCACCGCTACTCCAGGCCTTTGTCGACAACCGGCTGATTCTGGTCAAGATCGCAGCACGTATCACCGGCTGCCGCTCCCGTGCTGAAGACGTGGTGCAAGACGCCTACTTCAGGCTGCAATCGGCGCCACAGATCACTTCTTCGTTCAAGGCTCAACTCAGTTACCTGTTCCAGATCGTGCGCAACCTGGCCATCGACCACTACCGCAAACAGGCTCTGGAACTGAAATACTCCGGGCCCGAAGAGGAAGGCTTGAATGTGGTTATTCATGGCGCTTCACCGGAAACCTCCCACATCAATTTCTCCACCCTGGAAAACATCGCCGACGCACTGACCGAACTGCCCAAGCGCACTCGCTACGCGTTCGAGATGTACCGCCTGCACGGCGTGCCGCAAAAAGACATCGCCAAGGAACTGGGGGTTTCGCCGACGCTGGTGAACTTTATGATTCGCGATGCGCTGGTGCATTGCCGCAAAGTTTCGGGTACTCATAGCGATACGTTTGCACGGCGGGTCTGACAGACCTGGGGGGGCTGAAAGAACTGGTTCAATGTGTGTGGGCTGACCATACATTTGGTTACTTTCGTCTGGGCCGGCATTCCGGCTTTTCGAAAGTGACACGCCGTAAGGGCGTAACCCTAAGTAGCCGTTACCGCAGCAACGGATATGTACACGGCAAGCCCCCGCCTCAAACCAACCCGCATCGGTCAAAAAACCGCTCACGCCCCAGAATCATCAGCGCCGCGCGCTTGTGGGGAAAGTCGAATTCCTTCTCGCAGTGGAAACACTGGTTCTGCATATGGCTGATCATCTTCGCGTTATCGGCGCGAGGCTCGGCCACCACCCGCTGGGTGCGCGGGTCATCAAGAAACAGGTAATGCACCAGCGCCGACAACCAACTGGCAACCTTGTGCGGCCCACGGTGATGCTCCTCCCCTACCAGCATATGAATGCCCCGATCGTAATCGGCAACGTCATAGAACGGCGCGATGCGATCTTCCTTGGCCCAATAGGCCTCGAAATAGGCAAACGGTTCATCGTCGAAACAGCCCATCAACGTCAGGGTATGAGGGTCAGCATCAAGCTTGGCCAGGTACTCGCGGTGCTGCTCCAGGCTGCCGCTTTCCTCCCAGAAATTCGCCACTCGCGGGCTGTTCTGCCAGCGATTGAAGCGGGCCAGGTCAACGTCGATCTCCACCGTACGCAATGACACCCAGGCGCCCAGACGCGTATCGAAACGTCGATAGACTTCACCGCGAGGCTTGGGCGCACGGGCGGGATGACGCTTGCCGGCACTGATGATCATTTGCTGCGCATAGCCGCCACTGAAGGGCTGGCCCAGCCAGGGTTGCGGCAATTGCCAGAACAGGGTGCGCTCGCAGTGGAATTGGCCTGCCGCCTCAGTGGCCACCAGCAAACCGCTGCACAAGGCGTCGTCGGGGGCGTGTTCAAGGTGCCAGGTCAGGCGCTGACGCAGCGGTTCCTTGGCAAACAACCAGTAACACGCTGCCCACAAGGCACGTACCGAGGGCACCTCACTCGGTGTTTGCAGGTGAAGATGCAGCGCATCGCCCCGCTCCAGTCGCAGACGGATCAGCGGCTGGCCTTCCAGGGTCAGGATCAGCCGGTTATCGGTTTCATCTGCATTCAGGGCGGGCCCTGCCGGTAGCGGCAGGACAGGCAAGTCATTGAGATTGGACATGGAGAGGGCTCACGGTAATCGTCGGCAGTTAGACGAAGTGACGTGAACCGGCAGGAAAAATTTAAGCCTATCTTGCGCAGGTCATGGCGTAGCAGGCACGGACAGGACGTCGACCCGGTAAGGTTCGAAGATCTTCAGCAGCTCGCCGCGGTCCCGCAAGCCCTTGAGCAACTCGGAAAACTCCGCGCCATTGATAGGCGCCTTGGGCCGCAACAACGCATAGTGGTGATACACCTGATCAATCCGCTCGGACACCAAGAACTGCCCAGCCATATCAGCATTGCGCACTAAAAAATCGCTGAGGTAGGAACGGGTCACCAAGGCGATGTCGGCGCGGCCACGGGTGACCATCAGCAGGTTGCTGTCGTGGGAATAGGTCAGCGTGGCGTTGAACTTCTCGGCCATGTATTTGGGGTCAGCGTTGAAGTTGGCAAAGGCGTAGTGATAACCGCTGAACACCGCAAGGCGCTTGTCGTTCAAGTCGGTGAAGTACGACTGGTCACGACCGGGTTCACGCTGGGCGACGAATATTTCCGCGTCTTCCAGGCCCATGTCGACAGTGGTGTGGGCGATGTTCTGCCAGCCCCATTGCGGGTTCTCGAAGATCGCCATGTCGATCCGGCCTTGCTGCAAGTCACGAAAACGCCGGGGAATCGAAGTGGGTACCAGCACAAACTGATATTCGGTTTGCGCACGGTTCAAGGTTTCCACCAGTTGCGGCAGCAAGCCGGTGTCAGCGCCCTGCTCCGGGCGCACCGTATAGGGCGGAAAATGTGCGGCACCGACCCTCACCAGTTGCGAGGCCGAAGCGGGCATCAACCACAGTGTGCCAAGCGCCAATAGTGTAAGTCCCGCAGCCAGCCGCAATGGCGAAAACATCAAGGCACGCACCGTTCAAAACTCTGATCCCGCTAAGCTAGGCGTTTTTTTCTGGAGAGACAACTTTGGGCTCAACAATTAGCAGCTTGCGTAACTTGTCTAGTCAGCCTTGAGCACCAACAGCAGCGCTTCGTCTGCCAGTTGCTCCAGGGTCATGCTGCCCTGGGCACGGAACCACGTGTTGGTCCAGGACAAGGCACCCGTGAGAAAACGCCGGGTGATAAACACATCGCCCTTGATATAGCCAGCCTGCTTGGCCTCGCCCAGCACCTGCAACCAGATGTCTTCGTAGACATCGCGCAACGCCAGCACCTGGGCCTGCCCTTCGGCTGACAGCGAACGCCACTCGTACACCAGCACCGCCATCGCCTCGCCACTGCCGCCCATGATCGACTGCAGTTCGCAGCGAATCAGCGCCAGCACTCGCTCGCGAACATCGCGAGCCTCAGCCAGGGACGCGCGCATCATGGCCGTGTTGTAGTGGATGGTTTCTTCCATTACCGCACGCAGGATTTCATCCTTGCTCTTGAAGTGATGAAAGATGCTGCCGGACTGAATACCCACCGCGCTGGCCAGGTCACGCACCGTGGTGCGCTCAAAACCCTTGTTGCGAAACAGGTGAGCCGCCGTTTGCAGCAACTTGCCCCTGGCACTGTCGGGATCGGTCAATTGCCCGCCGTCGACCATGGTGCGCATTACCCTCAGGGCTTTTTGCTCATCCATGCTGCTCTCCTCAACTACTTTATGGCGTCATGGCCGGCAATTTAGGCCGTGACAGCCACCCAAGCAAGCGCTTGGGCGAAAGTTGTGAGCAGAGTTTACAAACCAAGCGCTTGCTTGGTAGTCTCAGCCCAGCGATTTCAGAGAAGGACTTCTCATGAACAAGACCGTTCGTATCGGCTGCGCCAGTGCCTTCTGGGGCGACACCTGCACCGCTGCCGCGCAACTGGTGCACGGCGGCGCGCTGGACTATCTGGTGTTCGACTACCTGGCGGAAGTCACCCTGTCGATCCTCGCCGGGGCACGGATGAAAGATCCCCAGGCCGGCTACGCCACGGACTTTGTTGAAGTCCTTACACCCTTGTTGGCGGATATCCAACGCCAGGGCATCAGCGTGATCAGCAACGCCGGTGGGATCAATCCCCAGGCTTGCGCCGCCGCGTTGCAGGCCGCCTGCGATCAGGCGCAGATCCCGTTGAAGATCGCCGTGCTGCTGGGCGATGACCTGCAACCCACCTTCAAACACCTGCGCGGCATCAGCGACATGTTCAGCGGCGCGTCATTGCCGGCGATGTGCGTCTCCACCAATGCCTACCTCGGCGCACCAGGCATCGTCGAGGCGTTAAAGCTGGGCGCCGATATTGTCATCACCGGCCGCGTGGTCGATAGCGCCGTGGTCAGCGCGGCGCTGGTGCATGAGTTCAACTGGTCATGGCAGGATTACGATCACCTGGCCCAGGCCGCGTTGGCCGGGCATATCATCGAATGCGGTGCCCAGTGCACCGGCGGTAATTTCACCGATTGGCGTGATGTGCCGGATTACGAGCACATCGGCTTCCCCATCGTCGAAGTCAGCGCCGATGGCCAGTTCACCGTCAATAAAGTCCAAGGCTCGGGTGGGCTGATCAGCGAGCTTAGCGTCAGCGAACAATTGCTCTACGAGATCGGCGACCCACGCGCCTATCTGTTGCCCGACGTGATCTGCGATTTCAGCCAGGTCAAACTTCAACAGCAAGGCAAAAACTGCGTGCGACTGCACGGCGCCAAAGGCCTGCCGCCCACCGACCAGTACAAGGTCAGCGCCACCTACCCCGACGGTTTTCGCTGCACCGCCAGTTGCCTGATCGCCGGCATCGATGCGGTGGCCAAGGCCGAACGGGTCAGCCAGGCGATCATCAACAAGACCTCGCAGTTGTTCAGCCAGCGCGGTTGGGCTCCTTATACCGACCTCAGTATCGAACTGCTGGGCAGCGAAGCCACCTACGGCGCCCACGGCCAACGCCAGGACTGCCGGGAAGTGGTGGTGAAGCTGGCGGTCCGTCACCCAAGCAAACAAGCCCTGGTGCTGTTCGCCCGGGAGATCGCCCAAGCAGCCACCGGCATGGCGCCGGGATTGACCGGCATCGTCGGCGGCCGGCCAACGGTGTATCCGTTAATTCGGCTGTTCTCGTTCTTGATCGACAAATCCGCCTGTACGCTTTCGATCGACTTTCTCGGCGAACGTCACTCTTGCGACCTCCCGAAAAGCGAACCGCTTAACACCCGAGCCCTGCCCGTCCCTCTCGACCCACCCAAACCCCAGGGCTGCGCCGACGCCAGCGTGCCTTTGGTAAAACTGGCCGTGGCCCGTTCCGGTGACAAGGGCAACCACAGCAACATCGGCGTGATCGCCCGCCAGCCCGAATACCTGCCCTGGATCGCCGAGGCGCTGACACCGGAGGTCATCGTCGACTGGATGAGCCACGTACTCGATCCGATTCACGGCCGCGTGGAGCGCTGGTATTTACCCGGCAGCCACAGCCTCAACTTCCTCCTGGAAAACGCCCTGGGCGGCGGCGGGATTGCCAGCCTGCGCATCGACCCCCAAGGCAAGGCCTTCGCCCAGCAACTGCTGGAGATACCCATTGCGGTGCCGCAACACATCGCTGATCAACTTAACTAGAGGACGCACGCCGTGGCCTTCGACTCGATCTTCAAAGCCGATCTGTTCCAAGGGCAGACCATTATCGTCACCGGCGGCGGCAGCGGTATTGGCCGTTGCACCGCCCATGAGCTGGCGGCCCTCGGCGCCCATGTGATCCTCGTGGGTCGCAAGCCCGAGAAGCTGCAAAAGGTCGCGGCGGAAATTACCGAAGACGGCGGCCGCGCCAGTTGGCAGGCCTGCGATATTCGCGATGAGGAAGCCGTCAAAGCCTTGGTCAGCCAACTGATCCAGGAGCACGGCGCGATCCACGGCCTGGTGAATAACGCCGGCGGCCAATACCCCTCGCCCCTAGCATCGATCAATCAGAAAGGCTTTGAAACCGTGTTGCGCACCAACCTCGTCGGCGGGTTCCTGATGGCGCGGGAAGTGTTCAACCAATCCATGAGCAAGCCTTCCCTGGGAACAAAAGGCGGCGCCATCGTCAACATGCTCGCCGACATGTGGGGCGGTATGCCGGGCATGGGCCACTCCGGCGCGGCGCGTTCAGGCATGGACAATTTCACCAAGACCGCCGCCTTCGAATGGGGTTATGCCGGGGTGCGTGTCAACGCCGTGGCACCCGGCTGGATTGCCTCAAGCGGCATGGACACTTACGAAGGCGCGTTCAAGGCCGTGATCCCGACCTTGCGCGAACACGTGCCCCTCAAGCGCATCGGCACCGAGTCGGAAGTCAGTGCGGCGATAGTGTTTCTGCTCAGCCCCGCTGCCGCCTTCATCAGCGGCAGCACCTTGCGCATCGACGGCGCCGCCAGCCTGGGCAGCCGTGCCTGGCCGCTGCACAAGGCGCACCCTTCAAGCGCATCCTTTAACGGATTTCACCGGGCGTATCTGCCAGATGTGCTCAAGGAGGAGAAATAAGCCATGCCGGTGATCGACTCGCAGCTCGACGTCCACAGCCCGCCGTTCGCCCAGAACCGCGAAGCCATGCTCACGACCCTCCACCACCTGCGCCAACTGGAGCAAAACCTGCTGAGCAAGGCCCTGGAGGCCAAGCCAAAATTCGACAAGCGCGGGCAACTGCTGCCTCGTGAGCGCCTTAATCTGTTGCTCGATCCGGGTGCGCCATTTCTCGAACTGGCTAGCCTTGCCGGCTACAAACTGCACGATGACAAGGACGGCAGCCAGGCCGGCGGCGGGCTGATTGCCGGGATTGGTTTTGTCTCGGGCGTACGCATGCTGGTGGTGGCCAACAACAGCGCGATCAAGGGCGGAACCATTTCCCCCAGCGGCCTGAAAAAATCTCTGCGCCTGCAGCAGATCGCCATGGAGAACAAGTTGCCGATAGTGACCCTCGCGGAAAGCGGCGGCGCCAACCTCAATTACGCGGCAGAGATCTTCGTCGAGGGCGCCCGCAGTTTCGCCAACCAGGCGCGGATGTCGGCCATGGGCCTGCCGCAAATCACCGTGGTTCACGGCTCGGCTACGGCAGGTGGCGCTTATCAGCCGGGGCTTTCGGATTACGTAGTGGTAGTGCGCGGCAAGGCCAAGCTGTTTCTCGCCGGCCCACCGTTGCTCAAGGCGGCTACCGGCGAGGTGGCCACCGATGAAGAGTTGGGCGGCGCCCAGATGCACGCACAAATCGCCGGCACCGCCGAATACCTGGCCGAAAACGACGCCGACGGTGTGCGCATCGTTCGGGAGATTGTCAGCCTGTTGCCCTGGGATGATCGGCTGCCCGTCACGCCGGCGCGGCCCTATGCCGAGCCGTTGCATCCGGTGGAGGAGCTGTTGGGCCTGATTCCCGACGATCCGAAAAAACCCTACGACGTTCGCGAAATCATTGCGCGGGTGGCGGACGCTTCCAACTTCCTCGAATTCAAGGGTGAGTTCGATCCCCACACGGTGTGCGGCCACTTGCAGATCCAGGGCCGCGCCTGCGGCTTTATCGGCAACAACGGCCCGATCACCCCCAGGGGCGCGAGCAAGGCGGCGCAGTTTATCCAGCTGTGTGACCAGAGCCAGACGCCGCTGCTGTTCTTCCACAACACCACCGGTTTTATGGTCGGCACTGAATCGGAGCAGCAAGGCGTGATCAAGCACGGCGCGAAGATGATCCAGGCGGTAGCCAATGCTCAAGTCCCGAAACTGACCATCGTCGTCGGCGGCTCCTATGGTGCCGGCAACTACGCGATGTGCGGCCGTGGCCTGGACCCGCGCTTTATCTTCTCCTGGCCCAACAGCCGCACCGCGGTGATGGGCGGAGCCCAGGCAGGCAAGGTGCTGCGCATCGTCACCGAGGCCAAACAACTCAAGGACGGCCTGGTGCCCGACCCCAAGGTGCTCGACATGCTCGAACAGGTCACCGCACAGAAACTCGACAGCCAGTCCACGGCGCTTTATGGCAGTGCCAATCTGTGGGACGACGGGCTGATTGATCCACGGGATACCCGCACCTTGCTTGGGCTTCTGTTGGATATTTGCCATGAAGCCCAGGTGCGGCAGTTGCAGCCCAACAGCTTTGGTGTGGCGCGGTTTTAATCATTATTTCGCGTGGCGCTTTGCGTCACGACAGGGAGCACAATAAAAATGATCTTCACCCCGGAACACGAAGAACTGCGTCGCACCGTCCATGGCTTTGTCGAGCGCGAGATCAACCCTCACGTCGATGAGTGGGAAAAGGCCGGACGCTTCCCGATCCACGAGATTTTCCGCAAGGCCGGCGACCTCGGCCTATTGGGTATTTCCAAACCGGAAAAATTCGGCGGCATGGGCCTGGACTACAGCTACTCGATTGTCGCCGCCGAAGCGTTCGGCACCATTCGCTGCGGCGGTATCCCTATGTCCATCGGCGTGCAGACTGACATGTGCACCCCAGCCCTGGCCCGCTTCGGCTCCGATGAGTTACGCGACGAGTTCCTGCGCCCGGCCATCAGCGGCGAACAAGTGGGCTGTATCGGCGTTTCGGAAACCGGCGCTGGTTCCGACGTCGCAGGGCTGAAAACTCATGCCCGCAAGGACGGCGACGACTACGTGATCAACGGCAGCAAGATGTGGATCACTAACTCGCCGAGCGCTGATTTTATCTGCCTGTTGGCCAACACCTCCGACGACAAGCCGCACATCAACAAGTCGCTGATCATGGTGCCCATGAACACTACGGGCGTCAGTGTCAGCCCGGACCTGGAAAAGCTCGGCATGCACAGTTCGCAAACCGCCCAGGTGTTTTTCGATGACGTGCGCGTGCCCCAGCGCAACCGCATCGGCCATGAAGGCGCGGGCTTCATGATGCAGATGCTGCAGTTCCAGGAAGAAAGGCTGTTCGGCGCCGCCAATATGATCAAGGGCCTGGAGTACTGCATCGACAGCACCATCGAGTACTGCAAGGAGCGCAAGACCTTCGGCAAGGCGCTGATCGACAACCAGGTGATCCACTTTCGCCTGGCGGAGCTTGCCACCGAAATCGAATGCCTGCGGGCGCTGGTCTACCAGGCCACAGAGCAATACATCAAAGGCCAGGACGTGACGCGCCTGGCCTCCATGGCCAAGCTCAAGGCCGGGCGCCTGGGCCGGGAAGTCAGCGACAGCTGCCTGCAATATTGGGGCGGCATGGGCTTTATGTGGGACAACCCCGTGGCCCGTGCCTATCGCGATGTGCGGCTGGTGTCGATCGGCGGCGGCGCCGATGAAATCATGCTGGGGATCATCTGCAAGCTGATGGGTACGCTGCCGGGGAAAAAACCATGATCAGCCTGCCCGCTTGCGAAACGCTGTTGCTGGAACCTCACAACGGCGTGCTGCACGTTACCCTTAATCGCCCGCAAAGCCGCAATGCCATGAGCTTGCAGATGGTCGACGAACTGCGCGCAGTATTGGCAGCCGTGGCCAGTGACAGCCAGGTGCGGGCGCTGGTCATCAGTGGCGCTGATGGGCATTTCTCGGCAGGTGGTGACGTGAAGGACATGATCGGCGCAGGCTCGCGGAGTGCTTTGCGGGATCTGAACCGTGCATTCGGTACGCTGTTGCAGGAAGTCGAAGGGTTGCCACAGGTGGTGATCGTAGTGTTGCAAGGCGCGGTGCTGGGGGGTGGGTTTGGTTTGGCCTGTGTCAGTGACATCGCCATTGCCGATCACCAGGCGCAGTTCGGCTTGCCGGAAACCAGCCTCGGCCTGCTGCCCGCGCAGATTGCGCCGTTTGTGGTCAAGCGCATTGGGTTGACTCAGGCACGGCGCTTGGCTTTGACGGCTGCGCGGTTTGATGGAGTTGAGGCTGAGCGACTGGGGTTGGTGCATTTTGTTGAGCACGATGCCCAAGCGTTGGCTGAGCGGCTGGACGAGGTGTTGGGGCAGGTATTGCGATGTGCGCCTGGGGCCAATGCGCGGACCAAGGCTCTGCTGCTAGCCAGTTTGGAGCAGCCGGTGGAGACGTTGCTGGACCAGGCGGCGGAGTGGTTTGCCGAGGCGGTGACGAGCGAGGAAGGGATTGAGGGGACTCAGGCCTTTGTACAAAAGTGCAAGCCTCGGTGGAGTAGATGAAGACTTTTGAAGGTGTACATATCCGTTGCTGCGACAACAGCGGTTTAGGGTTACGCCCTTACGGCGTGTCACTTTGCAAAAGCGGCATCCTTGCCGGTTTACCCACTGCGCAACACCTGCGTTCGGCCTCTGGTTTTATGGGCAGGCAGATCAAGAGCCAGTGCCAATTCGCTTTTCTGTAGGAGCGAGGGGGACGCCTAGTTCTTGCTCGCGAAGAACCTGAGGGCACCGCGTTCATCCAGGAAGCCAGCGTCATCGTTAACGACCATCGTCGGAACGTCGCCCGGAGCAAGCTCGCTCCTACAGGTGGCATGGGGTCCGCTCTTGCTTTTCACCACTCAGGTCGGCTACCAGGCCGCCGTGCTTTTGATCTTGATCTAAGGCGCCCCGTTAACCACGATGGCTGAACGCAGGCATTGATCCGTGGGTAAACCGGCAGGACGCCGGTTTAGCCGCGCTGGGCCAAGGATGGCCCATCGCGGCGGCCCACGGAGCAATGCCGGAGTGAAGGCATGCCGAGCCACAGCGAGGCACCAAGTGGTGGGGCAAGAGCCTTTTGGTTACTTTTGGGCTCTTTTCAAAAGTAACACGCCGTAAGGGCGTAACCCTAAGCCGCCGTTACCGCAACAACGGATATGTACTCAATAAACCAGGGGGCCCCTCATGCCAAAATTCACCAAAATCCTCATCGCCAACCGCGGCGAAATCGCCTGCCGCATCCAGCGCACCGCCCAATCCCTGGGCTACCGCACCGTCGCGATCTACAGCGACGCCGACGCCAACGCCCTGCACGTCCAGATGGCCGACGAAGCCGTCAATATCGGCCCGCCCCCGGTGCAACACTCCTACCTGAACATCCCCGCCATCCTCGACGCTGCGCGCCGCACAGGCGCCGACGCAATCCACCCCGGCTACGGCTTCCTCTCGGAAAACCCCGAGTTCGCCAGCGCCTGCCTGAATGCCGGCCTGATCTTCATCGGCCCCAGCGCCGAAGCCATCGAACTGATGGGCAGCAAGCGCCTGTCGAAAATCGCCATGCTGGCCGCCGGTGTACCGTGCATCACCGGTTACCAAGGGGCCGAGCAGGATGACCTCACACTGCAACGCGAGGCAGATCGCATCGGCTACCCGTTGATGATCAAGGCCAGCGCCGGCGGTGGCGGACGCGGCATGCGCCTGGTGCACAGCGCCGACCACTTGTTGGAGCAACTGCGCACCGCACGTTCCGAAGCCCTGAATGCCTTTGGCAGCGCCGAGCTGATTCTGGAACAGGCGTTGATCGAGCCGCGCCATGTCGAGGTCCAGTTGTTCGGCGATACCTCGGGCAACCTGATCTATCTGGGCGAGCGTGATTGTTCGATCCAGCGCCGTCACCAGAAAGTCATCGAAGAAGCGCCCTGCCCGGTCATGACCGTCAATTTGCGCCAGGCCATGGGCGAAGCGGCGCTCAAGGCCGGACGCGCGGTGAATTATGTCGGCGCCGGCACCGTCGAGTTCCTGCTGGACAAAAGCGGGCAGTTTTACTTCCTGGAAATGAACACCCGCCTGCAAGTGGAGCACCCGGTGACCGAACTGATCACCGGCGTGGACCTGGTGGATTGGCAATTAAAAATCGCCGCCGGCCAGCCCATGCCCTTGCGCCAGGACCAAGTCACTCTGACCGGCCATGCCATGGAAGTGCGCCTGTATGCCGAAGACCCGGCCCAGGACTTTCTACCGCAGACCGGCGACGTGCTGCGCTGGGAACCTGCAGCCGGTGTGCGGATTGATCATGGTTTGTGTGAGGGCCAGCAGATCAGCCCTTTCTACGACCCAATGCTGGGCAAGATCATTGCCCACGGCGCCACCCGCGAAGAAGCGCGGCGCAAGCTGCTGCGAGCGGTGGAAGATTGCGTACTGCTAGGGGTTACCAGCAATCAGCGGCTGCTGGCCAACCTGCTCAAGCATCCACAGTTTGTAGCCGGCGACTTCAGCACCGGTTTTATCCCCGAACATTTCAGCCATGACCCCAGCCTGACACCGCCCACGGCAACCGGTGAAGAACTGGGCCTGGCTGCCGCGCTGTTTTATCAGCACAGCGCCAGCGCCCATCGCAACGAGCTATCGAGCTGGCGCAACAACGCCAGCGTGCCCTGGACCTACCGCCTCGCCGTGCAGGATGAAGTCCGGCCGGTTAGCCTCAGCGTACTGGCGGACAATTTGCTGCAGGTAGAAGTCGATCAGCAGGCCATTGAAGTACGCGACCTGAGCAGCGACGGACGCTGGGCCACTGTGTCGCTCAATGGCATCCGCCGGCGCATCGCCTACCATCTGGACGGCACGCAACTGTGGTTGTCTGGCGCAGCTGGCAGCCTGTGTGTAACCAACCGCACCCAAACCGTTGCCAACCGTGAAGCCCCGGCAAGCAGCGGCACGGTGAAGGCGCCGATGGATGGAGCCATCGTCGAGGTGCAGGTACACGAAGGTGATTCGGTGAGCAAAGGCCAACTGTTGCTGGTGCTCGAAGCAATGAAAATGGAACACCCGCTCAAGGCCGGCATCGACGGTGTGATCAAGCGAATTCAAGTATCGGCCGGCGATCAGGTGCGCAATCGCCAGGTTTTACTGGAGATCGAGTAACCGCTGGGCGGAACTACCAGGCTTGGCTACGCTCTATCCCCATCAGGACGGGAAGAGTACGGGAACCTGCGATGCCTCATTGGCTGATTATTGATCTTGAAGCCACAACGGATGAAGGCGGCTGGCCCGTGACGGAGATGGAAATCATCGAAATCGGCGTGAGCCTGGTCAACCGCCAGGGCCGCGAACTGGATCACTTCCAGCGTTTCGTGCGGCCACAGCGTCGGCCTTTATTGACGCCGTTTTGCCGCAAGCTGACCCACATCAGCCAGGCTAATATCGACGGCGCCGCGCCCTTGAGCGAGGTCTGGCCGCTGTTCGAACGCTGGCTGGGCCAGCATCAGGCGCGCCTGGAAGGTTGGGCCAGCTGGGGCGACTATGATCGCCAGCAACTGCAACTGGCCTGGCAACAGCAGGGCCTGAGCAGTGCCCTGGAGCACACGCCCCATGTGAACCTCAAGCAGCACTTCGCCAAGGCCCGGCGCCTGGACAAGCCGTTGGGGCTCAACGGCGCGTTGCAACTGGCGGGCATGCAGTTCAATGGCCAGCAACACCGGGCACTGGAAGATGCGCGCAATACGGCGCGCCTGCTGCCGTTGATTTTGCCCGTGTAGAAGGCATACTGGCCGACCTTTCTTGACCCTTTTTCGAGGATTCGCCCATGTTTAAAGTCAACGAGTACTTCGACGGAACCGTCAAGTCGATCGCTTTCGGCACCGCCGAAGGTCCGGCAACCATAGGCGTCATGGCCCCGGGCGAATACGAATTCGGCACCGCCCAGCGGGAAATCATGCACGTGGTGTCGGGCGCGCTGAGCGTCAAGCTGCCGGACAGCAGCAACTGGGAAACTTTCGCCGCCGGCAGCCAGTTCCATGTCCCGGCCAACAGCAAGTTCCAGCTTAAAGTCGAAGTGGACACCGCTTACCTGTGTGAATACCGCGGTTAATACGCGGTTAAAACACAAAGCCAACGTTCAAAAAAATGCCCGTCTCGTGAGAGACGGGCATTTTTCATTCCGGCGCCTGTTACTCCAGAATCGTCACCGGCATGCCGACTTCCAGGCGACCAGCGCCGTCGTTGACCAGGTTCTGGCCGAACATGATGTCGCCCGCCTGCTCGCGGTAAGTCTTGAGCGTGGCCAAAGGTTCGCGGTCGGCGCTGCGCTCACCGGTCTGAGGGTCGATGGTGGTAAGGATGCAGCGCGAGCAGGACTTGACCACGCGAAACTCCACATCGCCAATACGCACCCGCTTCCAGCCGTCTTCGGCGAAGGGCTCGCTGCCTTCAATCACCAGGTTGGGGCGAAAACGCAGCATCTCCATCGGCCGGCCGATCCGTTGCGACAAGTCGTCCAGGGATGCCTGGCCGATCAGCAACAGCGGGAAGCCATCGGCGAACGCCACCTGGTCATCATCCTTGCCATAGCCGGCTGCCGTGGTCCGCGCACGTTCCAGCGGTACCTGAACCAGGCGCGTGGGTTTGCCGATAAAGTCACTGACCCACGCGGCCGCCTCGGCGCCAGCATCCGGCACGCGCAGCGTGTCGCGCCAGATAGTGACGCCGCGCAGTTGCGCGTCAGCGCCAGGCAGCGCTACTTCCAGGGTCGGGAAACCCGCCGCGCTCAAGGTCAGCCCGCCCTGCCCGTTCCACAAGGCCGATAACTGGCTCATCTGCGCGACGGCCCTCTGGGTCAGGAAGCGCCCGCTGGCTTCATCCACCAGCATCCAGCGTCGATCCCCTTCCAGCCCGAGTTTATCCAGGCTGATATGGGGCAAGGTTTCACCCTTGCCGGACTTTAATGGGTACCGATACAACGCGCTGAGACGCAGCATGAGCCTACTTTCCTGATGGGCAAAAACGTCACCCTATACGAGGGTGGCCCGGGAATCAAAGGTCAGGCTGGCACTTCATCGAGCATCAGGCGCTGGCGAACCACATCCACCAGTTTGTCCGGCTGGAATTTGGAGAGGAAGTTGTCGCAGCCGACCTTCTTCACCATTGAATCGTTGAAGCTGCCGGACAAAGAGGTGTGCAACACCACATACAGGCTACGCAGGCGCGGGTCGTTGCGAATCTCGGTGGTCAGGCGGTAGCCGTCCATCTCAGGCATTTCGGCGTCGGTGAAGATCATCAGCAGCTTGTCGGTCATCACCTGGCCGCTGTCCGCCCAGCCCTTGAGCATTTTCAGGGCCTTGAGGCCGTCGCTGGCGATGTGCATCTTCACTCCCAACTGCCCCAAGGTGTCACGCAGTTGCGACAGGGCCACATTGGAGTCGTCCACCAGCAGCACTTCGCGGCCGCGGGCCCGCTCCAGAACCGGGTCCTCCAGCTTCTCCCGGGAGACCTTGGCGTTGTAAGGCACGATCTCCGCCAGGACTTTTTCGACGTCGATGATTTCCACCAACTGGTCATCGACCTTGCTGATAGCGGTCAGGTAATGCTCGCGCCCGGCGCTGGCCGGTGGCGGCAGGATGGCTTCCCAGTTCATGTTGACGATGCGGTCCACGCCGCCCACCAGGAACGCCTGTACCGAACGGTTGTACTCGGTGACGATGATGGTGCTGTTGGGACCCGGCACCAGGGGGCGCATGCCGATGGCTTGGGACAGGTCAATCACCGGCAGGGTCTGGCCGCGCAGGTTGACGACGCCGCAGACAAAGGGATGGCGCTGGGGCATCAAGGTCAGCTTGGGCAACTGGAGCACTTCCTGCACCTTGAACACGTTGATCGCGAACAGCTGCCGCCCGGCCAGGCGAAACATAAGGATCTCCAGGCGATTCTCACCCACCAATTGCGTGCGTTGATCTACCGTGTCGAGAATGCCGGCCATTAAAGACTCCTGGGTTGCGCTGAAGGATTTTCTGCTTACTGAAAGAGGTTATCGGCGGTAAACGCCGGACCTTGACCCCCGATAAAATGCCACGCAAACGCATTGATGTCACACTGACATCATGTTTTACTGATCCGGCCTTTCCTCTGGGCAGTCAAACAGCGTCGCGCGACCCTGAAATCGCCGCGAAGTTCTGTCGTGTAAGGGATTCCCCTAGCTGCAATCAGGTCCAACCTGATATTCGCGATATCCAATAGCCATTAATGTGACGCCATTCTCATTGCATGAATGGAGTCAGGCTTTTGTTTGCTATCGCAAGCCCACGTCTCGCGGACCTGCCAGGCACTTATGTCTTGGCAACCGAAGTTGAGCGAATGATCTTGAATATCGCCACAAACAGGGACACTGGCCGCCACGGCCATCATTTAGATAAACGCACTACGGCAAAACTAGAAGCAAACTACAGATTTTGGTCATATTTCAGCGGTAGCTTGACGCCATTCCCTCTGTACGATTTCTCATCGTCTGACCGTATGTTGTGGAGACTTGCATGATGAACGACGGTAAAGAGTGGCGAGATGCACTTCCCGACTTCCTTCTTGAGGCTGAAATGCTGCTGGCCAAGTCTGAAGAATGCTTGAGCCACCTGCATTTGATCCGTAACGACAACGACGCCATCGACTGTATGAAAAACAGCCTGATCAAGCTCGCCGAGAAGGCCGACGCCATGACGCTAGGGGCTATCAGCGATTTTTCCCGTCATATCCAGGATCTGATCAGTAACGCCGAGAGCCCAATGCAACTGCATGACAAAGCACTTTCGGCACTGCACGACTGCCTGACACTGATGGCCTGGCAACTGGAATTGGTTGATGCCAAGACCGGCAAGCTCAGCCTGGATGAAAGCGAACAAACCACGCTGATTGCGACGGCGACCCAACAGATCCCGCAAAAAGACTTTGGCTATCAATCCCGACAGGATCTGCCGCACGCATCCTGAGTGCTCTTCGCCTTTAATTCGCGCCTGCCAACGGATGTCGCATCCAACTACCGTCCGGTCCAAAACCGACAAGGACAACTAGCACGCGGGCGCGTGCTCATTGATATACATCAATAGGCCCGCAACGCTAATAGCGATACAAAACAGCTTGAATAAGACAATTTCTTCCCTCTGGGACTAAATAGGACTAACACTCAGTTTTCCCCTGGATTCGCGGCCGTCGTCGATAACCGCTCCAGGCGACCAACGGTAATTGTTAGTGGTACTATGCCGCACTCGAAGTGGCTGAACTTCATGATGCACAAGAATCTGAAAAGCCCCTCGAACCAATGCCAAGGCCAACACCCTGTCGACCCGGTATTGAATCGGGATCATGACCCGGTAGCGCTTTCCAAACAGAGCCCAGTCAGCCGCCTTGACCGGTCTCCCCGCAGCGAACATCCATTGGCTCCATCCGCTATGTACGCCAGCCTCAAGTCACTCATCGCAAGGTCCGTGTCCCGAAGCAATGCACGCTGGATGACACTCAGCCTTTGTGCTTGCGCGACGCTGGTCAGCCTGTGGGTCTATGCCCACTCCGAGCCGTTGCCGATAGCGCTGTTGATACTCAACCTGGCGACCCTGGTCGCCGCCGGCCTGCAACGCTGGCGCTCGCGCAAGTCGATCAAGCTCCTGCCCCAGGAACTGGCCGACCGCCTGCTGCAAGTCCAGAAAAGCGAACGCCATCGTTTGAGCCGAGAACTGCATGACGATATCGGCCAACTGCTGACCGCCGCCAAGCTGCAAAGCGAATGGCTCAAGCGCCGTCTGCCGCAAGAGTTGCAAGGCCAATGCGCGGTGCTGTGCAACACATTGAATGAAACCCTGACCAAGGTGCGGGACGTCTCCGCCATCCTCAACCCCCGGCAACTGGCCAGTCTTGGCCTGGAGGCCAGCCTGCGGGCGCACCTGCTCAAGACCCTGGAAAACACCAAGGTGAGCTGGAGCCTGGAATGCCAGCAGCGGCTGACCGGCATTCCGGAAGAGATGGCCGTCGCGGCCTTTCGTATTACCCAAGAGGCGGTCACCAACATGCTGCGCCACGCCCAGGCATGTAATCTGCTGGTGCGCCTGCAACGCCTGCCCCAAGGCCTTTCGCTGTTTATCAGCGATGACGGCCTGGGGTTTTCGCCCGCCATCAACCCTGGTCAGGAAGGACAACGGGGCATGGCCGGCATGTCTGAGCGGATTGATCAACTGGGAGGCACATTGTCCGTCAATAGCCAGCCAGGCAAAGGAACCCGGATCGAAGCGCTTTTCCCCTGGGCGCCACGCGCCCTCGAACGGGCCAGCCCCCATAAGGTTCTAGAGTGACCTGCAACTTACTCCTGGTGGATGACCACGCGTTGATCAGGGCCGGCGTGCGCGCGCTGGTGCTGGATATTCCCGGCTACGCGGTGATCGGCGAGGCCAATGATGGTGCGCAGGTGCTGGAGCAATTCGACGCCCTGCAGCCCGATATCGTCCTGCTGGACCTGTCGATGAAGCACACCAGCGGGCTGGATGCCCTGCTGCAACTCAAGCGCGCCTATCCCAAGAGCAAAGTGCTGATCCTGTCGATGCACACCGATCCGGAGTTGATCATGTGCGCCCTGGAGGCAGGCGCCCACGGCTACCTGCTCAAGGACACCACCGCCAATGAGCTTGAGCATGCGCTGCTGGCCCTGCGCAACAACGAGCGCTACCTGAGCCCTGCCATCGCCCATACGGTGATCAACCAGGCGCTGATCCGCAACCATGCCCAGGCCGCTACCCTGCCTCACCGCCACAATCTGACCGCGCGCCAGCTGGAAATCCTGCGGCTGATCGTGCGCGGCAAGTCCACCCGAGAGATCGCCAATGGCCTGGGCTTGAGCATTAAGACCGTGGAGGCTCACCGCTCGCAAATCATGAAGCGCTTGCAGATTTTCGATGTAGCGGGCCTGGTGCTATTTGCCGTGCGTGAACAGATCATCAGTCTGGACGACTAGACACCAACGGCGAGTCCTTCGGCAAGTGCACCCGCAATGCCCGTGGCAATGCCGCGAAACGCAGGTCGTCGCCCTTGAGCGGTTCGCCATCCAGGTTGATATCCAACCCTTCGGCGACCTTGATTTCCACCCACGGCAGGCGCGCGCGGACAAATAGGTTGTCCAGGCCCCAGCCGTCGGTCATCAAATTGCGCAGGGTACCGACGACCTCCTGGGGTGCCGGCAGGATACTGATATCCAGCAAACCATCATCGACCATGGCTTGCGGGCACAACACATGCCCACCGCCGGCCTGACGACCGTTGCCGATACCCAGGGCCAGTAATTCACCCCGCCAATGGAAATCCGGGCCCTGTAACTCGCCATAGGCCGCGTGCAATTCGCTGAACCGCGACAAGCCGGTAAACAGGTAGGCCGCACCGCCCAGTACCTTTTTCAGGTCTTCGGAGGTATTGGCGGTGACCTGGCTGCCAAAACCGCCGGTGGCCATGTTCAGGAAAATCTGCCCGCCGACCTCGCCCAGGTCGATGGCAACGGCCGGGACATCCAGCAGGTTCAGGGCCTGATCGGGCTCCAGCGGTACACCGGCGGCACGGGCGAAATCATTGGCGGTGCCCAGGGGCATCAGCACCAGGCTGGCGTCGGTCTTGGCCTGGGCCATGGCTTGGGCGACATCACGCAATGTGCCATCGCCGCCGCCGGCGATCAGCCGGGTGTAGCCGGCGTCCAGCGCTTCGCCGACCAGGCGCTGGGCATCGCCGCCCTCCCAGGTCACGCGCACGGCCAGGTCCCAGCCTTGTTCGCGCTTACCTTGCACCGCCGCCCGCACCTGCTCGTTGAGGGCTTGTTTGCCGTGCAGAACCAACAGTGCCTTGGGCTTGCTCATGGGTTGAGGCTCCTACAGTTCAAAGGGTCATGAGGGATGTGGACCTTGAACAACGGGAAAAAAGTCATTGGCCTGATGAATTAATTCATCAGACCAACAGCTCGCTCAAAGGGATGAAGTTGACTCGATCGCCCTCTGCCAGCGTCGTACCTTCCAACACCTCTACCAACCCCTCGGCCCAGGCGGCACTGCGCAGCACACCGGAACTCTGATTCTGGTAGATGATCGCTCGCCCGTGCTCCAGGCGCCCGCGCAAGTACTCGCGACGATTACCTGGCTTGGGCCAGACAAACCCCACTGGCACGTCGAAACGCAGTGGCTGTACATCTTCTACACCCTGGCGACGCAACAGATAGGGCCGAGCCAGCAAGGCGAAGGTCACCAGCGTGGAAGCCGGGTTACCCGGCAAACCGATCACCGGCACGCCGCGAAAATGACCAAACGTCAGCGGCTTGCCAGGTTTGATCGCCAACTTCCAGAGGGCCAACTCGCCCTCTTCGCGCAAGGCGATGCCGAGGAAATCCGCTTCACCCACCGAAACCCCGCCCGTGGACAGGATCAGGTCGACCGACCCCAGCCCCCCCAGCCGAGTGCGGGTCTGTTCCAGGTCATCGGGCAAGATACCAGCGTCCACCACCTCGCACCCGAGGCGCTCCAGCCAGCTACACAGCACCCGACGGTTGCTGTTGTAAATCTGCCCCGGCCCCAGCGGCAGGCCGGGCTCAATCAATTCGTCGCCGGTGGAAAGCACAGCGACGCGAGCGCGACGTACCACATCCAGCCGAGCACAACCCAGGGAAGCCGCCAGCCCCAATTCAATCGGCCCCATGCGTGTGCCAGCGGACAAGACCTGTTCGCCAACGGTGGTTTCCTGGCCTTGGGGGCGGATGTTCTGCCCGGCGCGCAAGGCTTCGGTAAAGCTCACCCGCTGATCGACGTGGACCTCGGCGTTTTCCTGCATCTCGACGCAGTCCGCACCTTCAGGCACCGGGGCACCCGTGAAGATCCGCGCACAGGTGCCTGCCGCCAGCGGTTCCGGCACCTGGCCGGCGAAAACACGCTGGCTCACCACCAGAGGCTCGCCGCTCCAATCCGACAGGCGCAGGGCGTAGCCGTCCATGGCGCTGTTGGGCCACGGCGGCAGGTCAAGGGTGGAAATCAGCGCCTGGGCCAGGACGCGCCCGTCGCACTCGGCCAGCGGCAAACTTTCCCGCTCGCGGATAGGTGTGGCCTCGGCCATGGTCAACAGGCGCCCGAGGGCATCTTCTACCGGCATCAAGGCACCCGTCTTGCCTGGCTTATCCACGAGATTCACAAGGCTCGGCCTGTTTCAGGTGCGGGACGAAATTGCACGGCCCGTGACGAGAATCCAACTGCTCGGCGAGAATCCCATCCCAACCAGTGCGTACGGCGTTGGTGGAACCCGGTAGGCAGCACACCAAAGTGCCATTGGCCAGGCCAGCCAGGGCGCGCGATTGCACGGTGGAGGTGCCAATATCGGCCACGGATATTTGCCGGAACAGCTCGCCGAAACCATCCACTTGCTTGTCCAGCAGGCAACTGACGGCTTCCGGTGTGCTGTCACGGCCGGTGAAGCCAGTGCCGCCAGTGATCAGTACCACTTGCACCACGTCCTCGGCTATCCAATGGGCCACTTGCGCACGGATTTTGTACAAGTCATCTTTGAGCAGTACCCGCTCGGCCAGACGATGGCCAGCCGCAATCAGGCGGTCGACGAAGACTTGGCCAGAGGTATCGGTTTGCAGGGTGCGGGTGTCGCTGACAGTCAAAACAGCGATATTCAGGGGTACGAAAGGCGCATCAGCCTTGGCTTTCATGGCTCGGTCCGGTTGTCGAAGGAACAGCCCGATGTTATATCACAGCCCCCTATTTCACTGCCGCAGCGGAGCCGTCATGCCATTCAATTCTTCGCCCTTGCCTTGCTCGATCCTGCTGCTGGCCGGCGGGCGCGGCCAGCGCATGGGCGGCCTGGACAAGGGCTTGCTCGACTGGCGCGGGGAGCCGTTGATTGCCCACCTGCATCGACTAGTGCGCCCGCTGACCGATGACCTGATCATCTCCTGCAACCGCAATCAGCCGCAGTACGCGCCCTACGCAGACCAGTTGGTAAGCGACGACAGCCCGGACTTCCCTGGCCCGTTGGCCGGTATTCGCGTCGGACTGGCCGCCGCTCGCCATGAGCACTTGCTGGTATTGCCCTGCGATGTGCCGCAAATTGACGCGGGACTGTTGAGCGACATGCGTGAGAAGGCGCAGCAAAATCCCCAGGTTCCGCTGATGCTGCGCCACGGTGATTACTGGGAACCCTTGCTCTGCGTCATACCGACACGCCTGCGCGCAGACATCGAAAACGCCTGGCAGGCCGGTGAGCGCAGCCCGCGGCAGATCCTGCTGCAACTGGGAGCCCAGGCTCTGATTTGTCCGGAAAATGATCCGCGCCTGGCCAACTTCAATACACCGCAGTTGCTGCACACCCCACCCGGCGTGTAAGAATGAGCCTTGAACAAGGAACTTTGCGTACGTTCTATACGTCACAAGGTCAGTACTCAAAAAAGCATTCTCTCGGAGACAGACTCATGACTCAACGGACCATCGCCGCTCTCATGCTTGCACTAGGCCTCGCTACCCTTGCCGGTTGCGCCTCGCCAACAGTGATCACCCTGAATGACGGGCGCGAAATCCAGGCTGTCGATACCCCTGAATTCGATCAGGACTCGGGGTTCTACGAGTTCCAGCAGCTTGATGGCAAGCGCACCCGGATCAACAAGGACCAGGTTCGCACCGTTAAAGACCTGTAAGTCTTAACGCTCGAAACGACAAAGCCCGCTTAATGCGGGCTTTGTCATGTCTGGCGCCTGGAGTTACCACGCAAGGGTAATTTCACTGTTGAAGCGGCGCTCCACCCCGCTCACCGGATCAATAAACCGCACCCCTTGGGCCAATAGTTTAAGCGGGTTGGCGTAGTCATCCTCGGCGTCCTTGATAACCTGGGGGTAAAACGGATCGTTGCAGATACTGGCCCCCAGCGCCGTCATATGGACCCGCAACTGATGCTTCTTGCCGGTCACCGGAAACAGCCCATAGCGCCACAGGTCACCGTGTTTTTCCCGCACCTCGACTGCTGTTTCGGTGTTGCTCACGCCGGGACCTTCCTGCATGCGGAAGAACGGTTCGCCGTCCACTAGCCGGCTCTTGTGTACCAGCGGGAATGTCACCCCAGGCAAAGCTGGCGCAATGGCTTCGTAGAATTTTTCGATCTGGCGGGTGGGAAACAACTGTTGATACGCCGAGCGGCTTTGCGGGTTGGCGGAAAACAGCACCAATCCGGCCGTGTGGCGATCAATGCGGTGCAGCGGCACCAGCGAAGGGTTGTCCAGACGGCGAATCAGGCGCCGCAACAGCGTTTGCTCGACATACTCACCAGCGGGCGTGACGGGCAGGAAGTGCGGCTTGTCAGCCACAACCAAATGCTCGTCGGCATACAGGATCGTCTCCTGCACCGGGATCGGTTTTTCGTCCGGCACTTCGCGAAAGTAGTGGATGCGCAGGCCTTCCTTGTACGAAAGATCCAGGGGAATCGGCGTGCCGCTGCCATCAAGCACCCGGCCACGAGCGATGCGATCCAGCCATTGCTCACGGCTGATGGCTCGAAAATGATCGCACAAGCAATCCAGAACCGTCGCCCAAGGGCCAGGAGGCAGGTACAAGGTGCTGGCTTGGTGCTGGGAAGCGGAAAAACCGGAATCGGACATGCGTGCGCTCAAGGCCTGAAAATACAGACGGGCATTATCCTGCATTCAACCAGATCAGGCCCAGGAAAGATCTCAAGCCTTGGCCAATTGCGCTCGCAATACCGGAGACGTACTGGCGGCCTCGGTAAACTCCTTGAGCCAGCGCAATACATCCACCGCCTCCCAGCGGCCCGGATCGTAAAGCGCATACAGCAAGCCCTGGTACCCGACCACATCCAACTGTTTGTGATAACCGGCCCGCTGGAAAAGTGCCTCTATTTCCGCAAAGCAGGTATTGAAATGCACTTTGTTAAACGGCGTCTTGCCTTCCGTGACCAGCCCATCGAGGCGCAGCTCATTCACCGCATCGCGCACAACCTCTGCGGACATGCGATTGACGCTGCTTTTCAGTTGTTCGACATTCACCACGGGCTTTCCCTCTCACTCAATCACTGTACAAGCATACAGTAACCGAAAAATCGGGAACTCGCCATTGGATTAGTGCTAGAACAGAAAGGCCACAACCTGTTCGGTATCGAACGGCCAACCCAGTTCGGCCCCCGTATCCACCCGGCGCAGCACCGGAATACGCAGGCTGTAGGCTTCGAACAGGGCTTCGGAATCGGCGATATCCACCAGTTCCACCAGCAGCCCATGCTCGACCAACGGCATGACTTCGGCTTCGGCAACTTCACAGAGATGGCAACCCAGGGTGCCGAATAACTGGCATTCAGGAGGCATGACGAACGGACCTGACAAGGAATAGGCGTCCATTCTAGACCGCAGGAAAAACATCGTCGATGTCGACCGGACTTATTGCGGCCGCATCCAAAAAACCCTGATCCAGATCACCATGGCTTATAACTGATTCAGCGACTCTCGCGGCTTTTTTTCCAGCGATAGCCCTGGTCCCTCGACGGAGATGTTTGTGTTTGCCAACCTGCTGATCATTCTTGCCTCATCCCTGGTAGTCATTGCACTGTTTCGCCGGCTGCAACTGCCGCCCGTGCTCGGTTACCTCTGCGTGGGCCTGGCCGTAGGGCCTACCGCCCTGGACTGGGTGAATGACAGCGAAGACCTGCCGGACCTGGCCGAATTGGGCGTGGTGTTTCTGCTGTTCTCCCTGGGCCTGGAGTTTTCCCTGTCGAAAATGCTCGCCCTGCGCCGGGTGGTGTTTGGTCTGGGCAGCTTGCAAGTGCTGTGCTGCGGGCTGCTGCTGGGAGGCTTGCTGACGCTGTGGGGACTGTCGCCCACCGCCGCTCTGTTGCTCGGCGCCGGATTGGCCTTATCGTCGACCGCCATCGTCAGTAAGGAGCTGACCAGCCTCGGCGAAATTTTCAGCAGTCATGGTCAGAATGCCATTGGTGTCTTGTTGTTCCAGGACATCGTGGCGGTGCTGTTGCTGACCCTGGTGCCGGTGTTCGCCGGCAACAGTGAGCAAGCCTGGTATTGGGCGTTGCCTGTGACCCTGGGCAAGACTCTGGTGCTGTTCCTTGGCCTGCTGCTCGCCAGCCGCTGGTTGCTGCCCCGACTCTTCCATGAAGTGGCCGCCTCTCATTCCGCGGAACTGTTCGTGCTGCTGGCGTTGGTGATTGTGCTGCTCACGGCATGGCTGACGCACTTGCTGGGCCTGTCCCCTGCCCTCGGCGCTTTTCTCGCTGGCATGCTCTTGGGTGAAAGCCACTATCGGCACCAGATCGAAGCCGACATCCGGCCGTTTCGCGACATTCTGCTGGGGCTGTTTTTTGTCAGCATCGGTATGCTGATCGACCTGCAGCTATTCGTCAGTCACAGCCTGCTGATTCTCGGCCTGACACTGGCATTGATGCTGATCAAGGGTGGTGTCGTCGCGCTACTGGTCAAGCTGCGTGGCAGCGACAGCGAAACCGCCTGGCGCAGTGGCCTGGCCCTGGCCCAGGGCGGTGAGTTCTGCTTCGCCCTGATGGCGCAAATGCAGCTGAGCCGGCTGCTGCCCGACGAGATCAGCGGCTTGCTGTTGGCGGCAACATTCTGCTCGATGCTGCTGACGCCGCTGCTGCTTCGGGCTGCTCCCGCCATCGCCCTGCGCCTGCACCACAAGCCTAACCAGCAAGTCCAGCTGGAAGAAATCACGGCCCTCAATGCCGAGCTGCAAGGGCATGTGTTGATCTGCGGCTATGGCCGGGTCGGGCGGTCCATCGGGCGTTTTTTACGCCACGAACAACTGGCTTTCATTGCACTGGATGATGACCCGGCCCGAGTTCAGGAAGCCGCTACAGAGGACGCCAGCGTGCATTATGGCGATTGTCGCCGAGGCGCCTTGCTCAGCGCCGTCGGGCTTGAACGGACGCGGTTGGTGGTTATTGCAGTGGACAATACCGACGTCGCATTGACCGTGCTCAAGGAGGCGCGTCGAATCAACCATAAGGTGCCAATCCTGGTGCGTACCCGCGACGACAGCCAGTTATCCGAGCTGAAAGCCGCCGGGGCCAGCGAAGTGGTGCCCGAACTGCTGGAGTCCAGCCTGATGCTCGCGTCTCACGCGTTGATCATGCTGGGGTTGCCGGACCAACAGGTGCAGGCCCGTGTCGACGAAGTGCGGCATAACCGCTACCGCTTGCTCCACGGCTTTTATCAGGGCGCGGACACTAATCGGGAGGCGCCGATCAATCCTGACTGACGGCGCCAATCTTGTGGATCGACAAGTCCGCGCCGTAATACTCCTCCTCCTGACTCAAGCGCAAACCGCAGATGCGCTTGATCACCCCGTACACCAGGAACCCGCCTGCCAGAGCCACGACCACGCCCAACGCGGTGCCTATCAACTGACTGATCAGGCTCACCCCGCCCAGCCCACCCAAGGCGCTCTGACCAAAAATGCCGCAGGCAATCCCGCCCCACACCCCGCACAACCCATGGAGCGGCCAGACACCCAGCACATCATCAATTTTCCAGCGGCCCTGGGCGGCGATGAAGCACCAGACGAACAGGCCCCCCGCCACCACGCCAGTCACCAGCGCGCCCACCGGGTGCATCAAGTCCGACCCGGCGCAAATCGCCACCAGCCCGGCCAACGGACCATTGTGCAAAAAGCCTGGGTCATTGCGGCCTATCACCAGCGCCGCCACGGTGCCTCCGACCATTGCCATCAGCGAATTGACCGCCACCAGTCCGCTGACCCCGGACAGGGTTTGCGCGCTCATGACGTTAAAGCCAAACCAACCGACAATCAGAATCCACGAACCCAACGCCAGGAACGGAATGCTCGACGGCGCAAACGCCACCAGCCGCCCGTCCCGATAACGGCCCTGACGCGGTCCCAGCAACAGCACCGCCGCCAGCGCCAGCCAACCGCCCATGGCATGGACCACCACGGAGCCGGCAAAATCATGGAAGCTGGCACCGAAGCTGGCCAGCAACCAGGCTTGCAGACCGTAGTTGCCATTCCAGACCATGCCCTCGAAAAACGGGTAAATAAACGCCACGATCAACGCCGTAGCGCACAACTGCGGTGCAAAACGTGCACGTTCGGCAATGCCACCGGAAATGATCGCTGGAATGGCAGCGGCGAAGGTCAGCAGGAAAAAGAACTTCACCAGGCCATAACCATGGTCAGCACTGATCACCGCCGCTGGTTGCATGAAGGTGACGCCATAGGAAATCCAATAGCCTATAAAGAAATAGGCCAGGGTCGAGATGGCGAAGTCACTGAGGATTTTCGACAGTGCATTGACCTGGTTCTTCTGGCGCACCGTCCCGACTTCGAGAAAGGCGAAGCCGGCGTGCATGGCCAACACCATGACCGCACCGATCAGGATAAACAGGGTATTGGAGCTGTGGACCAGAGTGTCCACCGCACTTTGCAAATTTTCCATGGAGGTTGGCAGGCCTGCAGTTTAGGAAAAAGCACCAAAGCAGTTCATTGCCTTAACTTCGCGCACTAAATTGGCACCGCCGGCACCTCCCTCCTCAGAGGGTGTGAACCGCTTTAGCGCAGCGAGGGTTGAAGAAGGCAATTACTCCCTGGTTTTTCCGCTAGTTTTAGTTATTTAGGGTAAGGTTTTTTAAGGCTTTGCCCGCAACCGCCCAAATTCAGCGCAAACCGACAGGTTTGCGCACCAAGGCAAAGCAAAAGCTGTACCAGGCATTTGCAGTGAACCTTCACTGACGCCGATGACTCGAAACCAAAAGCTTCAATAAGCTCGAAAGCACCCGACAGCCACTCACGGAGATAACCATGGCCAGCAAAACGGCAAAGACTGCTCAAGAAATACTGATGGCGGATTTTCAAACCCTGGTCAGCGATACCGAAAAGCTGCTGGACGACACCGCGATACTGGCGGGTGACCAGGCGGATGAACTGCGTACAAAAATTCACGACAGCCTGCTCAAGGCCCGTGAAACCCTGCAACTGACCGAAGACTCCCTGCGCGAACGCAGCAAGGCAGCGGTCACGGCCACCGAAGACTATGTCCAGGCCAACCCTTGGCAGTCCGTCGGCATCGCTGCCGGCGTCGGCTTTCTGATCGGCCTGTTGGCTACAAGGCGCTAATCATGTCTATAGGCGAATCCGGCTCGTCCTCGGGCCCAAGTTCCTCATCGCGGCGCCTGGGCGCTGCAGTCCTGGGTTTGCTGCACAGCCATGTCGAGTTGTTCGGCATTGAGTTGCAGGAACAGAAGGCACGCACCGTCAGCCTGTTGCTGTTCGCCGGGCTGGCATTGGTGTTTGCTCTGCTGTTGCTGGTGGGCTTGTCGGCGCTGGTGATGATCCTGGTGTGGGATACCTATCGCCTGACCGGGATAATCAGCCTATGCGTCTTCTATGTGCTGGCTGCGGCGTTCTGTGGGTTGCGCTTGAAGGCGGCCATCTTCGATGAGTCCACTCCTTTCCACGCCACCCTCGAAGAGCTGGCCAATGACCGTGAGCGCCTGTTGCCATGAGCCTGACTGAACTGCCGCAAACCAACTCCCGGCGGGAAATGCGCAAGGCGTTGATCCGCCTGCGCATGGAGATGCACCGCCAGGAAATTCGCCATGAGTCCCAGAACCTGCTGCTGCCGCTGCAAAAGGTGCGCAACATGGGGCAAAGCTGGCAGGACGGCTTTGGCATCAAGCATGCGCCGCTGTGGGGCGTAGCCGTGGTAACGCTGCTGGGCTTTCTCACCGGCAAAGGCGCCAAGGGTGGCGGTATCGGCACCATGACCCGCCTTGTGCGACTCGGCGCCGGGCTCATTCCCTTGATCAAACTGGCGATGCAGGGCGCCTCGCGCAAGAACTGACAGACGCTGGCTGCATTCTTGCACACGGATCAGGCCCGGTACCCTTGCATAGGGACCGGGCCTTTTTCATGTCGACTCTTTTCCCATCAGACGTAACTTAAGGAGGCTCTGTGATCGACGGGCAACCGCTCGCCTGCTTTCAGCCATTCATCGATACCGCCACCGGGCGCATTGCGGGAGTGGAAGCGCTGGGACGCCTGCGCCAGGCTGGCGGAGAGATGCGCTCGGTAGGCCCGTTGTTTGCCGATCCGCGCACGCCCACTGTGGCCTTGCGCCGCCTGGATCGGCAGATCCGCGACAACGCCTTGAGCCGCCTGCACGAAGCGCCCGAAGACTGGTTCCTGAGCCTGAATATCTCACCGCACTGGATCACTCACCTGCGCCCCGGCCAGCCTTTACCAAGTCTTAAACAACTGCAGGCCCACGGCGTCGACCCACGGCGCATCGTGTTCGAGATCACTGAACTGGGGGGAGACAGCCTGCGCCTGGCTGAAGTGGTGGCGCGCTATCGTCAGGCCGGTGCGCGCATTGCCATCGACGACTTTGGCGCCGGCTACTCGCAACTGGATCGGGTGCTGGCCTTGCAGCCGGACATTCTCAAGCTGGATATGCGTCTGTTCCAAGCCGCTGCCCTTGGCGGCCCCAGCAGCGACGTAGTACGGGCGCTGGCGCAGATGGCGGAGAAAACCGGCTGCTGGATCATCGCCGAAGGTGTGGAAACCGAGGCGCAACTGAGCTTTGCCCTAGAGTGTGGATCGCGCTATGTCCAGGGCTATCTGTTTGCCCAGGCGCAACTGGACTGGTTCGCCGCCGACGCTTTTGTACCGCGCTTCGCCCAGTTGCGCGCGGCTTATGTCCAGCAGAAACTGGCAGAGCGCGGTCGGATCATGCAACTGCGCCAGCAACTGGTCGAACTGATGCAGATCCTGCAAACCTGGGCCCAGGCACAAGCACCCCTCAGCCAGTTGCCGCAGTTACCGGCCTTCCCCTGGCTACTGCGTTTTTACCAGTGCGATCGCCATGGCACGCAGTTGACGCCCAACTTCGAGTGGCGCCAGGACGCCTGGCAGGCCGACAGCCGTTATCTGGGGCACAACTGGTCATGGCGTCCTTATTTCTACTATTTACTGGCCGAGGGCTGGGACGAGCGCCGCCTGACGCTCTCCACCACCTACCGCGACGCCACCACCAATCAGTACTGCCTGACAGCAGGACAATTCTTCGATAACGGTCAGCGCTTGCTGTTAATCGATATCGACGCGGTCGGCTTATAGTTTTCCTCTTGCGCCCAAGGGGCTGAACCGGGAAGCTGGAAAGCGTTATTCACCGCACGGAGAGACCCTGACTTGGATTGGCCCACCCTGCTTACCCGCGAACGCCTTGGAAAATCCCTACACAGCCCGGAAGAACTGGGTCGCAGCCCGTTTCACAAAGATCATGACCGGATCATCTTCTCCGGCGCTTTCCGCCGCCTGGGCCGCAAGACCCAGGTGCACCCGGTCTCCAGCAACGATCATATTCACACCCGGCTGACCCACTCCCTGGAAGTCAGCTGCGTCGGGCGCTCCTTGGGCATGCGCGTGGGCGAAACCATCCGTAACGCGCTACCCGACTGGTGTGATCCCAGCGACTTGGGAATGGTGGTGCAATCGGCCTGCCTGGCCCACGACATTGGCAACCCACCGTTCGGCCATTCGGGTGAAGATGCGATTCGCCACTGGTTCCAGCAGGCTGCAGGCCGTGGCTGGCTGGATGACATGAGCAGTGCCGAGCGCAACGACTTTCTCAACTTCGAAGGCAACGCTCAAGGTTTCCGGGTACTGACACAACTTGAATACCATCAGTTTGATGGTGGCACCCGCCTGACCTACGCCACCTTGGGCACCTACCTGAAGTACCCGTGGACCGCCCGCCACGCCGATTCCCTCGGCTACAAAAAACACAAGTTCAGCTGTTACCAGAGCGAGCTGCCGATCCTTGAACAGATCGCCCAGAAACTAGGTTTGCCACAACTGGAAGAACAACGCTGGGCGCGCCATCCATTGGTGTATCTGATGGAAGCGGCCGACGACATTTGTTATGCCCTGATCGATCTTGAAGATGGCCTGGAAATGGACTTGCTGGAATACGCCGAGGTCGAATCGCTGCTACTGGACCTGGTGGGCGATGACTTGCCGCAAACCTATCGCCAGTTAGGCCCCCTCGATTCCCGGCGACGCAAGCTGGCCATCCTGCGGGGCAAGGCCATCGAGCACTTGACCAATGCAGCGGCACGGGCCTTCGTCGAGCAGCAGGACGCACTGCTGGCTGGCACCCTTGAAGGTGATCTGGTGGAGCACATGCACGGTCCTGCCAAGCGCTGCGTACTGAACGCCAAGGACATGGCACGCAAGAAAATCTTCCAGGACAAGCGCAAGACGCTGCATGAAATCGGCGCCTACACCACCCTGGAAATCCTCTTGAATGCCTTCTGCGGCGCCGCCCTGGAACAGCATGGTGGTCGTACACCGTCCTTCAAGAATCGGCGCATCCTGGATTTGCTGGGCAACAGTGCCCCCGATCCGGATGGGTCACTGCATCGCTCGTTCCTGCGCATGATCGACTTCATTGCCGGCATGACCGACAGCTACGCCAGCGAGATGGCGCGAGAAATGACCGGGCGTTCAAGCCCCCAATAAAGAAGCGCCCTGTCGGGCTGTCCTGACAGGGCTATTCCCCTGAAAGAATCTGCCTACGAAAGGAACAGAGCAGACTGATCGAATTAATCCCAACACCCGATGAATAATCACGCGCCTTCTTATCCAATACAGCAATCAACGCCTACATTCCTGCGACCCAACGACAGTTCGACACATGACTCGCGGGCCGTATCGGTACAAGCCTTGGTTGGAGTCATTCCAGCATGAGCCATTCTCATGGAACCCCCCTATGCTCAAACAACAACCGCGCATCCTGTTAGTGGAGGATCACCCCTTTCAACTTCTGGCCACCCAATGCCTGCTTAAAATTTTCGGTTTCAACCAACTGACACCGGCAGAGAATGCCGAGCAGGCAATAAAATTGATGACGCTGGCTCAAACCCCCTTCGACATCATGCTGTGCGATCAATGCCTGCCAGACCTGCCAGGACTGGAGTTGGTAGAAATAGCCAGCCGCGCAGGGTTTATACGATATGCCATCCTGCTGAGTGGACTGCCCGCTGTCGAACTGGAAAACCTCAAAGTCCAGGCAATACAACGTGATGTCCCCTTGCTCGGCTACCTGGTCAAGCCTTTGAACAAGGAGCAACTTGGCGCACTGATCAGCCGGGCGGTATTTGGCAGGACTAAACAACATCATCAAAACCCAGCCAACTTGAAGCACAGCGACATTGAACGTGTAGGACATTAAACATCCAGCCATTACGAAATTTCGCTATTGCCCAGCCGTTCGATAGCTAGTTTTCGAATCCTCATACGCCACATGCAAAATCCTTAAATCTCGTCAAAGAAAGCCTTGGCAAAGGGTAATCCATTACATTTTTTTATGTAGGATCTTTCCTATTTTACATCTGCCCAGCATTCACCTCACGCCCCCGCATCAACTTCTGAGCTAATGTGCCCGCTTTATTTTCACATACATGGAATTTGATCATGAACTCAGTTTTTATTATCGACGACCACCCCGTTATCCGACTTGCAATTCGAATGCTGTTAGAACATGAAGGTTACAAAGTAGTTGGAGAAACGGACAACGGTTGCGATGCAATACAAATGGTCCGCGAATGCCTTCCCGACCTGATAATACTTGACATCAGCATCCCGAAACTTGATGGCTTGGAAGTGCTTTGCAGGTTCAATGCCATGAGTTCCCCCATGAAAACCCTGATTTTGACGGCCCAATCCCCGACACTCTTCGCAACACGCTGCATGCGATCAGGTGCTGACGGCTATGTCTGCAAAGAGGGCGACTTGAGTGAACTGCTAAGTGCCATAAAAGCTGTTTTATCCGGGTACAACTATTTCCCCAGCCAAGCACTAAATAGTAACTGCTCAGAAACTAGCGAAAACGAAGAATTAAACCTCTTCAAATCAGTCAATGACCGCGAACTTATGGCTTTGCAACTTTTTGCACAGGGCAGAACAAACAAGGAAATAGCCAAAGGTATGTTTCTTAGTAACAAAACAGTCAGCACCTACAAAAAGAGACTCATGCAAAAACTTAAAGCCACCTCTTTGGTAGAGCTTATCGAGATGGCAAAACGCAACGCGTTAGTGTGAGAAACAGAATGCCCAGGCGCTTAAAGGACTTTCTAATCATATTGAGTACAGGTTTGTGCTTAAGCACAGCCGTGCCTGCCACTCTAACTGCTCAAGAGCGTTACTCACTGCTGAGTCGTGTAGGCAGTGTTCAAATGGATACTCAACTGGATAAAACACAGCGCCAATGGCTACAAAGCAAACGCGAGTTGGTGCTGGGTACCTCAGCACCCGACTATCCACCCTTTGATATCACCGCCAGCGGTCATGACTATGAGGGCATCACAGCCGACTATGCCGGCATCCTGTCCAAGGCACTCGCATTACCCGTCAGCGTGCTGCGCTACCCAACCCGAGAAGCGGCGATCCAGGCATTGCAAGCCGGCGAAGTAGACTTGCTGGGCACTGCCAACGGGTTTGAGGCGAGTACCCCCGAGATCGTCCTGTCAACGCCCTACGCCGTGGACCAGCCTGTGCTGGTCACCCGTGAAGGAGAAAACCGCTCGCTCAGCGACGGCCTGATCGGCATGCGGTTAAGCCTGGTCTACCACTATCTGCCCCTGGCGGAAGTCGAGGCACTGTACCCAAAGGCAATTATCCAGGCCTATGCGTCCTATCAAAACGCTCTCAACGCCGTTGCCTTCGACCAGGCTGACGTATTTCTCGGCGACACCATCTCTACCCACTACATGATCAACAAGGGCTATCTGAAAAATATTCGCATGGCCAACTTCGGCAAGCACGAAGCCTACGGTTTCAGCTTTGCCGTACGCCGGGATCAGCCCATCTTGTTGAGCATCATCAATTCCGTCCTGGGGGTCATTGCAACCAACGAGCAGGAAAACATCTCCAAACGCTGGAGCGCCGGCAGCGACATATTGCTGACCGATCACAAACTGCAACTGAGCCAGCGCGAAGAGCGCTGGCTCAAAGAGCATCCCGTGGTAACGTTGGTCATCAATGAAACCTTCGCACCGATGACCTTCCTCGACGCAGACGGCACCCTGCGCGGCATCACTGCAGATCTTCTGGAGCTGATTCGGCTGCGCACCGGTTTACGCTTCGAGACCCAGCACTCCCGCAACCTCAACGACATGATCCAGCAGGTAGAAAGCAACAAGGCCGATATCATCGCAGCAATCATCCCCAGCACCGAACGGAAGGCCAAGCTGAGCTTCAGCCGGCCCTACCTGGAAAATTCCTATGTACTGCTAACGCGCAAAGGGCCTGACGCCCCCTCAAGCCTTGAACAACTGACGGGCAAACGCCTGGCGATAACCGAAGGCAACCCCTTGGTGAGCTATTTGCGTCAAGCGTTCCCGCAGATCAAGTTGGTGGAAGCCAGCGATACCTTCAAGGCCTCGGAATTATTGGCCCAAGGGCACGTGGAAGGTGCCGTCAGTCCGCTGGTGGTCGCCAACTACTTCCTCTCCTCACAGGTATTCCAGGACAAATTGCAGATCAGCTCCAGCATCGGCACCCAACTGGCCTCCTTTTCCCTGGCCACCTCACGTAGCGCCACCGAGCTAAGCTCGATTCTCGACAAGGCATTACTCAGTATTGCCCCGGATGAACTGGGGATCATCAATAGTCGCTGGCGTGGTTACACGGCGGCATCCGATAGCTATTGGCGTAACTACCATCACCTGATTCTCCAGATCATCACCGGCGCAGGCCTCCTGCTGCTGACGTCCCTGACCTGGAATGCTTATATGCGCAGGCAGATCAAGCACCGACAGATGGCTGAGCGTGCCCTCAACGACCAGCTCGAATTCATGCGGGCCCTGGTTAACGAAACGCCTCATCCGATCTATGTACGCGATCGCAACGGATTGCTTCAGACCTGCAATGACAGCTACCTGCAGGTTTTCGGCGTCAGGCGCGAAGAGGTGATTGGCAAAAGCGTTATCCAGATCGGCCTGGACATCGATTTGGAGGCCCGCCAATACCACGCCGATTATCAACGGGTAGTCGCCGAAGGCAGTCCGTTGATTCTCGACCGTTCGTTGCACATTCATGGGCAAAAACTGACGATTTACCACTGGATTCTGCCGTACCGCGACTCCACCGGCGAGGTCAGGGGGATCATTGGTGGCTGGATCGACATCAGCGAACGACGCCAATTATTCGATGAACTGCGGGCCGCCAAGGATCGTGCAGATGAGGCCAATCGTGCAAAAAGCACATTCCTGGCGACCATGAGTCATGAAATCCGCACCCCCATGAATGCAGTCATCGGCATGCTTGAGCTGACCCTCAAACGTGCCGACCACGGCCATCTGGACCGTCCGGCCATCGAGGTCGCCTACAACTCGGCGAAAGACTTGCTGGAGCTGATCGGCGATATCCTGGATATCGCCCGTATCGAATCCGGCCGCCTGAGCCTGGCACCCGAGCGGGTCAATCTGCGGGAACTCATTGAGTCGGTGGTACGGGTCTTTGATGGCTTGGCGCGCCAGAAATCCCTCAGCCTGTTACTGGAGTTCAACCGCAGCGTCGAACATACCGATGTGCTGATCGATCCACTGCGCTTCAAACAGATCCTTTCCAACCTGGTGAGCAATGCCATCAAATTCACTGAGCTGGGCCAGGTGAAGATCAAGGTGGATGTCCAGGCCACCAGCCAGACACAACACGTCAACATGAAACTGGTGGTCGAGGACACGGGCATCGGGATCACCAGGGACGATCAGCAACGGCTGTTCGAACCTTTTGCCCAGGCTGACAACTCAGGGCATTTGGCCAGAAGCGGTGCAGGCCTGGGGCTGGTGATCTGTCGCAGCCTGTGCGAAATGATGGGCGGGCATCTGAGCTTGAGCAGCGTGCCCAGAGTCGGTACCCAGGTGTATGTTTCGCTGAACATGACCAGCCTGGCGCCGACACATCCCGTGATTGAGTTGAAGCCGGTGGTGGTGGAAATCGCAGCCGTACTGAACGTGCTGGTGGTAGACGATCACCCGGCAAACCGCTTGCTCATATGCCAGCAACTGGGTTTCCTCGGCCATCAGTTCACAGCGGTCCAACATGGCGCAGCAGGATTCCAGGCATGGCGCCAGGAACACTTCGACCTGATCATCGCCGACTGCAATATGCCGATCATGAACGGCTATGAATTGACCCGCTCTATTCGCGAGCACGAGCAACGGGAAAACATGGCGCCCTGTATTGTCCTGGGCTTCACCGCCAATGCCCAGCCGGAGGAGAAACAACGCTGCAAGGACGCGGGCATGAATGACTGCCTGTTCAAGCCCATCAGTCTCACGACCCTGGAACGGCACTTGGCCGAGGTCAGACCCCTGCCTTCCAGCAAACCTTTCAATCTCGACAGCCTGCATGCACTTACCGGCGGTGATCCGGCGTTAAGCCGGCGCCTGCTGGAAGAGCTGTTGAGCAGCAGCCGCAATGATCGTGGTGAACTCATGGCGTTGCTGGCACAAGGAGTCCGGCAGGACCTTATCGACCAGGCTCACAAGATCAAGGGCGCTGCCCGGATCGTCCAGGCCCGTGCATTGGCCGAACATTGCGAAGTCCTGGAACAGGCCTGCGACAGCACTGATCAGCCGAGTATCGATCCTTGGGTCAAGGCAATCGAGGCGTCCATGCTGGAACTGGAGCGGACCCTACAAATGCAACTGGACAGCCTGACAAGTCGTTGACGACAGACTGTAACCTGGCTGCAGGTTGCAGCTGCAGCCAGGGCCACTACTCATTCAACAATCGGTAAGGCGCAGGAAAATCGCTGCCAGCTGTTCAATACCGACCTGATCCCCAGGGGTAAAACGCGCCAGCTTCGGGCTGTCCAGGTCCAGAACGCCGATTAGCCGTCCGTCCTTGACCAGCGGCACCACCAATTCGCTATTCGACGCGCTGTCACAGGCAATGTGCCCTGCAAAGGCGTGAACATCGTCCACCCGTTGTGTCTGCCGCGTGGCCGCAGCAGCGCCGCAAACACCACGCCCAAAGGGAATGCGTACACAGGCTATCTGCCCCTGGAAAGGCCCAAGCACCAATTCTTCATCGCGATTGAGGTAGAAGCCGGCCCAGTTCAAGTCATCGAGCTGATTGAACAGGAACGCCGAAAACTGCGCAGCGTTGGCGATAAAGTCCCGCTCATCGGCCAACAACGATTCCAGCTGTGCGTAAAGCATGTCGTATCCATCAAGGCCGGTACCGGCCTGCTGCAAATCGATCATGGCTGACGCTCCAGCAATTTGAGGCCAACCCAATAGCGGGCGAACTGATAAGCGCAACGGCCGTTGCGATTACCGCGACCGGTTGCCCAACGTACCGCGAGAATGTCCAGCGCTTCGTCACGTTGCCACTGCAAGCCGGCCTTGCTGGCCAGCTCACCGATCCAGTGCTCGACCACGTCGAGAAAGTGCTCCTGGTTGAACGGGTAAAACGACAGCCACAGGCCAAAACGATCAGACAAGGCGATCTTGTCTTCCACCGCTTCATTGGGGTGCAACTCGCCATCAACCATCTTCCAGTTTTCGTTGTCGCTCTGGTTTTCCGGGACCAGGTGGCGGCGGTTGGAAGTGGCGTACAGCAAGACGTTTTCCGGCGCCTGCTCCAGGGAGCCGTCGAGTACGCTCTTGAGGACCCGGTAATCGCTTTCGCCGGCCTCGAACGACAGGTCATCGCAAAACAGCACAAAACGTTGTGGCAATTTGACCAACTGCTCGACCACCCGTGGCAGGTCGGCCAGGTGATCTCGCTCGATTTCGATCAGGCGCAGGCCGGCCTTCGCATGCTGGGCCAGCAAGGCGCGCACCATCGAGGATTTACCGGTGCCGCGCGAGCCCCAGAGCAACGCATGGTTGGCCGGCAGGCCATCGAGAAACTGTTGGGTGTTACGGGCCAACTGCTCGCGCTGTTTGTCCACACCGATCAAGTCGGACAAACGCATGTCCAGGCTGACTTCCAGCGGTAACAAGAAGCCACTGCGGCCTTCACGCTGCCAACGGGCGGCCAGGCACTGATTCCAGTCAATGGCCTGGCGAGGCGCCGGCAATAAAGGTTCCAGACGAGCAAGCACCGCATCGGCCCGCTCAAGAAAGGCATTCAATCGAGAATCCACGACTATTCCTCTGGCAAGTTCTTGTAAAAGATGGCGTATTGGAAACCCTGACGCAGACCGCACAGGGCTGCACCTGAATAAATCGATTCATGCCGGGCAAGGCCGATAGCCTCTGATGTTCAGCTATGCTTGCCGGGCGAAGGGAAACGTAAAGTGGTTCAGCACCCGATGGATATCAAGTTCACCCACCGCTTGTCTTATAAACAAGCCAGACTGACTGTGCTGGTCGGTTTCGTCTTGGGAACCTTGCTCAGCCTGATCCAAATCGGTATTGATTATGCCAGCGAAGACGCCTCCATCAACCGGGAAATACGCTCGCTGATTGAAATCAGCCATGACCCAGCCTCACGCATCGCCTACAACATCGACGCCGAACTGGCGCAAGAGCTGACGCTGGGCCTGTTGCACTCCCCTGCCATCACCCGTGCCCAACTGATCGACAACAACGCAACGGTACTGGCCGACGTTGATCGACCACGCAAGGAAAGCAGCTACCGCCCCATCAGTGACTTCCTGTTTGGCGCCAATCGCCAGTTCGAAGACCGGCTGTTCCTCGCCCACATGCCAACCGAATCCCTTGGCGTCTTGCGCCTCGACGTCGACACCTACACATTCGGCAGCCGCTTTCTTCGGCGCGCCGAGATCACCCTGCTCAGCGGTTTTACCCGCAGCCTGATCCTGACCGGGATCTTGCTGGGATTGTTCTACGTGATGCTGACCCAACCGCTGGTGCGGATCATCCGCAAGCTGAGTACCCGCAACCCACGTGGCGCCGCCCAAGGCCGCCTGGACTGCCCGCCAGGGCATGAACACGACGAGATTGGCGTGTTGGTCAACGTCGCCAACCAACAGTTCGAAAACATGGAAGCCGAAATCCAGCAACGCCAGCAAGCCGAGGACCGTCTAACCGAGTACCTCGGGCAACTGGAAAATATTGTTTCTGCCAGGACCACCGAGCTCAAGGCGATCAACCACCGGCTGAGCCAATCCAACGAAGAATTGGAAGCCGCGAAGATGACGGCCCTTGGCATAGCCCAGGCCCGTGCCGCCTTCCTGGCCAACATGAGTCACGAAATTCGCACGCCACTTAATGGGCTGCTGGGAATGATCGCCCTTTCCCTGGACAGCCCGCTGAATGCCGAGCAGCGCCAACAGCTATCGATTGCCCATGACTCAGGCAAAGTCCTGGTGGAATTGCTCAACGATATTCTCGATATGTCCAAGTTCGATGCCGGTCAGCTTGAGCTGGAGACGATCCCGTTCGACCTTGGTTCGCTGGTGGAAGACACCGCCAATCTGTTCTCGCAAAACGCCGCGCCCAACGTCGAGTTGACGTGCCTGATCGACCATCAGTTTCCCGCCCAGGTCATCGGCGATCCGACCCGGGTCAGGCAAATCGTCAGCAACCTGCTGTCCAACGCCTTGAAGTTCACCCGCTTTGGCCGGGTCGATGTGCGCCTCAGTGCGCACAACGGTCGAGTCAGGATCGAGGTCTGCGACACCGGCATCGGCATTGCCCAGGATGCCCAGGTGAAGATTTTCCAACCGTTCACCCAGGCCGGCGCCGGCATCACCCGCCAGTTTGGCGGGACCGGACTGGGGCTGGCACTGACCCACAGCCTTTGCGAAGCCATGCGCGGCCGCCTGAGCATCAGTTCGGAACCCGGCTTTGGCAGCCAGTTCTGCGCTGACCTGCCTCTGCCCACCCATATACCTGTCGTGCGCCTGGCGCCCCTGACGGGCGAGGTGCTTGCCATTACCTCTGCCAGTAGCGGTCTGGCGGAGCTGCTGAACACCCTGTTGCCCAGTTGGGGGCTGACGCCGCATTGCCGCACCATCGACGATGACTTGAGTGGGCTCAAACCCGACCTGCTGATCACCGACTGCGCCGAATGTCTGTTCCGCCTGCGCCCGACGATTAGTGCGCCGATCCTGCTGGTCACCGCCTATGGCAACTTCATGCCCAGCGAAGAAGTCGCCGCCCTGGCCCCTTTGCAACAACAGGCGCGGCCATTGAGCCGCAATGCGCTGTACCAGATGTTGCATCGCAACCTGCGCCCCGACACAAACATCGTCCTTGACCTTGCCCAGTTGGAAGCCGGCCCGATCACCCATCGGGCGCGCATCCTGCTGGTGGAAGACAATCCGGTCAATCAGTTGGTGGCCAAGGGCATGCTGAGCAAGCTCGGCTGTGAGGTGATCGTTGCGGCCCACGGTGGCGAGGCCCTCAAGCTGCTTGAAGAACAACGTTTCGACATGGTGTTGATGGACTGCAACATGCCGGTCATGGATGGCTACGAGGCAAGCCGGCAAATTCGCCGCAGCGGACGCTGGCCGGAACTGCCAATCGTCGCGCTGACCGCCAACGCCCTGTCCGAAGAACGAGAGCGCTGCCGGGCCGCGGGAATGAATGACTACCTGGCCAAGCCTTTTCGACGGGAAGAACTCAGCGGCCTGCTCGACCTGTGGGTGCCGACTACGACAAGCCTTTGATCTGCCTGAGCAACTGATCCAGGCCGTGGCGCAAGGCATCTGCCTGACTCAGGTCGACGCCACTGTCACACAGCAAGCGAGCCTTTAGCGGTTGAACCCTGTCACGCAGGCGCCCGCCCGCCTCGGCAAGACTCAGGTGCACCTCACGTTCGTCGCTGGCACTGCGCTGACGCCTGACCAGGGTCAATTGCTCAAGGCGCTTGAGCAGCGGCGTCAAAGTGCCGGAGTCCAGTAACAGGCGTTCGCCCAATGCCTTGACCGTCGGCTGCGGTGGCGCCGCATCCTGCCATTCCCACAACACCAGCATCACCAGGTATTGCGGATAGGTCAGGCCCAACTGATCGAGCATCGGCTTGTAGGCCCGCGTCACCGCACGGGAGGCTGCGTACAGCTTGAAACACAACTGACTGTCGAGGGCCAGGGACTCGTTGGGCAGGTCGGTCATTTGAGCAACGCTTCGATCTCTTGGGTCAGTTCCTGAGGTTTAGTGGTGGGCGCGAAGCGCTTGACCACCTGGCCGTCACGGCCGATCAGGAACTTGGTGAAGTTCCACTTGATACCCTTGGAACCCAGCAAGCCCGGCGCACGCTGTTTAAGTTGCACAAACAACGGATGAGCCTCGCCACCGTTCACATCGATCTTCTTGAACAGCGGGAAGCTGACACCGAAATTCAACTCGCAAAATTCGGAGATGGCACCTTCGTTACCCGGCTCTTGCTTGCCAAACTGGTTGCAAGGGAAGCCCAGCACCACCAGCCCCTGGTCCTTGTATTGCTGCCAGAGTTGCTCCAGACCCTTGTATTGCGGGGTGAAGCCGCACTTGCTGGCGGTATTGACCACGAGGATCGCCTTGCCGGAGAAATCGGCCAACGTCTTTTGCTCACCTTTTATGGTGGTGCAAGGGATGCTCAGCAGGTTGTCGCTCATGGCAGTGCCTCGAAAGAGATAAGGAGGCCTAAAAGATAGTAGGCAATTCAATTGCGTGCAATTTAATTTACCAGACTTATACCTTGACATAGCCCCCCTGCAGGCGCGAGTGCCTGCAGGGTTACTGTCTAGCGTGCCACCAGATCCAGGCACACAGAATTGATGCAATAGCGCAAACCGGTCGGCGGCGGGCCGTCAGGGAACACATGACCCAGGTGAGCATCACACTTGGTGCAGGTGACTTCAGTGCGAACCATGCCGTGGCTGACGTCACGGATCTCGACCATTGCCTGCTCGGCAATCGGCTCGTAGAAGCTGGGCCAGCCGCAGCCGGAATCAAACTTGGCCTTCGAATCGAACAACGGTTCATTGCAGCAAATACAGTGGTACACACCGTCGACCTTGGAGTCGTTGTACTTGCCGGAAAACGGCCGTTCGGTGCCCTTGAGGCGACAAACGTTGTACTGCTCTGGGTCGAGCATTGCCTTCCACTCATCAACGGTTTTCTGCAACTTTTCCATCGGTACACCTCGGCAACTGAAAAAGCCTGATCTGTGTCTTTTCCATGGATCAGGCGGCACGTATGATTGCGCCTCGTCAAAACGCCAGTCTGGCACCCGTTTTACCGGCATTCAAACGTATTTATGGGTGCGCCAGCGCAGGATTCCCAGCACGGTAGTGTCCACGCCGTCTGGATCGTTCATTTTCGGGATCACATCGCCATGCAGGTCAGCAAATCGAACAAGCTCGCCAACGTCTGCTACGACATTCGCGGCCCAGTGCTCAAGCACGCCAAACGCCTGGAAGAGGAAGGCCATCGCATCCTCAAGCTGAACATTGGCAACCCGGCGTCCTTTGGTTTCGAAGCGCCGGATGAAATCCTCCAGGACGTAATCCGCAACCTGCCCACCGCCCAGGGTTACAGTGACTCCAAGGGGTTGTTCAGCGCCCGCAAGGCGGTGATGCAGTACTACCAGCAAAAGCAGGTGGACGGCGTCGGCATCGAAGACATCTACCTGGGCAACGGTGTATCCGAGCTGATCGTGATGGCCACGCAGGCCTTGCTCAACAACGGTGACGAAGTGCTGGTACCGGCACCCGACTATCCGCTGTGGACTGCCGCCGTGACCCTGGCCGGCGGCCATCCAGTGCATTACCTGTGTGATGAACAAGCCAACTGGTGGCCGGACCTTGCGGACATCAAGGCCAAGATCACCCCCAACACCAAGGCACTGGTGATCATCAACCCGAACAACCCCACCGGCGCCGTCTATTCCAAGGAAGTGCTGCAGGGCATGCTCGAACTGGCTCGCCAGCACAATCTGGTGGTGTTCTCCGACGAGATCTACGACAAGATCCTCTACGACGATGCCGTGCACATCTGCACTGCATCCCTGGCGCCGGACCTGTTGTGCCTGACGTTCAACGGCCTTTCCAAATCCTACCGGGTAGCGGGTTTCCGTTCCGGCTGGGTGGCTATCTCCGGGCCCAAGCACAACGCGCAAAGCTACATCGAAGGCATCGACATGCTGGCCAACATGCGCCTGTGCGCCAACGTGCCAAGCCAGCACGCGATCCAGACCGCCCTCGGTGGCTACCAGAGCATCAATGACCTGGTGCTGCCGGCCGGTCGCCTGCTGGAACAGCGCAACCGCACCTGGGAACTGCTCAACGACATTCCCGGCGTCAGTTGCGTCAAACCCATGGGCGCCCTGTATGCCTTCCCGCGGATCGACCCGAAAGTCTGCCCGATCCACAACGATGAAAAGTTCGTCCTCGACCTGCTGCTGTCGGAAAAGCTGCTGGTGGTCCAGGGCACGGCGTTCAACTGGCCGTGGCCCGATCACTTCCGCGTGGTGACTTTGCCGCGCGTGGATGACCTGGACATGGCCATAGGTCGAATTGGCAGCTTCCTGAAGTCCTATCGCCAGTAATGAGTATTTCCACTGTACGACTCACTTAAGGTCGTACAGCGATTATCTGGCAACACATCTGTGCCTGACACGGGCGCAGGCATTTACAGCCCCCACCTCGCCCCTCTGGTCGCGCACCCGCCAATAACCATGGGGCTGAGCGGGGATTTTCACCGACCTGCAAACTCGGAAATCCCCTTCAAAGCTTTACATTCAGGCTGTAGGACACAGTTTGAAATAGTCGCCCTGTTGAATAGCCCAGTGCCGCACCTTATATACCCCGCAGTACGCAACACATTAAGCATGAGGAGAATTCTACAACCATGATGCGCATCCTGCTGTTCTTGGCCACTAACCTGGCGGTCGTGCTGATTGCCAGCATCACCCTGAGCCTTTTCGGCTTCAACGGGTTCATGGCGGCCAACGGGGTTGATCTGAACCTCAATCAGCTGCTGGTTTTCTGTGCGGTTTTTGGTTTCGCCGGGTCGATTTTCTCGCTGTTCATCTCCAAGTGGATGGCGAAGATGAGCACCAGTACCCAGATCATTACTCAGCCGCGTACGCGGCATGAGCAATGGCTGATGCAAACCGTCGAGCAATTGTCCCGCGAAGCCGGAATCAAGATGCCCGAGGTCGGGATCTTCCCGGCCTATGAAGCCAACGCGTTTGCCACGGGCTGGAACAAGAACGATGCTCTTGTTGCCGTCAGCCAGGGCTTGCTGGAGCGTTTCTCGCCCGATGAAGTGAAGGCCGTGTTGGCCCACGAAATCGGTCACGTGGCCAACGGTGACATGGTCACCCTGGCGCTGGTACAAGGCGTGGTGAACACCTTCGTGATGTTCTTCGCGCGCATCATCGGCAACTTCGTCGACAAGGTCATCTTCAAGAATGAAGGCGGCCAGGGTATTGCCTACTACGTGGCAACCATCTTCGCCGAACTGGTACTGGGCTTCCTCGCCAGCTCGATCGTGATGTGGTTCTCGCGCAAACGGGAATTTCGCGCTGACGAAGCTGGTGCCCGCCTGGCCGGCACCAATGCGATGATCGGTGCCCTGCAACGCCTGCGCTCCGAACAGGGTCTGCCGGTGCATATGCCCAACACCCTGACCGCCTTCGGCATCAACGGTGGCGTCAAGCAAGGCCTGGCTCGCATGTTCATGAGCCACCCGCCACTGGAAGAGCGGATCGACGCCTTGCGTCGTCGGGGCTAACGAGCTGGTAGCGACACAGAAAGGGGCGATTGGATCGCCCCTTTTTTTGTGGGCGCCTCTTCAGCCCTTGGCCAACCGGTAAACCCGCTCATCCAGTCGCGTGACACCGCCCTGCAAGAACTTCCAGCTCTCTCCCAGAATGTCCTGCTCGTCAAGAACGTCCAACTGCCAGTGTTGCCCCAACAGCAACCGTACTTCTTCGTCAGTCACTGCAAACGGCGGTCCGGCCTTCTGCGCCCGTTCATAGTCGAGGGTGATCAACAGACCCTGGCAACCTCGGGCCAGGATGCTGTTCAGGTGCGCGGCATACTGCTCACGCATCAACGGTGGCAAGGCTATCATCGCCGCACGGTCATAAAACGCTGTGCACTCGGCCACGTCTCCCTCATCCAAAGCGAAGAAATCACCGCACCACAGCTCAACAGATCCCGCCTGATAAACCCTGAATAACCCCCTCTGACTGATTTTCGGTGTAAGCCCCTGTTCACTGAAAAAGCCTTCAATGGCCGTTTCCGACAGCTCCACACCAATAACCTGATGACCCTGACTGGCCAGCCACGCCAGGTCCAGGCTTTTACCGCACAACGGCACCAGCACACGCGCCCCGCTCGTCAAGACCAATGCGGGCCAGTGGCGCTGCAGGTAAGGATTCACCTCGGGCAAATGAAAGCCAATCTGATTGCGCGCCCAGCGCTCATGCCAAAACTTGGGATCCATGAATCACCCTGAAAATTCGATCAAATAGTACTAAAACTTATATTAGATTTAGATCAATGATCTGATTGAAGATGGCACCATCTTAACCTCAGGACCGCTCTCATGCTCCCCAGCCTGTTTATCTCTCACGGTTCGCCCATGCTCGCCCTGCAACCGGGCGCCAGCGGTCCGGCCTTGGCGCGGCTGGCGGCCGAGTTACCGCGCCCCAAGGCAATTGTCGTGGTGTCGGCGCACTGGGAAAGCCAGGGCCTGTTGGTCAGCGGCAGTCCGGCTCCAGAAACCTGGCACGACTTCGGCGGCTTCCCCGCGGAACTGTTTGCCGTGCAATACCCGGCGCCCGGCCAACCGCAGTTGGCAGTAGAAATTGTCAACTTGCTCCAGAAGGATGGTTTGGATGTGATGATCGACACCGAACGTCCATTCGACCATGGCGCCTGGGTGCCGCTGTCTCTGATGTACCCCGATGCCGATATCCCGGTGCTGCAAGTCTCGCTGCCCAGCCGCCTCGGCCCTGCCCTGCAAACCCGAGTTGGCCATGCGCTCGCCAGCCTGCGCGAGCAAGGCGTGCTGCTGATCGGCTCCGGCAGCATTACCCATAACCTTGGCGAGCTGGATTGGCACGCTGGGCCGGAAAGTATTGAACCCTGGGCTCGGGACTTTCGCGATTGGGTTGTGGAGAAGCTTGCAGCCGGTGATGAAGCCGCATTGCACGACTATCGTCGCCAGGCACCCAATGCAGTACGCAGTCATCCCAGCGATGAGCATTTGTTGCCGTTGTACTTTGCACGGGGCGCAGGCGGGCAATTCAGCGTCGCTCACCAAGGCTTCACCATGGGGGCGCTGGGAATGGATATCTATCGATTTGGCTAGCTCAAACTTCAGGCATAAAAAATCCCCGAACCAGTCGGGGATTTTTTATGTTCGATCAATCAGCTCAAGAGCGGATCAATCTTCGCGATAGCGACGCAGCTTGAGCTGCTTGCCGGCAACACGAGTGTCCTTCAGCTTGGTCAGCAGTTTTTCCAGACCATCTTCCGGCAGCTCCACCAGGGAGAAGCTGTCACGCACCTGGATGCGACCGATAGCTTCACGTGCCAGGCCACCCTCATTGAGGATAGCGCCCAGCAGGTTCTTGGCGGCGATACCATCACGCGCACCCAGCGCGGTACGGCAGCGAGCACGGCCTTCAGCCAATGGAACCGGAGCACGACGCTCACGATCACCACGGTCCGGACGATCACCGGTACGCTCTGGACGATCACCGCGCGGAGCGTTGTTCGGTACCAGTGGACGATCTTTCTCGATGGCAGCCAGGGTCAGTGCTTGACCGTTGGTAGCCTTGCGCAGCAGGGCTGCAGCCAGGGCACGTGGGGTGCAACCGATATCGGCAGTCAGGCGGTCCAGCAGATCACCGTGGGTCGATTCAGCGTCAGCCACCAGAGGCGACAGGCTGTTGGTCAGCTTCTTGATGCGAGCATCGAGAACGGCCTGGGCATCCGGCAGGCGGACTTCGGCAACTTTCTGACCAGTAACACGCTCGATCACTTGCAGCATGCGGCGCTCACGCGGAGTCACCAACAGCAGTGCACGACCTTCGCGACCGGCACGGCCAGTACGGCCGATACGGTGAACGTAGGATTCCGGATCGTACGGCATGTCAACGTTGAACACGTGAGTGATGCGCGGAACGTCCAGGCCACGAGCGGCAACGTCGGTCGCCACAACGATGTCCAGACGGCCATCCTTGAGGGATTCGATCACACGCTCACGTTGGTTCTGGGCAATGTCACCGTTCAGCGCAGCGGCTTTGTAGCCTTTGGCTTCCAGGGCACTGGCCAGGTCCAGGGTTGCTTGCTTGGTGCGCACGAACATGATCAGGGCATCGAAGTCTTCGACTTCCAGCAGGCTCAATACAGCCGAGGTCTTCTGGTCAGCGTGAACCAACAGGTGAGCCTGTTCGATCGCGGTAACGGTCTGAGTCTTGGTCTGGATCTTCACGTGTTGCGGATCGCGCAGATGGCGCTCGGCAATGGCACGGATCGACTGCGGCAGGGTAGCCGAGAACAATACGGTCTGACGGGTCGCTGGCAGAGCCTTGAAGATGACTTCCAGGTCGTCCATGAAGCCCAGCTTGAGCATTTCGTCAGCTTCGTCGAGAACCAGATGGTTCACGGTCGACAGGACTTTTTCGTCGCGACGCAGGTGGTCGCACAGACGGCCCGGAGTGGCGACAACGATCTGTGCGCCGTTACGGATTGCTTTCAGTTGTGGGCCCATAGGCGCGCCGCCGTAAACGGCCACAACGGTAACGCCCGGCATTTGCTTGGCGTAAGTTTCGAAAGCAGTTGCTACTTGCAGCGCCAACTCACGGGTTGGCGCCAGGATCAGGGCTTGCGGCTCGCGCTTGGCAGGATCGATGCAATGCAGGATCGGCAGGGCGAACGCAGCGGTTTTACCCGTACCGGTTTGCGCCTGGCCAATCATGTCGTGGCCGGCCATGATGATCGGGATCGATTGATGCTGAATAGCCGAAGGTTCTTCGTAGCCAGTCGCAATGACGGCTGCAAGGATATTCGGGTTAAGATTAAAAGCGGCGAAGCCGCCGGTTTCCTGGGTCATGGGTCTGCCTCTAAGTGCATCCGCAAAGACCCATGCTCCAAAGCTGCGCATGCCGTGTTGAGACTCAAGAGTCGCCCTGGCTGCTTTGTCGGCGGGGATTTGCGAAAACGAATGAATGAAAAAGATTCGTCAAGGAAGAGTCCGCTGTGCGGACGAGCAGCCGAAGCTGACTTCGGGGAATTGCGCTACCTAAACGCGGCCCGGTTAAAGGCCGGCGCGCACTATACCGGAAATACCTGAAAAAGGGAGCTTTTTTTATCGAAAAAACCAGTTGAACTGCTCTGTGTCACAGGCTTTGCGGATCCTTGCAGTAGCGTCTATTTTTCAAAGACCCGGCCCTGCTGGTCATGACGCTTAAACGGTTCACTTTTCGCAGCGGGCCCTTTGGTCCGAAACTACCCTTCGCGCCCGAGGACTCCCCCATGAATCAAGCCAGCAGCAGCCGCGTCAGCCGTGAACAGCAGGGTCACGTCCTGCTTCTGGGCCTGGATCGCGTGGCCAAGCGCAATGCCTTCGACCTCGACCTGCTGAACGAACTGAGCCTGGCCTATGGCGAATTTGATCGTAACGATGAGGCGCGAGTAGCCATCGTCTTCGGCCACGGCGACCATTTCACTGCCGGCCTGGACCTGGCCAATGTCGCCCACGCCATGGCACAGGGCTGGCAACCGCCGTTGGGCGGTTGCGACCCGTGGGGTGTATTCGCCGGGCCAAGGGTCAGCAAACCGGTGATTGTCGCCGCCCAGGGTTATTGCCTGACCATTGGCATCGAATTGATGCTGGCAGCGGATATCAACCTGTGCGCCAGCAATACCCGCTTTGCGCAGATGGAAGTGCAACGTGGGATCTTTCCTTTTGGTGGCGCGACGCTGCGCTTCCATCAAATCGCCGGCTGGGGCAATGCCATGCGCTGGCTGCTTACCGGCGATGAATTCGATGCCCATGAAGCGCTGCGTCTGGGCCTGGTGCAGGAAGTCATGGCCAGCGAAGACCTGTTACCCAGGGCGCTGGAGCTGGCCAATCGCATCGCACGGCAAGCGCCGCTGGGGGTGCAGGCCACCTTGATGTCGGCGCGCCAGGCCCGCATCGAGGGTGAAGCGGCCGCTGCTACCGGGTTGCCGGTGCTGGTGGAGAAACTGCTTAACAGTGAAGACGCCAAGGAAGGTGTTCGAGCAATGATCGAAAAGCGACCTGGGGTGTTCAAAGGCTGTTGATGACTGACACAAGTGCCCAACCTCAGGTCGCCGGCCGAATCGCCTTGATCAACGATTGCAACGAATACCCCAGTCGCGGCGCCAGCGCTTCGGCGCGGGCAGCCAGTGCATCCCGGTCCAGCTCCTGATCCAGGTCCGCCGGCACGATCAGGATCACATTGCCCTCCTTCACCGGCAGCTCCCAGTAGTGCCGGTGATAAAGCCCGCGCAGCAAAGCGGCGCCCAACGGCTTGCCGTCATCGGTGGCCCACTGGTTGATGATCAGCCAGCCACCAGGGTTGAGGTGCTTCTGGCAGTTTTCCAGGAAGGTCCAGGCCAGATGCCCGACACCCGGACCGAGGTCGGTATACAAGTCGACGAAAATCAAGTCCGCCGGCTCTGCGGTTTCCAGCAATTGCAGAGCGTCGCCCACACGGATATATAACCGAGGATCGTCATCCAGGCCCAGAAACTCGATGGCCAGGCGCGGTACATCTGGACGCAGCTCAATGGCTTCGACATCTTCCAGCGGCAGGAACTTGAGGCACGCCTGAGTCAGGGTTCCGGCACCAAGCCCGAGGAACAACGCACTTTCCGGCTGTTCATGACACAGCGCACCGACAAGCATGGCGCGGGTGTAGTCGTACTCCAGCCAGCTGGGGTCAGCAGTGAACACACAACTCTGCTCAATGGCGTCACCAAATTCAAGAAAGCGGTAATCGGCCACTTCCAATACACGGATCATGCCGAAGTCATCATGGACTTCGGCCAGCAGGCGCTCAACGCGCTCCTCAGTCATCTCATCTCCTAACGGCTACCAGGCAACAACCTGGGCACCGGATCAATCCAGCCGCCCGGTCCCAAGCGGGAAAGGCGCGATTGTCCGCGAACCGGCGCCAGCAGGTCACGCACTAATTGCTGATAACATGGCAACCCGACCGTAAATCACTCGAGTTCATGATGAGCCAACCCTGGAGCCCCGATAGCTGGCGCGCCCTGCCGATCCAGCAACAACCCCGCTACCCTGACGCTGCGCACTTGCTGCAGGTCGAGCAAAGCCTTGCCAGCTATCCGCCGCTGGTGTTCGCTGGTGAAGCCCGTGAGTTGCGCCGTCAGTTTGCCGAGGTTACCCAGGGTCGAGCCTTCCTGCTGCAGGGCGGCGATTGCGCCGAGAGCTTTGCCGAGTTCTCGGCGGCGAAAATCCGCGACACGTTTAAAGTGCTGCTGCAGATGGCCATTGTCATGACCTTCGCCGCCGGCTGCCCAGTGGTGAAAGTCGGGCGCATGGCCGGTCAGTTTGCCAAGCCGCGCTCGGCCAACGATGAAACCATCGACGGCGTCACGCTGCCGGCCTACCGTGGCGATATCGTCAACGGTATTGGCTTCGATAAAAAAAGCCGCGTGCCGGACCCGGATCGCCTGTTGCAGTCCTACCATCAGTCCACCGCCACCCTGAACCTACTGCGAGCCTTTGCCCAGGGCGGCTTTGCCGACCTGCACCAGGTGCATAAGTGGAACCTGGACTTCATCGCCAATTCAGCCCTCGCCGAGAAGTACAGCCAGTTGGCCAACCGCATCGATGAAACACTGGCCTTCATGCGTGCCTGCGGCATGGACAGCTCGCCGCAATTGCGCGAGACCAGTTTTTTCACCGCCCACGAAGCGTTGCTGCTCAACTACGAGCAAGCATTTGTCCGTCGAGACAGCCTGACCAACGATTACTACGACTGTTCGGCCCATATGCTATGGATCGGCGATCGCACCCGCCAACTCGACGGCGCCCATGTCGAATTCCTGCGCGGAGTGAACAACCCGATCGGGGTCAAGGTCGGCCCGAGCATGAACCCGGACGACCTGATTCGCCTGATCGACATCCTCAACCCGGACAACGACCCCGGCCGCCTGAACCTGATTGCGCGCATGGGTGCCAACAAGGTAGGCGATCACCTGCCCAACTTGATCCGCGCCGTGCAGCGCGAAGGCAAGCAAGTGCTGTGGAGTAGCGATCCAATGCATGGCAACACCATCAAGGCCAGCAGCGGCTACAAGACCCGGGATTTTGCGCAGATCCTCAGTGAGGTGAAGGAGTTCTTCCAGGTCCATGAAGCCGAAGGGACTTACGCCGGCGGGATTCATATCGAGATGACCGGGCAGAACGTCACCGAGTGCATCGGCGGGGCGCGGCCGATTACGGAAGATGGTTTGTCGGACCGCTACCACACCCATTGCGACCCACGGATGAATGCCGATCAGTCGCTGGAGTTGGCGTTTTTGATTGCCGAAACATTGAAGCAAGTGAAAAGGTAAGGTTTTTTTGTTGCCTGATTAGGCACCTACACATCTCTTGAAGTTGCTGATAGCTGGGGGGTAGGCTCGGTTCTACGGGGCGATTGAGTACATACCAGGCCCCGCTTATCACAGCAACCCTAAAGCCCCCATCGCTACCCGCAACCGCGCCGCACTGGCCCGCGGGCAATTAAGCTGAACCTGCTCAAGCCCAAGCCAGCCGGCCATCTGCCGTAGATTCAGCGCCAGGGCCAACATCCCCTCCTCGTCCAGCCCCGGTTCCTCTTCGTGTACGGCATGCACCGCCAATCGCCCGGCAGCACGTTCGGCCCGTAGGTCGACACGGGCGGCGATCCGTTCGTTGTGCAAAAACGGCAGCACGTAATAACCGTAGACCCGCTTGTCTTGCGGGGTATAGATCTCCAGCCGGTAACGGAAATCGAACAACCGCTCGGTCCGGCTGCGCTCCCAGATCAATGAATCAAAAGGCGAGAGCAGCGCACTGGCCAGCACCTTGCGCGGAACTTTCGGCTCAGGCAGGCAATAGGCTGGCTGCTTCCAGCCCTGAACCTGGCACGCAACCAACTGGCCCTCCTCGACCAACTCCGCCAAGCGCCCACGGCTATCGGCGGGCTCCAGTCGAAAGTAGTCCCGCAGATCCTTCTCTGTGCCAACGCCCAACGCCGTAGCCGCGTGCAGCAGCAAGCCCCGCTGCGCCTCGGCCTCGCTCAAGGGCGTTTGCTGGAGAATCGCGGCGGGGATCACCCGTTCCGGCAAATCATAGAGCCGTTCAAAACCCCGACGTCCGGCGACCGTCACCAGGCCGGCGGCAAACAGCCATTCCAGGGCATGCTTTTCATCGCTCCAGTCCCACCAGGGCCCAGCACGCTCCTCGCGGGTCGACAAACTGCCCGCGCCCAAGGCACCCCGCTGCTCGACGATGCCCAGCACCCGGCGAATGGTGTCCTGTTGCTCACGACCAAAGCGCGCCATCTGATGATAAATACCTTGCCCTTGAGACGCGCGCTGCATGCGCCAGCGCATCAACGGATACAGTGCCATCGGCAGCAACGACGCCTCATGCCCCCAATACTCAAACAACGAACGCCGCCGCCCCTGGCTCCAGGCAGCTTGTTCAAGAATCAGCGGGGAATAACTCCCAAGGCGGGAAAACAGCGGCAGGTAATGGGAGCGCACCACAGCGTTAACCGAATCAATCTGCAGCACACCCAAACGGTTAATCAGGCGATTGACCTGCGCAGCCTTGATCAGCGCCGGCGGCTGGCGCCCGGAAAATCCTTGGGCGGCCAGCGCCAGACGCCGCGCCTGCTTGAGGGAAAAGGACAGTTCTGCGGGCATGGGCATCTCCTTGTAGGCTCGCAAACTACCTTACTGAACCCTGGGTTGTGTAGGGGCATTGAAGTCATTTTCGCAGCGGGTCTTCCCAGAAACGCCGGTGACTTTCCATCTCGACGTCGGCTCGATTAAGGCCGATGTCCTTGAGTGCGTCATTGCTCATGCTCGCCAGCAACTGGCGTTCGCGATGCAGCGCCTGCCAACGGGAAAATCGCTGAAACAGCCTGGAAAAAGGACGTTTCACCATCAACACAAAACCTTTTTGACCTTTCATCATCTTGCCCTCCAGTGGGGATGACTGAAGTCTGTGCCTGGCGCTATGATCAATCCAACGAATGTTTCTTATGCAATACATCTCGGAGATTGATCAATTGTCCAACTACCCGAGCATCGACACTGAAGTCCTGCGCACCTTCGTCGCCATCGCCGATCAGGGCGGTTTCACCCGCGCGGGCGAGCAGGTCAACCGCACCCAGTCGGCGGTGAGTATGCAGATGAAGCGCCTGGAAGAGGACGTGCTGCAGCGCAAGCTGTTCGAGCGCGATGGTCGCCAGGTCAGGTTGACACCGGAGGGGCAGGTTCTACTGGGCTATGCGCGCAGGATACTGAAGTTGCACAGCGAGGTTTTTAACACCTTGCGCGAGCCGCATATGGTCGGACTGGTACGCATCGGTACTCCGCCCTGTTGCAAGCCTCTGAAGAACTCAAGCAACACCTGAACAGATACAAAACGCGACCACAAAAAAACCCGACTCATGGTCGGGCTTTTTTTGGTGTTGCGGGTCAGGCAAGGATTAAACCTTGGCCCGGCCCTTGTACGAACCACCTTCACGGGTATCGATTTCGATCCAGTCGCCGATTTCTACGAAATCTGCAACGCTCAGCTCGGTACCGTTTTTCAGTTTGGCAGGCTTCATCACCTTGCCCGAAGTGTCGCCGCGAGCGGAACCTTCGGTGTAGTCAACCTGACGCACGATGGTGGTCGGCAGCTCTACGGAAACCAGGCGTTCTTCGAAGAAAATCGCTTCGCAGACGTCAGTCATGCCTTCTTCCACGAATGGCAGAACGGCTTCGATGTCTTCAGCGTTCAGCTCGTACATGGTGTAGTCGCTGGTGTCCATGAACGTGTAGGTGTCGCCGCTGATGAAGGACAGGGTCGCCTCTTTGCGGTCGAGGATCACGTCTTCCAGTTTGTCATCGGCGCTGTAGACGATTTCGGTCTTGTAACCGGTCAGCAGGTTTTTCAACTTGGTCTTCATGATCGCGCTGTTACGACCGGACTTGGTGAATTCAGCTTTCTGAACCAGCCAAGGGTCGTTTTCGAGCTTGATGACGGTACCGGGTTTAAGCTCTTTACCAGTTTTCATTGCGAATATCCGAAATTTGGATGGGATTTACAAAATTCAAGGTCGCGTATCATATCCAATTTACATAAAACTGGGCAATGAAAGAACTGAGGGGCCATCCTACGGGGCTTGCGGGGCATCGTAAAGGCCCTTGTTACAGCCTTGGGACAGTCTTTGTGACACCAAACGACCAGCTTACAGAGGCGCACAGAGGCGCGCTAAGGACCCCATGCATGCACACCCGCGAGAGGCCCCACGGGGGGGAACCTTGCCCCATATAAGCATTGAGGTACCTTAAGAGATTTTTCTGTCAGATTCTCAAAGAGACCTCAGAGGCACCTCCCTATAGGTGTCATTCAGCACACCCACCGGCCACCAAGACACAGACAGCGCTCCCAAAGGCCTCGACTAAAGGACCGCCTGAAGCGAACCCAAGGGCGACAATGAGCAACGCAAGGAATCTGTAGGTGGCCCGGTGAGTCGCCAGGGTCTTAAAGACAGCCACAAAGGTCTGCCATCGTGTGGTCATTTTGATCATGCTCGGCCTCCTTTGAGGTTGGTATAAAGAGAGAAGGTGGTAAGTGGTTATAACCACCACCCCACACAGGAGGTCTCTGAGGCATCTTAAAGAAGGCCTTTAAGTATCTCTAAGGAACGGCCCCTATGGTTATAGTGAGTGGTTTTGGAGCCCGTACAGGCCGTGGCCTACAGAGGCGATCATTTAGCACCAAACTGAAAAATAAGGGACCCGAAGGCCCCTCAAAGTCATCACCAACCCATGTAATTGGTGGTCGTGCCGTCCTCTTCGTACTGCATCGTCACGTCGCCCAGCATCATCTGACGGTGGTCCTCGAAGCCTACCAATGGGTTTTCCATGTGGTGCATCAAGAACTCTTCCAGCATCTCAGAGGCGCCCACCTCGGAATCCTTCTCCATGGACTCTGTGAAGAACTGAACGCCAATCGCCAGGGCGTCAAGCCGGTCATCGTGAGCCAGTGAGCCCCTGTCCTTGGTGATCCTTGAGAGCTGATAGAAGCCGCTGTACTTAATGTCAGTCGTGCCGTCGATGTTCAGAGCGGTCTCATAGTCCCGCGTAATGACATCCTCGGAGACCACGAGCTTATGACTGCCCAGTACGGGCTCCAGAACGGCGCAGATGCGTAGCTCTTTCTGACCCTTAGACTTGACCTCAGTGACAGCACAGCGGTGCGTCCGGGTCATCACAGGGGTGAACAGCTTCACATACATACCATCACCAAAGTTGCCCTCAATGACGACTTCGTTAACCTTGAAGCGCTTGCCGATGTCTGCGAGAGCCTGCAAGGTCTTGTCATCGTAGCCACCACGGAAACCGCCCCAGTCCATCAGGAAGATGTAGCCGTTGAGCATGTAGAGGACTGCATAGCCAGTCTCATCCTTGCCGCGCCCGCTTGGGTCAATCACAAGGATCTTCGCGGTGTACGGTGCAGACGCTTGGCCTACAGTCTCGTAGCGGTGGAAGCGATCCCCTTTAAGGCCCACGTTGGGGAGCCCCTTGGCTTCGTTGTTACCGTTGGGCAACCACTGCAAGGTCGTAGGGGCCGTATCGAGGCTGAAGCGCCCCACGATGAAGTCGCGAAGTTTCAGCGGGTACTTCTCGGCGTCACTCAGGTTCGGGTTAAGCATGAACTGAAGAGCGAAGCCACCCTTACCGTATGACAGCTCACGTTCACGCAAGTCAGTGTCATTGAATCGAACAGGGTCAGTGGGCTTCCAATAAAGGGTCCCATCCGCTGCAAGTTCGCTGTTGATCATTGGGGCCAGACGGTGCCCGTAGCTTTCAAGGTCCTTCTGGTCTTTCGGATACCGTGCGGGCCAGATGGTGGTCACATAGCCACGGTTCTCCAGCTCCCGATAAAGGGTCATCTCGGTCTGAGGTGTGCCCAGATAGATGATCGTAGAGGCGTCTCCCGGCTTCAGGATCGCATCGAACTCCTTAACGAGTTCGCCCAGGTGCTCACGGGCGACCTGTGTGGCCGAGTTGTTCGGGACCTCAACGTCATCCGCGATCAGGATGTCAGCACGGGACCCCGCCAGTTGGCCGGTGATACCTACAGACTTCACAGATGGCGAGTGGTCGGGCTTGGCTGGTCCCACGTCGAAGCTCAGGGAGCTATCACGCTGCCCAGCCCCGGTCTTCAGCTCGGCAAGGAACGGAAGGAGGCCGATGATTCTCTTGATGAAAATAGAGTTGGCGTCTGCCCGTTGCTCGTTGGCTAACAGGGTCATTGGGAACCAACCCACGGAAACCATTAAAGATAGGGGCTCTTTGAGTGGAGCCCTTTCGTTATCTATAAAGGTGGCTGTGGCTTACTGAGTTTCGTGATGGAGCCCCGAAGGGCTTTAGTTCACCTCTTGGCGCGTTCTGCGTTCGCTGCCTTGCGCGCGTTGATTACTTCGAGGTCTGCAAGAGCCTGTTTGATTTCTGCATAAGTCATACTGCGTCTCCAAGGTGCTTGGTGTTGGTGGCTGACAGGTACTTGATAGTGATTGCTGGCATGGTGAGGTGTCCTTTGGAGTTCGCTTGGGTGCCGCTTTAGTGAGGGTTTTTAAATCCACCGCCACTTAAACACATTTAATGTGTGTTTGTAGCCTTTAAAAACCGCTCGGAAGCGGTGCAGGCGTTCAATCTATCGTTAGCGACTTATCCTGTCAACATATTTAATGTGTTTTTGTTGAGTAAGGAAACCCTACCTCAATAGATAGGGTGCTTCTTCAGGTAATCCGAAAGAGCCTGACGGACCTCGGGCTTGTTAACCTTCAGTGCCATAGCGAGACAGAACCACGAACCAAAGCCAATGCCCGTGAAGCTCTTACCGTCCTCTCTGTGATACGTCTCTTCCGCCACGACCTGATCATTAGCGGTCCATTGGGTGGCACTCAGGACCACCACACCAGCCGCTACAAGCTCATCAAGGCCCTTCTCTAAGGTTCTTGCGAAGTCAGAGTGAGTGCGCATGCTCTGAATGCCTCCTTGAGCCTTCAGGAGCTTGAACAGTTGGTAGGTGTCTGTGTAGAGCGTGGGCGATGTCATGTTCAGCCTTAATGTTTATTGCGGCGTTCGTGCCTAACTAAGTAGACACCAATGACAGCCGCTGCGATTAACGTAATGATCCTGACCCAGGTAGGCGCAGCATTAAAGGCGTCACCTGAGTCTATCCAGGCACCTTTGAGAAAGAATGTGCCTGCAATGGTTGTGATGAGCCCGAAAGCTAAAAGAGTGCTTATCGACCAATAGATGAGCGAACCGGCCCTACTCATTTAGCCTTGCCCAACGTGAATGCCTGGGCAGTACCGCCAAGCACGTACCAGCAGTTACGGTTTAGTCCAGACTCTTTGAAAATCTTTACGCCTGTGATGCCATCTGCGCCCTGGGCATATGCAGCCACCTTCAAGTCAATCAGGACACTGGCTTCAGTAGGCGATTCCTCTACAAAGCTCCTGTGGCACCGTCCAGCAGACACTGTGGTCAGTGGTTCAGCACCAGTAGGAAGAACCTCATAGACCTTGATGGAGCGTACCGCCTCACGCTGGTCCTTAAGGCTGGTGTACGACTGCTCGTTGCCGACTTGGAGATTCGAGGAGTGACTACCGCAACCCGTTAAGAGCAAAAGACCTAAGACACCAGCAGCATAGCCAACGCGCATCACATGAAGCTCCCAATCCAGAAAGCCGCACATGATACAGCAGTTAGGCCGGTCTAAAGACACCCTCAATGACCCCCGCCAAGGTGCCTACTGGTATAGCTGAGCCACCATACGTGTCGTATGCAAGCGTCCCACTTGAGTGCCCCAACAGAGCCTGGGCGAACGCTACAGGGACCCCTTTGACCTTAAAAGATGAGGCCATGTGGTGCCGTAGGGAATGTAATGTCTGGTGTTCTGATTTGCCTGGTAGGACCTCCCGGATGATCGCCCCCAGCGCCTTACGCGCCTGGATGTTGTTCACCTCTGAGTAGACTGGCAGTGGTGGCTTAGGCCCATCCAGAGCCTTCTGGAACGCACTGAGGTCAAACCCTAAGACACCATCGACCAAAGGCACCACGCGGACGCTGTACTTGTTCTTAACAGACTGCCCCGCGTCATCCTCACGGATGTTGATACACAGCAGGCCATCTACCTCATGGATGTCTTTACGATTCAGTTGGGTTACTTCACGCGCCCGTGCCCCTGTGACAGCAAGCAGAGATAGCCCCCAGCGCTCCCAGCTGTCCGCAGGCATTGAGTTCGCATGGTCCATTAGGGTTTCCACCTGGGACCTCTCAAAGGGAATACGCCCACTCTCAGCACCCTTCTTCAGCTTGAGCTTGGCGGTATACGCCTTGGTCAGGTAGTCGTTATCCACAGCCCAGGTCATCACCGAAGTGAACTGAGTAATCAGGTTATTGACCGTGGATGCCTTGCGGGTCTCTAAGAGTTCGTCGCGCATGGCTATCAGGTCATCCCGTGTGTGCCTGCGCAGATTTGACGTCCCCGTGACCTCTAAGGCTTCACTTACCTGCTTATAGTTGGTCTTGTAGCCGTCCAGCGTGACCTGTTTGACGTCACCTTCCTTCTCCTTGAGATAGACCGGCCATAGGTCATCCCTGGACTTGCCCCTACAAAACCGAACACCAACTCCCCGTTAAATTGATGCTGCCGCTAAGCGCCTGAACTCCCTCGGAGAGCGATAGTTCAAGGCGCTG
>NZ_JBUZRD010000011.1:0-153869 GCF_055407145.1 Pseudomonas sp. c313 | reverse complement strand
GCTATCGAAACCTACATAACTCTTTGTTTACCAAGGAGTTTTCCGTTTCGACTGCGCCGGAAGTGGGGCGAATTATAGACTTCCAGAATCTGCCGTCAAGGGTTAATTACGCTTTTGTTGCAGAAGGTGCTTTTTTCGCTATAAGACGTGGAATCCGGCGCATTACCGGCGGTACCCGCAGCACCAGGAGCAGTGCACCTATAGATGCATAGATAGCCCACTCCTTCAGGTCAGCACGAACGATCCACAACATATGCAGCAGACCAAGCCCGAGAATCACGTAAACCAAACGATGCAGCGTCTTCCAGCGCGCACCCAACCGACGCTGGCTATAGCGGTTTGACGTTACCGCCAGCACCAAGAGGCAAAGGAAGCCCAAGGCACCCACAATAATATAGGGCCGCTTGCGCAGCTCTACACCCAGTTGTGACCAGTCAAGCCCCAGGATAAAGACGCTGTAGGCAGCCAGGTGCAAAACCACATAGGCAAAGCACCACAACCCTAACTGCCGGCGCACACCGATCCACCCCGCCCAACCGCTGAGTTTGTGCAGTGGCGTCATGCTCAGGGTTATCAGCAACAGCACCAAAGTACCAAGCCCCAGCCTGTCCACCAGCACTTTCCCTGGATCAGGCCCAAGGGAGAAGCTCCAAGCCTCATACAACCAGAGCAACGGCCATACGGCCACAGCTATAAAGACGCCGAGGCGCCAGATCGGGTATCGCATCAATAGTTCTTCCGCAAATCGAGACCTGTATATAAAGAGGCGACTTCATCGGCGTAGCCATTGAACATTTGCGTCTCGCGCACATTGGGACTGAACAGGCCGCTCGGCAAACGTCGCTCCCGCGCCTGGGTCCAGCGCGGATGATCGACGGTAGGGTTCACGTTCGCGTAAAAACCATACTCATCTGCAGCGATGCTTTGCCACGTGGTTTTCGGCTGCTCGCTGACCAGACTGATTCGCACAATGGATTTAACGCTCTTGAAGCCGTACTTCCACGGCACCACCAGACGCAAGGGTGCGCCGTTCTGATTAGGCAACTCACGGCCGTACATACCCACCGCCAGGATTGCCAAAGGATTCATCGCCTCATCAAGACGCAACCCTTCTACATAAGGCCAGTCAATCAGGGCAAAACTGGAGCGCTGCCCCGGCATACTCTTGGGGTCCTGCAGGGTTTCAAAACGGATGTACTTGGCCTTGGAAGTAGGCTCGACCTGCTTGAGCAACGCAGAAATCGGAAAGCCAATCCATGGAATCACCATCGACCACGCCTCAACACAGCGCAGACGATAGATACGCTCCTCCAACCGATAGGGCTTCATGAAGTCTTCCAGGGCATAGCGCCCAGGTTTTGCGACTTCACCATCGATCACCACACTCCACGGCTCGGTCTTGAGGGACCCCGCATTGGTTGCCGGATCGCCCTTGTCAGTGCCGAACTCATAGAAGTTGTTGTAGTGCGTCGCGTCCTTGAATGGCGTGATCGTCTCGTCCTTGACGGTAACCGCCTGCCACTTGGTACTTGGCAGTTTGTCGGCAAACCAGCCTGGCGCCTTGCCTGGCTCGACGCCCGCATAACGGGCAGCGTCATCAGCACTGGCCCAGCGCGGCAGGCTACTGGTAGTCATGCCAGCAAGCGCACCACCGAGCAAGCTGCGGCGAGAGAAATAGAGGGATTCGGGAGTGACTTCCGACTCTTGGCAATCGGACGGTTGGGGCAACTTGATTAACATGGCAACTCCGCAGCTTTGGAGGACTGATGCACCAATAGACTGCGGAGTATGGGGGAAATTACATTAAGGCAACGTTTTACGCCTACGAAGATCGAGCAAATACTGCACCGGGCCGGAAGCAGCATAGGCAAGGAACACCAGCAACAGTATCCGCGGCGGATCACTGAAGACCACCGCGAATACCAACACCACCGCAAGGATCGCCACGAAGGGCACGCGCCCCTTGAGATCGAGTTCCTTGAAGCTGTTGTACTTGATATTACTGACCATCAGCATACCGGCAGCAGCCACCATCAACGCGACCAGGAACGACATCTTCGACCCCTGGATGCCATAGTCACTGAATGCCCAGACGATACCGGCAACCACACCCGCTGCAGCCGGACTGGCCAGGCCGATGAAGTAACGCTTGTCGGCCGTGCCCACCTGGGTATTGAAACGCGCCAGACGTAACGCCGCGCCCGCAACATAAATGAACGCCACCATCCAGCCAACCTTACCCATATCACCCAGGGCCCAGGCAAACGCCAGCAACGCCGGCGCGACACCAAAGGCGACCATGTCGGAAAGCGAGTCATACTCGGCACCGAATGCACTCTGGGTGTTGGTCATCCGCGCGACACGACCATCCAGACCATCGAGGACCATGGCCACGAAGATCGCTATCGCAGCAAAGCCAAAGTACTTGCTGGCACTGACCGTATCACCGGCCGCAAGAGCGCTCTGGGCACTCATGGAATTGATAATGGAATAGAAGCCAGCGAACAGGTTCGCAGTAGTGAACAGATTAGGCAGAAGATAGATACCACGGTGCCGGACTTTACGGCCTTCAGCGTCATGCCCTTCTTCGACATGCTCATCGATCGGTAGCAGGCTTTCGGCGTCAGAAGCCTGGTTTGGCTCTTCGAGACGTTCGCTCATGGACTTTACCTTGCAACGGTTTGAAAAATTTCGACAGAAACTTGCGGCGAGTGTTCGCCCGCAAACGATGCAGCTTTATACCAGAACCTGCCCCCCAAACGAAAAAACGCGGCCTAGGCCGCGTTTTTCCTTGATACGTACGACTTAGTTCTTGGCTTTGTCGACGATCTTGTTGGCACCGATCCACGGCATCATGGAGCGCAGTTGCTCGCCGATGATTTCGATACCGTGAGCGGCGTTGTTACGGCGCTTGGCGGTCATCGAAGGGTAGCCGGTTGCGCCTTCGCTGATGAACATTTTGGCATATTCGCCGTCCTGAATACGTTTCAGGGCGTTGCGCATAGCCTGACGGGATTCAGCGTTGATCACTTCCGGGCCAGTCACGTACTCGCCGTATTCAGCGTTGTTGGAGATCGAGTAGTTCATGTTGGCGATACCGCCTTCGTACATGAGGTCAACGATCAGCTTCAGTTCGTGCAGGCATTCAAAGTAGGCCATTTCTGGCGCGTAACCAGCTTCAACCAAAGTTTCGAAACCGGCTTTAACCAGCTCAACGGTACCGCCGCACAGAACGGCTTGTTCGCCGAACAGGTCGGTTTCGGTCTCGTCCTTGAAGGTGGTTTCGATGATGCCGGTACGACCGCCACCGACGCCAGCAGCGTAAGACAGTGCAACGTTCTTGGCATTGCCCGAGGCGTCCTGGTAGATCGCGATCAGGTCAGGAATACCGCCGCCCTTGACGAACTCGGTACGCACGGTGTGGCCCGGCGCTTTCGGCGCGATCATGATCACGTCGAGGTCGGCGCGTGGCACAACCTGGTTGTAGTGGATCGCGAAGCCGTGGGAGAAGGCCAGGGTGGCGCCCTTCTTGATGTTCGGCTCAACTTCGGTCTTGTACAGCGCGGACTGGAACTCATCCGGGGTCAGGATCATGACCACGTCGGCAGCAGCAACAGCAGAAGCCACGTCGGTAACTTTCAGGCCGTGAGCTTCGGCCTTGGCCACAGTGGCCGAGCCTTTGCGCAGACCAACAGTCACATCGACGCCGGAGTCTTTCAGGTTGCAGGCTTGAGCGTGACCCTGGGAGCCGTAGCCGATGATGGCGACTTTTTTGCCCTGGATGATCGACAGGTCACAATCTTTATCGTAATAAACTTTCATGAGGTTCCTCTATATATCCAGGCCGTTAAGGCCATTCGCTAATTTTGGTTAGATGCTGAGTACTTTGTCGCCACGGGCGATCCCGGTGACGCCACTGCGTACAGTTTCCAGAATCGAGGCCGTCCCGATCGACTGGATGAAGCTGTCCAGCTTGTCGCTTGTACCGGTCAATTGAACGGTATAAACGCTGGCGCTCACATCGACGATCTGCCCGCGATAGATGTCGGTAGTGCGCTTGATCTCGGCACGTTGAGCGCCCGTAGCCTTAACCTTAACCAGCATCAGCTCGCGCTCGATGTGGGCACTTTCCGACAAGTCGACCAGCTTGACCACTTCGATCAGTTTGTTGAGGTTCTTGGTGATCTGCTCGATCACCTCATCATGGCCAACAGTAGTCAACGTCAGGCGCGACAGGGTTGGGTCTTCGGTCGGCGCCACAGTCAGGCTTTCGATGTTGTAGTTGCGTTGTGAAAACAGGCCGACCACACGAGACAGAGCGCCCGGTTCGTTCTCCAGAAGCAGGGAGATAATATGCCGCATAATTAGGTACGCTCCGTTTTGTTCAGCCACATGTCGCGCATAGAGCCGTCTTTGATCTGCATCGGGTAGACGTGCTCACTGGTGTCGACCTGAATATCGATGAACACCAGGCGATCCTTCAGGGCGAACGCCTCTTCCATCTTCGGCTTCAAATCCTTCAAATCGGTGATGCGCATGCCAACATGGCCATAGGCTTCAACCAGTTTGACGAAGTCAGGCAGAGACTCCATGTAGGAGTGGGAGTGTCGGCTGCCGTAGCTCATGTCCTGCCACTGGCGAACCATGCCCAGCACGCCGTTGTTCAAGCAAATGATCTTCACCGGCAGGCCATATTGCAGACACGTCGACAGCTCCTGGATGTTCATCTGGATGCTGCCCTCGCCGGTGACGCAAGCGACGTCGGCATCAGGGAAGCTCAGCTTCACACCCATGGCAGCAGGGAAACCAAAGCCCATCGTGCCCAGGCCACCAGAGTTGATCCAGCGGTTAGGCTTGTCGAACCGGTAGTACTGCGCCGCGAACATCTGGTGCTGACCTACGTCGGAGGTGACATAGGCATCGCCCTTGGTCACTTCGCACAGGGTTTCGATCACGGTCTGAGGCTTGATGATGCTGCCGTCGCCCTTGTCGTAAGGGAACAGGCCGCGGTCACCGCGCCACTCGTCGATCTGTTTCCACCAACTGGCGACGGAATCCTTGTTCGGCGTTTCGCCGATGTCCTTGAGTGCCGCGACCATTTCGGTCAGCACGCTTTCCACAGGACCAACGATAGGCACATCAGCCTTGATGGTCTTGGAGATAGACGCCGGGTCGATGTCGATGTGGATGATCTTGGCATTCGGGCAGAACTTGCTCGCACCATTGATTACCCTGTCATCGAACCGTGCACCAACCGCAAGGATCACGTCGGCATGGTGCATGGTCAGGTTAGCGGTGTAGCTGCCGTGCATGCCGAGCATGCCGACGAACTGCCGATCCGAACCAGGGTATGAGCCCAAGCCCATCAGCGTATTGGTCACCGGCAGGTTGAGCATCTTCGCCAGTTCAGTCAGCGGTGCGGAACCGCCTCCCAGGATCACCCCTCCACCCGCGTAAAGCACCGGACGCTTGGCCGCCAGGAGCATTTCTGCCGCCTTGCGAATTTGCCCCGAGTGCCCACGAACGGCTGGGCTGTAGGAGCGCAGCTTGGCCTTTTTCGGGAAGATGTATTCGAATTTTTCCGCCGGGTTGGTCATATCTTTCGGGATATCAACCACCACGGGGCCCGGGCGACCGGATTGAGCGAGGTAGAACGCCTTTTTCATGACTTCCGGGATTTCCGAAGCATGCTTGATCATGAAGCTGTGCTTCACGATCGGCCGGGAGATACCGATCATGTCGGTTTCCTGGAATGCATCGGTACCGACCATGGTGCTCGCCACCTGGCCGGAAATGATCACCATCGGAATGGAGTCCATATAAGCAGTCGCGATGCCGGTGATGGCATTGGTCGCGCCAGGGCCAGACGTCACCAGTACCACGCCGGCTTTACCGGTGGCACGGGCATAACCATCAGCCATATGGGTTGCGGCCTGTTCGTGACGAACCAGGATGTGGGTGACAGCCGGTTCCTTGAACAGTGCGTCGTAGACATGCAGCAGAGCACCACCTGGGTACCCGTAGATATAGTCGACGCCTTCGTCACGCAAAAAGCGGACGAGCATCTCACCGCCAGATAAAAGCTCCACGTTGTTCACCTCTAAAACGCCAGAATACCGTCCGTTAAAAACCGACGGGTCTTAATAGGTTTACTTCTCAGCAGAGCATGAGCGACGGTGGTCGCCGACTACGTCAGCACTGACTGAGCAAGTATTGGGATCGTCCCAAGTGTTGCGGGACTTTCCCACCCAGCGCGAGGTAACGCGTTGCGGGTGTAACAGGTCGGCGCGGATATACGCCTCATGATCTGCTGAGTGGGTCTGCTTTTGGCAGTCCCTCTACAGCGGACTTTGGATTCTTCTGTTTCAGCCCCTTCAAGTCAAGCAATAATTGCGCTTTTTTCCAACTAAGCGCATGAGAACGCAGAAGAAAGGGGTTTGAGAAGGGATAAAACTCGCCTGAATGTCGTCAAGCGGTAGAAATGTGCGCAAGGCTGCCGGAAAACCCGGCAGTCAGGCAATTAACGAGCGTCGACGATCAATTGGTCGAACTTTTTCAGCGCAGCCCGCAGGCCAAGGCTTTCTCGCGGCCGGGTGGCGTAGACCATCTCAGCCATCTCCATAATTCCCGAAGCATTGGGCAGCGGCAGGTCCTGTTCAAGGATTTGCTTCATCCTTGCAAGGAAAATCCATTGCAGCCACTGATGGAAATCCAGGGTATCGACCGAAAAGGGCTCAACACTGCTTAAGGCCTGCGCACCCGGAGACACCTCGTCCCACCAGCCCTGCAATCGTAACTCACGCTCGATCATCAACAACTGTTCGGCAATCGCCGGAAAACGTGCATCCATCAGAGACTGACCTTGGCCTTTTGCCGAGCCTGAGCGGCACCGGCAGCGTCACCCTGCTTCTCACGAGCCTGGGCAATCAAGCCCCACAGGCTTGCCTGCAGGTCAGGTCGACCGTTGGCCAACGTCAGGCCACGGCGTGCAAACTGCTCGGCTTGCGGCGCATCGCCCTGGGCCATGCGCACTTGTGCCAGGCGATACAGCACTTGCGGTTCGCGCGGTGCCACGCGCTGGGCGCGCTCAAGACTGGAGGATGCGCCGTTCAAGTCGCCACCGGCCTGCTGTTGCTGCGCGGTGGTGAGCAAGGCCAGCACCGGGCCGTCCAATTGCTCGTCGGCCGACAGGCCACCGGCATTGGCGGACGGAATCCCGCTCGGTGTCGAGGGCATGTTGTAGGTGCCCTGGTTGATCGGCGCTGATTGAATCGGTGCAGAATCAACTGGCCCAGGAGTGATCGGCCCTGGTGTAAACGGCTCGGCACTGATGGGTGCCGATGTAGTCGCGCCGCCACCTGGAACCATCACCACCACGCCAGAATCTTGTGGCACCGCTTGAGTTGTCGCCTGTGTAGGGCGCGTGGTCACGGTTTGACGGAAGCCGCCATTGGCCGAGATCCGATCATTGTTTGAAACAGCTGAACCGGAATCCACCACCGGAATAGAACCGCGCTGCACACTGGCGCAACCATTGAGCAAAGCCAGAGCTGTAATAGCTGGAATCCACCACTTGTTCACTTGAAATCCTCTTTGCTTAATTCATCCAGCCCTTGACCCAATCCATGACCGAATCAGCGTCCGCGGGAACACCGCCACCGCACGCTGCGCCGGCTGGCGGTTCGCTGCCGCGAATATACGGCATCTGTACCGCACCCGGACAGTTGGCATCGGAGCCTTGACCAGTATGGGGATCGATCCAGGCCTGGACGATATTGTCGGGCTGCGGCATGTTCAGTGGTAACGGGTCAGCCTTGCGCATGAAACTGGTCCAGACCTGCAATGCACCGGTGGCACCGGTGAACGGGGTCTTGCCATTGTCATCGCGGCCCAGCCAGACCACGGCGAGCAAGTCCTGACTGAAACCGGCGAACCAGCTGTCCCGGGAATCGTTACTGGTACCTGTCTTGCCGGCCAGGGTCAGGTTGGCAGGCAGCGAGCTGTACACCGAACGCCCTGTACCTTCACGCATTACCCGCTGCATGGCGTTCTGGACCAGATAGATGGAAGCCGGATCAAAGCGCTGCTGAATCTGGAACGGATAGCGTTTGAGCGGTTCACCTTCAGCGGTCAAGACGCTACGAATCCCGCGCATTGGCGTATTGAAACCACCGTTGGCGAGGGTCTGGTACATAGTCGCCACTTCCATCGGACTCAGGCCACCGGCACCGAGCAACATGGACGGGAATGCCGGGAACTCCCGGCTGACACCCAGTCGTGCAAGCGTCTTGAGGACGTTCGGCACACCAAGCTCAAGGCCAAGACGCGCAGTCGACAAGTTGTAGGAATGCGCCAGGCCCTGATACAGGAACACCGTACCGTGGGAACGCCGATCATAATTCTGCGGCTTCCAGACTTGACCATCGGCGCCCTTGACCGAAAAAGCCTCGTCGGACAGCCAACTGGTCAGTGTGTACTTGCTCGGTTTTTCCAACGCGGTCAGGTATACCGCCGGCTTGATTAAAGAGCCAATCGGTCGCACGGCATCCAGCGCGCGGTTGAACCCCGCGAAACTGGCCTGGCGACTGCCGATCATGGCCTGGACCTCACCGGTTTCCGGATTGGTCACCACCATGGCCGCTTCCACCTCATCGGAGCCTTTACGCCCGGCCAGACGCTTGAAGGTGTCGGTGACGGACGCTTCGGCCTTCATCTGCAAGATAGGGTCGAAACTGGTAAAGATCCGCAGACCCTCTTCGGTCAAGTCTTCGTCGCGATAGTCTTCACGCAACTGGCGCTTGACCAGATCGATGAAGCCTGGGAACGAGCTGTCCGCCAGCTTGCCGCGAGTGGTCACACCCAGTGGCATTTTCTTTGCGGCGGCGACCTGCTCAGCTGTGGCGACGCCTTGCTGCTCAAGCACGTCGAGTACCAGATTGCGCCGTTCCATTGCCCGCTCAGGATTACGGCGCGGGTTGTAATAGGACGGCCCCTTGACCATGCCCACCAGCAAAGCAACTTGATGCAACTTCAGCTCGGACAACGGTTGACCAAAGAAGAACTGGCTGGCCAGACCGAAGCCATGCACGGCACGCTGCCCATCCTGTCCGACAAACACTTCATTGAGGTACGCCTCCAGAATCTCGCGTTTGTCGTAATGCAACTCAAGCAGCATCGCCATCATGGCTTCAGTGAGCTTACGGCTCAGGCTGCGCTCGCTGGTCAGGTAGAAGTTCTTGACCAATTGTTGCGTCAGGGTGCTGCCGCCCTGGGTCATCTTGCCGCCCGAGGTATTGACCCATATGGCACGGGCAATCGACTTGGGCGAAACACCCCAGTGACTGTAAAAGTCCCGATCTTCCACTGCGACCAGGGTTTCCAGCAGATAAGGAGGCACCTGGTCAATCTTGATGAGGATGCGATCTTCAAGGTTTTTCGGGTAAATCCCACCAATCAGCAACGGCTCCAGGCGCACCACCGGCAGCTTTTCGCCACTGAGGGCCGAAAGCTGCGCGACATAGTCGCCCGAGAAACGCACACGAACCGGCTGCGCCTTTTCAAGGCCTTCATAGAATTGGAAGCCACGGGTGTTCAAGTCCACAGTATTGCCGCTGACCGCCGCCGCACCAGGGCCATTGGCCACGCTTTCGCGCCGGTAGCCCAGGGCATCGAGTTCGGTGAGGAAGTCGTCCTTGCTAAGCTTCTGGCCGGTGAACAATTCCAGCGGGCGCGCGTAGACCTTCGCTGGAATGGTCCAGCGCTTGCCTGAGAACTTCTCCTGAACCACGGCATCAAGGTAGACCGCGAAGCCTGCAATCACTACAAGACCGACCAGGCCGAGCTTGATGGCCCAGCCCAGCCAGGGGCGCAGGCCGCTGGAAGGAGGTTTTTTACGGGAACGGGGAGATCGGGTACGAGTCATGGCGGCGGATTATACGCACTTTATTGATGATCAACATGAGCCGGGCAGCGGTTTGCACGACCGGCTTGAGCAGCCATAATGCCCCCCATTAATTTTTCCAGACTCTGAAGGATCGCCCGTGAGCCAGTCCCTGATTGCTGCCCTGCAAAACCCGGCCCTGTTTCCACATCCGGTAGACGAGTTTCAAGTCATCGAAACCCATATTTCCTGGGTCCTGCTCACCGGCCCCTACGCCTATAAAATGAAAAAACCGGTGAATTTCGGCTTTCTCGACTTCACCCAGTTGGACGCTCGCGGCCACTTCTGCAACGAAGAACTACGCCTCAACCAGCGCCTGACGGAAGATCTGTATCTTGAAGTTTTGCCAATCACCGGCAGCATTGAGGCACCACAACTCAACGGTGAAGGCCCGGTCATCGAATATGTTCTGAAGATGCGCCAGTTCCCGCAAAGCCAGTTGCTCAGCACCCTGCAAGCCAACGGCGAATTGACCACCGCGCACATCGACGAGATGGCCGAGCAAATCGCGCACTTTCATCTGAATGCACCCAAGGTTCCACAAGCTCATTCGGCCGGCACCCCGCAAGACGTGATGGCGCCTGTGCGGCAGAACTTCGAACAAATCCGCCCGTTCCTGAGCGACAAGGCCGACCTGCTGCAACTCGAAGCCCTTCAAGCCTGGGCCGAAAGCAGCTTCGAGCGCCTCAAGCCGCTGTTCGAACAACGCAAGCTCGATGGCTTCATTCGTGAATGCCACGGTGATATTCACTTGGGCAACGTGACCATGATTGACGGTCATGTGGTGATCTTCGATTGCATCGAATTCAATGAACCGTTTCGCTTCACAGACGTTTATGCCGACACTGGCTTCCTGGCCATGGACCTCGAAGACCGTGGTCTAAAATCCCTGGCCCGGCGCTTTATCAGCCAATACCTGGAATTGACCGGCGACTATCAAGGCCTGGAACTGCTGAACTTCTATAAAGCCTACCGCGCCCTGGTCCGAGCCAAGATTGCCCTGTTCAGCATGCCGGCCGAAGCCGACCCGGTGCAGCGTGCGACCACACTGCGCCAGTACCGCAACTACGCGAACCTGGCAGAAAGCTACAGCACCATCCCATCGCGTTTCCTGGCGATTACCCACGGCGTATCGGCCACCGGAAAAAGCCATGTAGCGATGCGCCTGGTGGAAGCGCTGGGTGCCGTTCGCCTGCGCTCGGACGTAGAGCGCAAGCGCCTGTTTGGCGAGCAAAAGGTCGAAAATACGCCGCAAGCCGGAATTTACGCAGCAGACGCCAGCGCCGCCACCTACGCGCAACTCAACACCATCGCCAACACAGTGCTGCGCGCCGGTTTTCCGGTGGTGCTGGATGCCACCTACCTCAAGCGTGATCAGCGCGATGCTGCCGCCAAAGTCGCCGAGGCCACCGGTGCGCCGTTCCTGATCCTCGACTGCAACGCACCGCAAGCCGTTATCGCCAATTGGCTGGCAAAGCGCCAGGCAGACAAGAACGACCCTTCCGACGCCACGTTGACCATCATCGAAGAGCAGCAGGCTTCCCGTGACCCGCTCAGCACCGAGGAAGTGCTGCTGAGCAAGCGGGTCGAGACCAATGAAAGCGGGACACTGGACGCGTTGGTAGCGCATATTCGTCAGCGTCTGCCGGGGCTGTAAGAAAAATTTCTCGGTCGTGGAGCCTCATCGGCTAACGACCGAGCAGCAGTGGCACTATAATGGCGTCATAAATCCAACAGGAGACGCCGTTGTGAGCCAGCCGAAGCTTCTTGATTCCCCGCTTTACGCGCTGCTGCATAAAGATGATATCCACGGCTTCAACCAGGAACGCCCGAAGGACGGCACCGTCGACATGCGCGGCGGCGACTTTCGTGGGCTGGACCTGCGCCACCTGAGCGCCGAGGGTGTCGATTTTACCGACGCCTATTTCCGCTCCGCCGATTTGCGCGGCCTGGACTTGCGCGATTGCTCACTGGAGGGCGCCAGCCTCGCCCATGCGCAGATCTCGGGCACTTACTTCCCTCCGGAACTGACCGCTGACGAGATACTCATGTCAGTCAATTTCGGCACTCGCCTGCGCTACCGCATCAAGTAATGCAGCTACATCGCCGCTCGGTTACGCGCAACGCGGGCCGGGCTCTCTTCATCTGCCTGCCGTCAAATTTCCAGCGTCAGCCTTAGAAGCTTTTGCGTCGTTTCCGAGCAAAGAACTACGCTTTTCCTACTGAGCGCTACACTCCTTTCAGGCTTGCCTGGTCACGATACCCACCGCACCATTCGGCCGTCGCAAGGAGGCTTGATGAATGATGAGCTGCAACACCTGAAAAACCTGGGCAAAACGTCGGCGCAGTGGCTGCATGCGGTGGGCATCCACAGTGCTTCGGACCTGCGTCGCCTGGGGGCGGTAGACGCTTACCGGGCGGTACGAACCCGAGGCTTCCGGGCGTCCAAAGTGCTGCTGTATGCCATCGAAGGGGCGCTGATGGATGTGCACTGGAACGATATTCCGGCAGAGCGCAAAGAAGCCTTGAATCGTCAGCTGGAAGCTCTTTTGACACGGCAAAAAAACTGAAACGACCAATTGACCTAATGTTTCCGGGGATTCCAAGCGAGTATTTGAGAAAAATGAAAAAGACAGCAAAAACAAATGTTGACTCTCAAATGAGAATCGTTATGATTATCGCAACTGGTCGCGAGATCAGCCGATAACTGAAAGACCATTGGTTCGGACTCTCAGATTATCTCCTCATCAGGCTAATCACGGTTATTTGACCCGGCTCTTGCCGGGTCTTTTTTTACCTGGAGAAAAGCATCCTGAACCGCACTGCAGCTTCAGCGGGCAATGATCAACGGATGCCCGCGCTCGGGATGCGGCTGCACCAATACATCAAGACCAAACACCGCTTTCAGAGGTTCTGGACGCAAGACCTGCGCCGGAGAATCGAGGGCATGCGGACGCCCCTCTTCCAGCAGCAATATGCGGTCACAGTAGCGGGCAGCCAGGTTCAGATCGTGCAGGATCACCAGCACCGCCGCGCCGCGGTCAGCGAAAGTGCGAATCGCTTGCAAGGTAGTGTGCTGGTGCAACGGATCGAGCATCGACGTCGGCTCATCCAGTAACAAGGTCTGCCCCGCCTCGCCCGGCCACAGTTGCGCGAGCACCCGCGCCAGGTGAACACGCTGACGCTCACCGCCGGACAGGGCCAGATAGCTGCGACCACTCAAGTGGCCGATATCCGCAGCATGCAGGGCGGCGCTAATAATTTCATCGTCACGCACCCGACCGGTTTGATGAGGTAGACGGCCCATGCCGACGACTTCCTCGACACGAAAAGCAAAGTCCAAAGTAGACGTCTGGGGCAATACCGCCAGACGCTGAGCCCGTTGCGCCCCGCTCCACTCCTTCAATTCGAGCTGGTCCAGCCATACCTGACCCTTATCGGGCTGCAACTCGCCACACAGCGCCCCGAGCAAGGTGCTTTTGCCCGCGCCATTGGGACCTAGCACGCCGAGTACTTCCCCCGGTCTCAGATCCAGGGTCACGTCGGCCAGCACAGTTTTCCTGCCGCGACGGATCTGCAGGTTGTCCACTCGCAGCATCAGGCGCGTCCTCGCAACAACAAATAAAGAAAAAACGGGGCGCCGATAAAGGCGGTAACAATACCGATGGGCAACTCCGCCGGCGCCAGGGCCAGGCGGGCCACCAGATCAGCGAACAACAGCAGGCTCGCGCCCGCCAGCACCGACGCAGGCAGCAAGACGCGATGATCCGGCCCCGCCAGCAGGCGCACCAGATGCGGCACCACCAGGCCGACAAAGCCGATCATCCCCGCCGCCGCCACCGCGGCACCTACACCAAGCGCCGTGCAAAACACCAATTCACGCTTAAGGCCCTCGACATCAACTCCCAGGTGATTGGCTTCCGATTCGCCCAGCAACAGGGCATTCAGCGCCTTGGCCCGGCGGGGCAGCCACAGCGCCACACCCGCACTGACCAACAACAACGGCCACAACCGCGAATAGCTGGCACCGTTAAGGCTACCCAGGTTCCAGAAAGTGAGGGTGCGCAGCGTGGCGTCATCTGCCAGGTAGGTAAACAGGCCGACCGCCGAGCCGGCCAGCGCCGTCAGCGCGATACCGGCCAGCAACATCGTGGCAACGTTGGTCTGGCCATTGCGCCGTCCCAGGCGGTAGACCAGTGCAGTCACCCCCAAACCGCCGAGAAACGCGCACAGCGACAGCAAGTACGGCCCCAAGGCATCGGGCAAACCACCAAAGATCGAACCACCGACAATCGCAACCGCCGCCCCCAGCGCCGCACCACTGGAAACCCCCACCAAGCCTGGATCGGCCAATGGGTTGCGAAACAGCCCCTGCATGGCAACGCCCGACAGCGCCAGCACGCCGCCAACCGCCAGCCCCAGCAGGGTGCGCGGCAAGCGGATCTGGCCAAGAATCAACTCCGCCTGCTCCAGGCCCTGCGCCTCAATCGGCACGCCAAGCAAGCGCAATGCCGCCCGCAATGTATCGAGCAACGGTAAGCTGACCGGCCCCAGGGCTAATGACAGCCAGATCGCCAGTACACACAGCAGGCTCAAGCCAATGAACAGCGTCCGCGGTTTAACCAGAGTGGTCATGGGGCAGTTTTAACCTGGGACGGGTAGAAGCCGGCGGACAGTTGCAGCAGACTTTTTGGCAGACGTGGGCCCAGCCCCCCCACCAGCAAAGTAGGGTCCAGCTCAAAGACCCGACCGACCTTGGCTGCCGGAGTGGCCGCGAGAATCGGGTTTTCCTTGAACAGCGCCGCGCGCGCTGCGTCACCGCTCAGGGCACGATCCGAGAACACCAGCACCTCGGGACTCATGCCCGCCAAGGACTCGACGGAAAACGGTTTGTAGCCACTGTGGGTGGCCAGGTTACGACCACCCGCTTGTTGCAGCACCCAGTCGGCGGCCGTGTCTTTACCTGCAATCAACGGCTTACCACCGGCATGCCCCAACACCAACAGGACGCCTGGCGCTTTTTGCGTGGCCTGAGCGTGAGCCACCCAGCCTTTTTGCTGCTCAAGCTGCTTTTTATAGACGCCAAACAACTCTGACGCCTTGGCATCGCTACCCAGCAGCTTGCCCAAATGCTGCAAATTGCCCTCAAGCGTCGGCAGGTCAGGCTGAGCCGAAAACATCTCCACCTGCACGCCAGCACTGCGAATCTGCGCCAGCACCGGTGGCGGGCCCATTTCTTCAGTACCGACCAGGATTTGCGGACGCAGACTAAGAATGCCCTCGGCCGATAACTGACGCTGGTAACCGATGCTCGGCAGTGCCTTGAGGGATTCAGGATGCTGGCTGGTGGTATCGACCCCCACCAACTTCGATTCGCCGCCCAGAGCCGTCACCCACTCTGATAACGCACCGCCGGCACTGACCCAGCGTTGCGGCAGTTCAGAGGCTTGAGCCCCGTGGTTGACCAGCAGTCCGACAACAATCGCAATAGCGCTGGCACTCAGGTGCATAAAAGGGTTTCCTTCAAAGGGGTGGACCCACTGAACCACTCAGTCCTGTGACAGATCAAGGCTGCCTGGCATCGTACTAAGCACGCAGCTAGCTAACGGGCGAAGCCAGCATTTGATAATTGTTTGCATTTAAACGTCAAGCACCGGACACACGGGCAAAACCCGGATCGTCCTGCAGCCCTTTACCCGCGCCACCTGAGAGTAAATATGAAGTTTCTTTGCCCTTCACACATCCTTACTGAGGCCAGCAGCCGCGGCTTCGATATCGATGGCCACAAGCTATTCGCCGTGCGCAGGGAAGGCATCGCCTACTTCTATGTCAATCGCTGCCCCCATCGTGGTGTGCCGTTGGAATGGCAGCCTGACCATTTTCTCGATCAAAGCGCCAGCCTGATTCAATGCGCGACCCACAGTGCGCTGTTTCTGATCGAGACCGGCGAATGCATCGCCGGCCCCTGCGCGGGTCAAAGCCTAACCGCCCTGCACGGCCGCGAAGACGAACAAGGGTTGTGGGTGCAACTCTAGTCGCTGAGCAGCACGTCCAATCGGCGCTCAATGCAAATTTCCTGCGAGCTAATCCGCACCCCGTACGCCAGGATTTCAACCCCAGCGGCCTTGGCCTCGCGCAACCCGGCAGCGTAACCCGCGTCAATTTCTTCGGCGGGCCGTACCCCGTCGATGCCGGACAGGTTGACGCAATACAACTGCACCGCCCGTACGCCGTCACGGGCCAAATGCGCCAGCTCGCGCAGGTGCTTGGCCCCTCGCTGGGTCACCGCATCAGGAAACGCCGCGACTGACGTTCCGTCAAAGCCCAAAGTGACACTTTTGACTTCGACATACGCCGCGCCCGTGGGGTAATCCAGGCGAAAGTCGATGCGACTGTTTTCCTGACCGTAGGCCACTTCGCGCTTCAAGCCGGTAAAGCCATTGAGCTCGGTAATCACCCCCGCCCGCAACGCCTCCTCCACCAGTTGATTAGCGCGAGCCGTGTTGACACAGGCCAGGCGCCCCTGTGGTGTTTTGCTGATTTCCCAAGTGCCTGGCAGCTTGCGCTTGGGGTCGTTGGACCGGCTGAACCAGACCTGACCGCCTTCAACCATGCAATTGAACATCGAGCCTGTGTTTGGGCAGTGAATGGTCAACAACTCGCCGGTAACGGTTTCGATATCGGCGAGAAAACGTTTGTATCGGCGAATCAGCCGACCCTCTTCGAGGGGAGGATTAAAGCGCATCAGCCTTGCCAGCTCCGTAAGCCACGGGCAATCCGTTCTACAGCTTCCTGTAGCCGATCGAGGTTTTGCGTGTAGGCAAACCGTACATGGTGACCGGCCTGGTAACGGCCAAAATCCAGGCCTGGAGTAAAGGCCACATATTCGGTTTCCAGGAAATGCCGGCAAAACGCGAAGGCATCGCCGCCAAATGCGCTGATATCGGCGTACAAGTAAAAGGCACCTTCGGGCTCGACAGCGATACCAAAACCCAGCTCCCGCAACGCTGGCAGAAGGAAGTCACGGCGACGGCCAAATTCAATACGGCGCTCCTCAAGAATAGTCAGTGTTTCCTCGGTGAAGCAGGCCAAGGCCGCGTACTGGGACATGCTCGGTGCGCTGATGTAGAGGTTCTGCGCCAGCTTCTCCAGCTCACCGACCGCCGCAGGCGGCGCCACCAGCCAGCCCAGGCGCCAGCCGGTCATTCCGAAATACTTTGAAAAACTATTTAGAACAAAGGCTTCATCATCGACTTCCAGCACGCTGGCGGCATCAGTGCCATAAGTCAGCCCGTGATAAATCTCATCCACCACCAAATGCCCGTTGCGCGCCTTGATCGCGTTTGACAGCCCGGCCAATTCGTCGCGCGTCAGGATCGTCCCGGTGGGATTAGCTGGCGAGGCGACCAGTGCGCCGACGCTGTCCTGATCCCAGTGGCGAGCCACCAGATCAGCGGTCAGTTGATAGCGCACCTCCGGCCCGACCGGGACCAGTTGCGCCGCGCCTTCCACCAGACGCAAAAAGTGCCGGTTGCACGGGTAGCCTGGGTCCGCCAGCAGCCAGTGTTTACCGGGGTCCACCAGCAGGCTGCTGGCCAATAGCAGGGCTCCCGAGCCACCCGGCGTGATCAGAATCCGCTCGGGATCGACACTCAGGCCGTAACGTTGCTGATAGAAACCGCTGATGGCTTCGCGCAGCTCAGGCAAACCGCGAGCTGCGGTGTAGCGCGTCTTGCCATTGGCCAGGGCGGCCTGCCCTGCCTTGATGATGGGCTGCGCCGTGGTGAAGTCCGGCTCACCGATTTCCAGATGAATCACATCGTGACCGGCAGCCTGCAACTCATTAGCCCGCGCCAGCAACGCCATGACGTGGAAAGGTTCGATAGCGCGACTGCGGGCACTGTAGGGCTGAGCCATTAGCCTTCCTTAACTGTGAATGCAAACCCCGATTCTACCCAACCGGCGACGCAAAACCTGCTCTATTACCCTGATGTCCGCGCCAGACGGTACGGCAACCGTCTGCAAAACGACTAAAATCCATATTCAAGGCGGTACAAGCCAGCCCTGCTGCGGCTTGCGCCGTTTTTCGGCCGGCACGGGACGTCGCTTCGACAACAGGGAGTAGCGCGCCTCGAAGCGATCTGGTAAGTTCGCCCGCTTGCAGCCGCAGGGCCGGCAGGTGTCGGCGACGTTGCAATCCTGCGCAATGGATTAGAAGAGTGAGAGGCGGTCCATTCATGCCCACCCAAGCAAAGCAACAGAGCATCAGCGGCTTCGAACCCTACGTACAATCGAAGGGCGAGGAGTACATGGGCGAGCCCATGCGTAAGCACTTCACTAAGATTCTGCAGAAGTGGAAACAGGACTTGATGCAGGAGGTCGACCGCACGGTTGACCATATGAAAGACGAAGCGGCCAACTTCCCCGACCCGGCAGATCGTGCCAGCCAGGAAGAAGAGTTCAGCCTTGAACTGCGCGCCCGTGATCGCGAGCGCAAACTGATCAAGAAAATCGACAAGACCTTGCAATTGATCGAAGACGAAGACTACGGCTGGTGCGAATCCTGCGGCGTAGAGATTGGTATCAAGCGTCTGGAAGCGCGTCCTACTGCCGACATGTGCGTGGACTGCAAGACCTTGGCAGAAATCAAGGAAAAACAGGTCGGCAAGTAAACACTGTCGAGCTGAACGAATGGGGCGTGCAAACGCCCCATTTTTGTATCTGCCGTTTACGGCTTTTCCAGTAACATCCACCCCATGACAGCCTCCTCCTATATCGGGCGCTTCGCCCCCACCCCCAGCGGTCACCTGCACTTCGGTTCGCTGGTCGCAGCCCTTGCTTCCTACCTCGACGCCCGCGCAAACAAGGGCCTATGGCTGATGCGCATGGAAGACCTCGACCCGCCTAGGGAAGAGCCCGGCGCCCAAGCGGCCATCCTCACTGCCCTGGAACGCTATGGCTTCGAGTGGGACGGCGAGTTGGTCCGACAAAGCGCACGGCATGATGCCTACGCAGAAGTCGTCAATCGCCTGTTCAACCACGGCCTGGCGTACGCTTGCACCTGCTCGCGCAAACAACTGGAACCTTACAATGGTATTTATCCGGGGCTGTGCCGCAATGCCGGCCATGGCCAGCAAGACGCCGCTATCCGCCTGCGGGTACCGGAGTTGGAATACCACTTTACCGACCGCGTACAAGGCGAATTCCGACAGCACTTGGGCCGGGATGTAGGTGACTTTGTCATCCGCCGCCGAGACGGCCTTTATGCTTACCAATTGGCCGTGGTCCTCGACGATGCCTGGCAGGGTGTCACCGATATCGTGCGGGGCGCCGACTTGCTCGACTCTACACCGCGCCAGTTGTATCTGCAGGAGCTGCTCGGCTTGCCGCAACCGCGTTACCTGCATGTGCCGCTGATCACCCAGCCCGACGGCAACAAGCTGGGCAAATCCTACCGTTCACCGCCCTTGACCAGCGACCAGGCCACGCCTTTGCTGCTCAGAGCGTTGCGCGCCCTTGGCCAACAACCAGGTAATGAACTGGATCACGCCAGCCCACGGGAACTGCTGGATTGGGGCATCCGTCACTGGGACGCCAGCCAAATCCCGCGCACACTCACCTTGGCGCAAGCGCAATTACGTTAAGGGCGCTTGCAGCTTGGCGCCCATCCGTTACCATCGCCGCAGTTTTATTTGTATAGGCGCTCGCACCTACAAAAAAGCCGCTACTTCAACGAGTTTTTCAATCAGAGGCCAGTATGTATATCTATCGATTGGTCCTCCTGCTGGTCGTCGGGATCTATCTGTTTTCCCCCGCCATCATGGATTGGTGGATCGACGCCACGGGTGCCTGGTACCGGCCCTATCTGCTTTGGCTGATCCTGATCGTTGTGACTTTCATCCTGCAGAGCCAAAAAGATGCCGATGAGCTTTAGCCTGACCCAGATGCTGCTGATCAGCGCCGCCTACCTGGCCGCGCTGTTCGGGGTAGCCTGGATCAGTGAGCGCGGAATGATTCCGCGGGCGATCATTCGCCATCCATTGACCTACACCTTGTCGCTGGGCGTGTATGCCAGTGCCTGGGCGTTTTATGGCACGGTGGGCCTGGCCTATCAGTATGGATACGGCTTTCTTTCCAGCTACCTCGGGGTGTCGGGCGCGTTTTTGCTGGCGCCGGTGCTGCTGTACCCGATTCTAAAAATTACCCGCACCTATCAGCTGTCGTCCCTGGCCGACCTGTTTGCCTTCCGCTTTCGCAGCACTTGGGCCGGGGCGCTGACCACGATTTTCATGCTGATCGGCGTGTTGCCGTTGCTGGCGCTACAAATCCAGGCGGTGGCCGATTCGATTGGCATCCTCACCCGAGAACCCGTGCAATACCGGGTCGCCCTGAGTTTCTGCGCGCTGATCACCCTGTTCACAATTTTTTTCGGTTCACGGCATATTGCCACCCGCGAAAAACACGAAGGCCTGGTGTTTGCGATTGCCTTTGAGTCGGTGATCAAGCTGATCGCCATTGGCGGCGTCGGGCTCTATGCGCTGTACGGCGTATTCGACGGCCCACAGCAGTTGGAAATGTGGCTACTGCAAAACCAGACCGCCCTCGCCGCCTTGCACACTCCGCTGCAAGAAGGCCCGTGGCGCACCTTGCTGCTGGTGTTCTTTGCCTCGGCCATCGTCATGCCCCACATGTACCACATGACGTTTACCGAAAACCTCAACCCGCGCTCATTGGTAAGTGCGAGCTGGGGCTTGCCGCTGTTCCTTTTGCTGATGAGCCTGGCGGTGCCGCTGATCCTGTGGGCCGGCCTGAAGCTGGGCGCCACCACCAACCCGGAATACTTCACCCTGGGCATTGGTATCGCGGCCAACAGCAAGTCCTTGGCGCTGCTGGCCTACGTCGGCGGGTTATCCGCCGCCAGCGGGCTGATCATCGTCACCACCCTGGCGCTATCGGGCATGGCGCTCAATCACCTGGTGCTGCCGCTGTACCAGCCACCCGCTGAAGGCAACATCTACCGCTGGCTGAAGTGGACCCGCCGGGCACTGATCGTCGCGATCATCATGGCCGGTTATGGTTTCTATCTGCTGCTGGGCGCCGAGCAGGACCTGGCCAACCTGGGCATCGTCGCCTTCGTTGCCACTTTGCAGTTTTTGCCAGGCGTGCTGTCGGTGCTGTACTGGCCGACTGCCAATCGTCGCGGCTTTATCGCAGGGCTCCTGGCGGGGATACTGGTGTGGCTGGTGACCATGCTGCTGCCGCTGGTGGGCAATCTGCAAGGTTTCTACATTCCGTTGCTGAACATGATCTACGTGCTGGACGACACCAGTTGGCACATGGCAGCCATTGCCTCACTGGCGGCCAACGTACTGATGTTCACCCTGATCTCGCTATTCACCAACGCCAGCCCCGAAGAAACCAGCGCTGCCGAAGCCTGTGCGGTAGATAACGTGCGTCGCCCGCAACGCCGGGAACTGCATGCCGCCTCGCCCCAGGAATTCGCCACGCAACTGGCCAAGCCCCTGGGCGCCAAGGCCGCGCAAAAGGAAGTCGAACAGGCCCTGCGCGATCTCTACCTGCCCTTCGACGAGCGCCGGCCGTATGCGCTACGCCGCCTGCGTGACCGCATCGAAGCCAACCTCTCCGGGTTGATGGGCCCCAGCGTGTCCCAGGACATGGTCGAGACTTTCCTGCCCTACAAGGCCGGCGGCGAGAACTACGTCACCGAAGACATCCACTTCATCGAGAGCCGGCTGGAGGACTACCACTCGCGCCTCACCGGCCTTGCCGCCGAACTCGATGCCTTGCGTCGTTACCACCGCCAAACCTTGCAGGAACTGCCCATGGGTGTCTGCTCCCTGGCCAAGGATCAAGAAATCCTGATGTGGAACAAGGCCATGGAAGAACTCACCGGCATCGCTGCCCAGCGTGTGGTGGGCTCGCGCCTGAACACCATTGGCGATCCGTGGAAAGAGTTGCTTCAAGGCTTCATCAACCTGCCGGATGAGCACTTGCACAAACAGCACCTGGCCCTCGACGGCCAGACCCGCTGGCTCAACCTGCACAAAGCGGCAATCGACGAGCCCCTGGCGCCTGGCAACAGCGGTTTGGTACTGCTGGTGGAAGACCTCACCGAAACCCAGATGCTGGAAGACAAACTGGTGCACTCCGAACGCCTGGCCAGCATCGGGCGCCTGGCAGCCGGCGTAGCCCATGAAATCGGCAATCCGATCACCGGTATCGCCTGCCTTGCGCAAAACCTGCGGGAAGAGCGCGAAGAAGACGACGAAATCACCGAAATCAGCGGGCAAATCCTCGAACAAACCAAGCGTGTCTCGCGCATCGTGCAATCGCTGATGAGCTTTGCCCACGCGGGCGGTCATCAGAATCGCGATGAAGCAGTGTGCCTGGCCGAAGTCGCCCAAGATGCCATTGGGCTGCTGGCCTTGAACCGGCGCAATTTCGAAGTACAGTTCTTTAACCTGTGCGACCCGGAACATTGGGTCGATGGTGACCCGCAACGCTTGGCCCAGGTGCTAATCAACCTGCTGTCCAACGCCCGCGACGCATCGCCGGCCGGCAGCGCGGTACGGGTCAAGAGCGAGGTTTTCGAGCACACCGTCGACCTGATCGTCGAGGACGAAGGCAGCGGCATTCCACAGAACATCATGGACCGATTGTTCGAACCCTTCTTCACTACCAAGGATCCGGGTGAAGGTACCGGTCTGGGCCTTGCACTGGTCTATTCCATCGTTGAAGAGCATTATGGACAAATCACCATCGACAGCCCGGCTGACACCGAAAGCCAACGCGGCACCCGTATTCGGGTGACCTTGCCGCGTCATGTCGAAGCGACGTCCGCTGTGAACTGAGACCGTCGAGAGAACTGAATCAATGCCGCACATTTTGATCGTCGAAGACGAAACCATTATCCGCTCTGCCTTGCGTCGCTTGCTTGAACGTAATCAGTACCAGGTCAGCGAAGCCGGCTCGGTGCAGGAAGCCCAAGAGCGTTTCAGCATTCCCACGTTCGACCTGATCGTCAGTGACCTGCGCCTGCCTGGCGCGCCTGGCACCGAACTGATCAAGCTTGGCCAAGGTACCCCGGTACTGATCATGACCAGCTACGCCAGCCTGCGCTCGGCGGTGGACTCGATGAAGATGGGCGCGGTGGACTACATCGCCAAGCCTTTCGATCACGACGAAATGCTCCAGGCCGTGGCCCGTATTCTGCGTGACCGGCAGTCAGTCAGCAGCGCTCCAGCCGAGCGCCCAGCGGGCAAGGCCGTCAACGGCGCCGACAAGCCGGGGGTCGACAACAGTAATGGCGAGATCGGCATTATCGGTTCCTGCCCGCCAATGCAGGACCTGTACAGCAAGATCCGCAAAGTAGCGCCCACCGACTCCAATGTCCTGATCCAGGGCGAGTCCGGCACCGGTAAAGAGCTGGTGGCCCGCGCCCTGCACAACCTGTCCAAGCGCGCCAAGGCACCGATGATCTCTGTGAACTGTGCAGCGATTCCTGAATCCCTGATCGAGTCCGAACTGTTCGGCCACGAAAAAGGCGCCTTTACCGGTGCCAGTGCCGGTCGTGCCGGCCTGGTCGAAGCCGCGGATGGCGGCACGTTGTTCCTCGACGAGATCGGTGAACTGCCTCTGGAAGCCCAGGCACGCCTGCTGCGGGTGCTGCAGGAAGGCGAGATTCGTCGGGTCGGTTCGGTGCAGTCGCAGAAGGTCGATGTACGCCTGATCGCGGCCACTCACCGGGACCTGAAAGGCCTGGCGAAAATCGGACAGTTCCGTGAAGACCTTTACTATCGCCTGCATGTGATCGCGCTCAAGTTGCCAGCCCTGCGCGAGCGTGGCGCCGACGTCAATGAGATTGCAGATGCATTCCTGATACGCCAGAGCGCACGGGTTAACCGCACCGACCTGAAGTTCGCCGCCGATGCCGAGCAGGCGATCAGGCATTACTCCTGGCCCGGTAACGTGCGAGAACTGGAAAACGCGGTGGAACGTGCAGTGATCCTGTCGGAGAGCCCGGAAATTTCCGCCGAACTGCTGGGTATCGATATCGAGCTGAGCGATCTGCACGATGACGACTTCATCGGCCTGGCCCCACAACAGGGCGTCAGTAACACTAGCCATGAGCCGACGGAAGATTTGTCACTGGAAGATTACTTCCAGCACTTTGTCCTTGAGCATCAGGACCATATGACCGAGACCGAGTTGGCCCGCAAGCTGGGTGTAAGCCGCAAATGCCTGTGGGAACGGCGCCAGCGCCTGGGTATTCCACGGCGCAAGACCGGGGTTGCCAGCGAAAGCTGATGCAGTTTCACACCAGGTAACACCCTCAAATGTGAAAAAACTGTTACCTCAGATATTTCACGTAACAAAAGCCGGGGCTTACGGTAACGAAGTCCCGGCTTTTTTTTGCCTGCCAAAAACCCGAAAGCGCCTTTAGCCCCTATTTTGCTGGCCCGCGCAAAAGTTGGCACGCACCCTGCTATATGTTTAGTACAAGAACAATAACAAGCAATGCAAAAGACAATAAAAATAAGACGAATCGACTCACGCATAATAAAAACAACACGGCGGAGGCGCAGCTAACTGATTCTTTTGGAGAGGCGTTGCATTTGGGGCTTGCCCCGCAACCAGGCCGAGAACAACAAAAACTGCCCTAAGGCAGAGCCTGAACTGGTTGGATCATTGATCATCGCAACACAGCGACCAAAGCAATCCGTTTGCTCTTGACTCCCAATTGGGAGTGTCATGAAGGTGAAGCTTCATGGCGAGGGCGATCAACAAAAACAAGAAGCCCGAAATCAATAATAAAAATAGAGTACGCAACTACTTTCTCGGGGAGCTTCGGCTCCCCTTGTAGTTTCTACAATTTGGCTTGCGCGATTGACCGATATCACCACTCTTTTAAGCTTCTGGCTCAAGGCTTGCAGCTTGTTCCTACACCATCCCCTGACTAAATGCTAGAATCCCCGCCCATCATGCGGTCATTCTTCGTTATGGCCGAACATTCCTTCAAACAGTGCATCCCATGCTGAAGAAGTTGTTCCAGTCATTCCGTTCTCCCTTGCGTCGTACGCAACATAAACGCAGCACGCCTGAAGTGCTCAACAGCAGCCAACATTCGCTGCAACGCGCCCAGTTCAGCCGTTATGCGGTGAACATCGTCGAACGCTTGCAGAACGCAGGCTACCAGGCTTACCTGGTGGGCGGTTGTGTGCGCGACATGTTGCTCAACATCACGCCCAAGGATTTCGACGTCGCCACCAGCGCCACGCCGGAGCAAGTGCGTGCCGAGTTTCGCAATGCGCGAATCATCGGTCGGCGCTTCAAGTTGGTGCATATCCACTTTGGTCGCGAAATCATTGAAGTGGCGACCTTCCGCGCCAATCACCCGCAAAACGATGAAGAGGAAGACAGCAACCAGTCTTCCCGCAACGAAAGCGGGCGCATCCTGCGAGACAATGTCTACGGCACCCTGGAAGAGGACGCGCAACGCCGTGACTTCACCATCAATGCCCTTTACTACGATCCGGTCAGCGAGCGCATCCTCGATTACGCCAATGGCGTACACGATATCCGCAACAACCTGCTGCGCCTGATCGGCGACCCGACGCAACGCTACCAGGAAGACCCGGTGCGGATGCTGCGGGCAGTGCGCTTTGCTGCCAAGCTGAACTTCGGCATCGAGAAACACACGGCCGCGCCGATTCGCGAACTGGCGCCAATGCTGCGGGAAATCCCTTCGGCACGCCTGTTCGAAGAGGTACTCAAGCTGTTCCTCTCCGGCTACGCCGCCGACACCTTCGAAATGCTCGTGGACCTGCAGTTGTTCGACCCGCTGTTCCCCGCCAGCGCCGAAGCACTGGAGCACAACCCGACCTACACCCACACGCTGATCAGCGAAGCGTTGATCAACACCGACCTGCGTATCAAACAGAACAAACCGGTAACCCCGGCCTTCCTGTTTGCCGCCCTCCTGTGGCCAGCGCTGCCAGCGCGGGTGATGCGCTTGCAGAACCGTGGCATGCCGCCTATTCCGGCCATACAGGAAGCGGCTCACGAACTGATCGCCGAACAGTGCCAACGCATCGCAATCCCCAAGCGCTTCACCATGCCGATCCGCGAGATCTGGGACATGCAAGAACGCCTGCCACGGCGCAGCGGCAAACGCGCCGACCTGCTGCTCGACAACCCGCGCTTCCGTGCTGGTTACGACTTCCTGCTGCTGCGTGAAAGCGCTGGCGAGCAGACCGACGGTTTGGGGGAATGGTGGACCAACTATCAGGATGCCAACGACAGCGAACGTCGCGAGATGATTCGTGAGCTCAGCAGCAAGGGCGACGGCACCGGCGATGCACCGAAAAAGCGCCGTCGCAGCAGCGGTAGCAAGCGTAAACGCAGTGCTGCCGACACCCCGAGCGCGTCTGGCGAGTAAGTCCGATGAAGCGCGTCTACATCGGAATGGGCAGCAACCTGTCAGCCCCCGAAGAGCAATTGCACAATGCCGTCCAGGCATTGGCGCAATTGCCAAACACCACGCTGGCGGGCGTCTCCGCCTTTTATCAAAGTGATTCGTTACTCCCAGGCCAACCGCGTTATACCAACGCGGTCGCTGCCCTGGACAGCACCCTCGCGCCCATCGAACTGCTCGATGCGTTGCAAGCAATTGAAAACGACCAAGGCCGTGAGCGTCTTGAGCGCTGGGGCCCGCGGACCCTGGACCTGGACATATTGCTGTTCGGCGATTGGCTGATTGATGAGCCGCGCCTCAAGGTGCCGCACTATCAGATGCATTTGCGAGCGTTCGTGCTTTACCCGTTGGCCGAACTGGCGCCAGCCAGCCTGCAATTGGCCGATGGCCGCATCCTCAGCGACCTGCTCGCCGCCTGCCCGTTCGTTGGTCTGGAGCGCCTCACTCCTGCTGAATCGCATCAGTAACAGCGGTAACACCCCGATCGTAACAATGCGGTAACACATCCAATTGACTTCCAGAGTCCTCCTCACGACTATAGGCGTCCCGCTGCCGCCAACCCGGCGCTGAAGGGCGCAATCCAGGCCTTATAAGCACTGTTTTTTAAGAAAGTGCGCCTGTATAAACGAAGATTCACGCGCGTTACTCGCTGTTTCCAAGCGCCTGAACGAGGACCCTTTTCATGCCAGACATTACCCTGACCACCTTGCAGAGCCTCAAACTCAAGGGTGAAAAAATCACCATGCTGACCTGCTATGACGCCACCTTCGCCCAGGCTTGCTGCCAGGCCGGAGTCGAGGTGTTACTGGTGGGTGACTCCCTGGGCATGGTCCTACAAGGGAATGACAGCACGCTGCCCGTCACCACCGCCGAGATCGCGTACCACGTCGCCAGCGTCAAACGCGGCAACGAGGGGGCCATGATCATCGCCGACCTGCCGTTCATGGCCTACGCCACGCTTGAGCAAACCTTCAACAACAGCGCCCAACTGATGCAGGCCGGTGCGCACATGGTCAAAGTGGAAGGCGCCGCCTGGCTCGCCGAGTCGATCCGCCTGCTGGCAGAGCGTGGCGTGCCGGTGTGCGCACACATGGGCCTGACGCCGCAGTCGGTCAACATCCTTGGCGGTTACAAGGTCCAGGGCCGCAATGAAGCCCAGGCGCGCCAGATGCGGGCCGATGCCATCGCTTTGGAACAGGCTGGCGCCGCCATGATCGTGCTGGAATGCGTACCCAGTGAATTGGCCGCAGAAATCACCCAGGCGGTAAAGATCCCGGTAATCGGCATTGGTGCAGGCGCCGCCACCGACGGCCAAGTCCTGGTCCTGCATGACATGCTCGGGCTGGCCCTCACAGGTCGCGCGCCGAAGTTTGTGAAAAACTTCATGGCCGGCCAAGACAGCATCCAGGCCGCCTTGAGCGCCTACGTCACCGAAGTCAAAGCCGTCACCTTCCCAGGCACCGAACACGGGTTTTCTGCATGAACACCGTCAAGACCGTGCGCGAACTGCGTGCCGCCGTCGCCCACGCCCGCAGCGCGGGCAAACGTATCGGCTTCGTGCCTACCATGGGTAACCTGCACAGCGGCCATGCAACGCTAGTCAGCAAGGCATGCCAGCAAGCGGACTTCGTGGTGGCGAGCATTTTCGTCAACCCACTGCAATTTGGTGCAGGCGAAGACCTGGACAAATACCCGCGCACCCTGGCGGCGGATCAGGAAAAACTCCTGCAGGCCGGTTGCAACCTGCTGTTTGCACCCACCGTTGAGGAAATGTATCCCGGCGGCACGACCGGCCAGACGCGCGTCAGTGTTGCGCACCTGTCCGAAGGCCTGTGTGGCGCCAGCCGTCCAGGGCACTTCGAAGGCGTGGCAACAGTGGTCAGCAAGCTGTTCAACATGGTCCAGCCTGACCTGGCGATATTTGGCCAGAAGGACTATCAGCAACTGGCGGTCATTCGCGCCATGGTGCATGACCTGAACATGCCGATCCAAATCATCGGCGAGCCCACCGTCCGCGCGGACGACGGGCTCGCGCTGTCCTCGCGTAACGGTTATCTCAGCGAAGAACAACGGGCAATCGCCCCAGTGCTCTACCGCAGCCTCAGCCAGATCGCCACGGCCATTAAAAGCGGTGAGCGTGACTTCGCCAGGTTGCGCGCCGAGCAGGTCCAGCAGATTGAGGCCGCCGGCCTGCGCATGGACTACCTGGAGGTTCGCCAGGGCCAGCACCTTCGCCCGGCAACCGCTGAAGACCGGGATGTGGTGATTCTGGTGGCAGCCTATCTGGGTGCTACCCGGCTTATCGACAACCTGCATCTGAACCTGAACTGACCGACCCGCCGCTTCCCCCCCAAAAGCAGCCCGCCTGTTGCACTGCCTGATGCGCCGGTATAAAAAAGTACCGGCCACAGCGCAGACAAAGCCAAGACAGAATGAGTCGCGAGGTTTACTGTAATCGCCCTGCGTTATTGGTTGGCGTTGACGCAGTAGACCGTAACCCATCGTTTTATACTTCCACGGCATAAAACTGGACGTTCCGGGCTTTCAAATGTCCTAAAGGCAGTCCCAGCAATAAAAAGGAAACCCGCAGCGATGGCGTACTACCGCACTCCCCATGACGTTACCGCTCTGCCCGCCTGGCAAGCGCTCAATCAACACCGCCAAGCCATGCAGGATTTCAGCATGCGCGAAGCCTTTAATGCCGATCCACAGCGCTTTACCCAATTCACCTTGAGCAACTGCGGACTTTTCCTCGATTACTCAAAAAACCTGATCACCAGCCAAACCCGCGACCTGCTGGTGGAGTTGGCCGAGCAAGTCGACCTTCAGGGCGCGATCAAGGCGCTGTTCAACGGCGAGCCAGTCAACTCCTCCGAAGATCGCCCGGCGCTGCACACTGCGCTACGCCGCCCGGTTGGCGACAAGCTGTCGGTCAACGGCGTGAACATCATGCCCGACGTGCATAAAGTGCTGAACCAGATCACTGACCTGGTGGGCCGAATCCACGACGGCCTGTGGCGCGGTTACACCGAGAAGCCAATCACCGACGTGGTCAACATCGGCATCGGTGGCTCGTTCCTCGGCCCGGAGCTGGTATCCGAAGCGCTGTTGTCCTACGCCCATAAAGGTGTGCGCTGCCATTACCTGGCGAATATCGACGGCAGTGAGTTCCACGAGCTGACCATGAAGCTGCGCGCCGAGACCACGCTGTTTATCGTCTCGTCGAAGTCCTTCAACACCCTGGAAACCCTGAAAAACGCCCAGGCCGCTCGCGCCTGGTACCTGGCCCAGGGTGGTTCGGAAGCTGAGTTGTATCGCCACTTCATCGCCGTATCGAGCAACAACGCGGCGGCCGTGGCCTTCGGTATCCGCGAAGAAAATATCTTCCCGATGTGGGACTGGGTCGGCGGCCGTTACTCGCTGTGGTCGGCCATTGGTTTGCCTATCGCCCTGGCCATCGGCATGTCCAACTTCAAGGAACTGCTGTCCGGTGCCTACACCATGGACCAGCACTTCCAGACCGCACCATTCGAGCAGAACATGCCGGTGCTGCTGGGTCTGCTGGGCGTGTGGTATGGCAACTTCTGGGGCGCGCAAAGCCACGCGATCCTGCCGTACGACCACTACCTGCGTAACATCACCAAGCACTTGCAACAGCTGGACATGGAATCCAACGGCAAGAGCGTGCGCCAAGATGGCACGCCGGTTTCCACCGATACCGGCCCGGTCATCTGGGGTGGCGTAGGTTGCAACGGCCAGCACGCCTACCACCAGCTGCTGCACCAAGGCACCCAACTGATCCCGGCCGACTTTATCGTGCCGATTGTCAGTTTCAACCCGGTCTCCGATCATCACCAGTGGCTATACGCCAACTGCCTGTCCCAGAGCCAGGCACTGATGCTCGGCAAGACTCGCAGCGAAGCCGAAGCCGAACTGCGTGACAAGGGCATGGCCGAAGACGAGGTGCAGAAACTGGCACCGCACAAGGTCATCCCCGGCAACCGTCCAAGTAACACCTTGGTGGTGGAGCGCATCAGCCCTCGTCGCCTGGGCGCGCTGGTGGCCATGTATGAGCACAAAGTGTTCGTGCAGAGCGTCATCTGGGGCATCAACGCCTTCGACCAATGGGGCGTGGAGTTGGGCAAGGAACTGGGTAAAGGCGTCTACAACCGCCTGACCGGCAGCGAAGAAGAGCCGGCCGATGATGCCTCGACCCAAGGGTTGATCAACTACTTCCGCGGTCGCCACCGCGGTTGATGTGAGCCTCAAGAGGCCAACGTCCGTTTGGACGTTGGCCTTGAACCCTCCCTCCACAGGGTGCATCTTTATCTCTTGTCGCAAATAACAAGAATAAGGATCCCTCATGTTCGATATCAGCACGTTCCCCAACGCCGATGCCGTCCGCCGAGCTGCGCAACTCAGTCAAGAGGACTATCAGCGCCTCTACCGCCAATCCATCGAGCAACCCGACACCTTCTGGGCAGAACAGGCCAAGCGCTTTCTCGACTGGATCACACCTTGGCAAAGCGTCCAGCAATCGGACATCAACACCGGCGCCGCCCGCTGGTTTGCCGGTGGTCAACTGAACGTCAGTTACAACTGCATCGACCGTCACCTTGCGCAACGCGCCGATCAGCCGGCCTTCATCTGGGAGGGCGATGATCCGACAAAATCCTCCAAAATCACCTACCGCCAACTTCATCAAAACGTTTGCCGCCTGGCCAACGTCCTGAAAAACCGCGGCGTGAAGAAAGGCGATCGCGTGTGTATCTACATGCCGATGATCCCCGAAGCGGCCTACGCCATGCTGGCCTGTACGCGCATCGGTGCCGTGCACTCGGTGGTGTTTGGTGGTTTTTCCCCGGACGCCCTGCGCGACCGTATTCTCGACGCCGACTGCCGCACCGTGATCACTGCCGATGAAGGCGTACGGGGCGGTAAACCAGTGCCGCTGAAACAGAATGTCGACAAGGCCCTGGTCAGTTGCCCCAACGTCAGCACGGTGCTGGTAATTGAGCGTACCGGCGCGGCAGTCAATTGGGTGGAAGGCCGCGACCTCAAGTATCAACAGGCATTGGACGCCGTGAGCGCCGACTGCCCACCCGAATCCATGGACGCTGAGGACCCGCTGTTTATCCTCTACACCTCCGGCAGCACCGGCAAACCCAAGGGCGTATTGCACACCACCGGCGGCTACTTGCTGCAAGCGGCAATGACCTTCAAATACGTGCTCGATTACCGCGACGGCGAGGTGTTCTGGTGTACCGCCGATGTCGGCTGGGTCACCGGCCACAGCTACATCGTCTATGGGCCGCTGGCCAATGGCGCGACCTCGTTGATGTTCGAGGGCATGCCGAGTTATCCGGACAGCTCGCGCTTCTGGCAAGTGATCGACAAACACCAGGTCAATATCTTCTACACTGCTCCCACCGCATTGCGCGCCCTGATGCGCGAAGGCCACGGCCCACTGGAAAATACTTCCCGCGCCAGCCTTCGGTTGTTGGGCAGTGTCGGCGAGCCGATCAACCCGGAAGCCTGGGACTGGTACTTTAATGCGGTCGGCGAACAACGCTGCCCGATTGTCGATACCTGGTGGCAGACTGAAACCGGCGGCATCATGCTCAGCCCGCTGGTCAGCGCCCAACGCATCAAGCCGGGGTGTGCGACCCAGCCGATGTTCGGCGTGCTACCGGTGCTACTCGACGAGCAAGGCAAGGAAATCAGCGGTGCTGGCAGCGGCACTCTCGCAATCAAGTCCAGTTGGCCAGGGCAGATCCGCAGCATCTATGGCGATCCGCAACGGATGATCGACACCTACTTCAAGCCCTATCCCGGTTACTACTTCACCGGCGACGGTGCGCGACGGGACGAGGACGGTGACTATTGGATCACCGGGCGCATTGATGACGTGATCAACGTATCGGGCCACCGCATCGGTACTGCTGAGGTGGAAAGCGCCCTGGTGCTGCATGACAAGGTGGCTGAGGCGGCGGTGGTAGGTTATCCCCATGACCTCAAGGGCCAGGGCATTTATGCGTTTGTCACGCCGATGAATGGCGTCGAGCCCAGCGACGAACTGAAAAAGCATTTGCTGGAACTAGTCAGTAAAGAGATCGGCAGCTTTGCCAAGCCCGAGTTGATCCAGTGGGCGCCGGCCTTGCCGAAAACCCGCTCAGGCAAGATCATGCGGCGCATTCTGCGCAAGATCGCCTGCAACGAACTGGACAGCCTCGGGGATACCTCGACCCTGGCCGATCCCAGCGTGGTCGAGGGCCTGATCGACAAACGCCTGAACCGATAGGAGAACCCGAGTCGCCATGGAATTTTTGCGTAGCCGCATCGAAACCCAACTGATGAGCCTGACGGGGCTGTCCCTGGGCAATCTGGACCTGGAAAACCCCAAGGGCGATCCAGGCCTGTTCGGCCCGGGCTCAGTGAGCTGGCAGGTCCATGGTGACTTCAGCAGTATGTTGATCGGCGGCATCAGCGCCTTGATGCTGCAGGCGTTGCATCCCCTGGCGCTAGCCGGGGTTTGGGACCATTCAAATTTTCGCGAAGATATGCTCGGGCGTTTGCGGCGCACCTCGCAGTTCATTTCCGGCACCACGTTCGGTTCCCGTCGCGACGCCGAGTGGCTGATCGAAAAGGTGCGCACCATCCACCTGCAAGTGGTCGGCCATGCGCCTGATGGCCGACCCTATGCCGCCAGCGATCCGGAGTTGCTGACTTGGGTGCATGTGGCTGAAGTCAGCAACTTCCTCGCCGCCCATCTGCGTTATCGCAACCCGGATTTATCGCCAAGGGATCAGGACCGGTACTACACCGAAATCGCCCTGGTCGCCGAGCAACTGGGGGCTCGTCATGTGCCGCGCTCACGTCAAGAAGTGGCCGACTACCTCGAACGAATTCGACCACAACTGCTGTGTGACGATCGCAGCCGAGAAGTGATGCGACGGCTGCTCAAGGCGCCCGCCCCCAGCACCCTGGCCAAGCCCTTTGGCTCGCTGATGATGCAGGCCGGCATTGATCTGCTGCCGGACTGGGCCAGTGACATGCTTGGGCAACAACAAAGCCCGTTGCAACGCCAACTGATCCGCGCAGGTGTCAGGCGTAGTGCGCCGTTGTTGCGCTGGGCAATGCGTAACGGCTCAGTACAAAGAGCCCACAGGCGTATGGGCCTGCTTTAAAAACATCGCAGACTTGCCCGCGATAACTGCGTCAGCGGCACCACAGAGCTGAGAACTGTTAAACTCCTGCGCCCCCAATCACCCAGCAAGGCGCGCTCCATGTCTTCCCTGAATCAGGCGCTGCGCGCCGCCCTCGATCATCGCCAAGACCTGCTTGTTGAGCTTCACGCGCAAGGCACCGATAGCTATCGCCTGTTTCACGGCAGCCAGGAAGGCGCCGGCGGCCTGACCATTGACCGCTATGGCCCGCAGCTGCTGGTACAAAGCTTTCACCAGTCCTTGGAAAGAGGCGATCTGTTGGAGCTGCACCAAGCCATTAATCAGCACCTGGGCCTGAAACTGCTGCTGGTCTACAACGACCGCTCCCGAGGCAACTCGCGCATCGACCGCGAAGACACGGTCTACTGCGTAGAACCTGCCGCCCTGGAAGACCTGGTCGGCCACGAATGGGGACTCAATTACCGCGTGCGCGGCCGCCATGCCGGGCAAGACCCCCTGCTGTTTCTCGACCTGCGCAACACCCGCGGTTGGGTCAAGGATCACAGTGCCGGCAAAAGCGTACTGAACCTGTTCGCTTACACCTGCGGCGTGGGCCTGAGCGCAGCGGCCGGTGGCGCCCGTGAAGTGTGCAACCTGGATTTCGCCGAGAGCAACCTCGCGGTCGGTCGCGAAAACGGTCAGCTCAACCCGCAACTGCCGGCCATGGAGTTTGTGCAATCGGACTACTTCCCGGCAATCCGCCAGTTGGCTGGCCTGCCGATCACTCAGCGGCGCGGCCAGAAGCTACCGAGTTATCCACGCCTGGAGCAACGCCAATACGACCTGGTGTTACTCGACCCGCCAGCCTGGGCCAAAAGCGCCTTCGGCACCGTCGACCTGCTGCGTGACTATCAAAGCCTGCTCAAGCCGGCGCTGCTGGCGACGGCCGATAGTGGCGTGCTGATCTGCTGCAACAACCTGGCAAAAGTCAGCATGGATGACTGGCGTGAGCAGGTACTGCGTTGCGCTGAAAAAGCCGGGCGTACGGTCCGCGACTGGAAAATCATGACCCCGGGCGCGGACTTTCCCTCACAAGACCAGCAGCCACCGCTAAAGACCCTGATCCTGCAACTGTAGGACTTGTCCAAAAAGTATCCGCCTACAGTAATAAAGGCGCTGTTCTTCGGAACCGTAAACCCGTGCCATACTCCAAGGCACTCCTAATCGACGTAGATGGCGCCTCACATGCCCAAAGGATTGATACGCGCCGCTGGCGCCTTGCTGACCGCCCTTGCACTCTACAGCTTGCTGGGCTTCCTGATTCTGCCCGGTATTGCCCTTCGCGTGGCCAACCAACAGTTGGCCAATTACGCCACGGTGCCAGCGCGCATCGAGCGGATCGAGCTCAACCCGTTCAGCCTTGAATTAACCCTCTGGGGCCTGAAAATCGGCGAACCGGGCAAAGAGCAGGTGGGCTTTGAACGCCTGTATGCCAATCTGCAGATCGACAGTCTCTGGATGCGCGCTCTGCACTTGGCGGACGTACAACTGGATAAGCCGAAGACCGAACTGCTGTTCGACAAGTCCGGCACACTCAACCTCGCGCAGTTGTTCAAACTGCCTGCCAGTGAGCCCGCCCCAGCCGACCCCGACAGTAAACCGTTTCCGCTGCGCATCGAGCGCATCAAGCTGGCCGACGGCTACGTACACTTCCAGGATTTGCGCCCCAGCGAACCCATTGAATTTCTCTACGACAAACTCGACTTCGAGCTGAAAAACCTCAGCACGCTGCCCGACGACAATGCCGATATGACCTTGGTCGCGGCCGGCCCCGAGGGCGGTCAGATCGACTGGAGCGGTAATTTCAGCCTGGTGCCGATTGCGTCCGAGGGCAAGCTCAAGGTCACCGATGGCAAGATGAAGGTCTGGTGGCCGTATGTGCGTGACGCGCTGCCGCTGGTCCTCGAAGACGGCTTGCTCAACCTCAGCACCGACTACAAGCTGAACCTGGCCAAGGAAACCGAGCTGAACCTGACCAACACGTCCGTAAGCATCGCGCCCTTTGCCATCAAGGCACCGGATGGTCGGCCACTGGTGCGCCTGGAGCGCCTGGACGTCAGCGAAACGACGGTGGACCTGGCCAAGCAGCAAGTGATCGTCGGCAAGATCCGCAGCAACAAACTCGAAACCTGGGCCACCCTTGAAGCCGACGGTCAATTGGACTGGCAGAAGCTGTTCGCCAGCCAGCCGAGTAAGCCTCAAGCAGCACCTGAGCCCGTGACTGCACCCGCCACCGCCGACTCGCCCAAGCCTCCCGCGGCACCCAGCAAACCCTGGCAAGTGCTGTTCAAGGACGTCCAACTGCGCAACTATCAGGTGCATTTGGCTGACCGCCAGGCTAAGCCGGCGGTAGCGCTGGAGCTGGGTCCACTGAATGTCGACTTGCAGAATTTCGACAGCCTCAATCAGAGCCCTTTTACCCTCAAGCTCGACACTGGCGTGGGTAAACAAGGCAAGATCCAGGCAACCGGCCAGGTCAACCTGAACCCGGTCAGCGCCAAGTTGAAAGTGGACACCAAGGACATCGACCTGCGGGTCGCCCAGTCCTATATCAGCCCGTTCATTCGCCTGGAGCTGCGCAGCGGCATGCTCGGCAGCAATCTCGACGTAAACCTGAAGAGCACCGAGCCCCTTGCATTCCAGATCACCGGTCGCGCGCAGGTTGATCAGTTGCACACCTTGGACACTCTCAAGACTCGCGACTTCCTCAAGTGGCAGCGCCTGGTGGTGGAAGGCCTCAACTACCAGCACGGGGACAGCCTCTCGATCGACAAGGTCAACCTGCTGCAGCCCTATGCACGCTTCATGATCAACGACGACCGCACCACTAACGTCGATGACCTGCTCATTCCTCAGCCGGCCGACAGTGGCGCGAAGCCGGCGGCTAAATCCACAACAGGCAATCAAAAGCCCCTGGGCATTCACATTGGCCAAATTGCGATCAATGACGGTTCAGCCAACTTTGCCGACTTCAGCCTGACCCCGAACTTCGCCACCGCCATTCAGCAGCTCAACGGTCAGATCGGCACCATCGACAGTCGTCAGGCCAAGCCCGCCAGCGTCGACATCAAGGGTAAGGTCGACCGCTATGCGCCTGTCACCATCAAGGGTAGCGTCAACCCGTTTGACCCGATGGCGGCGCTGGATATCGCCACCAGCTTCAAACGCGTCGAACTGACCACCCTGACGCCGTACTCGGGCAAATTCGCCGGGTTCCGTATCCGTAAAGGTCGACTCAACCTGGACCTGCACTACATCATCACCAATGGCCAGCTGAAGGCGCAGAACAAGGTAGTGGTGGAACAATTGCAGTTAGGCGAAAAGGTCGACAGTGCAGACGCCGTAGACCTGCCGATTCGCCTGGCAATTGCCCTGCTCAAGGACACTGACGGCAAAATCTCCATTGAGTTGCCGGTTACCGGAGACCTGAACAACCCGCAATTCAGCGTGATGCCGATTGTCTGGCAGACCCTGCGCAACTTGGTGCTGCGTGCAGCCCAGGCGCCATTCAAGTTTATCGGTGGGCTGATTACCGGTGGCGGTTCAGAAGACCTGGGCACTGTGTCGTTCGCAGCCGGCTCCAGCGACCTGAGCAAGGACTCCGAATCGGCGCTGAACACCTTGGCCAAGGCGCTCAAGGAACGCCCAGCCCTGCGCCTGGAGATTGAAGGCACGGCCGCTGCCAGCAGTGACGGGCCTTTGTTGGCCGCACAACGGCTGGAGCGGGAATACCAGTACAACTACTACAAGATACTCCAGCGCCGTGGCGATAAAGTCCCGGCCCAGGCGTCGCTGATTGAAGTACCCGAAAGCGAAAAAGCGCCGCTCCTGGAAGGCATCTATCGCACTCGTCTGAAACAGCAGCCGCCAGCTGAGTGGAAAGACCTGAGCCGTGATGAACGTACCGCGAAGTTGCGGGACGGTTTGATCAAATTCTGGAGCGCAAGCGACGTGCTGCTACGCCAACTGGGCCAGGACCGCGCCAGCAGCATCAAGGACTTCCTGGTGGACAAAGGGCAACTGGAAGACGACCGGGTTTACTTTATCGATGCCAATCTGGGGCAAGCGGAGAAGGATGGTCGGGTGATTACCCAAATGCATCTGGATGCCGAGTAACCCCAACGACGACCCGGGCACCCCCATAGCCGTCAAGCATTAGCGAGGCTGCGTGTCAGGGCGACTCGGGGTAGGGGGCCGACCTGATGGAGGTGGTGCGGCCGTCGTAGCCTCGCTGGAGCTCGACTACTGCTACGGCTTATTCCCTCTCCCACATAGAACAGGCCCCGGCACAAGTGCCGGGGCCTGTAATGACCACATCCGTGTGGTCGGTCGCATGAACCTGTGAGGTGCATTGAGCAGATATCTAACTGAGCAGATATCTAACTCGCTCGCCGCCGCCTTCGCCTAGTCCAGGCGATTTGTTGAGCGTTACTCTGCTTTCAGGCCGTCGGCCGAAACAGCTTTAACGCCTTTGATCTTCTTGGTGATGTTCACCGCAGTAGTTTTCTGCGCTTCAGTCACAGCGACGGTCGAAGACAGGGAAACTACACCTTTGTTGGTTTCGACTTTGATGTCGGTGCCAGGAATGCCTTTCTCGGTGACCAGATCACTTTTCACTTTGGTGGTGATCCAGGTGTCGGAGGTCGCTTCCTTGGCCTTGGTCACTTCACCGGCAGCTACAACCATAGGCGCCTGGGAAGTTTGAGCGAAAGCCACGTTGGCCATGGTCAGGGTCAGAGCGGTGGCAGTTGCAGCAGCGATAGCGAACTTCTTCATACGAGTAACTCCTGTTTTATAAAAAGTCTGCAGCGTGTAAACGCTGATGCTGCAGGGTTACCAGTACTATTGCAGGCGCTGTGCCAAGTTTTTATCGCAATAAAAAACCTTAAAAATCAGTATGTTATAAAAATAATGATTTTCGAAATCGTGCAATTTGCATGAAGCCAATTGTAGCTGCATGCAAGTTGCGGTTTTTGAGTTTGGCTAAACAGCTGATTTCATGGCACTTTCCTGCAGACATGAAAAAGGGACTCCGAAGAGTCCCTTTTCAGCGTACAGCTACGGGGTGATTAAGCGCCCGACGCCTTGGCTGCTGCAACGTCCTTGATGGACAGCTTGATACGACCGCGGTTGTCCACGTCCAGTACCAGCACTTCCACTTCCTGGCCTTCTTTCAGAATGTCGGTCACTTTCTCAACGCGAGCATCGCTCAGCATGGAGATGTGAACCAGACCGTCCTTGCCCGGCAGGATGTTGACGAATGCGCCGAAGTCGACGATGCGCTCAACCTTACCAACGTAGATCTTGCCGATCTCGGCTTCGGCAGTGATGCCCAGAACGCGCTGACGCGCGGCTTCTGCGGCTTCCTTGGTTTCGCCGAAGATCTTGATCGAGCCGTCGTCTTCGATGTCGATCGAAGCCTTGGTCTCTTCACAGATCGCACGAATAGTCGCGCCGCCTTTACCGATGACATCACGGATTTTGTCGGTGTCGATTTTCATCGCGATCATGGTCGGAGCATTTTCCGACAGCTCGGTACGGGACTGAGCAATGATCTGGTTCATCTGGCCGAGGATGTTCAGGCGCGCTTCCAGGGCTTGGCCCAGAGCGATTTCCATGATTTCTTCGGTGATGCCTTTGATCTTGATGTCCATCTGCAGCGCGGTAACACCTTTGGCGGTACCGGCTACCTTGAAGTCCATGTCGCCCAAGTGGTCTTCGTCACCCAGGATGTCGGTCAGGACGGCGAATTTCTCGCCTTCTTTAACCAGACCCATGGCGATACCGGCAACTGGGGCCTTCATTGGCACACCAGCGTCCATCAGAGCCAGGGAAGCACCGCAGACCGAAGCCATGGAGCTGGAACCGTTGGACTCGGTGATTTCCGATACGACGCGGATGGTGTACGGGAACACGTCAGCAGCAGGCAACATGGCCTGAACCGAGCGACGAGCCAGACGGCCGTGACCGATTTCGCGACGACCAGCACCGCCCATACGACCACACTCGCCCACCGAGAACGGAGGGAAGTTGTAGTGCAGCATGAAGGGGTCTTTTTTCTCGCCTTCCAGGGTGTCCAGCAGCTGTGCGTCACGGGCAGTACCCAGAGTCGCGACTACCAGAGCCTGAGTTTCGCCACGGGTGAACAGAGCCGAGCCGTGGGTTTTAGGCAGAACACCGACTTCGATGTTCAGCGGACGTACGGTCTTGGTGTCGCGGCCGTCGATACGTGGCTTGCCGTTAACGATGTTTTCGCGAACGGTGCGGTATTCGATTTCACCGAAAGCGGCTTTGACTTCGCTGGAGGTCGGCTGACCTTCTTCACCGGACAGCTTGGCAACAACCTGGTCTTTCAGCTCGCCTAGGCGAGCGTAACGGTCGGCCTTGATGGTGATGGTGTAAGCCTGGGAGATCGCGTCGCCGAACTCGGAACGGATAGCACCCAGCAGAGCAGTGGCTTCTGGCTTTGGAGCCCAGGTCCAGGTTGGCTTGGCTGCTTCGGCGGCCAGTTCTTTGATGGCGTTGATCACCACCTGGAACTCGTCGTGAGCAAACAGTACCGCGCCCAGCATCTGGTCTTCGGTCAGCTCTTTGGCTTCCGATTCAACCATCAGAACGGCTTCCGACGTACCGGCAACGACCATGTCCAGGCTCGAAGCTTTCAGTTGTTCGTAAGTCGGGTTCAGCAGGTAGCCAGTGCTTTCGTGGAATGCAACGCGGGCACAGCCGATAGGACCATCAAAAGGAATACCGGAGATTGCCAGTGCAGCCGAGGTACCGATCATCGCAGCGATGTCCGGATCGATTTTTTTGCTGGTAGAAACGACGGTGCAGACAACCTGCACTTCGTTCATGAAGCCTTCTGGGAACAGCGGACGGATCGGACGGTCGATCAGTCGGGAAGTCAGGGTTTCTTTCTCGGAAGGACGGCCTTCACGCTTGAAGAAACCGCCAGGGATCTTACCGGCAGCGTAAGTCTTTTCCTGGTAGTGGACAGACAGAGGGAAGAAGCCCTTGCCTGGATCGGCTTGCTTGGCACCAACAACGGTCACCAATACGCTGACGTCGTCGTCAACGGTGACCAGCACTGCGCCGGAGGCCTGACGGGCGATACGGCCTGTCTCGAGGGTAACGGTCGACTGACCGAACTGGAATTTTTTGATTACCGGGTTCACGGTGTCCTACCTTCTTTGTGGCTCTTGGGGAACTTGTCTTCTTGCGAAATTCTTGGGCAATGTCGGGAGTCGGCCCAACGCCTGTCCAGGGTAAAACGTGTATCCAGATAAAACTTGAGGCTGGGAGCCTGCCATGGGCCAGCGGGAATCCCACTGACACACGACAGACAGCCAACCTCTAGCGCAATCGCTGATTAGCGACGCAGACCCAGGCGACCGATCAGAGCCTGGTAACGGCCCAGATCTTTACCTTTCAGGTAATCCAGCAGCTTACGACGCTGGTTTACCATGCGGATCAGACCACGACGGGAGTGGTGATCTTTACCGTTGGCCTTGAAGTGACCTTGCAGTTTGTTGATGTTGTGGGTCAGCAGTGCAACTTGCACTTCTGGCGAACCAGTGTCACCAACAGCTTGCTGGTAGTCAGCTACGATTTGAGCTTTTTCTTGAACGTCGAGAGCCATGAGGCAATCCTTTTATCAGGAAACCATCCAAGGGACGGTTTCAACAGGCCAGGGACAAATCCCTGTATCTAAAAATGAGTAGTGACCGTGCCTGCTAACAGCCACCCTCGTTCCAGTTTGTATAAAAGCTGCTGCGCTTTTACCTCAAACTGGTTCCGGTCATTCTGACCGAATCAGTCGACGCGGCGCGATTCGCCCGTCTTCGCTCACTTCACCGATACCGATAAAGCGACCGTTATGATCCTGTACCCGCACCATGCCGAACTTCGGGGCATCCGGGGCGCGTACCGGTTGGCCGTTAAGCCAATAGAACGCGCTGTGCTCCGAGAAGTGCAGCAATGGCCAATCCAGCAAACCGCTGTCCGATGGCATCAGGAAGCGATCAACCGCCTCATTGCCGCCTTCGGCATGTACGGCTTCCAGCTCTTCCAGCGTGACCGTCTGGGCCAAGGTGAAAGGGCCTGCCTGGGTCCGTCGCAGTTCTGCAACGTATGCGCCACAGCCTAGTTGCTCACCAATATCTTCCACCAGGGTACGGATATAGGTGCCTTTGCTGCAGTCCACCGCCAACCGGGCAGTGTCGCCTTCGCAGGCGAGCAATTCCAAGAGCGCAATAGTAACAGAACGCGGTTCGCGCTCCACCACTTCCCCAGCACGCGCCAGCTTGTAAAGGGGTTGGCCATCACGCTTGAGCGCCGAGTACATCGGCGGTATCTGACTGATTTTCCCACGAAAAGCGGGCAAAGCAGCTTCAATATCAGCACGACCAACGGTCACGTCACGAACCCGCAAAACATCACCTTCGGCGTCTGCTGTGGTGGTGGTCTTGCCCAGTTGCGCCAGGGTTTCGTAACCCTTATCGGAATCAAGCAGGTATTGCGAAAACTTGGTGGCCTCGCCAAAGCACAATGGCAGCACGCCAGTGGCCAGGGGATCGAGACTACCGGTGTGCCCTGCCTTCTCGGCATTGAGCAGCCAGCGCACTTTCTGCAAGGCAGCATTGGAGGTAAAGCCAATGGGCTTATCGAGCAGAATGATGCCGCTGACGTTACGACGGATACGTTTGACCTGAGCCACCGATTACTCCTTGGCGTCTTCAGGTGTGGCCGATTCCGGGCGCTGGCTGTCTTCAGCCACGGCCCGCTCTATCAGTGCCGACAAGTGCGCGCCACGCACGACGCTTTCGTCGTAGTGGAAGTGCAACTGAGGGACGCTGCGCAGCTTCATCTCACGCGCCAACTGCATGCGCAGGAAGCCTGCGGCGGAGTTCAGCACCTTGATGCTTTGCGCGATATCTTCGGCGTTGTCCTGACCCATCACAGTGATGAAAATCTTGGCGTGACCCACATCGCGGCTGACTTCAACGGCGGTGATGGTGACCAGGCCTACACGTGGGTCCTTAACTTCACGACGGATCAGCTGTGCCAGCTCACGCTGCATCTGATCGCCGATACGTTGGGTACGGCTGTATTCTTTTGCCATGTCTTGTTACCTGTTACTGCCACACGGTGAAACCCATGGGGTCTGAAAGCGGCAAACGCCCGGCCTGACAAAAGCCAGACCGGGCGTTGCGTTTAGAGTCCGGACGCTGCGCCGGGCACTTGCGTGCCGCGGCCCATCGTGGCCCTTGAAGTGCGCGAGTTAGAGGCTGCGAGCAACCTGAACCTTCTCGAAGACTTCGATCTTGTCACCGGCCTTGACGTCGTTGTAGCTCTTGACGCCGATACCGCATTCCATGCCGGCACGTACTTCAGAAGCGTCATCCTTGAAGCGGCGCAGAGATTCCAGCTCGCCTTCGAAGATAACGATGTCTTCACGCAGTACACGGATTGGACGGTTACGGTGCACAACACCTTCGAGCACCATGCAACCGGCGATCGCGCCAAACTTCGGCGAACGGAACACGTCGCGGACTTCAGCGATACCCAGGATGTTCTCCCGGACGTCACTGCCAAGCATGCCGGTAAGGGCCTTCTTGACGTCTTCGATGATGTCGTAGATGACGTTGTAGTAACGCATATCCAGGCCTTCCTGCTCGACGATCTTCCGTGCGCCAGCATCGGCACGCACGTTGAAGCCAAACAGTACAGCGTTGGAGGCCAGTGCCAGGTTAGCGTCGGATTCGGTGATACCACCGACACCGCCACCGACAACACGCACTTGCACTTCGTCGTTACCCAGGCCATTCAAGGCGCCGTTCAACGCTTCGAGGGAACCACGGACGTCAGATTTGAGGACGATGTTAAGCGTCTTCTTCTCTTCCTGGCCCATGTTCTCGAAGATGTTTTCCAGCTTGCCAGCGTGAGCACGGGCCAGCTTGACTTCGCGGAACTTGCCTTGACGGAACAGAGCCACTTCACGGGCTTTCTTCTCGTCTGACAGTACGCTCATCTCGTCGCCAGCGTCCGGGGTACCGTCCAGGCCGAGGATCTCGACAGGGATGGAAGGACCGGCTTCCTTGATAGACTTGCCGTTCTCGTCGAGCATGGCACGTACACGGCCATAGTTCGAACCGACCAGGACCATGTCGCCTTGGCGCAGGGTACCGTCTTGAACCAGAACGGTTGCAACCGGGCCACGACCTTTGTCGAGACGCGATTCAACCACAACACCACGACCTGGGGCCGAAGGGGTTGCTTTCAGTTCGAGAACTTCCGCTTGCAGCAGGACCGCTTCCAGCAGTTCGTCTACACCGGTACCGACTTTCGCCGAGACCGAAACGAACGGCGTATCACCGCCCCACTCTTCGGAAGTCACGCCGTGAACCGACAGTTCGCTACGGATGCGATCAAGATCGGCGCCCGGCTTGTCGATTTTGTTCACTGCGACAACCAATGGAACACCAGCGGCCTTGGCGTGCTGGACAGCTTCAATGGTCTGCGGCATTACGCCGTCGTCCGCTGCAACTACCAGGATCACGATGTCAGTCGCCTTGGCACCACGGGCACGCATGGCGGTAAACGCGGCGTGACCTGGGGTATCGAGGAAGGTGACCATGCCGCGGTCGGTTTCAACGTGGTACGCACCGATGTGCTGGGTGATACCGCCGGCTTCGCCTGCAGCTACCTTGGCACGACGGATATAGTCGAGCAGCGAGGTCTTACCGTGGTCAACGTGGCCCATTACGGTCACAACTGGCGCGCGGGAGAAGGTCTCGCCTTCAAACTTCAGGGACTCGGCCAGGGAATCTTCCAGGGCGGTGTCGCTGACGAGGGTCACTTTGTGGCCCAGCTCTTCAGCAACCAGTTGGGCAGTTTCCTGATCCAGTACCTGGTTGATGGTCGCTGGAGTACCCAGTTTGAACATGAACTTGATGATTTCAGCTGCCTTGACCGACATCTGTTGAGCGAGGTCGCCCACAGTGATGGTCTCGCCGATCTTCACTTCACGCACGACAGGGCCGGTTGGGCTCTGGAAACCGTGGGCGTTGCGTTTCTTCAGCTTGGCTTTGCCGCGACCACCACGACGGAAGCTGTCGCTTTCTTCGTCGGTAGTACGTGGAGCAACCCGCGGCGTTGGCGCCTTCTCTTTGACCGAAGCACGATGTGGAGCGTTTTTGCGCTCACCATCACCACTGCCACGACGACTGTTATCGTCGGCACGTGGTTTATCCGGACGACGAGGTTCGTCGCGCTTACGAGCGTCAGCTGCAGGGGCTGGTGCTGTGGCAACCGGAGCGGCCTCACGCACAGCCTCTACAGGTGCAGCAGGTGCCGCAACTGCATCAGTACCAGCAGGCTGGCGACGCGCTTCTTCTTCGGCGCGACGCTTGGTTTCTTCTTCAGCCTTCTGACGAGCAGTATTTTCTACTGCGCGACGTTCTTCCAGTTCACGTTTGCGCTCGGCTTCGATTTCTTCCGGGCTGCGCTGTACGAAGACTTTCTTCTTGCGTACTTCAACGCTGATGCTCTTGCTACCAGCAACACGCAAGGTGCTGGTGGTTTTGCGCTGCAATGTAATCTTGCGCGGTTCTTCCACTTTCGCCTTGTGGCTGCTCTTCAAGTGAGTCAGCAAAGACTGCTTCTCACTATCGCTCACACCTTCATCGGCGGCGGTGTGCGGCAGACCTGCCTCACGCATCTGCTGCAACAGGCGCTCTACCGGTGTTTTGACCTCATCGGCCAGTTGTTTCACCGTGACTTGCGTCATGCACTTCTCTCCTCAGGCCGCGCCTAATTACTCGAACCAATGGGCTCGGGCGGCCATGATCAACTTGCCGGCACGATCATCGTCAATGCCGTCGATGTCGAGCAGGTCGTCAATAGACTGCTCGGCCAGGTCTTCGCGGGTAATTACGCCGCGCACCGCCAGTTCCATCGCCAAATCCTTGTCCATACCCTCAAGCGAGAGCAGGTCTTCGGCCGGATGGGCGTCTGCCAGCTTTTCCTCAGTAGCGATGGCTTTAGTCAACAAACGATCCTTGGCCCGAGCGCGAAGCTCGTTGACAGTATCTTCGTCAAAGCCGTCGATGTTGAGCATTTCTTCCAACGGTACGTAGGCAATCTCTTCCAGGCTGGTGAAGCCTTCATCTACCAGCACCTGTGCCAGGTCTTCGTCGACTTCCAGCTCGTCGATGAAGTTGCGCAGGATGTCACCGGTTTCTGCTTGCTGCTTAGCCTGGATGTCCGATTCGGTCATCACGTTCAGGGTCCAGCCGGTCAACTGGCTGGCCAAACGTACGTTCTGACCACCGCGACCGATGGCCTGAGCCAGATTGTCTGCGCCAACGGCGATGTCCATTGCATGGGCATCTTCGTCAACGATAATTGCCGCGACTTCGGCCGGTGACATGGCGTTGATCACGAACTGCGCCGGGTTATCGTCCCACAGCACGATATCCACACGCTCACCGCCCAATTCGCCCGACACTGCCTGGACGCGCGAACCGCGCATACCAATGCAAGCGCCTTGCGGGTCGATGCGTTTGTCCTTGGAGCGGACCGCGATCTTGGCGCGCGAACCCGGATCGCGGGACGCAGCCATGACTTCGATCAGGCCTTCGGCAATTTCCGGCACTTCAATGCGGAACAACTCAATCAGCATTTCCGGCGCGGTACGCGACAGGATCAACTGAGGGCCGCGGTTTTCAGTGCGGATTTCCTTGAGCAGCGCGCGCAAACGCACGCCAACCCGGAAAGTTTCGCGAGAAATGATGTCTTCACGGGCCAGCAACGCTTCGGCGTTGTTACCCAGATCGACAATCACGTTGTCGCGGGTCACTTTTTTCACGGTGCCGGAGATGATTTCCCCCAGGCGCTCGCGATAGGCGTCAACGACTTGAGCACGCTCGGCTTCGCGAACCTTTTGCACGATGACCTGCTTGGCGGTCTGTGCAGCGATGCGGCCGAACTCGATGGAGTCGATCTTTTCTTCAACGACATCGCCAACGTTGGCACCAGGATGCGTTTCAGCAACCTTGCTTGGCCAGGTTTCGATAGCCGGATCATCAAGATCGGCTTCTTCGACGACCGTCCAGCGACGGAAAGTCTCATAGGCACCGGTGTGGCGATTGATTTCCACACGCAGATCAACTTCGTCCTCAAAACGCTTTTTGGTAGCAGTGGCCAGGGCCAGCTCCAGCGCTTCAAAAATCACGTTTGCCGGTACGCCCTTTTCATTGGATACCGACTCAACAACCAGCAGTACTTCTTTGCTCATCGTACGCCTCGCCTTTCGCAAGCCATTGGATCCGCGGGATCCGCGTCTCAGTCAAAACTGGGAATAATGTTGGCCTTGTCGATCATATCGATCGGCAACAGGAACTCATGGTCTTCTACCTGCACCACGATGTCCTGCTCTTCTACACCGCGCAGAAGGCCCTGAAAGTTGCGGCGCCCTTCAAAAGGGGAACGCAACTTGATCTTCACTTGTTCACCGGCAAATTTTGCAAACTGCTCAATAGTGAACAGTGGGCGTTCCATGCCAGGCGAGGAAACTTCAAGGGTGTATTCAACGGCGATTGGATCTTCAACATCCAGGACACCACTGATCTGACGGCTGACAATGGCACAATCGTCCACCAGCACGCCGCCCTCTTTATCGATATAAACACGCAACATTGAGTGACGACCCTGAGCCGAAAACTCAATACCCCAGCATTCATAGCCTAGGGCCACGATCACCGGGGCCAACAAGGCCTGCAACTCTTCTAGCTTGCTCGACACCTGAACCCCCTAGTGCATGTATGTGCATGCTATGCAAAATAAAAAAAATGGGCGAAACGCCCATCCTTGAAACGCCGTCGAACAGCGGCGTTGAAAGTGTCCAGCTAACAAAAAGCCCCTTAAAAGGGGCTCCGCTAAAACTGGTTGCGGGGGCCGGATTTGAACCGACGACCTTCGGGTTATGAGCCCGACGAGCTACCAGACTGCTCCACCCCGCGACAAAGCTGGGGCGGAAGTATACGACCGATCCCTTACAGGGTCAATGTAACCTTCCACCTACAAGAAAGCCCGCAACAGCGGGCTCTCCTGACAATTGGTACCGAGAAGGGGACTCGAACCCCTACACCCTATGGGCACAACCACCTCAAGGTTGCGTGTCTACCAATTCCACCACCTCGGCAATACAACATTTACAGCGTGTAACCCTTCTTACTTTTGCTCTTGAGCTGGAGGCACGTCAGTCGCTGGGGTAGCCGACTTTTGCTCTTGAAGCACCGGTACATCATCAGAAGCCGGTTTTGCTTTTGGAACTTCCAACACTGCTGGGTTTGGCAAACCTACTTGAGTCAGCACATGAGCTTTCTCTTTAGCAAAGTAACCTAACCCCAAGCTGGTTATGAAGAAACCGGCGGCAAGTATAGCAGTAAACTTACTAAGAAAGGTAGAGGAACCTTGGCTTCCGAACACAGTATTTGAAGCACCTGCCCCGAAAGACGCACCAGCGTCCGCACCTTTACCCTGCTGCAGCAATACCAGAGCAACAACGCCCAGTGCACCCAACAGATGAAAAACGACTACGACTGTTTCCAGCATTTTCTCAGTTTCCCGCGGCGCGACAAATCGCACCGAACTCATCTGCATTCAGGGAGGCTCCACCAATGAGCCCCCCATCGATATCCGGCATGCCGAACAGTTCGACCGCATTGGCCGCCTTCACGCTGCCGCCGTATAGAAGCCGCACACCTCGTGCGACCTCAGAATTCTCTGCCGCCAACTGCGCGCGGATGGCTGCGTGCACATCCTGCGCCTGTTGCGGCGAAGCAGTCAGCCCGGTACCAATGGCCCAGACCGGCTCGTAAGCAATTACTGCATTTGCAAAGGCACCGACTCCCAGCTCCTCAATGATACTGCCCAGCTGACGCCCGACAACCTCAAGAGTTTTCCCGGATTCACGCTGCTCAAGGGTCTCCCCTATGCACAGCACCGGAATCAAGCCACAAGCCTGTGCCGCTGCGAACTTGCGATTAAGTGTCCCATCACGCTCGCCCATAATCTGACGACGCTCGGAGTGCCCAACAAGCACCAGGGAACAACCCGCATCAACCAGTTGACTAGGCGCAATCTCACCAGTCAACGCACCTTGCATGGATTCCACCGCAGAGTTCTGCGCGCCGACCTGAATCGACTTGCCTTTCAAGCCATCAATCACTTGATTGATATACAAGCAAGGCGGGAATACCGCGACATCAACACCGCTAGGCAAGGCCAAATGACGAAGGCCGTTGATCAGCTCAGCGACACTGGCGCGGGTACCGTGCATTTTCCAGTTACCAGCTACCATAGTGCGACGCATGCTGTACCCCGTCGGTCAAAGTGGGCGCAGATGTTACCCAACCACACCATCACTGGCAAGCCGAATTCAGGCGCAAACTTCAGTTACCAGTTTTGCCAGCTCTTCGGCATAGCCACGAACCTGGCTTTCATCCTCACCTTCGACCATCACCCGGACCAAAGGCTCGGTGCCAGACTTGCGCAACAAGACCCGACCACGACCTGCCATGGCCGCAGTAACGCGCTCGCAGGCCTCCTTGACGGCCGGATGCTCGACAGGATTATCACCGCCCGCAAAACGGACGTTAAGCAGCACTTGCGGGCACTTGCGCAGCGCCTGGCGCGCCTGAGCGAGGCTTTCTTCGCGACGTCGCAATGCCAGCAGCACTTGCAGCGCCGCAATGATCGCATCGCCGGTAGTGGTGTGCTGGAAACACACGATATGCCCGGAGTTTTCCCCACCCACCTGCCAGTTACGCTCCAGCAGGTCAGCGATCACGTAACGGTCACCAACATTGGCGCGCACAAACGGAATCCCCAGATCTGCCAGCGCCAACTCCAGCCCCAGATTACTCATCAAGGTACCGACAACGCCGCCCTGGAGCTTATTACGCTCATGCAAGTCGCGAGCGATGATAAACAACAGGTCATCACCGTCGACAATGGCGCCAGTGTGATCGACCATCAATACTCGATCACCATCACCATCGAAAGCGATACCCAGGTCGGCGTGCTCGGCCAATACTGCCGCCTGCAACTGCCCCATATGGGTCGAGCCACAGTTGTCGTTGATGTTCAAGCCGTTAGGCTGAGCCGACAGCACCGTCACCTGCGCACCAAGCTCCTTGAATACACTGGGAGCCACCTTGTAAGTCGCACCATGAGCGCAGTCGATGACGATTTTCAGGCCAGCAAAATTGGTACTGCTCGGTACGCTGCTTTTGCAAAACTCGATGTAACGGCCAGAGGCGTCGTTAATCCGCGAGACCTTGCCCAATTTGCTCGACTCGACGACGGTCATCGGCGCATCCAACAGCTCTTCGATCATATGCTCGATCTCGTCCGGCAGCTTGGTGCCCTGGCCCGAGAAGAACTTGATGCCATTGTCGTCATGGGGATTGTGCGAGGCACTGATCACGATACCGGCTTCAGCGTGAAAGGTACGCGTCAGGTAAGCGATCGCCGGCGTAGGCATGGGCCCCAGCAGCATCACATCGGCCCCAGCGGCGGACAGGCCCGCCTCCAGCGCGGACTCAAACATGTAACCCGAGATCCGCGTGTCCTTGCCCACCAGGATGCGGCACGCACCCATGCTGCGGAACGCCATCCCGGCGGCCCAGCCGAGCTTGAGCATGAAATCCGGAGTAATCGGAAACTCACCAACCCGACCGCGAATGCCATCGGTGCCAAAGTATTTTTTAGTCATAAGTGCTCCATCATTCTTATTCGGCTGATTCAACCGCTGCAATCATCCGCACCACATCTACCGTCTCGGCTACGTCATGCACACGCAAGATACGCGCACCCTTGACTACGGCAAGCGCCGCGAGAGCCAGGCCGCCATGCAGCCGCTCTCCTACCGGACGATTCAACGCCAGACCTATCATGCTCTTGCGCGAAACCCCAACCAACAGGGGGCGACCAAGGGCATGCAGGGATTCCATATGCTTGAACAGACTTAAGTTGTGTTGCAGTGTTTTGGCAAAGCCAAACCCCGGATCGAGAATAATCCGCTCAGGGGCGATCCCGGCTGCGGCGCATTGGGCAATACGCTCGGCAAGAAACTCAGCCACTTCCCCGACAAGGTTGTCGTAATGCGGGTCGTCCTGCATGGTCCCCGGCTCATCGCGCATGTGCATGAGGCACACCGGCAGCCCAGTCGCAGCCGCCGCATCAAGGGCACCATCACGCTGCAAGGACCTTACGTCATTGATCAAACCTGCCCCCAACCTCGCTGTTTCGCGCATGACGGCCGGCGTCGACGTATCCACCGAAATGATCACGTCCAACTCGCGATGAATGCGCTCAACAATCGGCACGACGCGCTCCAATTCCTCCAAGGGAGAAACTGCACGGGCGCCGGGACGAGTTGACTCACCACCAACATCAATCAGAGTGGCACCCGCAGCAACCATAGCCTCGGCATGACGCAATGCCGCATCAAGCTGACTAAAGCGACCACCGTCGGAGAACGAGTCGGGAGTTACATTGAGAATGCCCATGACATGCGTATGGGACAAATCAAGAACCCGACTGCCGCAAGGCAACCGGGTTGAGGACAACACAGAAGTCATTTCAAACCTTAATGATCAGCAGCCGGGCCGCCGATCGGGGTTTCAGGGCGCTCGTCCTGTACAACCGGCGGTGTACCCGAAGTGCCCGAACCACCCTCCCAATCGCGAGGCTCGCGAGGAGTGCGACCAGCCATGATATCGTCGATCTGCTCGGCATCGATGGTCTCGTACTTCATCAAGGCATCAGCCATGGCGTCGAGCTTGTCACGGTTATCCGTAAGGATCTGCTTGGCCGTACCATAGCATTGGTCAATGATACTGCGCACTTCGGAGTCGATCAGCTTGGCGGTCTCACCGGAGAAACTTGCACCTTGACCGCCACCACCACGACCCATGAACACTTCGCCTTCATCCTCGGCATACATCAAGGGGCCAAGCTTTTCCGAAAGACCCCATTTGGTCACCATGTTCCGCGCAATCTGGCTGGCGCGCATGATGTCGTTGGAGGCACCCGTGGTGACACCGTCGAAGCCCAAGGTCATCTCTTCAGCAATCCGGCCGCCATACAGCGAACATATCTGGCTGATCAAGGCACGCTTGGAGAGGCTGTAGCGATCCTCTTCCGGCAGGAACATGGTGACACCCAGCGCCCGACCGCGAGGAATGATCGATACCTTGTAAACCGGGTCATGCTCAGGCACAACGCGACCCACAATGGCGTGACCAGCTTCGTGATAAGCGGTGTTGCGCTTCTCTTTCTCAGACATGACCATGGATTTGCGCTCGGCGCCCATCATGATCTTGTCTTTCGCCAGCTCGAACTCTTTCATTTCAACAACGCGCTTGCCGGTACGTGCGGCAAACAACGACGCCTCGTTCACCAGGTTGGCCAAGTCAGCGCCGGAGAAGCCTGGGGTACCACGGGCAATTACGGCCGGAGCCACGTCGTCGCCCATCGGCACTTTGCGCATGTGCACTTTCAGAATTTGTTCGCGACCACGGATATCTGGCAGACCAACTACGACTTGACGGTCGAAACGACCTGGACGCAGCAACGCCGGGTCAAGTACGTCAGGACGGTTGGTAGCCGCGATAACGATGATGCCGTCATTCATTTCAAAGCCGTCCATCTCAACCAGCAACTGGTTAAGGGTCTGCTCACGCTCATCATGACCGCCGCCCATGCCGGCACCACGATGGCGACCAACGGCGTCGATTTCATCGATGAAGATGATGCACGGAGCGTGCTTCTTGGCCTGTTCGAACATGTCACGAACACGGCTGGCGCCAACACCGACAAACATTTCGACGAAGTCAGAACCGGAAATGGTGAAGAAAGGTACTTTGGCTTCACCAGCAATGGCCTTGGCCAACAGGGTTTTACCCGTACCTGGAGGGCCCACCATCAGCACGCCGCGAGGAATACGGCCGCCCAGGCGCTGGAACTTGCCCGGATCACGCAGGAACTCAACCAGCTCGCCCACTTCTTCCTTGGCTTCGTCACAACCAGCAACATCACCCAAGGTGGTCTTCACCTGATCTTCGGAGAGCAGGCGCGCCTTGCTCTTGCCGAAGCTCATCGGCCCGCCCTTGCCTCCCGCACCACCTTGCATCTGGCGCATGAAGAACATGAACACGGCGATAATCACCAGGATCGGGAAGCTGGCCACCAGGAGCTGGGTCCAGATGCTTTGCTGTTCAGGCTGTTTGCCTTCAACGACTACGTGGTTATCCACCAGGTCGCCGATCAGGCCATTGTCCTGGATTGCCGGACGAATGGTCTTGAAGCTGTCGCCATCGCTGCGCTTGCCGGTAATCACGTAGCCATCAACCGCTACGCGCTCGACCTTGCCATCCTTAACTTGCTGGATGAAGTCGGAATAGTTGAGGGTCTGCGGCTCGTTAGGGCTGGAGAAGTTGTTCATCACCGTCACCAGGACAGCCGCGATGATCAACCACAGGATCAGATTCTTTGCCATATCGTTCAATTAACTACCCTCTGAAGCAAGCTCCGCTACTGGCGCGTGCTTCGCATGATATTCATCGGCCTAACTTACTACATTACCGACAACTCTGGCAGGCGCCGTCTGTAACCCTTTGTGAAACTTTGACTACACAATATTCGTAAAGCTTCGTGACGAAAGCGATATAAAAAAACCTATCGACTCCCTTCAATCTCTCAAAAACGCTCATCGCTGGCAGCGCCTTCAATGCCACGGAAACCGCGACCCAGCAAATACTGCTCGCGGGACCTGCCCCGGGAAGAGTCAGGCTTGCGCGTCTGCACCTTGTCGAACAGTTTGCGGATGTTTTTGTGGTACTCGTCGAAGCCTTCACCCTGGAAGACCTTGACCAGAAAATCACCACCGGGACGCAAAACCCGACCAGCCAGGTCCAATGCCAACTCGCAAAGGAACATCGCTCGCGGCATATCCACGGCTGGTAATCCACTCATATTGGGGGCCATATCGGAAATCACAAGGTCTACCTGCGATTTTCCAACGGCTTCGAGAATCTGCGCCAGCACGACGTCCTGGGTAAAGTCACCATGGACGAAGGTCACATCCGGGATGCTGTCCATTTCCAGAATATCGGAAGCGATCAAACGACCCTGCCCACCAATCAGACGACTGGTCACCTGGGACCAGCCACCGGGGGCTGCGCCAAGATCGATAACGCTCATGCCAGGGCGGATCAACTTGTCCTTTTCCTGGATCTCCAGCAGCTTGTAACTGGCCCGGGAACGGTAGCCATCCTTTTGCGCCATTTTGACGTAAGGGTCGTTGAAATGCTCTTGCAGCCACTTAAGGCTAGTTTTGGAACGGGCCACGGGCCACCTCAAAAATAAACGGGTCGTGATTAACTGGGCGGTCCCGGACTCGCTCGGGTAAACTGGCCGCCGCTTTTTACAAGATCAGACACAGGGGTCAGATTATGCCGCTCACTCAAGAGCAGAAGAAACAGTACAAATCCATTGGCCACCATCTGAAACCAGTTTTGACTGTGGCTGACAACGGTTTGACTGAAGGTGTGTTAACCGAACTTGAACGCGCATTGGGCGATCACGAACTAATCAAGATCAAGGTCAGCATCCTTGATCGCGAGGCGCGCCTGGCGGCCATTGCAGAACTCTGCAAGGCCGGCAAAGCGGACCTGGTTCAGGTCATCGGCAAAATGGCACTGTTGTATCGCAGGAACTTCAGCGCCAACAAGCAACTGTCGAACGTCCATCGTTTCAAATGATACAAGGGTCAAGGGCGCGCTTCGCGCGCCCTGCCGCTCCACCCCGGCGCTGGTTGCACAACCAGCACCAAGCCGGAGAACCCTAGCACAAGATAGCTGAACAGCTGCCAGCGCAACGCTTCCGGCAGAAACATGCGCACCAAGCAATACATTGCGCACGCATACAACGCCATCAACAGCAGTTGCCCGCGAATATCCCGCCACAAACTCCCCAAGCCTTCGGCCTCGATCAGCACCAGCGCCTGAAGCGTCACGCACGCCGCTGCAAAACCCACCAGCAGCGCACTCAATAATCCGCCGACCTCATCAATCAGCAACGGCGCCAGACCAATCAGGCCCAACACCGGTAAGACACCAAGATGCAACAGCCACAGGCCGCCGACCCAGAGCATCTGGGCCAACTGCCAGAGCATGGCGCCCGCACGTAGCGGGCGCCGCCTCTCAGATGTGACGAACTTCGACAATCTCGTACTCGATCACGCCACCAGGCGTCTTGACGGCCACCACATCACCCTCTTCCTTGGCAATCAAGGCGCGGGCCAGTGGCGAACCGACGGATATCTTGCCGAGTTTGAAGTCAGCCTCGTCCTCACCCACGATGTGGTAGGTCACGCGTTCATCAGTCTCGACGTTGGCGATTTCCACGGTCGTACCAAAAATCACCTTGCCGGTGCGCGGGATGGTCGTGACATCAATGATCACCGCGTTCTGCATGCGGCCTTCGATGTCACGGATCCGAGCCTCGACCATACCTTGCTGCTCACGAGCGGCGTGGTATTCGGCGTTTTCCTTCAGGTCACCCAATTCGCGGGCGGTCCCGATGTCCTGACTCAGCTTCGGACGGACAACCTTGGTCAGATGAGCGTGTTCTTCTTCCAGGGCCTTGGCGCCCTGGACTGTCATTGGGTACTTGATCATGCCTTCAATCCTGCGTGTAGATCCTGCAAGCGGCGCACAGTCTTTTCTGGACCAAACTTGAGCGCTTCACAGATAGCTTCGCCAGCAGCAATAGTGGTGGTGCAATAGATTTTGTGCTGCAAGGCGTTACGACGAATGGAGTAGGAGTCCGCAATCGACTGGCGACCTTCGGTGGTGTTGATGATCAGAGTGACTTCGTCATTCTTGATCATGTCGACCACGTGTGGACGGCCTTCAGTCACCTTGTTCACGCGACGCACTTTCAGGCCTGCCGCCTCGATCAGCTTGGCAGTCCCGGCAGTAGCCACGATTTCAAAGCCCAAGTTGATCAGATCACGGGCCACGCCTGCAACCAGCGGCTTGTCATCATCACGCACGCTGATGAAGGCAGTACCGCCGATCGGCAGCACTTCGCTGGCGCCCATCTGGGCCTTGGCGAACGCTTCACCGAAGGTGTCGCCCACACCCATCACTTCACCGGTGGACTTCATCTCTGGGCCCAGGATCGGGTCCACGCCAGGGAATTTGGCGAATGGGAACACCGCCTCTTTCACACTGTAGAAGTTCGGAATGATTTCCTTGGTGAAGCCGATTTCCTTCAAGGTCTTACCGGCCATCACACGTGCGGCAATCATTGCCAGGGAAACACCGATGCACTTGGAAACAAACGGCACAGTACGGGAAGCACGCGGGTTGACTTCGATGACGTAGATGTCTTCGCCTTGCAGCGCCAACTGTACGTTCATCAGGCCGACCACACCCAGCTCCAGGGCCATTTTCTTGACCTGTTCGCGCATCTCGTCCTGGATGTGCGCTGGCAGCGAATACGGCGGCAGCGAGCAAGCGGAGTCACCCGAGTGAACACCCGCTTGTTCGATGTGCTGCATGATCGCGCCGATCACTACGTCGGTACCGTCGCAGACCGCATCCACGTCCATTTCGATGGCGCAGTTGAGGAAGTGGTCCAGCAGCACCGGGCTGTCGTTGGAGACTTTCACCGCATCGCGCAGGTAACGCTTGAGCTCTTCTTCCTCGTAGACGATTTCCATCGCCCGGCCGCCCAGTACGTAGGAGGGACGCACCACCAGCGGGTAACCGATCTTGCTGGCTGCACGAATGGCTTCGTCTTCGCTGCGTACGGTGGAGTTTGGCGGTTGACGCAAGTTCAGGCGCTCGACCATCTGCTGAAAGCGCTCACGGTCTTCGGCACGGTCAATGGCGTCAGGGCTGGTACCGATGATCGGTACGCCGGCCTCTTCCAGGGCACGAGCCAATTTCAGCGGAGTTTGGCCGCCGTACTGGACGATCACGCCTTTTGGCTTCTCTACACGAACGATTTCCAGCACGTCTTCCAGGGTCACTGGTTCGAAGTACAGGCGATCCGAGGTGTCGTAGTCAGTGGAAACGGTTTCCGGGTTGCAGTTGACCATGATGGTCTCGTAACCATCTGCGCGCAGGGCCAGTGCCGCGTGTACGCAGCAGTAATCGAACTCGATGCCCTGACCGATACGGTTGGGACCACCGCCAAGGATCATGATCTTGTCGCGGCCCGACGGTGCGGCTTCGCACTCTTCCTCGTACGTCGAGTAGAGATAAGCGGTATCGGTGGCAAACTCGGCGGCGCAGGTGTCAACGCGCTTGTAGACCGGGTACACCTCAAGCTTGTGACGGTGGCGACGCAGGCTTTTCTCGGTGACACCCAGCAGCTTGGCCAGGCGCATATCGGAGAAGCCCTTGCGCTTGAGCTTGTACATCATGTCGCGGTCGATGCTGGCCAGACCCAGGGTCTTGACCTTCTCTTCGTCCTTGATCAGGTCTTCGATCTGTACCAGGAACCATGGGTCGATCATGTTCATGCCGAAGATCTCTTCGACGGTCATGCCGGCGCGGAAGGCGTCAGCCACGTACCAGATACGCTCGGCGCCCGGCACGGTCAGCTCGCGCTTGAGCACGCTCATGCTTTCCGGATTGCTCAGGTCGAGCTTCTCGTCCAGGCCGCAAACGCCCACTTCCAGGCCGCGCAGGGCTTTCTGCAGGGATTCCTGGAAGGTCCGACCGATGGCCATGACTTCACCCACCGACTTCATCTGGGTGGTCAGGCGAGCGTCGGCTTTCGGGAATTTTTCGAAGGCAAAGCGCGGTAGCTTGGTCACGACATAGTCGATGGACGGTTCGAAGGACGCCGGGGTCTTGCCGCCGGTGATGTCGTTCGACAGCTCGTCCAGGGTATAACCCACAGCCAGCTTGGCCGCGATCTTGGCAATCGGGAAGCCAGTGGCCTTCGAAGCAAGGGCCGAAGAACGCGAAACACGCGGGTTCATCTCGATCACGACCATACGGCCGGTGTTCGGGCAGATACCGAATTGAACGTTGGAGCCACCAGTTTCCACGCCGATCTCGCGCAGTACCGCCAGGGAGGCGTTACGCAGGATCTGGTATTCCTTGTCGGTCAGGGTTTGTGCAGGAGCCACGGTGATCGAATCACCAGTGTGCACACCCATCGGGTCAAAGTTTTCAATGGAGCAAACGATGATGCAGTTGTCCTTTTTGTCGCGGACAACCTCCATCTCGTATTCTTTCCAGCCGATCAAGGATTCGTCGATCAGCAGCTCTTTGGTCGGCGACAGGTCCAGACCACGAGCGCAGATTTCTTCGAACTCTTCACGGTTGTAAGCGATACCGCCACCGGTACCGCCCATGGTGAAGGACGGACGGATGATGCACGGGAAGCCAAGCTTCTCGAGGACCACGTTGGCCTCTTCCATGTTGTGGGCGATACCCGAGCGCGGGCAATCAAGGCCGATGGACTTCATCGCCTTGTCGAAACGCGAACGGTCTTCAGCCTTGTCGATGGTGTCGGCATTGGCGCCGATCATCTCTACGCCGAACTTTTCCAGAACGCCTTCGCGCTCCAGGTCCAGGGCGCAGTTCAGTGCAGTCTGGCCGCCCATGGTTGGCAGCAGTGCGTCCGGACGCTCTTTTTCGATAATCTTGGCAACGGTCTGCCACTTGATCGGCTCGATATAGGTGGCGTCGGCCATGTCCGGATCGGTCATGATGGTGGCTGGGTTGGAGTTCACCAGGATGACGCGGTACCCCTCCTCGCGCAGGGCTTTACAGGCCTGCGCGCCGGAGTAGTCGAATTCGCAGGCCTGGCCGATCACGATCGGGCCAGCGCCGAGAATCAGGATGCTTTTTATGTCTGTACGTTTTGGCATGGGTTTGTCACTCAAATCCGCAGGTCAGTCGGCAAGCCGTCTTGAACAATCCTTGAAGAGCCTGAGGGGGCCGCCGGTTTCCCGTGCCTCCCTCAGGCCACTCACTTAGCGTCGCTTGGCCATCTCATTGATGAAACGGTCGAACAGCGGCGCTACGTCGTTCGGGCCCGGGCTTGCTTCAGGGTGGCCCTGGAAGCTGAACGCGCTCTTGTCTGTGCGCTCGATACCTTGCAGGGAGCCGTCGAACAGCGACTTGTGAATCGCCCGGACGTTGCCCGGCAAGGTCGCTTCATCCACCGCAAAACCGTGGTTCTGGCTGGTGATCATGACGACACCGGTATCCAGGTCCTGCACCGGGTGGTTGGCACCGTGATGGCCGTGCCCCATTTTCAGGGTCTTGGCGCCGGAGGCCAGGGCCAACAGTTGGTGACCCAGGCAAATGCCGAATACCGGAATCTCGGTCTCCAACACGTCCTTGATGGCCTGAATCGCATAGTCGCAAGGCTCCGGGTCACCCGGGCCGTTGGACAGGAACACACCGTCCGGCTGCAAGGCCAGTACGTCGCTGGCCGGGGTTTGCGCCGGCACCACGGTCACGCGGCAACCGCGCTCGACCAGCATGCGCAAGATGTTGTGCTTGATACCGTAGTCGTAAGCCACTACGTGATACGGCAGCTCGGAGGCTTCGATGGTGGCATGGCTGTCGGTCTTCAAGTCCCAGACAGTGGAGCGCCACTCGTACTTTTCCTTGGTACTGACGACTTTCGCCAGGTCCATGCCTTTCAGGCCAGGGAAACCTTGCGCCGCAGCAATCGCTGCTGCTTCGGAAATATTGTCACCGGCCATGATGCAGCCGCTCTGCGAGCCCTTTTCACGCAGGATGCGTGTCAGGCGACGCGTATCAATACCTGCGATCGCCACTACGTTGTTGGCTTTCAGGTAATCGGACAGGGACATCGTGCTACGCCAGTTGCTCGCAACCAGTGGCAGGTCACGAATCACCAGACCGGCCGACCAGACACGATCAGACTCGGCATCTTGCGGCGTAGTGCCGGTATTACCGATGTGCGGATAGGTCAGGGTAACGATCTGTTGGGCGTAGGAAGGATCGGTAAGGATTTCCTGATAGCCGGTCATGGCGGTGTTGAACACCACCTCTCCAACGGTCTGACCGTCGGCTCCAATGGCTTCGCCGCGAAAAATGCTGCCATCAGCAAGGGCGAGTATGGCTGGCTTAGTCAAGAAGACCTCCCGTAAATAAAGCCTGAAAGGGCGATCGCAGGTTGCAAAAAAGCGGAGTGACGTATGGACACGTCACCCCGCTTCTTCACTGAATTATTCTGCGCGCTTTTAGTGGACACACTAAAGCTGTAGCTTACAGAAAAAGGCTTTTTTGGTCCACCGCTAATGAGCCTTAAAGGCAGGGGAATGCGACAGGACATCGCTTAGCGGGTAAAAACAGGGCCCAAGGTTAATGCCTGAGCCCTGTTTTAGCTACTGCTTAACGCAGTTCAAGCACATCTTGCATGTCGTACAGGCCAGGCTCACGACCGTCCAGCCACAACGCCGCACGCACCGCACCCTTGGCGAAAGTCATACGACTGGAAGCCTTGTGCGTGATCTCAAGGCGCTCACCCTCTGCCGCGAACAACACCGTGTGATCACCCACCACATCACCGCCGCGAACGGTAGCAAAGCCGATGGTTTCACGATCGCGCACGCCGGTATGGCCTTCGCGGCCATACACCGCCACTTTCGAAAGATCACGGCCAAGCGCATCGGCGATCACTTCACCCATGCGCATCGCCGTACCCGACGGCGCATCGACCTTGTGCCGGTGATGAGCTTCGATAATTTCGATATCCGCATCATCACCCAACACACGAGCTGCCATGTCGAGCAACTTCAGCGACAGATTGACACCAACACTGAAGTTGGCAGCAAACACAATCGGGATATCCTTACCCGCAGCAACCAACAGCTGCTTTTGCTCGGCATTCAAGCCGGTGGTGCCAATGACCATGGCCTTGCCCGCCTTGCGGCAGAACGCCAGGTTTTTCAGCATCACCTCTGGAAGCGTGAAATCGATCAACACATCGAACTCATCAATAACCTTTTCCAGGCTACCGGACAACGACACACCGATCCTGCCCAGCGATGCCAACTCACCGGCATCGGCGCCGATCAGTGTGCTGCCCGGCCGAACGATCGCCGCCGTCAGACCCGACAGAGGCGAGCGCTGCTGCACCGCCTCAACCAGGTTCTTGCCCATGCGTCCGGCCGCGCCCATCACAGCTATACGTCGCATACTCACGTCCTTACAGGTCGCCGAAGAAGCGCTTCACGCCTTCGAACCAGCCAGCAGTCTTGGGCGAATGAGTGTCATCGCCCGCCAGGGAACTGCGCAACTCTTCCAGCAGCTCGCGCTGACGACGACCCAGGTTGACCGGCGTCTCTACCGCCACACGACACATCAAGTCGCCAGCACCACCACCGCGCACCGGCGCAACGCCTTTGCCACGGATACGGAACTGCTTGCCGGTCTGCGTACCCTCGGGAATCTTGAGTTTGACCCGACCATCCAGTGTCGGAATCTCCAATTCACCACCCAGAGCCGCATCGACGAAGCTGATCGGCACTTCACAAAACAGATGTTTACCGTCGCGCTGGAAGATAGCGTGCTCGCGCACATTGATCACCACGTACAGGTCGCCCGCTGGACCACCTTGAGCGCCCGCCTCACCCTCACCCGACAGGCGAATGCGGTCACCAGTATCAACACCCGATGGCACTTTCACCGAAAGGGTCTTGTACTCTTCGACACGACCTTCACCGTGGCAGGAGTCGCACGGATCGGAAATGATCTTGCCCTGGCCATGGCAGCGCGGGCAGGTTTGCTGCACCGAGAAGAAGCCTTGCTGCATGCGTACCTGACCGATACCACCACAGGTCGGGCAAGTGATCGGCGAGGAGCCTTTCTTGGCGCCCGCACCGTCGCACGGCTTGCAGTTGACCAGTGTCGGCACACGGATATTGACGCTGGTGCCACGCACTGCCTCTTCGAGGTTCAGCTCAAGGGTGTAGCGCAGGTCGCTACCACGCTGGGCACCGCCACGCTGACCGCCACGACCACCACCAAAGAAGTCACTGAACACGTCGCCAAAAATATCGGAGAAGTTCTGGCCGCCAAAACCGGCACCGCCGCCACCCATGCTTGGATCAACACCAGCGTGGCCATACTGATCGTAGGCCGCCCGCTTGTTTGGATCACACAGGCACTCGTAGGCCTCGTTGGCCTCTTTGAACAAGTCTTCGGATTCTTTGTTATCCGGATTACGGTCCGGGTGGTGCTTCATCGCCAGGCGACGGTAAGCCTTTTTCAGGTCCGCCTCGCTGGAACCGCGCTCCACACCCAACACTATGTAATAGTCACGCTTTGCCATAAGTCTTTGCACTCTTAAGGACGTTCGGCAAACCCCTCCTGAGCCTCGCCAAACTCGTTGAGCCCCAATACAGGCCCGGACCCAACTCACGTCAATTCAACGATCCTGGTCTCAAATGTTTTCAGCCAGGAACCCGGCCAAAAAAGCGGCGACTGTCGCTCGGAAAGCAGGAGCATCCCCGATCACACCGCCAGCATCCGAACGCTGTCGCATGCTGTAAAAATTCGCGTACCCCAGACACGCCAACGCGGGAGCAAGCTCCCGCGCGGCGACATCCTACCAGTCACCGCCTGAAAGCGGTCAACCGGCCGACCAACTTACTGCTTACTTGTTTTCTTTGACTTCTTCGAACTCGGCATCGACAACATCGTCGTGCTTGGCTTCAGGCTCTGCTTGCTGCGCAGCGCCATCAGCCGGCTGGCCTTGCTCGGCATACATCTTCTGAGCCACTGGCGCGGAGACCTTCGACAGCTCCTCAACCTTGGCTTCGATAGCAGCCTTGTCGTCGCCTTTTACGGCGGCTTCCAGGGCAACTACAGCAGCTTCGATCGCAGTTTTCTCTTCGCCAGTCACTTTGTCGCCAGCGTCAGCGACCATTTTGCGAGTCGAGTGAACCAGTGCATCACCCTGGTTACGGGCAGCTGCCAGCTCTTCGAACTTGCGATCTTCCTCGGCATTGGTTTCAGCATCGCGAATCATCTGCTGAATTTCTTCCTCGGACAGACCGGAGTTGGCCTTGATCACGATCGACTGAGTCTTGCCGGTGGCCTTGTCTTTAGCGCCTACGTGCAGAATGCCGTTGGCGTCGATGTCGAAGGTCACTTCAATTTGTGGCACACCACGTGGTGCTGGTGGAATCTCGGCCAGGTCGAACTTGCCCAGGGACTTGTTCTGACCAGCTTGCTTACGCTCACCTTGCAGCACGTGAATGGTCACGGCGCCTTGGTTGTCGTCGGCAGTCGAGAACACTTGCGATTTCTTGGTAGGAATCGTGGTGTTTTTCTCGATCAGCGCAGTCATCACGCCGCCCATGGTTTCGATACCCAGGGTCAACGGGCTTACGTCCAGCAGCAGAACGTCTTTCACGTCGCCGGCCAATACCGCACCCTGGATGGCAGCACCCATGGCAACCGCTTCGTCCGGGTTGACGTCTTTACGCGCTTCTTTACCGAAGAACTCGGTCACCAGCTTCTGAACCAGTGGCATACGGGTCTGACCGCCGACCAGGATCACATCGTCGATCTTGCCAACGTCGATACCCGAGTCTTTCAGAGCAATGCGGCAAGGCTCGATGGTGCGTTGAACCAGGTCTTCAACCAGCGATTCCAGCTTGGCGCGGGAAATCTTCACGTTCAAGTGCTTAGGACCGGTGGCGTCTGCAGTGATGTACGGCAGGTTCACGTCAGTCTGCAGGCTCGAAGACAGTTCGATCTTGGCCTTCTCAGCAGCTTCCTTCAGGCGCTGCATCGCCAGCGGGTCACCCTTGAGGTTCATGCCGCTTTCTTTCTTGAATTCGTCAACGAGGTAGTCGATCAGACGAATGTCGAAGTCTTCACCACCCAGGAACGTGTCACCGTTGGTGGCCAACACTTCGAACTGGTGCTCGCCATCGACTTCAGCGATTTCGATCACGGAAACGTCGAAAGTACCGCCACCCAGGTCGTAAACGATCACAGTGTGGTCGCCCCGAGCCTTGTCCATACCGTAAGCCAGAGCGGCCGCGGTTGGTTCGTTGATGATACGTTTTACGTCCAGACCAGCAATACGGCCGGCATCTTTGGTCGCCTGACGCTGACTGTCGTTGAAGTAGGCCGGAACGGTAATGACCGCTTCAGTCACGGCTTCACCGAGGTAGTCTTCGGCGGTCTTCTTCATCTTTTTCAAGATTTCAGCCGAGATTTGTGGCGGCGACATTTTCTGGCCGTTTACTTCAACCCAGGCGTCACCGTTGTCAGCCTTGGCGATTTTGTAAGGGACCATCTTGATGTCTTTCTGTACGACTTCTTCGTCGAACTTACGACCGATCAGACGCTTCACCGCGTACAGGGTGTTATGCGGATTGGTCACAGCCTGACGCTTGGCGGACTGGCCCACCAGGATTTCGCCGTCGCTGGCATAAGCCACGATGGACGGAGTGGTGCGCGCGCCTTCGGCGTTTTCAATAACTTTGGATACGCCGTTTTCCAGCACGGAGACGCAGGAGTTGGTAGTCCCCAGGTCGATACCGATAATTTTGCCCATGATTTACTCTCCCGAAACTTTGGATTTGGTTGCCGCAGCAGTGGTGGCTAACTGCGGTAGCACTTAAACGCTTGACTTATAAATGGGGGCCTTGCGGCTAATTTCAAGCTTGCTCATCAATCGAAGGTGCGACCGGTGCAGGAGCCTTGCTCACCACCACCATCGCCGGACGCAACAAACGACCGTTGAGCTGATAACCCTTCTGAAACACCTTCAATACGCTGTTGGGCTCAACATCCGCGCTTTCCTGCATCGCCATTGCCTGGTGGTGCTCAGCGTTGAACGGCTCACCGCCTTGCGGATCGATGGCTTCCAGCTGATAACGCTTCAGGGTGTCCTGGAACATTTTCAGGGTCAGTTCGATCCCTTCGCGCATGGGGCGGATGTTTTCGTCGTCCGGATTGGACAACTCCAGGCCACGCTCCAGGCTGTCGATGATCGGCAACAGATCCCCGGCAAATTTTTCCAGAGCAAACTTGTGGGCTTTTTCTACATCCTGCTCAGCGCGACGGCGGACGTTCTGCAGATCGGCAGCAACACGCAAAGCCTGATCCTGAGCGCCTGCCAGTTGCTCTTCGAGCACTTGCACACGAGCCGCCAGGTCTTCACCCGATGCTTGCGAGGCCTGGTTGGCGTCTAGATTTTGCGTATCCAGCGTCTGTTCGTCAGCCATAGATTTCTCCTTTCAAAATCGTGCGCGAACTCGACTCGCGCTTCTGTTCCGGTATATGGGGCCACAATTTTCAGGTTCAAGGGCACCGATGCCTTTGACATGTATTGGATCAACTTCCCCGACTCATTCCTTGGTGCACTAAAAAACACCTATCACCAAGCGAATCGAGCTAAGCGGCAGGATTGTCAGCTCAGAACAAAACACTGTATAAATAACCATACCTTAAGCTTGGGAGCGGCCGTCATGCTGGTGCACCTGTCTGTACACAACTACGCCATCGTTGAACACCTGGATCTTGAACTGGATCGCGGGATGAGCGTAATCACAGGCGAAACCGGCGCCGGCAAGTCGATCATGCTTGATGCCCTGGGTCTCACCCTGGGCGATCGCGCCGACAGCGGCGTGGTTCGCCCAGGCGCCGACAAAGCCGACATTCTCGCGACCTTTGACCTGGCGGATATCCCGGAAGCCGGCGCCTGGCTTGCCGAACGCGATCTTGATAGCGATGGCCCATGCATCCTGCGCCGCGTGATCACCGCCGAAGGGCGCTCGCGCGGCTATATCAACGGCACGCCCTGCCCTCTTGGCGACTTGAAAGCCCTGGGCGAGCTGCTGATTGACATCCACAGCCAGCATGAACACCAGTCCCTGCTGAAAACCGACACCCACCGCCGCCTTCTCGACGAATACGCCGGCGCAACCGACCTTGCGCGCCAGGTGCAATTGGCCGCACAGCGCTGGCGCCAGACCCGCCAGGAGCTGGAACGCCTCTCCAACTCCGGCGACGAGCAGCGCGCCCGCCACCAATTGCTCAGCTATCAGCTCGAAGAACTGGAAAGCCTGGGGCTGGGCGAAACAGAGTTGGAGCAACTGGAGCAAGAGCACAAGAACCTGACCAATGCCGAAACCCTGCTGGGTATTTGCCGACAAGTGGTCGAGCAGTGCAGCGAGAGCGATTCCGGAAATGTGCTTAACGCACTGACCGCCAGCCTCAATCGCCTGTCGAGCGTGAACAACTCCTCCGGCTCGCTGAATGAAGCAACGACCCTGCTGACCAGCGCGCAGATTCAGGTGGAAGAGGCCGTGGGCGAGCTGAACCGGTTCCTTGACCATTTCGACGCCGACCCAGCGCGCCTGCAAGAGATAGAAGAGCGCCTGGACACTATCTACACACTGGCGCGCAAGCATCGAATCCAGCCAACCGAAGTGGCGACCATGCAGCAGAAGCTGCTGGATGAAATCGAAACACTAAATGCCAACGATGAATCCATCGAACGGCTGGCGGACGAACTGGCCTCCTTCGCACGTCATTATCAAGAGAAGGCCCGTGAACTGAGCGATCTGCGGCACCAGGCGGCCACCGGCCTGGCCTGCGCGGTGGAGCAGGAGATTCAACGCCTGGGCATGCCTGGCGGGCGCTTCACCATTGAACTGCACGCCAATACCAGTAATGAATTGCTGCCCAATGGCCTGGAGCAGGTGGAGCTACTGGTTAGCGCAAACCCTGGCCAACCGTTGAAAGCGCTGGCAAAGGTCGCATCCGGTGGCGAGCTATCGCGGATCAGCCTGGCGATCCAGGTCATTACCGCCCAGACCTCACGGGTTCCGACACTGGTATTCGACGAGGTGGACGTAGGGATCGGCGGGCCTACAGCCGAGATTGTCGGCCAACTTCTGCGCCGGCTGGGTGATCGCGGGCAAGTATTGACCGTTACCCACTTGCCACAGGTGGCTGCGCAAGGGCATCAACACCTGTTTGTACATAAGGTGCGGGGCAGCGACGCAACCCATACCGCCGTGTCCAAGCTGAACAAGACCGAGCGGGTGGAAGAGGTGGCGCGCATGCTCGGCGGTATCGACCTGACCAAGGAGTCCCTGGCCCACGCGAAAAAAATGGTCGTTACCGCGAAGGCCTGAGCCAAGCCTTGCAGACCATTTCCCTTCCGACACAAAGCACGAAGGCGACCCTAAGGTCGCCTTCGATCGTTTCGCAGAGCGAATCTGCGTAGATTTCTTACTTTTTCTTACGGATGTACAGAACCAAATTGTGATCCACCAATTCGACTCCGTGCGCCTCGGCGATAGCATTCTGGAGCTTCTCGATTTCCGGGCTGACGAATTCGACAACTTCGCCAGTTTCCACATCGACCATATGGTCGTGGTGGCCGCTGTCAGCCAATTCGAATACTGCATGACCGCCGTCGAAATTATGACGAACTACCAGCCCTGCGGCTTCAAACTGGGTCAGTACACGGTAAACCGTGGCCAGGCCGACATCCTCGTTAGACTCCATGAGCGCCTTGTAAACATCCTCGGCACTCATGTGGCGCTGCTCAGCAGAATCGAGCATTTGTAGAATTTTGACCCGTGGCAGGGTCACTTTAAGGCCGGCTTTACGAAGTTCGCTATTTTCAACCATGGTCAGCTTTCTCGCGGATGCTGCTTCGCAGCTTCTCTTAATACGGGTATGATCGGCGTTTACGTTGTCCCAGCCAAGATAGTGGAAGTCGCCCACCGATGCAAAACACCAAGCTCTTGCTAACCAGTTTCACCTTTGTGGGACTGCTCGCACTCGCCGGTTGTTCATTCCCCGGGGTTTACAAAATCGACATCCAGCAGGGCAATGTCGTCACGCAGGACATGATAGACCAGTTACGCCCGGGAATGACCCGACGGCAAGTACGGTTTATTATGGGCAATCCCCTGCTGACTGACACATTCCATGCCGATCGCTGGGATTATCTCTATAGCCTGCAGCCTGGAGGCGGGGAACGCCAACAGGAGCGCGTCAGTGTCATCTTCAATGGCAATGACCAGCTCAGCAGCCTGTCCGGTGACTTCATGCCCGGCGTAAGCCGCGATGAAGCCCTGCTGGGCAAGGACAGCGGCACCAACGTCACTGCGCCTACGCAGAATGGCGAACAGCCAAAGTCCGAGGTGCCAGCCAAGCCAGGCTCCTTGCTGGATAAAATCCAGAAAGACGTCGACGGTGTGCAAACTGTTCCGGTGCCGACTCCAGAACCTTTGGATTCCAGCCCGCAGTAAGTTTAAACGCCCAACAAAAAGCCCGGCATGCCGGGCTTTTTGTTGCCTGTGGTTTCACAAATCACCGATTCTGCTGCTTCGCGCTTGCGGCCTTGGCCGCACGCAACCGGCGAACTTCTTTCGGATCAGCCATCAAAGGCCGATATATCTCAATGCGATCCCCGGCTTGCACAGTGCGAATATCAGCGTCGGCTACGACTTTCCCAAAGATCCCCAATGGACAGCCCGCCAGATCCAGTTCAGGAAACTGCGCTGCAATCCTCGACTCCAGTACTGCGGCCCTCACACTCGTGCCCGATGCAACCGCCAGCACCAACAACACCTGACGATCCAACGCGGCGTAGACCACCTCAATTTCGATCAATGACTCAACCATGCAATTGCTTGGCCCGCTGGCAGAACGCATCCACCAACGTGTTCGCAGCCTGATTGAACAGCGGCCCGAGCGTAGCTCGCACGATAGGACCGGCATAATCGAACGCCAGGTCCAGGCTGATCTTGCAGGCTTTCTCCCCCAAGGGCTTGAACACCCAGACGCCATGCAACTGGCTGAACGGCCCTTCCTCCAGGTTCATCTCGATGGAGTGGCCAGGCACCAACGTATTACGTGTAACAAAATGCTGACTGAGCCCGCTCTTTGCCACTGCCAGACTGGCACGCATGTGCTCATCGCTGCTCTCCAGCACCTCGGCGGACGAACACCAGGGCAGGAATTCCGGGTAACGCGCCACATCGTTGACCAGGTCATAGAGCGCTTGCGCCGGATAGGGCAACAGGGCCGAGCGTTGAATATGCGTCGTCATGTGAGCGTTATTTCCACAGCTGAGCGGCAAACATCGCGAAAGAACTACATGATTCGCGAAAGAAAGAAATCTAAAGAAGAGCGCGTATTGTCCGGGATTCAGCCAACACGCTCAAGCACGCAGGTTGACCGTAGCCGACACGCTCGCAACTCCCTATAATGCCGCCCCTATGGCTAAACAAAAGAAACACCCTACAGGGACCATCGCGCAAAATAAAAAGGCGCGACACGATTACTTCATCGAGCATCGGTTCGAAGCTGGTCTGGTCCTGGCCGGCTGGGAAGTAAAGAGTCTGCGTGCCAGCAAGCTACAGCTGGTCGACAGTTATGTGCTGCTCAAGGATGGCGAAGCGTGGCTGCTCGGCAGCCATATCACGCCGCTGACCGCTGCCAGCACCCACGTCATCGCCGACCCGGTACGCACCCGCAAGCTGTTGCTCAATGCCCGCGAACTGGAGAAGCTGGCCGCCGCCGTGCAACAAAAGGGTTACGCGTGCATCTGCCTGTCGTGGTACTGGAGCAAGCACTTGGTCAAGTGCGAAATCGCTCTGGGCAAGGGCAAGAAGGAATACGACAAGCGTGACACCGAGCGCGAGCGCGATTCCGACCGAGAATTGCAGCGTGCCGTACGTAACAAGGGCAAGGAAGATTAATCTTTCGCTCTAAATATGTGGCGCGATTGAAAAGATCGCAGCCAGCGGCCGCTCCTGAAAGAGCTACCGCAGGCTGCGATTTTTTGCATTAAGCAATCACATCCCTTTGCGCCGCTCCGCCCGAGCCATGCGCTGAACCTCCTGACGCACTTCCTCCAACACTTCCTGCACATACAGCAGGTGACGCGTGGAGACTTCCCGCGCCTGCTCGGCTCTCCCCTCGATAATTGCGAGGTACAAATCCCGGTGCTGACTGATCAGCATGTCCCGGGTTTCTGTGCGCTGCTGGTACATGCCGCCAATGTTAGTGACCACGTTGCGCTTGAGCAGGTCGAACAGGCCGCGAATGGTGTGCAGCAGTACTGCGTTGTGGCTGGCCTCGGCGATGGCCAGGTGAAACCTGGCATCCGCCGCCCCCTCTTCCGCCCGGCTCACTTCATCAACCCGCGTGTAGCAATCCTGCAATGTGTCAAAGGCGGCGGTCAGCCGCTCGCGGTCTACTTCGGTGGCGCGCTGTGCGGCGTAATAGGCGCAAGACGCTTCGAGGGTCTGGCGAAACTCCAGCAGATCACGCTGGGCTTCCGGGTTATTTTCCAGCAGGTACAGCAGCGGATCACTGAAGGTTGAGCCCAGGGTTTCAACCACATAGTTGCCACCGCCTTGGCGACTGACCAACAAACCTTTGGCGGACAGTTTCTGAATTGCCTCACGCAACGACGGGCGTGACACGCCGAACTGCTCGGCCAGTGCGCGCTCGGCCGGCAAGCGCTCGCCCGACTTCAACGTGCCCTCAAGGATCATCCCCTCAAGCTGCTCGACAATATCGTCAGACAAACGGCGCTGACGCACCTGATCAAACCCCATAACTCACTCTCCACCATCCCGACCAAGTCGCCGGGCCCTCTATTCTGGCCTATTGCCGCGCTGCCGGCACCTATCAGAGCCCCTTTGATTTAGCCGCCCAGATCATTTGCCCGCCAGCATTCGACCAAAGTTTCACAAGCGACAAATTGACACATCGCCCCCAAGGCTTTTAACCTAGCCAACAGCGGTTGTAAATTGGTATTACCAATTAACCAAATCGGCTGCACAGTGCATGACCAACAACAATTAGGGGCCACCCCATATGCAAACCTGGCAACAGCTCTACAGTCCACTCGGCAACCTCGGCTTGTCCGCATTGGCCGCCGTTATTCCCATCGTATTTTTCTTCCTGGCCCTGGCCGTGTTTCGCCTTAAAGGCCACGTCGCGGGCAGCATCACATTGGCGCTGTCGATCCTGGTGGCGATCTTCGCCTTCCAGATGCCGGTAGACATGGCGCTCGCCGCTGCTGGCTATGGATTTGCCTACGGCCTATGGCCGATCGCCTGGATCATTGTTGCCGCCGTATTCCTCTACAAACTGACGGTCAAGAGCGGCCAGTTCGAAGTTATCCGCAGCTCCGTGCTGTCGATTACCGACGACCAGCGCCTGCAAGTGCTGCTGATTGGCTTCTGCTTCGGCGCATTCCTCGAAGGTGCAGCCGGTTTCGGTGCACCGGTAGCGATTACCGCCGCATTGCTGGTAGGACTGGGCTTCAACCCGCTGTACGCCGCTGGCCTGTGCCTGATTGCCAACACCGCGCCCGTGGCCTTCGGCGCGCTGGGCATCCCGATCATCGTTGCCGGCCAGGTGACGGGCATCGACGCCTTCAAGATTGGCGCCATGACCGGTCGCCAATTGCCGCTGCTGTCGCTGTTCGTGCCATTCTGGCTAGTGTTCATGATGGACGGCCTACGCGGCGTCAAAGAGACCTGGCCGGCAGCGCTGGTGGCGGGCTTGAGCTTCGCCATCACCCAATACTTCACCTCTAACTTCATCGGCCCGGAACTGCCGGACATCACCTCGGCCCTGGCCAGCCTGATTTCCCTGACCCTGTTCCTGAAAGTCTGGCAACCCAAGCGCACCGCAGGCGCACAAATTGCCGGGGCAACTTCCAGCGCAGCCGTCACTGCCCGCGTCGGCGGTTTCGGCCAACCTCGCACTTCCGTGGCTTCGCCCTACAGCCTTGGGGAAATTTTCAAAGCCTGGTCACCGTTCCTGATTCTGACGGTACTGGTCACCATCTGGACCCTCAAACCGTTCAAGGCGATGTTCGCTGCTGGCGGCTCGATGTACAGTTGGGTCTTCAATTTCGCGATCCCACACCTGGACCAACTGGTGGTCAAGGTTGCCCCGATCGTCACGAACCCGACCGCCATTCCTGCAGTGTTCAAACTGGACCCTATTTCTGCCACCGGCACGGCTATTTTCTTCTCGGCACTGATCTCTATGGCAGTGCTGAAAATCGACTTCAAAACTGGTCTGACCACTTTTAAAGAGACCCTCTACGAGTTGCGTTGGCCAATCCTGTCCATCGGCATGGTGCTGGCGTTCGCGTTCGTTACCAACTACTCCGGCATGTCGTCGACTATGGCCCTGGTCCTGGCCGGTACCGGCGCAGCATTTCCCTTCTTCTCGCCATTCCTCGGTTGGCTGGGGGTATTCCTGACCGGTTCCGACACGTCGTCCAACGCCCTGTTCAGCTCCCTGCAAGCCACCACCGCCCACCAGATTGGTGTCAGCGACACCCTGCTGGTCGCGGCAAATACCAGCGGCGGCGTGACCGGCAAGATGATTTCCCCACAATCGATCGCCGTGGCCTGCGCAGCAACAGGCTTGGTGGGCAAAGAGTCCGACCTGTTCCGCTTCACCCTCAAGCACAGCCTGTTTTTCGCCACGATTGTCGGGCTGATCACCTTGGCCCAGGCCTACTGGCTCACCGGCATGCTGGTGCACTAAGCCGTGCAGGGATTAGGGTAAGAACCGACGCCGGACAGCGATTCCGGCGTCAGCTATTCACAACCCGGTCTGTAAGGCCGCCGAGCAATCAGCGGCCAACACGGACGGATAACCGGGACCACCCGGAGAATGCGCCTGATGAGCGAGCTTTTTTACAATGCCGTGCCTAATGCCACCCGTGTCGCGCCGCCCTTGGCCGAACCGCGCCAGTACCCCGGAGTAAAACCTCAACAGGTCTACCTGTTCGGTACCTGCGTAGTGGACCTGTTTTATCCCGAAGCCGGGATGGACGCGATTCACCTGCTGGAGCGCGAAGGCATTCGCGTCAACTACCCCCAGGGACAAAGCTGCTGCGGGCAACCGGCCTACACCTCGGGTTACACCGAACAGGCCCGACAAGTGGCACGCTCGCAACTGGCACTGTTTGCCGATGACTACCCGGTGGTGGTGCCTTCAGGCTCCTGCGCGGGCATGTTGCGCGAGCACTATGCCGACCTGTTCAAGGACGAGCCCGAAACGCTCAAACAGGTGCAGGCCCTCGCCGCCCGCACCTACGAGTTGGCGGAGTTCCTGCTGTTCGTGTGCAAGGTCCAGCTCAAGGACAGCGGTGCGCCAGTCAAGGTGGCGCTGCATACCTCTTGCTCGGCACGCCGGGAAATGAACACCCACCTGCATGGCCGTGAACTGCTGGCGCAACTGAACAACGTCGAGCGGGTCGACCACAGCCACGAAAGCGAATGCTGCGGTTTCGGCGGGACGTTCAGCGTGCGCATGCCGGATATTTCCGGGGCGATGGTCGCCGACAAGACCCGAGCCCTGAAAGAATCCGGCGCCCACCAAGTGTTGAGTGCCGATTGCGGCTGCCTGATGAACATCAATGGCTCCCTGGAGAAACAGCAGGCTGCATTGCGCGGTCAGCACCTGGCCAGCTTTCTCTGGCAGCGAACCGGGGGTGCACAATGAACACCGCCACGCTGATTCCCACCGTCGACGTGTCGGAAGATTTCCGCTCCCGCGCCCATCAAGCCTTGGGTGACGCACAACTGCGAAACAACTTTCGCAGCGCGATGGACTCGCTGATGACCAAACGGGCAGCGTCTTTTAGCGATGCCCACGAACGTGAACACCTGCGAGCCCTGGGCAATGCTGTGCGTGCCCGGGCGCTGTCCAAATTGCCTGACCTGCTGGAGCAGCTTGAACAGAACCTGACCCGCAACGGCGTCAAGGTGCACTGGGCGCAAACAGTCGAAGAGGCCAACGCCATCGTGCTGTCGATCATCCGCGAGCGCGAAGCCATACAGGTGATCAAGGGCAAATCCATGGTCAGTGAAGAGATGGACATGAACCACGTCCTCGCCGCCCAGGGCATTGAATGCCTGGAGTCGGACATGGGCGAGTTCATTGTTCAACTGGACCACGAGAAGCCTTCCCACATCATCATGCCGGCCATTCACAAGAACGCCGGCCAGGTCGCGTCGCTGTTCCACGAGAAATTGGGCGTGGAGTACACCAAGGACGTCGATCAACTGATCCAGATTGGTCGTAAAGTCTTGCGGCAAAAATTCTTCGAAGCCGACATTGGCGTCTCCGGTGTCAACTTCGCCGTGGCCGAAACCGGCACCCTGCTACTGGTGGAAAACGAAGGCAACGGGCGCATGTCGACCACCGTGCCGCCAGTGCATATTGCCGTCACTGGCATCGAAAAGGTCGTCGAAAACCTGCGAGATGTGGTGCCGCTGTTGTCGTTGCTGACCCGCTCGGCCCTTGGCCAGCCGATCACCACCTACGTCAACATGATCTCCGGCCCGCGCAAGGCCGATGAATTGGACGGCCCCGAGCAAGTGCATCTGGTACTGCTGGACAACGGCCGCAGCCAGGCCTTTGCCGACAGCGAACTGCGCCAGACCCTCAACTGCATCCGCTGCGGCGCCTGTATGAATCACTGCCCGGTGTACACGCGAATCGGCGGCCATGCCTACGGCGAGGTGTACCCAGGCCCTATCGGAAAAATCATCACCCCACATATGGTCGGCCTGGCGAAAGTCCCCGATCATCCCAGTGCTTCGTCGTTGTGCGGCGCCTGCGGTGAAGTGTGCCCGGTAAAAATACCAATCCCTGCGCTGCTGCGTCGCCTGCGGGAAGAGAACGTCAAAGCCCCCGACAGCCCTCATCAGGTGATGCGCGGCCAAGGCAGCAAGTACTCGCGCAAGGAACGTTTTATCTGGAACGCCTGGGCCCGACTCAATAGTTCACCGACGCTGTACCGGCTGTTTGCCTTCTGCGCCACCCGTCTGCGCGCCCTGGCGCCGAACAACCTCGGGCCGTGGACGCAAAACCACAGTGCGCCGAAACCCGCCGCACGCTCACTGCATGACCTGGCCCGCGAGCATCTGGCCAAACAGGGAGGTCGCTGATGAGCGCCAAGCACAACATCCTCGCCAAATTGCGCCATAGTCTGACGGGCACCACGCCGGTGCCTGACAACTTCGACGAAGCCCTGGTGACGGAGATCTACACCTACACTGCCGAGCAACGTATCCCGCAACTGCGCAAGCTGATGGAAGCGGTACACACTGAAATCCACCTGACGTCTGGTGCCGGCTGGCCAACGTTGCTGGCGCAACTGCTGCAAGACCGAACATTGCCCAGCCTGCTGATCGCCCCAACCACGCCCCACGGCCGATGTGTTACCGAGCACTGGGCGAACAATCCGCATCTGCCGGTGCTAAAAGCCTACAACCGTCCGGTAGAAGAGTGGAAAGCCGAGCTGTTCAATGACACCCCAGCCAGTCTTACAACAACCCTGGGCGCTATCGCCGCAACCGGCAGCTTGATTCTCTGGCCAACGCGGGAAGAGCCGCGCCTGATGAGCCTGGTGCCGCCGGTGCATTTCGCCCTGCTCAAGGCCAGTGAGATTTACGATAATTTCTATCAGGTCCAGCAGCAATTCGCCTGGGCCCAAGGCATGCCCACCAACGCCCTGCTGGTGTCCGGTCCGTCGAAGACCGCCGACATCGAACAGGTGCTGGCCTACGGCGCCCACGGTCCGAAAGACTTGGTGGTATTGATCCTGGAGGACCAATGAGTCTGCCCGCAGCGTTCCTTGATGATGTCGCACGGCTGATCCCGAAAGATCGGCGCTTCGACGATGCGCTTTCCACTCTGGCATTCGGCACCGACGCCAGCTTTTACCGACTGATCCCACAGCTGGTCATCCGCGTCGAGTCGGAAGAGGAAGTCGTCGACCTGCTGCAACTGGCCCAGCGCGACCGCGTACCAGTGACCTTTCGCGCCGCTGGCACCAGCCTTTCCGGTCAGGCCATCAGCGATTCAGTATTGATCGTGCTCGGCGACAACTGGAACGGTCGCGAGATTCGCGGCCAAGGCACGCAAATCCGCCTGCAACCTGGGGTAATCGGCGCCCAGGCCAACGCCTGGCTGGCACCGTTCGGACGCAAGATAGGCCCTGACCCGGCGTCGATCAACGCCTGCAAGATCGGCGGCATCGTCGCCAACAACGCCAGCGGCATGTGCTGCGGTACGGCGCAGAACACCTACCACACACTGGCCGGAATCCGCCTGGTGCTGGCCGATGGCAGCAGCCTCGACACCGAAGATAGGGTCAGCGTCTCGGCATTCCGTGAGCAGCACGGTGACCTGCTTGAACGCCTGGCGACCCTGGGCCGCGAGACCCGGGCCAATGCTGAATTGGCCGCAAAAATTCGCCACAAATACCGTCTGAAAAATACCACTGGCCTGTCACTCAACGCGTTAGTGGACTTCGACGAACCACTGGATATCCTCAGCCATCTGCTGGTGGGCTCCGAGGGCACCCTGGGGTTTATCAGCGCAGTGACTTACGACACGGTCATCGACCACCCGAACAAAGCCTCGGCGCTGATCGTATTCCCAGACGTGGAAACTTGCTGCAACGCAGTAACGGTGCTGAAAACCCAGCCGGTTTCAGCGGTCGAACTACTGGATCGGCGCAGTATGCGTTCGGTGCAGGACAAACCCGGCATGCCGGCTTTCGTACAGCAACTGTCGGAAAACGCCTGCGCGCTATTGATCGAATCCCGCGCGGCATCGTCCTCGCTGCTCCATGAACAACTGGCGCTGATCATGGCATCCCTGGCCGGTTTCCCGGTGGAGAAGCAAGTCGACTTCACTGAAGACCCGCTGGAAAACGCCCGCCTCTGGGCCATCCGAAAAGATACCTTCCCTGCCGTCGGTGCCGTGCGTAAAACCGGCACCACCGTGATCATCGAAGACGTCACCTTCCCAGTGGAACAACTGGCTATCGGCGTAAACCGCCTGATCGAGTTGTTCGACAAACATCACTACGACGAAGCCATCCTTTTCGGACACGCTTTGGAAGGCAATCTGCACTTTGTCTTCACCCAAGGCTTCAACAGTGCCGAAGAAGTCACACGCTACCAGGCGTTCATGGACGACGTGGCACAATTGGTGGCGGTGGAGTTCGGCGGCTCGCTGAAGGCCGAACACGGCACTGGCCGCAATATGGCGCCCTTCGTCGAGCTGGAATGGGGCAGCGATGCTTATCAACTGATGTGGCAACTCAAGCGCCTGCTCGACCCCAACGGCATTCTCAACCCGGACGTGGTGCTCAGCGAAGACCCGCAAATCCACCTGAAAAACCTCAAGCCTCTGCCGGCTGCCGACGAGTTGGTGGATAAGTGCATCGAGTGCGGTTTTTGCGAACCGGTATGCCCGTCGAAAGGCCTGACCTTGAGCCCGCGCCAGCGCATTGTGATCTGGCGCGATATCCAGGCGAAAAAACGCGCAGGCATCGACACCACCGAACTTGAAGAGGCTTACCGCTATCAGGGCATCGACACCTGCGCCGCCACCGGGCTTTGCGCTCAACGCTGCCCCGTAGGCATCAATACCGGTGACCTGGTGAAAAAGCTGCGCAGCCGTGACGCCGACCACACGAAAACAGCGGAGTGGCTGGCGACGCATTTTGCAACAGTATTGCAAGGCGCACGCTTTACCCTTCACGTGGCCAACGGTGCGCGGATGTTACTGGGCGCGCCACGCCTGGCAAAACTTTCCGCCACGGTGACCAAGCTGTCCAAGGGGCAAATTCCCCAATGGACCAGCGCCATGCCGCAGCCGGAAAAGGCCATTCGTTTCAGTCCGACCGTCAACGATGAACGGCCACGAGTGGTTTACCTGGCGGCTTGCGTATCCCGAGCGATGGGGCCGGCGGCGAGTGACAAGGAACAGATGTCGCTGTACGACAAAACCCGTGGTCTGCTGGAAAAGGCCGGATATCAAGTAGTCTTCCCGGACAATCAGGACAGCCTCTGCTGCGGCCAGCCTTTCGCGTCCAAAGGCTACGCCGAGCAAGCCGAGCACAAGCGCCAGGAACTGATCGGCGCCCTGCTTCACGCCAGCCGTGGCGGCCTTGACCCTATTTATTGCGACACCAGCCCTTGCACCCTGCGCCTGGTTCAAGACTTGGGCGAGACGCGCCTGGACCTCTACGACCCGGTGCGCTTCATCCGCACACACTTGATGGACCGCCTCGACTTCACCCCTCAAGACGCGCCCATCGCCGTGCATGTCACCTGCAGCACCCAGCATCTGGGCGAAAGCCAGGCCTTGATCGACCTGGCCCGGCGATGCAGCAAAAACGTAGTGATCCCCGAAGGCATTCACTGCTGCGGTTTTGCCGGTGACAAGGGTTTCACCACACCCGAGCTGAACGCTCACTCACTGCGATCCCTGAAAGAGGCGGTGCAATATTGCAGCGAGGGCATCTCCACCAGCCGTACCTGCGAGATCGGCCTGAGCCAGCATGGCGGGATTGATTATCACGGTTTGGTGTACCTGGTGGATCGTGTCACTCAGGCGCGAACTCACTAATCCGGCAATAAAACAGAACCCCTGCGCGCCCGCGCAGTCATCTGCATAGGCCTCGACGAACGAGGCTCATCAGTGACCTCGCTGGCTGCACGGGAAATCCGGCGGCATCGAGCCCTCTTTGCACAAGGAGATACCCATGAAGCGCTCCGCTCTTGCTGGTTTGTTCGTTACCGCTGCAATGCTGGCTTCCCCGGTGTTTGCAGCCGGTACAACCGATGACCTGTGCCAGATCAATCTGGACAAAATCAACAACGGGAAAGCGTTGCTCGCCACTGACACCAGCGGCAAAAGCGGCGAAATTGATACGGCCGTTTCCCAAGCCAAAGCCGCCCATGCAGCGGGGGACGACAAGAGATGTATCGAGATCACCTCCAAGGCCCTGCAAGATCTGCAGGACAGCGACAAAGGCGGCAAGTAATTCGCCAACCGCTCAAGGCCAACCTTCGGGTTGGCCTTCTGTGACCGTTTGACGTACACTGCGCAGGCTTGTCGCTCATTAAGAAACACCGAGCAACAAGCACGGGGCCGTTTAGGATTCGACGCTGGTTGCGAACCTTTAGGTGCATGCCGAGTTGGTAACAGAACTCGTAAATCCACTGTTGCAACTTTCTATAGTTGCCAATGACGAAACCTACGGGGAATACGCTCTCGCTGCGTAAGCAGCCTTAGCCCTTCCCTCCTGGTACCTTCGGGTCCAGCAATCATCAGGGGATGTCTGTAAACCCAAAGTGATTGTCATATAGAACAGAATCGCCGTGCAGTACGTTGTGGACGAAGCGGCTAAAACTTACACAACTCGCCCAATGCACCCTGCCCGTCGGGCGGCTGAGGGTTAACTCAATAGACACGGCTACGCATGTAGTACCGACAGCAGAGTACTGGCGGACGGGGGTTCAAATCCCCCCGGCTCCACCACTTCATCATCTAAAGACGTCCACGGACGTCTTTTTTTGTGCCTGGAATCCAGTGAATGCGGGGGGGGCTTGGGGGAGTTCCTGAGTTCCAGGCGCTTTGGTATCCCAGATGGTATCCCGGACTACCAGATGCTATTTTCAGGATACCAAAACGGTGCCGGAGGTAGCCCCCACGCCTACTAACGCAACCCGCCTCTCCGATCGCCAGCTCAAGGCAGTCAAGGCAACTGGTAAAGACTTCGTCCTCAGCGACGGCGATGGCTTGCAGCTTCGAGTACGCGCGAGCGGCTCGATGATGTGGAATTTCAATTACCGCGAGCCGTTGACCAGAAGCCGTATCAACATGGCGCTTGGTCCATACCCCGACCTCTCCCTAGCTGTAGTGGTCAACTAATCCCGGACACGACGTTAAGTTTTTCTTCGGCCCGAGCTGGCGCCAACCCATCGTTGAATTGATGGGGCCGAATCCAGTTGTACCGATGCATCAAGAAATGGCTGATATCGCGTTGGGCTTCTTGAGCAGTTCTGTAGCCCGTGCTCGGTATCCATTCGGTTTTCAAGCTGCGGAACACCCGCTCCATCGGCGCGTTGTCCCAGCAATTCCCCCGACGACTCATGCTCTGACGCATGCGATAACGCCACAACTGCTGGCGAAATAAACGACTCGCATACTGGGCGGCAAACCCTCGCGACGGTCCATCGAACCGCAGACGTCCACCAGAAACACCAGGTTCGCCTGGGCCAGCTCTGCCACCGCGCGGTCCGAGGCCTTGATGCCGATGCGCAGCAGTCGGGTGTGCGGGCTCCACGGCGCTGGAAAAAGAATTTTCAGCAGTGATAGCGCCGCACCACGGCAGGACATGGCCTTGACCTAAAACAGATTGAACGGCACATTCGCCACTAACCGAAACTCATCGTAACTGCCATCAATCTGCCCGCCACTCGCGCGGTGGTTGTAGACGATGCTGCGCAGCACGGCGTTTTTCAGCGTTCCTGACTGGACCACGTAGGCGAGCATCAAACCGTTTTCGTTGTGTTTGGCGCCATCCAGTCCGCGGACGTTGTAGCCCGTGTTGCGACCATCGCGATCGCCGCTGTAGTGGGTGCCGTCGATGCCCCAGCCTTTGGCGTGCCAGAGGCTGGCGGTCAGGCCCGGGAGGCCGTAGGTGGCCAGGTCGAGGTCGTAGCGCAGTTGCCAGGATTTTTCGTTGGGGCCGTTGTAGTCCGAGTACAGCGAATTGGCCATGTAGTTGCCCGTGGACTCCCACACGTAGTCGAAATATTCGTCGCCAAACACCTGCTGCCACGCGGCTGTCAAGCCATGGGCACCATGGGAGGCGGTCACTGCGAGGCTGTAGGCGTCATTGTCGATAAAGCCTAGGCGTTGTTCGCCCTGATCGCGTGTGCGGTAGTAGTTGAGGCTGGTTTTGAGCGCCAGGTTCGCTCGATCACCCACCACGTGAGTCACCCCCAGATAATATTGTTGCCACATGTCTTCAAAGCGCGACCCGTAGGCACTCAACGTCAGCCCGCCAGGTGATTTTGCCGTGGCGCCTAGGTAGCTGATGCGCGAACCGGTGTAGGCGCGATTGCCAAAGGTGGTGGTCAGGCGTTCGCTGCCAGTGCCGGTGCGCGGGATGGCGCGTTCGAAGCTTCCCCCTTGCAGCGCCAGCCAGTCGAATTCGTTGCTGCTCAGGGCGATGCCTTGAAAAGTCGATGGCAAGGCACGGTTGTCCTTGTAGCGCAGGATCGGGTTCTCCGTGAGCATCCGTCCGGCCTTGAGCTCAGTGCTCGACACCCGCAGCCGCAGGTCACCCACACCCAGTCGGCTCCAGGTCGGCACAGCGTCGCCATCGCTGTCGACCAACACCCGGTCGCCGCCATTGGCCACCGCGCCATGCCCGCGTTCCAGGGTGACAGCGCTAAACAACGCAGCATCCACCCCAAACCCCACCAAACCCTGGGTATAGCCGGATGTGTAGTTGAGCATGCCGGACTGTACCCAGGTTTCGCGTTCGCGGGTCGGTTGCGCAACGCCGTGTTTTTTGATGACCAGGTGTGTGCTGCGCTGGGTGTGCTGGTCGGAATAGTAGTGACGCAGATTGAGGCCCAGATGGCTGCCGTCGATCAGACCTGTCGCCTGATCCTGCGGTGAAATGGGCTCGGCGGCCCAGCCTGGCTGGACAACAACCAGCATCAGGACCGACGCCCGAAGTACATGTACGTGCATGAAGAAGTGCCTATAAAAGGGCGCACCGCTCAAGGCACCTGGCGCTTGAGCGGCACACAGCAGCAGTCAGGGGATCAGTGGGTCGGCGCAGACGGCCAGTGTTTGATCGGGCCGCGCCAGTCTTCGTAGGCCTTGGCGCATTGCAGCAACCATTGGTCGGCGAATCGCGGGGCAATCATTTGCAGGCCGATGGGCATGCCCCGAGCGGTGAACCCGCAATTAATCGACGATGATGGCCCCAGCCTCACGCAATCGTGCGGCGGGTGTGCGTCTTCGGTCGCAGGGATCAGCGCCGTAGCGGCGCTTCCCTGAGGAGTGCAATCACCTTGGGTGGCGATTAACGCCTTGAGCGTCACCGGTACGCCGTCGAGCATCCCGCGGGGCGTGCCTCTGCTCCAGCGCTCGATGTGAGCCAGCAAGTGATCGTAATACTCCAGCGGTGACAATTCGCGACTGGCAAACAAGGCCAACAGTCGCGCCGCAGGCAAATCATGTAGATCCGTCATCCAATAGCCGTCCGTGCCAAACCCCTGTTGCGTACCTGCAACGCTCTTGCCTTAACGCTCCGAAACCAGCGCCTGACAATGCTCTGCGGGCTCGCGCCCACCGAAAATCACAGCGCAGCCTACGCCGACGGCGCCCATCACCACGCAATACGCCACGCACACCCACGGGCTCCACGGCATCAGCGCGATCAGCAACAAGGGTGTCGTGCTCGCCCACAATGCGTAGGCAATGTTGTAGGTAAAGGAAATACCCGACACGCGTATGTGCGCCGGAAACAGGCTGACCATCACCGACGGTACGGCGCCGACCACCCCGCAGCTCAGGCCCGCCAGCGCATAGGCCAGGCCCAGCCAGGCACCGCCACTGATCAGGCAGCCATAGAGTGCTGCGATACCGATCGGCAGCAGCACGCTGTACAGCATGACGGTCCGCCAGGCACCGATCCGGTCAACGATCAACCCGGCCAGCACACAGCCGATGTTAAGGAACACGATGCCCAGGCTGCTCAGGGCAAACGTATGGCTGGGGCTCATGCCGAAACTCTTTTGCATGACTGTCGGAGTGATAACCACCAGCACCACCACGGCTGAGGTCAGCACACAGGTCAGAATCATCGCCGGCAGCAACATGTGCCGGTGCTCGCGCAGTACCGTGCGCAACGGCAACTCGGCATCCGCCTCGCGCCGCGCCTGCAGGGCCATGAACACCGGCGTCTCGCTCAACCAACGGCGCAACCAGACGCCGATCACGCCAAAGACTCCGCCAAGTAGAAACGGCAGGCGCCAGGCGTAATCGAGGATTTCGGCGGCGGTAAAGACTTGCGCCAGCATTGTCGCGGTCAGCGCCCCCAGCAGGTAGCCGAAGGTAAGCCCTGCCTGCAAAAAGCCCAAGGCGTAGCCACGATGGCCGGCGGGCGCGTGCTCGGCGACGAATACCCACGCACTCGGCACTTCCCCGCCCACGGCGGCGCCTTGCAGCACGCGCAGCACCAGCAGCAATAACGGGGCGAAATAACCGATATGCTCATAGGTCGGCATGATGCCAATCAACAGGCACGGCAACGCCATCATCAGGATGCTCAGGCTGAAGACCCGCTTGCGGCCCAACTGGTCGGCAAAGTGGGCCATCAGGATGCCGCCCAGCGGTCGCGCCAGGTAACCGGTGACGAAGATGCCGAAGCTTTGCAGCAACCTCAGCCATTCCGGCATCTCCGGAGGGAAAAACAGCTGGCTGAGGGTCAGCGCAAAGAACACGAAGATAATGAAGTCGTAGATTTCCAGCGCACCACCAAGGGCCGCCAGGCCGAGGGTTTTGTAGTCGGCCTTGGAAAACTGATGAGCTCGCGAATCAGTAAGGGCAGTCATGGGCAAACTCTGAACAGGCAATAAAGAACGACGCTACGGCAATAAGGACCCGCTCAACCCTGTCCACGCGTGCGCCTTCGAATCAATTTCAGCAGCGCAATATGGTCTACGCAAAAGGGCATCCGGACAACCAGACTGTGGCTCTGTGTTGCTTTTTAGCTGAAATCTGTACATTGCGCTTTCTTCCGTTTAAACAATAATCAGGGCCTTCCCAACTCCCTGAATATTTGGCCAATCATGGAAGAAATTGCACGCAACTTCGCCGATTTTGCTCATCCCGACACAGAATCCATTGCTATCATCCGCGGCCGTGTCCTTCAGGCTTTGCAGCATTATTTACTCGAGCGCAACTTCAAGCAGTTGATGCCGATCCTGATGTCGCCGATCACCGATCCGCTGAACCACGCGGTGTATCCCGCCGAGCTTCAATACGAAGAACGGCGCCTGAAACTGACCGCGAGCATGATCTTCCACAAGCAGTTGGCATTGACCGCCAAGGGCCACGACAAGATCTTTATCGTCGCGCCGAACATCCGCCTGGAAAAGGCCGAGATCAAGGATTCCGAGAACCACCTGCTGGAGTTCTCGCAGTTCGATTTCGAGATCCGCAACGGTGATATGCATCAAGTCATGGCCCTCATCGAAGGCCTGATCAAGCATGTGTTCAACGAGGTCAATCAGCACTGCGCCGCCGAGCTTTCGCAGCTCAACCGTCAACTGCCGCACTATGCAACCGCGTTCCCGATCTACAGCTCCGATGAACTGCGCGCCGAACATGGCGACGACTTCGAGAAGATCATGTCGGCCCGCGCGCACACGCCGTTCTTCGTCACCAACTACCGTCGCGAGTTTTACGATCGCGAAACCCCGGGCAAGCGCGGCACCTACAACAACTACGACCTGATCTATCCCGATGGCTACGGCGAAGCCCTGTCCGGCGCAGAGCGCGAGTTCGAATACGAGCAGATCGTCTACCGCATGAACGAGTTGTCGATGGACCTGCAGCCGTTCGCCAACTACCTGGAAGTCGCCCGCCGCGGTTTGCTGCATCCGAGCGCCGGTGGCGGCCTGGGGATCGAGCGCCTGCTCAAGTTCATTTGCGGCAAGCGGCGCATCCGCGACGTCGCGCTGTTCGACCGCACCGTCGGTACCCACTTCCTGTTCTGATCAAGGACTGATTCGCAACGCCTGCCCCACCATTGGTGGCAGGCGTCGCCATGGAGAAACACAATGCCTGCACTGCGTATTCACTGGTGCTCACCGCTCGATAGCGGTCAGCAAAAGGCGTCGGAAAAATACGATACCGGCGCGCTCGATTTTGCCGGAATCGTCGACTTCGCCCAGGAAGCCGACGAGCTGGGGATCGACTCGCTGTTGATGGGGATCAGCTACCACATGCCCGATCCGCTGCCGATGATCGGCGCTCTGGTCCGCGAGACCGAGCGGGTCAAATTCATCCTGGCTTACCGTCCCGGCTTGGTGCCGCCAACCTTGTTCACGCAAATCGTCAACACGGTGTCGTGGATGTCCGACAAACGTATCTCGCTCAATCTGGTCGCCGGTATTTCGCCGGACGAGCAGGCCTTCTACGGCGACTTCGTGGCCCACGACGGTCGCTATGAGCGCACTGGCGAATTCCTCGACATCCTGCATCGCTTCTGGAGCGGTGAATCTCCGCTGACCTATCACGGCGAACACTACCGCATCGAAAAAGCCCAGTTGGGCTTGCCCTTCAAGGACGCCGAGCGCCCGCGCATCTACCTCAGCGGCGCTTCGGACATTGCCCAACAAATCGCCATCAAACACAGCGATTGCTGGCTGCGTTACGGCGATACGCCCCAAGGCATTGCCGAGGCCAGCCGCACGGTGCTCGAGTCTGGATGTTCGGTGGGGATTCGCATGCACGTGCTCGCCCGCGAAACCCGGGCCGAAGCCCTGGCTGCGGTCGAAAGCATGATGGAAAACCCTGACGAGCAGCATCGTGAATGGGTCCGTCAGTTCGTCGGCCGCTGCGATTCCGAAGCGGTAAAAACCTCGTTCCGCTTGGCTGACAAGGCTGAGCACGACTGGCTGTCGCCGATGCTCTGGTCCGGCGCCGTGGCCTACCGTGGCGGCCCGGCATTGTGTGTGGTAGGCAGCTATCAGGAAGTTGCCGAATATTTGTTCGAGTACAAAAAAGTCGGCGTCAGCGAGTTTATTTTCTCCGGCTGGCCGACCCGTGACGAAATGCGCCGCTTCTGCAAATACGTGCTGCCTTATCTGCGCGAACTCGAAACCGTCTGGGACCGCGAACATGCGTGAAGCCAGCATCGACGCCCGACACAGCGCGATGCGCTGGTTCGGTGCCGGGTTGCTGTGCGCCTTGCTGGCCGAGCAGACCGTGCTGTTCGCCGTACCGTTGATGATCTTTCAGCTCACTGGCAACGTGCGCTATTCCGGTGTCGCGTTTGCCCTTGAGTGGCTTCCGGCGCTGATCGCTTATCCGTTCGCCGGGCTGCTGGCCGACCGATTTGGCGGACGACTGCTGTTTCGCAGCGCCAACACGGCCCGCGCCCTGAGCCTGGCCGTCACGCTGTGGATCTGCTGGTACCAGCCGCAGTGGATGATCTGGGCGTTGATCGGCAACGGCATCGTGTTGTCGGTGTTGATGGCCCCGGTGCGCATGGCCGTTGAAAAAAGCGTGCCCCTGATCGCCGGCCCCGAACGTCTGGCGCACTGCCAGTCGCTGGTGCAGAACATGGAGCTACTGGCCATGGCCCTCGGCCCGGCGCTGGCGGCGGGGCTGGCGATGTATGCCGACAAGCGCCTGCTGCTGGGGCTCGCGGCGGCGGCACTGTTTGCCGCGGCGATGTTCTGGAAAGGCCTGCCGACCGCGCGTTCCGCCAATCGCCCCACCAGTGTTTTCAAAGACCTGGCCCTCGGTTGGCGCCTGTTGCTCGGCAATCCGCCGGTGCTGTCGCTGGCTGCGCTCAACTTCACCATCAACCTGGCCTTTGCCGCCGTGCTGAGCGCCAACGCGTTCGTCATCAGCGGGGTATTCAGTGCGGCCGATGGTGTCTTTGGCCTGATGAATGCCGGTGCCGGTGCCCTCGGTCTGTTGAATTTTATCCTGGTGCCTCGTCTGTTGGCGCGCATGTCGATCTATCGGCTTGGCGCGCTGGGTTTCGCCCTGTTGTGCCTGGGCCTGATCTGCATGGGCGTGGCCAGCGGCGTGTTGCTCTATGCCTTGAGCTTTCTGTTGGCGATGGCCGGTTGCGCACTGTTCAACGTGTTCAACCGTACGCAGCGGATCAAGGCGATCGAGGCGGCACACCTGGGCAAAGTCATGGGGCCGTTTTACCTGGTCAACCTGCTTTCCTACCCACTGGGCGGGCTGTTGACCGCCAGCGTCGGCCACGTTTATGGCGTGCAGGTGCTGATCCTGGTCCTCGCACTCGTGCTGACCGTGCCCGGTACCTTGCTGTTTATCCTCACCACTCGGCGTTTTCGTATTGCCCTGGATGGTCCGTCACTCGCCATGGAGGCGTCCCGATGAAAACCCTCCCGCACTGCCTGATCGCAACGGTCGAATCCGACTCGCACATGTGGAACCTGGTGTACCTGCAACTGTGGCTGGCCGAGCACGGTTTGAGCGTGAAGAACCTCGGCAGTTGCACCCCGGTGGATGCCGTACTCACCGCCCTTGAGCAGTTCCGCACCCAACTGTTGGTGGTCAGCAGCGTCAATGGCCACGGTTATTCCCAGGGCCTGGAACTGATCCGCCAGGTGCGCCGGTTGCACCCGCATATGCCCTGCGTGATCGGCGGCAAGTTGACCACCTCCGAAGATGAAACCCTGGCGGTCCGGCAGCCCTTGATGGACGCCGGTTACAACCAGGTGTTCGTCGGCCCCGACGCCATCGAAGCCTTCAGCGGTTACCTGGGCACGCTGCACGCCCAGCCCGATGCTGAACCTGCTCCCGTCAACAGCGTGACGTCCTGGGGTTAACCCCGACCACGGCTGTCTTCGCTCATTCAAAGGATTACTACGATGCATATCGTTATCGTCAATCGCTGGCCGCGCTTTCGTGACGAACGCCGCTGGGACAACGAACTGACCCGCTACGAAGATTTCTTCGACCATCAGCAGCACCGGATCAGCTACGTGGTCGACGGACCCGGCGCCGAGGGCGTGCTCGCCCCGGTGCAGCACATTGCCCATCAAGTGCAGGTTGGCGACGTCAATCAATACGAGCAACTGCTGGGCGCGGTGCAGGAAGTCATCGACCGGGTGGGCCCGGTGGACCAGTTGATCGCACTGTCGGAGTTCACCCTGGAAATCGCCGCCCAGGTCCGTCAGACCCTGAACATCCCGGGCCACGGTCCAGACGAAGTGGCGGTGTACCGCGACAAGGCGCGCATGAAGGAAATCCTCCAGGCCCAAGGCCTGCCCGTACCGCCATTTGCGCGTTGCCAGTCGGTGGAACAGGCCGTGCACTTTGCCCGCGAAATCGGTTACCCGGTCATCGTCAAACCGGTGGACGGCGCCGCCAGCATGGGGGTGGAAAAGGTTGAAAACGAATCAGCGCTGCGCAACCTGCTGAGTGACATCGACCTGTCGCGTTATGAAATCGAAGGCTTCATGCACGGCCAGACCTACCATATTGATGGTTTCGCCGACGTCGATGGCAGCGTGCCGTTTCAAGTGGTCTCGCGTTACATCAACAGCTGCCTGGATTTCGCCCAGGCCCAACCGCTGGGCTCGGTAATCGTCCAGGCGTCGGCGCTGCGCACCCGCATCGAAGCCTTTAGCGAGCAATGCCTGCGGGCGTTGAACCTGCGCTGCACGGCGTTCCACCTGGAAATTTTCGTCGAGCCCGACGACTCGCTGGTATTCCTCGAAATCGGCGCGCGCGTCGGCGGCAGCGAAGTGCCGCACCTGATCAACAAGGTGTTTGGCGTCAATCTGTACGAACACTGGCTGCGCCGCCTGGCCGGCGACCAGGTGCCAGTACCGGCCATCAGCCACGACCCGAGCGGCGGCTGGCTGGTGATTCCCAAACCGGCGCGTTTGCCGTGCAAGGTCGTGCAGGCCGAATCGTTGCGCGCAGTGCTGCCCAATCTGTGGCGCGAACTGTTGCCCGAACCGGGGCAAGTCCTCGAAGCCGGTGGCAGCTATGACGCGCTGCACAGCGGACGCTTCATTTTTGTCGGAGGTAGCGAAGTCGCCACTGAAAACGACATCCACCACGCCACTCAGACCTTCCAATTCCAGGCCGAACCGCTATGAACTTCACCACGTCCCAGGCTTTGAACGATGAGCCATTGCTGGGTCAGCTCAATCATTATTTCTGTGCCGACGAACGTCGCGCCGTCGCCACCCTGGGCGAGCGCCTGATAGACGCTGCCGGCGGCCTCGACGGGCTGACCGGTTACAAGTTGATGGTCGCCTACGGCGGCGGCAAAGACAGCTCCTACACCGTGGCCATGTTGCGTGCGACGCAGTTGCACCTGTCGGTCCTGCATGGCCGCACGTTCCAGTTGCGCATCGCCAACATGCGCCATGCCGGCGTGCCGGATGCGGTTATGGCGAACATCGATCGGGTCTACCGCGCCCTGCACCTGTTCGACGACCCTCGCGTAGAAATGCTGGTAGTCGACCACCGCCAGATCCGTCCTTTCGAGCGGCATTTGCCGTTCCCGGACGATGTTCAAGCGATGAACCGCTTCGACGTATTGATGAATGGCCATCGCACCGCTGGAGACGGCCGGCCGACCTTTTGCAACAGTTGCAACCTGGCGGTAGCGGACTTCTACGGCCGGGCCGCCTGGTGGCAAGGTGGCGTCAACGCGGTCGTCACCGGCGACTCGCGCAAGGAACAAAAGCACTATTTCACCTGGATCATGCGCCTGGCGCAGCGGCTGGGCCTGAACGTCGACGAATGCCGTCGTCAGGGTTTCCGTGGCTTGCTGCAAGCGCTGGACGGCGTGGCCCAGACGTATTTCATCGAACTGTTTGGCGAAGGCTTCGACCACCAGCGAGACGAACGACGCGTGGCCTGCGGCGATGACAATGCCGATCCGGCGTTTATCAGCATCTATGACCTGGTCAGCTACAAGGTCGAGGATCACTGGGAGCTGATTACCGAGTTCCTCGACTTCCGCTTCGAGGAACTGGCGTTCAGCTTCACCGAGTCGGACTGTGCCAACCCGATGCTGATGGCGCACTTTCGCGGTCTCAAGGCCGAGTACGTCCAGGGCCGGACCTATAACCAGGGTATTGCCGAATACCTGGAGCTGGCGCAGGGCTTGATGCGCAAGAAAGAAATGCCTCAGCGCCTGATCGATCTGGCAATGGCTGCCTATGCCGATGCTCAAGGCATGCAAGCACGCCGCAATCTCGCCACGCGCTTCGCCGAGCAGGCGTTCGGGCTCGATGAGACGCAATTGGTCTGCATGCAGTTCGCACCGTTCGTCGACCGTGGCCGCGAGCTGTCAGGCTTTATCGGATTGTGCCATCCGCAACGTTTGGTCGATCTCGATGGCCTGCATCAAGTGCTCTCGGGCCAACGTAACGACCCGATTTTGAGCCAGTGGCTGACCCGGATCAGCGGCCTGCCGCTGCCGGCATTGCGCAATTTGTATGACCATCAACGGATTGATTTCGACAGCGACGCCACACTGATTGCCCGCGTCCGCGCTGGCGACCCGCACAAGGGTCGCATCAGCCGCTATGACCCGGCCACCGGGAAAACCGTGGTTGAACTGGTCTCGGGACGCTGAGGCATGACAGTGTTCAACGGGGGTCATTTTCAACAATTCATCGAGCGTGCCCGCGCCCGGGACGAGCTGGTGGTGCAACCGCGCATGGGCTTTGGCGCACTGAAACAGATGCGCGCCGGGCTCGAGCGCGTGGCCGCCCTGCCCTGTGCGGCCATCGGCACCATCACGCTGGACAGCTACACCCGCGTCGGCGATTACCAGAGCGCCCTGCAATGCCTCAACAGTTCGAGCCCGATGAACGGTTTCCCAATCATCAGCCACCCGATCGAGGCCGTGCGCAGCATGCTCGATGGGCTCTATGGGGCGCAGTTTCCAATCCAGATCCGCCACGGCACCGCCAAACCGCAGAACGTGTTCCAGCGTCTGGCGGCCCTGGGCCTGGATGCCACGGAAGGCGGGCCGGTGTCGTATTGCATGCCCTACAGCCGCTTGCCGCTGGCCGAAGCCGTCAGCGCCTGGGCGCAGAGCTGCCGGTTATTGGCCGGCGCCACCGCGCATCCGCACATTGAGAGTTTCGGCGGTTGCCTGCTGGGTCAGCTGTGCCCGCCGTCGATGCTGATCGCCATGACTTTGCTCGAGGCGCTGTTCTTCCGTCAGCACGGTGTGCGCGGGGTGTCACTGAGCTATGCCCAAGGCACCTCGATGGCCCAGGATTTCGGCGCCTTGCAAGCGTTGCGCGAACTCGCCGCCGATTACCTAGACGGCGATCACTGGCACGTCGTGGTGTATTCCTACATGGGGGTGTTCCCGACCACGGCGCATGGCGCCCGCTGGCTAATTTGCGACAGCGCGCACCTGACCCGGGCCGCCGGTTGCGAGCGTCTGATCGTCAAGACCATCGCCGAGTCACGGCAAATTCCATCGGTCGATGACAACCTCGATGCCTTGCGCATGACCGCCGAAGTAGCCGCGGGAGACCTTACGCCCATCGACCCGGCCAGCGCCGGGTACTACCAGGAAACCGTTTTCGAAGCCCAGCGCCTAGTGGAAACCGTGCTGAACCTACATGCCGACATCGGCGTGGCACTGATTCAGGCGTTCGCCCGTGGCTTGCTGGACATTCCCTACTGCCTGCACCCGGACAACCCCGGCCGCGCCACCACCCGTATCGATGACAAGGGCGCACTTCGCTGGGGCAATATCGGCGGCCTGCCCTTGCCACGCGCCAGCGGCTGGTCGGTGGATGGCCCCGGTATCAGCTCCTCCGAACTGTTTCAGATGTTGCATCACACGGTGAACCGTTATGACCAACCCTTGCATTGATTCCAGCGACGCGCCGTTGATTCTGGTCGACGCTTACTCCACCGGTGCCCTGCTGGCCCAGTCGCTCACCGGGCAGCGCCGCTTGCTGCATGTGCGTTCGCGAGGGGACATGCCCGCGGCCTTCGCCGCCAGTTGCCCGAAAAGCCTGTTTGCCGAGGACTACAGCCTCGCCGAGGAAGGCCTCGAACCCTTGCTGCTCAAACTCGCCGCGCAGCATCCGGCGGCCGTGCTGACCGGCAGTGAGTTTGGCGTCGAACTGGCGGATTTGCTGGCCGCGAGGCTGGGTTTGCCCGGCAACGATCCGGCGACCTCGGCCGCCCGTCGCGACAAGTCGTTGATGGCCGAACGTGTGGCTGACGCCGGTTTGCCGGTGGCCGCGCAGTTGCGCACTCACTCGATGGCCCGGGCGTTGGCCTGGTTCAAGGCCCGGGGCGGCGCCAGCGTGGTCGCCAAACCGCTGGACAGTGCCGGCTCGGACAATGTGTTCATCTGCCACGATGCGCTTCAGCTACAGACCGCCATCGAGTCGATCCTCGGCGCGACCAACCTGATGATGCTCAGCAACAAAGCGGTGCTGTTACAGGAATACCTGACAGGCGCCGAATATGTGATCAACAGCGTCAGCCATCAGGGCGAGCACTGGATCACCGACGTCTGGAAGTGCTCCAAGACCGTTACCTGCGACGGCCGGAAAATCTATGACCGCGAGGACCTGCTGCCGGCAGAGGCCCGGGAGCTGCCGCAACTGATCGAGTATGTGGAAGGGGTGCTCGACGCGCTGGGCATTGTCCATGGCCCGGCGCATACCGAGCTGATCCTGACCGCCGACGGCCCGCGTCTGCTGGAAACCGGCGCACGTCTGTCGGGGCTGGCTTGCCCGCCCGCCCTGCAAGCGGCTACCGGCAACGATCAGGTGGCGCTGACCTGCCTCAGCTATCTGGAGCCTTCACGCCTGGCCCAGTGGCCCAAACGTTATCGTCTGCTGCAACACGCCCGGGGTCTGAACCTTATCGCGCACAAGCCCGGGCTGTTCGCCCAGAGCCATGTTCGCCATCGCCTGGAAGCTTTATCGAGTTTTCATAACGCCAGGTTCCGTTTCGGTGAAGGGGCAAGGATTGCCCCCACCGTTGACCTGAACAGTTCACCGGGTGCGGTGTTTCTGCTGCACCCGTTGATCGAACGCATCAACGCCGATTACAACGCCTGGCGTGGATGGGAGAAAGATTGGTTGTAACCACAAACAGCCCCGACATCGGGGCTCAACAAGGAAGAGAGCCATGAGCCTGCATACCCGAACCAAACGACTGACCGTTCCCCAATTGGTCGCTATGAAGGGACAACGGAAAATTGTCTCCCTGACCGCGTATACCAGCTCTATCGCCAAGTTGATGGACCCTTTCGTCGACTTCATCCTGGTCGGTGATTCGACCGCCATGGTCGGCTACGGCCGTACCTCTACCCTCGACATGAGCCTGGACGAAACCATCGCTCATACCCGCGCCGTGGTCAGCAGTACACGACTGGCCTGTGTGATCGCCGACATGCCGTTCGGCAGTTATCAGGAGTCGCCACAGCAGGCGTACCGCAACTGCGCGCAGGTGCTGGCGCGCACCGGATGCGACGCCATCAAACTGGAGGGCGGCGCGGTCCTCGCCGACACAGTCGAGTTCCTGGTCAAGCGCGGCATACCGGTGATGGCGCATATCGGCCTGATGCCGCAATACGTTCACGCCATGGGTGGTTTCAAGGCCCAAGGCATGAGCGAAGCTGCGGCCCTGGCCATCGAGACTGATGCTCGCGCACACCTGCAGGCCGGCGCTTTCAGTTTGTTGCTGGAAGGCGTCGCCGAAGGGGTGGCGCGCCGGGTGACCGACTTTTCGCCGGTACCGACCATCGGCATCGGTGCCTCACCGGCCTGTGACGGCCAAGTGCTGGTGACCGAAGACATGCTGGGGCTCGGGGGTGACCATGTGCCACGCTTCGTCAAACAATATGTCGATATCGGCGCACTGATCAGCCAGGCCTGCGAAGAATTTGCCGCGCAGGTGCGCGACGGCACCTTCCCCGAGCCCAAGCATTGCTATGGCGTCAACTGAACGCCTGACATTCAGCTCTCATCTTGAATGGCCTGGGTCAGCATCTTCAGCGCATGGACGATGTCCTTGCTCCAGTCGATGGTGTAGCTCAGGCGCAAGTGGTGCTGCCACGCACCCTGCTGACTGAATATTTCGCCGGGAGCGATGACGATGCGTTTGGCCAACAGGCGCTCGAACACCCGGCGCATATTCACCGGGTGCGTGGCCTCGATCCAGAACGCTGCGCCACCCCGGGGGGCCACAACCCGCAACTGGCCTTCGGTGTGTTCGTACAGCATGTCTTTCATACGCTGCATGCGATCGACCAGCATGCTGCGCAGCATCTGAGTGTGCTGGTCGATCCGGCGCGTGGCGAATAACTTGGCAATCGCTTTTTGCCGAATCGGCGACAAGCGAAAGGCGCGCTCCAGAAACAAGCGGTGCAGCTCAGGTCCCTGGAACCGACTGAGCACATAGCCGTATGGAGCTTCCGAGCCGATGATCTTGTCGAACGTCGAAAACACCAGCAAACGCTGCGGGTCGGCAAAGTCGCGGTAACGCGTGGCATTGGGCTCGAAACTGAATTCTCCATAGCTGTCATTCTCGAACAGCCAGATCCGGCGCTCCGCCAACCAGCGACAGATCAATTGCTTGTCTTCAGCCGGCATCAGGCTGCCGTGAGGAATGCTCACGGTGGACGACAACACCGCGAGGCTGATCGGCTCTCGCTGCAACAGCTCCTGGACTTGATGCAAGTCGAAGCGCCCATCGTCGCCCAACGGCATTTCGATCACGCGGATTTTGGCCGCGTGCAGTTGCCGCAAAATGGCCCAGGAGCACGGGGACTCGACCAGCGCCACGGTGCCCATGAGGTTCAGGGCTTCAAGGGATATTTCCAGCACGCTACGCAGATCGGAGCCGATGTACACGTGTTCGGCGCGCCAGTAGCACGTCGTCGAACGGGTGTAGCGATCCGCCAGGACACTGCGCAATTCGGTTTCGCCAAACGGCTGGTAGAGCGGTGCATGGGAGCGCGGATATTGTCGCATCAGCTCTCGCTCTGTCATCAGCAACGGGTTCTCCAGCGACAGCAGCATCGCCGGGGCATCGCTGCTGAGCGCCAGCATGCCGGGTTGCCGGGCATTGGCGAAGACGTTGTCGAGCAGGTTGGGCGAGTCTTCGTTGAGCAGCGCGGTGGGCATCGCCTTGATGTAGTAGCCGAGCTTGGGCCTGGCGTAGATCCGTCCCTGGTCTTCCAGCAATGAATAGGCGTATTTAGTCGTGGACACCGACACGTTCAAACGCTGCGCCAATTGGCGCAGCGAAGGCAGTTTCTGCTCTCCCTCAGGGCTCGCGGCTTCGATCAGTTCGACGAGATAGCGGTAAACGGCCTGATAGGCAAATGTTGAATCTTTACTTGGGTTCATGCTCAATCGCTTTAAATCCTGGTGCGTTAGGTACTGCGCCTGCCCATCGAGGTCATGACCACGAGGTAAACGCTTGCACTCGGCCGTCCATGCCGACGCTCAGGCTCGAACGGATGCCTGTCGGTCAAAAAGCGTAATCAGCGGTGAACGATTTCGATAGCCACACAAGGTGCCAGGTGATGGTTGGCACTGTTTTCCCCGTGGACGACTGCCGAAAGCCTGACACGGATGGCATCTTCAGCAGTACCGGCAAAAATTTACAGATTTTTCAGGGTTGACCCGCTCTGTCAGCAAAGCACGCACCGATCATCGACTCGATGCGGGGGGTGAAGCCGTTACTGCGGACCGATGCCTTCATCCGCCAGTTTTTGCAGGGACGGAACGATCGGGGTGTCAGCATCAACCGCGTCGTCAGCGTCCTGCCCGGCGTCGGTCGTCAGGAAGATTCGATAGTGCTCGCTTTCAGAGGTCGATGCCAATTGTGTGGGGGGGGGGTGAGTGCGGGGTAGGATGATGTTGTTAGAGAACGGACCCCTTTCGGCCAGAAACGGACGATCGCAGAGGACTGCTTCCGACCTGCAATGGACAGTTCCAGCGCCTAGAAAAACGGGGGGGGGAATTTAGTTTTAGATGTGCCATTTAGTACAATATTCGCACTATTAAAAAAGGAAGCTGGACACTATTTCCAGTTTCCTTTTTATAATTTCACATGCGATCTCGCATTAACCGCCGGCACTAATAAGTACCCATGGCGGTTTCTGCGCTGACAAATAAATGTCTGTTATGCGTTTGGAGGCGTGCCTTCAGCGTGTGACAAAACTGCTTCGATTTGGATCAAAGCATCTTGAAGCAAAGCTGATACACCCACTGTCCTTCGTGCAGGAATACCGCCTGGGAAGAATGTTGTGTAAACCTCATCTACAGCATCAATATCTTCGATATTTTTGAGGAAGATATTTATCTTAACCACATCACCCATAACGTGGTTGATACTTTCCACAATTGCCTTGATGTTTTTCAAGCACTGCCCAGCCTGCTCTTTTACACCACCGCCAACCACTTCACCCGTTTTTGGGTCTACAGGCAATTGAGCTGAGAGGTGGTTGTAATGAGAAAAAGCTACCGTTTGTGTAGATAGAGCGCTTTTTGGTGCGTCTTCTGTATTGTTTGCCCTGATGACGAGGCCATGTCTATCTTCAACAATTTGCGGTGGTGTGCCATCCCCGTGTGACACAACTACTTCGATTTGTACCAAAGCATCCATAGGCAAAGCTGAAACTGCAATTGCCGTCCGTGCAGGAACATAGGCTACGGTCCTAGCGATAGCTGAGTCTGGGAAAAATGTTGTGTAAACTTCGTTTACAGCTTCAATATCCGAGAGATCTTTAAGGTAAATATTTACTTTAACAATGTCATCAAAAGGAACGTCGATACTTTCTAAAATTGCCTTGACATTCTTCAGGCACTGACCGACCTGCTCTTTCACACCACCTGCTACCAATTTCCCAGATTTTGGGTCGATAGGTAATTGGGCTGAAAGGTTATTATAATGAGAGAACGCTACAGTTTGCGTAGACAGAGAGCTTACTGGTGCGTTTTCCGTATTTTTTGTAGTCTTTACTAGATCGCCTGCCTGTGGCGCGTTTGGAATTGTACCCTCGCCGTTCGACACAAGTGCTTCAACTTGCACCAAGGCATCCATAGGTAGGGCGGCAACTGCGACGGTCGTCAGTACAGGAACATAGCCAGAAAAAAATGTTGCATAAACTTTATTTACAGCGTCAACATCTGAAATATTCTTAAGAAATATGCTGACTTTAACAATATCATCCATAACATGGTCGATACTTTCTAGAATTGCCTTGATATTTTCAAAGCATTGCCCCGCCTGCTCTTTTACACCACCAGCTACCAATTTCCCAGATTTTGGGTCGATCGGCAATTGAGCTGACAGGTTGTTATAATGAGAGAACGCTACAGTTTGTGAATATGGACCTATACTTCTTGCAGCATTTTTCGTATTTCTTGCCAATACTGCGTTGTAGCCACTCATAATAATACTCCGCTTTTTTCTGGGACTTCGTGGATTGCGTGGCAAATTGGGTTGCTTGGCAAACACGGACAATATAAACCTGAATACGCTCACAAATATGACAAGGATCAAGTCTCTGACTAGTTATGTCTTCCGTTACCCGTATAGATCCGGACGTGCGCAATTACCGCACCCGGCTACTGCATTGAGTTCTAGCGCCGAGGCTAGTTATGGGATAAGGATATATATGTAGCTCGTGCGGATAGGAAATGAACAACCTGGCTAGCGCAGCCATGCGCTCCCGGTTCAGTCGGTGTCGCTGGCTGATCGGCTGACCGCGTTGTTGCGCCAGCACTTGATCGTGGTTTCCGGCGCGAACTAAACCACCGCTCCGAACAACGCCCCCACCAACGCTGTAATGCCCATGGCAAGGGCGCCCCAAAGCGTCACGCGCCAGGCGCCGATCATGACCCTGGCGCCCCCGGCCTTGGCGGCGATGGCCCCCAGCCCCCCGAGAAACACCAGCGACATACCACAAATCCACGGCACAACACTCTGCGGTGGCGCGATGAAAATCACCGCCAACGGCAAGGCTGCGCCAACCACAAAACTGGCGGCCGAGGCGAGAGCGGCCTGTAGCGGTTTGGCGGTGAGCGCTTCGCTGATACCCAGTTCGTCCCGGGCGTGGGAGCCGAGGGCGTCATGGGCCATCAATTGGTCGGCAACCTGATGCGCCAGTTCGGGTGATACACCGCGATGCCTGTAGATATTGGCCAGTTCGGTGTGTTCGGCCTTTGGGTCGCTCGCCAGTTCGGCCCGTTCCCGGGACAGGTCCGCCCGTTCGGTATCCGCCTGAGAATGCACGGAGACGTATTCGCCCGCAGCCATGGACATGGCTCCCGCCACCAGCCCCGCCATCCCGGTGACCAGCAGGGTTGAGTGAGTGGCGTTGGCGGCAGCGACGCCAATCAACAGACTGGCGGTGGAGACGATTCCGTCGTTGGCCCCCAGGACGGCGGCGCGAAGCCAGCCGATACGATCACTGCGGTGAGACTCGGTATGTCTATGCATGAATTTCATGGTTTAACGTGACTCACTGTCATTGTGCGGATAAGACCGTTTGTAAAAACGCTCGCTCGGCAAGGGGACTCAGCGCGTTTCAATCTGCGCCTGCAACTGGCCACCGACAATGGATATTTCCTTGAACTGTTTACCGTCGCGCAGTACGAACAACGCGTCCATCTCGCGCGCCTGCGCCAGGCGTGGGCCTTCGATTTCGCCCAGCACCATCAGCGCCGTGGCCCAAGCATCGGCGAGCATGCACGAGGCCGCCACCACGGTGACGGCCGCGAGCAGGTTGCACAACGGTGCGCTGGTGGCCGGGTTCATGGTGTGGGCATAGGACTGCCCCCTCACATCGACCCAGTGTCGGTAGTCCCCGGACGTGGCGATGGCGGCATCACTGAGTTCCATCACACCCATGACTTCCCGCACGCCCCGACAGGGTTTTTCAATGGCCACGACCCAGGGCTGAGCATCAGGTTTGACGCCACGGGCGCGCATCTCGCCGTCGATGCCAACCAGGTAGCAGGCGATGCCAAAGCCCTCCAGGCAGCGGGCCAGTTCATCGACGCCAAACCCCTTGGCGATGCCATTCAAGTCAAGGTTGAGCGGCGCACGTTTACGCACTTGATTGCGTTGCGGGTCAACCACCAGCGCTGCGCTGGCGGACAGCCTGGTTCGCGATGGCATCGTACCGAGCGCCGGCTCCGTGACTGATTGTTCGCCGGGACCAAACCCCCAGGCGTCCACCAGATCACCGACGGCGATGTCGAAGGCACCGCTCGATTGCTGACTGACCCGCAGCGCGGCGGACAGCACCGTGGTCAGCTCCTTGGGCACAGACAGCCATTGCTGCTCGGGCGCCGTGTTGAGGCGGTTGAGGTCGGAGTCGGGTTTCCAGGTGGACATTTGCTGGTCCACCCGGCCCACGGCACGTGCCAGGCTAAGGCCGATCTCGTCGGTATCGATCCCGACACTGGCATAGAACAACGCGGTGTAACGGGTGCCCATGGTCTCGCCGTTGAGGCTGTAGCGTTGCACATCAGTAGACATCTTCACGGTAGCGTCCTTGTGCCTTGAGGATCAGCACGCTCAGGTTGAGCGGCGCCAGTACTTCATCCAGGGCTTGCATCACGCCTTTGGCCATCTCGCGACTGCCACACACCAACACTTGGGCGCCTTTTTCAATTAGCCGGCGCAAGGCCAGGGCATCGCTGATCAGCCGGTCTTGCACGTAACTGCGGTCCTGCACCTGGGAAAAAGCTGCGCGCAATACGGTCAGGCGCCGGTCTGCCAGGTAACGGTTAAGCTCCGGTTCGTAGAGAAAATCCGAGGCCGGGTTGCGCCCGCCCCAATACAAGTGCATGGGATGTCGGGCCTTGTTGTTGCGGATAAAACCGGCCAGGGGACCAATGCCGGTACCGGCGCCGATCAGAATCACCGGGTGCGCGCCCGACGCCGGACGAAATTGCGGGTTGGGCTGGATAAAGGCTTCGATCGACGCGCCGATGTTCAGGCCATGAAGAAATTCCGAGCACACGCCACCTTCGTGTTTACGTACGCAGATCTCCAGCACATCGTCTTCTGAGCTGCTGGCCAGCGAGTAAAAACGCGGGACCGGGCTATCCGGAGGAAAAATCCCAACCAGGTCACCGGCCAGAAAGCCCGGCATCTCGTCGGGTGCCTTGAAGCGTAGTACGTGGGTCGGCGCATTCACCTGTTCGCCGTAGACGATGCGCTCCGTCAGCTCCAATTGATGGGTGTGCGGCCGCTGCGGGGCATGGACCAGTAGCAGGTCATGCCCCAGTACTTCGCCCAACGCATGGCCCCAGCGAGCAAACTCCTGAGAGGACTGACGGTTGACGGTTTCCAGCCCCAGCAACGACGAACCACCGGCCTGTAACATGGCGTCTTGCACCTGATGGGCGTACTGACAGAACTGCGCAAACTGCCGGTCACCCAAACCCAGCACGGCAAATGGCAGGCCGGGTTTGAGGCCGACTTTTGTCAGTCGTGCCAGGAACTGCGAGGCCGAGGCCGGTGCGTCGCCGTCGCCGTGGGTCGCGGTAAGGATGAACACGCGTTGAGCGTTGCCGTAGTCGTTGGCGTATTGATTCATCGCCGCGCTATGCACCCGGTGTCCGGCCAGGTGCAAGGCTTCATGCAAGGTTTTGGCAAAGCCCCAGGTGCTGTTGTTTTCACTGCCCACCAGAATCACGCTGTCGGCGGATTGGGCGGGGCTGTTGTGGCGGATGTTCGGGCCGGCCTTGCGGCGGCGCCACCACAGCAGAATGCCGGTCACGCTCATCAACGGTACACAGAGGGCGCAGAGCCCGAGCGGTAGACCCAGCCACCAAAGACCTTCACCGGTGTGCAACCGGTAGATCCATTCGTAAACGTTGTGCATCGAGTCGTGGGTTTGATAGGACAGCAAAGCACCGCTGGCCGGGTCCACGTAGCCATCGCCTTGAGCCGTGCGCAGGGAAAACACGTCCTGCGGATTACCTGGGCTTGGGTAAACCAGTTCGCGCAGGTCGTTCAGGTCGGTGGCCTGCAAGGCTTGCAGGTTCGCCACTGGCAAAGCCGAGCCGGCGCTGACGTGGGCGGGGTAGGCCGGTTCACTCTGACTGCCGTCGGAGATCAAGCCGAAGGTAGTGGCCGACATATAGAGCCCGCTCAATGCCGACAGCAGCAGCCCGAGCACTGCCAGGCGCCCGACTTGCGCGTGCCAGCGCTGGTTGAAGGTGCCCTGCAGTGGCCGGAGCAGATTTCTCCAGCCGCCCAGGCGCCGGGCCAGCAACAGCGCGCCGGACACCGACAGCATCAACATGAACAGCGCCCCGGCGCCCGACACCCCGTGGCCCGGTGTGCCCAGAAACAGCGAGCGATGCAGGTCTTTCATCCAGCATGAGAAGGCCGAGGGCTCGTAGGGCGCGAGGCCCTGGCCGGTCAGTGGGTCAACCTTTTCGGCCCCGGCCTGACCGTTCTGGTTGTAGTAGACGATGACCGTGCCGGACGCTGTGCGCTGGATTTGCTCCACGCCCGGGAAGTGGCTGGCAACACGCCCGGCCAACTGGCCAACGTTGAGATGCCCGACAGCGGTGGACGTGCTGTGCAGGCGTTCCAGGGCCGGATCAACGGACAACACCGCACCGCTGATGGCCAACAGCATGACCAACAGGGCAGCGATCAGGCCGGGCAGTGAATGAAACTGGCGAAGCATGTTCAGCCTCCAGAAATGGCAGGTGCTACAGATCGTAAGTAAAGGACTCGACGTAGGTACTGCCGGTCACCGGTTTGCCTGCGCCCTTGGAAGTCAGAGGTACGCTGACATCGGCGCGGGCATCACGCTTGTCCTCGACGGCGCTGTCGATGCGGATCTGATACCCGGCATCGATCAAGGTGTCTGCCAGTTCAACGCTGACTTTGAGGGTGCGCCCGCTGCCGACACTGGCCCCGCTGACCCCGTCAAATTCGCTCGGCTTCATCCCGCTCCCACGAGCCCAGTCGGTCAAGTGCCGGTAGTACTTGGCCTTCTTGCCGGCCACCCACAGGGTTTTCTGGTATTGGCCATTGGCGTCGGTGACGTAGATCGCCAGATACGCATCGTTTGCGCTGTAGTCCTTGAGCTGGGTGGTCAGCGTCACTTCACGGGCCTGGGCCAGGCCCGGCAGGACAATGGCACCGACGAGGCAGGTTGCAGCGATGATTTTTTTCATGGGAGTGTCCTGTTTGAGTGTTGTGGCGAGAGCCTGGACCTGCTGGCTGACAGCAACCTGAAAGGCCTGGAAAAAATCAGTTCTCGGGCGGGGGCGATCACTCAGGGGGACGGCTGACGAGATAATCCCCGGCGTCGCCATCGTCGCGAAAATTGATCTGCAACGTGCGCAGACGCAGAGAGGCCGGCGCGTAGCGAGCTTCGATAGCGTTGCCCTTGCGGTCAGCACCCTTGAGCTTGTAGCAACCGTCGTCGACCTTGATGCGCTGCACGCTCCAGCCGTATTGCTGCTCCACCTGCTGACGCAAGGTTTCGCGCGGTTGCCAGTCGCTGACCGGGTCGCTGCAGTCGTCATCGGCCAGGGCATAACCGCTGAGCAACAAGCTCAACAGCGCGGTACTGGCAATAAAGCCTGTTTTCATGATCTGTCTCCTGCGGGGGGTGGCATCTGAGGCATACCCTAAGGTGCATTCCTGACAACCAACTGAATCTTCAGATTCACGTCAGGTAAGGCAATTAAGGTGTTGCACGACAACCATCACAGGAGGTGCCAGATGCGAGTTTTATTGGTCGAGGATGCACCTGGACTGGGGGAGGCAGTGCGCGAGCAGATCGCCGATGACGGCCATGCCGTGGACTGGGTGCAGCGCCTGGACCATGCGCGCAACAGCGTGCGCACCACGCCTTACGACTTGATCCTGCTTGACCTGATGTTACCGGACGGTCGCGGCCTGGACTTTTTGCGTCAGCAGCGCTCAGCGGGGGACGTCACCCCGGTGATTATCCTGACCGCCCAGGATCAGATTTCCGATCGTATCGCCGGCCTCAACGCCGGGGCCGACGACTACCTGGTCAAACCGTTCGACCTGTTCGAGCTCTCGGCTCGTGTGGCCGCAGTGGCCCGACGTTACAGCGGCAACCCCAATCCGCAGATCAAACTCGGCGATTTGCAGGTCGATATGAGTGCCCGTACGGTACATCGCTGCGGTGCGACCGTGGACCTGACGTCCCGCGAGTGGGCGCTGTTCGAAGCGTTTGTCCAGCGCCCCAGTGCGCTGCTGTCCAAATCGCAGCTCGAAGAACGCTTGTACGCCTTTGGCGCCGAAATCGAGAGCAACACCATTGAGGTCTACATCAGTCGCCTACGTAAAAAACTGGGGCGCGAGCTGATTGAAACCGTGCGCGGGATGGGTTACCGGTTGATGTCCGCATGAAGTCGTCTTCAAGCCTGCAAAAGCGTCTTGGCCTGGGGTTAACCCTGGGCATGACCTTGCTCTGGCTGGGGGCGACCGTTGGCGCCTGGCTGGTGGTGCAACATGAGTTGAACGAGGCGTTCGACAGCGCACTGGAAGAGACCGCGCAACGCATCCTGCCCCTGGCCGTGCTGGAAATCAGCAACCGGGAAGAACCCCGTGAGGCACAGCACGTGGCCACCCTGAAAATGCACAAGGAATACCTGACGTACCTGGTGCGCAATGCCAAGGGTGAGATCCTGATGCAGTCCCACGACGCCAACCCGAAGATTTTCAACAAGCAACCGGCTGAAGGTTTTTCCACCACTAAAAAATACCGTCTGTATGGCGCCAGCGCGCTGCGGGAAACGGTGTTCATTGAGATCGCCGAACCCCTTGACCATCGCCGTGAAGCTGCGCGGGAAGCCTTGTTTGCCTTGTTGTTGCCGTTATTGGCGCTGATTCCCATCAGCCTGTTGGGCACTTGGTTGTTTGTGCGCATCAGTCTGCGCAGCGTGTTGGCCTATCGTCGTGCTGTGGAGGCTCGCGGTGTGGGTGATCTGTCGCCAATTAAAGTGGAGCGCCTGCCTGCAGAAATCGATCCATTGGCCGATGCGGTCAACCATCTGCTGGAGCGTTTGCGCAAAGCCTTGGAGGCCGAGCGCAGCTTTACCGCCAATAGTGCCCACGAACTACGCACGCCACTGGCCGCGACGCTAGCGCAGACTCAACGGCTGTGCCAGGAAGCGCCCGAAGGCCCGTTGCGAGTGCGTGCGATGAAGATTGAAAACTCGTTACGGGAGCTGGCGCGGCTCTCGGAAAGACTTATGCAACTGGCCAAAGCCGAGGGTGGCGGGCTATTGTCCGAATCGCCCCAGGACCTGATACCGTTGCTGGCCCATGTAGTCGATGAGTGGAACCACAGCCGCGGGTATCGGATCGAGTTGCAATTGCCAGCCCAGGTCAGCGTGTACTCGGCCATTGACCCAGACGCCTTCGGCATCCTGTTACGCAACCTGATCGAGAATGCGCTGAAGTACGGCGCAGCGGATCAACCGATTGTGGTCAGCCTCACCGACCAGGCGTTGCTGAAGGTGGTCAACAGTGGCCCGGCGGTGCCTGAGCCGATGTTGCAGCGCTTGACCGAGCGTTTTGTACGGGGCAACAGCGAAGCCAGCGGTTCAGGGTTGGGGTTAGCGATTGTCAAAACCATTGTGCAGGGAGTCAACGCGAGAATGGTATTGGCTTCGCCTGCAGCAGGTCGACAGAACGGATTTGAAGTTTGCATCTGGTTACCGCTCGCGTCGACCATCGAAAAGGCTGATTGATAAAGCTATCTATAAGCGCACTTTCCTCAGAGCGACTCAATGAAGTCAACAAAATGAGTCCCTCATATCGGGTGACAAAACCAGGGTCGACTCAGTAAACGGCAGCCCGCCGGCTCAACGGAACTCGAAGAGTTCGATGTGCAGGTTGGCTTCCGGAATCCGGAGGGCACGCATCAGTTCACGAACCTGAGCCAGTAACCCCTTGGGACCACAGAAACTGACCTGAACCTTGTGGGGTTCGGTCTGGGCTACTGCCTGACGCAGGGTTTCGGCCAACTGATCGACGCCACCGACATTGCCTACGAACTGCACTCCACGTACCTCGGCCATGGCTTGCAACTGTTCGGCGGGCGGGAAGGCCCGTGAGGGGTTGAAGCAATAGACCAAGGTGGCTTTGTCGAAGTCTTGGCCGCCCGGGTCTTGCAACCAGGAAATAAAAGGTGAAATACCCACACCTGCGCCAATCCAGACTTCTCGTTCGGCCTGGGGCTGGCGCTTAAAGCGTCCATAAGGGGCGTAGATATCCGCGAGCATGCCAATTTTGACCTGCTCGCGCAGCTTTTGGGTGTAATCCCCCAGGGCCCTGATCACGAACTCAATTTGCCCATTTGCCTCATAGGCGCTGGCAATGGTGAACGGGTGCGGCTCACGCAGCCCCTTTTGCTTCATCGCCAGAAAAGCGAACTGCCCGGCCTTGAAGGAAAACCCTTTATGCACGGTTGCCAGTGTCAAATGTAGCGCGCCTTTGTCGCTGGAAACTGCCGTAACTCGGTATTCCCCTGCACGGGCGAGAAATGGATAGAGCATCAGTTTATAGAGTGCTGCCACCACACCCAGCCCACAGAACAGCATCAACCAAATGCCTGAAGGACTGGCCAGGGTGATGGGTGACTTGAAGCTCAGCCAATGCAAAATTACGATCAGAAACAGCGGGCCGGATAATTTGTGCCACCAGCGCCAAAGGCGGTAAGGGATCTTACGGTTTAAAGCGAGCAGTACAATCAGGCCCAAGGTGACGTAGCTCAATTGGCGTACCAGTCGCGTCCAGTACTTGGGAAGCTCCAGAATAGGTACGCTGTTCCACACGTCCAGGTTGGCCTTGAACACAAAGTGATACGTGGCGAATACCAGAGCCCAAATTCCCAGCCACTTATGCGAATCATAGACCCGGTCCAGGCCGCCAAACAGGCTCTCAACCACACGCCAGCGACTGGCCAACAGGCAGGACACGGCCATATAAACCAACGCTGTAGTACCGAGGACCAGGCTCAGGGTCGCCGAGGTCAGCCAGGTATCAACAGGGACCTCAATCAACAAAGTAAGGGTGGTGATTAGCAATATACCAACGATACAGTGCCAGCTTTTCAACGTGAATGCTCCGATCATCAATCCGTTGTCATGGGGACTGAAATCTAGCCTTCCGTGGAAGTTTCAGGGGCTTTAGACCTTAGCAGGTTGCTGAAAGGGGAATATGACCTCGGTCATCATCAGCCCAGAGTATCGTCTGAACCACGATATGCGGATGACTTACTATAAGCGTCCGAGCTACGCCGCAATCACCGACCGGCGCCCACCATGGATCAACACATGAACCGCCAGGCCCGCCGCCAGCCCCCAGAACGCGCCGCCCACGCCCAGCAAGGTCACATTGGCTGCCGTTGCCAGGAACGTGATCAACGCTGTCTCACGGGTTCGTGTATCGGCCATCGCATTGGCCAGGCTGGTACCAATGGCCCCCAGCAAGGCGAGGCCCGCCAGCGTGGTGATAAAGGCCCGCGGCAAGACCATGAATAAGGTCGCAAGCGTGACCCCGAAGATGCCGACGGTAACGTAGAGCAGACCGCACACCAGCCCGGCAATGTAGCGCTTGGATGGGTCCTCATGGGCGTCCTTGCCTGTGCAGATGGCTGCTGTGATGGCCGCGACGTTGAAGGCGTGCGCACCGAACGGCGCCATGATCAGCGAGCCCAGGCCGGTGACGGTGATAATCGGATTGGCACTGGTCTTGAAGCCGTCATTGCGCAGCACCAGCATGCCGGGAATGTATTGCCCGGTCAGGGTGATCACGAATAGTGGCAGCGCCACGCCCAGCAGCGCAGCAATGGAGAACTGCGGCATTTCAAAGACCGGCGCAGCCAGTTGCAGATGAATGCTCTGCAAGTCGATCCGCTCCTGACCGATCAGCATTACCAGGCCGATCAGCAGAATCCCGACCATAGCAAATCGCGAGGTGAAGCGACGCAGCACGGCGTAAGACGCCAACAGCACGATCACCAGCAACGGGTCGACGCTGGCGCCACCAAATGCCGCCACACCAAATTGCAGCAGGATGCCGGCGAGCAAACCAGCAGCGATGCCGCCGGGGATCAGCCGCACCAGGCGTTCGAACGCACCGCACATGCCCAACACGATAAAACCGATGGCGCACATGACGTAAGCGCCGATCACTTCACCGTAGGGGGTAAACGGCATGACGGTTGCCAGAAAGGCGACGCCGGGTGTCGACCAGGCCGTGATGATCGGCTCGCGGTAGCGGTAACTCAACCAGGCCCCAGTCACGCCAACGCCGATGCTCACCGACCAGACCCAGGACGCGGTTTGCGCCGCGCTGAGTTGCGCCAGTTGCGCGGCCTGGAAAACCAGGACAAAGGTTCCAGCGTAATTGACGATCACTGAAATCAGCGCGCTAATGCTGGGGGCGATGATATCGGTGGGGCGCAGTCCGGTGGCTGATCGGCTCATGGGGGCGTTCCTTGCTGATGGGGTTGAGGCGTGCAGGAGAAATGGCTTCACTCCCCTGGCAGTCAGGGCTCAAAGCCTAACAGCCAGCCGGACCGCCCTCTCAGTCCACTTCCCCTTATCCAGCCAGACCGCATTATCAGGATTGGCCCCCGTCGAATGACTAACGGATTGCCTTGGCCAACTGCTGGATAGCCGTCTCGATTTCATTCGGGGTGAGCGCCGCGAACCCCAATAACCATCCTCCCTGGGCAGGCGGCTGGGCATAGAGGCGGCTCAGGCTCGGCAACTGGATGCCCACCCGTGCGGCCTGCCTGATCGTCTCAATCTCCGACCAGCCTTCGGCCAGTACACAAGGCATCTGCAATCCACCCGGAGGCAAGCGGGCCGTGACGATTTCACGCAGATGACGCTGTACGGCTTGCCCCATCGCGTCACGGCGAGCCCCATAGATTTTGCGCATTGCGCGAATGTGGCTGGCGAAGTGACCGCCCTCCATAAAGCGCGCCAACGTCAGTTGCGCGATCTGCGGGGTGTGGCCATCCAGAATGCTGCGGGCGTAAGTCATGGGTTTGACCAGCTCAACGGGTAGCACCATGTACCCCATCCGCAAACCGGGGTACAGGGACTTGCTGAATGTGCCCAGGTAAATCGTTCTCTGGTACGCGTCCAGCCCTTGCACGCAGGCGGTCGGCAAACCTTCATAGTGGAACTGGCTGTCGTAGTCGTCTTCGATAATCCAGCCTTGGCGCTGCTCGGCCCAGGCGGTCAGCTCAAGGCGTCGCTCCAGGGCGAGGGTGGCGCCGGTGGGATACTGGTGTGAAGGCGTGACATAGACGGTATTGGCACCGCTCTTGTCTGCGCGCAGTTGATCCATGCACAAGCCTTTGTCGTCCACCGGGATCGGCACAATCTTGAGCTGAGCCATTTCGAAGGCCTTGCGCGCACCGAAGTAGCCAGGATCTTCCATCAGGATTGGCTGACCGGCGTCCACCAGAACCTGGGCGCACAAGAACAGTGCCTGGCGGGTACTGGACAATACCAGCACCTGGTCCGGCGTCACGCGGGCGCCGCGCTCCAGGTTCAGATAGTCGGCAATGGCCTGGCGCAGTGGTTCGGCGCCTTGTGGGTCGCCGTGCAACAACACGCTCGATCGGCAGTCCTTCAAGGTCTGGCGCTGCAAGCGCTCCCAGATATCGACCGGGAAGGTGCGCGTTTCCGGCAGCCCTGTCGCGAAAGCCTTGACCACTTGCTGGTCGCAAACGCCGCCACTGGCGAGGATGTCCGCGCCCCTTGTGCTGAGCGCTGCGCACACACTCACCGGCGTGGATTTACGCCTGCGCACGCCACGCAGGCTCGGCCCGATTTTCTCGGAAACGAAGCTGCCCGAGCCTTCACGCCGGCAGAGGTATCCGTCCAGTTGCAACTGGACGTAGGCAATCTCCACCGTGTCCCGGGACATGCCCAATGACCGTGAGAGCGTGCGGGTGGCGGGCAAACGGCAACCAGGCGCAAGCACGCCCTCAAGAATCAATTGGCGCAGTACCCGCTGCACGCGTACGCGCAAATCCAGTGAAGCCAGTTTTGAATCCGCAAGGCGGATCTTGAGCGTATCCAGCTCGAAGTTGTGGGTCATGTACTTTGCCAGGGAAGAAGAAGGCGACGTGCTCAAACCATCCATCTTTGTTCGGCGATGCCTATATGTCCATGAGCAAGATCGGCAGTGCGTTTCGGGACGGCGCAATGGTAGGTATTTCACACGGTTCAAAACCGACCACTTCAGCTCAACCTGGCAGGCCAATCCTGTGCCGGTTCTCTGGGATATGATGGCGACCCGGCGTTTTGCTGAAGATAAACGCACGATTTACCTGGGGCCAGTACATTCCAAGGGAAATGCTTGAGCCATTGGCCGTTGCTACGCCAGGGCTAGCCTTATAAAAACTCCTCACTCATTCACAATTCGTTAAGAATTGCCCTCGTATACTCGCCGATTGCCTGGAACGTTCCCCCGAACGCTCCCCTGCCCCGGTAGCCAGAATCCATGACGCGTCCTGCTCCTCTGTTGCTTCTGCTTGGCTGTCTGTTGTTCTTTTTTGCCCTTGGCAATCACGAGCTGCAAGGCTCGACAGAGGCCCGGGTGGCCGGGATCGCCATGGCCATGCACCTGGATAACGACTGGGTAGTGCCGCGACTGTTTGGTGAGCCCTTCCTGGAAAAACCGCCCTTGAGCCTGTGGCTCGACGCGGGTGCGATTCGCCTGTTTGGCGCCAGTACCTGGGCGGTGCGGCTGGCCTCGGCGTTTGCCGGGTTGTTCAGTGTGATGCTGCTGTACGGCATGCTGCGCAAGTTCGGGAGGCCAAAGACCCTGGCGTTCGTCGCGGCCCTGATGCTGGCAACCATGGCCAGTTACTGGAGCAACGTACGCGGTGTCGGTGAAGACGCATTGCTCAGCCTGGGCGTGACCATGGCGCTGCTGGCGTTTTACCAGGCGACCCGCCCCGAGGCGAAGCAATCATCCGCCATGTGGGGCCTGTTTACCCTGGGAATGGTGATCGCCACCTTGAGCAAAGGCGTACTGGGCCTCGCGATGCCGGGCATCGTGATCTTCGTCTACCTGGCCTGCACCAGCCTGTTGGACAAGCGCCTACGGATCGGCGACTGGCTGCGGCCAGGGTTGTTCACATTATTAGCGTTGGTACCGTTGCTGATCTGGTTGGGCTTTCTGTTTCAACGCGACGGGATGCAGGCGGTCGGTGCGGTGCTGTGGACCAACAGCGTCGGACGCTTCAGTGGCTCGTTTGTCGAAGCCGGGCATTACGAGCCCTTCTACTATTACCTCGTCAAATTGCCCGAGGCGTTTCTGCCGTGGAACATCCTGGTGTACCTGGGGCTGTGGCACTTTCGCAAAAGCCTGGCACGCAATCGTTATCGACTGTTCTTCAGCGTGTGGCTGGTGGCGCAATTCACCCTGCTGACCCTAGCATCGAGCAAGCGTACGGTGTACCTGATGTCACTGACGCCGGCCGCCGCCGTGCTGGCAGCGGAGTACGCTGGCGTACTGTTGGACTGGTTGAAACACCGCGCACGCACATCGAATTTCGCCGAGCACTTTTATGACCATCGGCGCGGCCTGATCAGCAGCTTCTTTGCCCTGGTGATTGCCAGCTACCTGGTCGCCGCGTTCTGGTTTGCGCCCAAGGCCGATGTGCGCCAATCGTTCGTGCCGCTGGTCAGCCAGATCCAGGCGCTGCAAGCCGAGGGCAAACAGGTGGTGTTGTATCAACCGAACGAACGAATCGCCGGAGCCACGGTGTTCTATACCCAGGCGTATCTGACAATTGTGCAGTCGGAGCCTGAGCTGCGAACGTTCCTCGCCGCAAAGCCGGGCAACGTGGCGATGCTGGACCGCACCGATCAACTGACGGCGCCGGTGACGGTAGTCAAGGAGATGGCGGTGAACCGGCAGCGTTACTACTTTGTCGAGCAGTGATCAGAGGGAACGCCTACCACAACGCCAAATCGTAAGTCAGATAGACCCGATAGTTATCCCGATCGCGGGCATAGGTCGAACGGTACGTCGCCTTGCGTAGCCCGGCGCCCACAACAGGGTACGTCTGAGCCGGGATTTTGCGTCGCGATTGATCCTGACGATTCTTCCTGCGAGCGCCGCAGCCGACCTCTGACCGCCCCTCAAGCGCCCTCTCGGGGCGCTTGCATTTAATGGCCGCCCATCACCACATCATGCCTTCTTGAAAAAACCGTTTCAGCTCTCGCCCTGGCTGCCGATACCTCCTGACTAACTATGGGCTGGGCGAACTCCCAGCAACTGTCATACACGTAATCTGTTCCAGGAGGAATTCGATGAACCAGTGGTTCGGTAACATCAGCGTCAACCTGAAACTGGGACTGGGCTTCGGCTTGGTACTGGTGCTCACCTCGATCCTGGCCCTCACCGGCTGGACCAGCCTCAGTGGCCTGATTGACCGTAGCAACTGGATGAGCGACATCAACCAGCTCAATGCTTCGCTGACCAAACTGCGCATCGTTCGCCTGCAATACATGCTGGCCAACGGCGACGAAACCGTGGCGCAAAACGTGCAGAACAGCCTCGACGACTTTGTCGCCCAGCAGCAAAAACTGCTGAGCAGTTTCAAGAGCCCGGAAAACCTCAAGCTGCTCAACGAGCAGAAGAGCATCATCACGGCCTACCAGCAATCCCTGAACAAAATGCGCGAGGCCTACCGCACCGGTAACGCTGCTCGCCAAACCATGGGCGACCGGGCCGACGCTGCGGGCGTGCTAATTACCGCCCTGGACCGCAACGTGCGCCAGATGCCGGAAAGCCCTGAACGCTTCGCCGAGTTCGATGCCGTCAACCACGCCAAGGAACAGTTTCAAGTGGCCCGCTATGAAGTGCGCGGCTACACCGGCGACACCAACCCAGACACCGAAGCCCGCGCCGCTGCGCAAATTGAGGCTGCAATCAACGGTTCGAAAGGGCTGAGCGCAGTATTCGGCACCAGCCAGAAAGCCGAGCTCGCCGCACTGGAAACAGCCCTCGGCGCCTACCGCAGCGCGATGCAAACCTACAAGGCTGCCAACGCCAATATCGTCCTCGCCCGCCAGGAGATGACAGTCCAGGGTGCAGGCATTCTCGCCCGCAGCGACGCGCTGTACGACATCCAGCTGGAGCGCCGCGACATGGAAAGCGCCCAGGCTCGCAGCCTGCAACTGATCAGCACCCTATTGGCACTGCTCGTTGGCATCATCGCCGCGCTGATCATCACCCGCCAGATCACCCGCCCACTGCGCGAGACCCTGGCCGTGGTAGAGCGCATCGCCTCCGGCGACCTGAGCCATAACATTGCAGTCACTCGCAGCGATGAGCTGGGCGTGCTGCAACAAGGCATCCAGCGCATGGGCACCACTTTGCGCGAATTGATCACGGGTATCCGCGACGGCGTGACCCAGATCGCCAGCGCCGCCGAAGAGCTGTCGGCCGTGACCGAACAGACCAGCGCCGGGGTCAACAGCCAGAAGATCGAGACCGATCAAGTAGCCACCGCCATGCACGAGATGACTGCCACCGTGCAGGAAGTCGCGCGCAATGCCGAACAAGCTTCCCAGGCTGCCTCGGATGCCGACAGCCAGGCGCGCGAAGGCGACAAAGTGGTAGCCGAGGCCATCACCCAGATCGAACGCCTGGCTGCCGAAGTGGCTCGCTCCACCGACGCCATGGCGCACCTGCAACAAGAGAGCAACAAAATCGGCAGCGTGATGGACGTGATCAAGGCCGTGGCCGAACAGACCAACCTGCTGGCCCTCAACGCAGCCATCGAAGCTGCCCGTGCCGGTGAAGCCGGTCGCGGTTTTGCCGTGGTCGCCGACGAAGTACGTGGCCTGGCCCAGCGCACGCAAAAATCCACCGAAGAAATCGAAGGCCTGGTAGCCGGTTTGCAGAACGGCACCCAGCAAGTGGCCACTGTGATGAACAACAGCCGCAACCTTACCGACAGCAGCGTCGAGCTGACCCGCAAGGCCGGTGTGTCACTGGAAAACATCACCCGGACGGTGTCGAATATCCAGTCGATGAACCAGCAGATCGCCGCCGCTGCCGAACAGCAAACCGCTGTGGCTGAAGAGATCAGCCGCAGCATCGTCAACGTGCGTGATGTGTCGGAACAGACCGCAGCGGCCAGTGATGAGACGGCCAAGTCCAGCGTGGAACTGGCGCGATTGGGCGGGCAGTTGCAGCAGATGGTTAGTCACTTTCGGGTGTAGCACGCTCAACTCTGGCGAGGGGCTTGCCCCCTCGCCACAGAGTATGCGTCAGCCTTAAATTTCTTCGACAAACACCAACCGATTACCGGATGGGTCACGGATGGTCATCTCCCGCGTCTCCCAAGGCGTCTCTTCAATTTCTGGCTTGGCATAACGGTAATCCTTGGCCAGCAATTGCTGCTGATACGCCTCCAGCCCCTGCGCCTGAATCCGCACCCCGACACCCGGCGAACCATCGCCATGGTGCTCGGACAAGTGCAACACGCAATCTCCCAGCGACACTTGCAGGTACAGCGGAAAATTCGCTTCGAAGCGGTGTTGCCAGTCGATCTTGAAACCGAGGAAATCGACGTAGAACTCAACGGCCCTGGCCTCGTCGAAGATTCGCAGGATAGGGGTAACTTTTCCTAAGTGCATAGCGCTGACTCCCTGTTAAGAGCAGCCACTATAGAGCAGTAAACCCCAAGCGCAAATCCCCGCTACGCGCCAAAAACCGCCCCGGACGCTGCCCGTTTGCCTGCCCGTCGCTGTAGCTCAACACGCCGTTGACCCACACCCCGTCAATCCCCTGCGCCGCGCGTTGAGGCTCCTTGAAGTCCGCTACGTCGCGCACCCGTAACGGGTCAAATAACACCAAATCCGCCCAATGCCCTTCGCGAACCTCACCGCGCCCGGTCAGACCAAACCGCGCTGCCGACAACCCGGTCATTTTGTGTACGGCGGTATGTAGCGGGAACAAACCCAGATCACGACTGAAATGCCCGAGTACCCGTGGAAACGCCCCCCACAAGCGCGGATGGGGAAACGGATCTTCCGGCAAACCATCCGAGCCAATCATCGACAACGGATGAGCGAGGATGCGCTGCACGTCCGTCTCGTCCATCCCGTAATACACCGCCCCCGCCGGTTGCAGGCGCCGTGCGGCTTCCATCAGCGGCACCGCCCAGTCGGCTGCGATGTCCTGTAAATCGCGCCCCCCCATGTCCGGGTGCGGCGTCGACCACGTGATGGTGATGCGAAAGGCATCGGTGACTTGCTTGAGGTCCAGGGTCGAAGAACTGGCGGCATAGGGATAACAATCGCAGCCCACCGGATGGGTCTTCGCCGCCTGTTCCAGGGACGCCAACAACAGCGGGCTGCGCCCCCAATTGCCGGCACCGGCGCATTTGAGATGGGAGATGATCACCGGCACCTTGGCGTGACGGCCAATCAGAAACGCCTCGTCCATCGCCTCCAGCACCGGCTCGAATTCACTGCGCAAATGGGTGGTGTACACCGCGCCGAACGCGGTCAGTTCTTCACTCAGTTGCAGCACTTCGTCGGTCTCGGCGCTGAAGGCGCTGGCGTAGGCCAGGCCTGTGGATAAGCCGAGGGCGCCGGCCTCCAGGCTTTCCTGCAACTGTTCACGCATCGCGGCGATTTCAGTGGGCGTGGCGGTGCGATGCAGGTCATCCATATGGTTGCTGCGCAGCGCCGTATGACCGATCAACGCGGCGACGTTGACGGCCGAGTGGGCGTTTTCCAGCGCTGCGCGGTAGTCGGCAAAACGCGGGTAGACGAACGCGTCGCGCTTGCCCAGCAGGTTCATCGGGTCTGGCGGATCGCCGCGTAAGTTGACCGGCGATGCGCTGATGCCGCAGTTGCCGACGATCACCGTGGTCACGCCCTGGCTGAGTTTGGGCAGCATCTGTGGCTGGCGAATCACCACCGTGTCGTCGTGGGTGTGGACGTCGATAAACCCCGGCGCCAGCACCCGGCCAGTGGCGTCGATTTCATGCTCGGCATGGGCTGCCGACAAATCGCCGATCTTTTCGATGCGCCCCTCGCACAGGGCCACATCGGCGACATAACCCGGCGTATTGCTGCCATCAATGATCAGGGCGTTGCGGATCAGCGTGTCGTACTTCATTTCAGTCTCCAAGCGGCAGGCAATCAGCGCCGCCGCGATAATCGTCCAGGGCCAGCTTGATCCGTCGCAGGCGTTCCTGGTTGTCGTCCGGCATGGCCAGAGCCAGCTCGGTGGCGAGCACGTCGATGGCCAACAGCATTCCGTAGCGCGCCGCCGTTGGCTTGTAGATAAAACTGGTTTCCGCCGGTTGCAGCGGTAGCAGCACATCGGCCAACTGCGCCAGCGGTGAATCAGGCAGGGTGATGGCGATAATGTGGGCGCCGTAGTTACGGGCCAGCTCCACCACGCTCAGCAACTCCGGGGTGAGGCCGGTCAGCGAGCAGACGATCAGCGCGTGTTCCGGGCCCAGCGTGGCGGCGGTCACGCGCATCATCACCGGGTCGTGACTGGCTGCAATGGCGTACCCCAGCCGCACCAGGCGTACTTGCAACTCGTCGCTGCACAAGCTCGACGGGCCGCCCATGCCAAACGCATGGATCATCCGCACCTTGCCCAGCAGGCTCACTGCATCGACAAAACAACGTTGATTGAAGCCGGACAAGTGCTGACGCAAGGTCACCTCGATATCGCCGAGGATCTGCCGGTGAAACGCCGACTGTTCGGGCAAGCCCGCCGGGTCGAGAAAGCGGCTGCCGACGCCGCTGGCCTGGGCCAGTTGCAGGCGCAGGTCACGCAAGTCACGGCAACCGACGCTGCGGGCAAACCGCGACAACGTGGCGGTGCTGACCTCAGCCCTTTGGGACAACTCTTCCAGGCTGGCGGACGCGGCAAAGCCGACATCGTCGAGCATCAGCTTGGCGATACGCCCTTCGCCGGCGCTGAAGGAATCCTGGCGGGCGCGGATCTGGTAGAGGATGTCCATCAATTGGGCTCCGAATTACAGAATGATGCTCATAACAAAAGTGACAGGCCGTAAGTCAGACCGAAGGCGACCACCGAAATCAGGGTCTCCAGCACGGTCCAGGTCTTGAAGGTCTGGATCACCGTCATATTGAAGTATTCCTTGACCAGCCAGAAGCCGCCGTCGTTGACGTGGGAAAAGATCACCGAGCCGGCACCGGTGGCCAGTACCAGCAATTCCGGGTGTGGATAACCCAGGCCCATGGCAACGGGCGCCACCACGCCTGAAGCGGTGGTCATGGCCACGGTGGCCGAGCCGGTAGCAATGCGCATCAACGCAGCGAACAACCAGCCCATCACCAGTGGCGACAGGTTGAAAGCATGGGCCAGGCCAAGAATCTCATTGGTGACGCCGGCATCGATAAGAATCCGGTTCAAACCACCGCCCGCCCCCACCAGCAAGGTGATGCTGGCGGTCGGCGCCAGGCATTCGTTGGTGAACTTGAGGATTGATTCGCGACTGAAGCCCTGAGCCAGGCCCAACGTCCAAAAACTCACCAGGGTCGCCACCAGCAGCGCGATCACCGAGTTACCGATAAACAGCAGGAACTGGTTAAAGGCGCTGCCTGGGGTGGAAATCAGGTTGGCCCAGCCACCAATCATCATCAACACCACCGGCAACAGGATGGTGCCCATGGTCAGCGAGAAGCTCGGCAGCCGGGTGCGTGGTTCGCGGTCGATGAACTGACGTTCCAACGGGTTTTCCGCCGGCAGGTGAATGCGCGGCACGATGAACTTGGCGTAGACGGGGCCGGCGATGATCGCCGTCGGGATGCCGATCAAGATCGCATACAGCACGGTTTGCCCGACCGATGCGTTGTAGGCCAGTACCGCCATCATCGCCGCCGGATGGGGCGGAACCAGTGCATGTACCACCGATAAGCCGGCAACCATGGGTAGGCCGACCATCAAAATCGAAACACCCACCCGCCGCGCTACGGTGAAAGCAATCGGCACCAGCAACACAAAGCCGACCTCGAAAAACAGCGGCAGCCCAACCAGGAAGGCAATGCACACCATCGCCCAGTGGGCGTTGCGCTCGCCGAAGCGGTCGATCAACGTGCGCGCCACCTGCTCGGCGCCGCCGGACTCGGCCATCATCTTGCCGAGCATCGTGCCCAACGCCACCACCAGGGCGATGTGGCCCAAGGTCTTGCCGACGCCCGCCTCGTAGGAGCCCATGATCGTGTCCGCCGGCATCCCGGCCAGCAGCGCCAGGCCGATGGACACCAGGGTGATGACGATAAACGGGTTGAGCCGGTAGCGTGCGATCAGCACGATCAATGCAATGATGGCGATGGCTGCGTATGCCAATAGCCAAACGCCCGGTGATGCGGCCATGCGGTACTCCTCGGAAAGGGTCACGTCGAATAAGTTGTGAAACTCATAAATCATTACCGAGGATTATTTTCAATTTTTATGAAAGTAAGTTTCGCCCACAGATAAGCGCTGTCGCTTTGAGATATGCCCAGAGACAAAGAATGAAAATCGAAGGTGCGTTCTTACATGAAGATTGAGAGGGACGCTGGAAACTCAAATGCCGGTGTCAGGTCATAGACAGCGGACCGAATCCTGATCAGGAAAAACCGACAATGAATCGAAAAACCCTGCTTGCCCCCTTCGCCGCCAGCGCCTTGTTGCTGGCCTTGTGCGGCACCGCGTCGGCCGCCGACAGCGCGGCGTTGAAAAAATGCATGGATGGCGCGAATACGACCGCGGACATGGTCAACTGCAACACCAAGGAAGCCAAGGTGCAGGACACGCGCCTGAACACCGCCTACAAGACAGCCATGGCAGCCCAGGAAGGCAATCGCAAACAGAAGCTGCAGGATGTGCAGCGTCTGTGGATCAAATATCGGGATGCCAATTGCGGGTTCGCAGGCTCGGCAACCGGCGGCACCATTGATCAGGTCAACGGTGCCAGCTGCCGGCTGGACATGACCCGGACCCGCGCGCAGGAACTGGAAAACCTTGTAGGCCCGTGAAGTGCTCCGTCGCTCTAGCTAGTCGTGCTGAACGCGGGCACGCTTGAGCAGTTTCTTGCAGCGTTCGGACAAGTGCAGTACCCGTAAATGCTTGCCGGCCTTGGTGTAGCGCTCGCGCAGAGTCATCAGCGCGGCGATGGCCGAGTAGTCGACGAAGCTCAGGTGGCGACAATCCAGTGTCGCCTGTTCCGGGTCGCTGGCCGGGTCGAACTGGTTGAGGAACGGTGTGGTCGAGGCGAAGAACAGCGTACCGTGCAAGCGATAGAGCTTGCTACCGTCGGCTTCAAGATGCTCGTCGGCGTACAGCTCACGGGCTTGTTGCCAGGCAAAGTTCAGCGCCGCAATCACAATGCCGCACAGCACCGCCGTGGCCAGGTCGGTAAATACCGTGACCACCGTCACCGCAATGATCACCAGCACGTCATTGAGTGGCACCTTGTTGATCACCCGCAAGGAGGCCCAGGCGAAGGTCTGCTGGGACACCACGAACATCACCCCTACCAGCGCCGCCAGCGGAATCCGCTCGATCAACGGTGACAGGAACAAGATAAAGAGAAGGATCATGACCCCGGCAAACACCCCGGAGAAGCGCCCGCGCCCACCGGAGCTGAGGTTGATCACGGTTTGCCCGATCATCGCGCAGCCGCCCATGCCGCCGAACACACCAGAAACCATATTCGCCGCGCCCAGGGCCACGCTTTCACGGTCCGGATAGCCTCGGGTTTCGGTGATTTCGTCGGTAAGGTTGAGGGTCAGCAGGGTTTCCAGCAGGCCGACCATGGCCATCAGGATCGCGTAAGGGGCGATGATCTGCAGGGTTTCCAGGGTCCAGGGAATCTGCGGCAGGGCAAACGTGGGCAGGCCACCGGCGATGTGGGCCATGTCGCCCAGCGTGCGGGTCGGCAGGCCCAGCAGGTACACCGCAAGACCCACGCCAAGAATCGCCACCAACGCCGGCGGTACTGCGCGGGTCAGGCGCGGCAGCAGGTAGACGATGGCCATCGTCGCTGCCACCAACCCCGTCATCACGTACAACGGCGTGCCGCTGAGCCAGGTTTCACCGCTCTTGAAGTGCTCCAACTGCGCCAGCGCAATGATAATTGCCAGGCCATTGACGAAACCGAGCATCACCGGGTACGGCACCATGCGCACCAGCTTGCCCAGGCGCAGCAGGCCAAAGGCGATCATGATCAGTCCGCCCAGCAATACAGTGGCCAGCAAGTACTGCACGCCGTGTTGCACCACCAACGCGACGATCACCACCGCCATCGAACCCGCCGCACCAGAGACCATGCCTGGCCGACCGCCGAACAGCGCGGTCAGGGTACAGATGATAAACGCGCCATAAAGGCCCATCAGCGGGTTGAGGTGCGCCACCAGGGCGAAGGCTATGCACTCGGGCAACAAGGCAAAAGACGTGGTGAGACCGGCCAGGGAGTCGGCACGCAGGCGGGTGAGGTTCATGGGGCTACCGGGAGAATAGCGAAAACAAGGCTGAGGATGGTACGCAAATGCAGGGGGTGGGGCCAGGTTTTCAGGGTCGACGAATGACCTGTGGCAAGCGGGCCTGCCATAACAAGCACGCTCGCCACAAGGTAATGTCAGGTGCTCCATTTCCTTAATTTACCGGCGTTAGGGCTGCCACAAGGTTTAGTGTTTACAGGGACCGATCAAACCATCTCGTTGCGAATCCACTCCACCACGCTGGTACGCTTCGGCACCCAACCCAACAGTTCACGGGCATGTTTGCCACGCACGCGGCTGTTGGAGCCCAGGCCGTAGTTGGCCATTTCATAGCCCCACTCGGCTTCGGCATCGGCCAGTGGCCAATCCTGTGGTTTACCCAGGTTCAGCGCCTCGGCGATGGCGGTAGTCATGTCGACGAAGGCCGCTTCGCTGCTTTCGACAAAGTAGAAGGTGCCGGGGACGTTTTTTTCCAGCGCCAGCAGGTACAGGGCGACCACGTCTTCAATGTGCACGTTGGACCAGATGTTTTGGCCGGTGCCAACATGGTGTACCACGCCGCTTTTGCGCGCCTGTTTCAGCAGACGAGGCAATTGCACGCTGTCGCGCTTGACCCCCAGGCTGTGGCCGTAGATCAAGGTGTTACAGATCACCGCCGAATTCACGCCGTCTTGGGCGGCAGCGAGGATCAGGTTGTCGATAGCCACGCGAGCGGCCTTGTCGGCGGTCGGTTCCGGCAAGTTGTCTTCAAAATAGATGACATCACTGGATTTGCCGCCGGACGCATCGCCAACGATGCTCGAACCGCTGGTGTGCAGGAACGGCTTGTTGGAGCCGCGTAGCGCCTTGATCAGGGTTTCAACGGCGCCGCGATGGTCGCTGCTGGCGGCGTTGATCACGGCATCGGCTTTGCTCGCTTGCTCGGTCAGCAGGGCGCTGTCGTCCAAGGTGCCAATCACCGGAGCGATGCCCAGTGCAGTCATTTCTTCAGCCTGTTTGGCGCTGCGCACCAGACCCGTTACGTGGTGGCCGGCCTTGACCAGGCCAGTCGCAATGGAGCCACCGATAAAGCCGGCAGCACCGGTAATAAATACGTTCATGGAAAGCATCTCCTGCATGGCTTTGTGAAAGGAGCTAAGTGTTGGATCGAGTATCAAGGACTTATCCATGCCGAATAAGTCTGTATTGCCCAATTCAATCTTGCGCAGGAGTCACGAATCAGTCGGCGTAGCTGGCCAACTTGCCCTGGATAAAGTCCAGGAAACACTGGATGCGCAAGGCCAACTGCGAGTTGCGGTAGTACACCGCGTTGATCGGCTGGCGATAACCGCTGTTGAACTCCGCCAGGATCGGCTGAAGGCGCCCGGTGTTGATGTCATCGTTAGTCATGAAGTGTGACAGGCAAGCGATGCCCTGCCCTTCCAACGTCAAGTGGCGCAAGGTTTCACCGCTGGAGGCAGAAATGCTCGGCTGGATCTGCCAGCGATCACCGTGCACATGGCGCAGCGGCCAGTGGTTGAGGGTTTCGGTCTGGGTGAAGCCCAGCAGTGTGTGATCGGCCAACTCGGCAACCGTGGTCGGCGTGCCGTACTTTTCCAGATACGCGGGGCTGGCGAGGATATGCAGCGGGCTGCAGCCCAGTGAGCGGGCGTGCAACGTCGAGTCCGCCAGGGTGCCGATACGGATAGCGATGTCGGTACTCTGTTCCAGCAGGTCGATGATCAGGTCGTTGCTGTTGAGTTCCAGCTGGATGTCCGGGTACAGGCCGCGAAACTCGGCGATGTAGGGCACGATCGCATGCAGCATGAACGGCGAGGCGGCGTTAATTCGCAGCCGCCCGGACGGGGTTTGCTGGCGCAAGGACAGGCGCTCTTCCAGGTCATCCATTTGTTCCAGGATCAGCTTGGCCCGCTCGAAGAAGTACTTGCCCTCTTCGGTCAGGTCCATGCGCCGCGTGGTTCGGTTGATCAGCGTGGTGTCGAGCTTGGCTTCCAGTCGCGACAAGGTGCGGCTGACCGCCGAGGGCGTCTGCCCAACCTGTTCGGCGGCGGCGGAAATCGACCCGCATTCAATCACGCAGACGAAGATCTGTAGCTCATCGGATCGGGCTTTCAACGTGAATCCTCTTTAAGCGGCTGCCTGGATACTAGCCGCATTACCGAGCCAGGTTAAACACCTCAGTCAGATGCTGCTCATAACGCGCTACGTCAGCCTCGATGGCCGGGCGTTTCATCACGTCGACGCAGAGGAAAGTCGGCAAGCTGGTCATGCCAAGAAACTCGTTGGCCTTGTGGAACGGGAAGTACACGGCGTCCACGCCCTTGGCTTCGAAGAAATCGCTGGGGTCGTCGAAGGCTTGCTGCGGTGCGTTCCAGGTCAGCGACAGCATGTATTGCTTGCCCTGCAACAGGCCGCCGCTGCCGTATTTTTGCGAAGCATCGGAGCGGGTCCGGCCATCGCTAGCGTACAGGCTGCCGTGGCCTTCGGTGAACACTTCATCGATGTACTTCTTGACGATCCACGGCGCGCCCATCCACCAGCCGGGCATCTGGTAGATGATCACATCGGCCCAGAGGAACTTGGCCACTTCTTCGGCCAGGTCGTAGCCGGCGTCGATGTGGGTGACTTTGACGTCCATGCCGCCACGGTCCAGTACGGCCAGGGCGGCGTCATGCAGGGTGTTGTTGTAGCGGCCGTCGGAGTGGGCGAACTTTTTGCCGCCGTTGAGCAACAGGACTTTTTTCACGGGGAGCCTCAAAAGATTAAAAATATTTGGAGGCAGGGTATCGACAAGACCCCTTGGGAATAAGCGTTGGCGGGGCAAAACACATTTGACTGCTCCGCACGAATCGACAGGGGATTGTTGCCTTAGAATTTCCAAACACCTTTTGAGGACTCACCCAGATGACCGAGCAAGTAGGCTTTAGCACCATCGACATGCTCAGCGCCTCGTCCGCTAGCCACTGATCAGCAGGTGGCTGCCCAGCGCCGCCATGCCGATAAAGAACACCCGTTTGAACAGCACGGCACTGATGCGTTGACGCACGGCCTGGCCCAGCCACATGCCCAGCAGCGCTGGCACCAGCGCCAGCAGCGAGGCATTGATTTCGCCGCCGCCGAGGCTGCCACGCCAGAACAACCCCGCCGCCAGCGCCAGGGTGGACACGGTGAACGACAGGCCCAGCGCCTGGACCAACTGATCACGGTTCAAGCCCAAGGCTTGCAGATAGGGCACCGCCGGGATCACGAAGACGCCGGTGGCCGAGGTGATTACGCCGGTCAGCACGCCGCACAGCGGACCGAGCCAACGCTCCATCGCCGTGCTCACCTTGAAGTTGGGCAAGAACAGACCGCTCAAGGCGTATACCAGCAACGCCCCGCCCAACGCTCGCACCACCCACGCCTCGCCATCCATACCCAACCACAAACTGCCAAGCCCCGTGCCGAGAAAAATCAGCAGCAACATCGGCCATAGCCGTTTGATCAGGGCACTCAAATTCCCGCCAAACGCCAGTTGCCAGAGGTTGGTGACGATAGAGGGAATAATCAGCAACGCCGCAGCCTGCGCCGGAAACATAGCCAGGCCGAGCATACCCATGGCGACGGTGGGCAAGCCCAGGCCAATAACGCCCTTGACGGTGCCCGCCAGCAGGAAAGTGCCGATGACCAGCAACGTCAAGGCTGGACCGAGGCTTTGGTAGAACGCCAGGAATGTATTCATCGGCTGATTTTGAAGGGTTGGGTCGAGGTTGGAAATTCGCCATATACTGAGCCAGCCTCTTGCCTGGATAGAGGCTACGGATAAAGGATTTGGCCATGCATTTTGACCTGATCGACCTTCGCCTCTACCTGCACATTCTCGACACCGGCAATATCACCGCCGGCGCCAGCCGCAGCCATTTGTCCCTCGCGGCGGCCAGTGCGCGGGTTCGGGCGATGGAAGCGTCGTCGGGCATCGAGTTCCTTCAGCGTGGCCGCCGCGGTGTGACGCCGACAGCGGCGGGCAAGGCGTTGGCCCAGCATGCCCGGCTGTTGTTGCAGCAAGCCGAGCGCATGCAGCAGGACCTCGCGGAATACGCCAACGGCGTCAAAGGCCAGGTGCGCCTGCTGTGCAACACCACGGCGATCAGCGAATACCTGCCGGAACTGCTGGCGGATTTTTTGCGCGAGCATCCCAACCTCGATATCGACCTGCAGGAACTGCCTAGCCTGCGCATCACCCACGCCTTGCGCCAGGGTGCGGCGGACCTGGGGATTATTTCCGATGCCGTCGACACCCACGGCTTGCAGACCCTGCCCTTTCGCGATGATCCGCTGGTGTTGATCCTGCCTCTGGACCATCCGCTGGCTGAAGGGCCGCCGGTGAGTTTTATCGACAGCCTGCAGCATGACTATGTGGCGCTGGCCGCCGACAGTGCCCTGGCGGTTTATCTGGAAGAACAGGCCTTGCACGCAGGCTTTCGCTTGCAAATACGCATTCGCGCCGAAGGTTTTGACGGGGTGATGCGCATGGTCGCCCGAGGTGCCGGCCTAGGCATCGTGCCGCTCGCGGCGCTGGAGCGTTGGCCCCTGGAACACCGCTTCAAGGCCCAGCCTCTGGATGAGGAATGGGCCTGTCGCAAGTTGCTGTTATGCGCTCGCTCGTTCGATCAGTTGCCAGGTTACGCCAAGGCCTTACTCGACGCCTTGTCGCGCCCCTTGCGGAAGAACCCGTAATACACCGCCGACAGAATCAGCAGGAACGGCACACCAAACACCAAGGTCATTTTGAACGCCTCGGTGAAGTAGGTGGTGATCATCACCGCCCCCATCAACACCAATCCCAACAGGGTGCTGTAGGGAAACAAACGCAGTTGAAACGACAACTTCGCCCCGCCGTGGCGCTTGCGGTAGCGGCGGAAAAACAGGTGCGTGAGGAAGATCATAAACCAGGTGAAGATCGCCCCAAACATCGAGATCGCCATCATTAGGGTGAACGAACTTTGCGGGTACACCACGTTAAGCAGTGTGGCCAGGGCGATGCCGGAGCTGGACAGCAGCAAGGCATTGAGCGGGATGCCGCTCTTGCTCAAGGCGCCCATGGACTTGGGTGCAAAGCCGGCGCGGGACAGGCTGAACATCATCCGCGTGGTGATGTAGAGCTGGCTGTTCATCGCCGACAGCGCGGCGATCAGGATCACGAAGTTCATCACCCCAGTAGCGCCGGGAATGCCGATGGTCTGCATCACCGTGACGAACGGGCTCTGGGCATGGCCGGCCTGGTTCCACGGCACGATGGCCAGCATCAGCGCCAGGGTCAGCAGGTAGAACACCACCAGGCGCACGATGGTGGCGCGAAAGGCCTTCTTCACCGCCTGTTCCGGGTCTGCCGCTTCGCCCGCCGCCACGGCGATCATTTCGACGCTCAGGTAGCTGAAAATCGACACGATCACGGCGATCCACATGCCGCTCAGGCCGTTGGGGAAAAAACCACCGTGGGCGCTGTAGTTCTGCACGCCGTAATCCGGGTTGCCAGAGCCGAATACCACATACACCGCAAGGATGATGAAGCCGACGATGGCGCTGATCTTGATCGTGGAAAACCAGTACTCGAAGGTACCGAAGGCCTTGACGCTGATGGCGTTGAGGACGATCAGCACGCTGGAGAACGAGATGATCCACACCCATTCCGGTACGTTGGCGAACCAGTACTTCATGTACATCGCCACCGCCGTGACCTCGGCGCCCACCGCCAGCACAATCGCCGCCCAGTAGGCGTAGCGCACCAGAAAACCAGCCAGGGGGCTGATGTAAAACTCGGCATAGGCGCCGAAAGAGCCGGAGGTGGAATGGGCCACCGTCATTTCCGCCAGGCACCCCATCAACAGCAAGGTGATCAGCGCGCCGATGGCATAGCTGACCAGCACGCTGGGCCCGGCATAGCCGATGGCGTAGGCGCTGCCCATAAACAGCCCAGTGCCGATGGCGCCACCGATGGCGATCATGCTCATCTGGCCGGAGGTGAGCTGGCGCCGCAGGCCCAGTTCGCGGTTGGTGATTTCAGCAAAGCCTTTGTCTGGCGTGGTCACGTGGCGTGCCCCTTTATTATTGTGATTGCACTGTTTGTTGCTTGCCCTTCGTAGGAGCTGTCGAGAGCTGCCGCTTAAGTGACGCTATGGCGAACCTGGAATTGCGGCTGGTCCCAAGTCTTCTGGTCGAGAATCTCGCCAAGAATTTCCACCGCATCCCAGACTTCGGTGAAGCTGGTATACAGCGGCGTAAAACCAAAGCGCATGATCTGCGGCTCGCGATAATCACCAATCACGCCTCGGGCGATCAAGGCTTGGACGATTGCATAACCTTGCGGGTGCTCGAAGCTGACATGACTGCCGCGCCTGGCATGCTCACGCGGAGTAATCAGGTTCAGTTCGTGGGCCGCGCAGCGGGCTTCTACCTGCTCGATAAACAGATCGGTCAGCGCCAGGGATTTTCGGCGCAGGCTGGCCATATCGGTCTGGGCAAAAATCTCCAGGCCACACTCCACCATCGCCAGCGAGGTAATCGGTTGAGTGCCACACAGGTAGCGGGCGATGCCGTTGCTCGGGGCATAGCGCGATTCCATGGCGAACTGCCGGGTATGCCCGAACCACCCCGACAGCGGCTGCGTCACCACATCCACCAGCGCCGGATTGACCCACACGAACGCCTGGGAGCCAGGCCCGCCGTTGAGGTATTTGTAGGTGCAGCCGATCGCGTAATCGGCGCCGGCCTGATGCAGGTCGATCGGCACTGCGCCCGCCGAGTGCGCCAGGTCCCAGATCGCCAGGGCACCACACTCATGGCTCAACGCAGTCAGCGCTTGCATGTCGTGCATGTAGCCGGTCTTGTAGTTGACGTGGGTGAGCATCACCACCGCTGTGTCCTGGTCGATGGCTTGCGGCAGTTCGTCGGGGCTGCTCACCAGACGCAGGGAATAGCCCTGTTGCAGCAGCTCGGCCAGGCCTTCGGCGATGTACAGGTCGGTGGGAAAGTTGCTGGTTTCGCTGATAATGACCTTGCGGTGCGGCGCGCGCTCACGCTGCACGCTCAACGCCGCGCTGAGCACCTTGAACAGGTTGATGGACGTGGTGTCGGTAATCACCACTTCGCCGTCGCGGGCGCCGATCAGCGGGGCCAGGCGATTGCCCAGGCGCTCCGGCAAATCGCGCCAGCCGGCGCTGTTCCAGCTGCGAATCAAACCATTGCCCCATTCCTCGGCAATCACCGCTTGCGCCCGTTCCAATGCCGCCACCGGGCGCGCACCGAGGGAATTGCCGTCGAGGTAGATCACCCCATCCGGCAACGCAAATTGCTTGCGCAAAGGCGCCAACGCGTCCTGGGTATCAAGGGCCAGGCAATGGTTTCTTGTAGTCATGGTCAATCCTGTTGTTATCGATGACGTGTCCTGCACGCTGGAGCAAATAATGAACGAAGCTTTAGAGAATTTTCGTGCAAAGTGGTGGGTAACAGGCTAATTAAGCTGTAGGAAATTCGAATTTAACTCCAAAACACGCGGATTTATTCCAATCATGATTCTCGACGCCACCGACCTGCGCCTCCTGCATTTTCTGCAACAGGATGGCCGTATCAGCAACCAGGAACTGGCGGAGAAAGTCGCCCTGTCGCCGTCCGCCTGCCTGCGCCGTTTGCGCCTGCTGGAAAGCGAGGGAATCATCAGCGGTTATCGTGCGGTGTTGAATGCCGAGCAGTTGGGGATCGAGCTGGAAGCCATCGTCCACCTGTCATTACGCCAGGATGTGGAGGATTGGCACGAGACGTTTATCAAGAAGGTTCAGGGCTGGCCGGAAGTGGCCAGCGCCTATGTGATCACCGGCGCCAGCAACTATGTGCTGCGGGTGCAGGCGCGCAATCTGAAGCACTTTTCGGACTTCATTGTTAATCACCTGAATCGCACGGCGGGGGTGATGGATATACGCTCGGAGATTGTCTTGCAGAAGATCAAGGATCGGGATGACTTGTTGGACTTGGTAGTGCGCAAATAGCCCCTGCCGACAACGTGCCCTCTGTAGGAGCGAGCTTGCTCGCGAAAAAGGTACATCCACCGCAGCGATGCGCCTGAAATACCTTCGCGAGCAAGCTCGCTCCTACAAAGGGTGTGGGGGTTTAGTCTTCCAGTGCTCGAACCCGCTGCATGCGTTTCTGCTCCACCGGCGCCGCTGCCGGCTGTAACTCAAAGTCAAAATCAATCTGCGCAAACCGCCCTTCTACCCCAAACTCCCGCGCCAGACCCTGGTCATCGCTGAAGCTAATCTCGGCAATCAACTCATCGCGCGTCGCGTAGGCAAAATCATCATGCAGGTACGGATCATCCGACAGGTTGATCTGCGTGGTCAGGTGCCGATAACCCGGCGCCGAAATGAAGAAGTGAATATGCGCCGGCCGCTGGCCATGGCGCCCCAACTGGTCCAGCAACTGCTGCGTAGGACCGCTCGGCGGGCAGCCATAACCTGACGGCACGATGCTGCGAAAGCGGTAGTTGCCCTGGGCATCAGTCTCGATACGGCGACGCAAATTGAACGCCGTTTGAGTGCCGTCGAACCACGAATAGGTGCCGCCCGTATTGGCTTGCCACACATCGACAATCGCCCCCGCCAATGGCTTGCCATCGGTGTCACGGACCTGACCCTGCATGAACAGCGGCACGCCTGGGTCCAGTCCGTCATCCAGTCGCGCCTCAAACTTGGACAGCGGCGCACCAGCGACATACAGCGGGCCTTCGATGGTGCGTGGTGTACCGCCGGACTTGCCGGCTTCTTCGTCCGCTGCATCCATCAACAGGTCCAGGTAATGCTCCAGCCCAAGGCCGGCGGCGAGCAGTCCGGCTTCCTGGTTCTTGCCCAGTTCGTTGAGGTAGTTGACCGCCGTCCAGAACTCTTCCGGAGTCACTTCCAGATCTTCGATGATGTTTACCGTGTCGCGCAGGATTCGGTAAATCAGCGCCTTGGCCCGTGGGTTGCCGCCGTCATGGTGGTGGCCGCTGGCTTCTTCGAGAAACTGTTGGGCGTGGGCAGTTTGGGACAGTCGGATGGACATGGTGCAATCCTCATCTTGTAATTATTAGTTGGAAAAACAGACTCAGCGATCATCCTCATGGATCGACGACGGATGCCGGCACAGGGCATTCACCTCAATGGCCATGTAGGGATAAAGCGGCAGTTGCATCAACAGGTCGTGCAGTTCTTGCACGCTATCGACATCGAACACGCTGTAGTTGGCGTACAGCCCGGCGATGCGCCACAGGTGGCGCCACTTGCCCGCTTGTTGCAGACGCTGGGCCAGGGCTTTTTCCTCGGCCTTGAGGGCGGTGGCACGCTCGGGGTTCATGTCGACGGGCAGGTTCACGGTCATTTTTACGTGGAACAACATGGCAGGTTCCTCTTAGTGTTTATCGCGACGGAAGAACGCCAAGCGTTCCTCATCGATGGCCAGGCCCAGGCCCGGCGCGGTCGAGACATGCAGGTGGAAATCGCGGTACACCAGCGGCTCGCTGAGGATGTCTTCGGTGAGCAGCAGCGGGCCGAACAACTCGGTGTCCCACGCCAGCTTGTTCAGCGTGAGGAAGGCATGGGCCGAGGCTAGCGTGCCGATGCCACCTTCGAGCATGGTGCCGCCGTACAGGCCGATGCCTGCCGCCTCGGCAATCGCCGCCGTGCGCAACACCGCACGCGGGCCGCCGTTTTTGGCGATCTTCAGGGCGAACACCGAAGCCGCGCCTTCGCGGGCCAGGTTGAAGGCGTCCTCGACACATTCGATAGATTCGTCGGCCATGATCGGCGCCGGGCTCGACAGGTTTAGACGAGCCATGCCACTGCGGTTATGGCGCGAGATCGGCTGCTCGATCAGGTCGATGCCGTTGTCCCCCAGCACCTTGCAGGCGCGCAGGGCCACGGCTTCATCCCAGGCCTGGTTGACATCGACCCTGACGCTTGCGCGGTCACCCAGGGCTTTTTTGATGGCGATGACGTGGGCCAGGTCGTGACTGACTTCACCCGCTCCGATCTTCAATTTGAAAATACGGTGGCGGCGCAGATCGAGCATTTTCTCGGCTTCGGCAATATCCTTTTCGGTGTTGCCGCTGGCCAGGGTCCAGGCCACCGGTAGGGCATCGCGCACCCGGCCACCGAGCAGTTCGCTGACGGGCAAGTTCAGGCGTTTGCCCAGCGCATCGAGCAAGGCGCTTTCAATGCCCGACTTGGCAAAGGTATTGCCGCGAATGCTGCGCTCCAGACGCAACATGGCCGCGTTGATGTTGCTGGCGTCCTGGCCGATCAACAGCGGAGCGAAGTGTTTGTCGATGTTGGTCTTGATGCTGTCGGGGCTTTCATTGCCGTAGCTCAAGCCACCGATGGTGGTGGCCTCGCCGATGCCTTCGATGCTGTCGGCGCAGCGCACGCGGATGATCACCAGGGTCTGGTTCTGCATCGTGTGCATCGCCAGTTTGTGCGGGCGGATGGTGGGGAGGTCGACAATGATGGTCTCGATCGACTCGATGGTACAAATCGGCATGGTAATACCCATTGGGTTCTTTATAGATTTGGCCCGATTCTGTCCCGCATCTTTAATGGCTTCCAATATAGAATTAGTCTCGAACAATACCCTTAAGGTATGAAAGGAGTCCCAATGGAGCTTCGCCATTTACGTTACTTCCAGGTGCTGGGAGAAACCCTGAACTTCACCCGCGCAGCTGAACGCCTGCACATCGCCCAGCCGCCGTTGAGCCGGCAGATCCAGCAACTGGAGGAAGAGTTGGGTGTGGTGTTGCTGGAACGCGGTCGACCCCTGCGGCTGACCGAAGCCGGACGGTTTTTCTATGAACACGCCAATGTGTTGCTGGAACAACTGGGTAAGGTCTGCGACAACACCCGTCGTATTGGCCTTGGCGAAAAGACCTGGCTGGGCATCGGTTTTGCGCCGTCGACGCTGTATGGCGTGCTGCCTGATTTGATTCGTCGCCTGCGTAGCCACGATGGGCTGGAGCTGGAGTTGGGATTGTCGGAGATGACCACCCTGCAACAAGTCGAAGCCCTCAAGGCCGGGCGGATTGATGTGGGGTTCGGGCGGATTCGTATCGATGATCCGGCAATTGTGCAGCGGGTGTTGGTGGAGGATCGGTTGGTGGCCGTATTGCCGGCCGGCCACCCGCTGCTGGGCGCCCCGGCGACCCTTGCGCAATTGGCCGAGGAGCCGTTCGTGCTCTACCCCGGCAACCCGCGCCCCAGTTACGCCGACCACGTGCTCGCGCTGTTCGATGCCCATGGCTTGAGCCTCACGGTGGCGCAGTGGACCAATGAGTTGCAGACCGCCATCGGCCTGGTGGGTGCCGGTATGGGCGTGACGCTGGTGCCGGCTTCGGTGCAAATGCTGCACCGTGCGGATATCGGCTACACGTCGATTGTGGAGGCCAACGCCACCTCGCCGATCATTCTCAGCCGGCGGGTCAATGACCAGTCGCCGGGGCTCAGTCATTGCCTGCAACTGGTGGAAGAGTTGATCTAGCCACGCATGCGCCGGGCGTCGTTACGTTGCAGGGTTTGGCTGGGAGACTCATCGAACAGCTTGCGGTACTCGGCAGAGAATCGCCCCAAGTGGGTAAAGCCCCAGCCCAGGGCGATTTCAGAAATGGTTCGGGTTGAGCCGTGCTCAAGGATTTCCTGGCGCACGGCACCCAAGCGATATTTCTTCAGATAGGCCATGGGCGACAGGGCGAAGTACTTCCTGAACGCATCGAACAGCTTGAATCGCGACACTCCGGCGGCCGTTTCAAGGTCTTCCAGATGCACCGCCTCCCGGGCGTTGTCGTGGATGTACTGGCGGGCGCGAATTAAATAGTGCGGCAGCTTCACCCCCAGCACGTCCCGCAGCTCTTCGGAATAGTTGTTCGGCTGGGCAAGGATCAGGCCCTTGATCAGCGAGCTTTCCAAATCCCGCGTAAAGGCCGCCTGGTCATACAGTTCGCTGCTGCGTTCCAGCTCCGCGATGAAGTAACGCGCCATGCGCCACCAGGACGCCGAGGCGCCCTCCACCGCGTCCATCACCGATTCGAACTGCAAAGGCGCTTCAATCGGCCGTTGCAACAGGCCTTCCAGGGATTCGCTCATGGCCGCACGAGTGATCACTACTTGCAGCTTGCGGCAGTCGCCAGAGATCGCCAGCACCTGGTGCTCATTGGGCGAGATGATCACGCCTTGATCGCGGTTGGAACTGAGCCGCTCGCCGTTCTTGCTCAGTTCCTGCTCGCCCACCAGAGGCAGACTGAGGCTGTAGCTGCTGAAGTGCTCGGCGTCTTCGATGTCGATGGTGACGTCGGTGCCGTATTCAATAATCCCCAGCGTCGTGGCGCGGGACTTGAACACATTGGCACTGTGGTGGAAGCGGATGCGCTCCGGCGTCGCCGTCTCCAGCCGGTGCGGCCCGCAAATACCGGACATCCAGCTGCGGGCGCCTTCAAGGTCGAAGCGCTCGATACATATATCGCGTGTATTGCTAGTCATCACGGGCACCCACGGCGGTTGTGGCCTGCGCGCTCTGACGGCGCGTCTTGGCTGAGCTCTCTAGTGGAAGAGAGCAAGTTCTGCGCCACGCCAGCGGCATTGCCACTGGGTGGATAGCAACCGTCGACTATGTGGATAACAAGCAGACTTTTCCGACAATTGCCCTGCAAGACAGTAGCGCATTACGCCACCGCCCTGCACCGCAGTGGGTATTTCTTGCCCAACTATCCGGCCCACCTTCCCCCATTAACCGGATAGCCCGCCGCCCCTTCGCAGCCTCTTAATGGCCTACCCGATTAGCCATTATCAAAAAGGTGCCTCCCATGAGTGGTGCAAGAAGCGTCGAGCAGTGGAAAACGTTTATCGAAGGCTGCCTGGATTTTCGCCCGGTGGACGAAGTGTTCCGCATTGCCCGGGCTATGTTCACCGAGCCGGAACTGTTCGAACTGGAGATGGAACTGATCTTCGAAAAAAACTGGATCTACGCCTGCCACGAAAGCGAATTGGCTAACCACCACGACTTCGTGACGATGCGCGCCGGGCGCCAGCCGATGATCATCACCCGTGACGGCGACGGCCAGCTCAATGCGCTGATCAACGCCTGCCAGCATCGCGGCACCACCCTGACCCGGGTCGGCAAGGGCAACCAGTCGACGTTCACCTGCCCCTTCCACGCCTGGTGCTACAAAAGCGATGGCCGGCTGGTGAAGGTCAAGGCCCCGGGGGAATACCCGGAAGGCTTCGACAAGGCCACCCGCGGGCTGAAAAAAGCGCGGATCGAGAGCTACAAGGGGTTCGTGTTTATCAGCCTGGATGTGAATGGCACCGACAGCCTGGAAGACTTTCTCGGCGACGCCAAAGTGTTCTTTGACATGATGGTGGCCCAGTCCGCCACCGGTGAACTGGAAGTGCTGCCCGGCAAATCTGCCTATACCTACGATGGCAACTGGAAGCTGCAAAACGAAAACGGCCTGGACGGTTACCACGTCAGCACCGTGCACTATAACTACGTGGCCACGGTGCAGCATCGCCAGCAGGTCAACACGGAAAACGGCGCAGGCGTAGGCGTAGGCACCACGCTGGACTACAGCAAGCTCGGCGCCGGCGATGCCAATACCGATGATGGCTGGTTCGCTTTCAACAACGGCCACAGCCTGCTGTTCAGCGACATGCCCAACCCGACGGTGCGCTCCGGCTACGCCACCATCATGCCCCGCCTGGTGGAAGAACATGGCCAGGGCAAGGCCGAGTGGATGATGCATCGCCTGCGTAACCTGAACATCTACCCGAGCCTGTTCTTCCTCGACCAAATCAGCTCGCAGCTGCGGATCATCCGCCCGCTGGCCTGGAACAAGACCGAGATCATCAGCCAGTGCCTGGGCGTGAAGAACGAATCCGACGCCGACCGGGAAAACCGTATTCGCCAGTTTGAAGATTTCTTCAACGTGTCCGGCATGGGCACCCCGGACGACCTGGTGGAATTTCGCGAAGCCCAGCGTGGTTTCCAGGGCCGCCTGGAGCGCTGGAGCGATATCTCCCGTGGCAGCCATCGCTGGGAAAACGGGCCTACCCCCAACAGCGAAGCCATCGGTATCCAGCCAGCCATGACTGGCACCGAATTCACCCACGAAGGGCTGTACGTCAACCAGCACCGCAACTGGCAGAAGTTTTTGCTGGACGGTCTCGACCAGCAATCCCTGAAACTGCGTGAGGTGTGATGATGAATGCGCAACTGCAATACCAGATCGAGCAGTTCTTCTACCGCAAATCCGAGCTGTGCGACGCCCAGGACTGGGACGCCTATGTGCAGTTGTTCGACCCGCAGAGCGAATTTCACCTGCCGCAATGGGACTCGGAGCACGTCTACACCCGCGACCCCAAGCGTGAGATGTCGCTGATCTATTACGCCAACCGCACGGGCCTGGAAGACCGAGTGTTTCGCCTGCGCACCGGCAAGGCGGCGTCTGCCACACCAATGCCGCGCACCTTGCATTTGATCAACAACGTGCGCATTGCCGAGCAGACAGAGGGAGTGCTCGAAGTGCGGTTGAACTGGCACACGTTGTTTTATCGGCTGGCCACCTCGGAGCAGTTCTATGGCCACGCCACCTACAGCCTCAAGCCCCATGGCGACAGTTGGCTGATCACGCGCAAGCATGCGCTGCTGCTCAACGACACCATCAACTCGGTGCTCGATTTCTACCACCTCTAACCCTCAACTGTAGGAGCGAGCTTGCTCGCGAAAAACCCAAGGGCGCCGCATGCATTCAGGATGCCCGCGTCATCGTTAAGGTTTTTCGCGAGCAAGCTCGCTCCTACAGGTATTACCCAATCCATGGAGAACGGTGGATGAATCACAAAGTGGCCTTCAGTTTTGCCGACGGCAAGACCTTGTTCTTTGCGGTGGGCAGCAACGAAATCCTGCTGGACGCGGCGTTGCGCAACGGCATCAAGATTCCGCTGGATTGTCGCGAAGGCGTCTGCGGCACCTGCCAGGGTCGCTGCGAGTCTGGCGATTACAGCCAGGACTATGTGGACGAGGAAGCCCTCTCCAGCCTCGACCTGCAACAGCGCAAGATGCTCAGTTGCCAGACTCGGGTCAAATCCGATGCGGCGTTTTATTTCGATTTTGATTCGAGCCTGTGCAATGCGCCGGGACCGCTGCAGGTCCGCAGCACGGTCAGCAACGTGCAACAGGTCTCGGCCAGCACGGCGATCCTGTATCTGCAGCTAGACCAGGCATTGGACTTTCTGCCGGGCCAATATGCACGGCTGTCGATTCCCGGCACGGACAGCCAGCGCGCCTATTCCTTCGCCAACCGCCCCGGCAATCAGTTGCAGTTTCTGATCCGTCTGTTGCCCGATGGTGTGATGAGCAATTACATCCGCGAACGCTGCCAGGTCGGCGATGAACTGCTGCTGGAGGCGCCGCTGGGGGCGTTCTATTTAAGGCATGTCACCCAGCCACTGGTGCTGGTGGCCGGTGGCACCGGGTTGTCGGCGCTGCTGGGCATGCTCGATGAACTAGCCGAGCGCGGTTGCGCTCAACCGGTGCATCTCTATTACGGCGTACGCGGTGCCGCCGATTTGTGCGAAGCCGAGCGCATCAACACCTACGCCGAAAAAATCCCAGGTTTTCGCTATACCGAAGTGCTCAGCGACCCGCCGCCCGACTGGGCCGGTAAGCGCGGCTACCTCACCGAGCATTTCGATTTGGCACAATTGCGGGACAGTTCGGCGGATATGTACGTATGCGGCCCCCCTCCGATGGTCGAATCCATCAAGCAATGGCTGTTGGATCAGGCACTTGATGGCGTTCAGCTGTATTACGAAAAGTTTACCGAGAGTAATATCTGACCCCTCAGCAGGTGTGAGGGGCTGATTCAGCGTGCGATCAACCCTGAAAAAAACAAGTAGAAGGGAATGTTAATGGCGGATGACATGGTTAACCCGGTAGGCCTCAAACGCGGCCTGAAGAACCGGCATATTCAGCTGATTGCCTTGGGTGGGGCGATTGGCACGGGCTTGTTCCTCGGTTCGGCCGGGGTGCTCAAGTCGGCGGGGCCGTCGATGATCCTCGGCTATGCGATAGCCGGGTTCATCGCGTTTCTGATCATGCGCCAGCTGGGCGAGATGATCGTTGAAGAACCGGTAGCGGGCTCCTTCAGCCACTTTGCCCACAAGTACTGGGGCGGCTATCCAGGCTTCCTGGCGGGCTGGAACTACTGGGTACTCTACGTACTGGTGGGCATGGCCGAGCTGACGGCGGTAGGCAAGTACATCCAGTTCTGGTGGCCGGAGATTCCGACCTGGGCCAGCGCGGTGGTGTTCTTTATCGCGGTCAACCTGATCAACACCCTGAACGTGAAGTTCTTCGGCGAGACCGAATTCTGGTTCGCGATCATCAAGGTAGTGGCGATCATCGGCATGATCCTGCTCGGTTGCTACCTGCTGTTCAGCGGCACTGGCGGCCCGCAAGCCTCGGTGAGTAACCTGTGGGACCACGGCGGCTTCTTCCCCAATGGCGGCATGGGGCTGTTGATGTCCATGGCATTCATCATGTTCTCGTTCGGTGGCCTGGAGTTGGTGGGTATTACTGCCGCCGAGGCCAGCGAGCCGCGCAAGGTGATCCCCAAGGCGATTAACCAGGTGGTGTACCGGATCCTGATTTTCTACGTCGGCGCACTGACCGTGCTGCTGTCGTTGTACCCGTGGGATCAACTGCTGCAAACCCTCGGCGCGTCCGGCGATGCCTACAGCGGCAGCCCGTTTGTGCAGATCTTCTCGTTGATCGGCAACGACACCGCCGCGCACATCCTCAACTTCGTGGTGCTGACCGCAGCGCTGTCGGTGTACAACAGCGGCGTGTACTGCAACAGCCGCATGCTCTTCGGCCTGGCCGAACAGGGCGATGCACCCAAGGCGTTCATGAAGCTCAACAAACAAGGCGTGCCATTGCGGGCCCTGGGCATTTCGGCCCTGGTGACGCTGCTGTGCGTGGTGATCAACTACGTCGCACCCCATAACGCGCTGGAGTTGTTGTTCGCGTTGGTGGTTGCCTCGCTGATGATCAACTGGGCGCTGATCAGCCTGACCCACATCAAGTTCCGCAAGGCCATGAGTGAGCAAGGCGTGGTGCCGTCGTTCAAGACCTTCTGGTTCCCGTTCAGCAACTACCTGTGCCTGGCGTTTATGCTGATGATCATCTGCGTGATGCTGGCGATCCCGGGTGTGCGGGCGTCGGTGTATGCGATTCCGGTGTGGGTGGGAATTATCTATGTGGCGTACCGGTTGCGCATGAACAACGCCAAGGCTGTGGCTACGGCGCAATAACCTTCTGAAGGTTGATAAAAAGCCCCGGCATTCGATGAATGCCGGGGCTTTTTGTTGGGCGCAGGTTACAGCGTGGAACGCACCCGCCACAGCTCGGGAAACAGCACAGTGTCGAGCATCTTGCGCAGGTAGCCGACGCCTTCGGTGCCGCCGGTGCCGGGCTGGAAGCCGATGATCCGCTCCACCGTGGTGACGTGGCGAAAGCGCCATTGGCGGAAGGAGTCTTCAAGGTCGATGAATTTTTCGGCCAACTGATACAAGTCCCAATAACGGCTCGGATCGCGATAGACCTCACGCCAAGCCGCCTCCACGGACGCGTCGTGAACCGTGGCCGCCGTCGGATCGCGTTCGGCGCGCAGGGGATCAATCGCCAAGCCGGCCTTGGCCATCAAGTTGATCGCTTCGTCATACAGCGACGGCGTGGCTATCGCCACTTGCAACTCCTGCAACAACTCCGGGCGATGAGCGTGAGGCCGTAACAGCGCCGCACTTTTGTTGCCGAGAATAAATTCGATTTCCCGGTACTGGAACGACTGGAAGCCGGACGACTGGCCCAGGTACGGGCGGATCGACTTGTACTCCGACGGAGTCATGGTCGCCAACACGGCCCAGGCATGCACCAGTTGGTCGAAGATCCGCGACACCCGCGCCAGCATCTTGAATGCCGGCGGCAACTCGCCCAGGCGCACGTGTTCGCGGGCGGCCTTGAGTTCGTGGAGCATCAGTTTCATCCACAGCTCCGAGGTCTGGTGCTGGATGATGAACAGCATCTCGTTGTGGTCCGGCGACAGTGGGTGCTGGGCGCTGAGCACTTTGCCCAGGTCCAGGTAGTCGCCGTAGCTCATGGACTCGGAAAAATTCAGCTCGGCGTTATGCCATTCTTCCGGCGGCTGGTAATCAGGGGAGAAAGGACACTGGCTCATCGCGTGGGCTCCTTGAGCGGACGGAGGATTGCTCGTACCGGGCTGGCATCGAGGTTGGCAAAACGCAGCGGCAGCGCGATCAACTCGTAATCGCCCTCCGGCACGTCGTCGAGGACGATGCCTTCGAGAATCGCCATGCCATGGCGAGCGACGGCGTTGTGGGAATCCATGGTTTTGGATTGCTGCGGGTCGAGCGACGGGGTATCGATACCAATCAGGCGCACGCCGAGGCTGGCCAGCAACTCGACGGTTTCCTTGGCGACGGCGGTGAAATTCGAATCCCAGGTGGTCAGCGGCGCCTGTTGATAAGTGCGCAGCAGAACACGTTCAGGCACATTTTCCAGGCGGCCCTCCAACTGCTGCGGCTGCACCAGCGCGCCGCTGTCCAGGCAATGCAGCACCCGGCACGGGCCCATGTACACATCCAAAGACACTTCGCCGATGGGCGCGCCATCAGCGCTGTAATGCAACGGCGCATCGACATGGGCGCCGGTGTGAGGCGAAAGGGTGATGCGCCCGACATTCACCGGGCATTCGGGGCCGTACTGCCAGACCCGCTCTTCCTGAAATGGCGTATCCCCAGGCCAGGTCGGGGTCGCTGTGCTCAAGGGCGGGCTGATGTCCCACCACGTTTTTATTGGATTCATTCAAAAGGCTCTCGGTCGTTCCTGGGTGAATGATACGAGGGCCAGCTGTAAATATTCTTGCGAATTCCAGCGCATAGCGGGAAATCTTTCGCACTTACTGCGAGGAAATGGCTGATTAGTGATTGGATGTTTCAAATTTCGCGCCTGCGCTTCTGGGCATCCCGATGTCGAGTTCAGACCATTGGCCAGCAGCCCAAGGCGATAGGGTTCGCACTTCCCTTCCTGCCTCGGAGTCATCATGTCCAAGCCAATCACCGTCCTGCGCGATACCCACCCCCTGCCGGTGCTGGATGCCTGCAAATGGGAAAAACTCGAAGGTGACCCGCACACCGTCAACCTCAACGCCTACACCAGCGAAGACGGCAGCAAGATCATGGGCACCTGGATCTGCACCCCGGGTAAATGGCGGGTTGAGTACGTGAAGTGGGAATACTGCGACTTTCGCGAAGGCTACTGCATCATCACCCCTGACGGACAGGAGCCGATTCATTTGAAGGCCGGTGATATTTTTGTGGTTGAGCCGGGTATGAAGGGCACGTGGGAAGTGGTCGAGACTGTGCGTAAGTATTTTGTATTTGCCTGATCAGCAAACACCCATCGTGGCGAGCGGGCAAGCCCGATCGCCACAGTCTCGGGAAATCCTCTATTGGGGTTTGCGATAGCTGTTGATGATCGCCGAGAAGTCCTTGCCCCCTTCACCACGCTGGCTCATCGCCTGATACAACTGCTGGGCCACGGCGCCGAGGATCACCGGCTGGTGGGCCTGGCGGGCGGCTTCAGTCGCCAGTCCCAAATCCTTGAGCATCAACTCCGCACCAAAACCACCGGTATAACCCCGGGACGACGGTGCGGTTTCGATAATGCCCGGCCACGGGTTGTAGGTGTCCGAACTCCAGCAGCGCCCGGTGGAGCTGTTGATGATCCCGGCCAGCACCTGGGTGTCGATCCCCAGCGCATCGCCCAGGGCCATGGCTTCGCTGACGCCGACCATGGTGATGCCCAACAGCAGGTTGTTGCAGATCTTGGCGATTTGCCCGGTGCCGACTTCGCCGCAGTGGACGATGTTACGGCCCATCTGCGCCAGTACCGGTTGCAGGGTGGCGAACAGTTCCGGGGTGGCGCCAACCATAAAAGTCAGGGTCCCGGCCTGGGCACCGCCGGTGCCGCCGGAAACCGGTGCATCGGCCATGGTCACGCCGTGCTTGGCCGCAGCAGCGGCCACGTCGCGGGCGGTCTGCGGATCGATGGTGCTGCAATCTACCGCCGGTACGCCTTTGCCGATGCCAGCGAGTACGCCGTCTTCACCGAGCCAGACGCTGCGCACATGAGCGGCAGCCGGGAGCATCGTAATGACCAACTCGACGCCTTGGGCGGCGTCACGCGGTGAGGCGCTGATGCTGCCACCGAGCTCAGCCAGTTCGGCGAGCACGGTTTGGTTCAGGTCGAACAGGTTAAGCGCGTGGCCGGCCTTGATCAGGTTGCGGGCCATGGGCGCGCCCATGTTGCCCAGGCCGATAAATGCAATCTTCATGGTCGTCTCCTCGATCAGCGCAAGTTGATGGTGGTGTTGACGCCATCGTTGACGCTGTCATCGTCGAACCAGCGGCTGGTGACGGTTTTGGTCTGGGTGTAGAACTGCACCACTTGCTTGCCGTACGGGCCCAGGTCACCGAGTTTCGAGCCACGGGAACCGGTGAAGCTGAAGATCGGGACCGGCACCGGAATCGGGATGTTGATGCCGACCTGGCCGACGTCGATCTCGCTCTGGAATTTACGCGCCGCCGCACCGCTCTGGGTGAACAGGCCGGTGCCGTTGCCGAACGGATTGGCGTTGACCATGGCGATGGCTTGGTCGAGGGTGTCGACTTCCAGTACCACCAGCACCGGGCCGAAAATTTCCTGGGTGTAGATCTGCATATCGGTGGTCACGCCCGAGAACAGGGTTGGGCCGATGAAGTTGCCTTGTTCGAAACCCGGCACCTTGATGTCGCGACCGTCCAATTCCAGCTTGGCGCCTTCTTTCACGCCGCTTTCGATCAGGTCGAGGATACGTGCCTTGGCGCGCTTGGAAATCACCGGGCCAACATCGGTACCCGCTTCGCTGCCGGCATTCACTTTGAGCTTTTGCGCCAGAGTCTTGAGGTCCGGCAGCCATTGTTTGGCCGCACCTACCAGCACCACCACGGAAGTGGCCATGCAACGCTGGCCGGCTGCGCCGAAACCGGCACCTACCAGGGCGTTGAGGGTTTGCTCGCGATTGGCGTCCGGCAGCACCACGGCGTGGTTCTTGGCGCCCATCATCGATTGCACGCGTTTACCGTGTTTGCCGGCCAGGTCATAGACGTGAGTACCGACAGCGGTCGAGCCGACGAAGGACACGGCCTTGATGTCTTTATGGGTACAGAGCGCATCCACTACGTCCTTGCCACCGTGAACCACGTTAAGCACGCCAGGCGGCACGCCGGCTTCCAGCGCCAGCTCCACCAGCAGCAGGGTCGACAATGGGTCCTGTTCCGACGGTTTGAGCACAAAGGTGTTACCGCAGGCGATGGCCATCGGGAACATCCACAGCGGAATCATTGCCGGGAAGTTGAACGGGGTAATGCCGGCGCACACGCCGATGGGCTGGCGCAGGGTGTAGGTATCGACACCGCCAGCAACGTTTTCAGCGAATTCGCCCATTTGCAGGGTGCCGATGGAGCAAGCGTGCTCAACCACTTCCAGGCCACGGAAAATATCGCCTTCAGCGTCGGCAATGGTCTTGCCTTGCTCGGCGCTGAGAACCACGGCGATGCGCTTGGAGTGTTCGCGGATCAGCGCTTGCAGCTTGAGCATGATGCGCATGCGCGCACCGATCGGCGTCAGTTTCCAGGTCTGGAAGGCGCGATGGGCGGCGTCGATGGCGGCGTTAACTTCTTGCGGGGTAGCAAAGGGCACACGGGCCAGTACTTGCTGGGTCGCCGGGTTTACGATGTCTTGCCATTGGGTGGTCTTGGACTCGACCCATTCGCCATTGATCAACAGTTTGGCCTGTTTTACGGCGGTGTCGGCAGACGTAAGCGATGCGTTCATTGTGGTCTCCAGATCTTGTAGTTATGCAGAGACAAGGCGCATGAACCGCCTTGAGGATGAGGCGTTCGGACTGTTTTTGGAGTATAGATGTGCAAACTTCTAATAAGAACGCACATAAAAGCCGGTCCAATATGCAAAAAAACATCACCTCCCTCAGCGCCCTGAACTGGGATGACCTGAAGTTTTTCCTCGAAGTGGCCCGTACCCGCAAGGCCAGCGTCGCCGCCAAGCGCCTGGCGGTGGACTACACCACCGTGTCGCGGCGCATCAGTTCCCTTGAAGGGTCGCTGGGCACGCTGCTGTTTGAAAAATCCCGGACCAACGGTTTCGTCCTGACCACCGAAGGCCAGCGATTGCTGGGGTACGCCGAATCCATCGAAAGCACCCTGCACATGGCCTGCGAACAGGTTTCCGGCTCTGGCGTGGCGCTATCCGGGCATGTGCGCATGGGCTGCACCGAAGGTTTTGGCAGCTTCTTCGTCACCCCGCAATTGAGCCACTTCGTCGACACCTACCCGGCGATCTCGGTGGATATCTTGCCCCTGCCCCACTTCATCAGCCTGTCTAAGCGCGAGGCCGATATCGTCATCGCCCTGGAACGGCCGGAACATGGGCCTTATGTGTGCTGCAAGCTGTGTGACTACAAGTTGCAGCTGTACGCGACCCAGGAATATCTCGATCAACACCCACCCATCCACCGCCCGGCAGATTTGGCCGATCATCCGTTTATCAGCTATGTCGATGACCTGGCGTTCAGTTCGGAGCTGCTGTACCTGGCCAATGTGGTACCCGGCGCCAGCGCCAGCTTGCGCAGTACCAGCGTGATCGCCCAGTACGTGGCGGCGCAGCAGGGAAGGTCGCTGGCGATCTTGCCGTGTTTTCTGGCGGCGCAGGATGCACGGTTGCTGCCCGTGCTTGGGGAGGAGATCAATATTACGCGGCAGTTCTGGATGTACTGCCGCGAGGATTTGCGCAAGTTGAAGCGGATTACGTTGCTATGGGATTACATCCGCGAGGTGACGGAGCAGAACCGGCCGTTGCTGATGGGGGAAACGCGGGAGATGGTGTTTGCGGATTAGTCGGTGAGCGCTTACGCGACGTCACGGGCAGGCCCGGCTCCCACACTGACCGCATTCCACATTGGAGCTGACCGGGGCCTGCTTAATCCGCAATCACCACAATCGACACCCGTCGATTCTCGGTGCGGCCAGCCGCCGTGGTGTTAGCCGCCACCGGTTCGCTGCTGCCTAAGCCGCGCAGTTGCACGTTTTCTTCCTTCATACCCACGCCAGTCAACACCTTGCCGACGCTTTTCGCCCGGCGCAGGGACAGTTGCTGGTTGTAGGTTTCCTTGCCTGAGGCGTCGGTGTGGCCGTCGACGCGTACGCGTTCGATGCCTACGCCCAGCAGAGCCTTGCCGATGCGCTCAACAATCTCGGTGCTGGGTTTATTCAGCGACTCGACATCACTGCCAAACAGCACTTTGCCCGACAGGCCGAAAGCCCAGCCTTCGTCGGTCAGTTCGAAACCTTGCTGTTTAAGCACAGCGATCTGCGCCGGGCTCAGGCCTTTGGGCGGGGCTGTCTGGCAGCCGCTCAGGGCCAGCAGCGCCACAAGCAGGGTGATAAATAAAACACGTGCAGTAGAGAACAAGGGATCAACTCCTGTGTTGAATATTGGCGGCGAGGGGCTCTGGCTCCGCCGTTTGCTGGCCTCCCTGGGAAAGGCGTTTGGCTTGATACATCGCCGCGTCGGCGGCATTGAGCAGGGCGCCGGGTGTGGCGCCATGATCGGGGTAAACGGCGATGCCGATGCTCAGAGAGGTCAACACCTGGGTATTGCCGGGCAGCTGGATCGGCGTGTCCATGCTGGCGATGATCTTGTCGGCGATGCGTTGGGCATCTTCAATCTTGTGCAGAGGCGAGAGCAGGATGGCGAACTCGTCCCCCCCCAGTCGCGCCACCAGGTCGTCTTCACGCAACTGCGCACGAACCCGCGCCGCCACTGCCACCAGCACCGCGTCGCCGGCTGCGTGGCCGAAGTTGTCGTTGATGTCCTTAAAGCGATCGCTGTCGAGGAACAGCACCGCTACTCGCTCGTTGAGTTTGGAGGCGCTGCGCAAGGCACGGATCAGCCGCCCTTCGAAGAAGGCCCGATTGGGCAGACCGGTCAGGCTGTCGTGGGAGGCCTGGTGAGCGAGGGTTTCGTTTTCGCTTTGCAGGTGGGTTTGCCAGGCTTCCAGTTCGTCGAGCAAAGCATTGAAGTCATTGCCCAGGCTGTCGAGTTCGGCAATTTGCGCTGGTGGCACGCGGCGGTCAAACGCTCGCTCGCTGCGGGCAGCGTGGGCCACTTCGGCAAGGCTGTGCAAGGGCCCGGTGATGCCCCGCAGCATCCGCCGCGCCAGGTACAACGCGACCCAGGCGCTGAGGGCGGTGCAGACAATAATCCCGGCCAGGCCGCTGAGTAAAAAGCGCAACAGGCTGCCGCCATGACCGCTCACCTGGACGCTGCCGATGGTCTGGCCCTGGTGGATGATTGGCTGGCTGATGGGCTGTTCCAATAACGCGTGGGCCAGCTCCAATTCGACCGTGGACAGCATGCCGGTTTCCGGGCGCACCCAATGGGCCAACTGCTTGCCATTGGCGTCCAGCACTTGAGCTTCTGCGATCTCTTCAGTGGCTGCGATCATGGACAAGGCTTCATTGGCTGCGGTGCTGTCATCGAACACCACTGCCGCTTCCACGGTGTAGTTGATGGAGCGGGCGATCAGGTGCAGGTTATGGTCGGCGTAGACCCGCAGCGCCAGTACGCCAAGCAGGGTCAGGGATACGCTGGCCATGGCTACCGCCACCAACGCGACACTCAGGTGCCCTCGGCCAAGGACCGAGCGCAGGGTTGGGCGCGCTGGGGTTTTAACCGGCTTCATGATTCCGGCGCCCGGCGGCGGGACAGCTGCAACACGCTGGGATGAATGCGCACGCCGCTACGGGCGACGGAGTCGAGGTTGACCTCAAACGATACTTGCTCATCGCCGACCCGCAGGCAAAACAGGCTGCCCACGGTGCATTGGTCGCCACCTTCGCTGATGCTGAGTACAGGATGGCCGGTCAATGAGGCGAACAGGCGGCTACGTTCATCACCGGTCAACTTGCCGATGTACACCGCGTCGCAGGCATTGGCGATGTCCGGATGGTCGGCCAGCAGGCGCTGCACCACCACCGGTCGGCCGGTGGCCTGGGTCGTACCCCTGACCAGGTCATCGGTGTATTGGGTGGGCCCGACGATGCACAGGCGCAGTTGCGCAGGCTCCACGGGCCAGCGGGCATAGCTGAGAATCCCGAGCACCACTTGCGTCACGGCGCTGGCCCTTTGATCGGCCATGCCAGATGGGCTGGGCGGCTGGGCATAAGCGAGGGGCGCGAGGACGCAAAGTACGGCCAGCAGCATTCGTCTCCAGCTCAAACTACGCTCTGTGGGCGAGACAGCCACGTTCATGCAGCGATTCTCTTTGATCTTCTCGGGATGATGCCGCAACGATAGCACATCGACAGAAAATCCCGCGAGGCGACACCTCGAGGGATTTTGCCATTTCTTCAGAAAAATCAGACGCATGGATCAGAATCAAACCGTAACCCTTCGGTCAGTTTTTTTGCCGCTCAAGCCCCCAGTTCCAACATCAGTCCGCTCAAGCGCTTCACCTTGCGTCGTACCGCCTCTTCGAAGACGCCGCCACGGGGTTCGATCAGACTGAACCAGTCCTTGGCGCGGGTGATGCCGGTGTAGATCAGCTCCTTGGTCAGAACCGGGTTCAAGGCATCCGGCAGGATCAACGCGGTGTGGGTAAATTCCGAGCCCTGGGATTTGTGTACGGTCATGGCGTAGACGGTTTCCACGTCATTGAGCCGACTGGGCAGCACGAAACGTACGCCGCCCTGACCATCGTTGCGCGGGAAGGCCACTCGCAGCACCTGAGGCCCTCCGTCGCTTTCGGGCAGTTTCAAGGCGATGCCGATGTCGCCGTTCATCAGGCCCAGCCCGTAGTCGTTGCGGGTCATCAATACCGGGCGACCTTCGTACCATTGCTGCTCGCCGTCGATCAGGCGGGCCTTGAACAGCGCGGCGGTGATGCGCTGGTTAAGGCCTTCAACACCCCACGGCCCTTTACGCACCGCGCACAGCAGTTGGAAAGCATCGAAGGCTTGCAAGAGTTGGCGGGCCCAGTCGGTCCAGCGGGGGTCATCTCGCGGCGTGTCGGGAGACGGGCGCAGGGTTTGCAACAGGTTCAGGTAATAGCGATAACCGTGGGCGCCCTCGCCCTGCCCGTCCAGCACCAGGCGTTCCAGGGCGCGATCGTGCTCACCCTTGAGGCTGACACAAAACAAGTCGGCGTGACTGCGGGCAGTCAACAGTTTGCGGGCTTCTTCGGCATTTTGCTGGTTGACCCAGCGCGCCAGTTGACCGATGCCGCTGCCTTCGCCGAAACGCCGGGAGTAGCGCAGCATCACTACTTGTTGCGCCAGGGGATGAGAGCCGTCGAGGTCCTCCTGCAAGCCGCTGGCGCCCAGATTTTCTCCGCTGACACTTTCCAGCCACTGCCGGGTTGGCGGGCTGTACCAACCGGCTTCGGCATCGCGGCACAAATCACCAAGGACCGCACCGGCCTCAACGGACGCCAGTTGATCCTTGTCACCCAGCAATACCAGCCGCGCATGGGGCGCCAAGGCGTCCAGCAGGTTGGCCATCATTTCCAGGTCGATCATCGAGGCTTCGTCGACTACCAGCACATCCAGGGGCAAGGGATTACCAGCGTGATGGCGGAAGTGCCGGGTGCCGGGACGACTGCCCAACAGGCGGTGAACGGTGGTGACCTCGGTAGGAATTTTCTCTCGTACCTTGTCGTCCACTTTCAGGGAGCGGACCTGCTGGCTGATGGATTCGGTCAGGCGCGCGGCGGCCTTGCCGGTGGGCGCTGCCAGCCGAATACGCAACGCGGTGCCTTTTTCCACTGCCGGCGCCTGCAGCAACGCGAGCAGTCGCACCACCGTAGTGGTTTTGCCGGTGCCGGGGCCGCCGGTGACGATGCTGAACGCACCGCGAGTGGCCAGCGCACAGGCGAGCTTTTGCCAATCGACCACACCATCCGGCGGGGCTTGCTCAAACAGAGTATTCAAGCGCTGGGGCAGGTCCGCCGCGACCGCTTCCCGGGTAGCAAGCCGGCGGCGCAACGCGTTGTCGATACGCCGTTCATAGGTCCAGTAACGGCGTAAATACAGGCGTTTGCCCGACAGCACCAATGGCCGGCTTTGTGCCGCGTCACTGCCATCGACGGCCAGCGCCACCAAATTGCTGGCGGCCAGGGCGTGGCACCAGGGGCCGCCGTCCAGGCCGGCGAGTAACTGCGAAGGCAGCAACATGGCGCCAGTTTGCAGGTCGCCTTCCGGTGGCAGGGACAGGGCGAAGTCCGGCGCCTTCAGTGTTTCAAACAGGTCCAGGCAGACATGGCCATGGCCCAACTGGTGACTGGTCAACGCAGCGGCCAGCAACACCAAGGGGTCGGCCTGCGGGTCGAGTTCGTGGAGAAAGCCGACGAAGGCCTTGTCCAGCGCCCGCAACCAGCCGCGCTCAACCCAACGCTCAAGCAGCATCACCAGGTCGGCAGCGCGACTGAGGGGCGTCAATTCCTCAAGCGGTAAGGTCGACAGGCTCATAACAAAACTCCTTGTTCCCAGGCGGGCTCGACCTTGGATGGTTGCGGTTTGCCTTGAAACAGCAAGTCCAGGCGCTCGATCAGTTCTCGCGGTGGCCGGGTGAAATACACACCCTGGCTGGCAGCCCGGGTGCCGCGCAGGAACAGGTAGAGCGCGCCACCGACGTGGCGGTCGTAGTCGTAGTCTTTTAACCGCGCCTTGAGTTGGCGGTGCAGGGCCAGCAGGTAAAGGACGTATTGCAGGTCATAGCGATGATCAAGGATCGACAGTTCCATAGCCTGCAGTGTGTAGACGCTGTCGTCGGGGCCGAGCCAGTTGGATTTGTAATCCGCCACGTAGTAGCGGCCTTCATGTTCGAAGGTCAGGTCGATAAAGCCTTTGAACATGCCATTGAGTAACACCGGTTCGGCGGCCACACGGGACACGCCGTCATGGGTGTATTGGCACACCAGTTGGTCGAGGGCGAGCACGTCGACCTTGTGGCTGGCGAACCAGAACTCCATTTCGATCTGGTAGTGCTGCAAGCCGCTCAGCGTTACCGGCGGCTGGCCGTTGCCCAGGCGCAATGGTTCTTGCTGCAGGTGTTGCAGCCAGCCGCTCAGAGTGCCAATCCAACCTTCCCAGCCGCGCCGGTTGCAACGACGGGCGACCGCGTCTTCGATGGCGTCTGGGCTGGCGGTAAAGCTTTCACCGCCGGCCCATTCCAGCAGGCCATGGAGAAAGGTCCCTGGATTGGGGCCCCGTGGAAAACGGTGAATATCACCGCCGGACGCCGGTACTTCGCGCGGGGCGTCCGGGTCCAGGCGTTCGTCGTCGAACAGCTTCTGGGCCTGTGGGTTTTCTGGCGCTTCGAGGCTGGCGGCGCTCATGCTTTCGCCGATGCGCAGGGCACTGTAGGAGGCGATCCACCAGTTTTCGGCGGCCTTGCGTTTAGGCAGCAGGGGCGCGAGCAACTTGGCTTCGTTGCGCGGGGGGAGGAACGCAATGGCGTCGGCTTCGGGCATGTGTGCGTAGTGCAGCGCCGGGCAGCCTTCCTGCAAATTGAGGAGCCAGCGGGCCAGGCCTGCGGACTCATTCAAAGAGGCACCGCCACCGAGCAGATAACCCAACGCCGACAGGTGCAGCACCGAGCTGTTGTTATTGCCGCGCTTGAGGTCGGCGACGCCGAGCCAGCAGGCATGTTTTGCCCTTGTCAGCGCCACGTAAAACAAACGCAAATCTTCAGCCAGACGTTCGTCGTCGGCTTGAGCGATCAACTCGGCGGTCGGCCTGAGGCTCACTTGGGGTTTGCCGTTTCCATCGTGATAATGCAGCGGCAGGCGACTTCCGTCCACAGGCTTGGCCGAGCAGATAAACGGCAGGAAAACCAAGTCGTATTCCAGGCCCTTGGATTTGTGGATGGTCACCACCTTGACCAGTTGATCATCGCTTTCCAGGCGCAGTATCTGCTCTTCGCCGGCCTGTCCCGACAGCGCCAGATGCTCGGCCAGATGACGGATCAGGGCCTGTTCGCCGTCCAGTTCGGCCGCCGCTTGCTGGAGCAGTTCAGAGAGGTGCAACAGGTTGGTCAACACCCGCTCGCCGTCACTGCGGGCGATCAGAGTTTGCGGCAATTTGAAGTCGTGCAGCAGACGCCGCAGCATCGGCAGCACGCCTTGGGTGCGCCAGATGCTGCGATAGTCGCGGAACTGCATGACACGTTTTTCCCAGGCCAATTCATCCTGGTTCAGTTGTTCAAGCTCGGATAGCGACAGGTTGAGGGTGACGCAGGCCAGGGCGGCACGCAGCGGGCGCTCGACGTCTGGTTCGGCACAGGCCTTGAGCCAGGCCAGCAGGTCGTGGGCCTCTTGGGCGGCGAACACTGAATCCTTGTCGGACAGGTACACGCTGCGCACACCACGGGCGGCCAGTTCAAAGCGCACAGCCTGGGCTTCCTTGCCGTCGCGGACGAGGATGGCAATGTTGGAGGGCAGCACGCCTGCGAAGGTATCGTCTTTGACGAATCCGGCGCTGCCTTGCTGGCCGCCGTTGAGCAACGCGACGATTTGGCTGGCACAGGCGGCGGCCATCTGCTGGCGATAGAGCACACCGGAGATCGGCTGGTCGCCGGGCAGGTGCCAGATGTTCAGGGCTGGCAGCGTTTGGCCGTTGACCTGTAGTTGCTCTTTTCGGCCTTGGGACGATACCGGATAGAACGGCACCGGATTTGTGCCGTCTGGCTCACGGAACAGGAACGCACCGCGGCCTTGTTCGGCACGCTGGAACACATGGTTTACCGCTTCCACCATGGCGTGGCTGGAGCGGAAGTTAGTGCCCAGGGTGTGCAAACGTCCAAACGTGGCCTGGCGTGCCCGCAGGTAGGTGTAGATGTCGGCGCCACGGAAAGCATAGATCGCCTGTTTTGGATCACCGATCAGGAACAGGCCACTTTCGGGGTTGTTGTCTTCGATGCGGTAGATGCTCTCGAAGATGCGGTACTGCACCGGGTCGGTGTCCTGGAATTCGTCGATCAGTGCGACTGGAAACTGCTCGCGAATCACACTCGCCAGGCGTTCGCCACCCTCGGCTTGCAGGGCGGCGTCGAGGCGAATAAGCATGTCGTCGAAGCCCATTTCGGCGCGACGGCGTTTTTCTTCTTCGAAACGTTTGCTCACCCAGCCGGCGGCATGTTGCAGAACTGCGGCATCAGGAGTTGGCAGGGCGTCGAGACTGGCTTTCAGACCAGCCATGGCGTCGAGGCCAGGGTGGTGCGGCGCATCGCCCTTCCAGGCTTCGGCCATGCCGTCGGGGGTCAGGCGGGTGAAACCGGTGCCGATGTCCAGTTGTTCCAGGGACTCGTCGGCGGCCCAAACGCTGATCTTTTCAAACCAGGGTTCGAAGTAACGAGCCTGCATCTTGCGGCCATCGACGGCTTTAGCGGCGACGGCTTGCAGGCAGATGTCCCGCAGTTCGATGGCCCACTGCTGCCAGGGGGCCTTGAGGTCGACCAACGCTTGGCGGCGCTCTTGCAGGCAAGCGTTGATCAGTTCAGCGGGGGCGCGTTGTTCATCGGTGGGCCGCTCGCTGCCAAACAGGGCGCGCACGCGGGGCATCAAGGCCGCGGGGCCGCCCCAGTTGTTGCGCACCCAGTTCAATGCATCGTCGTGCATCGGATAGCAGAACAGACGCCAGTAGTCGCGCAGCACTTCGCCCAGCAGGTCGCTGTGGTCGGTTTCCAGGGTCTGGGTAAACAGGCTGCCGCTGTCGAAGGCGTGTTCGCGCAACATGCGCTGGCACCAACTGTGGATGGTCGAAACGGCCGCCTCGTCCATCCACTGGGCGGCGATGTCCAGGCGGTTAGCGCAGCCTGGCCATTGTTCGGGACTGTATTGGTCGCGCAACTCGTCGATCAGGGCATCAGGCTTTTCGATTTCGTCGCGGAAAAAACGTGCAGCTTCCGCCAGACGTGTGCGGATGCGTTCGCGCAGCTCTTTGGTGGCTGCGTCGGTGAAGGTCACGACGAGGATTTGTGGCGGCAGCAGTTCACGGCCAAAGCCAGATGCTTCGCCGCCGTGGCCCAGTACCAGGCGCAGGTATAGCGCCGAAATGGTAAAGGTCTTGCCAGTGCCGGCGCTGGCCTCGATCAGTTGGCTGCCTTTTAGCGGGAAGGCCAGGGCCAGGGGTTTTGTGCTGCTCATACGCCTGCCTCCTCACTGCTCAGTGATCGCCAGGGGGCGTTGATCAACGGTCGATACAGGGTTTCGCACCAGCCTTCGAAATCTTCGCTCGCCACCAAGGCAGCGTAATCGCGAAATTGTCGGGTGAGCGCGGGGCTTTCACGGCGTTCGCCATCGGTCGTTTGGCCGTCGCCTTCGTAGGCTTTGCGGGCGGCAGCCTGGGCCTTGTCCGGATCGGTTTGGCCGAGCCAGGCGAAGGCCGTTTTGACGGCGACGGGCAACGGTTCACTCATGCCGGTTTTCCACGCGAGGAGCAGATTGCTCAATAGCTCTTGCGCCGTATTTTGTTCCAGCGGGGACAGCAGGAGGGTGTCATCGCTGGCCACCAGGCCGGTACTCAATGGCAGGCCGCAGGCGCAGGCCACCAAGTGATTGACCCAGGGGCGAATCAGGCGATGCCACTTGCGGGTCTTGATCGAGCCAATACTGTTGGGGATGGTGGTGACGCTTAGAAGGCCGCTGTCGCTGCGCCGGTGCAGGCCGCTGATCCAGCCTTCCAGCGCAATACCCTGATGCGCAAAACTGATCGGTTCGGCGCTGTTGTGGGGTGTAGGCCAAAGGGCCAGGAGTTGCTGATAGCGTTGCAGCAAGTCGGGCAAGGGCTCGATAAGTTCGTTGCGCAGGCATTCGCCGAAACCGACCATCGGCAGCAAGCCACTGGCTTGTAGGCGCAGAGCTTGGGCATTGAGGGCTTCGTCGGGGTTGTCGGGTTCGGTTAACGCGGCGGCAAGCAGGCTGTCGCTCAAGCTATAGCGTTGCAAGGCATCAAGGACGAAAGGCTCTTCATCGGCCAAAGGCACTTCGGCGGCTTCGAAAAACACCTTGAGGCGCTGGCTAAAGAAGTGTTTGACCGGGTTACGCAGGAAATCTTGTAACTGGCCGAGGCTCAGGGGATCTTCCTGGAGGTAGGGCGTCAGGGTACCGATATCGGCGAGGTCGTCGTGGGTTTCGTGGAGCAACTGCCATTCACGGGCGTAGCTGAATAGTTTGTCGCCTTCGTGAAAATAGCGGGCGCTGAAAGGTTGAAGCGGGTGTTCCTGAGTCATGGCTTCCAGCAACGGCTCATCGTTAGCGGTGTGCCAGCCGCTGGCGAGGTGGTCGCGCAGTTGGCCGATCAGTACCGAGGCTGGGCGGTCGCTGTTGTCGCGGATGCTGCGGCCGACCCAACTGATGTAGAGCTGGTCGCGGGCCGAAAGCAGGGCTTCGAGCAGCAAGTAGCGGTCGTCTTCGCGGCGGGAGCGGTCGCCAGGGCGGTAGTCGCTGCCCATCAGGTCGAAATCCAGTGGCGGCTGGGCACGGGGGTAGTCGCCGTCGTTCATCCCCAGCAGGCAGACCAGTTTGAACGGGATCGCGCGCATCGGCATCAGGGTGCAAAAATTGACAGCTCCGGCGAGAAAGCGCTGAGACAGGCGACCTTGGTCAAGGCCGGCCAACCATGCCTCACGGACGACGGTCAGTGGTAACTCGTCGTACAGGCCGACGGACTCGCAGGTTTCCAGCCAGGTTTCCCGCAGTTGTTCAAGCTGGCCCAACAGGTAGTCATCGTGCTCGTTGCTGGGGAGGAAAAACAGTTGCATCAGGTCTTGCAGGCGCTCGCCCCACTCTGTGGGTGCGGCAGGCATGGACAGGGTTTGGTGGGCACTGTGCAGTGCGTCGAGCAATGCAACCAGCGGACCGATCAGGGCCGCGTCGAGGCCACCGATTTCGTCGTAAGGTTCGATACCTTCACAGGCCAGTCCGGTGCCGACTGCGTAACCCAGGAGCATGCGGCGTAGACCGAAACGCCAGCTGTTTTGTTCAAGCTCCCCCGGCAGGCCGAGGCCGGCGCGCTGTTCGGCGTTAAGTCCCCAGCGAATGCCCGCGCCTTCGATCCAGCGGTGCAAGGTAGGCAGGTCGCGTTCCTTGATGGCGAAACGTTCGCGCAGGGCTGGGACATCCAGCAGATCGAGGATTTCGCTGACCGGGAAACGGCTGTCGGGGAGTTTGAGCAGGTGTTCGACAGCGATCAGCAGCGGGTCGCGTCCGCGTTGACCTTGGTCGGTGAGCGTGAAGGGGATGAAGCGGGGGTCGCTTTTTTCAAGCTGGCCGAAAACCGCGCGAATGTGCGGAGCGTAGCTATCGACGTCCGGGACCATGACGATAACATCCCGTGGACGCAACGCAGGGTTGTCGCTGAAACGCTGGAGTAGCTGGTCGTGGAGGATTTCCACTTCTCTTTGGGCACTGTGGGCAATGTGGAAGCGGATTGAGGTGTCCTGCTCCAGGTTGATGGCCGGCCAGTGTTCACGGGTTTCGTTGAGTGGGCGCAACTCCAGGATATCGTCCTGGAGTTGGTTCAGCAGCGTGGTGGGGGCGCTGTCACTGAACAGGTCGATGCGACCATCGCGAAAAGCCGAGCGGTAGCTGCTGGGGTCATCGTAGCTGTCCAGCAAATTGATGTAGTCGCGCCCCTGTTTACCCCAGGCGGCGAGCAGCGGATGGGCGTGTTGGTGCAGGACCTGCGGGTCGATGGTGACGGGCATCCCGGCTTTGCGTGCCTGGCGTTTGTATTCGCTCCTTAGCAGATCTTTGTCGGCAACAATGTCTGACCAATGATGGCGACAAGGGTTATGCACACAAAGTAGAACCTGGCTGAAACGGGCCAGGCCGGCGAGGGCTTCCAACGCTTGGGCGGGCAGGGAAGAAATGCCAAAAACAATCACTCGGGAGGGTAGGCCAATCGGTGCTTTTTCGAGCTTGTTGATGCGCTCGATAAATCGCTGGTGAACGCCGGCACGGCTCTGCGCCATGCCCTCCTCTCCGACATCCAGCAGCAACGCACGCCATAACTCGGCTTGCCAGCAGTTGGCTGGGCTCAAGGGTTTGGAGTCGCCTCGACCGTTGCGCAGTTGGTGGCGACCGGCGGCCCAGTCTTCCAGCCAGTCGGCGCGATAGACCTGGTATTGGTCGAACAGGTCGGCCAGGCGCTCTGCCAGTTGGTAGCGTTTGCGCAGGTCCGTGTCGTGGGTCAGGAAGCGTTGCAGCGGCTCGAAATGTGGCTGATCGATCAGTTCGGGGAGCAGGCGCATAAGTCGCCAGGTCAGCGGGGCTTTATCCAGCAGGGACTTGGGCGGAATTTCATCGCGGCCCAGGACCATGCGATAGAGCTGCCACATAAAGCTGCCGGGGAGCTGAACGTCGATGGCTGCCGCAATGCCGCAGCCACCCATATCGTCATCTTCGGGGTCTTCGGCCAGAGCCAGCTTTAACCATTGGGCAATGCCGTTGCTTTGCACCAGGGCGATTTCGTTTTCCAGGGGAGCCAGGGGATAACGACGCATCCAACTGACTACCAGGCTGCGCAGCTCATCCAGGCGATTGCCGTGAACCACCATGAATCCAGGGCTGAGGGACATCGCATCCGGCATAACGGCTTCCTTGGGAAAAGCAAAATCGAGGGATGGACTTTAGCATTGAAGGCGACTGGCAGGCGCTCGCTCATACTTTTCGAGCGCCCAAAACAAAACCCCATCTGCTTTCGCAAATGGGGTTTCGGAATTTAATCTTGACGA
>NZ_JBUZRD010000010.1:0-195298 GCF_055407145.1 Pseudomonas sp. c313 | reverse complement strand
AATTCAGCGGAAAAGACACGACGTTGCTTGGTCATCTGACACCTCGATATGGCGAGCATTCTCGCCTAAATGAGTGTCCGGTTTCATTAGACCACTACAGATAGTTTCACAGTGGCCGCCTAGCTGGTCGGCATTCGATTCGCTGATGTCCGGTAACCATTTACCGAGTTCAGCTATTGGTACCTTCTTTTTGTTGATATAGCAGTCGTCATCCATGCGCGGATTGCACCAGGCGGTTTTGACTTCTGGCCATTCTGATTGGGCAGCAGCCGGAGTCTTCGCCGCTGCAGCCCCACCCTTCTCCTGATTCCACGCTGCCCAACCACCGATGTAACGCTGGTCGAAGGTCGAAACTAGTTCATTGTCTGAAACTCCAGCATCTAAGTAGAACTTCATCAGCAGGCTTCCCGCTTCCGCGTATGAAACTTGACGGGTGGCGTCGATGCGGTAGGCGACTGGCTTGCCATCAATGCTACTGCCTATGCGATACCAGATGGAGAGTTGGAACGGAGTATCCTCCTTCCAGTTACCTACCTCTGCACCCTGGATTCGACAATTGCCACGCTTGCACATGCCATTGACTTTATTAGTAATGCGGACATTTTGCTGGCGCTGAGCGTCCCAGATATCCACGTACCGTGTGCTGGCGAGCCAGGTACAGAAAAGCATGGGTTGACCCGTCGCTGCTGGGCGGGTGACGCATGGAATCGCTTCCGGGAGGTTGTGAATCGATTTCTCGTCTGGAAAGAAAGCCGCTGTCCCTTGGTACGCGGAGATCTCAGCGTTGGCGTGAGCACAGGACGCGAGAAGAAGGATGCTGAGGATACGTTTCATGGTTTATTTCTTACTATGAAGGGTTTGACGAGGGGGCTGAGCAAAGCTGCTATTTCTTGTAAACAACCTTGAGCCGCTTGTTGACGTAGTCCTTGATGATTTCGTAGTCGGGGTTGTACGTAACGAGCGTATGACCTACGCCTGCTGCAGCCGTTAATGTCGCTATGGTCAATGTTGCAGGTGTTGTCAGGACGGTGAATACGGCGCCGAGTGCGCCGCCTTGTACGACTGCACTTTTCACATCGCTTTTGACCCGACACTTCAGCTCCTGGCTTTCAATCTTGGTTTCAACCAATTTGATACCTGCCATGAAATTGCCCCTGAGACTGTGAATCTCGAAGGACGCTTTACTTTTCACGAGACCTTCAATCTGCGCTTCATTCAGACCTGTTACGACGATCATGGCTTTTCTGAGCTCCCTGCAAGAGATAGTGGTTTTGAGAAAGGGTGGAATACCAACCTTTTAGGGTGAGTCTCGGTTTGATAAGTCCTTCATGTCAACAGGTTGATGCTCAACCATCCAGGTTGAACTGGAGGGCGGCATGTCAAAAACCGAATCGAAGCAGTTGGCGGAGCTTGTTGGCCAAGCAATTGCTCGCCAACGTGCTCGTTGCAAGCTGAGTCAGGAGCAGGTTGCGGAAAAGCTTGGGATTGGAAGCGAGGCCGTATCCCGTATAGAGCGTGGGATCGTCATGCCTAACATCGAGCGTTTGGTCGAATTTGCGGAAATTTTTGGCTGTGAAACCGCCGACTTGCTGACGGCGGGCAGTTCACGCCCAGAAGACCAGGCGCGCAGGCTCTACGATTTGCTGTCCACGCTGGATACGGGTGACCGCGCACTCGTCATGGATGTGGTGGAGCGTCTTGTTGACCGGCTCGGTCGTGAATGAGTTGCTATTTTACGGCGGCTGAGGCGCTTGCTCAGTAGCCTCCTTCACCGCCTCATCGAATAACGCGCCGCAGCGTAGGCACAGACAGTCGAAGCCTGCGAAGTGATATTTGGCGACATCCTCAGCCAATCGCAGCGCCGATGGGTAAGTCGGTGCGATGGCGGCCAGCCCACTCAGTAGCGAGTTGTATCCGAGGCGAACCTGCGTGCCCTGATTCGTGTCCTGAACTCCTCGTAGCGCGCCATCGGCTAGGCCGGCCAGCAGAGCAATGCCTCTTGCGACCTCCTGGGGCAGGACGGCTCTTGAGTCGCAGATCAAACATTGTCTGATCATTGTTCATTCTCCTGATGGGTTAAGTGCGGCCATTCCCTGTCTGGCCGCTCATAAAGGTTGCTGAGGTCACCCCTGCGATGCGGGATTTCTCGTGGGATTGTCTTGGCCGGATGCGCGCAGCAGCTTGCACAGGCGGTTCAGAATCCAGCACGCAAGGACTACGGCGACCAGCAGCGGCGGGAAACGCAGCATTAGCAGAATGCTCAGCACCAGTACGCCTGCTGCAGCCAGCGCCCCGATGAAAATTAATAGGCAGAATAGAAATCGAAGCAGGGTCATGACGGCTCTCCGAAAGAGGCTGCCTGGCCGATGCATTCAGTCCAGGCAGGAGTGGTATCAGATGGCGTGCGAGGCGAGCGCTTCCAGCTTGCCCGCGAGTGAGTTGGGTGCTGGTTGCGGTTCGTCACTCTCGGCAGCGCCGGTGGCGGCATCCGTGCTCGAATAAAACTTCTCGATCACGGCGCCACCGTCTTCCTCGCTGTCCTCGAACGCCCCGTTGCCGAGCCCGTGCTTCGCTGCGCAGTCCAATGAGGCCTGATCGAAGCCCGCAGATTGCCGGGCTTCATCGAGCTGCCGAGCGCCGAGCAACGTTTCCTCCACGCTCATGCCGCTGCGCACGGTGATATCGACGTAGAAGATCGGCGTACCGTGGCTTTGCCGGGTGGACTTGCCGCGCAAACGCAGTTCCAGCGGCAGGCAGGCCAGGCGGTTGCCCGAGATGGCTTGGAAGTAATGCAGCCGAGCGGCCAGAGTGCGGATGCTATTGAAGCCGGTAGTACGGAACACGAAGCTGCCCAGCGGATCGTCATCACCGATGAGTACGTTCAGCCGACCATAAGGCTTGCAGGCCCCCCCTTTGGCCAATGGACACGCATCCGGCGAGGGGCAGGGCAGTGACTGCATGCCGTCTTGAGTGGCACGCTTGCAGGTCTCGCCATTGCCCACGCACAACGGCCTGCCAGACTGCCGGTCGAACAGGGTGTAGTCGGCGCGGAAATTCAGCTCAGGCTCGTTGAACAAAAGGCGCACAGGAATACTGCGCAGCTTGTCTTCCTTGCTCTGGCGCAGTTCGTCATTGAGTGGGTGTAGTAGCCAGCCATCCCTACTTTGCACCTGGGATGTAATGGTGAACTGATCATCTTTCTCCGGCAGGCGCTTACCATTTCTCTCGACGATTTTGCCGATGGAGATGCGTCCAAGCACTGGGGGGGTCAGGGCTAAGCCTTTCAACATGATGGTTCTCCTGGAAATGAAAAAAGCCAGCCACGCAGCGCGAACTGCGGGTACTGGCCAAGGGGAGGGAGGTTAGGAATAGCTGAGTCAGTTGATCAGGAAGCGGCGACTACCTTCCTTGGTTTTAGCGTAGCGAACCTGCAGGTAAGGCTTCTCTTTCAGTAGGCGTTCGACATCGAGCACGGTGCAACCCTTGGATTTCTTCCAGCTGATATATCCGCTGGAGAACTCCGCTCGTGTGGCCTCGCCGATGGCTTGCTGCAGCAACTGTTTAAGTTGGGCCTCGCGCGTTTCTTTCTCGCCGATGGATTGGCGCACGGCCTTGAGCTCTAAGTAGGCTGCCGCCAATCCTGCATGGCCGCTGAAGTCGACGGTCTGGCCGTTGTCCTCCGGGTAGAGTGCGCGCAGCGCCATTTCAGCCGAGACTGAGCCATCGGCAGGTGGTGGCGTGTCGGTCTCGACGTAGTACCAGAACTTGCGCTCCAACTCGATCAGGCGAGCAATCATCTGCTCGTCACGCTCCATGCGGTGGATCTCCAGCGTCTGACCACCGAGCAGTACCGCCACATCCGCAGCCTGTTTGCCGGTGACAGCGAGTTGGTGCATCACCTGCAGTTGCACGTACTCGGGCACGCCTTCCTTCCAGAGGCGTGCCCCATTTATGCCGGCGGTCTTGCATTCGAGGATCTGCACATCGTCAGCACCGATCACCTCGCGGTCGATGTTGGCCAGCATCCAGGGCAGCTCAGGATCAGGGTGTTGCAATACAGCGTTGATGCGCCGCACCTTGTTTTTCGTCCGTTTGCTGTAATGCCAGGCCACGACTGGTTCCAGAACGTTGCCCCAGTACATTGGGCTTTCTTCATCATGTGGGTCGGCTTTTGGCAGTGTGGTGTCGCGACCGGTTTTCTCCAGCCACAGCTCCAACTGCGATTTGTAGGGATTTAGGCCTACCGCAGCACCGGCATCCGAGCTGCCGATACCTTGCTTGCGTACCGCCAGCCAATCTTCACGAGGCAGTTCCTTGGTGCTGATCAGGCGCAGCGCTGGACGAGCCTTGCTAGTGTTGCGCAATGGAGTAGCGTTCATAGCGTTTACCTTGCAGAAATAGAAACGCCCGATCAGCAACCAGGAGGATCGGGCGTTATGGGGGGAGGAAGTAACTGGTTAGGCTACAAGTTGCAGTGCGGTGTCCAGCGCACGTTGCTTGATCTGTGCCCCTTGACCGAACCAGGCGGAGTCCATGCGGTACTCGTTACTACGCGCTCTGCGCTCGTGGTCGACGTACTCGGTCACGGCGTTGAGGAGACCCCAGGCAGTGCCTTGCGCCGACTCAAGCGTTGCACCACGGCCGCGTCCCTCGTACAGGCTTTGTACCTTGCGTAGGGCGCGTTCGTTGGGAAGGACTTCAGGTAATTTGCTATTGGGAGTTACGTCACACAACACGTTCATGAAGAACCCCATGGCCTCATGCCACTGGACTTTGCGCTCGGCCAGCACCCGCATGCGATACATAAACTCGTCCCATTGCGAGACGGCCACACCCAATTGCTTTTTGACGACCTGAGGGTCGAAGCGGGTGCTGTGCGGCACCTTGATGGCGCGAGTGGCGCCATCCAGTGCAATGGTCAAGGTATTGTTGCAGACCACGCGAACGGTGGTCGGCGTGGCGGTGGTGGCGAGCGTGCCGTCGCAAGAGGTTGCTAGCAACAAATAACCGTTGACCTGATCATTGCCCTTCAACGCCGTGTTCTGACCGGTTCGCGCTAACGCCCAGAACTTACGACCGCCCTTGAGCACGCCAGCCGTTTCCAGCTCATAGCCGGACACCTCGGTCAGATCTCGATAGAACTCCATCACCTCACGCGGTTGGACAATTTGATAGCGGTTGGAAACCACTGACAGCGGCGCTTTGGTGTCAGAGCGGTAAAGCACCTTTTGCTCCGGGAACGAGTGAATGCTACCCAGATGGCCGATAGCGTCGGCTTTGAAGTGAACGGGGCTTTCCTGGATCTTCCAGTCCATACCTGCCTCACGCTGCCAGATTTCAATAGGTTGTTTTTGAGTCAGTTGACTGCCGAGGCCATGCCACGGTGTCGCGCCAACGTAAGCCATTTGTTCGATTTGATGAGCCATGATTACGATTCCTTAGGGTGCAAGCCGGCATAAATGCCACGCATCGCGCGGCACTGTCCGGACGTACTAAAAGAGAGAAGGGGAGGACGGTTTAAGCAGGCAGATTGAACCGATGCCCACAGATCAGGCAGAGATTGTGGGCGAGGACATGGCGGTCAAGTTTGTCGCCGAGTTGAGCGCCCAGTGCACAGCCACCAGCGCCACCTACAAGGCCACCGAGAATGGCGCCAGAAACAGTTCCGAGAGTTATTCCGAGTGGGCCAGCGAGAGCGCCAACAGTGGCTCCGAACTGGCCGCCTGCCAATGCAGCACTGACGCCACGTGCTGCACCGCCGACCGTGCCGATGGCAGCTGCAATTTTCATGGCTTGGTGGAAAGAGGCGATTTTGGGTGAGTTACAGCGGGGGCACTGCAATGACATGGGGCGAACCTCTTTGGTGGTGATGTCATTGCAGTTATGTGTGGTTGAGATTTTTTCGAATCGAATCGAATCGAATCGAATCGAATGGTTGTGTTGCGAGCGGTTTATCCCGCGCCAAATTCGGCTGCAATTGACCCTATATAGGGCAAAGCCAACGGAGAACTCTGCAGCTGTAAGCAGATGCTCAATTAGTAGCCCTTGAAATACCGGGATAAGTCTTCACATACAGGTAAGCCGCAGAAGCCAGTTTTCAAGGCGGTCACAAACCATGGATCCAGGAGGGCGCATGCCGTCAGTGCAAAAACAGTTCGAAAATTTTCACAGCGCCATCTGTTTCGACGAGGACGATGAAAAGGCGACCCTCCGCGAGAAGCGCGATACCATCGTTAAGGCGCTGAGGGAGAAACTCGACGCCGACGTGCCGTCGTTCGTCAACTTCAATCAGGGCAGCTACTCCATGCACACAGGTGTAGTACCGCTGGATGGCAACTTCGACATTGACGTTGGCCTCATCTTCGACTGCACAAAGGATAAGTACCGTGACCCGGTGACACTGAAGAAGAAGGTGCGTGATGCGGTGAACTCGAACTTCCGCACCGTGCTCATCCGTCGGCCCTGCGTGACCGTCAACTACATGAGCGGTGGCGAGATTGCGTATCACGTCGACTTGGCCATCTACACCAAGGGCGATGACGGCAAGCTCTACCTGGCCAAGGGCAAGGAGAATTCGGCCGAGGAGCACCGCATTTGGGAGGTCGCCGATCCGAAGGAGCTGACCAAGCGTGTCTGCGGTGCGTTCGAGGACTCCGACAAGCTGGCCCAGTACCGCCGCTGCATCCGCTACCTTAAACGCTGGCGGCAGGTTCAGTTCCAGGGCGCCGGCGCACCGCTGAGCATTGCACTCACCGTGGCTGCACTTCACTGGTTCAAGCCAAACTTCGGCACGTCCGGGAAGCCGGTGGACTTGTTGGCGATGCTTGATTGGGTCAATGCGATGCTGGGCCAATTCACCTACGGACTCAGTCAGGACGATGGCCTGCACCTACGTCTGAAGGTCGCCTTGCCGGTGGAGCCGTATTCCGACCTGATGGCAATGCGAACCGCCACGCAGATGACGAACTTCAAGGAGAAGCTCGAGGCGCTGCGCGATGCCCTGCAGAAGGCGTATGACGAGGACCTGCCTGAAGACGCCTGCAAGCACTTGAAGAAGCAGTTCGGCGACGACTTCAAGGTGCCGGAGAAGTCCGAGACAGCTAGGGCAGTCTCCCCCGCAGTAATTAGCACCGGGAACTCTGCATGACGGAGTCCGCCATCGAGGCGGCCGCCCCCTCGAAGGTCGATGCCGCGTTCGAGGCTGTCATGACTGTTTGCGGCTTGCGTGGCATCGAGGTTGTGCGCCTAGACGACCCTGCACCGAATTGCCTGGGGGTCGAGCTCACAGGTGCAACGCGCACTTGGCCTGTGTACGTCGACTGCGACGAGGAGCTGTTGCGCCTGCCGAAGGTTTGGACTCTACCCCCGAAGGAGCCGCTCGCACATGTTAGCTACACCGGCGTGGTGTGCATTGACGACGGCCAGGGACTGTCGATCGACCCTAGCCGTCGCGCTGACATTGTCGCGCACACAGTCCTCAAAGCATGTGACCTGCTCGAAAACTCAGCAGCGGATGCAAACACTGGCCACATGGAGTTCTTCAACGAGCTCGAGGGGTACTGGCTGCACCTGCCGGGCTCACTGCGCTCCCGCGCCTACTTCGAGGTCGACGGCAACTCGCGCATGGTCAAGGGGTTCGTGAATTCGAAACTTGGCAAACCGAAGTGGTACTTCGTGGAGCGCGACGCTGAGTTGCCCTGGGAGGTGCATAACAACAAGCTCGCGGGGCAACGGGCCTTATATGTACACGTCGACTCGCTGGCATTGCCACCCGCGCGGCCGGATCTGCTGACGACATCGTTCATCGAGGATGTTCACCAGAGGCTGTCGCCTGACCAACTGCAGTTATGGGGCGAGTTGTTCGGTCCGTCTAATAACGGACCCAAACGGCTGGCCCTACTGGTGTCGGTGCCTCGACAAGCCGGCGGCCGCTCGCTGGTAGGTATTGCCTTCGGTGCTCACCGCGGGATCGTTGACGGGAAGTCACCGGTCACACCGCTGACCATGCGCCGCCATACTCCTAGCTATATGCGCGAGCGAGGAGGCGCGTCTCTGGACTTGCTCGGGAAGCACGTGGTCGTGCTGGGAGCTGGTGCCATCGGCTGTGTCGTAGTCGATACTCTGGCAGCGGCGGGAGTGGGCAAGATCACAGTGGTGGACCACGACGAATATTCGGAGGACAACGTCTTTCGGCACCTTCTGCAGCCTCTGTACATCGATATTGGCAAGCCAACTGGCCTACAGCTGGCGCTGGAGCGGCGTTACCCAGGCCTAAACATCACTCCGGTCTGCACTACAGCCCAAAACTGGCTCAAAACTGCTGATATCAGCAAATATGACGGCATTGTTCTCGCGTTCGGTGTGCCGTCAATCGAGCGATCATTTTCGCGGGTGCTCAAGGACAAGCGTTTTGACCTGCCTATCGTCTTTACTTGGCTAGAGGCCTTGGACTTGGGGGGGCACTCGGTGCTGATGTGGACTAAAGGTGAAGGCTGCTTAGACTGTGCCTATCGTGACGATGAGGGGCTGCCATCCCTGGCGTCGCGCACGTCCTTTCTGGAACCTAATCAGCCCGTCACACGCAATCTCACGGGCTGTGCCGGGGCTTTCGTTCCATTCGGCCCCATCCAGGCCAGGCGCACGGGATTGCTGGCGACTGAGCACATCCTTTCGGCGATGACTGCGGTGACCGCTGGTAATCAAGACCGAGATCCTTCCTATCGGTTCTGGGTAGGAGAGGGCCGTGCAGCTGCCCAACATGGTCTACGCACGACGCCTTGGTTCCAGGCCGCACGAGCAACGCTTCCCGAAGACGCGACGCGGCAGGTGTTCGGTCGCGCGTGCCGCCACTGCCGTGCGCCTGAGGAGTCGGCATGAGGCTGGTTTATCGTGTCACGCCGAGCCAGCGACTCATCATCGTCGAGAACGCTTTACGGCAGATGCAAGCGTTCACGCAGCGACGCTGGTGGCACTGCGAGGCCGGAGGAATCCTGCTAGGTCGCCACTTACTGGACTCACACGATGTGGTCGTCGACGAGGTGTCTACGCCCCAGAGCAGCGACCGCCGCAGTAGGTTAAGTTTCTTTCGATCGTCCACACACGAGTACATCGCGCGCCAGCGTTGGCTAGAGCAGGGGCACACATCGGCCTACCTCGGGTTGTGGCACACGCACCCAGAGCTCGATCCGACGCCCAGCAGTATTGACCGCCGAGACTGGGAGCAGGCCGTGTCCGGGGACACGTTTGAAGGCGATCGCCTGTTTTTTCCCATCATTGGCACGCGTAGCATCCGCATTTGGACACTGAGCCGCCGAGGCACGTTTCGAGAATTGAAGCTGGAGAAGAAGATTGACAAGGAAGAAAACCATGGCCCCTACTAAAGCGACGTTAGAAGCTACCGCTCAGACGAAAGAAACTCGAACGCAGGATCGCGCTCGCATTCCCGTCGATGTGCGGCGCGACCTTTGGGTGGCGGCTGCCGGGCGCTGCGAATTCCGCGGCTGCTGCAAGCTAGTGGGGCGCGACTTTTTGACCAAGGAACGCGCCTTCACGGGTGAGCACGCGCACATCATTGCGGACAGTCCTGGAGGCGCACGGGGTGTGAAGGGCGAGTCGGAGCGCTTAGCCAAGGACGTCAACAATCTGATGCTGGCTTGCTATGACTGCCACGCTCGTATCGACCGGCATGGCAGGAACAACAAGTTCACCACACCGCAGCTCCAAGCCATGAAGCGCGAGCATGAGGCCCGTATCCAGCGCATCTACTCTGCCACGGGCGTGGTGGAGAGTTTGCCGCTGCTGATGACGTTCCCCATTGGGCCACACGTGACCAACATCGACGTAGAGCAGATCCATTTTGCGATGCTGGAGAACAGCGACTATAAGCTGTTTCCTCAGGGTAGCCATATCCACATCAACCGCAGCGATTTCGACTTCCAGGACAACGACCCGGACTTCTGGCTTCGTGCGGAGAAGGCGCTGACCGACCATTACGACCGACGCATTCAGCCCGAACTCGTCGACCGTAACGGCAGCGCGCACTTAACCATTGCCGGCTTTGCGCCGATACCGATGCTGATGAAGCTTGGCGCGCTGATTGGCGACAAAACCCGTGCCAACGTCATGGACTTACCCAACGAGGGCTGGCTATGGGACAAGCGCGAGACGTGCACAGACCCCAGCTACATCTACGACGTGCCAAAAGTGCTGCCGCGCGAGGTATCGGTGGTTGTCAGCATTTCGGGTAAGGTCGCATTTCCTGTCGGCCGTGAGGTCATCGAGTTCCGCGCCGAATTGCCTAACCGCGGCATCATCCGCAAGGAAATGCACCTGCTGAACTTCCGCCGTGAATTCGATGGCTTCCTTCAGCGGCTGACAGGAGCGGGTGCTCGTGTGGTGCACGTCTACCCCGCGACACCGTTATCGGCGAGCATCGAAATTGGTCGTATGTTGCTACCTAAGACGTTCGAGGAAATTCATGTGTGGGAATGGCAGGCGCCCGAATGGAAGCGGGCCTTGCAATTAAAATAGGCAAACCAGTGATATGACTGCTATGCGGCGAAGTTGCCGAGCAGCTGTTTCTGGTTGCTTTTTGCTTGTTACGACCGGCTGCTTTGAGTTAGTTGCGCGTTAATCAGCGTATCGAAACGACTTTCATGTCCTGTTTTTTGATTGCGGACACGGACACGGACAGGTTTCCGGTAGCCGCTTCATGACTGTGCTCATTCCACCAAGCCATAATTGGTCGCCTGCGTCCGATGTGGTCTGCCCGGTTGTATGCGCTACGAACCTTGTCTTTGTAGATGTGGGCGAGTACCACTTTGACCAATTCGGAATCCGCGCCGTGATCGTTCTGAATGGTGCCATTGAGCGCATCCATGCCTACCAGGCATCCCTCGACATCAGAACGCTTCAGCCCCCTGTTCCTAAGGAATGGCTGACCCATTTACGTTGAGGGTTACAAAGTTGGCCCACTCATTCATCAGCGAACGGCGTTTTTCCAACAAGTCACTGCGCCAGTAGGCGGCTTCTGCGCCGTTGGCGACAACGTGAGCCAAAGCCATCTCGCAGACTTCGCGCGCATGGTGAGTACATTCAGCCGCCCAATCTCTGAATGTGCTGCGAAAGCCGTGAGCTGTAATGACTCTATCGTTGCTATCGCGCCAGCCTTTACCCCCATCTTCAAGATCCTTTTGGTCCATGCGACGCAGGGTCATCAGCATGGCCATATTGCTAATCGGTCGACCTTTGCGTGTGCCTGGGAATAGTAGTGAGCTGCCTTTGATGCGTGGGAGCCCTTCCAGCAGCGCAATAAGGGGATCGGAGAGTGGCACGGTATGGCCTTTGCCCGCTTTCATGCGCGCTGCTGGAATCGACCATAGCTTGGCTTTCAAGTCTACTTCACTCCAGTCGGCGTCGAGAACCTCGCTGGTTCGGCAGGCCGTGAGAATGGTCATTTTGAGGGCGCTGGCAGAGAGTCCTTCAACACTATTAAGTGCCTGCATGAAACGAGACAAAGCCGAGTAGGGCAATGCTGGGTGGTTTTGGGTGCGCTTCGCCTTGGAACTCGGTGGTAACAGTTTGTCCAGGTGACCGCGCCAGCGTGCCGGGTTTTCACCGTCTCGCAGCCCGCGCGCTTTGGCCGCATCAAGGACCAGTTCAATTCTGTTGCGCACCCGGCTAGCTGTTTCGGCTTTGCTGCCCCATATGGGCTTCAAGATTTCGAGAATGTGCTCCGTGGTGATTTGATTTGTAGCTAGGTCGCCGATGATGGGAGCGGCGTAAGTAACCAGTGTGTTCGTCCACTGCTGAGCGTGTTTGACGTTTTTCCAGCCCGCACGATGAGCCTCTATGTAATCGAATGATACGTCCTGGAATGTGATGGATTTGTTTTTGCGTTGTTGCTCAGCAGCGACCTGTGCCGCTCGTTCATCGTCACGAGCCTGTAAGGGGTCAATACCCTCTCGCAGTAGACGGCGTTTATCGCTGCTGTTTTGTCGGGCTTCCTTAAGGCCAGTTGCTGGATAGGTACCTAAACCCATCTCCCTGCGCTTTCCCGCAAGCTGGAAGCGCAGCACCCAATATTTCTTCCCGTTGGGTTTGACGAGTAGGCGAAGGCCGTCTCCATCTTCGTAGGTACCCGCGGTCGTTAGATTTTCAACTTGCTTAGCGGTCAGCTTTCCCAAGTGAGTATTCCTTTATCGATTCTGTCCCCCCATTTGTTCCCCCACAAAGGCTAGGAAGGTGACGAACGTTGGTGGATGTCTTGAGACGATGATAGGCTTTAGAGCCCTTAAAAATAAAGGGTTATAGAATTTTCGTGGCTGTAGACGGATGTTGATTTGGCGGACTCCTTCACCGCCACATTAAGTAAACACAAACCCCTGATTTTCCTAGAGAAAGTCGGGGGTTTGTGGTTTCTGGCGTCTGAAAAATAGCCCCATGAGACCAATATGGGACTGGCGCTCTATTTGGGTGCGTTAAGAGTCGAGCGTGAGGGCGGGCGATAGACGATCATTTCTGCCTTCACCTGGAGCCATGATTCGTTTTGTCAGAGGCTGTGGATGCTTAAGGTTGAGCTGCGCGTGAAGGGGCAGGGCGCATCACTAATTCAAGGAGGTATACCCAATGAAGTACGTACTAGCGCTGGCCTTTTTGGCGACCTTGCAACCGGCTCACGCAGATTGTTCGTTGTCTGACATCAAAATAACATCGTTGAAAGCCAAGTTTGTTAATACGTGCGGTAGTACTGACTGCACTCACATGACTGGCGTAGCCACGCTGGTAAATAGTTGTGCCGAGGCCATTGGCGTTCAAATTCAAACGACCGCGTACGACAAGCTGGACTCGCCCGTTTCCACAAGCGAGCATTGGCCCGCCAGTAATAGAAATATCCCACCAGGCAGCTACACATTTTCCCTCGATCACTATCTTGAATACGATCCTACGATTGCGTCTTTTGGCCTAAAGCCCATTGACGTGCACAAATGGAAAAAGTGAGCGGCTGCGAATAACGGCGTTTTCGTTAAAATTTCGACACAAAAAAGCCCGCAAAGCGGGCTTTTTTCGTGCGCGGGGTAAAAGTGCTAATTACTTGTTCCGCAATAGCACATACGCTTCACCGCCGTTGCGGTCATGCTGAAGAATAAAGTTGTTGTCCTGGATACGCACCTTCGATGGCACACGATCGGCTACCGGCGTTTGCGAGTAAGTCTGCGCGGCACTCAGCAGTTGTCGGGTCAGGCTGTCGTCCGGTTGATTCGGAGTGGTGACGACGCATTCCTTTTCGGAAAGTTGCACGGCGAGGTTTTTGTCTGCTGTGAAGCCGATGCGCGTGAAGCCCATGTCCTGGAGGTCGTTGATGCCGAACCGCTTGGCCGCTTCAGCCGAGCCGGCGAATGAGGGGGCGGTCTTCAGACAGATGTCGATGAAGGCTTCGATGGCCTTGGAGGTGACAGGCGTCGATACGGTTGGCGTTGCAGTGGTGCAGCTGGCGAGTACGAACAGGCTGGACAAGGCGAGTGTGCGGAACAACATATCGGACATGACGCGGGGATCCTTCCATTTGAAATTCGGAGTGCAGCCGTTGGGCTGAGCGCTGCCGGAACGGGCGGCGTGCGAATGGTAAATCAAAATGGCGTTACGGGGTTTACGACTTTATGAACCCCGGCGTTACTCAGACTGGACAACATTTCAGCCCCCCCAAACTCTTTGTCGAACAGGGTCACCGAGTGATCGGGGATCTACTGCAAAAACTCGTCGGCCAATGTCTTTGGCAGGTGCAGCGGCGCCGGCCGTCGCGGAAGTAATTCGCTGCGTGGCTCGGGACGACATGAAGACGCGGCGTAAGGCTGTGGCCGACACCGTTACGAGTAACGCCACTTATGTAAAAAATGCCCCCACATCTAAACTAGGAGTGGGGGCATTTTTTGTGACCGAAGCCGTTAACGGTTCTCGGCGGCATCAACACCAAGCGGGCAAAACGCCCCGTGACCCGAGGGACAACGGGGCGTTCGTGCACAACCGTGTCAACCCAGTTGCGGCACCTTGGCGATCACCGTCAAGCCGAGATATCGCTGCACATCGGACTCGGACTTAAGGCTGTCATCCAGGATTTCGAAAACGAAAGCCAGGCCAATGCCACCGAGCAGACCACCCACTAGCACACCGACCAGTACCAGCCAGAGCTTGGGGCTGACCGGGCGATTGTTCACCGAGGCCCAATTGACCACAGAAACGTTACCGATCTGGGCTTCGGCTTGCTGACTGAGAAAGCGGGTCTCCTCAAACCGTTCCAGGTACAACTTGCGACTGGCGCGCAACACGCCAAGCTTCTGCTCCATCTCTTTGAATTGCGCTTCGATCCCATTGAGTTCGTTGAGCCGCTCGATATCCAGTTTCTCCTGCTGGGTCAGGGTCGCCAGTGCCTGACGGTAACCGGCCAGAGCGGACTCATTGCGCATCAGGTCATCGCGTAGCCGAGCGTTGAGGGGGTTGATGCCGCGCTCGGAAGAGGCATAGCGCTGCCCCTTCTGCGAACTGATTTGCTGCTCGACCACGGCAATTTCCTGACGCAGTGGGACAACTTTCGGATCGTTTTCCGAGAGCCGGGAAATGGTCTCGGCTTCCGTGCGCTTGAGGTCGGTGAGTTGCTTGCTCAACTCGCTCAGGGCAAAACTGTTCGAGCTCTGCGCCCCAGTGAGTTCGGTGGTGCGCGGTACATTGTTCAATTGCTGGCGCAGCACCTCGTTCTGGCGCTCGGTCTGGTCGATCATCACTTGGGTGGTATCGATGTTCTTGCGTGCATCCTTGAGTTTGTCTATTTGCATGTTGCGCTGCAAATCGACATCGACCACCTGCCTTTCGCTGCGCAAGCTGCTCAGGCCACGCTCGGTCGTCTTGATCTGCGACTCCAGTTCATCCAGCTGGCTGGAAATAAAGCTGGTTTTCTCACGCTGGTAGATGCGAACCCGCTCCACCAGATAGCGTTTGACCAAGGTGTTGACCCCAAGCGCAGCCGCCTCTGCCGACTTGTTACGCAAGGACACTTCGATGATATTGGAGCTTTTCACCGGCTCCGCCGAGAGATCCTTCTGCATCCGGCTCACTGCCCGGCTACGCAGGCTGCGGTCGGCCGACTGTGGAAAGAAGTAGCCTTCAATCGCGCTGTACATCTGGGTCAGGCCCTGGACCACACCCTTGGGCGTATACCAGGGATGCTCGACATCAATGCCGGGGAACAGTTTTTGCGGCGTGACCTCATCGACAACCTGTTCGGAGAGGTTCTCGCTGGTGAGGATGCCCGCCTCGGAGTGAAGCTGCTCCTCACGCACCACAGACATCATCGGGGCGCGGAACTGGGTGCTGCTCAGTGTCGGCACATAGAGATCTTCCTGACCAATGCGTACCAGCAGACGCGCGGTCGACTCATAAGTCGCCGGAAACAGTTTCAGCCCGGCAAAGCCGCCGACCAGTGCTGCCAGGAAAAACCCGAGCACTACATAACGCCGTTTGAACAGAATATTGAGCACGTCCCGTATGGTCATGGCCACAGCCTCTTATTGTTTCAAATGACGAAAGATTTCAGCGGCAGGACGTTCGCTGCCGTCGGCACGGAACAGTCCGAAATTGCCCAGCCCATCGGGTGATGGGTAGTCTTCCAGGGAGAACCAGTACACCCGCTGAACATTGGCCGGCAACGCTTGATTGCCCTCGCCGAAGGGTACTTGAGTGAGGTGCTGGTTGATGTAATCCAGGGTCGCGACCATCCGCCTGGCCTGCTCGGCTTCAGTGACGCCGAGTTTATGATCGGCCACTACGTAGCCTGTTTCGGTGATCCAGATCGGCTTGTCCTTTGCGCCCTTGAGATTCATGAACAACTGCAGGTTGAATACCTTGCCGAGAAAGGCCGGATCGTCGGTGCTGCCGATAAAGCCCAGTGCCGCAGTTTTCGGCTCGTTCTTGTCCATGGCATCCGGCTCGCGAACACCTTCCGTCATGTCGAAGACATAGGGATGCACGGCAAGGATGTCGAAGGTCCTGCCGTAATCCTTGTCGTTATCCCAGAGCTCCCACAGGTACTCGATGTCGGCTCGCGAGATACCGGCATGGACAATCTTGACCCGCTCACGCAGCCGTTCGGTTTCCTTATTGACCACCTGCATCATCGCCACAAACGCTTCGGCGTCGGGTTTGGGCCCCCAGAACTGTTTGACGTTGGGCTCGTTCCATATCTGCCAATAGCCGATGGGCTTCAACCCTTGTGGGGCATTGCCCTGTGGGCCGTAGCGCTCGATACAGGCACTGACGAAACGACCGAAGTCCTGGTAGGCGTCCTCGCTCGGCGCCAACTCGAAAACATCCCCAGCCTTGGTCTTGTCAACCAGAGCCCAGGCCGGGGCGTAGTGAACGATGGGCAATAACTCAATGCCTTCCTCGGAAGCTACCCGTACCAGGTTGTCGAGCTTGTCCCACTGATACGTGCCGCGCTGCGGCTCTGCCAGGCGCCACTCCCAGTCGATCCGCACGTGGGTGACGCCCAGGCTTTTGGCTTTCTTGAAGCGCTCGCGCAGTTGCTCCGGGTCACCACTGCCCCACATCGCGTTGATCCCCAGCACGGGTGCGGCTGCCTGGGCCAACTGCGCCAGCATTACGCCCAACAGCACTATCAGCACCAGGCACTGACGCCACCCGCTTCGATCAGAAGGAGCCATCGGAAGAATCGCCCTTGTTGTAGTTGCGATTGACCGAGAAACCAAACTGTATGCCTTTGAACAGCACCAGGTCGGTGACGTATTGCTGGACCCACAGGTTGGCATTGGCGATCGGCGAACGCGGCACGTAGATCACGTCGTAAGGACTGAGCGCCACGCCCAGGTCGGACTTGCCCTGCGCGATCGCCTGGTCACTCAGGTCCAGGTGATAAGGCACTGGGCGCCCGTCCGGCATCTTGCGAATGAGTACGATCGATTGTGGGTGCGCGGTCGGGCGGAAACCACCGGCACGATAAATGGCTTGCATGACCGTGATGCCACCGTCCATGGGTACCACCTGCGGTACCGCCACTTCGCCACCGATGTAGGCGCGAAAGCCCTTGAAGGATTTGACGATCACCGAGACGCTGGGATCGTTGACGAGGCCCAGATAGCGACGTCTTATCTCTTCGCGCAGCTCATTGGGCGTCAGCCCAGCGGCCTTGATGTCATCGACCCGCTGCATGGTGATATAGCCATCCGGACGAACCGGCACCTGCTCGTTGTAGTCCTTGGCCACGTAAAACTTGATATCCAGGTCGTCCCCCGGACGAATCCGGTACTGCAACCCTGGCACGATCCCGTCAGCGCCCAATAGCGGCAAGCCGTCGGCACTTGGCATTTGTTGCGTTTCAATCGTCGAGCAGCCGGTTAACAACCCACCCAGCACCAACAGCGATGCGAGCACCCTTTTGCCTGTCCCCAACCATTCCATGATCGCCATTTATTTTTATTACTCCCCTGGTGAATAGCGGATGCCGTGCCTGCCTGCTCAAAGCCAGCGATAAAGCCAACTGGGAATGAAATTGAGCGTACGGTTGAGCACAACCCCAAGTACCTTGCCACCGCTTTCCTGAAGACGCTGACTGACATAACTGGCTGACTGGTGCCGGGTTTTGTTGGCCTGCGCAACCAGGATGATGCCGTTCATGCTCTTGGCGGCGACGATCGCGACGGGCGCGAAAGTCGGCGATGGCATGTCCCACAGCACCAGATCGAAATGTTCATGCAGGCGCTCACTCAACGAGCCATGAGAGGTGCTCCCTCCCAGACCGAAAAGTTTCAGGCAACTGCTGGTCGACAGATTTATCTGCACCGCCGAATGATCCGGCACACGCAACCGACCGATATCACCTGCGAGCATTTCCGCTTCATCGGCAGTGGCGCTGACCTCAATCACCAGCACACTGCCGAACGCCATCGACAGCTGGCTGGCCGCCTGCCGGGTGATAAAGGACGCACCGACCTTGCGGGTGACACCAACGATCATCAATTGGGTCAAGGTGTTCGACTGCGCATCACGTAACACTCGGGCCATCAAATCCTGCATGGGGAGCGTCAGCCGGGCATCTACGATCTCCGGCATCAACACAATTGGACGACTGATTGCATTCATGAATAGGTCCTTCCTTCAGTGCTCAGGCAAAGGCCCGGGTTAATCGCTTGCCTATCTCGATCACAGGTTTTTCCAGCAAGACGTGCACCGCATATCCCACTACGATCGTCGAGATACCCGCCAACACCGCCAGGCCGACACTGGCGAGCGGTGAAACGCTCACCATCAGGAACAACTTGCCGTAGCTGGCCAGTACGAATGGGTGGGTCAGGTAGATCGCATAGGACGCGTCACCAATCAGCACCATCGCGTCGCGTCGTTGCGGCACGATGCCGGCGCTGCGGTTCTTCAGCTCCCAGTTCAATCCCGCCAGCAGGAACGCCGCGTAGGCTCCGCCGAAGGCCAGGACCCGCACGGGTTGCTCGCGATTGATCAGCCCCGACTCGGCGAACATCCCGCCGATCATCAGCAGCGCACACCCGACCACTGCAGGCAGCATGACGCCCCAGCTGCTGGCCCGTTCGCGAATGCGAAAGACCCAGACACCGAGGGTGAATTGAATGATGTAGAGGGAGAACAGGTGATAGTCCCAAAGCTCGATCCCTGTGTAGTGAATCAGTGTCCATTTACCCAGCGCGAGCACCGAAAGCGCGAGCATCACCCAAAACAACGCGTCCATCTTCAGGAAACATGCCACCAGGAACACTATCGTGTAGAACACTAGTTCATGCTCGAGCGTCCAGCCAATGAACAGTAATGGGAGGTCGGCCTGGGGCAGCATCAACAAGGATTGGATAACACTCGCCCAGTCATGGCTGCCCGAGCCCATGGTCATCTGCGGGTTGTACAACCAGAGCAGCATGACCAGGCAGGTGAAGAGAAAATACATCGGCACGATTCGGAAAAACCGGCCGAGTAACCAGCGTTTTGGCTGAAACCGGCTATTGACCGTCACGTAGGTCATGATGAAACCACTGATGACGAAGAACAGATCTGGTGCCGAGTAGCCGAAGCGCAAGGCATAGGTACTGTGAAAGTCCGCCAGCGCCGGCAGCTTGCGGGCAATGTCTTCTGCGTGATAGACCAGTACCATCAGTACCGCGAAGCCGCGTAGGCGTTGAACGCTGAGCAACTCGCCACGCTGCACCTCCCAGCGTGCGATGGCTTTGCTGTAAAAGCCGGCAAACTGCCGCAGTACGGCGTTCATGGACGCACCCGTCTTTTGAAGAATGTCTTCATCAACCAAGCTCCTGCAATGTGATCAATTGCTCTGATTGCGCAGCGACACGCTTGCTGCAACTCAGGTAAAGGCGACGCAGTGTGTCGATATGGCCATCGCGGCTATGCGCACGAACAACGTGAGCGCGTGCCGCACGCCCGAGCCGGGTCAAGTCGCTCGGGTTGTCCAGGGCTCGCTGCAGTCCTGCCGCAAGCGCCCTGGCACTGACCTGTGCTGCCAGCAGCCCGGTTTCACCGTCCTGGACGTAGTCGGGAATGCCCCCTACCGGGAACGCCAGTACCGGTGTCTCGAACGACATGGCCTCAATACCCACCAAGGGACCAGGGTCGTCCCACACGGAAGGTAAAACGAACAGATCGGCATCCTGGTAGTACGTAGCCAGCTTTTGCGGTGTCAGCCACTCGATGAACTCGATTCTCTCGCTCAGGCCATGGCGATCGGCCAACACCTTGGCCGGCAACAACCGCGGACCACTGGATATCGCCGTCAACCGCCAATTGCCGTGCACCCGCGCGAGTGCACGAATCAGCACCTCGAGCCCCTTGCCCTTGACCGCTTGGCCGGTAAACAGCAACCGCACCGGGCGATCTCCGGTTGCCAGCCCCGGGGCCTTGCCATAGGCCGGCTCGTCTTGCGCGATGTGATCGAAGCGGCTGAAATACGGCACCACGGACAAACGCTCGGCAGCAAAGCCATTGCTGAGCAAGACTCGTCGCATATGCTGACTGCCCACAACCGCGGCATCGAACCCCTGATAAAGCGTACGTTCGTGGAGCTTGCCTGGCAGGTCCATCAGCCGTGGAACACGCCCACCGGCCGCCGGTGGGCCTATCACGCAGCCGTACAATGCACACGACCAACCGAGCGCACGTGCGCAACGGTCCCCCGCAAAACGCCGCCGACCGCGGCGCAGGCACATGGAGGTGTAGTCATGAAAGGAGCGCACCAACGCCAGCCCGCTTGAGACCAATGCTTCGAGCAAGGCGACATCGCTGCACAGATGCACATGGATCACATCCGGGCTCCAGGCCCGTAGTTGCTCCACTGCCGCAAACGCAGACCCGGCACCCGCCAGCGAGATGATCTCGACCCCCTGACTATCCAAATGCGCCGGCACCGACACGCCTTGATGCGCCAGCACAACCTGGTCACCGCAAGCAATCAACGCCCGGGCCAGGTCCAGGGCATAGTTGGGTAGCCCGCCGATGGATAACTCTTGCACCAGTAAAAGGACTCTCATGCTTTCACCTCAGCGACATTGCGCGCGGTCAGGCCCAGGGCAGGTGACGACGAATCGGTCAGGCCAAGCGTTAACAGCAACACCAGGGTGAAATGCATGTTTTGCAGCAGTAGCATGTCGACCATGGCGAACATGCAGTAGGCCGTCAGGGTGCCGACTGCGGCGAGGGCAAATATATCCGCCGACTCCTGCCCGCCGCGCCGCCAGCGACGCAGCAACTGGCGCAACACAACGACAATGAACGACAGATAACTGAGCAGTCCAATCAACCCTGTGTCGACGAGGATTTCCACGTAAGTGTTGTGGGCGTGCAGCGACTGATAGCCCAGCTCGACATTCAGCGTCACGCCGCGGGTGAAGAACTCGTCGCGGAAATTACCCAGGCCAACCCCGAACAGTGGGTTGTCGAACCAGACATCGCGGGCCACGCTCCAGATGATCAAGCGATCGATCACCGCGTCCGCACGGCCGGGAATCAGGCCGGTGATCGTGCCATCCCAGCTGGGCCACAGCCCCAGTCCGAGCGGCAAGGCAACCAACGCGACAATGGCGATCAGCAACAGCGGTTTCCACAGGCCTGGGCGCAGCACCAGGCCGATCGCCAGCAACGACCCCATCCCCCCGAGCAGACCACCGCGCGAATCGGCGGCGATCAATCCGGCAATACTGATACCGATGCCGATCAACGACAGCCAGCGCAGATAAGTCGTGCGCGAGCAAAACAAATGGGCAATGGCAATGTTCATCATCATCACCAGGTACATGGCCAGGCCCTGAGCGCCACCGAATGAGCTGCCGGCACGGCCCGACACGTCGTAGGTATGGCGAATCTGCGGTTCATCTCCAGTGGGCCCAGGCACCGGAATACCAAGCATGCCGGTGATGGTGTGGCCATTAGTGGCGGCCTCCACCAGCCCATCAATGGCAAAAAAGCTCGATACGCAAATCAGGGTCACGGCGATGAAACGCCAGAAGTGCTCGGCCGGACTAAACACCATCAGCAACACCGGCAGCACCACAAACCATTCAACGACGCGCAGTGATTGCTTGATGCTCGACCCTGGGTTGGTCGAACCCAGCTGGGCGAGAAACACCGCGACCACGAAAGGCAGGATCGCCCAGATCAGAAAAGGCACCTGGATACGCCCCAGTCGCGGGCCATCCTGGCGTTGCAGCATGAATAGCCAGAGTACGCACCAGACCACGATGATGGCATCGGCAGCATTCAGCGGAATGCCACCGAGGGTTTTCTGGATCGGAATCGCCAGGCTGATCACGAATGCCAGCAACAGCAACTTGGGTTGCTTGCTCAAAAGCAGGCTGGCGCCGATTGCCAGCGCGGCGCAGATGCCGGCGAGCGGCATATACACCGTCAGCAGCGATACCGCCAAACCCAGGACAACGGCCAAAACCACCCCGGGGGCCTGCACGCGCTCATGTATTTCCAATGGGGCCAAGGGTTCAGACGCCATGCAATGGCACCTCGATGCGAAACGGATTGATCGAGATGACACGCACGTTGGCCCGCAGCAGCGCCAAGGCCTCGTCGCGCCGTCCAGGTCGCAGTAAACCGACCAGCAAGGCTCGAACGCTGGCCAGCAACATGACCGTATCGGTCAGCAGCTTCAGAACCAGCACCTCTCCTGTCGAACGGTGTTTGCGGTACAGGCGATAGCGACTGCGACGCAGCTCATAGCGCATGCGCAATGCGGTTTCGCTCAGGGCGCCAGGGCGATGACCACTGGGCGCGCGCCCGGACGAACTGCCACCATGGTGCAACACACGACTTGCGGGCACCAACAGCAAGCGCCAGCCCTGGTTTCGTGCCCGCACACACCAGTCGACATCTTCGTCGTACATGAAGAAGCCTTCATCGAACAGGCCGACGCTGCCCAGCAGTTCGCCTCGTATCATCATGCAGGCACCGTGCAGGCGTTCCAGTTCCAGAGGCGCTTCCTGGCCATTGGCCGGAAACTGCGGGCCGCCGTACAACCGCCGAAGCATTTCCGGCAGTGTCGGGAAGCGGCACGGGAAGTCCTGGTCGGCACCGTCGCTGGCATTAACCACCCGGGCACTCACCGCACCGACTTCAGGTTGCGCTTCGAGCACCCGTAGCAGGCTGTCGAGCGTACCGGCCTCAACCTGTGCATCGCTGTTGAGCAGCAACACGTAGTGACTCTGAAGGCCCCGGAGTACGAGGTTATTACCCCCTCCAAACCCCAGGTTCTGCGCCGACGCAATCAGCCGGACATCCGGGTGCCGGCTGGAAATCTGCGCCACACTGTCATCGCCCGAGGCGTTATCGACCACTACGATGCTGGTCTGAGCCAGGGTCGCAGGGAACGCCTTGAGCGAATCAATGCACTCGTTCACCAACTGTGCCGTGCGGTAATTGACGATGGAAACAGTCAGGGACTTCATCCGCGATGCTCCTTCAACAGTCGGTGCTCCTGACGCAGACGTGCCCCCAGGACATGACAATGGGTTTTCAGCCAGTCCGGTTTGGCCCCCGAGATACCGAACGCGCGTTCTGCCGCCTGCATGTCCAGCCAGAACGCGTCGACTTCACGCATGTCGTTGACCAACAACTCGCCACCCCCGAAACCTTCCAGTAACCATTGCGCAATACGCCCGGTCGGCGTGCCAAAACCGGCACCCAGGTTGAAGATGCCCGGCACCGGTGCCTCAATCACTCGCACCAGCCAGCGCGCCAGCACTTCCACCGGGAGGAAGTCGCGCTCGACGAAGGGGCTCATGTCGAACACGATCCGTTGGCTGATGAACAAGCTGCGCAAGACCATGGCGAAAAAATTTCGCCGGCTATCGTCCAACTCGTAACCAAAGATATTGCTCAGTCGCACAATGGTCAGCCGCTGCCCGAGTAGCTGCGACAAGGCATTTTCAGTGAGCACCTTGCCTACGCCATAAGGGTTCACCGGGTTGGGAACTCGCTCCTCGTGCAAGCGCCCGTCGCCGCCGGCGGGGCCATAGACCATCCGCGAGCTGGCCATGATGTAATGCACATCCGGCAAGCGCTCCACGCGTCTGGCCAGGGCCAGCTCGAAATCCAGTGCCGGGTCGTAGCCATTGCGCAATGCCGGGTTGTAGGCCAGGTTGAGCACCACGCGCACGTTGCCCGGCCAGGCATCCTCGTCCAGCGCCTGGCGGTGACCGATGAAGTGCCAGCCTGCGGTCTCCGGGCGCTCCTGCAAGGCGCGGGCAATCAGGCTGGTGCTGCCAACGACGACGATGCTCATGGCTGATCCCAGAAGAACGAGTGCATGCTCAACCGGCGCCGCCAACCGAGCGGCAACAGGTGATAGCGTTCGCCCAGTGAGTAGCCGAAATACTTCCCGGCGGTTCGCAATAGAATTGGCACCAACGCCAGCGGCTGCTTGCGCTGCAGGGCGGCAGCAATCTCGCTTTTGACAAAACGCATGCCTTCGCCGGACGCCGCCAGCCGGGCCCTGCTCAGTTCGCTGTCCATGGCGATCAGGGTGCCGATATCGAAATAACGTTTGAGCTCCTGGACAATGCTGTAGTCGTGACTGTGAATCGCACGTGCGGCAGGTTGGTATACCCGCGCGTAGCCGCCTTTGAGCAAGCGCGCGGCAACCGCCATGTCTTCGCCCAGGGGTAAGTGTTCGGGAAAACCGCCGACTTTTTCCAACGCCTCGCGCCGGTAGGCGGCAAAAGAATTGGAGCAGAACACCGCCTTGATCCCGGTATGAGCGATATCGGCCAGCGTGGTGCGCTCTGCGCGGGCCGGGTAATTGAACTCACGGGCAAAACGTTCGGCCTCGGTTGCCTCGACACGCGGCAACTGACGCCCATACACCAACGCTACCTGCGGGTCGGCGAAAGGCTGCAGTAATTGCGCCAGCCAGTCGCTGCCCTGCGGGCAGGCATCCTGCGTCAGGTACACCAGGTAGTCGCTATCGGCACATAACTGCGCCGCCAGATTGCGGGTCTTGCCGTGCCCGAACTCACGGCGCTGGATGCTCTGGACGTTGTAACCGCTACCCAGCACCAACGAGACGGTTTCGTCGGTCGAAGCCGAGTCAACAAACAGCACCCGTTGGGGCGCATGTTCCAATGCCGCCAGCGCAGGCAACAATGCGCGCAAGTGCTCGGCGGCATTGAGGGTCAGAATCACGATACTGGTGCGCTCGACCAGTGAGACAAGGGCCTGTTGGTCATCAGAATGCATTAGCACCTCCGAAACCGCCGAACATGGTCTTGAACACGATCCACAGGTCCAGTTCCGGCGACCAGTTCTCGATGTACTGCACGTCGTAGACAAAACGTTCGGTCAGTGACTCTTCCGTAAACGTGTTGCCGCGCAGGCCATTGACCTGGGCCCAGCCGGTAATGCCGGGGCGCACCTTATAACGTTCGACGAAATCCACAATAACGGTTTCATAGGTCCGATCGCCGGCCATGACCCCGGGAGGGTGCGGCCGAGGGCCGATGACCGACATATGGCCGAGCAATACATTTATAAACTGCGGAAACTCATCGAGGCTGGTACGCCGCAAGAAATTGCCCACGCGTGTGACCCGACTGTCCGTGCGCTGTGTCAGGTTGATGGCCTTGCTGGCGGAGTCGGCGTCAAAACGCATACTGCGGAATTTGTAGATATCGAACATACAGTTGCGCAAGCCGTAGCGTTTCTGGGTAAACAACACCGGGCCGGGCGACTCGAGACGGATTAGCGCCGCGATAATCAAACCCAATGGCAGGAACAGTGTCAGCACACAAAAAGCGAAGGTGATATCGAAAACACGCTTGATCAGCCGTGCTTCGATCGGCAGCGGATTCATCCCCAGCAACAGCATATTGCCCGGCCCCTGTGTCGGCCGATTGACGAACGCGTGCCCCAGCACTGGCTCGTCCGGCGCCAGATAGACATTGCCCAGTTGTCCGCGCAGACGTGTGGCCAGCGAGCTGACCCGGTCACCGGCCTGATTGGGTAGAGCGATGACGACTCCATCCACGTCCGCCGGCAATTGCTCAAGTTGCGCGGTGCCTCCGGCCAGCATTGGAAACGGCAGGTTGCTGCAATCGATCCGGGACTGGCGATCATCGATGAACCCGATAACCTCGATCCCCGACTCGTGCTCGGTCATGTAGCGCGAAATAGCCACGCCCTGTTCGCCGGCTCCGACAATCACCAGACGCACCTTGCGATCCCAGCCTCGCGTCAGTTTATCGACGACCCACCCTGCGAGTAGCCACAACAGCACCAGTGCCAAGGTGAGCTCCAAGTACATCACCGCCGGGAGCAGCGGTAAGTTGCCAACCCACATGAACAGCACGATAAACAGCGTCACTAGCACGCTGCCGAGCACCGCATAGACGATGCGCAGTGCTCGAACGTCATGCTTGGCGAAACCCTTGTAACCCCGTACCGGCAGCAAACTCATGCTGCACACCAGAGCCAGCCCGACCAGCCAGACACCAGGCCAGTGAGCACCGTTGAGCAACCAGTACTGGCTGGCCAGAAGCAACGTTGCCAGAGCCCCGCCACAGGCCCGGGCCAGGCGCACCAATAAGATCTCAAGACCATCCAGGGCCGCCGCTTCGAAACGTCGCGTCGGTTTTCCCCGGGCTCGGGCACAAGTGTCCCCCTCCTTCTGGGCTACGCCCAGAAGCGGTTCCGATACTGTCATTGCATCCTCCCCAGCCCCGTAAACTACGGGTATGGCCTACGAAGATCAGGAGTCGAGAGGTCCGAACGGACCGGGTCGTTGTTCAACCTGCGGCGCAGTAAATGTGTCGCTCTCAAGCTCCATCCGCTCACGCACGAGTACAGGCCCGAACAACTCCGAATAGCGCTCGAAATTGTTACGATACCAATCGACCAGCAGCGGGATGTCTGTATGCAGGCTGTGCCGTGGCGACCAGCCCATGGCCTGGAGCTTTTCCCACGAGACCGAGTAGCGGCCATCGTTGAAAGGACGATCCGGCACAAAATCGACCAACTCGGACGAGTCCTTGCCAAAGGCGTTGCTGATCAACTCGGCTACCTCCAGGTTGGTGTATTCCTCGGTGGTGCCGATGTTGTAGACCTCGCCCACCACACCGTGCTCGGCAACGAATACCACCGCTTCGGCGAAGTCCACGGCACTGAGGTAGTGGCGTCGATAGCTGCCATTTCCGTGCAAGGGCAGGCGTCTTTCGGTCAACAGGTGGCTGATGAATCGCGGAATGATTTTTTCCGGGAACTGGCGGATGCCGTAGAGGTTGTTGGCTCGAATGATCACGATGGGCTCGTGATAGGACTGGACATAGCCTTGCAGAATCATCTCTGCCGCTGCCTTGGACGACGAGTAGGGGTTGGTCGGGCGCAAGACTTCATCCTCGCTCGCCGCACCACTCATGATCTGACCGTAAACCTCGTCGGTGCTGACATGAATGATCTTTTTTACCTTTTCCTGACGGCAAGCCTCCACCAGGCTGTGGGTCCCGAGGACATTGGTCCGGGTAAACTCCAGGGAGTTGCCAAAAGAGTTGTCGACATGGCTTTCGGCAGCCGCGTGAATGACCAGATCGGCCCCCTTCACGACACGCCGACACAAATCGAGATCTGTCACATCGCCAACCAGCAGCTGGACGCGATTGGAAAAAACGTGATGGGAGATATTCCTGAAATCCCCGGCATACGTCATCTTGTCAAGGACCACTACCTTCGAACTCGGAAAACGCCGACACACCTCATCAACAATATGCGACCCAGCAAAGCCCGCCCCGCCTGTAATGACTATTTTGCGCATAACCCGAATCTCCCCGATCACAGGACCGTTTAAGAATTCAACGTTTTAGACCCAGCCATAAGCCCCTTCTGGATACTGCGCAAACGGGGGCATGTCTCCACGCTTACTACTGCATTGACTGCCACACCAAAGGGCGGCACTTCAATATCAAAATACCATCACCAACGCTTCTGAACTTTAGCTGCTCGCTATTGATTCGCCAGTTGCACCATGGTTATTTTTTTTAAAAAATTGCAGTAATCCCAGCAACATCAAAAGGCCGGCAACATTTGAACCAAGGTATATCTGGGCCAGGGTGACAAGTGACAGACGGTCACGCCAGAAGTAAGCCAAAACCACCAGTACCAGCAGGATGGAGCCATGGTAGAACACGTTACTGACCGGAGCGCGAAGGGCCAGAAGGCCCAGTTGCACAGGCGCGGCACAGGCGACAGCTAACAGGCCGAGGGCCAGGAATACCAGCGCGGGAGCACCTGCGGTAAAGGGTTCGCCATACAGCTGACGCAGCAATGTGCCACCTTCAAAGGTGACCACCAGTAACAACACCAGAGAGGGAATCAGAAATAGCAACGCACGCCTGAACACATACGCCACAAAATCGCGTCCCTGCGCCTCTTTATAGTGCGCAATGAAGCGTGGGCGAAAATAATTGGTCAGGGCAATGAGCAGCGGATTGATCAGGTTGGTCAGCGCAACACAGGCGGCGTAGAGCCCGGCCTGGCCTTGTCCGCCACCTAGCAGCGCCAGCCATGGATACAATTGGACACTGGCCACATGGCAAAGTCCGCCACCCACCAGCCAGGCGCCATAGCCAAAAAACTCACGCAAGCTCTTGCAGAGTTTCCCCGGGCCAATGGCCACAAAGCGCTCTTGTGCCATCGGCAGGAACACAACAAATGCGATCCCGGAGACTGCGCCGATGGTCCAGAAAACGTTGTTGGCGTTCAGTCGATCGCTGGCCAGCAGCCAGCCCAGCAACACCAGTTGGCCAGCAGCCGTGAGCAGGTCAAGCAACAAGGCCGAAACAGAGCGGCCGATGACATAGAAATGCCGACGCAGAAACTCGCGCAGCACCAAACAGCAAACCGCAACCGGCAAGGCCGGCCAGAGCTCGGCCAGTATTCCCGTGCCGAGAACATGAAACAGCGTCAGGCCCAGCGCAACCACCAGACCCAGCAATAGCGTACCCAGCAAGGCCGCCGGAAACAGTTGCGCCTGCTCACCTTCCTGACGCGCTCGAAAATAGGTGTAGGGGGTAGCGATCAGCGTATCGCCCAGGGAAATAATCAAAAAGCAGAAGGTATAACCCAAGGCATATGCGCCCAGTGCCTCCTGCGAAACCCATCGACCGAGTGCCAGACCTGTAAGAAAGCTGGCCAGGCTTTGCGCGGCCTGCCCCCCGATCACCCACAGGATGTCGTACACACGACCGAACCGGCGACTCACTGAGCGAATGCTTTGCATAGACCCGACCCCAAGAAGAGCTATTCCATCCCCGAACAACATCAAAAAAAGATGCTGGCCCAGTGACAGTAACTCCCACTCAGAATGAATAGCTCCTCAGGCCCAGATTGGCAAACCATGCACGGCGCAAAACAGCCGAACGGTCAGTTTCTGAGTTTGAAAACCGAGTGGATACCGACTGTGGGCTACATGACTGCCCAAGAAGCACACCGAGACATCAGCCTACCCGCCTGATCAACCGCACATACACCGCTATATTGATCAACAACACCAGGGCGCCCAGGCCCAGTTGGATCTGCGGGGTCAGCCCTGCGGGATAAATCAACGTCAGGATGTAGTGCTCGATAAAACCGCCGCCATAACCGTCTTGCCCGGCGAGGTGTCGGAACAGGTTTTCCCAGCGGGTCAGCGGGCAGGGCAGGTGGAAGACTTCAACGGCGACGCCCCATGCGGCGGCGGGCAGGTGCAGCCAGATGACGGGGCGCCACTTGAGGGCCAGCAGTCCGCCAAACAGCACGAACAGGATAAAGGACAGGTGAAACAGCACCAGGCTGTCGGCGGCTAGGCGATAAAGCATCATGAGTTCCGTTTGCAGTGCAATTATTCGATCACGCAGGGCATGGATCAGGCGAGTGCAAGCGAATGATATCAATATGATATTATTGTTCGCCGGCCGCTACTCGTCGAGCAGTGGTTGAAGCAATCATCAGACAAGGAAGCCGCAATGGCTCACGAAGTTAGCGTCAATTTTCACCAGAAAGTCGTCCTGAGCAAAGATATTGAAGTCGAGGTCAAGGCTGACGGCGCAAGGCTTGGGAAGATCCTGATCAGCAAGGGCAATATTGAATGGGTGCCTGCTGGTAATAGTGTCAACAAGCACCGTCTGAGCTGGAAGCAGTTTGCCGCACTGATGGAAGATGAAGGTCAGGTTAAGAAAATCAAATAATCGTCTGTCTCTTGCGCCGTTATTAGCGCCGCGTTGTTTTGATGCTTGTGCTCGCTTGAGATAAGCGAGCCATGGCGTTCCAGCTGATAGGTAGTGACTTCAGGCATCCGCTACCTTTCTGGTCGCAGATCCTTAACGGTTGCTTACAGGCAACCCCGGCCGTTATTGTGCTGAATCCTTTTAGTCTTCAACGTCTGCGGCGTGCTGCTGCGCCGACGTCCCTGCCAACGGATCTGTTGTGATGAACGCACCGCGTACTGCTGTCGGCCCGATCAAGGCCGTGATTTTCGATATGGACGGGTTGTTGCTGGACACTGAAGGCATCTACACCGAAGTCACGCAAATCATCGCCGAACGCTACGGTCGTACCTATGACTGGAGTATCAAGCAGCACATCATCGGGCGTGGCGCCCAGGACTTGGCTGAGTACGTGGTCAAGGCCCTGGAATTGCCGATTACACCCGCAGAATTCCTGGTGATCCGCGAGCCGCTGATGAGCGCGCGCTTCCCCAAAGCCCTCGGCATGCCGGGCGCCGAAGCGCTGGTGCGGCACTTGAAGGCCCACAACATTCCGATTGCCGTGGGCACCAGTTCATCGCGTAATTCCTTTGGCCACAAGACCACCCTGCACAAGGAATGGTTCAGCCTGTTCGACACCATCGTCACCGCCGACGACCCAGAAGTTGGTGCCGCCAAGCCTGCGCCGGACATCTTCCTCACTGCTGCCCGCCGTCTGGGCATAGCGCCCGAGGATTGCCTGGTGTTTGAAGATTCGCCCTTCGGCGTCACCGCCGCCAAAGCCGCGAACATGACCGCCATCGCCGTGCCGGATGAAGCCATGGCCGACAGCAAGTACCACCACGCCGACCAGATCATCCGCCAGCTGGCGGACTTTGATCTTGCCGCTTACGGCTTGCCGCCGTTGCGCTGATCCACCTGGCTAAACCGGCATCCTTGCTGGTTTACCCACTGCACAGCACCTGTGTTCAGCCTCTGGCTTTATGGGCAGGCAGATCAAGAGCCAGCGCCAATCTGCTTTTCTGTAGGAGCGAGGGGGACGCCTAGTTCTTGCTCGCGAAGAGCCTGAGGGCACCGCGTTCATCCAGGAAGCCAGCGTCATCGTTAACGGCCATCGCGAGCAAGCTCGCTCCTACAGGTGGCATGGGATCCGCTCTTGCTTCTCACCACTCAGGTCGGCTACCAGGCCGCCGTGCTTTTGATCTTGATCTTGATCTTGATCTAAGGCGCCCCGTTAACCACGATGGCTGAACGCAGGTATTGATCCGTGGGTAAACCGGCAGGACGCCGGTTTAGCCGCGCTGGGCCAAGGATGGCCCATCGCGGCGGCCCACGGAGCAATGCCGGAGTGAGGGCATGCCGAGCCTAAGCGAGGCACCAAGTGGTGGGGCAAGAGCGCTTTGGTTACTTTGCCGCTTTTGCAAAGTGACACGCCGTAAGGGCGTAACCCTAATCCGCCCTGACCAAAATAACGGATATGTCCCCAACCCAACCCAACCCAACCCAACCCAACAAGCCAGCTCCCACATCTGATCTCTGTCAGATCAAAGAGTGCATTTCAGACCGATCAAGCACTGAACCCACCGTCAATCGTCAAACTCGCGCCAGTGATATACCCAGCTTCCGGCCCCACCAGATACGCCACAAAACTGGCAATCTCTTCTACGCGGCCATAACGCCCAACCGCCATGAGCCCGATCAGGCTCTCGGCAAAATCACCGTTGGCCGGGTTCATATCAGTATCCACCGGGCCCGGCTGCACGTTGTTGATGGTAATCCCCCGAGGCCCCAGGTCTCGCGCCAGGCCTTTGGTCAAGCCCACCAGCGCCGCCTTGCTCATGGCATACGGACCACCACCGGCAAATGGCATGCGCTCGGCGTTGGTGCTGCCGATGTTGATGATGCGGCCACCTTCGCCCATATGCTTGGCTGCTTCCTGAGTGGCGATAAACACGCTGCGCACGTTGATGGCCAGGGTCTGGTCAAAGTCTTCCAGTTTGAAGTCTTCCAGCGGCCCCACTGCCAGTACGCCGGCGTTGTTCACCAGGATATCCAGGCGCCCGAATGCTTCGACGGTAGCGCTGACCGCATTGCGAATGGCTGTGGCATCGGCGCTGTCAGCATGTATCGCCAGGGCTTTGCCGCCGTCGCTGATCACGCTGTTTTGCAAGTCTTGGGCCTTGGCCGCAGAGCTGACGTAGGTGAAGGCAACTGCTGCGCCTTGCGCCGCGAGGCGTTTGACGATGGCGGCACCGATGCCTCGGGAACCGCCCTGGATCAAGGCGACTTTGCCGCTGAGGTTTTGTGTGGTCATGTTGATCTCCCAATTATTCAAGGCGGGGCTGCCTTGGTGTTGGCGCCGAGTATCGACCACACAACCCTGCCTCGGTAGCCCGTGATTGTTATAGTCTGTGTAAACCAAAAGTTTAGAATGTGATGATATGGAAAGCTTTGGCAGTATCGAATGCTTCGTGCGCAGCGCTGAAGGCGGCAGCTTTGCCGAAGCCGCCCGGCACCTGAGCCTGACCCCGGCTGCCGTCGGCAAAAGCGTTGCCAAGCTGGAAGCGCGCCTGGGCGTGCGCTTGTTCCAGCGCAGCACCCGGCGCTTGACCCTGACCGAAGCCGGCAAGTTGTTTCTGGAAGAGGTCAGCAGCAGCCTCACCATCATCCAAAACGCCGTGGCCAACCTGGCCAGCGCCGAAGGACGGCCGGTGGGCACGCTCAAGGTCAGCATGGGCACCGTGTTCGGTAACCGCTATGTGATGCCGTTGCTGGCGGAGTTTCTGAAACGTTTTCCCGATATCAGCCCGGATTGGCATTTCGACAATCGCCAGGTGGACCTGATCGGCCAAGGCTTCGACGCCGCCATTGGCGGTGGTTTTGACCTGCCTCAAGGGGTGGTCGCGCGCAAATTGACCCCGGCTCACCGGATTTTGGTGGCCTCCCCGGATTACCTGGCGCGACGCCTGCCGGTACTGTCGCCCGAGGACCTGGCACGGTGCAACGGCATCCTGATTCGCTCGCCACAAACCGGGCGAGTGCGTTCCTGGCAACTGACCAGTCGCAGTCACGAGCACCGGCCATTGGTGCTCAAGCCGCGAATGACCATGAGTGACTCCGAAGCCGCCTGCTGCGCCAGCGCCCAAGGCCTTGGCATTGCCTTGGTGAGCATGCCGATGGCGGTGCCATTCCTCGACAGCGGCGAGTTGCAACGAGTCCTGCCGGACTGGTACGTCGACGACGGCAACATCTCTCTCTACTACGCCGAACACAAACTGCTGCCCGGCAAGACCCGGGCCTTCGTCGACTTCATCATCGAGCAATTTGCCGAACAGCAACTGGGGCAGCGGTTCAGCGCGGTGTGAGGTGCCCACTGCCGGGACGTGTTGTCCACTTCTGTTCTAAGCTGATACAGGCCGATATGGCCTGCGACTTGAGAGACGGATCATGTCTAAATCACGCGCGTTGCTAGTGTTTACCAGCCTGGCGTTGATCGCAGGTTCCCCGGCGCTGCTGGCCGATCCGGGCAACGGGAACGGTAGCGGCAAGGGTAATGCCCACGGCAACAAGGGTAACCAGGGCCAGGGCGCAGGTAAAAAGGGTGGTGACGCCTATTACGGTGGGCCGCAGATTGACATCGGTGGTGTGCGAGTGATTCTGGGAGATAGCCGGGAGTATTGGCGGGGTGGTTCTTCCTTGCCGCCGGGTATCCAGAAAAACCTCGCCCGTGGCAAGCCGTTGCCGCCGGGCATTGCCAAAAAACTCGACGGGCGCCTGCTCGGGCGCTTGCCCCGTTACGAGGGTTACGAATGGCAGCAGGCCGGTACGGACTTGATCCTGGTGACCATCGCCACCGGGATCATTTATGAGGTCCTGAACAACGTTCTGGACTGATCCCGAGCTTGAAGCTTGCACCATCACAAATGTGAGGCGGGTTTCACCCCTTGCTGATGATATTCCCCGCGTGCAACCCGCATTCCTTTTGGGTTGCTTCTTCCCACCACCAACGGCCTTCGCGCTCGTGCTGGTTCGGCAACACCGGGCGGGTGCAAGGCTCGCAGCCGATGCTGATAAAGCCGCGCTCGTGCAGGCTGTTGTACGGTAATTCCAGCATGCGGATGTAGCCCCAGATCTCCTCGCTGGTCATTTGTGCCAGCGGGTTGAATTTGTACAGGGTACGTTCCGGGGTGGAGAAGGCCGTGTCGATTTCCAGCGCGGCCACTTGGCTGCGGGTGCCGGGGCTCTGGTCGCGGCGCTGGCCGGTGGCCCAGGCGCTGACGCTGGAGAGCTTGCGGCGCAGCGGCTCGATCTTGCGCACGCCGCAGCACTCGCCATGGCCGTCCTTGTAGAAGCTGAATAGGCCCTTTTCCTTGACGAAAGGTTCCAGCTTGCTTTGGTCCGGGGAGATCAATTCGATATCGATTTTGTAGAAATCCCGCACCTGCTCGATAAACCGGTAGGTCTCCGGGTGCAGGCGGCCGGTGTCGAGGCTGAACACCTTGACGTTTTTGTTCAGCTTCCAGGCCATGTCCACCAGCACCACGTCCTCGGCACCGCTGAAAGAGATCCACAAGTCGTCGCCGAACTGGCTGAACGCCAGTTTGAGGATGTCCTGGGCGGATTTTTTGGCATAAGTCGCGGCGAGTTCAGCGACGTCGAAGGCTTGGTTCATCAGGACGGTTCCTACAGGTCAGTGGCGCTGAGCGCTCTATAGGAGGCGATGGTAACAAAATCTGCTCTGCGTTGCGGCGGCGAGCATGAATCGCTAGAGTTCGGCAGTCCTTTTTGTGCTCGCTCAACTTAATAATATCAATGGGAGTGTCTTGTGGAAATTGCCTGTCTCGACCTGGAAGGGGTACTGGTTCCGGAAATCTGGATCGCCTTCGCCGAAAAAACCGGTATTGAATCCCTGCGGGCCACCACCCGGGACATTCCCGACTACGACGTGCTGATGAAGCAACGCCTGCGGATTCTCGACGAGCACGGCCTCAAACTCTCCGACATCCAGGAAGTGATCACCACCCTCAAGCCGCTGGACGGCGCCATTGACTTCGTCAACTGGCTGCGCGAGCGCTTCCAGGTAGTGATTCTGTCGGATACGTTCTATGAGTTTTCCCAGCCGCTGATGCGCCAGTTGGGCTTCCCGACCTTGCTCTGCCATCGGTTGATTACTGACGAGAATGATCGGGTGGTGAGTTACCAGCTGCGTCAGAAAGATCCCAAGCGTCAGTCGGTGTTGGCCTTCAAGAGCCTGTACTACCGAGTGATTGCTGCCGGGGATTCCTACAACGACACCACCATGCTGGGTGAGGCCGACCAGGGCATCCTGTTTCACGCACCGGAGAATGTGATTCGAGAGTTCCCGCAGTTTCCGGCGGTGCATACGTTTGAGGATTTGAAGCGGGAATTCATCAAGGCGTCGAATCGGCCGTTGAGCCTGTGATTCTCTGGTGATGGGAAGCGAATAGACCTACGAACTTTGTAGGCTTCAATTTTGTGTCGAGGGGGCAAGCCCCCTCGCCACAGGGTATTTGGTTACAGCCCTTCCAGGGTTTCCAGCAACACCCGCACCTTGGTCATCGACTCTTGATACTCCGCCTGCCACTCGGAGTCGGCGACAATCCCGCCACCGCCCCAGCAACACACCTGACCATCCTTGACCAACAAGCTGCGAATGGCGATGGAGCTGTCCATCTCTCCGCGCACGTCCAGGTACAACAATGAGCCGCAGTACAGCCCGCGCCGGGTCGGTTCCAGTTCGTCAATAATCTGCATCGCGCGAATCTTCGGCGCGCCGGTGATCGAGCCGCCGGGGAAGCTGCCGGCGATCAGGTCCAGGGCGTCCTTATCAATCGCCAATTCGCCAGTGACGCTGCTGACCAGGTGGTGAACGTTGGGATAACTTTCCAGGCTGAACAACTCTGGCACCTTCACCGAGCCAGTGCGGCAGGTGCGGCCCAGATCGTTGCGCAGCAGGTCGACGATCATCAGGTTTTCTGCACGATCCTTGGCGCTGGCCAGGAGCTCGGTGGCGTTGGCGGCGTCTTCGCTGGGTGTCAGCCCGCGCGGGCGCGTGCCCTTGATCGGCCGGGTTTCTACCTGGCGTTCGCTGACTTTGACGAAACGCTCGGGCGACAAGCTCAGTACCGCGCCATCGTCCGGCAGGCTCTGGAACCCCGAAAACGGCGTCGGACAGGCTTCGCGCAGAGCGCAATAAGCCACCCACGGATCGCCGATGCAAGGCGCGCGAAAGCGTTGGGCGAAGTTGACCTGATAGCAGTCGCCAGCCTGGATGTAGTCCTGGATGCGGGCCAGGGCCTGTTCGTACTCTTCGGCGGTCAGGTCCGGGGTCATTGCGCCGTGCAGTTTGAAGGTGGCGGGCGCACTGACGGCGGGTTGGCTGAATAGTGTCGTCAGGCGTTGCCGCTCGCTTTCGCTGAGTTTGGGGTGAAACACCAACTGGCTGGTAAGCGCCTGATGGTCGCTGATCAATGCCCAGGCATACAGGCCAAAGCGCGCATCGGGCAGGCGCAGATCATCCACGGCCTGATGCGGCAGCTGTTCCAGGTGGCGGCCAAAGTCGTAGCTCAGGTAACCAATCAGTCCGCCGGCAAACGGCAGTTCATAAGGGGCGGGCAGGGAGGCTTCACCCAGTAGTGTCAGGTTCTCCCGCAGCCGTTGCAGGAAATCGCTGCCGCCTTCATCCGGCCAGACCGCCAATGTCGCTTCCGGCCAGGCACTGAGCAAATCATAGCGGCCACGCTCGGCACTCGGCCGGCCACTGTCCAGCAGCACCGCACCGGGGGCATGTCGAATCGCCGCGAAATACTCGGCAGGGTTGGCCCGGTAGGGCAGCGGGTGTACGGAACAGGTCAACATGCTGTGTGGATCAGCCTTGGGGGGTAGCTCCAAGCTCCAAGCTTCAAGCCACGAGTTAAATGACACAGCTGCTCTTTCTTGCAGCTTGCAGCTTGCCGCTTGTAGCTGCCTTTATCCTTCCACCGCCGGAATATGCCCAAACAGCTCCTGCGCAAACTTCACTCGTTCTTCAGGCGTTTCCGTCACGCCGGCCGCCTTCAGCTCTTCCAGTCGTGCTTCCACTGCGTGGGTACGCAAGGTCAGGCCGCAGTCGTTGGCGATCTGGATATTCAGCCCCGGTCGGGCATTGAGTTCCAGGATCAACGGACCTTTTTCCTGGTCCAGTACCATGTCCACGCCGATATACCCCAGCCCGCATAGCTCATAGCAGCCTGCCGCGAGCTTCATGAAGCCGTCCCAGTTGGGCAACTGCACGCCATCCACCGCGTTGGTGGTGTCGGGGTGTTTGGTGATGATGTTGTTCAGCCAGGTACCGCGCAGGGTCAGGCCGGTGGCCAAGTCTACGCCGACGCCGATGGCGCCCTGGTGCAGGTTGGCCTTGCCGCCGGACTGACGGGTCGGCAGGCGCAGCATGGCCATCACCGGGTAGCCCATCAGCACGATGATGCGGATGTCTGGCACGCCTTCGTAGCTGATGCTTTTGAAAATCTGGTCTGGGACCACCCGGTATTCGATCAGCGCGCGATCGCGGTGGCCGCCCAGGGAATACAGGCCGGTGAGGATGCTGGAAATCTGGTGTTCGATTTCTTCATGGCTGATGATCTTGCCGGACACCGTGCGATAACGGCCTTCAAAGCGGTCGGCAATCACCAGGATGCCGTCACCGCCGGCGCCCTGGGCCGGCTTGATCACGAAGTCGCTGCGCCCGCCGATGATCTCGTCGAGTTTGTCGATTTCCTTCTCGGTGGAGATCACCCCGTATAGCTCCGGTACATGAATGCCGGCGGCGATGGCCCGTTCCTTGGTGATGATTTTGTCATCGACGATGGGATACAGGCTGCGCTTGTTGTACTTGAGCACGTAGTCGGCGTTACGCCGGTTGATGCCCATGATGCCCCGCGCTTCCAGGGCCTTCCAGGTCTTCCAGAAGCCGAACATTACGAGTCAGCCTTGATGAAGGCCTTGAAACGCACCAGTTCGGTCAGGCGGTAGCCGCGATAACGACCCATGGCCAGCATAAAGCCCACCAGGATCAGCAGGATCGCCGGGAAGGTGAAGACGAAGTAGATCAACTCCGGCACGCTCATGATCAGGTGCGCCAGGGACGCGGCAAACAGCGTGCCGATCGCCACTTTCATGGCATGGCCGCCACCGCGCTCTTCCCAGGTAATAGACAGGCGTTCGATGGTCATGGTCAGGATCACCATCGGGAACAGCGCAACCGACAGCCCGCGTTCCAGGCCCAGCTTATGGCTGAACAGGCTGATGGCCGCGATCAGCACCACCACGAAGGTCAGCACCACCGACAACCTGGGCAGCATCTGCAGCTTCAAGTGTTCCAGGTACGACCTGAGGGATAACCCCAGCGCGGTAATAATGGTGAACAACACGATACCGAAGCCCAACTGCGTCTCACGGAACGCCAGGGCAATCAGCACCGGCGTAAACGTGCCCAGGGTCTGCAGGCCAATCAGGTTGCGCAGGATTAGGATCACCAGCACGCCAATCGGGATCATCACCATGATCATGAAGGTCTGCTGGGTTTGCAGCGGCAGGCCGTAGAGCGAGTATTCGAGGAAGTTGGCGTCAGTGTTTTCGTCGGTCAGCTTGGCCAGGCGAATGGCGTTCATTTCGCTGTTGTTCAGGCTGAAGGTCACCATGGCCTTCTTGCCGCCGTCGACGGTGATCAGGTTTTCGTCACCGGTCCACCACAGCAGGCGGTCAGAGGGCAGGCCTTGTTCGCCGGTGTCCGGGTTGAAGTACAGCCAGTCATTGCCATTGAAGCTGCGCAGCCACAGTTCCGGGGTTTGCGGCTGGTCGGCGACGAGGCGGATGGTGTGGACCTTTTCCACCGGCACGTGGGCGATGGACAGCAGCAGTTCGACAATCTTGGCTTTGTGCGGCGTCGAGGGGTCGCCCGCGAGCAGCAGCTTGACGTTGTCGTCGCTGAGGTTATTGGTGCGCTTGATGGCTTCGCTGATAAAGGTTTCGACGTCCGCCGAGTGCTGGCGGATTGGCGCAAGCAGGGCTTCGGCGGCGATTTTTTCCGGGCCTTCGACGGCGATGCTGTCGCGGAAAGTCGGGCCCTTGACCTTGATCTTCTCGCCGCTGTAGCGCTTGGTCAGCACCAGGCGGTAGTAGAGGGTCTGGTTACCCTTGGCGCGCCGCGCCGACCAGGTGACCTTGCGATTGCCGTCGACGCGATTGACGCTTACTCCGTAGTTATTGGAGATGAAGCTTTCATTGAGGCTGACGTAATCGCGGCTCAGGGGCGGCACGAACATCTGGATTTTCACCGGGTCCTTGGCGTTGGCGACGAACTCGACCTTGGCGTCGATGTTCCACAGGTCGTCGGTGGCATCTTCGGTCACCGGGATGCCCAGGACGAAAATCTGATAGGCCGTGATCGAAATGCCCAGCACCACCAGGACAGCGATCAGGATTTTCAGGTGCAGATTAAGAGCGCGCATTGGGATTACTCGGCGGTATGAGCGTCGGTGGCGCAGGCAGGTTTGCCCGCCGCGTATTTAAGACTGGGGTCGACCAGCGCATCAAAGCGTTTCAAGGCTTCGGAGCCGATCAGCAGTGGATATTGGAAAGCGCTGCGGTCAGTCAAGTTCACTTCGATGCTGCGTAAAGCGGTGCCCATGCAGATGTCCAGGGCAATCACTGGACGGGCGGTGTAGTTTTTGTCCTCATCGGGGTCGTAATCGCCGGCGCGGCGCTTGATCTTGCTGACGCGGGCCAGAGGACGTTCGATGGGGTGGGAGTGAGCGGTATCGATGGCGAGGTAGAAACGCACCCAGGATTCACCGTTGCGCTTGAAACGCTTGATGTCGCGGGCACTCAGGGAGGCGGTCTTGGCGCCGGTGTCGAGCTTGGCGGCGACTTCCAGGTCAATGCCGGCCAGTTTGGCGTATTCATTGAGGCCATACACGGTCTTCTCGGCGGCAGAGCCAAGGCCCGGAATAAACAGTAGGCAAAACAATAGGGGGAAGGGCTTGAGTCTCATAAATCCTGAGGCGGTCAGTGCGATGTTTGATTCAAGGCGACTGGCATTGCTGCGCAAGCTCCCTCGTGCGCCTTTTCATCTTTGGATGTCAGGCAAATACGGCGGGCATTCTAGCATGAAGGTTTTCTGACGCCAGCGCTGGCAGGCGGCCATGCCCTGATAAAGAGTAAGGAGGGTTATTAGACGATTGTCGACAATGTTTATTTAATCTTTGACTATTTTGGGTTGATTGGCTAGTTTTTGCGGCATTGCTTTTAAAGGTGTCGACAATATGCTGGATCAGCTGGAAATTCCGGTCGCGGCGCAGGACGATTCCCAGACCATGTCGGAGAACGTCTTCCGGCGAATCCAGGCCGCCATCGTCAAGGGCGAAATCGCCCCCGGCAGCAAGATCTCCGAGCCGGAGCTGGCGCGCACTTACGGTATCAGCCGTGGCCCGCTACGCGAGGCGATTCACCGCTTGGAAGGCCAGCGCCTGCTGGTGCGCATCCCCCACGTGGGTGCGCGGGTGGTTTCCCTCAGCCAGGCCGAACTGGTGGAACTCTACGAAATCCGCGAGTCCCTGGAAGGCATGGCTTGCCGGCTGGCTGCCGAGCGCATGACCGACGAAGAGATCGAGGAACTACGCCAGGTACTGCACACCCACGAGCGCGATGCGGCGTTCCAGGCTGGCGTCGGCTACTACCAGCAGGAAGGTGACTTCGACTTCCATTACCGGATAATTCAAGGCGCCGGCAATCGCACCCTGACCCAAATGTTGTGCGGCGAGCTGTATCAGTTGGTGCGCATGTACCGCATCCAGTTTTCCGCTACCCCCAATCGTCCACGCCAGGCCTTTGCCGAGCATCACCGGATACTTGACGCGATTGCCGATCGCGACGGTGAACTGGCCGAGTTGTTGATGCGTCGTCATATCGGCGCGTCCAAACGCAATATCGCGCGTCATTTCCCGGACAGCGCCCACCAGACAGCCACTCCACGAGGTGAGTCATGAGTTCCAACAACAAGAGCACTCCAGGCCAGCGCTTTCGCGATGCCGTCGCCAGCGAGCATCCGCTGCAAGTCGTTGGTGCGATCAACGCCAACCATGCCTTGCTGGCCAAGCGCGCCGGGTTCAAGGCGATTTACCTGTCCGGTGGCGGGGTGGCCGCAGGCTCCCTCGGCGTGCCGGACCTGGGCATTACCAGCCTGGATGACGTGCTGACCGACGTGCGCCGAATCACCGATGTCTGCGATCTGCCGCTGTTGGTGGATGTCGACACGGGTTTCGGCTCTTCGGCGTTCAACGTGGCGCGCACCGTCAAGTCGATGATCAAGTTCGGCGCGGCGGCGATCCATATTGAAGACCAGGTGGGCGCCAAGCGTTGCGGTCATCGCCCTAATAAAGAAATCGTCTCCCTGCAGGAAATGGTCGACCGCATCAAGGCCGCGGTCGACGCTCGCACCGATGACAGCTTCGTGATCATGGCCCGCACCGACGCCCTGGCCGTCGAAGGCCTGGAATCAGCCCTGGAACGTGCCGCCGCGTGCATCGAGGCCGGCGCCGACATGGTCTTCCCTGAAGCCATCACCGAACTGGACATGTACAAGCTGTTCGCCGCCCGCGTGAAGGCGCCGATCCTTGCCAACATCACCGAATTCGGCGCCACCCCGCTGTACACCGTCGAACAGTTGAAATCTGCCGATGTTTCCCTGGTGCTGTACCCGCTGTCGGCATTCCGGGCCATGAACAAGGCCGCCGAAAACGTCTACACCGCGATCCGTCGCGACGGCACCCAGCAGAACGTGATCGACACCATGCAAACCCGCATGGAGCTTTACGATCGCATCGACTACCACACCTTCGAGCAGAAGCTCGACGCGCTGTTTGCCGCCAAGAAGTAATGGTCCAAGCGCTTTTTCAGTAAAGAGCCTAATAAATACAAGATTGGAGATAACCATGGCTGAAGCAAAAGTATTGAGTGGCGCTGGCCTGCGTGGCCAGATCGCCGGGCAGACCGCACTGTCCACCGTGGGCCAGGCCGGCGCCGGCCTGACCTATCGCGGCTACGACGTGCGCGAACTGGCCGCCGACGCGCAGTTTGAAGAAGTCGCCTACCTGCTGCTGTACGGTGAACTGCCGACCAAAGCCGAACTTGCTGCCTACAGCGCCAAGTTGGGCAAGCTGCGTGACCTGCCGCAAGCGCTGAAAGAGGTGCTGGAACGTATCCCCGCCGACGCCCACCCAATGGACGTGATGCGCACCGGTTGCTCGTTCCTGGGCAATATCGAGCCGGAGAAAGACTTCAGCGTGCAGCACGACATCACCGACCGCCTGCTGGCCGCGTTCCCGGCGATCATGTGCTACTGGTATCGCTTCAGCCACGAGGGTTTACGCACCAACTGCGTGACGGATGAGGCCTCCATCGGCGGCCACCTCCTGCACTTGTTGCATGACAAGAAGCCGAGCGAGTTGCACGTCAAGGTCATGAACGTCTCGCTGATTCTCTACGCCGAGCACGAATTCAACGCCTCCACCTTCACCGCACGGGTCTGTGCCTCGACCCTGTCGGACCTGTATTCCTGCGTCACCGCCGCCATTGGCTCCCTGCGCGGCCCGCTGCACGGCGGCGCCAACGAAGCGGCGATGGAGATGATCGAGCGTTTCTCTTCACCGCAAGAAGCCGTCGAAGGCACCCTCGGCATGCTGGCGCGCAAGGACAAGATCATGGGCTTTGGCCACGCGATCTATAAAGACAACGACCCGCGCAATGAAGTGATCAAGGGCTGGTCGAAAAAACTCGCTGACGAGGTAGGCGACACGGTGTTGTTCCCGGTTTCCGAAGCTATCGACAAGACCATGTGGGAACAGAAGAAACTGTTCCCCAACGCCGACTTCTACCATGCTTCGGCGTACCACTTCATGGGTATCCCGACCAAGATGTTCACGCCGATTTTCGTCTGCTCGCGCCTGACTGGCTGGGCGGCTCATGTGTTCGAACAGCGTGCCAACAACCGCATCATCCGTCCGAGCGCCGAATACACTGGCGTCGAACAGCGCAAGTTCGTGCCAATCGAACGTCGCTGAGCAGTGGAAACCTGGAAGCGCTGGTTTTTCGGTTTGGAACCGGCCTTCTGTAGGAGCGAGCTTGCTCGCGAAGATCGTGAGAGCGATGCGTTCATTCAGGACGCCCGCGTCATCATTAACGACCATCGCGAGCAAGCTCGCTCCTACAGGGAGCCGTGTTCATCTAGGCCAATGCCACAGGTTCACGCTGTACACCTTACCGTGACCGAGTCCTACCCATGAACACTGAACACCGCAAACCACTGCCCGGCAGCCGACTGGAATACTACGACGCCCAAGCGGCCGTCGATGCAATCACCCCCGGCGCCTACGCCACCTTGCCGTACACCTCCCGTGTGCTGGCAGAAAACCTCGTGCGCCGCTGCGACCCGGCGACCCTCAACGCGTCCCTCGGCCAACTGATCGACCGCAAGCGCGACCTCGACTTCCCGTGGTTCCCGGCCCGCGTGGTCTGCCACGACATTCTCGGCCAGACCGCCCTGGTGGACCTCGCCGGCCTGCGTGACGCCATTGCCCTGCAAGGCGGCGACCCGGCCCAGGTCAACCCGGTGGTGCCGACCCAATTGATCGTCGACCACTCCCTGGCCGTGGAAAGTGGCGGTTTCGACCCGGACGCTTTTGAGAAAAACCGCACCATCGAAGACCGCCGCAACGAGGACCGTTTCCACTTTATCGAGTGGACCAAAAAAGCCTTCAAGAACGTCGACGTGATCCCGCCGGGCAACGGCATCATGCATCAGATCAACCTGGAGAAAATGTCTCCGGTGATCCAGGTGCGTGACGGCGTGGCCTTCCCCGATACGTGCGTCGGCACCGACAGCCACACCCCTCACGTGGACGCCCTGGGCGTGATCGCCATCGGCGTTGGTGGCCTGGAAGCCGAGAGCGTGATGCTCGGCCGCGCCTCGTGGATGCGCCTGCCGGAAAGCGTCGGCGTGGAGCTGACGGGCAAGCTGCAACCGGGCATCACCGCCACCGACATGGTGCTGGCGTTGACCGAGTTCCTGCGTCAGCAAAAAGTCGTCGGCGCCTGGCTGGAGTTCTTCGGTGAAGGTGCGTCGAAGCTGACCCTGGGCGACCGCGCCACCATCTCCAACATGGCTCCGGAATACGGCGCCACGGCGGCGATGTTCTACATCGACCAGCAAACCATCGCTTACCTGAAACTCACTGGCCGTGAAGACGAACAAGTCACCCTGGTGGAGCAGTACGCCCGCCACACCGGCTTGTGGGCCGACAGCCTCAAAGGCGCGCAATACGAGCGCGGGCTGACCTTTGACCTGTCCTCCGTCGTGCGCAACATGGCCGGCCCGAGTAACCCTCACGCTCGTGTCGCCACCAGCGACCTGGCGGCCAAGGGCATCTCCGGGCAGTGGGACGATGTGCCAGGGCAAATGCCCGACGGCGCGGTGATCATTGCCGCTATCACCAGTTGCACCAACACCAGCAACCCGCGCAACGTGATTGCCGCAGGCCTGCTGGCGCGCAACGCCAATAAATTGGGCCTGGAGCGCAAGGCGTGGGTCAAGTCGTCCCTGGCGCCGGGCTCCAAAACGGTGGCCATGTACCTCGACGAAGCCGGGTTGACCACGGAGCTTGAGCAACTGGGTTTTGGTGTAGTGGGATTTGCCTGCACCACCTGCAACGGTATGTCCGGCGCGCTGGACCCGGTGATCCAGCAAGAGATCATCGACCGTGACCTGTACGCCACCGCCGTATTGTCGGGTAACCGCAACTTTGACGGACGGATTCACCCGTACGCCAAGCAGGCATTTCTCGCTTCTCCGCCGCTGGTAGTCGCCTACGCCATTGCTGGCACCATCCGTTTTGACATCGAAAAGGACGTGCTGGGCCTGGACGCCAATGGCCAGGAAATCCGCCTGAAAGACATCTGGCCCAGCGACGAAGAAATCGACGCGGTGGTCAAGGCGTCGGTCAAGCCGGAGCAGTTCCGCCAGGTCTATATTCCGATGTTCGCCATCCACGAAGACACCGGTCCGAAAGTCGAGCCGCTGTATGACTGGCGCCCGCAAAGCACCTATATCCGCCGCCCGCCGTACTGGGAAGGCGCGCTGGCCGGTGCCCGTCCGCTCAAGGGCATGCGCCCGCTGGCGGTGCTGCCGGACAACATCACCACCGATCATCTGTCGCCGTCCAACGCCATCATGTTGGACAGCGCCGCTGGCGAATACCTGGCGAAAATGGGCTTGCCGGAAGTCGACTTCAACTCTTACGCAACCCACCGTGGCGACCACCTGACCGCCCAGCGCGCCACCTTCGCCAACCCGAAGTTGTTCAATGAAATGGTCGTCGAGAACGGCAAAGTCAAACAGGGCTCACTGACGCGCCTGGAGCCGGAAGGCAAGGTCACGCGGATGTGGGAAGCGATCGAAATCTACATGGAACGCAAGCAGCCGCTGATCATCATTGCAGGCCAAGACTATGGCCAGGGTTCGTCCCGGGACTGGGCAGCCAAAGGCGTGCGCCTGGCCGGTGTCGAGGCGATTGCCGCCGAAGGTTTCGAGCGTATCCACCGTACCAACCTGGTGGGCATGGGCGTGTTGCCGCTGGAGTTTTTCCCCGGCACTGACCGCAAGACGCTGGGTATTGATGGCAGCGAAACCTATGACGTGATCGGCGAGCGCACCCCGCGCGCCACGCTGACGTTGGTGATCAACCGCAAAAATGGCGAACGCGTCGAGGTGCCGGTGACTTGCCGCCTCGACACCGCTGAAGAAGTGTCGATCTACGAGGCGGGTGGCGTATTGCAACGTTTTGCCCAGGACTTCCTGGAATCGGCAGTGACCGCCTGACAACTGTGGCCGGGGTTTATACCCCGGCCCATGAGGAAAACCATGGCACACGTACCTCAGATCAAAATCCCCGCCACCTACATGCGTGGCGGCACCAGCAAGGGTGTATTTTTCAGCCTCAAGGACCTGCCCGAATCGGCCCAGGTGCCCGGCGCGGCCCGCGATGCCTTGCTGCTGCGAGTGATCGGCAGCCCAGACCCTTACGACAAGCAAATCGACGGCATGGGCGGCGCCACGTCCAGCACCAGCAAAACCGTGATCCTCGCCAAAAGCACCCGTGCTGATCACGATGTGGATTACCTGTTCGGCCAGGTTTCCATCGACAAGCCTTTCGTCGACTGGAGCGGCAACTGCGGCAACCTGTCGGCGGCGGTGGGTTCCTTCGCCATCAGCAGCGGCCTGATGGACGCCGCACGCACTCCCCACAACGGCGTGGCCGTGGTGCGGATTTGGCAGGCCAATATCGCCAAGACCATTATCGCCCATGTGCCGATCACCAACGGCGCGGTGCAGGAAACCGGTGACTTTGAACTGGACGGCGTGACCTTCCCTGCGGCTGAAGTGCAGCTGGAGTTCATGGACCCAGCGGCGGAAGAAGAGGGCGGTGGTGGGTCGATGTTCCCTACCGGCAACCTGATCGACGACCTGGAAGTGCCCGGTGTCGGTACCTTCAAGGCCACACTGATCAACGCCGGGATTCCCACCATCTTCATCAACGCCCAGGACCTGGGCTACACCGGTACCGAGTTGCAGGGCGCGATCAATAGCGATCCGAAAGCCTTGGCGATGTTCGAGACCATTCGTGCCCACGGTGCGTTGCGTATGGGCTTGATCCAACATCTGGACGAAGCGGCCAAACGTCAGCACACGCCGAAGGTGGCGTTTGTGGCGCGACCTGCGGACTATGTGGCGTCCAGCGGCAAGGCGATTGCAGCGGGCGATGTCGATCTGCTGGTGCGGGCGCTGTCCATGGGCAAGTTGCACCACGCGATGATGGGCACCGCAGCGGTGGCCATTGGCACGGCGGCGGCGATTTCCGGGACTTTGGTCAACCTTGCAGCGGGTGGTGTGGAACGCAGCGCCGTGCGCTTTGGACATCCGTCGGGTACCTTGCGCGTTGGCGCTGAAGCCAGCCAGATCAACGGCGAATGGGTCGTGAAAAAAGCCATCATGAGCCGCAGTGCGCGGGTGTTGATGGAAGGCTTCGTCCGTGTCCCAGGCGATGCTTTCTAAACTTTAATCACGCCTAATCAGAGTGAGTTGAACATGAGCGCCAACGTCGACCAGAACAACCGCCCCGACTACGACCAGGTCCTGCAGGACATCGCCGACTACGTCTTGAACTTCAAGATCGATTCCCGTGATGCCCTGGACACCGCCCGCAACTGCCTGATGGATACCCTCGGTTGCGGCCTGTTGGCCCTGCGTTTCCCGGAATGCACCAAGCACCTGGGACCTATCGTCGAGGGCACGGTGGTACCGTTTGGCGCTCGCGTACCGGGCACCTCGTTTCGCCTGGACCCGGTCAAGGCCGCCTGGGACATCGGTTGCATCGTGCGCTGGCTTGACTACAACGACACCTGGCTCGCCGCCGAATGGGGGCATCCATCCGATAACCTTGGCGGCATCCTTGCGGTGGCCGATCACCTTTCGCAAAAACGTGTGGCGCAAGGTGACGTACCGCTGACCGTGCGGGCGGTGCTGGACGCGATGATCATGGCCCATGAAATCCAGGGTGTGATCGCCCTGGAAAACTCCTTCAACCGCGTCGGCCTCGACCACGTGCTGCTGGTGAAAATCGCCTCCACTGCCGTCACCGCCAAGCTGATGGGCGCCAACCGCGAGCAACTGCTGTCGGCGCTGTCCCAGGCCTTTGTCGATGGCCAGGCCTTGCGCACTTATCGCCATGCGCCGAACGCTGGGTCGCGCAAGTCCTGGGCGGCGGGCGACGCATCAAGTCGCGGTGTGCGCCTGGCGGACATTGCCATGCGCGGTGAGATGGGTATTCCCGGTGTATTGAGCGCGCCGCAGTGGGGCTTTTACGACGTGCTGTTCAGCCATACCAACAAGGACCTGGCGCTCAAGCCCGAAGACAAGCGCGCCTTCAGCCTGTCCCAGCCCTACGGCACCTACGTGATGGAAAACGTGTTGTTCAAGATCAGCTTCCCGGCCGAGTTCCATGCCCAGACGGCCTGTGAAGCGGCGGTGACCTTGCACCCGCTGGTCAAAAAACGCCTGCACGAGATCGACCGAATCGTCATCACCACCCACGAGTCGGCGATTCGCATCATCTCCAAGGTCGGTCAACTGGCCAACGCCGCCGACCGCGACCACTGTATCCAGTACATGACTGCCGTTCCCCTGGCGTTTGGCAACCTGGTGGCCGAGCAGTACGAAGATGATTTCCACGCCGCCCATCCGATCATCGATGAACTGCGCGAGAAGATGGAGATTGTCGAAGACCCCCGCTACAGCCTGGATTATCTCGCGCCCGACAAGCGTTCGATTGCCAATGCCTTGCAGGTGTTCTTCAAGGACGGCTCCAGCACCGAACAAGTGGTGGTGGAATACCCGATTGGCCATCGCCGTCGTCGGGTGGATGGAATTCCGTTGCTGGAAGACAAGTTCAAGGCCAACCTGGCGACGCGGTTTACCGCCCAACGCAGCGCCGAGATTTTTGCCTTGTGCAAGGATCAGGTGAGGCTTGAAGCGACGCCGGTAAACCGGTTTGTGGACCTGTTCGTGATCTGACCCCTGACCATTCCCACGCGCTGCGTGGGAATGGCGTGGATGTTATTCAAACCGCAAAATCACCCTTCGATTGTGTTTGCTCTTCTTCTCGATTTTCTCGCAATACACCCGGCCGATTTCCTCGGTGTTGATCACATGGGTGCCGCCACACGGCTGGATATCGATTCCGGCAATTTCAATCACTCGCACCGCGCCCTGGATCACGGGTGGCGCCACGGCTTGAGTGCGGGTGATCTGCAGTAATGTCGAGTACTCCGAGGCCGCCATCGACAGTGTCTTGACCTCGTGGGCCTGTTCGATCAGTGCGTTGAGGTCGCGGGTGATGGTGTCTTTATCGAGGGTCATTTCCGGCAGGTCGAAATCCAGGCGGCCCTTGTCAGCGCTGATGCTGCAACCGGTCACCGGCGCATCGATGATCGAACACAACAGGTGCAGGCATGTGTGCATTTTCATGTGTTGGTAGCGCCGTTCCCAGTCCAGGCTGGCATCTATCTCCACTCCGGCGCTCAACTGCTCGGGGCGATGCTCCACCTGATGCCAGATGATCGAGCGCAGCACCGGATCGCGTACCGTCCCAGTGACGTCCACCCGCGTGCCGTCCGGCAGAGTGAAGTAGCCGGTGTCTCCCGGTTGCCCTCCGCCGGTGGGATAGAACAGCGTGTGTTCCAGGGCGATGCCGTGTTCACTCACAGCGATCACCCGGGCACTGAAGGCGTTCTGGTAGGGCGCGCTGTCGAACAGCGCCAGGGTTTCCATTGTGTGCACGGACATGTTCAACCTCCGACGATCAGTGGGCTGACTTGCAGCAGGTGCCGAACCATTGCGCTCAAGCCAGGGGGGGAAAGCAGGGTGATCTCAAACTCGGGCCCGCACACTTTCAGGTTCAGTGGCAGGCGTGGCGGGTGCGCAGGTGTCTCGAGGGTGTGCAGGCGAAACTGCAGGTGATGGCGCTCCTTGATCGTGGGCTCCAGCATCAGGCCGGGCAGGGGGTGAAAGTCGGCGTCCAGCACCGTGACCTTGTGGCTGGCGTTGACTTCGCCCACCACGTGCAGGCGTTCGTCCAGGGCGAAGGCACCGAGATAATTGCTGTGGTCCGACTCATCGTTTTTTTGCAGTTGGATCTGGTTGACCACCTTGACCTTGGTGTCCGCCGGCACGTCCTGGGTGATGACGCATGAGGGGCTGATAAACACGTTGTCGCCGATCAGCACATAGCCGAGCACCCGCGCTCCGGAACCGACCTCGACGTTGTTGCCCAGGCGTGGATGGCGCTTACCGTCAGGGTTGTTGGCGATGCCCCGGGCGCCGAGGGTCACGCCGCAGAGGATGTAGCAGTCGTTGCCGATCTCGCAGGTCTCGCCAATGACCGTGCCGTAGCCGTGGTCGAGCACAAAACGCCGGCCGATCCGCGCTGCCGGGTGGATCTCGGCGCCGGAAAGGATCTTGCCCTGGTTGCTCAGCGTCAGTGCAATGGCTGAAAACACGCCGTTGGACTGGTCGGGGAAATTCCACACCAGGTGCGCCAACCGGTAGTACAGCACCGCCTTGAACGAGGCGTAGGACTCCAGGATCAGTTCACTGCGACCACGGGACGCAGGGTCGCGCCAGGCGTAGGCGATCAAGTCCTCGGCCACCGCCTGCGCCGCCGTCTGGATCAGCGGCGCCAGATGGTCTTGCAACTGCTGCATCTGCGTCGGCGTGAGGGTCTTGATGAGGTGGGTGAACAACTCATCGTGCAGCTGTTGCATGTCGATAAAGCTTCCCATGGATGGCACCCCCCGTAATTTTGTTATTCGAAACAGGGCAGATAACTGTCGGCACTGTCGTAGACCATGGTCAGTACGACGGTGTCGGTAGGCAGTTCCGGCGCGAGCTTGGCGATGGCCACCATGTTGGCCGCCGACGACAGCCCCAGGCTGATGGCGTCGGTGCGCATGATGCGTTTGATCATCTCCAGGCATTCTTCCCGCGAGACCTTGAGCATGCCGTCAATCACCGCCAGGTTGAGAATGCTCGGGATCAAACCGATGGACAGGCCCTGGATATGGTGCGGGGCGTGGCGGTCGTTGAGCAGGTCGCACTCCTCCGGTTCCACCCCCATCACTCGAATCGCCGGCCAGGTGGTCTTGAGGGTTTCGCCGATACCGGTGATATGGCCGCCGGTGCCGATGCCGCTGACGAAGTAGTCCACCCGCAGTTCGCCAAAGGCGCGGATGATTTCCCGGGCGGTGGTGTCGCGGTGGGTTTGCGGGTTGGCGCCGTTACGCTGCTGGTTGAGCATCACGTAGCTGGGGTTTTCCAGTTGCAGTTCCATGCACTTTTCGCCGTGGGAGTTGTTACCCAGGCGGCTATCCGACAGCACCACCTTGGCGCCATACAGGCGCAGCAGTTTTTGCTTTTCCGGGCTGTAGTTGTCGGGAATCACCAGCACCACTTTGTAGCCCAGCACATTGCCGGCCATCACCAGGCCAATCCCGGTGTTGCCACCGCTGGGCTCGATGATGGTTTGCCCCGAACCACGGTTCAGGATGCCCCGGCGTTCCGCGTCGAGGATCATCCCCAGGGCGATGCGCGCCTTGTGACTGCCTCCTGGGTTGAGGGATTCAAGCTTGGCGTAGACCTCAATGCCGAGGTCTTCGGAAAACTGTTCCAGACGCACGATGGGCGTATGGCCAATGGCGTCGAGTATCGAGTTATGCAACATCAGATAGGAGCCCATGGCCGGTAGTCAGTACAAAGGCATGTCGGGTTCGACGTCGCGAACCCAATGTTTCATGCCGCCCTCCAGCACGCGGGTGTTGGTGAAGCCGGCGGCCAGCAAGGTGCTGGCTGCCTGCTCAGCCCTGATCCCGGCGTAGCAGATCAGATAGTGGGTGTTGTCCCGGCTCAGGCTGTCGAGCTGGCCGTCGAGTTCGGCCAGGGGAATGTGGACCACACCGGGTAATTTGCAGACTTCCAGTTCGCTGGCATCGCGTACGTCCAACAGCACGTCGGCGCTGCGCTGTTGTTCCAGCAGTTGCTTGAGCATGCGCGGTTTGATGTAGCGCTCTTCGGCAAGTGTTGGGGCGGCGCTCACCGCGTCGGCACATGCGGCGGCTGCCGGTTGCTCACTGTGGCGTAGCTCGGAGCAGCACGGGCAATCGGCACGGCGCTTGAAGCGAATTTCGCTGAATTTCATCGCCAGGGCATCAAAGCGCATCAGCCTGCCCGACAAAGGCTCACCAATACCAATCAGCAGCTTGATCGCCTCGGTGGCCTGGATCATCCCGACCACGCCAGGCAGCACGCCAATCACCCCACCAGCGCTGCAGTTGGGCGCCAGTTCGGCCGGTGGCGCATGGGGGAACAGGCAGCGATAGCACGGCCCGCCCTGGTAGTTGAGCACGCTGATCTGCCCGTCGAAACGGTAGATGGCGCCGTACACCAACGGCTTGCCCAACTGCACGCAGGCGTCGTTGATCAGGTAGCGGGTTTCAAAGTTGTCGGTGCCGTCGATCACTAGGTCATAGGCACCGACCAGCTCCATAGCGTTGTCGGCGTTGAGCGCGGTGTTGTGGGCGTTGATCTGGATGTGGCGGTTGAGGTCCTGCAAGCGCTGCTTGGCAGATTCGACCTTGGGCATGCCCAGCGTGCTGTTGCCGTGGACGATCTGGCGTTGCAGGTTGCTGCTTTCCACCACGTCGAAATCCACCAGCCCCAGGGTGCCGATGCCGGCCGCTGCCAGGTACAGGCTGATGGGTGAGCCCAGGCCGCCGGTGCCGATGATCAGCACCTTGGCCTTTTTCAGGTTTAGTTGGCCTTTACGACCGACGCCGGGCAGGGTGATGTGGCGCACGTAACGCTGCACTTCTTCATTGCTCAGTGGGTCGATGTCCATGCCGCCGGAGGTGGCGAGTATGACTTCGATCTCAGTGGATTTGACCAGCTTGTCATCGGGCTCAAGCAACTCTCCATTGGCGGTGTAGAGGAAATGTTCCTTGAGCTGATCGTTCTTGTGCTTCAGGTGTTCGTGCAGTTGTGGATAGCGTTCACACAGACTTTCAATGACTTCGCGCAATGTCGATCCGGCACCCTCAAGGGTCGATCCTGGCAACTTGGCCACGCGGACCAGAATGTCGGGGAAAGAGACAGCGTTCATGTACAACTCCGTTTGCAGGTCGTTGAAGGGGTTGCGGGCGAAGCGGTTGCCGTCCCAGGCAAACAGCTTGGAACCCTGGGCCTTGCCCTGGCGGACATCCACCACCAGGTAGCTGACGGGATAGATAGGTTCTCCCATGAACAGGGCCTTGTCCTGGTCCTCGTCGCTGAAGTAGGCACCGACATCTGGGTGGGAGTGGTAGATCACGACCACCGGGTTATTGCTGTGAAAAGCCTTGTTCATCATCAGCGTGTTGGCCACCGAAAAGGTGTAGCCGTTGGCTGCGCTGCGTGGGTAAACCTGGGGATTCTTGCGGTGCAGTTCATTCTGGATATTGCTGCCCAGGTATACGCTGCCGTCGGCGAAGACGAAGCCGCAGCACTCATCGGGATACGTGCTGGCGGCGTGGGCGTAGATTTGTTCCAGGGCGTTGGGGCGGAGGACGTCCATGTTTCTCTCGCGTTGGTGGAAGGTCAATTTTTCTTGGCCAGGAGCTTTTCTATCGGCAGCTTGGTGATCGCAAAGCCGACCAGCAGGATCGCCGAGTACAGCATCAAGTCCTTGGAGATTTCCACGCCTTCGTACCAGGCGCCGATGATCACGGCGAACACCGGGAAGATGATGAAGACAAAGGACAGGATGATCGGGCTCAGGCGCTTGAGCAGCATGAAATAGACGATAAACCCGCCGACCGAGGCCACCAGCCCGAGGTAGAACAGCGCGCTCCAGGAGCGCAGGGTGATGTCGTCGAAGGTCGGGGTTTCAAACCACAGGCCTGCGACAAATAGCATCAACCCGGCGATGCCAATGGGCAGGGTGTTGTAGGTGATAACACTGATGGCGCTGCCTTTTTGCTTGGTGATGACGTAGCACAAGGCATGCATGATCGCCGCGGTCAGAATCGCCAGCACGCCAAAGAGCTCGGCATGGTCCAGGTGCAGGCCCTGGCTCTTGATGATCATGTACAAGCTGGCGAAACCGATGCCGATCCCGACCACTTGGGAAAAGTAGATGCGCTCACGTAGAAACAGCGCTGAGAAGATCAGGATAAATACCGGCATGCAGCTGAACAGTAGGGCTGTAAGGCCGGAGGAGACATGCATCTCGCCGTAGTTGAGCAGGTAATAGGGAATGCTGAAGTAGGAAAGGGTCACGAACACGAAGAACCAGCGGCTTTCTCGCGGGAACAGGATCGGCTCGCGCCGCACCCAGGCGAAACACAGGAACAGCGGGAAGGCGATCAGGAAGCGCAGGCCCGCCGACGTCAGCGGCGGCACGCTTTCCACGGCAATCTTGATCCCCAGCCAGGTGGTGCCCCAACTCAGGCAGACAATGAGAAACATCACGCTGGTAATCAAACCCGCCAGCCACTGCTTGTGAGTTTTTGTTTTTTCAGCGTTTTCTAGAACGGCGGACATTGGCATCGTGACATTGCTTCCCTGTGACGGAATTGACCTCTATATTGAGAGCCTTAATCCGGTGATTGAACCCGTAAAAGCACACTATTAGGGCGAATGATGGCTGTCAAAACAAATATTGACATGGTGTCAATTATGCGAGAAGGGCTGTCCAGCGGTCAGGGCGTGAAGTACAAACGCCTGTCCGATGTCATGGAGCGCGGCATTCTTGAAGGCTTGATCGAGCCGGGGCGAAAACTGCCGCCCCATCGGGTGCTTTCCGACAATCTCGGGGTAACCATCGGCACCATCAGCCGAGCCTATGGCGAACTGGAACGTCTCGGGCTGGTAGTGGCGCGGGTCGGTGACGGAACCTTCGTGCGCAAGCGTGGGATGGAGCGTCAGCGCGATGAAGGCTTTCGCAACTTCAGCGACGAGCCGCGCCAGTACTTCGACATGAGCCGCAACATGCATATCCCTGGGCAGGAAACGGCATTCCTGGCGCAGAGCTTTCAAAGCCTGGCGGGCAATGCCAAGTTTCTGCAGGACATCAGCGCCTACACCCCGGATGCCGGGTTGCCCCGCTATCGTGCCGCTGGTGCGCGCTGGCTGATCCAGCAGCAATTCACTCCGATTCCCGAGCAGGTGATCTGCGTCAACGGCGGCCAGCATGGCTTGCTGTGCGCGATGATGGCCTTGTTGCGGGCCGGCGATACGGTGGTCACTGAGCAGTTGACCTATCCTGGGCTGATCACCGCCGCGCGAATGCTCGGGGTACGCTTGATCGGCTTGGAAATGGATGAAGAAGGCTTGCTGCCCGGGGCGCTGGATGACGTCTGTCGCAACCACCGGATATCGGCGTTGTACTGCACACCGACCATCCAGAATCCGACCACGGCGGTACTGTCAGTCGCCCGCCGGGAGGCGCTGGTGAAGGTGTGCCGTGAACACAACCTGCTGATCCTCGAAGACGAAGCCCATGGCGTACTGGTGGAAGACCGTCCGCCCCCCCTCAGCCATTTCGCCCCGGAACGTACGATCCTGATCAGTAGCCTGAGCAAGGCGGTGTCGGCGGGATTGCGGGTTGGTTACGTGCATGCACCGCCGGCGCTGGTCAGTCGCATCTCCGCCGCTTTGCGCTCCACCTGCTGGATGGCTACGCCGGTGACCCTGGAATTGGCGACCCAATGGATCGAAAACGGTACGGCGGACCATTTGCTGCGCCAGCAGATCAGCGAGATCAGCCGGCGCAAGGCCCTGGTCGAAGATCTGTTGGTCGGCTTGGAATACCGCACCCATCTCAACAGCCCGCACTTCTGGATCGAAGTCCCTGAGCCGTGGCGAGCGTCGGAAATAGAGGCCGAGCTCAAGCAGAACAATTACCTGATTGCCACCGCCGAGGCATTTGCTGTCGGGCAGACGGCGGTGCCGCAGTTTATTCGGGCGAGTATCTGCAATACATCGGGGGATGATCAGTTGTTGCGTGATGGGTTTGATGCGCTGGCGACGGCGTTGGGGCAGGGCGGTGGGCGGTTTTGTCTGTGAGCTACCTGTGGCGAGGGTGCAAGCCCCCTCGCCACAGGTAGTTCAGGCAATGAACATCACTTGAACCGCCGCTCAACCCCTTTTTCCACCAAAATTTTCGCCGAAATCTCTTCCACCGAAAAATGCGTGGAATTAATGTGCGCAATATTCTCCCTGCGGAACAAATTTTCCACTTCGCGCACTTCGAACTCGCACTGTGCGTAGCTTGAATAGCGGCTGTTGGGCTTGCGCTCGTTGCGGATGGCGGTGAGGCGGTCCGGGTCGATGGTCAGGCCGAATAGCTTGTGCTGATGGGCGCGCAGGGCAGCCGGCAGTTGCAGGTGCTCCATGTCATCTTCGGTCAGCGGGTAGTTGGCCGCGCGAATGCCGAATTGCATGGCCATGTACAAGCAGGTGGGCGTTTTGCCGCAGCGGGACACGCCCACCAGGATCAGGTCGGCCTTGTCGTAGTAGTGGGTGCGGGCGCCATCGTCGTTGTCGAGGGCGAAGTTCACTGCCTCGATCCGCTCCATATAGTTGGTGTTGTGGCCAATGGAATGGGACTTGCCCACCGAGTATGAGGAATCTTCACTCAACTCCTGCTCCAGCGGCGCCAGGAAGGTGGAGAAGATGTCGATCATGAAACCATTGGAGGTTGCTAGGATCTCACGAATGTCCTGATTGACGATGGTGTCAAAAATGATCGGGCGAAAGCCGTCTTTTTCGGCGGCAAGATTGATTTGTTGTACCATAGCCCGCGCTTTATCCACGCTATCGATATAGGGACGCGTGAATTTGGCGAAGGTAATGTTTTCGAACTGCGCCAACAGGCTTTGCCCCAGGGTTTCGGCTGTGATGCCGGTGCCGTCGGAGATAAAGAAAGCAGATCGTTTCATTTGAGCCTTGGGCCTTAAGCTGATGACGAATCTTGGATATGATAGGCGCGACTTTGCCGGCACCCAGTGGCCCGCATTCTCACTTATTTTCCAGGTCCAGGCCACAAGCGCAGGTGTTTGCTCCTATTGAGCCGCCGGCGTCCTGAGCTTTTCCAACATAGTTAGTGGAGAGATCACCTTGGTAGAGTACGTAGTTTCCCTCGATAAGCTCGGTGTCCATGATGTAGAGCATGTGGGGGGCAAGAACGCATCCCTGGGCGAGATGATTAGTAATCTTGCGGGCGCTGGTGTTTCAGTGCCCGGTGGCTTTGCCACCACCGCCCAGGCTTACCGTGATTTCCTCGAATTGAGTGGCCTCAACGATCAAATTCACGCGGCCCTCGATGCGTTGGACGTCGATGACATCAATGCCCTGGCCAAGACCGGCGCCCAGATCCGTCAGTGGATCATGGAAGCCGAGTTCCCCGAGAAGCTCAACGCCGAGATCCGCACTGCCTTCGCCACGCTGTCGGCGGGCAACCCGGACATGGCCGTCGCCGTGCGCTCCTCGGCCACCGCCGAAGACCTGCCCGACGCCTCGTTCGCCGGTCAGCAAGAGACCTTCCTGAACATTCGTGGTGTGGAAAACGTTATCCGAGCGGCCAAGGAAGTCTTCGCTTCGCTGTTCAACGACCGCGCCATTTCCTACCGTGTACACCAGGGTTTCGACCACAAGCTGGTGGCCTTGTCTGTCGGTGTACAGCGCATGGTGCGTTCGGAAACCGGTACTGCCGGCGTGATGTTCACCCTGGACACCGAATCAGGCTTCCGTGGCGTGGTATTCATCACCGGCGCCTACGGCCTGGGAGAAACCGTCGTACAAGGTGCGGTCAATCCGGATGAGTTCTACGTCCACAAGCACACGCTTGAAGCCGGTCGCCCTGCGATCCTGCGCCGCAACCTGGGCAGCAAGGCCATCAAGATGATCTACGGCGACGAGGCCAAGGCCGGTCGCTCGGTGAAAACCGTTGATGTCGACAAGGCCGAACGCGAGCGTTTCTGTCTGACCGACGCCGAAGTCAACGAACTGGCCAAGCAGGCGATAATCATCGAGAAGCACTACAAGTGCGCGATGGATATCGAATGGGCCAAGGACGGCGACGACGGTAAGCTGTACATCGTTCAGGCTCGCCCTGAAACCGTGAAGAGCCGCACCTCGGCCAACGTCATGGAGCGCTACCTGCTGAAAGAAACCGGCACCGTGCTGGTTGAAGGCCGTGCCATCGGCCAGCGCATCGGCGCTGGCAAGGTGCGGATCATCAAGGACGTGTCCGAGATGGACAAGGTCCAGCCAGGTGACGTGCTGGTCTCGGACATGACCGACCCGGACTGGGAGCCGGTGATGAAACGCGCCAGCGCCATCGTCACCAACCGCGGCGGGCGTACCTGCCACGCGGCGATCATCGCTCGTGAGCTGGGGATTCCAGCCGTAGTGGGTTGCGGCAATGCCACCCAACTGTTGAAAGACGGCCAGGGCGTTACCGTGTCCTGCGCCGAAGGCGATACCGGTTTCATCTTTGAAGGTGAATTGGGCTTCGACATCAAGCAAAACTCTATTGACGCCATGCCTGATCTGCCGTTCAAGATCATGATGAACGTCGGTAACCCGGACCGTGCTTTCGATTTTGCCCAGTTGCCGAACGCCGGTGTGGGCCTGGCCCGCCTGGAATTCATCATCAACCGGATGATCGGCGTGCACCCCAAGGCGCTGCTGAACTACGACGGCTTGCCGCAAGACATCAAGGACAGCGTCGACAAGCGCATCGCCGGCTACAACGACCCGGTAGGCTTCTACGTCGAGAAACTGGTGGAAGGCATCAGCACCCTGGCGGCGGCGTTCCACCCGAAAAAGGTCATCGTGCGCCTGTCGGACTTCAAGTCCAACGAATACGCCAACCTGATCGGCGGCAAGCTCTACGAGCCGGAAGAAGAAAACCCGATGCTGGGCTTTCGTGGCGCCTCGCGTTACATCAGCGAAGCCTTCCGTGACTGCTTCGAACTCGAATGCCGCGCCCTCAAGCGTGTGCGCAACGAGATGGGCCTGACCAACGTCGAGATCATGGTGCCGTTCGTGCGGACCTTGGGCGAAGCGAGCCAGGTGATCGACTTGCTGGCCGAAAATGGCCTGTCCCGTGGCGAAAATGGCCTGCGCGTGATCATGATGTGCGAGCTACCGTCCAATGCCATCCTGGCTGAAGAGTTCCTGGAATTCTTCGACGGTTTCTCCATCGGCTCCAACGACCTGACCCAGTTGACCCTGGGCCTGGACCGCGACTCCGGGATTATCGCCCACCTGTTCGACGAGCGTAATCCTGCGGTCAAGAAGCTGCTGGCCAACGCCATCCAAGCCTGCAACAAGGCCGGCAAGTACATCGGCATCTGCGGCCAAGGCCCTTCCGATCACCCCGACCTGGCCAAATGGCTGATGGAACAGGGCATCGAGAGCGTCTCGCTGAACCCCGATTCCGTGCTGGAAACCTGGTTCTTCCTGGCTGAAGGTCAAGCGCCGGCGTAAGCCGTAACATCAAAAGTGCCGGTCAATCGTAAGGGTTGGCCGGCATTTCTCATTCTGTACAGGGCGGAAATCCATCTGGACGCCGCCCTTTTTTGTGCAAGAGCATTATGCAAAGCAGCAGCAACCTGTTTCCCGTCGCCTTGATCAGCGCTGAGCGTCGTGGCGACCTGAGTGAAGATGTTTATCGTCTTAAACCCGGCAATAGCCCTGATGGCACCGTCGAGTTGGCCGTGACTCGCCTGGGCTTGGCCGATGCTCCGGAAAGCCGCGGCGTGCCGGTGGTTCTATTACATGGCAGCTTCTCCAACCGGCGTTTCTGGTATTCGCCCAAGGGCATTGGCCTTGGGGCTTATCTGGCGCGGCAGGGGTTCGATGTGTGGATACCGGAAATGCGCGGCCATGGCCTTTCGCGGCGCAATCAGGATTACGCCAAGAACCGCGTGGCCGACTATGCTCGTTACGATTTACCGGCCATTGCCGCGTTTGTTCGTGAACAAAGCGCGCAGATTCCGCACTGGATCGGCCATTCCCTGGGCGGGACGACCTTGGCGGCGGCATTGGGCGGTCATTACCTGGGAGCGCCGGCAGTGGCCTCTGTAGCGTTGTTTGGCTGCCAGGTCAGTCGGACTTATTGGCCATTGAAAATTCCTCCGGTGGAGTGGGGCGGGCGGTTCATTTTGAAGCGTTTTGCTCAGCTCTCCGGCTCACGTCTCAAGCGCGGCCCTGAAGACGAGCCCATCGGCCTGGCCCTGGAAAGCATGCGTTGGCACGGTTTATTCGGGCGCTTTGGCGACGCCGAGCGCGATTGGTGGAAAGGTTTGGCCGATGTGGACGTGCCGGTGCTTGCGGTAAGTGCTGCCGGCGATCATCAGGACCCGGCCTGGGCCTGCCGCAAGCTGTTCGAGCAAATGGGCTCCGAGCACCGTCAGTATCTGTGCCTGGGGCGCAAGCAAGGCTTTGCCGATGACTTCGGCCATGTGCAGATGCTGGTCAGCAAGGCGGCGCAGGCGCAGGTTTGGCCGCTGGTGCAGCGCTGGTTGAATGACCCGCTGGCACCGTTGGTCGCCGTGCAGCCCGAGGCGGTCGTGACAGTTTAAGGCAGAGGCTCTAACGGGGGCGTTTCGCTCGTCCGCGCTTACGGCTAAGATATGACGTCTTGTGCGGTTCCGGTCACATTCAGTCGTTGAGTGCGTGTTGTGTTCTTCGGCGGCGGGTCTGATCATTGCCGGCTTCAGGCTTAAAGATTCGTCGCTACGGTGCGTTTTCCTGATGTAACAGTGGATGTTCGACACCTTCTTTCCCCGACAGGAGCTTCTCGATGAACCATTACCTTACCCCCGATCTGTGCGATGCCTACCCGGAACTGGTACAGGTGGTCGAGCCGATGTTCAGCAATTTCGGCGGCCGGGACTCCTTTGGTGGCGAGATCGTCACCATCAAGTGCTTCGAAGACAACTCCCTGGTCAAGGAACAGGCCGAGCTCAACGGCGCTGGCAAGGTGCTGGTGGTCGACGGCGGCGGTTCCCTGCGTCGGGCGTTGCTGGGCGACATGATAGCTGAGAAGGCCGCGAAAAACGGCTGGGAAGGGCTGCTGATCTACGGTTGCATCCGTGACGTCGACGTCATCGCCCAGACCGATCTGGGCGTGCAGGCCCTGGCCAGCCACCCGATGAAGACCGACAAGCGCGGTATTGGCGATCTGAACGTGGCCGTGACCTTTGCCGGTGTGACCTTCCGTCCGGGTGAATATGTCTACGCCGACAATAATGGCGTGATTGTTTCGCCCAGCCCGCTGAAAATGCCTGAATAAATTGCTGTAGCCGACAGGGGTGAGGATGTTCGAGGAAGAAAACGCGCAGTGGGGGCTGGTGCACGCCCTGGTGCTGGACGGTAAAGGCGGTGCGCGTTCGATTGCCCGGACTGAGCTCGACGAACTGCAATTGCAGCCGCAGGAGAGCCTGTGGCTGCATTGGGATCGCAGCCATCCGCAGACCCAGACCTGGTTGCGCAAATCCAGTGGCTTGAGCGAATTCGCCTGTGACCTGCTGCTGGAGGAGAACACCCGTCCACGGCTGTTGCCGCTGTCGGATGCCGAATTGCTGCTGTTCCTGCGAGGGATCAATCTCAACCCTGGGGCTGAACCGGAAGACATGGTCTCGGTGCGAATCTTTGCCTCAAGGACGCGGGTCATCTCCCTGCGTTTACGTCCCTTGCGTGCAACCGATGAACTGTTGGTGCAGTTGGCGGATGGCAAAGGTCCGAAAACAGCCTCTGAATTGATCCTTTGTATGGCGCAGTACCTGACCAACAAAGTTCAGGACCTGGTCAGCGACCTCTCGGAAGTCGTCGACGCCGAAGAAGAAAAACTGGATACCGACGAACGGTACGCTCCCGAACATGGCAGCATTTTGCAAATCCGTCGGCGGGCCGCGGGGCTCAAGCGTTTCCTCGCGCCCCAGCGGGATATTTTCGCTCAGATGACACGCATCAAACTGCCCTGGTTCGTAGACGATGACGGCGACTACTGGAACGAATTGAACAACAGCCTGACCCGTTACCTGGAAGAGCTGGAGTTGACCCGGGAGCGCGTAGGGCTTGTGCTTGAGGCCGAAGGCCGACGCTTGAGCGTGCGTATGAGCCGCACCATGTACCGCTTCGGGATTATCACCGGAATCTTCCTGCCGATGAGTTTTCTCACCGGGCTTCTGGGGATTAACGTTGGGGGTATCCCGTTCTCTTCCAGCCCTTACGGGTTCCTGATTGCCTGCCTGATGATGATCTCGGTGGCGTTGGGGCAGTGGTGGTTGTTCCGGCGTTTACGTTGGGTCTGACCTGAATGAGACCTGAACGGGGCAAGAGGTCATGTGACCCGAAGAATTTTACCCTCGTCTTTTAATTCACTTGCGAGAGGTCCCTATGCACGATCCGTTCGAACAGTCTTTGCGTGACATGCTTAACGCTTCGCCGCCCAACCGTGACGACGATGCCTGCCTTGGTCGCGTACTGAAAACCGCCAACCGTCAAGTCGGTGCGGGAGACCTGTTCGGTTTGCTTGGCCGTTGGTTGCCGGCATTGATGATGGCCCTGAACAACGGTTCGGCCCATGTTTCCCCGGTTTCCCGTCGTAAACCTATTGCTCGCACTGCTGATAAGGCTGATTGAATATGGAACTTGATCTCTGGACTCAGAGTCTGGTAACTGCAATGACTGCGTTGTGGACCAAGGTGGCGAATTTTATTCCCAACCTGTTTGGCGCGCTGGTACTCGTGCTGTTGGGTTTTGTCGTGGCCAAGCTGCTCGACACCCTGCTCTCCAAACTGTTGGCCAAACTGGGCCTTGATCGCCTGATGGGTGGCACCGGCCTGACCAAGTTATTGGGGCGTGCCGGGCTCAAAGTGCCTATCTCGACACTGGTCGGCAAGATCGTTTATTGGTTCGTGCTGCTGATTTTTCTGGTTTCTGCAGCGCAATCCCTTGGACTTGAGCGAGTTTCAGCTACGCTCGATATGCTGGCGCTGTATTTGCCGAAGGTATTCGGTGGCGCGCTGGTGTTGCTGGTGGGGGTTTTGCTGGCGCAACTGGCCAATGGGCTGGTGCGCGGTGCGGCTGAAGGCGTCGGTCTGGATTACGCCAGCGGTCTGGGGCGAATCGCTCAGGGGCTGGTGATCATCATCAGTATTTCAGTCGCGATCAGCCAGTTGGAGGTCAAGACTGACCTGCTTAACCATGTGATTGTGATTGTTTTGATTACCGTTGGTCTGGCTGTTGCGCTGGCCATGGGGTTGGGAAGCCGGGAAATTGCCGGTCAGATTCTTGCGGGAATTTATGTGCGTGAGTTGTATCAGGTTGGGCAGCACGTGCGTGTGGGCGAGGTCGAAGGGCAGATCGAAGAGATCGGCACGGTAAAAACTACAGTGCTGACCGATGATGGCGAACTAGTGTCGTTGTCCAATCGAGTTTTGCTGGAGCAGCAGGTAAGTAGCCGCTAACCCGGTAATCCCTGCTAATGTACGCCGCCGCAATCCTGGCTATCCAGGCTGTGGCGGACATTGACCTGACTGTCGGCACGACTTGTTTTGAATAAAGCCCAAACGCTGTCCACGCGCTATGACCCACGTGAGCTCTCTGATGAGGAGTTGGTCGCGCGCTCGCACACGGAGCTGTTTCACGTAACACGCGCGTACGAAGAATTGATGCGCAGGTATCAACGCACGCTGTTCAACGTTTGTTCAAGATATTTGGGGAACGATCGTGATGCGGATGATGTCTGTCAGGAAGTGATGTTGAAGGTGTTGTATGGCTTGAAGAACTTCGAGGGTAAATCGAAGTTCAAAACCTGGCTCTATAGCATCACGTACAACGAATGCATCACGCAGTATCGTAAGGAACGGCGAAAGCGTCGCTTGATGGACGCCTTGAGTCTGGACCCCCTTGAGGAAGCGTCTGAAGAAAAGGCGCCGACACCTGAGGAGAAGGGCGGGCTTGATCGCTGGTTGGTGTATGTGAATCCGATTGACCGGGAAATTTTGGTGCTGCGATTTGTCGCAGAACTGGAATTTCAGGAAATTGCTGACATCATGCATATGGGCTTGAGTGCTACAAAAATGCGTTACAAACGTGCTCTTGATAAATTACGTGAGAAATTTGCGGACAGTACTGAAACTTAGTGCGAGGCAAATATCTCTTACGTGTAGGCAAGTTCTGATAGACTTGTCGCCGAGTTGTCCCCCGGTATGTGGGACTGCTTTACAATCACCAGATGGGGATTTAACGGATGAAACTGAAAAACACCTTGGGCTTGGCCATTGGTTCTCTTATTGCCGCTACTTCTTTCGGCGTTCTGGCACAAGGCCAAGGCGCAGTTGAAGGCGAGCTGTTCTACAAGAAGCAGTACAACGATAGCGTCAAGCACATCGAAGACGGCTTCAATCCTGGCGCTCGCATCGGTTACTTCCTGACCGACGACCTGTCGTTGAACTTGTCCTACGACAAGACCAACCACACCCGTTCGAACGACGGTACTGGCAACCAGAAGATCAAAGGTGATACCGGCAGCCTGTTGGCTACTTACCACTTCGGTCAGGCTGGCGTCGACTCCCTGCGTCCATACGTAGAAGGTGGTTTCGGTCACCAGAGCCGTGGCAACGTCAAAGCTGACGGCCACAGCGGTCGCGATCAGTCGACTCTGGCTATCGTTGGTACCGGTGTGAAGTACTACTTCACCAACAACCTGTTCGCACGTGCAGGCGTTGAAGCTGACCACAACCTGGACAACGGCAAGTGGGATTACTCCGCACTGGTCGGCCTGGGCGTCAACTTCGGCGGTAACGCTGGCGCAGCAGCACCAGCTCCTACCCCAGCTCCAGCTCCAGAGCCAGTTCCAGAGCCAGAAGCTCCGGTTGCTCAGGTTGTTCGTGTTGAGCTGGACGTGAAGTTCGACTTCGACAAGTCGGTTGTTAAGCCTAACAGCTACGGCGACGTGAAAAACCTCGCTGACTTCATGAAGCAGTACCCACAAACCACTACCGTTGTTGAAGGTCACACTGACTCCGTCGGTCCTGACGCTTACAACCAGAAGCTGTCCCAGCGTCGTGCTGACGCTGTTAAGCAAGTTCTGGTCAAAGACGGTATTGACGCTGGCCGTGTAAGCTCGGTTGGTTACGGCGAATCCCGCCCAGTTGCTGATAACGCAACTGAAGCAGGCCGTGCTGTTAACCGTCGCGTAGAAGCATCGGTTGAAGCTCAAGCAGCTCAGTAATTACTGAGTTGTAGAAAAAAACCCGGCTTAGGCCGGGTTTTTTTTGCCTGAAATTTGGCTCAGGCGCTTGCCAGCAAGGCAGCTTCAACCGCTGTTGCCGCGACTGCACCAATCACCAGAATCGCCGGGCTCTTCAAGGCAAACGCCCTGGCGTCATCATGCATACAGGCCAGGCTGCTGCGGCACTCCCGCTGCTGCGGCAACGAAGCATTTTCAATCATTGCCACCGGCATATCGGCAGCCATGCCACTTTCCAGTAACTGCTGCCGGATTTCCTCCAGTTTTGCCACGCCCATATAGACCACCAGCGTCGTACCGCTTTCGGCCAGTGCTCGCCAGTTGAGGCTGCTGTCGTCCTGTGTGTGGGCGGTGACCAGGGTCACGCCGCGACTGACCCCACGCAATGTCAGCGGAATATCACAGTTGGTCGCCCCTGCCAGCCCGGCAGTAATGCCGTTGACCAGTTCCACCTCGACACCGCGCTCCCTGAGCCATAACGCTTCTTCGCCACCGCGCCCGAATATGCACGGATCGCCACCCTTGAGCCGCACCACGCACTTGCCCTGACGGGCATAACGCAGCATCAGGCGATGGATAAAATCCTGCGGTGTGGAGCGGCATCCGCCACGCTTGCCGACGGTGATCACCCGCACGTCGGGGCAGTGTTCAAGCACCGCCGGGTTGACCAAATCATCAATCAGCACCACATCGGCCTCGTGCAGAGCCCGTACCGCCTTGAGGGTCAACAGCTCCGGATCACCGGGGCCAGCGCCCACCAACCAGACTTTTGCGTTCATGTTTATTGCCCTCACACACTGATTGCGATTGGCTGCTTGTTGCTGGCCAATAGTCGTTTGATTTCCGGTACACAGGAGCCGCATTGCGTGCCGCAGCCCAATTCCTGTTTCAGGCCATTCAGGTCAAGGCCCTGGGCGATGCCGGTGCACACGGTGTTTTCACTGACGTTTTTGCAGTTGCACAGAATTTTATTGGCGGTAGAGCTTCCTGTGGCATTGCCCGGTGGCGCGCTCAATGGCGCCAGCAGCCAGCGACGCAGTTGCTCATCGGCCCGGCCTTCCAGCCACAGGCTTTGCAACCAGTGTCGGGCGAGGGTTTCGCCGGCCAGGCGAATTGCGGTAATCCGGCCCTTCTCGATTTTCACGCGCTTGCCGATAGAGCGTCGTGGGTCGTCATAGGCCATGACCGGGCCGTCATTGAGGCCCAGCAGTTGATCGATACGCTTGAGCAACTGCAGGTCTGGCGCCTCGCTATGGGCTGCCCGGATCAGCAGCGCTGGCCGTTCGCGACCAGTCAGGCTCAGGCTGACGTAGGCAAAGTCTTCGCATAGCGGGCGCAAGGCTTCAAAGTGTTGCTGGACGTCACCCTCGATCAGCGCGAACAACTGCCAAGGCAATTGCACGGCTTCCAGGCGTACCCCGCTGTGCTTGAGTTCCGGTTGTTTCGACAAGGGGTCGAACGCCGGTTGGGTCAGGGCGTTGACGCCGCCCTTGAGAAAACGATCGCCCCAGTGCATCGGCAGGAAAGCCTGGCCGGGACGCACACTGTCATCACGGGTCACGGCCATAATCACGCTGCCGCGACGGCTCTTAAGGTTGATCAGGTCACCTTCCAGGAGCCGATGCCGGCGCAACTCATCGGGGTGCAGACTCAGCAAGGCTTCGCTGACATGGCCGAACAACTGCGCAGCGGTGCCGGTGCGGCTCATACCATGCCATTGATCCCGCAGACGGCCGGTGATCAGGGTCAGGGGAAAGCGCGCGTCGCGCTGCTCCTTGGCGGCGCGGTAGGGATCGGCGACAAAATGCGCACGACCACTTTCGGTCGGAAAAACGCCATCGGTATACAGCCGTGGTGTGCCCGTTTGCGCATTGGCCGGGAACGGCCATTGCTGGGGCCCGATCTGGTCGAGCAGGGCATGGCTTATACCTGACAAATCCAGGTCGCGGTCGTGGGTCAGCACCTTGTATTCATCAAAGATCTGCGCCGGTTGTTCAAAGGAAAACAGGCTTGGCAAACCTGGGCGCAAACGTCGTTCCAGACGCTGAGCAAAATCCACGGTAATTGCCCAGTCGGGCCGTGACTCGCCCGGTGGGACAATGGCTTGGCGCACGTGGGAAATACGTCGCTCGGAGTTGGTCACCGTGCCCTCTTTCTCCCCCCAACTGGCGGCCGGCAATAACAGGTCGGCGAAAGGTGCGGTTTCCGTGGTGCGGAAGGCTTCCTGCAAGACCACGAACGGGCACGCGGCCAGTGCCTGGCGCACGGCGTTCTGGTCTGGCAGGGATTGTGCGGGGTTGGTGCAGGCGATCCACAAGGCTTTGATCTTGCCGGCCTGCACTTGTTCGAACAGTTCGATGGCGGTCAAACCGGTGCTGGCGGGCAGTTGCTCCACGCCCCAGTAGGCGGCCACTTGCGCTCGGTGTTCAGGGTTGGCCGCTTCGCGATGCCCTGGCAGCAAGTTCGACAGGCTGCCGGTTTCCCTTCCGCCCATGGCATTGGGCTGGCCGGTCAGGGAAAACGGCCCACAGCCTGGACGGCCGATCGTGCCAGTGGCCAGGTGCAGGTTGATCAGGGCGCTGTTCTTTGCGCTGCCGGCGGTGGACTGGTTGAGCCCCATGCACCACAACGACAGAAAGCTGGATGAGGTGCCGACCCATTCGGCGCATTGGCGTAATTGCTCGACGCTGATCCCGCACAGTTGCGTGACCATTTGCGGCGTGTAGTCATGCACCAGTCTTTTCAATTCTGCCAAGCCGTCGGTATGGGCCTGAATAAAGTCACGATCGACCCACTCTTCCCACAGCAGCAGGTGCAAAATCCCATGGAACAGGGCGACATCGGTACCGGGCAGGATCGCCAAGTGCAGATCCGCCAGGTCACAGGTGTCGGTGCGCCGGGGATCGATGACCACCACTTTCATGTCTGGACGACGGGCTTTGGCTTCCTCCAGCCGTCGGAACAACACCGGATGGGCGTAGGCCATGTTACTGCCCACGATCAGTACGCAATCGCTGGACTCCAGGTCTTCGTAGCTGCACGGCGGCGCATCGGCCCCCAGGCTGCGTTTGTAACCGACCACCGCCGACGACATGCATAGCCTGGAATTACTGTCGATATTGTTGGTGCCTACCAGCGCCCGGGCCAGTTTGTTGAAACTGTAGTAGTCCTCGGTCAGCAATTGCCCGGAGATGTAGAACGCCACGCTGTCGGGGCCGTGCTCGGCGATGGTTTCGGCGAACACGTTGGCCGCATGTTCCAGGGCGGTGTCCCAGTCGGTGCGGCTGCGGGCCAGGCCTTTGCCCAGGCGCAGTTCCGGGTACAACGCGCGCGCCGCCAGGTCGCCGGTCAGGTGTAGGCTGGCGCCCTTGCTGCACAGCTTTCCGAAGTTGGCCGGGTGCGTCGGATCGCCACTGACCCCGAGAATACGCTCGCCATCATGCTCGATCAGCACGCCGCAACCGACTCCGCAATAACAGCAGGTCGAGGCGGTGGTCTGGCGGTTCATCAACCGGCTTCCCGCAGTGCCAGCATCACCCGGCCGTTTTCGACCCGGGCGTGATGATGGTGGGCGCAGCCGATGTCCGGGGCCTGAGCTTCACCGGACGCCAGGTCGATCTGCCAGTTGTGCAGCGGGCAGGCCACGCGTTTGCCGTAGATCAAACCCTGGGACAGCGGGCCGCCCTTGTGCGGGCAGCGGTCGTCAAGGGCGAAGACTTCGTCGTCACTGGTACGAAAAATCGCGATCTCGCCTTTCGGTCCTTTGATGATGCGCGAGCCGAGGGCGTTGATTTCTTCGAGGGCGCAGATATCCAGCCAGTTCATGCCAGTACCTCCAGCTGTTTGACGGAGATGGTGTCGAATTCCTTTTTCAGTAACGGCTGTTCCAGGCGTTCTTTCCACGGGTCCTGTTCGAACGACAGGGAGAACTGCAGGCGTTCGTTAAGGGCCTGGCGCCGTGCCGGGTCTTCCAGTAAGGCTTTCTTGATGTGCTCCATGCCGACTCGTTGCAGGTAGTGCACGGTGCGCTCCAGGTAGAAGGCCTCTTCACGGTACAGCTGCAGGAACGCGCCGTTGTATTCGCGCACTTCTTCGGCAGTTTTCAGCTTGACGAAGAACTCGGCGACTTCTGTCTTGATCCCGCCGTTGCCGCCGATGTACATCTCCCAACCGGAATCGACACCGATGATTCCCACATCCTTGATCCCCGCTTCCGAGCAGTTGCGCGGGCAGCCGGAGACCGCCAGCTTGACCTTGTGGGGCGACCACATGTTGAACAGGTCATGTTCCAGCTCGATGCCCAGTTGTGTCGAATTTTGTGTGCCGAAGCGGCAGAACTCACTGCCGACGCAGGTCTTCACGGTGCGGATGGATTTGCCGTAGGCGTGCCCGGACGGCATATCGAGGTCTTTCCAGACCCCCGGCAAGTCCTGCTTCTTGATGCCCAGCAAATCGATGCGCTGCCCGCCGGTGACCTTGACCATCGGCACGTTGTACTTGTCGGCCACATCAGCGATACGGCGCAGTTCGGAGGGATTGGTCACACCGCCCCACATCCTCGGGACTACTGAGTAGGTGCCGTCTTTCTGAATGTTGGCGTGGGCCCGTTCGTTGATCAGCCTTGATTGCGGGTCGTCCTTGGCTTCGCCTGGCCAGGTGGAGATCAGGTAGTAGTTCAGCGCCGGGCGGCAAGTTGCGCAGCCGTTGGGGGTGCGCCAGTTCAGGTAGCTCATGGTGCCAGCGATGGTCAGCAGGTGCTGGTCGCGGATGGCCTGGCGGATCTGCCCGTGGTTGTGGTCGCTGCAGCCGCAGATGGCTTTTTCGCTTTTCGGTTTGACGTCGGCCGCGCCGCCCACGGTGTTGATCAGGATCTGTTCCACCAATCCTGCACAGGAACCGCAGGAGCTGGCGGCCTTGGTGTGCTTCTTGACGTCATCGACGCTGAACAGCCCGTGTTCCTGAATGGCCTTGACGATGGTGCCCTTGCACACGCCGTTGCAACCGCAGACTTCGGCGCTGTCGGCCATGCTCATGGCTTTGTCCTGGCCTTGGTGGCCTACATCACCGATGGCATGCTCCATTAAAGAAGAACCGCCAAACATCAGGTGGTCGCGAATCTCGCCAATGGCGTGGTTCTCACGGATCTGCCGGAAATACCAGCCGCCGTCTGCGGTGTCGCCGTACAGGCACGCGCCAACGAGGATGTCGTCCTTGATCACCAGCTTCTTGTAGACGCCGCCAATGGGGTCGGAAAGGGTGATGGTTTCCGTGCCTTCGCCGCCCATGAAGTCCCCGGCGGAAAACAGGTCGATACCGGTGACTTTCAGTTTGGTCGAGGTCACCGAGCCCTGATAGCGAGCAAAGCCCAGCTGTGCGAGATGGTTGGCGCAGACCTTGGCTTGTTCGAACAGCGGCGCCACCAGGCCATAGGCAATCCCGCGATGGCTGGCGCACTCGCCGATGGCGTAGATGCGCGGGTCGTAGGTTTGCAGGGTGTCGTTGACCAGAATCCCGCGGTTGCAGGGGATGCCGGATTTTTCCGCGAGTTCGGTATTGGGACGGATGCCAGCGGCCATCACCACCAGGTCGGCGGGGATCACGTCGCCATTCTTGAACTGCACCGAGCCGACCCGACCGTTGCCTGCGTCGTGCAGGGCGGTGGTTTGTTCGCACAGACGGAACACCAGGCCACGGCTTTCCAGTTCGGTTTGCAGCAGTTGGCCGCTGGTCTTGTCCAGTTGCCGTTCCAGCAGCCATTCGCCGATATGCACCACCGTGACGTGCATGCCCCGCAGCATCAGGCCGTTGGCCGCTTCCAGACCCAGCAGGCCGCCGCCGATCACCACCGCGTGCTTGTGGGTCTTGGCGGTGTTGATCATCACTTGGGTGTCGGCGATGTCGCGGTAGCCGATCACACCCTGCAGGGTGTTGCCTGGGATTGGCAGGATAAAAGGCGTCGAACCGGTGGCGATCAGCAGGCGGTCGTACTCGGCTTCGCTGCCGTCCTCGGCGATGACTCTGCGTTTGACCCGGTCGATCTGCACCACTTTGCGGTTGAGCAACAGCTTGATGTTGTTGTCCAGGTACCAGCTCAGGTCGTTGAGCACGATCTCCTCGAAGGTCTGCTCTCCGGCCAGCACCGGCGACAGCAGGATGCGGTTGTAGTTGGTGTGGGGCTCGGCGCCAAAGACGGTGATGTCGTACAGCTCGCTGCTCAGCTTGAGCAATTCTTCAAGGGTGCGAACCCCGGCCATGCCGTTGCCGATCATCACCAGTTTGAGTTTCTTCATGTCGTTCTCCGCAGGCTCGACAAATCACGCGCAAACAAAAAAAGGCGTCCCCGCTAGTTAGCTAGCGAGGACGCCTTTGTCCTGGTCCCGTTCTCTCGGGAAGCGCAGTCTTCGTCGTTGAAGGCTGGGCTGTATGTGTGTTGTTGAGGAAGGTAATGCAGTGGTTGTGCCAAGTGGCGTGAAGCACGTATTTATTGGCTTTCGACGTTTTTTATCGATGTCGGCCTGCACCCATTCAAGGCGAGCCGCCCGTTAGTGGTGCAACAGCCAGTACAGCAGCACCAGATTGATCAAGAGCGACACCAGCGCCAGCGTTCGCCAGACCTTCAGCGGCTCTCGCTCCAGCAGCGGTTTGGGCCGGATGCTCAACTCACGACGGTCGGCCTGCTCCAGCACCAGCAACCACTCTTCGGCGGTTTCGTAGCGTTGTTCGGGTTGCGCTGCTACGGCTTGTTCCAGGCTTTGTTGCATCCACTCGGGCAGGTCCGGCCGATAACGACTGGCACTGACAGGTGTGGTGAATTTTGGCCGTTGAAAGGCTTCGATTTCACCATAGGGATAATGCCCAGTGAGCAGGTAATACAAGGTCACGCCAATGCTGTACAAGTCCTGCTGTGGGGTAGGACGGTCGCCGTTGAAGGCCTCGGGGGCGATGAAACTCGGTGTGCCCGGCAACAGGTGCGCGCGATCCTCGGAAAGTCCGGGACAGTAGGCCAGGCCAAAATCCAGCACGCGCAGTTCGCCGTCCTCTCCCAGCAGCAGGTTTTGCGGCTTGATGTCGCGATGCAAGATCTGCCTTCGGTGCAACTGGCCGACGGCCCGCAGCAGGCGTTCGGCCAGGGACTGCCATTGCGCCAGTGGCAGCGGGCCGTGCTGCTTGAACAGTTCGGCGAGGGTTTGGCCTGCGTATTCACGCATCACGTAGTACAAATGCTGACGCCCGCTGGCTGAATGCACTTCAGGAAACGCCCGCCCGGCCACCCGGCGCAAAAACCATTCCTCCGCCAGCAAGGCTTGCGCAGCTTGCAGGTCATCATCATGGCTGACCGGCAGGGTCTTCAGCAGCCAAGCCTGTTGCTGGGCATCACGCACCCTATAGAGCAGGGACTGCCGGCTCTGCCCCTGCACCGCTTCCACCTGCCAGCCTTCGAAGTGTTGCCCCGGTTTCAACGCGGGGGGCAATGGCCACTGCTGCAACTGCACCAGAGCGTCGCCGAGGGTGGCGGCGCCGAGTTGGTCGATACGCACCAGCATCGCACTGGCATTATCCTGGCTGCCGGCCAGATGAGCTGAGTTGACCAGGGTATTCACGGCCAGGTCCAGGTCCGTTTGTTCCCGCAGGATTGCGCTGATGGCGTGATCTCCCAGGGAGGCCCAGACGCCATCGCTGAGCAGCAGGAAGCATTCGCCCTCGCGCAGTTCTGCGTCGAGGAAATCCACCACCAAGTGTTGATCCAGGCCCAGGGCGCGCTTGAGCACATGCTGCATGCCCGGTTGCTCCCAGACGTGCTCTTCGCTGATGCGCAGCAATTGGTCATCGAGCCAGCGGTAGACCCGGCAGTCGCCGACATGGGCCAGGGTAAAACGCTGCCCGCGAAATACCAGGGCGCTGAGGGTGGTCAGCAGTGGCAGGCCGCCACCGTTGGCCTGCAACCAGCGGTTTTGCGCCAGCAGCAGGCGGTCCAGGGACTGGGCCACGCCCCAGGTTTGCGGCGTGGCGTAATAATCCAGGGCCAGGGCCTGCAAGGTCGAGCGCGCGGCCAGGCCGCCGTCGGCGCACTGGCTGACGCCGTCGGCAATGGCGCACAAATAGCCTTTGCTGGCGGCCAGCTCAGGGGCCGGGGTAACCAGGCGCAGGGCGTCCTGGTTTTCCGACCGTGGGCCGATGGCGCTGGCCTGGGCGAAACTCAGTTGCAGGCTCATCAGACTCGCGCAGCGGTGACCGCCGCCGAACCCCAGGTGGTTCTCCAGCGACGCTTGACGCCGTACAGGCCGAACCAGGCCAACACACCCAGGCTGGCGAACAGCCAAAGCGCAAGCTGATAGCTGCCGGTGCTTTGTTTGATTGCGCCCATGCCCGCCGCTAGGGCAAAGCCGCCGATGCCGCCGGCCATGCCGATCAGACCGGTCATCACGCCGATCTCACGACGAAAGCGCTGGGGCACCAGTTGGAACACCGCGCCGTTGCCAGCGCCGAGGCCAAGCATGGTACAGACGAACAGAGCGAGGGCTGCGTAGGAACTCGGCAGATTGAAGCCCACCGCCGCGATGCAAATCGCCGCCACGCCGTACATGCCGAGCAGGGTGCGAATCCCGCCGAAACGATCCGCCAACGCACCTCCCAAGGGGCGCATCAGGCTGCCGCCAAACACGCAGGCGGCGGTGTAATAGCCAGCGGTCACCGGGCTCAAGCCGTATTGATCGTTGAAGTAGCCGGGCAGGGCGCTGGCCAGGCCGATAAAGCCGCCGAAGGTCACGCTATAGAAGAACATGAACCACCAACTGTCGCGGTCGCCCAGCGCCTTGAAATAGTCGGCCATGGATTTGGCTTTCGGTCGATCAGGCGCGTTGCGGGCCAGCCAGGCGAAGATGATCAGCGTTAGGATCAGCGGGATCAACGCGAAGCCAAATACATTGCTCCAGCCAAACGCAGCCGCCAGCACCGGTGCCAGCAAGGCGGCAAACACTGTGCCCGAGTTGCCCGCACCGGCAATGCCCAAGGCCTTGCCCTGATGCTCGGCGGGGTACCACTGGGAGGCCAGGGGCAGGGCGACGGCGAAAGAGGCGCCGGCCATGCCCAGGAACAGCCCCAGCAGCAGGGCTTGTTCATAGCTGTGAATGCCCAGTTTCCAAGCGGCGAACAGCGCGCAGATGACAATTACCTGGCCGATCAGGCCGGCGGTCTTGGGCGAGAGCTTGTCTGCCAGCATGCCCATCAGGAATCGCAATATGGCGCCGGCCAGGATCGGCGTCGCCACCACCAGGCCGCGCTGCTGGGTGGTCAGTTGCAGGTCGGTGGCGATCTGCACCGCCAACGGGCCCAGCAGGTACCAGACCATGAAACTCAGGTCGAAATACAGGAACGCGGCAAACAAGGTCGGGGTGTGACCGGATTTCCAGAAGCTTGATTTCATCACGCACCTCAGCGGTAAGGGGTCTTGTAAGAAGGCCTTGTGATGGAGCAGCTGGTTAGAGTCGCCCCACCGGCCCCGGGCTATGGGGCCAAAACGAAAAAACGCCGCCACCGGGGTCCGCGTGGGCAAACCGGGTGGGCGACGTCTTTGTCGTAGAGGGGGCAACCGCCGTTGGTTACCTGTGGTGATTACATAGCAAGAGCTGAGCCAATGTTGGTGTGAGGTCAGCCCAACAACTCACTCATGGCAATAATCTGCTCGGCCACTTGAATCAGCTTCTGCTGCCGGCTCATGGCCTGGCGGCGCATCAGGGTGTAGGCCTCTTCTTCATTGCAGTCCTTCATTTTCATCAACAGGCCCTTGGCCAGTTCGATGCGCTTGCGTTCCGCCAGTTGCTGGTCACGGGCCTGCAACTGTGCGCGCAAGGCCTGGTCGCTCTCGAAACGAGCCATCGCCACGTCGAGGATCGGTTGCAGGCGCTGGGCCTGGATGCCTTCGACGATATAGGCGCTGACCCCGGACTTGATCGCCTGACGCATAACGTCTGGGTCGTGCTCGTCGGTAAACATCACGATGGGGCGCGGCTGGTCGCGGCTGACCAGCACCACTTGCTCCATCACATCGCGGCCCGGTGACTCGGTATCGATCAGAATCACATCCGGGCGCACCGTTTCGACCCGTGCCGGCAGGTCGATGGTCAGACCGGACTCGTCGATGACTTCAAAACCGGCTTCAGTCAGCGCCGCCTTGAGGCGTCCGACTTTGCGCGGGGTGTCGTTGATCAGCAGGATACGCAGCATAAAGTCCGGCTCCTGTCAGCGTCGAGCAAGCTGGGCGGTGTTGTCGACCATGGCATGCAGGCGGAAACTGCGGGCATAGCCGGCCGGGTCCGAGCCATCCCAGACCTTGCCGTCGATCAGTTGGCTGCTGCGCATTTCTGTATCCCCGGCCGTAATACCCGCCGCCGTGGCGGCTTCACGATAGAGCGCCAACTGCTGCACCTGACGGGCGATAACCAGGTAATTAGGGTCTTCGCGCAACAAGCCCCAGCGACGAAATTGGGTCATGAACCACATGCCATCGGACAGATAGGGCAGGTTGACCTCGCCACCTGCGTGAAAGCGCAGGGCGTGGGCATCCTGCCAATGGTTGCCCAGACCGTCGTCGTAGTTACCCAGCAAGCGCGGTTCGATGCAATCGAGCGGTGCGTCCAGGTATTCACGGGCACTTAGCAAGTGCGCGGTAGAGCGGCGGTTTTCAGGGCTTTGTTCGATAAAGCGACTGGCTTCCAGAATAGCCATCACCAATACGCGGGCGGTGTTGGGGTATTGCTCGACAAAGGCCTTGGTGCAGCCGAGGACTTTTTCCGGATGATCCGGCCAGATCGCCTGGGTGGTGGCCAGGGTAAAGCCCTGGTTCTGTTTTACCGCACTGGCGCACCAGGGTTCGCCCACGCAAAAACCGTCAATCCGTCCGGCTTGCAGGTGCGCGACCATTTGCGGCGGCGGTACCACCACACTATTGACGTCCCGCAGCGGATGAATACCTTGGCTGGCGAGCCAGTAATACAGCCACATGGCGTGTGTGCCTGTGGGAAAGGTCTGGGCGAAGGTGAGTTTTGTTCGGCTTTGGTGCACGTGGCGATCCAGTGCCTCAGGACTGGTCACCCCTTGTTGTTGCAAACCGTGGGACAGGTTGATGCTCTGGCCGTTCTGGTTCAGCCCCATCAACACGGCCATGTCGGTGGGCGCCACACCGCCGATGCCCAGGTGCACGGCATAGATCAGTCCATACAGGCTGTGGGCCGCGTCCAGTTCGCCGCTGACCAGTTTGTCCCGCAGATTGGCCCAGGATGACTGGCGCTTGAGGTTCAGCGTCAGTCCATAAGGCTGGGCGAAACCCTGAGTTGCGGCAACGACTACCGAGGCGCAGTCGCTCAAGGCCATGAAACCCAGGTTGAGGCTGCTCTTTTCCGGAGCATCGCTGCCGTTGACCCAGGCCAGTGGATCGCTCTTCTGGCTGTTGTCGACCGAATCATTCATCAACATCTACCTTTCATGACCTTCTTTCTCAAAAAAAGCGCCGTTCCTGCGGGCAGCTTGTGCAAGCAGCTCACGGGTAACGACGCCTTTGTCCTTGAGCCCGTTCCGTCGTTGGTGCGGGCTGCGATGAATAACGCAAAGCAAGGCACATGCCACGGGGCATGTTCGGGGAGGTGCTTGATCAACTTCCCATCAAGATTGCAGGTCGGGGGCCTTTCACTATGGCCGCTCCCTAATGCCAGGCTGCTCAGGAACCCCCGCGTGTACCTCGATCACTTTGCAGCAAAGATCTACAGCCGGCCCTCGGGTCGGTTTCCCTGATGTACCGCCTGACCGTATGCCTCGACCTGCGGCGGTGGTTGCTCTGCTGCCTGCTGATGCTGGGCAGTGCGCCTGCCTTGGGCGAGGTTTATCAGGCGCATGACGAAAGCCTGCAGGCTTTTTTTACCGAGTTGTCAGTGCCCTTGGGCCAACCCATCGTTGTCAGCAAGAAGGCGTCTGGCAAGCGAATCACCGGGCAGTACGATTTCGATCCTGTGCAACGCACCCTTGAGGAGGTTGCCCTGCAGCAAGGGTTGATCTGGTACAGCGACGGTCAGGTGCTCTATCTCTACGACGCCAGCGAGGCAAAAAGCTCGGTGGTCAGCCTGCGGCACATCTCGGTCGACATGTTGCGTGCGTTCATGCGGCGGTCGGGTCTCAGCGAGGCGCGTTATCCCCTTCGTGAGGGGGGCACACGGATGTTTTATGTTTCCGGGCCACCCAACTACGTCGATCAGGTGCTGCGCCTGGCCCAGCTGATGGACAGGCAGCGTGCCGAGTTGCGTATGGGGCCTCAGAAGATCGGCGTGGTTCAGGTGCTTAATACCCATGTCGCCGATCGTCAGTACGACATGGGAAGTGAACAGGTCACCGTGCCGGGAATGGCCACGATGATCGGAAAACTGCTGGCAGCCGAGCAGAAGAATGTCGCCCCAGGTCGTTCGCGGCAGTCAGGGTTGCTGGCCGACAAAAACATTTCAGTGATGGCTTACCCGGACACCAACAGCCTGCTGATCAAGGGGATGCCTGCGCAAGTGCGCTTTTTAGAGAGTCTGGTGGCGGAACTGGACGTGCCCAAGCGTCCGGTTGAGGTGTCGCTATGGCTGGTGGACGTGGATCGACATGAATTCGAGCAAATGGGCATGGCCCCGGACAGTGATGGCAAGGGGCCGGACACGTCGCGGCAAGTGAGTCGCGTGCTGGCGCCCGTTGAGGACCGCGCTTTCATGGCGCGGGTTCAGGCCCTGGAGCGTCGTCGGCGAGCAAGGGTGGTGGCGTTGCCGGTGATTCTGACCCAGGAGAATGTGCCGGCGGTTTTCCATGACAACCAGACCCTTTATCTGCCCCGATCTACTGAGGACAGCGATGAGTGGCAGCCGATCAACCATGGCACACAGGTCAGCGTCCTGCCGCGTTTCGCCGAGGCGAACGAAATCGAGATGCTGCTCACCATTGAGGATGGCCGCCAGATAGGAAAGGTCGGTGGTCGCAATGGGGCATCGGCGGCGGTTGGGCGTGTAGGTATCAATACCGTCGTCCGTGTGGCCCAGGGCAAGCGCCTGTTGCTGGGCAGTTTTCGGCGTGATGGCGAGGCTGCAGAGCGTAGTGCCATGTTCGGTCGCTACGACGGGCCAATGGCCAACAGTGTGCGTCTGTTTTTGATCCAGGCCCAGGCCGTGGGTGACGAACTTAAGACCGCGACCGGGCAGGGGAATCCGCCGCCGCTGACGGCTGCTCAATACGAGCACGTACAAGGCGCCTTCACTCGCTTGTCCGAGTAATGAAATCAGGCGCGTTTTTTAATGAGTTTTTGAGCCACGTTGAAGAGCTGTGCAACCTCGTTCACCAATGACAGGTGCACCCGCAGAGGCCTTCTGTGCGCTCGCACCCAAGAAGGTCTAGCGGGGTTGTGTGCTGCTTGTATCGAAGCGTCTTACAGGTTGTGTCCAGAACTTCTTGAGTTTATGGGTTTTTGCCTACGGTGTTCCAAGGGGCAGGTTTCTATAGTCGCGCCATCCCTGGTGGGGCAATGCTGAAATTAAGGAGCCGTGAATGTCAGTAGGCAGCTACAGAGGTTTGAATGGTCGGCGTGGTTGATGGTTTGACGTCCGTCTCTTTGGCTTTTGGGCACTGGACGCTACAGGGTGATGGCAGGCTGACAGGCGAGGGCTCGGATATTCAATTGCCTCCCAAGGAATGGCATGTATTGCGCCTGTTGCTCGCCTCGGCGGGCGTGCTGGTCACCAAGGATCGTTTGCTGGAACTGGTCTGGCCCCATGGCGAAGTCGCTGAGGAGTCCCTGACCCGCTGTATCTATTCGTTGCGCAAGCACCTCAAGGACAACAAGGGATTTATCACGACGGTATATGGCAAGGGCTATCGCTTCAGCTGTCCGGTAGTGATGGTCGACGTGCCTGGCCAAACACGTGCTGGTCCTGGCATCGCCATTTACGTGTGCTCTGCCTGTGGACAGGAGAGTAATTGGGGCGGTCTGACATGAAGAGGGCCTGGAGCAAGGTGATGCTGCTGGTTGCTCTGGCCGTGTCGAGTCAGGCTAAGGCTTACTGCTGGACCGAAGCTGCGAGCCAATATGATATAGAACCGGAGTTGTTGCAGGCCATTGCTGCCGTAGAGTCCGGTTATCGAGCCGAGGCCATGAATTACAGCAACAACAATGGCACCCGTGATATTGGCCTGATGCAGATCAACAGCATTCATCTACCGCGCCTGCTCAAGCAAGGCATCACCGAACAGCGGTTACTGGGTGAGCCCTGCCTGTCGGTAGAAGTGGCGGCCTCCATTCTCGCTGACTTCATCAAGCAGTTTGGCTACAACTGGACGGCGGTGGGCTCCTACAACGTCGATGCCGGGGAGGGGGCTCATCGGGAGGAGTTGCGGCTTCGTTATGCGCAAAAAATCTGGACGCGCTACGAAGAGTTGATGGCCGCGCGTAACGGATGATCGTGCTACCTGTGCGCCACGCCTCGCGCGCGCGCCGTCCCCCCGGCTATAATCGGCGCCACCTTCCGCCGTCATCCGAGTCAAACCCGCCCATGTATACCCTGGCCCGTCAGCTGTTGTTCAAACTTTCTCCGGAAACCTCCCACGATCTGTCCCTGGACATGATCGGTGCCGGTGGCCGCCTGGGGCTCAATGGCCTGGTGTGCAAGGCGCCGACGAAGATGCCGGTCTCGGTGATGGGGCTCGACTTCCCCAACCCGGTAGGGCTGGCTGCAGGCCTGGACAAGAACGGTACGGCCATCGACGGCTTTGCCCAGTTGGGGTTTGGTTTCGTCGAAGTCGGCACCGTCACTCCTCGGCCGCAGCCGGGTAACCCCAAACCACGAATTTTCCGCCTGCCGGAGGCCGAGGCGATCATCAATCGCATGGGCTTCAATAACCTTGGCGTTGATCACCTGCTGTCGCGGGTTCAAGCCGCGAAGTACAAGGGTATCCTGGGTATCAACATCGGCAAGAACTTCGATACGCCCGTGGAGCGTGCCGTGGATGACTACCTGATCTGCCTGGACAAGGTTTACGCCCATGCCAGCTATGTCACGGTCAATGTCAGTTCACCCAATACTCCGGGCCTGCGCAGCCTGCAATTCGGTGACACTCTCAAGCAACTGCTCGAAGCCTTGCGCCAGCGTCAGGAAGACCTGGCCGTGCGTCATGGCAAACGGGTGCCATTGGCGATCAAGATCGCTCCGGACATGAGTGACGAAGAAACCGTACTGGTGGCCCAGGCCCTGCTGGAATCGGGGATGGACGCGGTGATCGCCACCAACACCACCCTGAGCCGCGTCGGTGTCGAAGGCCTTGCCCACGGTGATGAGGCCGGTGGGCTTTCCGGGGCGCCGGTGCGCGACCAAAGTACCCATATCGTCAAGGTGCTGGCGGCCGAACTGGCGGGGCGTTTGCCGATCATTGCTGTCGGCGGCATCACCGAAGGCAAGCACGCCGCTGAGAAAATTGCTGCTGGCGCGAGCCTGGTGCAGCTGTATTCCGGTTTTATCTACAAGGGGCCGGCGCTGATTCGCCAGTCGGTGGATGCGATCGCAGCATTGCCACGAAGCTAAAGGCATAAAAAAGGGCTCCTCGAAGGAGCCCTTGGGCCGAAGCCCGCCGCCCTGATGGGGCGTGCGTGGTTAAGTCGTTACATATTCAAGGTGGTGTCGGAATTAAGTGCCCTGATTAGCCGACGGCGTGAAGTTCGTTGAGTCTGTGGATCCCCGCAGTGCCGGTCATACCGTCCCAGTTGTCGCCACGTCCTTCTCGCCAGCCGTTAATCCAGGCTTGGCGTACCGACGGTAGAGTAAATGGGCAAAGCTCACGGGATTTGCCATGAACGCCATACTGATATCCGCGTAAAAATGCTCTTTCCAACGGATCACGCTTAAGTCTTCTCATAGGGTGTTTCCCTCACTTGTTGACTGTCTTGATATCCTTCAGCCTCGTCCGAGGCCGGGCAGAGTTTTTCTGCCGTTGGTGCGCTCGCTGCCGGCGTGGCGAGCTAAGTGTTGGCACCGTGGCGGCGCCAACCTGTATTGAGTTCTAACCAATAGGTCACATGGATTCAATGATCGTTTTGTCATAAGGACGTAACGATAATGATGCTATGGCCATAAGCTGGGATGGCTTTTCGCCCCTTTTCCAGGCCAAAGCCAGCTATGATGTGCCCTGCAAAGAGGATAGGTTTAATCCTTTAGTGAGAATGTCCTCCTGTTGCAGTCGGTTGTTATTCGACGAAGGGTCAGAATATTTCTCTTTGTTGCATCAAATACATGATCTGCCCCGTCAATATAGGCTCAAAGGGCCTGCAGCCGGGGTGGGACGGCACATTCGTGCCACACGAGCGCTCTTCAAGAAAAGCGCTTGATTGAAAACCGAACTGGCGATGCGTCGCCCGTTTACTTATTGCTGAAAAGCCTGGAATCCCCATGTCGGATCGTTACGAAATCTTCCTCACTTGCCCCAAGGGCCTTGAAGGCCTGCTGATCGAGGAAGCCGTCGGGCTTGGCCTTGAGGACGCTCGCGAGCACACCTCAGCCGTGCGCGGCATGGCCGACATGGAGACCGCCTATCGCCTGTGCCTCTGGTCCCGTCTGGCCAACCGCGTGTTGCTGGTGCTCAAGCGCTTCCCGATGAAAGACGCCGAAGACCTTTACTACGGCGTACTGGATATCGAGTGGGGAGACCACATGCTTGCTGATGGCACCCTGGCGGTGGAGTTCAGCGGCCATGGCTCGGGCATCGACAACACCCACTTTGGCGCGCTGAAGGTCAAGGATGCGATTGTCGACAAGCTGCGCACCCCGACCGGCGAACGTCCGTCCATCGACAAGATCAACCCGGACCTGCGTATTCACCTGCGCCTGGACCGTGGCGAAGCGATTCTCTCTCTTGACCTGTCCGGCCACAGCCTGCACCAGCGCGGTTACCGCCTGCAGCAGGGCGCCGCGCCGCTGAAAGAAAACCTGGCGGCAGCGATCCTGATCCGTTCCGGCTGGCCGCGCATTGCCGCCGAAGGCGGTGCGCTGACTGACCCGATGTGCGGCGTCGGTACCTTCCTGGTGGAAGGCGCGATGATCGCTGCCGACATGGCCCCCAACCTCAACCGTGAGTTGTGGGGCTTCACCGCCTGGCTCGGCCACGTCCCAGCCCTGTGGAAGAAACTTCATTCAGAGGCCAGCGAGCGTGCTGCCATCGGCATGGCCAAGCCACCGCTGTGGATTCGCGGTTACGAGGCTGACCCACGCTTGATGCAGCCGGCTCGTAACAATATCGAACGTGCTGGCCTGAGCCACTGGATCAAGGTTTATCAGGGTGAAGTCGCTACCTTCGAGCCGCGCCCGGACCAGAACCAGAAAGGTTTGGTGATCTGTAACCCGCCCTACGGCGAGCGTCTGGGTGATGAAGCTAGCCTGTTGTACCTTTATCAGAACCTCGGCGAACGCCTGCGTCAGGCCTGTTTGGGTTGGGAAGCGGCGGTGTTCACCGGCGCGCCGGACCTGGGCAAACGCATGGGTATTCGCAGCCACAAACAGTATTCATTCTGGAACGGCGCCTTGCCGTGCAAGTTGCTGCTGATCAAGGTCACCCCGGACCAGTTCGTCACCGGCGAGCGCCGTACCCCGGAACAACGCCAGGCCGAACGCGAGCAGGCCGCCTACGATCAGGCGCCGACCGAGCCGCAAGAGCGCCAGTACAACAAGAACGGCAATCCGATCAAGCCAGTGCCAGCACCGGCTCCGGTTGTTGAGCAGGCGCGCTTGAGCGAAGGCGGGCAGATGTTCGCCAACCGTTTGCAGAAGAACCTGAAGTTGCTCGGCAAATGGGCCAAGCGCGAAGGCGTCGATTGCTACCGTGTATACGATGCCGATATGCCGGAATACTCCATGGCCATCGACCTGTACCACGATTGGGTCCACGTCCAGGAATACGTCGCACCCAAGTCCATCGATCCGGAAAAAGCCTCGGCGCGGATGTTCGATGCATTGGCGGCCATTCCCCAGGCGCTGGGCATCGACAAGAATCGCGTGGTGGTCAAGCGTCGCGAACGTCAAAGTGGCACTAAGCAGTACGAGCGCCAGAGTGCCCAGGGCAAGTTCACCGAAGTCAGCGAAGGCGGGGTGAAGCTGCTGGTCAACCTGACCGATTACCTGGACACCGGCCTGTTCCTCGACCACCGCCCTATGCGCATGCGCATCCAGAAAGAGGCCGCAGGCAAACGCTTCCTCAACCTGTATTGCTACACCGCCACTGCCAGTGTGCACGCGGCCAAGGGCGGTGCGCGCACCACCACCAGCGTCGACTTGTCGAAAACCTACCTGGACTGGGCGCGTCGCAACCTCTCGCTCAATGGTTTCTCCGACAAGAACCGCCTGGAGCAGGGTGACGTGATGGCCTGGCTGGAAGCCAGTCGCGATGAGTTCGACATGATCTTCATCGACCCGCCGACCTTCTCCAACTCCAAGCGCATGGAAGGTATCTTCGACGTACAACGCGACCACGTGCAGTTGCTCGACCTGGCCATGGCTCGCCTGGCGCCCGGCGGCGTGCTGTATTTCTCCAACAACTTCCGCAAGTTCCAGTTGGAGGAGAACCTCATCGAGCGTTATGCCGTCGAGGAAATCAGCGATAAAACCATCGATCCGGATTTTGCGCGCAATGCCAAGATCCACCGTGCCTGGAAAATCACCGCACGTTGATCGACCCTGAAGCCGCGAGCCTGGATTATTCCGGGCTCGCGGTTTTTTTTGCGCTGGTCAAAACAGGACCCGGTGGTTATAACTTAACTCCTAGCCAACATGACGCCCTTGCACGCTGGCGTTCTGAGTTTTGCTTATGCTGCTGCATGCCGTCCGCCCGAAAATTCTTGGCTTTATCAGCGAGCAGGCGTCGGCGTGGCTGGTGGCATTGGTTGTGCTGCTGGTGGGACTGGCGCTCACGGCGGTGATGGCGTGGGCTGCATCCGATCTCTATCAGCAACAGGCTCGTCAGCGATTTCAGTTGCTGGTCAACGAGCGCTACAGCCATCTGGAAGAGCGCTTCGAAGACCAGGAGCAACGCCTCGACAGCCTGCGCCGCTTTTTCGTCAACTCTCATAATGTCTCCCGCGAAGAGTTCGATGGTTTCGCCCAGCCGTTGCTGCTGCGTGCGCGTGCCTATTCCTGGGCGCCGCGGATTTTTCGCGATCAGCGCTCCGGGTTTGAGCAAAAGGTTACCCGGCAGCGGGGTGCGGGTTTCGCCATTCGTGAGTTGAGCGAGGCCGGCACTCTGGTCCCGGCGACCGAACGGGACGAATATGTGCCGGTGTTGTACAGCCAGACCCAGAGTCTCCTTGGCTCGCCCCTGGGGTTTGATCTGCTGGCCCAGCCTTTGCGGCGTTCGGTGGTCGAGCGTGCGCAACGTTCCGGCACCATCGCCGTGTCGCAACCCATGCAGTTGGTGGGCGTGGAGCCAGCCTACGCGATGGGTGTGTTGCTGGTGGCGCCGGTGAGTGCGCCGGTCACCGCCCAAATGCCCCCCGGTGAACCGTATGGCTACGTGATGGCGGTGATCAGCATGCGCCAACTGGTAGCCGACGGATTGCCCAAGGCGGATCGAGACAACCTGGTGATGCGGATTGTCGACACCTCTGACACGCAACAGCGGGTGTTGTATGAATCGAACAATGCCACGGGGGGTGGCAAGCTGGAGGCGATCCGCCGTCTGACCCTGGGCGACCATGTCTACGCCTTGAGCATGCGCCCCAGCCAGGTATTCGAGCGGGCCACCCATTCCTCGGCAATCAGCATCTTGACAATGGGCGGTCTGCTCAGCCTGCAGCTCAGCGCCTTGCTCTACGTGCTGGTCAGCCAGCGTCAGCGGGCGTTGAAACTGGTACAGCAACGTACCGGCGAGTTGCGCCAGCGTGAGCACGAGCTGCGCGATGCCCACGGCCAATTGCGCAGCGTGCTCAATGCAGCAACTCAGGTGGCGATCATCGCCACTGACCTGCGCGGCGTCATCATCACCTTCAACGCCGGGGCCGAACAAATGTTGGGGTATGAGGCCGCGCAGGTGCTCAATCATCTGACCCTTGAGAGCCTGCACCTGGCGCCCGAGTTGGAAGTCCGCGCCACCCAGTTGAGCCAGGCGCTCGGAAAGCGGATCGTGCCGAGTCAGGCGATGCTGGTGGAAGGCGCTGACAGCCTGCACGAAGCTCGTGAGTGGACCCTGGTGCGCAAGGATGGCAGCCAACTGACGGTGAATATGCTGGCGACTGCATTGCTTGATGACCATGGGTTGTGGATCGGCCACCTGGCGATTTGCCTGGATGTGACTGAGCAAAAACGCGTCTATGAGGCGCTGGCGGCACGCGATCGCTTGCTGAAGAAGCTCAGCGCCCATGTGCCCGGCGGGATTTTCCAGTTCGCCCTGGAGCCCAACGACAACTGGCGATTTATCTACGTCAGTGATGGTATTCGCGACATCTATGAAATTGATCCGGGGTTATTGCAGCAAGATGCAAAGCTAGTCTTCGAACGCCTTCATCCCCAGGATGCCGAACGGGTTCGTGCCTCCATCCGGTTGTCAGCGCTGCAAATGAGCCATTGGCGTGAAGAGTATCGGGTGCAGTTGCCGCGCCGGGGCCTGCGCTGGATTCGTGGCGAGGCCACCCCGGAAGAGTTGCCGGGCGGTGGCACGCTGTGGCATGGCTATGTGTCGGATATTTCCGACCTCAAACGCGTGGAGGAAGAGTTGCGGGCGCTGTCCATCACCGACTCTCTTACGGGTATCCATAACCGCCGTTACTTCCAGGACCGCCTGAAGGCCGAGATGGTCAGGGTCGAGCGCACTGCGGGAAGGTTGGCGGTGATCATGCTGGATATCGATCACTTCAAGCGCATCAATGACCAGTATGGTCATGCGGTAGGCGATGAGGTGCTGCAGGAGTTATGTCGGCGCATCAGTCTGCGCCTGCGTCGCAGTGATGTATTTTGTCGCCTGGGAGGCGAGGAGTTCATGGTGCTGTGCCCCGGCACTGATGGCGCCCAGGCCTACAGCCTGGCCCTTGAGTTGTGGCAAGCGCTGCGCCGTGTGCCCATGAACCGCGTCGGCACGGTGACGGCGAGCTTTGGGGTTGCCAGCTGGCGGGTCGATGAAGGGATCGATGGCTTGCTGTTGCGCGCGGATTCGGGTGTGTATGCGGCCAAGCAGGCGGGCAGGGATCGTGTGGAGGCAGAGCGGTTGCCGGCTTGAAGTCAAGGATCGCCCTGTGGCGAGCGGGCTTGTTGTGGCAGTTGGCTTAATTGTGGCGAGCGGGCAAGCCCGCTCGCCACAACAAGCGAGCTTGTCACAATTACAGTATCGGTGCGATGGTCGCCAACTTAGGTTGGCGATACAGGTCCAGTAACACCTGATCCAGCACCGACGAAGCGCCCCACGGCCTAGGATCGTTGAGGATTGCCACCACTGCCCAGGTATTGCCATTGTTATCGCGGCTGAAGCCGGCAATCGCTCGGACGGTGTTCAGGGTCCCGGTCTTGACGTGGGCTTCACCGCGCAGGGCGGTGGTCTTCAGGCGTTTGCGCATGGTGCCGTCGGTGCCGGCAATCGGCATCGAGCTGATGAACTCCGCCGAATACGGGCTTCTCCAGGCCGCCTGCAACAAGGTCGCCATCTCACGGGCGCTGACCCGTTCGGCGCGGGACAGGCCAGAACCGTTTTCCATCACCAGGTGCGGCGCGGTGATGCCTTTCTTCGCCAGCCACTGGCGCACCACGCGTTGGGCGGCCTTGGCATCGTCGCCATCGGCATCGTTGCGGTATTGCGCGCCGAGGCTGAGGAACAATTGTTGGGCCATGGTGTTGTTACTGTATTTGTTGATGTCGCGGATAATCTCCGCCAGGTCCGGGGAGAACGCGCGGGCCAGGACCTTGGCGTCTTTCGGTACCGGGGCGAGTACGTCGCGGCCCTGGATACTGCCGCCCAGCTCCTTCCAGATCGCCCGCACGGCGCCGGCGGTGTAGGTAGCGTGATCCAGTAATGAGAGATAAGTCTGCGAACTGCAGCCATCGCCCAACTGGCCGCTGACTGTCACGGTGACGCTGCCGTCGGTGGCAGTCACCGGGTTGTAGCGCACGTCACCAGTGCACTGCTTGGTGTTGGCCACTTTCACCTGGTTATCGATGCGAATGCTGGCAATCGGCGGTTCCACCGAGATCAGCACCTTGCCCGAATCGTTGCGGGCGACAAAGCGCAGGGCCTTGAGGTTGACCAGCAGGGCATCGGGCTTGACCAGGAAAGGCTTGTTGGCGTCATTGCCGTCGTCATTGAATTCCGGCAATTGCGGCTGGACGAAAAAGTTGCGGTCCAGCACCAGGTCGCCAGTGACTTGCTGCACGCCATTGGCCCGCAGGTCGCGCATCAGAAGCCAGAGTTTTTCCATGTTCAGCTTGGGATCGCCACCGCCCTTGAGGTACAGGTTGCCGCGCAATATGCCGCCACTGAGGGTGCCGTCGGTGTAGAACTCGGTTTTCCACTGGTGGTTGGGGCCGAGCATTTCGAGGGCGGCGTAGGTGGTGACCAACTTCATGGTCGAGGCCGGGTTGACTGATACGTCGGCGTTGAACACCGTCGCGGTGCCAGGGCCGTTGAGGGGGATCATCACCAGGGACAGCGCGTTGTTTTGCAGCTTGGCCTTCTGGAGGGCTTCCTGGACCTTGGGGGGCAGGGTGGTGTTGATCGGTGCGGCGCAAACGGAAAAGGCCAAAGGAAGCAGAAAGCCAGCCAGTAACAAGGGACGTAAAGATTTGATCATAAGAAATAAACCCTACTGCGAGGAGGGTGAAAAAAACGAGGGCATGTGAACGAAAATCCCTCAGTGGTCATGAAAGTGTCGGCATTATGCCCCAAGGTGGAGCCACTTGTGCCTGAACGATAGCTGCTAATCACTGATTTTTTTACCAGTGGTACGCCACCCGTCCCAGAGAGACGGGCAAACCCCTGCTTAAACTGCTAAAGTGCCGCCCGTTATTACTTATGAGGATTGTTCCATGGCGACTAACCGTTCCCAGCGTCTGCGCAAAAAACTGTGCGTTGATGAATATCAAGAGCTGGGTTTCGAGCTGAACCTGGACTTCAAAGAAGGTTTGGACGACAAGGCTATCGACGCTTTCCTCGACGCATTCCTGAAAGAAGCGATGGAGGCCAACGGCCTCGGCTATGTTGGCGGCGATGACTACGGTCTGGTTTGCCTGCAGAAGCGCGGTTCGGTCAGCGAAGAGCAGCGTGTTGCTGTTGAAGCCTGGCTCAAGGGCCGTAGCGAGCTGACCAGCGTTGAAGCTAGCCCGTTGCTGGACGTCTGGTACCCGGAAAAGCCGATCAATCCGGTAGCCTGATGTCATGAGACAGCGACCCGCCCGGGTCGCTGTTTCGTTTCAGGGTAGAAAGAGTCAGGCCTTGCGCCAGTTCAGAATCACCAGCGTCAATACTCCCGCAACAATCCCCCAAAACGCCGAGCCGATGGAAAACAACGTCAACCCCGACGCTGTGACCATAAAGGTGATCAGCGCTGCTTCCCGCTCCTTCGGCTCATTCATGGCAATGCTCAGGCCATTGATGATCGAGCCAAACAACGCCAATGCCGCAATCGACAGCACCAGTTCCTTGGGCAGCGCTGCGAATAATGCCGCCAGCGTTGCGCCAAACACCCCGGCAATCCCGTAGAAAATTCCGCACCAGACCGCTGCGGTGTAACGCTTGTTGCGATCTTCGTGGGCATGGGGCCCGGTGCAGATGGCTGCGCTGATGGCTGCCAGGTTGATGCCGTGGGAGCCGAACGGTGCCAGCACCAGCGAGGCGAGCCCGGTGGTGGTGATCAGCGGTGAGGCCGGAACGTTATAGCCATCGGCCCGCAGTACGGCGACGCCAGGCATGTTTTGCGAGGTCATCGCCACCACGAACAGCGGAATGCCGATACTGATGGTCGCGGCCAGGGAAAAGTGTGGAGTGGTCCACACCGGCGTGGCCACTTCCAGGCTGAAACCGCTGAAATCCAGCAGGCCCATCAGGCCAGACAATGCCGTGCCGATCAGCAACGCCGACAGCACCGCATAACGCGGCGACAGGCGCTTGATGATCAGGTAAGTGAAAAACATCCCCAGCACCAGGGCGGTACGGTGTTGCGCGGCGACGAAAATCTCGCTGCCGATCTTGAACAAAATCCCCGCCAGCAAGGCCGCCGCCAGGGACGCCGGAATGCGTTTGACCAGCTTTTCAAAGCTGCCGGTGAGCCCGCAGATCGTCACCAACACTGCGCAGGTGATGTAGGCACCAATGGCTTCGCCGTACGTCACGCCGCCAAGGCTGGTGATCAGCAGCGCCGCGCCGGGCGTCGACCAGGCGATGGTGATTGGCGTGCGGTAGCGCAGGGACAGACCGATACTGCACACCGCCATGCCGATGGAAATCGCCCAGATCCACGACGAAATCTGCGCCGTGGTCAGGCCGGCGGCCTGGCCTGCCTGGAACATCAGCACCAGAGAGCTGGTGTAGCCGGTCATCATGGCAATGAAGCCGGCGACAATGGCCGAAGGCGAGGTATCGGCCAGTGGGCGTAATCGCGCTTGGGGGACGTCGGACATGGGGCGGTGTTCCTTGATGCCAGGGAAGCGGTTTGTAGGAGCAAGCTTGCTCGCGATGGTCGTCAACGATGACGCGGGTTGTCTGACACCCAACGGTGCACCGACGTTCTTCGCGAGCAAGATCTCTCCGACAAGGAGAAATTGCGGATTCAAGCCTAAACTCAAACGTAACGACCCATTGCAATACAGACGGCCGCGTAAACAGCCGTACAGTGTGTTGGCGCATTGGGTTGTGTACAATGTGCGCTGTTTTTAGGTGATACTTGCCAGCGAACCTTTGTGGTCGTATTACCGTTAATTCGCCGCCGTTCTCCCTACCCGAGTGCCCATGAACGAACAGTTGCAGCCCCTCAAGAAACAACCGCGAGCTGGCAAGGCCGGTCGCAGTGGAACCCAGGATGATATCGTCTACGCGCACATTTTCGAGGCCATCCTCGAACAACGCCTGGCGCCCGGTACCAAATTGAGTGAAGAGGCACTGGGCGAAATCTTTGGCGTCAGCCGCACCATCATTCGCCGTGCGCTGTCGCGTCTGGCCCATGAAGGCGTGGTGCTGCTGCGGCCCAATCGCGGTGCGGTGGTCGCAAGTCCAAGTGTTGATGAGGCGCGACAGGTATTCCTGGCCCGGCGTCTGGTAGAAAAGGCGATCACTGAACTGGCGGTGCAGCACGCCACGGCCGAGGAGTTGGCCCAGTTGCGGCAGATGGTCAACGACGAGCGCGACAGCTTTTCCCGCGGTGATCGTGGTGCCGGTATCCGTCTTTCAGGCGAGTTCCACTTGAAACTGGCCGAGGCGGCGAAGAATGCACCGTTGATTAGCTTCCAGCGCAGCCTGGTGTCCCAGACGTCGCTGATCATCGCCCAGTATGAAAGCGGCAACCGTTCGCACTGTTCCTACGATGAACACACCCAACTGATCGATGCCATCCAAGCGCGGGATGCGATATTGGCCGTGAACCTGATGATGCATCACATGGATCACATCGACAGCAAACTCAACCTCGACGAGGAAAGCGCATCGGATGACCTGCATGCGGTGTTCTCGCATTTGTTGCAGACCAAGAAGCCAGGGCGCTCGTCCGTAAAATTGTAAACCCGATCAAAAATGTGGGAGCAAGCCCGCTCCCACATTTGGTTTGTGGTGTCTGCTAAATCAGCGCTGATGCACCAGTTGTCCCGCCGCATAGGTCTGCAACACCGCCCGATCATCCCCCAGCGTCATCAATACAAACAACGTCTCGGCAATGGTATTGGCCTGCTTCAGGCGATAGCTGAGCAGCGGCGTGGCGTTGTAGTCCAGCACCAAAAAGTCTGCATCGGTGCCTGGTTGCAAGGTGCCGATCTTGTCTTCCAGCCGCAGTGCCCGCGCACCGCCCAAGGTCGCCAGGTACAACGACTTGAACGGACTCAACCGCGCCCCTTGCAATTGCATGACCTTGTACGCCTCGTTCAGCGTCTGCAGCAGCGAGAAACTGGTGCCGCCGCCCACATCGGTACCCAGGCCGACATTCAGCTTGTGCTTCTCGGCCATCGGCAGATTGAACAAGCCGCTACCGAGGAAGAGGTTCGAGGTCGGGCAGAACGCTACCGCTGAACCCGCCTGCGCCAGCCGCGCACATTCGTCGTCGCACAAGTGCACACCGTGGGCGAACACCGAGCGCTCCCCCAGCAGTTTGTAATGGTCATACACATCCAGATAACCGCTGCGCTCCGGGAATAGCTCCTTGACCCATTCGACCTCTTGCAGGTTTTCACTGATGTGAGTCTGCATGTACAAATCCGGATATTCCCCCAGCAACTGGCCGGCCAGGGTCAGTTGCTCAGGCGTACTGGTCGGTGCGAAACGTGGCGTCACCGCGTAGTGCAAACGGCCTTTGCCATGCCAGCGCTCGATCAGCGCCTTGCTTTCCTGGTAGCCGGATTCAGCCGTGTCGGTCAGATAGTCCGGCGCATTGCGGTCCATCATGACCTTGCCGGCGATCATTCGCAGGTCGAGTTTCTCGGCAGCTTCAAAAAACGAGTTCACTGATTGCGGGTGCACGCTGCCGAATACCAGGGCGGTGGTGGTGCCGTTGCGCAGCAGTTCCTTGATGAAAATATCCGCGACTTCTTCGGCATGGGCCTTGTCGGCGAATTGGCTTTCGCAAGGGAAAGTGTAGGTATTGAGCCAATCCAGCAACTGCTCGCCATAGGCGCCGACCATGCCGGTTTGTGGCAGGTGGATATGGGTGTCGATCAGGCCGGGGGTGATCAGCGCGTCCTGATAATGGGTGACTTCGATATCGGCGGGCAGGCTGGCGAGCAATTCGCTGGCATGGCCCAGGGCGCTGATCTGGCCGTTGTCGATGACCAGCAGGCCGTCTTCGAAATACTCATAGGAGGCGTCGATGCCCACTTCAGCGGGATCGGCGATGCTGTGCAGAATGGCGGCACGGTAGGCTTTGCGAGTCAAAGGCATAGTCGTCTCAATTTGTGGCTTTTTAATTAGCAGCATGGCTGCGGCGCGAGGCCGGCAGCAGTTTTGCAATGGGTTCGGCACTGGCAGTGTGCTGGCCGAAATTGGCGTTATAGGTGGCGATGATTTCGCCGGCGATGGAGATGGCGATTTCCACAGGCAATTTGCCTTTGACCTCGCCCAGCCCCATCGGGCAGCGCATGCGTTGTAGTTGCGCGGTGTCAAAGCCGCGATCGCGCAGGCGATGTTCAAATTTGACCCGTTTGGTCTTCGAGCCGATCAGGCCGAAGTAGGCAAAGTCATTGCGCTTGAGCAGGGCAGCGGTCAGCTCCAGGTCGAGTTGGTGATTGTGGGTCATGACGATGCAGTAACTGCCCACAGGCAGGTTGTCGATTTCATCCACAGGTTCTTCGGCGACGATTTTACGCACGCCCTGGGGGATGTGCTCCGGGAATTCCTGTTCCCGTGAATCAATCCAGCGCACCCGGCACGGCAGGCTGGCCAGCAGCGGCACCAGGGCGCGGCCGACATGCCCGGCGCCGAATACGGCGATTTGCGCCTGCACCTGGCCCATGGGTTCAAACAGCAGCACGGTCACGCCGCCGCAGCATTGGCCCAGGCTGGCGCCGAGGCTGAAGCGCTCCAGATGGGTGTTCTGCTGGCCACGGGTGAGCATGTCCCGGCCGATCTGCATTGCCTTGTATTCCAGGTGGCCGCCGCCGATGGTGTCAAAGGTCTGGGCTGCACTGATGACCATCTTCGAGCCGGCATTGCGCGGCGTCGAGCCGAGCTCTTCGATGATGGTCACCAGTACGCAGGGCTCACCCTGGTGTTGCAGGTCGGCGAGGGCGCTGATCCAGTTGTTCATGGTCACCTCCGTTCAGAGCGAAGCCAATTCGGTTTCAGTTTCCATAGCCTTCGCGGCCTTCAACTGGCGCATCTGCTCACACCCCCACAACACCCGCTCCGGCGTTGCCGGTGCATCAATCTTCGGCTGGTGGCGGTAGTCACCGAGGCTCGCCACGGCATCCTTTATCGCACACCAGGACGCAATGCCGAGCATGAACGGCGGCTCCCCCACGGCCTTGGAATGAAACACCGTGTCTTCCGGGTTCTTGCGGTTTTCCACCAGTTTTACTCGCAGGTCCAGCGGCATGTCCGCCACCGCCGGAATCTTGTAGCTGGCCGGGCCGTTGGTCATCAGCTTGCCTTTGTTATTCCAGACAAGCTCTTCCATCGTCAGCCAGCCCATGCCCTGGATAAAGCCGCCTTCCACCTGGCCGATGTCGATGGCCGGGTTCAGCGAAGCGCCGACATCATGGAGGATGTCGGTGCGCAGCATTTTGTATTCACCGGTCAAGGTATCGACGATCACCTCGCAACAGGCCGCGCCGAACGCGTAGTAATAGAATGGCCGGCCCCGCGCCTGGCTGCGGTCGTAGAAGATTTTTGGGGTCTTGTAGAATCCGGTGCTGGACAGCGACACCTGGCCGAAATACGCCTGCTGGATCAGCGTTTCGAAGGTGAGGATATGCTCGCGCACCCGGACATGACCGTTGTGGAATTCGACGTCCGCTTCGCTGACTTCATACTTGCGCGCGGCAAATTCCACCAGCCGTTGTTTGATGATTTCGGCGGCGTTCTGTGCGGCCTTGCCATTCAGGTCGGTACCGCTGGAGGCAGCGGTAGGCGAGGTGTTCGGCACCTTGTCGGTATTGGTGGCGGTGATCTGTACCCGGTCAATGTCGACCTGGAATACCTCGGCCACCACTTGCGCGACCTTGGTGTTCAAACCCTGGCCCATCTCGGTGCCGCCGTGGTTCAGGTGGATGCTGCCGTCGGTGTAGATGTGGATCAAGGCGCCTGCCTGATTGAGGAAGCTGGCGGTGAACGAAATGCCGAACTTCACTGGCGTGAGTGCGAGGCCTTTTTTCAGGATCGGGCTGCCTGCGTTGTAGCGGCGGATCGCTTCGCGACGCTCAACGTATTGGCTGCTGGCCTCCAGTTCCGCAGTCATCTCTTCGAGCATGTTGTGCTCGACAGTCTGGTAGTAGTGGGTGACGTTGCGCTCGGTCTTGCCGTAGTAGTTGACCTTGCGCACCGCCAGCGGGTCGAGGGCCAGATGGCGAGCGATGGCGTCCATTACTTCTTCAATGGCGACCATGCCCTGCGGACCACCGAACCCACGATAAGCCGTATTGGAGGCGGTGTTGGTTTTGCAGCGATGGCCGTTGATGGTGGCGTCGCCCAGGTAATACGAGTTGTCGGCATGGAACATGGCGCGGTCGACAATCGACGCCGACAGGTCCGGCGAGCAACCGCAGTTGCCGGCCAGTTCCAGCTGGATGCCGTGCAGGCGGCCGCTGTCGTCGAAACCCACGTCGTATTCGATATAGAAGGGGTGGCGCTTACCGGTCATCAGCATGTCTTCGACCCGGGGCAGGCGCATCTTGGTCGGCTGGCCGGTGAGGTGCGCGACCACTGCGCACAGGCACGCCGGGCTGGCGGCCTGGGTTTCCTTGCCGCCGAAACCGCCACCCATGCGGCGCATGTCGACCACGATCTTGTTCATCGACACGTCCAGCACTTCGGCCACCAGCTTCTGCACTTCGGTGGGGTTTTGCGTGGAGCAGTAGACGATCATGCCGCCGTCTTCGGTGGGCATCACCGAGGAAATCTGGGTTTCCAGGTAGAAGTGTTCCTGGCCGCCGATGTGCAGCGAGCCTTGAATGCGGTGTTCGGCAGTGGCCAAGGCGCCGGCTGAATCGCCGCGCTGGTGAGTGTGGCTGTCCAGTACAAAATGGCGTTTGCGCAGGGCTTCTACTACGTCCAGCACCGGTTCCAGGTCTTCGTATTCGATGATCGCGGCCATGGCCGCCTTGCGCGCAGTTTCCAGGTCGCGAGCGGCGACAGCCAGCACCGGTTGCCCAACGAATTGCACGTCATCAATCGCCAGCAGCGGGTCGCCGGGCAGTAGCGGGCCGATGTCTTTCAGGCCCGGTACATCTTTGTGGGTGATGACGATGCGCACGCCTTCGAAGGCGTAGCAGGGCGTGGTGTCGATGCTGATGATTTTCGCGTGGGCGCGGTCGGACAGACGTGCATACAGGTGCAACTGATTGGGGAATTCCAGGCGGTCATCAATGTACTGCGCCTCGCCCGAGACGTGCTTGGCGGCGCTGTCGTGCTTGACGCTGCGGCCGACCCCGGTGGTCAGGTCCTTGGCAAACAGTTCGGCCAGTTCGCACTGGGATTTTTCCACGGTGTGATGGTTAGACATAAGCGGTCACCCGAGTCTCGATGTGCGGCGTTTGCAGTTCGATGAAGTATTTGCGCAGCAGGTTTTGCGCGCTGAGCAGGCGGTATTCCTTGCTGGCGCGAAAGTCCGACAGCGGGGTGAAATCCTCGGCCAGGGCCGAGCAGGCTTTTTCCACCGTCGCTGAATTCCACACGGAGCCGATCAACACCGTCTCACAGCTTTTCGCCCGTTTTGGGGTGGCTGCCATGCCGCCAAAGGCGACCCGGGCATCGGCGATCACGCCGTTATCAATGCGCAGGTTAAAGGCGGCGCACACGGCGGAAATATCATCGTCCAGGCGTTTGGAGACCTTGTAGGCGCGAAACAGCTGCTCGGTGCTGGCGCGAGGCACGATGATCTTCTCGATGAACTCGCTGTCCTGGCGCGCGGTGACCCGGTAGTCGATGAAGTAGTCTTCCAGGGCCAGGGTACGGCGGGTTTCGCCCTTGCACAGTACGATCTGCGCACCGAGGGCGATCAGCAGCGGCGGCGAGTCACCGATGGGCGAGGCGTTGCCGATGTTGCCGCCCAGAGTGCCTTGGTTGCGGATTTGCAGGGAGGCGAAGCGGTGCAACAGTTCGCCGAAGTCGGGGTATTCATTATTCAGTGCGCTATAGCAGTCGGACAGCGACGTTGCCGCGCCGATTTCCAGGCGGTTGTCGAAGGTCTCGATGCGTTTCATTTCTTCTATATTGCCGACGTAGATCATCACCGGCAGCACACGGTGGAACTGGGTGACTTCCAGCGCCAGGTCGGTACCGCCAGCCAGCAGGCGGGCTTGCGGGTAGGCGTCGTAGAGGTCGGCCAGATCGGCGACGGTCAGCGGCACCAGGCAGCGTTTGTCGCCGCTGTTCAATTCACCAGTCTGGGTCGGAGCAATGCTCTTGAGGCGGGCGATGGTCTCGGCTTGGCGGCTGTCGAACTGGTCCTGGGGCTTGTTGCAGCAGGCCTGTTTGGCGGCGGCGAGAATGGGGCGATAGCCGGTGCAACGGCACAGGTTGCCAGCGAGAGCTTCGTTAGCTTTCTGGCTGTCGGGGGCGTCGCTGTTTTTTTGCAGCGCGAACAGTGACATCACAAAGCCGGGGGTGCAGAAGCCGCATTGCGAGCCGTGGCATTCGACCATGGCTTTTTGCACGCTGTGCAACTGGCCCTGGTGCTTGAGGTCTTCGACGCTGATCAGTTGTTTGCCATGCAGGGACGAGACAAAGGTCAGGCATGAGTTGAGACTGCGATAGCGAATCTGCTCGATGCCCCGGTCATCGGTGTGCAACTCGCCGACTACCACGGTGCAGGCGCCACAGTCGCCGCTTGCGCAGCCTTCCTTGGTACCGGATTTGCCCAGGTGCTCACGCAGGTAGTTGAGCACGGTCAGGTTCGGGTCCAGGGCATGCTCGCTACGGAGCTCCTGGTTTAGTAAAAACTGGATCACGGAAGGCCTCGCAGACTCATTATTGTTGTTAACCGCTTTGCGCCGAATCTAGTCATGTCTGACTTTTCGGTCAACTATTTTCTGACCAGAAGGTCAAGAAATTGCGATTTCAACCTGTTTAATTATGGTCCATATCTCTGGAGCCGCCGTTTTTTGGGACTTCTGGGCTTTAACGGCTGCTTATTTCATGCCAAATTCGGATCGGTGGGCCCTGCGCCATTAGCAGGCATTTGCGCTACACTGCCGCGCTTGTATTGATAGAAGATTTTGAAGGGAAAACATGACGTTCAAGGCGCCGGATAGTCTTGCCGAGCAAATCGCTCACCACCTCGCCGAACGTATCATTCGCGGCGACCTCAAGCCTGGGGAGCGGATCCAGGAGCAGAAGGTCACACTGGCGCTCAATGTCAGCCGTGGTTCCGTGCGCGAAGCGTTGCTGATCCTGGAGCGACGGCACTTGATCGCCATCCTGCCGCGCCGTGGCGCCCACGTCACTGAACTCACCGCCCACAAGGTGCAGAGCCTGTGTACGTTGATGAGCGAGCTGTACATCCTGCTGGGTAACGCAGTAGCCGAAGGCTGGCAGACCCAGGCCGACATGGCGCCGTTCGTGCAGATCCAGCAACGCTTGGTGAGCAACTTCGAACACCAGGACATCCGGGCCTTCGTTGAAGAAAGCTTCAACGTGATGCGCGCCGCCTATCCCTTCGCCAACAACCCGTATTTGCAGGAAACCGTCGAGAACCTGCAGCCGGCGATGAACCGCGCCTATTACCTGGCCCTGGATCAGCGCAAGGCAGAAATGAGCGAGTATCTGGAGCTGTTCGAGCAGTTGCTCGCCGCCGTATTGGCTCGTGACCTGCCGCAGATTCGCCTGGTGCTCTCCGCTTATGGCCAGCGCAGTTGCTCGCTGGTCATTACTGCCCTGGCGGATGCCTAAGCGTGCGGCTCAAGTGCATCAAACTGGCGGGGTTCAAATCCTTCGTCGACCCAACCACGGTGAACTTCCCCAGTAACATGGCGGCAGTGGTGGGGCCCAATGGCTGCGGCAAGTCGAATATCATCGACGCCGTACGCTGGGTGATGGGCGAGAGCTCTGCGAAAAACCTGCGTGGCGAGTCGATGACTGACGTCATCTTCAATGGCTCCACCAGTCGTAAACCGGTGAGCCAGGCCAGTATCGAACTGGTGTTCGACAACTCCGACGGCACGCTGGTCGGTGAGTACGCCGCCTACGCGGAAATCTCCATTCGCCGCAAAGTGACCCGCGACAGCCAGAACAGTTACTTCCTCAATGGCACCAAGTGCCGGCGCCGGGACATTACCGACATCTTCCTTGGCACCGGCCTGGGCCCGCGCAGCTACTCGATCATCGAGCAGGGGATGATTTCCAAGCTGATCGAAGCCAAGCCTGAAGACCTGCGTAACTTTATCGAGGAAGCGGCCGGCATCTCCAAGTACAAGGAGCGCCGCCGCGAGACTGAAAACCGCATTCGCCGTACCCACGAAAACCTCGCCCGCCTGAGCGACTTGCGCGAAGAGCTTGAGCGTCAGCTTGAGCGTCTGCACCGCCAGGCCCAGGCCGCCGAGAAGTATCAGGAATACAAGGGCGAAGAACGCCAGCTCAAGGCCCAGTTGTCGGCGCTGCGCTGGCAGGCTTTGAACGAGCAGGTCGGCCAGCGCGAAGCGACCATCGGCACCCAGGAAATCAGCTTCGAGGCCCTGGTGGCCGAGCAACGCAACGCCGACGCCAGTATTGAGCGTCTGCGAGACGGTCACCATGACCTGTCCGAGCGCTTCAATCTGGTGCAGGGGCGCTTCTATTCGGTGGGCGGTGACATCGCCAGGGTCGAACAGAGCATCCAGCACGGCCAGCAACGTTTGCGTCAGTTGCAGGAAGACTTGAAAGAGTCCGAGCGCGCCCGGCTGGAAACTGAATCCCACTTGGGCCACGACCGCACCTTGCTGCTGACCCTCGGCGAAGAGCTGGGCATGCTCACCCCGGAGCAGGAAGTCACCAGCGCCGCCGCCGAAGAAGCCGCCGCGACCCTGGAAGAATCAGAGACCACCATGCACGGTTGGCAAGAACAGTGGGACGCCTTCAACCTGCGTTCCGCCGAACCGCGCCGACAGGCCGAGGTGCAGCAGTCGCGCATCCAGCAGTTGGAAACCAGCATGGAGCGCCTGGGCGAGCGCCAGCGTCGCCTGGGGGAAGAGCGCGTATTACTCGCGGCCGACCCGGAAGACGCGGCGATCCTGGAGCTGAGTGAGCAATTGGCCGCCAGTGAAATGACCCTTGAAGAGCTGGAAGCCAGCGAAGAACAGCAGGTGGAACGCCTGGAGCAACTGCGTCAGCAGCTGCAACAGGCGACCCAAGCGCAGCAGCAGGCTCAAGGCGACTTGCAGCGGCTTAACGGTCGATTGGCATCTCTTGAGGCATTGCAGCAAGCGGCACTGGACCCGGGCACCGGCACCGCCGAATGGCTGCGCGATCAGCATCTGGCCGAGCATGCGCGTTTGGCCGAAGGCTTGAAGGTTGAAGCCGGTTGGGAGCTGGCGGTGGAAACCGTGCTCGGCGCCGATCTGCAAGCGGTGTTGGTGGATGATTTTGGCGGTTTCGACCTGGCAGGTTTTGCCCAGGGTGATTTGCGCTTGCTCAGCCCCGCGGCGGACGGTACGCGTGTGCCCGGCAGCCTGCTGGACAAGGTCGAGGCGGCAATTGACCTGTCGCCCTGGCTCGGTCAGGTCAAACCGGTGGAAACCCTTGAGCAAGCCTTGGCCTTGCGCGGCCAGTTGGCCAACGGCGAAAGCCTGATCAGCCGTGACGGCTACTGGATTGGTCGGCACTTCTTGCGGGTGCGTCGTGCCAGCGAAGCGGAAAGCGGCGTGCTGGCCCGAGGTCAGGAAATCGTCAATCTGATCGGCGAACGCGAAGAGCGCGAAGTCACTCTCGAAACTTTGGAAAGCCAACTGCAAACCCTGCGCGCCACCCAGCGCCAGCAAGAGACCGGCCGCGAACACTTGCGTCGGCTATTGCAGGACGAAGCGCGCCAGCAAGGCGAATTGAAAGCCCAGCTGTCGGCGAGCAAGGCCAAGGTCGAGCAACTGACTTTGCGCCGCATCCGTCTTGATGAAGAAGTGGCCGAGATGGGCGAGCAGCGCGCTCTGGAACACGAACAGGTCGGTGAAGCACGCCTGCAATTGCAGGAAGCCCTCGACAGCATGGCACTGGACACCGAGCAGCGCGAGTTGCTGCTGGCCCAGCGCGACAACCTGCGCGAGCGCCTGGATCGGGTGCGTCAGGAGGCTCGCCAGCACAAGGATCACGCACATCAATTGGCGGTGCGGCTGGGCTCCTTGCGGGCACAACACGATTCCACGCGCCAGGCCCTTGAACGCCTGGAGATGCAGTCCGAGCGCCTGACCGAAAAGCGCGAGCAACTGAGCCTCAATCTGGAGGAGGGCGAAGCCCCGCTGGAAGAGCTGCGGCTCAAGCTTGAAGAGTTGCTCGACAAGCGCATGACCGTCGACGAAGAACTCAAGACCGCACAAATCGCCCTGGAAGACGCCGACCGCGAACTGCGGGACGCTGAAAAACGCCGGACCCAGGCTGAGCAACAATCACAACTGATCCGTGGCCAACTCGAACAGCAGCGAATGGAATGGCAGGCGCTGACGGTGCGGCGCAAAACCCTGCAAGACCAGTTGCTGGAAGACGGTTACGACCTGCACGGCGTCCTCGCCACCTTGACGGCCCAGGCCAACGAGAAAGAAGCCGAAGAAGAACTTGAACGCATTGCTGCACGCATTCAAAGACTGGGTGCGATCAACCTCGCGGCCATCGATGAGTATCAGCAGCAGTCCGAGCGCAAACGTTATCTGGACGCCCAGGACGCCGATCTGGTGGAAGCCCTCGATACCCTGGAAAACGTGATTCGCAAGATCGACAAGGAAACCCGTAACCGCTTCAAAGATACCTTTGATCAGATTAATAGCGGTTTACAGGCCTTATTCCCAAAAGTTTTCGGTGGCGGCAACGCTTACTTGGAACTGACGGGCGAAGATCTACTCGATACAGGGGTGACGATCATGGCGCGGCCTCCGGGCAAGAAGAACAGCACCATCCACTTGTTGTCCGGCGGCGAGAAGGCCCTGACCGCATTGGCGCTGGTATTTGCTATCTTCAAGTTGAACCCGGCGCCGTTTTGCATGCTCGACGAAGTTGACGCCCCGCTGGATGACGCTAACGTTGGACGGTACGCCCGACTGGTTAAAGAGATGTCCCAGACGGTGCAGTTCATCTATATCACCCACAACAAGATCGCCATGGAGATGGCTGATCAACTGATGGGGGTGACGATGCATGAGCCGGGTTGTTCGCGGTTGGTGGCAGTGGATGTCGAAGAAGCGATGGCGATGGTGGACGCCTAGCGGCGAGCTGTTAGTTTCAAGCCGCAAGCTGCAAGTGAGTTGGCTTGAAGCCTGTAGCTTAGGGCTTGTAGCTCACAGTTGGCGCCTGTTGTAGGAGATTGCCTATGTTGTCGAAAAGATGGCAAATCGACACAATTTGCGCCAACTGTGTAAAGTTATCTTTGGTCGTGCTAGTTTAATGTCAATTTATCGTATGCGTGGGCAAAACGTCATTCAGAACATAGAGTTGGCGCCACGTTTTAAAGCGGTTTGCACGGTGCTAAACCCCTTATTTTTCAGCATTTTTTATAGAGGCAAGGGATTACATGGAAATCGGTCTGCGCGAGTGGCTGATCGTCATCGGCATTATTGTCATTGCCGGTATTCTTTTTGATGGCTGGCGCCGGATGCGTGGCGGCAAGGGCAAGTTGAAATTCCGTCTGGACAGAAATCTGTCCAATTTGTCGGACGATGACAGCGGTACCGAACTGCTGGGGCCGCCCCGTGTCTTGGATACCCATAAAGAACCGCAACTGGACGAGCACGACCTGCCGTCGATGAGCGCGCCCGTTCGGGAGCCGACAGGTAAACGTGGCAAGCGTGGTGGCGAGCCTCACCAGGGCGACCTGAACCTGAATCTCGACTTGGATGGTGGTCCGAGCATCAGCAGCCGCGATGACGATTTTCCGGACGAAGGCCAGCCGAAAAGCAGCCATCGCGAATCGGTGAAGGATCATCCGGCCGCCGAAGAAGTTCTGGTGATCAGCGTGATCTGTCGTGACGCCGCCGGCTTCAAGGGCCCGGCCTTGTTGCAAAATATTCTGGAAAGTGGCCTGCGTTTTGGCGAGATGGATATTTTCCACCGCCACGAAAGCATGGCTGGCAACGGTGAAGTGCTGTTCTCCATGGCCAACGCGGTCAAGCCGGGCATCTTTGATCTGGACGACATCGACCATTTCAGCACCCCGGCGGTGAGTTTCTTCCTCGGCCTGCCAGGCCCGCGTCACCCCAAGCAGGCGTTCGACGTCATGGTGGCCGCAGCTCGCAAGCTGTCCCAGGAGCTCAATGGCGAGCTCAAGGATGACCAGCGCAGCGTCCTGACCGCCCAGACCATCGAGCACTACCGTCAGCGCATCGTCGAGTTCGAGCGTCGTGCCCTGACACAGAAACGCTGAGGCTTACCCCTCGGCGTTGTCGATAGAATAAGCGCACTAACATATTGAGCAGCTTCGGCTGCTCTTTTGCTTTATGAGAGAACACCCATGACCGCCGCCCATACCCGCATCCTCGAACTGCGCGCTGAACTGGATCAGCACAACTACCGTTACCACGTCCTCGACGAGCCGAGCATTCCGGACGCCGAGTACGACCGTCTGTTCCACGAGCTCAAGGCATTGGAAGCCGAGCACCCGGATTTGGTAACCCGTGATTCGCCCACTCAGCGAGTCGGCAGCGCGGCGTTGTCAGCCTTCACTCAGGTGCGTCACGAAATCCCGATGCTCAGCCTGGGCAACGCCTTCGATGAAAGCACCATGTTGGAATTCGATCGCCGGGTAACCGAAGGCCTGGACCTGCCGATGGGTGATCTGTTTGGTGGCGCAGCGACGGTGGAATACAGCTGCGAGCCAAAGCTCGATGGTCTGGCGGTCAGCCTGCTGTATCAGGAGGGTGAGCTGGTGCGCGGCGCCACGCGCGGCGACGGCACTACTGGCGAAGACATCAGCGTCAACGTGCGTACCGTGCGCAATATTCCGCTCAAGTTGCAAGGCAAGGGCTGGCCGGCGACCCTGGAAGTGCGCGGCGAAGTGTTCATGTCCAAGGCCGGTTTCGAGCGGCTGAACGCCACGCAATTGGAAGTCGGCGGCAAGACCTTTGCCAACCCGCGCAACGCCGCCGCCGGCAGCCTGCGTCAGTTGGACTCGAAGATCACCGCCAGCCGCCCGCTGGAGTTCTGCTGCTATGGCCTCGGCCAGGTGACTGCCGATATCAGCGACACTCATATCGGCAACCTGCAGCAACTGCAAAAGTGGGGCATGCCCATCAGTCATGAGCTGAAGTTGGCCAAAGGTATCCAGGAGTGCCTGGACTACTACCGCGATATCGGCGAACGCCGTAATGCCTTGCCTTATGAAATTGACGGCGTGGTGTTCAAGGTCAACAGCCTCTCTTCCCAGCGTGAACTAGGCTTTCGCGCCCGGGAACCGCGTTGGGCGATTGCCCATAAATTCCCGGCACTGGAAGAGCTTACCGAGCTGCTGGACGTTGAGTTTCAGGTCGGCCGCACCGGCGCCGTGACGCCGGTGGCTCGCCTGAAACCGGTCAAGGTCGCTGGCGTGACAGTGTCCAACGCGACGTTGCACAACATGGACGAAGTGGCGCGCCTGGGTCTGATGATCGGCGACACAGTGATCATCCGTCGTGCCGGTGACGTGATTCCGCAGGTGGTTTCGGTGGTGATCGAGCGTCGCCCGGAAAATGCCCGTGCGGTGCAGATTCCCGAGCGTTGCCCGGTGTGCGGTTCCCATGTCGAGCGTACGCAACTGGTCAAGCGCAGCAAGGGCAAGGAAACCATCAGTGAAGGTGCGGTGTACCGATGCGTTGGCCGGCTGGCCTGTGGTGCGCAGCTCAAGCAGGCGATTATCCATTTCGTTTCTCGACGAGCCATGGACATTGATGGCCTGGGCGACAAGACCATTGAGCAGTTGGTGGATGAGAAACTGATTGGCTCGCCGGCGGACCTGTACAAGCTCAAGTACGAGCAGATCATCGATCTGGAAGGCTTTGCCGATGTCTCCAGCAAAAAACTGATCACCGCCATCGAAAACAGCAAGGCGCCGACCCTGGCGCGGTTTATCTACGCCCTTGGCATTCCCGATGTCGGCGAGGAGACCGCCAAGGTGCTCGCTCGCTCCCTGGCCTCCCTTGAGCGCGTTCAGCAGGCGTTGCCGGAAGTGCTGACGTACTTGCCGGATGTTGGCCTGGAAGTGGCTCATGAAATCCATAGCTTCTTTGAAGACCACCATAACCGGGAAGTCATTGGCGCCTTGCTGTCCAAGAACGAGTGCGGGCTGGAGTTGCAGGAGCAGGGCGACCTGAGCGCCGAGTTTGCGGCGAGTACCACGTTGGGCGGTCTGCTGGACAAGCTGCACGTGCCCTCGGTAGGTCCGGGCGCTGCGCAGAAACTGGCGGACAAGTTTGGCTCCCTGGAAGGGGTGATCAAGGCTGATTGGCTGGACATGCGCCAGGCGTTGCCGGAGAAGCAGGCCAAGGCCGTGCGCGATTTCTTCGACATCGAAGAAAATACCCGCCGGGCGCTGGCCATTGAGCAGCAGCTCAAGGACTTCGGTATGCACTGGCAGAGTGAAAAGAAAGTCGTCGAAGGCTTGCCTGAAGCGGGGCACACCTGGGTGCTCACCGGTTCCCTGGAGCTGATGAGTCGCGATGTCGCCAAAGAGAAGCTGGAAAGCCTTGGCGCCAAGGTGGCGGGTTCGGTGTCGGCGAAAACCCATTGCGTGGTAGCAGGGCCTGGGGCGGGCTCGAAGCTGGCCAAGGCCAGCGAGCTGGGGTTGAAGGTGTTGGGTGAAGAGGCGTTCGTGGCGTTTTTGGCCAGGCACAACATCACCGTCTGATGTCTTTTGTGGCGAGGGGGCTTGCCCCCTCGCCACAGGAAGCCTGCTTGTCACAAGTAATCGGTATTGAATAAAAACTGGAACAATTAGCGCATAACCATGATCTAGTCTTGGCATGTCCCAGGGAGAGATCGCCATGTACCGCTTCTTCGAGCAGCTCAGTTCGCGCATTGCCGCGCCGTTCATGGTCGAGCAGTCGCGCAACAGCAAGGTCTGGCAGTGTCGCTGTGGGCAGTCGCTGTTTTTTCGCAACAGCCAATGCCTGGCTTGTTCAGCATTACTTGGGTATCAGCCGGAGCAGAGCCGGCTGTCGTCTCTCACGCCCGGGCCGTACGCTGGGACGTGGCAGTTGGATGCCGATCCTGACGGCGGGTTGTTTCGCCGCTGCGCCAACCTCGACACCCCGGCTGCCTGCAACTGGCTGCTGCCCACCGATAACGGCCAGACCTTGTGCGTGGCTTGCAGCCTGAACCGCACCATTCCTGACCTGTCGATCCCGGAGAGCGCTGAGCGCTGGCGCAAAGTGGAAACCGCCAAGCGCCGTTTGGTGGCGCAACTCATCAGCTTGGGCCTGCAGGTCATTCCCAAGGCGGTCGATGAAGGCGCCGGCCTGGTTTTCGATTTTGTCGGCATCGACCTGGAAGGTAATGCACCCACCACCGGTCATGCCAACGGCCTCATCACCCTCGATATCAAGGAGGCCGACGATGCCCATCGCGAGAGTATTCGCGTGCAGATGCGCGAGCCCTACCGCACCTTGCTCGGTCACTTGCGCCATGAAGTGGGTCATTACTATTGGGATCGGCTGATCGTCAACGATCATTGGCTGGAGCCGTTCCGCCGGTTGTTCGGCGACGAGCGTGCCAGTTATGCCGACGCGCTGGATCATCACTATCAAAACGGCCCGCGCCCGGACTGGCAGCAAACCTGCGTCAGCGCCTACGCCACCATGCACCCCTGGGAGGACTGGGCGGAAACCTGGGCCCATTACCTGCACATGATGGATGCGGTGGACACGGCTCTGGGCTTTGGCATGAGCGCACGGGAGATGGACCTGGACTATCAGCCTTTCCCCCTTGGCACCCTCTACGATCCAGAGCATCCAGGCGGCGTGGCGTTCCTGTCGTTCGTCAATGCGTGGATCGAATTGGCGGCAATGCTCAACGAGCTGTCACGCAGCATGGGGCAGCCGGATTTCTACCCGTTCGTGTTGCCATCGGCGGTGATTGCCAAGCTGCACTTTATCCACTTGGTGATCCAGCAAGAGGGTGGCAGGGCGGATGAGGTGTTGCAGGCGCAATAACACAGCAGCGGGCAAGTGCTTGAGCCCCAACATTTTTTAATCCAGTGCAACGGTTGTAACTTCCGATCAGATCGGTACAATGGCGCGGCTTGCCGAGAGGCGAGTGTCGTTATGGTGACTCCATCGGTCCCCCCGCAACGATTACCCGTGAACCTGGTCAGAGCCGGAAGGCAGCAGCCACAGCGGGAACATTGTGTGCCGGGGTGTGGCTGGTGGGGTTGCCTCCATAACGTCCGCCCTTGAGCGGATGTCGCTACAAAACCGTACCTCTGCGGTAAATCTTAAAAAATACTTTTCAATAACTTCGCTGATGCCCTCTGCGTAGCCATTTCGCGTGTCTATCGTTTACCCGCCGACGCAGCTCGACAGGTACCCGAATCAACTGGCGTCGCGTTAGCCGAATGTCTCCCGCAGCAACCCGGCGAATGCATCCCGGGCCAGGTGACGCTGGGTGTCCTTGTGCCAGAACAAAAGATTGTCGACGGCCGCCAGTTCGTCAAAACGATAGGAAGTGAGCTGGTTGCTCTGTTCGTAACGGGCAAGGATGCCTTCCGGTGCCAGCGCTACGCCAACGCCAGCGCTGACGCAGCCGATGATCGTGCCCCAACTGGCATAGCTGGCGATGGCCGGCTTGATGTCGTGGGGTTTGAGCCAGTTTTCCAGAGCCGCTCGGTAAGGACAGCCCGGCGGCCAGACCAGCAAGGTGCGCCCTGCCAGGTCCCGTGCGTCCTCAATGGGCGCGCTGGTACTGCTTGCGATCAGCACCAGGCGCTCGCTGTAGACCACGCTCTGTTCGAGTTTTGGTCGTTTGGCCCCGGCGGCCACCAGGGCAGCATCGAGGCGATGGTGCTGCAAGTCATCGAGCAATTGCGACCAGGCGCCGGTGACCAGTTCCAGGGTCACCTCTGGATAACGCCGATGGTATTCGGCAAGTAATGGAGGCAGGCGGCCGCTGGCGCTGGATTCCACTGCGCCGATGCGCAATTTGCCGCGGGGGATGGCGTTGCTGTCGACGGCGCGTTTGGATTCCTCCACCAGGGCTAGAATACGCTCGCAGTAATCAAGGAACACTTCGCCTGCAGCGCTGATCGCCAACCCGCGCCCGGCACGAATAAACAGCGCCGTGCCCAGTTCGCTTTCCAGCTGCTTGATGCGCGTGGTGATGTTGGACGGTACGCAGTGCAGTTGCAGGGCGGCCTGGGCCACGCTGCCGGTTTGCGCCACGGCTTTCACCATCTTCAGTTGCGCCAGTTCCATCGCTCAGTTCCAGTGATTACAGAAGTCAGAATCGGTTAATTGTCCTGCGCCTTGCGCAGGACAAGACTGACGGCGTTCCCATTCTGTTTCTGGACGCCATTGATGAATGCCCCGTCACCCGTAAAGCTTACGCTAGTCACCGCCAGCGTGATTCTCTGTTGGGCCTATTCGCCCATCGGTATTCATTTGGGGTTGCACAGCTACAGTCCTGGTCAGTTGGCCTTGTTGCGATTTTTGATTGCGTCGGTGTTCATGGCGGGCGTGGCGCTGGTTGTACGCATTGATCGGCCGCGACTGCGGGATCTGCCGTGGCTGCTGGTACTGGGTTTTTTCGGGATATTCCTGCATCACCTCTGCCTTAACGTTGGCCAGCAATGGGTCACGGCGGCGGCTTCCAGTGTGTTGGCGCAGTCAGTGCCGTTGTTCAGTGTGTTGGTGGCGTTTTTCTGTTTGAAGGAAGTGGTAAGTGGCTGGCGCTGGGGCTGTGTGTTGCTGGGGCTACTCGGAGTGTTAGTGGTGATCTGGGGCGATCATGGTGTAGGTGAGATCGACCCGCGCGGCCTGTTGATCTTGCTGGCGGCAATCTCCTGGAGTTTCTATTTTGCCATCCAGAAGCACTATTCCCGTCGCTACAGTCCGCTGACCAGCGTGTGCTACACGGTCTGGTCGGGGACGTTGCTGCTTTGTTTCTATTTGCCCGGTTTGCCTGAGGCCGTGAGCCAGGCGCCGCTGCGGGTCAATCTGGCGGTGCTGGTGCTGGGTGTCTTCCCCAGCGCCCTGGCGTACCTGGCCTGGGCCTTTGTGTTAAAGCACGTTGAGGTCAGTCGCGCTTCGGTGGCCTTGTACCTGGTGCCGCCGGTGGCAATGGTGATGGCAGCGACGATGCTCGGCGAACAGGTTTCCCTGCGGGTGGTGCTGGGCGGCCTGATCGTGTTGGTCAGTGTCGGCGCCATCAGCCTGGAAGGGTGCTGGCGAAGAAGAGCCAGTAAAGGCGTTACCCAGCCTCAGCAAGTCTAGGGGGCTGTCCGGTCAGTTCATGTCAGGAGTCTTTAAGAAAAGATCAGCGCGTAGGCTGCCTGCTCTTTTTATTATGGGCGCTTCTGTTACGAGCTCTAAGGCTTGGACAAGGCCTGGTCTACCGCCGCAATCAGCTTTCCCAGATCCTTCGGGGTGGCTTTGTGAATGACACCAAACAGATAAGCGCGCTGTTCATCCTCGTCGACCAAGTCTGCGAAAAAGACTTTCAACTTCACTTCCAGCGCCTCTGCGAACAAGAACAGAGCCTCCACGCTGGGTGTATAGGTGCCGGTTTCGAAGCGGCTGATGGTTTTAGGGTCAAAACCGGTTTTTTCACCTAGTTCAGCCTGAGTAAGCCCTGCGACCTTGCGGTAACGTCTGATGGCTGGACCCAAACTTGAAATGTGCATCGCTCAATTCCCATTTAGAATCAAGAACTTAACGATAAATCTTTGGATTAGATAACCGCTTGTACCATCACCTTTTATTGTAAAGTGTGATGTAATTCGTAGAATCAACATTTAGGACAAGTATTTAGTGGTCTCGTTTCAGAAGGCAGGTTTATGAAACAGGAAATCATTGCGCTCTCCTTGTTCACATAAAACGAACGCTTGGCAGGGACTTTAACGTCGCTCGTCAGTGCCACGCATCATCCCGCCTCCCGTGCCAGATACCTGAATTCAAGCCTAGTTGATCTTCGTCGAATCAACGGTGAATCGCTGTGCAAAATCTTGGGCTTGCCGTCGATTGTGGCCAACTCGCCAATTGACGGCACAGCCTGTCTGGAAATACGAATCCGCCTGCGGGGCCTACCCGGCCGCCGGCAGAGCGATCGAACGCTGTCCATGGAGCTTTAACGTGCGTCTCAACTTGCCGGTCACCGCTGTTGAACAGACTTTTGGGGAGCAGCAACGGCTAATTTCCGCAACTGACGTCAACAGCCACATTACTTACTGCAACGCCGAGTTTGCCGCCATGAGCGGCTTTACCCAGGCGGAGCTGATCGGCAGCCCCCACAACCTGGTGCGCCACCCGGACATGCCGCCCGCAGTGTTCGAGCTGATGTGGAGTTACCTCAAGGCCGGTCACAGTTGGATGGGTGTGGTCAAGAATCGCTGCAAGAACGGCAACTTCTATTGGGTCAGCGCCTATGTGACGCCGATTCTGGAGGAGGGCCGGCTGGTCGGGTACGAATCGGTGCGAGTCAAACCGACTCGCGACCAGGTTCGTCGCGCCGAAGCCTTGTACGCACGGTTACAGGCAGGGCATTCAGCGGTCTCGCCGATGCGTCGGGTGATTTCGGCAGCCAAGACCCTGGCAGTGCCCGCCGTAGCGGCGGTCGTCTCTATTGGCGCATTCCAATTGGTCCCCGGTGTGTGGGCGCAAGCACTGACTGCCGTGCTGTTTCTCGGCATAGGTGCCTGGGCTCAGCAGCGTCTGGGGCGACAGCTCGAACAGATTGTTCAGCTCACACCCAACACCTTTTCCGATCCCATCAGTGCGTTGACCTACAGCGATGCGTTGGGCCCGGCTGCGCAGTTGGAAATGATCCTGATCAGCGAAGAAGCGCGCTTGAAAACCGCCCTCACGCGCCTCAGCGACCTGGCCAGCCAAATGGCTGAAGCGGCCGCCGATTCCAGCGTACTGTCGAGCAATACCGAGTCGGCCTTGTTGGAGCAGCGCGCCGAAACTGACATGACCGCTGCCGCCATGACCGAAATGGCCGCCTCCATTGCCGAAGTCGCCGTGCATGTGCAGCAGACCGCCGGCGAAGCTCACACCGCCAATACCTTGGCCGAACAGGGCAGCGAGGTGGCCGGGACCTCCCGTGAGGCCATCCAGCTGCTGGCCGGCACCGTCACCCAGATCAACCAGGCTGTCGGCAATCTGGCCGGACAGACCCAGGAAATTCGCGTGGCCGCGAGCATGATTCAGGCAATCGCCGATCAGACCAATCTGCTGGCCCTCAATGCCGCCATCGAAGCCGCACGGGCCGGCGAGCAGGGTCGCGGTTTTGCCGTGGTAGCCGATGAAGTTCGGGCGCTGGCGGGCAAGACCCGTGAGTCGACCCAGCAGATCCAGGGCATCATCCAGAACCTGCGGGCCGGCGCCGCTGAAGCTGTCGAGATCGCAAGCCTGGGCATTCGCGAAGCCGAGCAGGGCGTGCAGCAAGTGCTTGAGGCGCAACAGGCGCTGCTGGGCATTCGCCAAGCGGTGGAGCGCATCACTGACATGAGCCAACAGATGGCCGCCGCCTCCCAGGAGCAGTCCCACGTCGCCGAGGAAGTTTCGCAACAGATCAACAACGTCGCCGCCACGGTGCAAAAGACAGCGGGCAATGCCAACGCTGCAGTCACCCGTGGCCGGGAACTTGAAAGCATCTCTTCCGGGTTGCGTGCCCTGGTCGAGCGGTTTAACCGCTAGCCACCCAGAGCCTGATTCATGGATGAGAAATACCGCAGGGCCGTGGATGCCGCCGCCATTTTTTCCGAGACCGACCTGGCCGGCAGCATCACCTACGTCAATGATCAGTTCTGCGGCCTGTCCGGCTACAGCCGGAAGGAGCTGCCGGGGCAAAACCATCGGATACTCAGCTCCGGATTGCATCCGGCCGGGTTTTTCCAGGGCATGTGGCTCGCCATTACCCAAGGCAAGATCTGGCGTGGGGAAATTTGCAACCGGGCCAAGGATGGCACGCTTTATTGGGTCGACAGCACCATGGTGCCGCTGCTGGATGAGCGCACCGGGCAGGTGCAGAAGTATGTGTCGATTCACTTTGATGTCAGCGAAAAACGCCAGTTGCTGCACACCTTGCAATGGCGGGTTGGCCACGATGTGCTGACCGGCTTGCCAAACCGCGCCTACCTTTCCGAATTGCTGATCCAATCCCTGGAGTTTTCCCGCAGCGAGGACATTCCCCTGGCCGTGTGCATGCTCGACCTGGACGGCTTCAAGGCAGTTAACGATGGCTACGGTCACGCGTGTGGCGACCTGCTGCTGGTGGAAGTGGCCACTCGCCTGCGAGATATCATCCGTGGCGAGGACGTGGTCGCCCGGTTGGCCGGTGACGAGTTCGTGTTGATTCTGCGTTACGTACGGGATGCCGACGAACTGAACGCCGCCTTGTTGCGTATCCTCAAGTCCATCTCCGAGCCCTATTCGATCCAGGGCCTGGAGATCAACGTGTTCGCCAGCATCGGTGTCACGCTGTTCCCCTCGGATGATGAGGACGCCGACACCTTGCTACGCCACGCCGACCAGGCCATGTACGTAGCCAAGCAGAATGGGCGCAATCGCTTCCAGCTGTTTGATGTGTCCCTGGAGCAGGAGGTCAAGGCCACCCACCAGACGGTGGAGCAGGTTCGCCAGGCCCTGGCGGCAGGTGAGTTGTGCCTGCATTACCATCCCAAGGTGAACCTGCGCTGCGGTACGGTGGTGGGGTTTGAAGCGCTGTTGCGCTGGCAGCATCCCGTGCGCGGCCTGGTGTTTCCGGGGGACTTTCTGCCGTTGATCGAGCAGACCGATCTGATTGTCGACGTGGGTGAGTGGGTGATGGACCAGGCGCTGGCGCAGATGCATCAGTGGCAGGGCGCAGGGCACTCCTGGTCGGTCAGCGTTAACATCGCAGCACGGCATTTCCAGCGGGCAGACTTTGTCGACCGACTACAGCAGTTGTTGGCGCAGCACCCCGAGGTTGCACCGCACATGCTTGACCTGGAAATCGCCGAATCGGTAGCCATCGACAATATCCAGCGAGTCACCCAGCACCTGGAAGCCTGCAAGGCGTTGGGGGTGCAGTTTTCCCTGGATGATTTCGGCACTGGTTACTCATCTTTGAGCTACCTCAAGCGGCTGCCGACCCAGACCATCAAGATCGACAAGTCGTTTGTGCGCGACATTCTCCATGACAAGGACGACCTGGCGCTGACCCAAGCCGTGATAGGCCTGGCCCGTGCGTTTGGCCGCGAAGTGATCGCCGAAGGCCTGGAAACCCTGGAGCATGGCCAGTTATTGATGCGCATGGGCTGTGAAGTGGCTCAGGGCTACTTTTTCGCCCGGCCGATGCCGGCTGCCGAGGTGCCGGGGTGGGTAGACGGCTTCTCGCTGTCGTCCGCTACGGGGAGTCAGGTGTAGGGCTCGCTGTCCCGGTATACAGCTTGATGATCTCATCAATCTGCCCTGACATTTTCATTCGCGAGAGCGTGCGCAGAATCTCCTTAACCGGCAGGGCAGGGTCGTTGCGCACATAACAGCCCAGGCTTTGTTCCTCTACGACGGCCACTGCATGAAGTCGTTGCGCCACCGCCAGTTTCTGGTTGAAGCGATCCAGTGTCCACTCGTTGCTCACCGCGTATTTGAAACGTCCAGCCACCAGTTTTTGCAGCACTTGCTCCTCGCTACGGGCGTCATCGCGCTTGAGCTGGCCGCTGGCGAAGCGCGGTTCGAGGGTTGGGTAGCTGTAATTGAGCACCGTGCCGATCTGCTGCGGCGCCAGGCTGCCCAGTTGCACCGACAGCGGCGGCAAGTGGGCGCTGACCAGCACATTGCGCTGGACCCACAGCGGGATACTCCAGCTGTAGTCGCCGGACAGGTTGCTCAACCAGGCTTGCGTGACATAGCAGCGCACATCGATTTCTCCGTGCTCCATGGCGGGGGTGATGCGCGCCCGGGCCAGGACCTGGAACTGTGCCGGGCGGCCAACCTGGGTCGCCAGGCTCAGCATCAGGTCATACAAAATACCCTGGGTCGGCTGGCCCTGCTCGATTTGCACCATAGGCATGGCCCAGCTGTCGGAAATGGAGAAGCGCAAAGGTGCGGGCCCCGCCAGACTGATGGTGGCGATCATCCATAAGGCGCCCAGGGCTACGCGCATAAACTCTCCGGCTTCAGCCCTTAATAGGGCGTGGTTAGACCAGCTTAGTCAGATTAGGCGAGCGTGCCGGATGCAATTTCCCCCTTGCTCCGCTAGCATTACCCGCTTCCGCTTCCCAGTTGCGACGGTTTTCGATGAGTTATCAGGTTCTTGCACGTAAATGGCGTCCGCGCTCGTTCCGCGAAATGGTCGGCCAGACCCATGTGCTCAAGGCTCTGATCAATGCCTTGGACAGCCAGCGGCTGCACCATGCCTACCTGTTCACCGGTACCCGGGGTGTCGGCAAGACCACCATCGCGCGGATCATCGCCAAGTGCCTGAACTGTGAAACGGGTATCACCTCGACGCCTTGTGGCACTTGCTCGGTGTGCCGGGAGATCGACGAAGGGCGCTTTATCGACCTGATCGAGATCGACGCCGCGAGCCGGACCAAGGTCGAAGACACCCGCGAATTGCTGGACAACGTGCAGTACGCGCCGAGCCGCGGCCGCTTCAAGGTCTACTTGATCGACGAAGTGCACATGCTTTCCAGTCACTCCTTCAACGCACTGTTGAAAACCCTGGAAGAGCCGCCGCCCTACGTTAAATTCATTCTGGCCACCACCGACCCGCAGAAACTTCCTGCAACCATTTTGTCGCGGTGCCTGCAGTTCTCCCTGAAGAACATGACCCCCGAGCGGGTGGTCGAGCATTTGACCCACGTCCTCGGTGTCGAGAACGTGCCGTTCGAAGACGACGCCCTGTGGTTGCTGGGCCGTGCCGCCGATGGCTCGATGCGCGACGCCATGAGCCTCACCGACCAGGCCATCGCCTTCGGTGAAGGCAAGGTCATGGCTGCTGACGTGCGGGCGATGCTCGGCACCCTCGATCATGGGCAAGTCTTTGACGTGCTGCACGCGCTGATCGAAGGCGATGCCAAGGCCTTGCTTGAAGCTGTGCGCCATTTGTCCGAGCAAGGCCCGGACTGGAATGGCGTGCTCTCGGAAATTCTCAACGTGCTGCACCGCGTCGCCATTGCCCAGGCGTTGCCTGAAGGCGTCGACAACGGTCATGGCGACCGCGATCGCGTGTTGGCGTTGGCCCAGGCGCTGCCGGCCGAAGATGTGCAGTTCTACTACCAGATGGGCCTGATCGGCCGCCGCGACTTGCCGCTGGCGCCGGACCCGCGTGGCGGTTTCGAAATGGTCCTGTTGCGCATGCTGGCGTTCAGGCCTGCGGACACGGCAGATGCGCCGAGACAGCCGCTAAAGCCAGTGGGGATCAGCCAGGCCACAGTTGATTCCGCCAAACCAGTGGCTGGCGCGGTGGTTGTCGCGCCAGTGGTTGCGCCAAGTATTGCGGCGCCGGAGGCTGTGGCACCTGCACCTGCACCTGCACCTGCACCTGCCGAGCCGGTGGCGCCTGTTGTCGTGCCAGAGCCGATTGTCGAGCCCGAGCCGTTGCCCATGGTCGATCTGCCCTGGAACGACCCTGTAGAGACGGTAATCGAGCAGCAAGCCGCCGTCGAGCCTGTGCTCGAAACCGCCGGCGAGCAGCCCGATCTCACGCCGATGCCGACGCCAACTCCGGACAGCATGGTGCCGGATGCACCGGAATGGGCTTCGGCCCCCGTGCCCGAACCGACCATCGCCGACGTGGACGCGGCGACGCCGGGCGTCGACCTGGATGACGAGCCGCCGCTGGACGAAGACTACATCGAGCCAGACATGGACTCGGCCTATAGCTATCTGGATGACCTGGCCAGCGAGCACACCGCCGAGCCGGCCCCAGAGCCCGAGCCGGAACCGGCGGCGATGCCGGCTACCGGCCTGGCGCTGCAATGGCTGGAGTTGTTCCCGAAACTGCCGATTTCCGGCATGACGGGTAGCATCGCCGCCAACTGCACCTTGATCGCTATTAATGGTGACCACTGGCTGCTGCACCTGGACCCGGCCCACAGCGCGCTGTTCAACGCCACCCAGCAGCGCCGATTGAACGATGCCCTGAACCAGTACCACGAGCGCACCCTGACGATCAGCATCGAGCTGATCAAACCCGAGCAGGAAACCCCGGCCCAGGCCGGTTCCCGTCGCCGGGTAAACCGCCAGCGCGAGGCTGAAGAGTCGATCCAGGCTGATCCGCTCATCCAGCAGATGATGCAGCAGTTTGGCGCCGTGGTTCGCCACGATACTATTGAACCTGTCGAAGCCCCGGTAACCCAGGTTTCATAAGCCGGGGCTAATAATTGATCCACGTACTTTTGAGGTGATTCCCATGATGAAAGGTGGCATGGCCGGCCTGATGAAGCAGGCGCAGCAGATGCAGGAAAAGATGGCCAAGATGCAGGAAGAACTGGCCAACGCCGAAGTCACCGGTAAAGCCGGCGGCGATATGGTCAGCGTGGTAATGACCGGTCGTCACGACATCAAGCGCGTGACCATCGACCCAAGCGTGCTGCCAGGTGTGGGCGAAGACGATCTGGAAATGCTCGAAGCTCTGTTCGCCTCGGCCGTCAACGACGCCGTGCGCAAAATCGAAGCCAACAGCCAGGACAAAATGTCCGGGGTGACCGCTGGCATGCAACTGCCGCCGGGTATGAAACTGCCGTTCTGATCGGCGAGCGTGAATATGAAAATGCCAGGCATCGTGCCTGGCATTTTTTTTGCGGTGTAGATTGGCAGGGCCTGTCTATTGCGCAGCTGTCGAGTGAAACGAGGCTGCGTCGGGGGGGCAGCTTCGGTGCCCTAGCTTGATGGCAGTGGTGTGGCCAACGTAGCCTTGCTGGGGCTCGACAACGGCTACGCAGTTTTGTCGAACCTCGATGCCCTTGTCGGTGTCTGCACCCTATACCGTTGGATTTACTCACCGATAAAGGAGCCTCACTGATGACCGAAGCCCTGACCCTCAACCAGCGCATCGTTCTGGTCTCCCGCCCCCAGGGTGCGCCTGTGCCGGAGAATTTTCGCCTGGAGCGCGTGACCCTGCCGGATTTGGCCGATGGCCAGGTTCTGCTCAAGACGCTGTTCCTGTCCCTGGACCCCTACATGCGCGGTCGCATGAGTGATGCGCCGTCTTACGCAGCTCCCGTGGAAATCGGTGAGGTGATGACCGGTGGCGCTGTCAGCCGTATCGAACAGTCGCGTAACCCGAAATTCGAAGTGGGCGACCTGGTAGTCGGCTCTACCGGCTGGCAAAGCCACAGCATCTGCGATGGCCGCAATCTGATACCGGTACCCAATGGCCTGGCCAGCCCGTCCATGGCCTTGGGTGTGCTCGGCATGCCTGGCATGACTGCGTACATGGGCCTGACGGACATCGGCCAGCCCAAGGCTGGGGAAACCCTGGTGGTGGCGGCTGCGTCCGGCGCGGTGGGTTCGGTGGTCGGCCAGGTGGCCAAGCTCAAGGGCTTGCGCGTGGTCGGTGTGGCGGGTGGGGCGGACAAGTGCCGCTATGTGGTGGACGAATTGGGCTTTGATGCCTGCATCGACCACAAGAGCGCGAATTTCGCCGATGAACTGACCCAGGCCTGCTTCAACGGCGTGGACATCTACTTCGAAAGCGTCGGCGGCAAGGTGTTCGATGCGGTGGTGCCGTTGCTCAACCCCAAGGCACGGATTCCCCTGTGTGGCCTGATCGCTGGCTACAACGCTCACGAAGTGCCCAGCGGTCCTGATCGGTTGCCGGCGCTGCAGCGCACCTTGTTGACCAAGCGCGTGCGGATTCAGGGTTTTATCGTGTTCGACGACTACGGCGACCGCCAGCCTGAATTCCTCAGCGCCATGGCGCCGTGGGTGCGCGATGGCAAGATCAAGTTCCGCGAAGACGTGGTCGACGGCCTGGAGCAGGCGCCCGAAGCCTTTATCGGTTTGCTGGAAGGGCGCAATTTCGGCAAGTTGGTGGTGCGTGTCACAGAGGATTGAGCATTTGACGCTAATCCGGGGCGCGGGTATAAACCGCGTCTCGTTGTTTTGTCGGACCTTTCCCTCATGAGCTTCAGCCCCCTGATTCGTCAACTGATCGACGCTCTGCGCACCTTGCCAGGCGTCGGCCAGAAAACCGCCCAGCGCATGGCGCTGCAACTGCTGGAGCGTGATCGCAACGGTGGTTCCCGTCTGGCCCTGGCTCTGAGTCAGGCCATGGAAGGTGTGGGCCATTGTCGTCAATGCCGCACCCTCACCGAAGAAGAACTCTGCCCGCAATGCGCCGACCCGCGTCGCGATGACACACTGCTGTGCGTGGTCGAAGGGCCGATGGACGTCTATGCCGTGGAGCAGACCGGTTATCGCGGCCGTTACTTTGTGCTCAAGGGCCACTTGTCTCCGCTGGATGGCCTAGGCCCGGAGGCTATCGGTATTCCGCAGTTGGTAACGCGGATCGAACAGCAGGGCACCTTTACTGAAGTAATCCTGGCCACCAACCCCACAGTGGAAGGCGAAGCGACCGCTCACTACATCGCCCAACTGCTGGCCAATAAAGGCCTGATCACCTCGCGCATCGCCCACGGCGTACCGCTCGGTGGCGAGCTGGAGTTGGTGGATGGCGGCACCCTGGCGCACTCGTTTGCCGGGCGCAAGCCTATCGTTCTTTGATGCTTTCAATGTAGGCGCGAGGGCCCTACAGCATTGCATGCTTGAAAACCAAGCAAGCGCTTGGTAAGTTCGCTCCACCTCTGCGTGGAGCTTGCCGATGACTGCCTATCAGGAATACTTCGATTCCAGCCACCAATTGGTTCGCGACAGCGTGCGCCGTTTCGTCGAGCGCGAAATTCTGCCGGGCATCGAGCAATGGGAAGAAGCCGAAAGCTTTCCCAAGGCGTTGTACCTCAAGGCAGGCGCGGTGGGAATTCTCGGCATCGGCTATCCCGAAGCCCTGGGCGGCAGCCATGAAGGTGACCTGTTCGCCAAGGTCGCCGCCAGCGAAGAGCTGATGCGCTGTGGCTCTGGTGGGGTAGTGGCGGGGTTGGGCTCGCTGGATATCGGCCTGCCGCCCATCGTCAAATGGGCCCGGCCCGAGGTGCGCGAGCATGTGGTGCCCCAGGTGTTGGCCGGTGAGAAGATCATGGCCCTGGCCGTCACCGAACCCGCTGGCGGCTCCGATGTGGCTAACCTGCAAACCCGTGCGGTACGCGAGGGTGATTATTATCGGGTCAGCGGCAGCAAGACCTTTATCACCAGTGGCGCGCGTGCCGATTTCTACACCGTTGCGGTGCGTACCGGTGGCCCAGGTTTCGGTGGTATCAGCCTGCTGCTGATGGAAAAGGACACCCCTGGCTTCACCGTCGGCCAGCCGCTGAAGAAAATGGGCTGGTGGGCGTCGGACACGGCCGAGTTGTTCTTCGATGATTGCCAGGTGCCTGTCGGCAATCTGATCGGTGCCGAGAACATGGGCTTTGCCTGCATCATGGGCAACTTCCAGAGTGAGCGCCTGGCCCTGGCCTTAATGGCCAACATGACCGCGCAACTGGCCCTGGAAGAAAGCCTGAAATGGGCTGCCCAGCGCGAAGCCTTCGGCAAGCCCATCGGCAAGTTTCAGGTGCTCAAGCATCGCCTGGCGGAAATGGCCACCGCCGTCGAAGTCTCCCGGGAATTTACCTACCGCCAGGCGGCGAAGATGGCCGCAGGCAAGAGCGTGATCAAAGAGATTTCCATGGCCAAGAACCTCGCCACCGACACCGCCGACCGCGTGACCTACGACGCGGTGCAGATCCTCGGTGGTTTGGGTTACATGCGTGGCAGCCTGGTGGAGCGGCTGTACCGCGACAACCGCATCCTGTCCATCGGCGGGGGAACCCGGGAAGTGATGAATGAAATCATCAGCAAGCAGATGGGGTTGTAACCCGGGTTATTTGTCCGTCAACGCAAACTGCGTCAAGCAAAACGTCGGGATACCCATGTCTTCCAGCCTCTGCGACCCACCCAACTCCGGCAGGTCAATAATCGCCGCTGCTTCGAAAATTCGCGCGCTCATGCGTCGTGCCAGGTTGGCCGCGGCGATCAGGGTGCCGCCGGTGGCAATCAGGTCATCGAACATCAGCACCGAATCCCCTTCACACAGGCTGTCGGCATGGACTTCCAGGAAGGCTTCGCCGTATTCGGTCTGATAACCCTCGCTCAACACGTCTGCCGGCAACTTGCCCTGTTTACGGAACAGGATCAGTGGTTTGTTCAACTGATAGGCGATGATCGAACCGATCAGGAACCCGCGAGCATCCATCGCGCCGATGTGCGTGAATTCAGTTTCGACATAGCGGTGAACAAAGGCATCGGCCACCAGGCGCAAGGCCTTGGGCGACTGGAACAGCGGCGTGATATCGCGAAAGATCACCCCAGGCTTGGGGAAGTCGATAACTGGGCGAATCAGGGATTTGATGTCGAACGAATCGAAGACCATCGTCGAGGAGTCCTGGGAGGCAAGCGGACCCGCAGTATACCTGCGGCCTCGCCGGTTGGCGCGACCGCAAGTGTCTGGTTCAGCCGTCGAGCGAACCACCGGCCAGCGCACAGAGCTGGATCGGGTCGAGGATATGCACTTCCTTGCCCTCGGCGGCGATCAGTTCGTTCTGCTGGAAGCGGGTGAATACGCGGGATACGGTTTCCACCGCCAGGCCCAGGTAATTACCGATTTCGTTGCGCGACATGCTCAGGCGGAACTGGTTGGCCGAGAAACCACGGGCACGGAACCGCGCCGACAGGTTGACCAGGAAGGTGGCGATCCGCTCGTCGGCGGTTTTCTTCGACAGCAGCAACATCATTTGCTGGTCGTCGCGAATTTCCCTGCTCATGACCCGCATCAGTTGGCGGCGCAATTGCGGCAATTGCAGGGCCAGCTCATCGAGACGATCGAAGGGGATTTCACACACCGAAGTGGTTTCCTGGGCCTGGGCCGACACCGGGTGAATCTCAGTGTCCATGCCCGACAGGCCGACCAGCTCGCTGGGCAGGTGGAAACCGGTGATTTGCTCTTCGCCGCCATCGCTCAGGCTGAAGGTCTTCAAGGCGCCCGAGCGAACGGCATAAACGGAATCGAACTTGTCACCCTGGCGAAACAGGAATTCACCTTTTTTCAGCGGGCGACCACGCTTAACGATTTCGTCCAGCGCTTCCATGTCTTCCAGATTCAGCGAAAGTGGCAAGCAGAGCGGCGCCAGGCTGCAGTCCTTGCAATGAGCCTGGCTATGAGCGCGCAGTTTAACTGGCTCGGACATTTCTTAAATCCTTGGTGGGAAAACACACATGATGAGTAAGGGTACCGCACTCATAGGTCTTCAGGCCAGCATGTACAAAAAAACAGCAAGGATGTAAAGATTATCCGCCAGCGGCCGATGTACTGCTATTAACCCAAGAGCCAGGAGGCTCAATACATGCTTTCCATCGGTGGCAATCTCGCAGCCCGCACACATGTTCAGACCATGCCTGAGCCGAAAAAAGACAGCGTCGCAAGTGATGCGCCCGAGACGACTCTGCTCAGTGAGCCCAAGGCGGTGGAAGGCGTGACCGTGACTTTTTCCGGGGCTTCGCTGAAAGCTGCAGCCGCCGAGAAAGTCGCTAACGAGGATATCGACGACAGCGGGCTGGCGGATAACGTCAAGCAGTTGCTGAAGATGATCCGTCAGCTCAAACAGCAGATCGTAGAAAAACAGGCGGAAATGGCGGCAGTGATGGCCGACAAGAGCCTTAGCCCTGAACAGGCCCAGGCCAGGCTAGGCGGCCTGCAAACAGCATTGAGCGGATTGCAGGCAGGCTTGACGGCGGCCCAGGCGTCCCTGATCAAGGAGATAAAAGGCATGAGCGCCGGTGATGCACTCAAGACTGCATCTCTATCGATGAGCTAACCCGGATCAGATCACCCGGGGAAAACGCTGCCTATTCTGCTGATCCAGGTAGGCATCGAACACCATGCACACAGTGTGCACCAGCAAGCGCCCTGCGGGCAGCGTGCGAATCCCTTGGGCGTCGAGTTCGATCAGGCCATCACGGGCCATGGCTTCCAGTTGTGGCCACAGTTCGGCGAAATAGCCGCGAAAATCGATTGTGAAGAGCTGTTCGATCTCCTCGAACTCCAGGCTGAAGTTGCAGAGCAACCGTTGAATGACTTCTCTGCGCAAGCGGTCGTCCGTCGTACAGAGCAGGCCGCGACTGGTGGCCAGTTGCGCGCCGGCCAGGGAGTTTTGGTAGTGGCTCAGGTCGCTGCTGTTCTGGCAGTACAGGTCACCAATCTGGCTGATAGCTGACACCCCGAGGCCGATCAGGTCGCAATGGCCATGGGTGGTGTAGCCCTGGAAATTGTGCTGTAAGGTGGATTCTTCCTGGGCGATGGCCAGTTCGTCGTCGGGCAGGGCGAAGTGGTCCATGCCGATGTAGCTGTAGCCAGCGGCGGCCAGTTGCTCGATGGTGTTTTGCTGCATTTGCAGTTTGTCGGCGGGTGCCGGCAGGTCTTCGCTGTTGATCCGTCGCTGGGACAGGAAGCGTTCTGGCAGGTGCGCGTAGTTGAACACCGACAGGCGGTCCGGCTGCAGGCTGATTATTTCGTCCATGGTGTGGGCGAAATGCTCCGGCGTCTGCTTGGGCAGGCCGTAGATCAGGTCGATATTGATTGATCGAAACTGCAAGGTCCGCGCAGCATCGATCACGGCGCGGGTTTCTTCCAGGCTTTGCAGGCGATTGACCGCCCGCTGCACATCGGGATCGAGGTCCTGCACGCCGATGCTGACGCGATTGAAGCCCAGTTCACGCAGCAGGCCCATGGTGGCCCAATCGGCTTCCCGTGGATCGATCTCGATGCCGTAGTCGCCGGAATCGTCGTCCAGCAGGTTGAAATGCTGGCGCAGCTTGGCCATCAACTGGCGCAGTTCGTCGTGGCTGAGAAAGGTCGGTGTACCGCCGCCAAAGTGCAATTGCTCCACTTGCTGGTTGGGGTCGAGGTGGCAGGCCACCAGTTGAATCTCCTGCTCCAGGCGTTGCAAATAGGCCTGGGCGCGCCCGCGGTCCTTAGTGATGACTTTGTTGCAGGCGCAGTAGTAGCAAATATTGGCGCAGAACGGCAAGTGAACGTACAGCGACAATGGGCGAACGGCCTTTCGGCTGTCGCGCAGGGCGTGGAGTAGGTCGAAGGAGCCGACCTGGCTGTCGAATTGTGCGACGGTGGGGTACGAGGTATAGCGCGGCCCCGCCAGACCGTAGCGATGAATAAGATCAGTGTCCCAACGAATGGCGTCGAGCATGCGGGCGTTTCCCGGAGTGACTAGTGGGCCGAGTCTAGGGGCTGGGCTGGGCAGTCATCTTGATTTGCATCAACGGGGAGCGGCGCTATGCCACATAGCCTTTTAATGGCCCATCAGCCAGTGCTGGTGGGGGCCGGGCAGCGTCCAGATTCCGAACAGGATCACCAGCAAGCCACCCGTCATGCGCACGCTGCGTTTGCGCAGCAGGGCGGTTACCCGCTCGGCCGCGAGTCCCGTGGCCAGCAATACCGGCCAGGTGCCGAGGCCGAACGCCAGCATCAGCAGGCCGCTGTCCAATGCATTGCCCTGGCTGGCCGCCCACAGCAAGGTGCTGTAGACCAATCCGCACGGCAACCAGCCCCACAGCGCGCCCAGCAGCAAGGCGCGGGGTAGGCTGGACACCGGCAGCAAACGGTTGGCAACCGGCTGGATATAGCGCCACAGGCCGCGACCGAGGCTTTCGATGCGGGTCAGGCCGCTCCACCAGCCGGCCAGGTACAGGCCCATGGTGATCAGCAGCAGCCCAGCGAGGATACGCATGAACATCGCCGCCGGGCTGTTGGCCACCGCCCAGCCCGCCAGGCCGATCAGCACGCCTGCCGTGGCATAGCTGAGAACTCGCCCCAGATTGTAGGCCAGCAACAAGCGAAAGCGCCGGCTGCGCTGCTCCTTGGGGATCGCCAGGGTCAGCGCGCCCATCAGGCCACCGCACATGCCCAGGCAATGACCGCCGCCCAACAGGCCGAGGATCAGCGCTGAAACCAGTAACGGCGCCAGTTCAAGCATGGGGTGGGTCTTTGGGTTTGGCGGTTTGATCGGTGGTCGTCGGGCGATTGGCCTCATCGACCCCGGCCAGGTGATTGGGGTCCTGGTCGTCGAACAGCACGGTATGGGCCGGGCCGTCGAGGTCATCGTACTGACCGCTGTCCACCGCCCAGAAGAAGATGTAAATGGCGATGGCCACGATCAATAGCGCCGCCGGAATCATCACGTAAAGAGCTGGCATCTGTACTCCATGCCCGCGCGGCTCAGGCCGGCAGCGGACGGGTTACGGGGGCGGGGCCCAAGGCTGGCCCGCTCGGCAGGCGAGTCAGGCGCAGGGCGTTGAGCACCACGGTCAACGAACTGAGGGACATGCCGATCGCTGCCCATATCGGAGTGATCCAGCCGAGGGCGGCAAATGGCAACATGAGGCCATTGTACAGACCGGCCCAGAGCAGGTTCTCAATGATTACCCGACGGGTACGCCGCGCCAGGCTGAAGGCTTGCACCAACGCGTCGAGGCGGTTGGACAGCAGCACGGCGTCGGCACTGGTTTTTGCCAGGTCCGTGGCTGAACCCATGGCCACGCTGATATCGGCGGCGGCCAGCACCGGCACGTCGTTGACGCCGTCGCCGAGCATCAGCACCTTGCGGCCTTCCTTGTGCAGTTGCTGCAGCACTTGCAACTTGTCATCCGGGCGCAGGCCGCCGTGGGCTTCGTCGATACCCAACTCGGCGGCAACGCTGGCAACCATCGGCGAACTGTCTCCTGACAGCAGCAGCGTACGCCAGCCCCGCGCCTTGCACGCGGCCAGCAATGCCGGGGCGTCGCTGCGCAAGCGGTCATCGAGGACAAACCAGGCCAGGGCGCCGTTGGTGTCGCCCAGCAGCAACCATTGCCCGGCTTCATCTGGCGAGGCCGGGATCGGGCAACCACTCAGCGCGCAGACAAAACCCGGTTGGCCGATGCGCAAGCGGCGCTCGCCGACCCGACCTTCGAGCCCCAGGCCCGGCGTACTGAGCACTTCGTCAGCTGCCAGCGGTGCGCGGCCGAAGGCGCGGGCAATCGGGTGTTCCGAACGATTTTCCAGGGCAGCAGCCAGGCCCAGGCACTCGTCACTGTCCAGCACGCTCAGTGGTCGGATTGCGCGTAACGCCAGTCGGCCCTCGGTGAGGGTGCCGGTCTTGTCGAAAATCACTGTGTCAATCTGGTTCAGGCCTTCCAGCACATGGCCGCGAGTGAGTAGCAAACCCAGTTTGTGCAGGGTGCCGGTAGCGGCAGTCAGCGCAGTGGGTGTCGCCAGGGACAGCGCGCAAGGGCAGGTCGCTACCAGCATCGCCAGGACGATCCAGAATGCCCGCGACGAATCCAGTTCCCACCACAGCAGGCCGATCACGGCGGCGGCAATCAGCGAGCACAGCAGGAACCATTGGGCGGCGCGATCGGCGATTTCCGCCAGCCGGGGTTTCTCCGCCTGGGCTCGCTCCAGCAGGCGCACGATGGCTGACAGGCGCGTGTCGTGGCCCAGGGCGCGGACTTCCACGGTCAGCGCGCCTTCGACGTTCAGGGTGCCTGCGGTAACGGCGTCGCCAATTTGGCGAGGCTGCGGCAGGTATTCGCCGGTCAGCAGGGATTCGTCGATGCTCGACTGGCCGTCGAGGATCACCCCGTCCGCCGGCAGGATTGCCCCCGGGTGTACCAGCACTCGATCTCCAAGCCCCAACTCTCGGAGCAGGATGCGTTCGCTCTGGCCGTCGCCGCTTAGACGCAGGCACGACGCAGGCAGCAGGTTGACCAACTGCGCCGTGGCGGCAGCAGTGCGCTCCCTGGCGCGACGCTCCAGGTAGCGCCCGGCCAGCAGGAATAGGGCGAACATGCCGACAGCATCGAAATACAGTTCGCCAACGCCGGTAATGGCGGTCCAGATACCGGCCAGGTAAGCGCCGCCGATGGCCAGGGAAACCGAGACATCCATGGTCAGGTGGCGGGTACGCAGGTCGCGCATGGCGCCCTTGAAAAACGGCGCGCAGCTGTAGAAAACAATGGGCGTGGTGAGAAACAGTGCGACCCAGCGCAGGATGATGTGCAGCTCCGGGCTCAGGTCGATGTTGAATTCCGGCCAGGTGGCCATGGTTGCCATCATCGCCTGGAACCACAGCAGCCCAGCCACACCCAGTTGACGCAGGGCCAGGCGGTTTTCGCTGGCCAGTTGCTCGGCGGCGCGGTCGGCCTGATAAGGGTGGGCGGCGTAACCGATGTGGCGCAGTTCGCTGAGCAGTTGGCTCAACGGTAATTGCGCGTCTGCCCAGCGCACCTGCAATCGGTGGTTGGACAGGTTTAGCCGCGCCTCGGCCACCGCAGGCAGGCTGCGCAGGTGTTTTTCGATCAACCAGCCACAGGCGGCGCAACTGATGCCTTCCATCAGCAAGGTGGCTTCGGCCAGGTCGCCGTCGTGACGTACGAAAGGTTTTTGCACGTCGGCACGGTCGTACAGCGCCAATTCGTCCACCAACTGCACCGGCAGCGCTTCGGGGTTAGCCGACGCTTCACTGCGGTGCTGGTAATAGCTTTCCAGACCACCGGCGACAATCGCCTCGGCCACGGCCTGGCAACCCGGGCAGCAAAGCTCGCGGGTCTGGCCGAGGATTACGGCGGTGAACCGGCTGCCGGGCGGGACGGGGAGGGCGCAGTGGTAGCAGGGGGTGGTCATGGTCTGGATCTATGTCGGCTGGGAGGGCCTCATCGCAGGCAAGCCCGCGATGCGCGATGCGCAGGATTTAGTTTTTCAGGTCTTCAGCACCCTGCAACGGTTCGTCACCGAGCATCAAGTCCTTGTCATGGCTGACATCTTCCTCTTCAAACATGCGCCAGGTCTTGGCGTCCTGTACACCCAGCAGCTCAACAAAACGACGACCTTCAACCTTGTCCGTCACTTGGCCAATGTAACGGCCCGGTTCGCTTTCGCTGCGAGCCAGGACGATCTTGCGATCCTTTTCCGGCTGGGTGGGCGAAATCAGGTTCAGCTCCACGGTGGCAGGCTGGCTGTTGCCGCTCAGGCGTAGCTCGACTTCGCCGGTCAGTGCATCCAGGTGTAGGGTGGCGCGCAGTTGCAGGGTTTGGGCCAGCAGTTCGCGGTCCAGAGAGCGGTTGATGCCTTTGCCTGCTTCGTAGTAGTTGTCGTTGACCAGGTTGTCCGGGTTGTTCACCGCGATGGTCACCATGGTCAAGGTCAAGGTCACCGAGCAGGCCAGGATGCCAATGATGATCCAGGGCCAGAGGTGCTTGTACCAGGGGCTTGCGGCAGTTGCTACGGGCATTGTTCTGCTCTCTTTTAACGAATTTGAGGGCCGATGAATCGGCTCTTGGCTTCAACGTGGACGCTGTCATCGTCGGCATCCTTGAGGATGAACTTGACCTCGTTGGTGCTCGACGGCATTTGCTCCGGCGCGCTCGACAGTTCCACCGGCATGCTGAAGATTTCCCCGGCAGCCACCTTGATCTCGCGTTTGCCTTGCAGCTTGAGGTCCGGCAGGCCGCTGGCATCCAGCACATAGGTGTGGTCGCGCTGGTCCTTGTTCATGATTTTCAGGCTGTAGACGTTCTCGATCCGCCCTTCGGCGTTTTCGCGGTACAGCACCCGGTCCTTGCTGACGTCGAAACCCACCAGCGAACGCATGAAGAAAGCGGTGGCCAATAAGCTGATCATCGCCAGCAGCACCAGGGCATAACCGATCAGGCGCGGGCGCAGCTTGTGGGTTTTCTGCCCGGACAGGTTGTGTTCGGTGGTGTAGCTGATCAACCCGCGAGGGTAATCCATCTTGTCCATGATGTTGTCACAGGCGTCGATGCACGCAGCACAGCCGATGCACTCGATCTGCAGGCCGTCGCGGATGTCGATGCCGGTGGGGCAGACCTGCACGCACATGGTGCAATCAATGCAGTCCCCCAGGCCCTGGGCCTTGTAGTCGATGCCTTTCTTGCGCGGGCCACGGCTTTCGCCACGGCGCGGATCGTAGGAGACGATCAGGGTGTCCTTGTCGAACATCACACTCTGGAAGCGCGCATAGGGGCACATATAAATGCACACCTGCTCACGCAGCCAGCCGGCGTTGCCGTAGGTGGCGAGGGTGAAGAAACCGACCCAGAAATACGACCAGCCATCGGCTTGTCCGGTAAAAAACTCGAACACCAGCTCGCGAATTGGCGAGAAGTAGCCGACGAAGGTCATGCCGGTGACAAAGCCGATGAGTAGCCACAGGCTGTGCTTGCTGAACTTGCGCAGTAACTTGTTGGCGCTCATCGGCGCCTTGTCCAGCTTGATTCGCTGGTTGCGGTCGCCTTCGGTGACTTTTTCACACCACATGTAGATCCAGGTCCACACGCTTTGCGGGCAGGTATAACCGCACCAGATACGTCCGGCGTACACGGTGATGAAGAACAGGCCAAACGCGGAAATAATCAGGATGCCTGACAGCAGGATGAAATCCTGGGGCCAGAATGTCGCACCAAAAATAAAGAACTTACGCTCCGGCAGGTTCCACCAGACGGCCTGATGACCGCCCCAGTTCAGCCACACCGTGCCGAAATAAAGCAGGAACAACCCGGCGCCACCGAGCATCCGCAAATTGCGAAACAGTCCGGTGAAGGCACGGGTGTAGATTTTCTCCCGAGACGCGTAGAGATCGACGGTGTTGCTTGAGTTTTTGGCAGGCGGGGTAACGTCATGTACCGGAATCTGGTTGCTCATCATTGCATCCCACGGCAGTGGAGATTTGCCTCGGCCAGTACGTGCCAGCCGGGGTCAAAATAAGGGTGTTGCAGTGGCGCAATGATACGCCTGTAGTACTGGCGAACGGGTGCGACCTTTGGTCGCGTTGGGAGAAATCAATTGATGGTGTAAATGACTTGAATCAATTGACAGGTGAAGTATGGACGGTTTTTGGGTGCTGAGGGCTCAATCCTGGATGATTGCCTCATTGCTCATGGCTGTGCCTCGCTAAAAAAACATCACCCTTGCAACTTAGTGGCTAAGGCGTTCCAGAGCAATGGCCAAAAAAAACGGCCCCGCCAATTTTCACTGGCGGGGCCGTTTTTTATTGCAGCTTGCTTACTTACTTGGCGTCAGCGGCCTTTTCCCCATGGGACAGGCTGTAAACGTAAGCGGCCAGCAGGTGCACCTTGTCGTTGCCTTGCAACTGCTCTTGGGCAGGCATCTGGCCCTGGCGGCCGTAACGGATGGTCTGCTGCAGTTGGGCGTAGCTTGAACCGTAGATGAACGCGCCCGGATGAGTCAGGTCAGGCGCGCCCATGGCTGGCGTGCCTTTGCCAGCAGGACCGTGGCAGGCCACGCAGTTGGCGGCGAATAGTTTCTCGCCGTTGGCTACGTCAGCCTTGGCGCCTTCCGGCAGCTTGCGGCCGTCGAGCTTGGTCAGTACGAAGCCGGAGACGTCGGCAACGCCTTGCTCGCCAATGACTTCGGCCCAACCTGGCATCACCGCGTGGCGACCCGCCATGATGGTGGTCTTGATGGTTTCCGGCTCGCCGCCCCAGCGCCAGTCGGCGTCGGTCAGGTTGGGGAAGCCGTAGGCACCCTTGGCGTCGGAACCGTGGCACACCGAGCAGTTGGAGGCGAACAGACGGCCACCCATCTTCAAGGCTTGCGGGTCCTTGGCCACTTCTTCAATGGGCATGGAAGCGAATTTGGCGAAGATCGGGCCGAACTTGGCGTCCGACCTGGCCATTTCCTTTTCCCACTCGTGTACGCCGGTCCAGCCGCTTTGGCCGTTGGCGAACGGGGTTTGCTTGTCATTGTCGAGGTAGGCGTAGCCTGGCAGCAGGCCTTTCCAGTTGCCCAGGCCTGGGTACAGCACCAGGTAGCCGAGGGCGAAGATGATGGTGCCGACGAACAGCATGAACCACCATTTAGGCAGCGGGTTATCGTATTCCTCGATCCCGTCGAACGAGTGGCCAACCGTCTCGTCCGTTTGCTCGGCGCGCTGACCCTTGCGGGTCGACAGCAGCAGCCAGGTCAGGGCGAAGATGGTACCCAGACTGAGGACTGTGACGTACAGACTCCAGAACGTAGTCATTCTTTGTTACTCCTAGAAGCTTGCTCGACGTGCTTGATGGCTTCGGGATCATCCGCGAAAGGCAGCAAGGTCGCGTCTTCAAACTCTGACTTGCGCTTGGGGCTGAACACCCACAAGGCCAGGCCGATAAAGGCCACCATCACGACAACGGTGCCCAGGCCTCGAATCATCCCGATATCCATTTAGATCACCGTTTGCTTTTGATGATGGTGCCAAGGCCTTGCAGATAGGCCACCAGCGCGTCCATTTCGGTCTTGCCCTTCACGGCATCCTTGGCACCGGCGATGTCTTCGTCGGTGTAAGGCACGCCCAGGGTGCGCAAGACTTCCATTTTCTTCGCAGTGTCCTTGCCGTCGAGCTTGTTTTCCACGAGGAACGGGTACGCCGGCATTTTCGACTCGGGCACCACGTTGCGCGGGTTGTACAAGTGCGCACGCTGCCAGTCATCGGAGTAACGACCGCCGACACGGGCCAGGTCCGGACCGGTACGCTTGGAACCCCACAGGAACGGGTGGTCCCAGACGCTTTCTCCGGCGACCGAGTAGTGGCCGTAGCGTTCAGTCTCTGCGCGGAACGGCCGGATCATCTGCGAGTGGCAACCGACACAGCCGTTGGCGATGTAAATGTCGCGGCCTTCCAGTTCAAGGGCGGTGCGCGGCTTCATGCCTTCCACCGGCTTGTTGGTCACGTCCTGGAAAAACAGCGGAACGATCTGGGTCAGGCCGCCGATGCTCACGGCGATAACCATGAAGAAGGCCAGCAGGCCGATATTCTTCTCGACTACTTCATGCTTCATCAGTGAGCTCCAACGACAGCGATCTGAGCGGCGGCTTCAGCTTCAGCCGGGGTCGAGGCGCGAACGGTGCGCCAGACGTTGTAGGCCATGAACAACATGCCGCTGGCAAAGAACGCACCGCCGATGGCGCGAACGATGAAGCCAGGATGGCTGGCTTGCAGCGCTTCGACGAAGGAGTAGGTGAGGGTGCCGTCATCGTTGATTGCACGCCACATCAGGCCCTGGGTGATGCCGTTGACCCACATCGAGGCGATGTAGAGCACGGTACCGATGGTCGCGAGCCAGAAGTGCGTATTGATCAGGGCAGTACTGTGCATCTGCGCACGGCCGAAGACCTTGGGAATCATGTGGTACAGCGCGCCGATGGAGATCATCGCTACCCAACCGAGGGCGCCGGCGTGTACGTGGCCGATGGTCCAGTCGGTGTAGTGGGACAGCGAGTTGACCGTCTTGATGGCCATCATCGGCCCTTCGAAAGTCGACATGCCGTAGAACGCCAAAGACACCACGAGGAAGCGCAGGATCGGGTCGGTACGCAGCTTATGCCACGCGCCCGAGAGGGTCATCATGCCGTTGATCATGCCGCCCCAGCTTGGAGCCAGCAGGATGATCGACATGGCCATGCCCAGGGACTGCGCCCAATCCGGCAATGCGGTGTAGTGCAAGTGGTGAGGACCGGCCCAGATGTACAGGGTGATCAGCGCCCAAAAGTGCACGATGGACAGGCGATAGGAGTAGATCGGACGCTCGGCCTGTTTCGGCACGAAGTAGTACATCATCCCCAGGAAGCCGGTGGTCAGGAAGAAACCTACGGCGTTGTGGCCGTACCACCATTGGATCATCGCGTCAGTCGCACCGGCGTACGCCGAGTAGGACTTGAAGAAACTCACCGGCAGAGACGCGTGGTTGACGATGTGCAACATCGCCGTCACGACGATAAATGCGCCGTAGAACCAGTTGCCGACATAGATGTGCTTGGTCTTGCGCTTGACGATGGTGCCGAAGAACACGATGCCATAGGTCACCCAGACGATCGCCAGAAGGATGGCAAGGGGCCATTCCAATTCCGCGTATTCCTTGGTGGTGGTGAAACCCATTGGCAAGGTGATGATGGCGCCGACGATGACCGCTTGCCATCCCCAGAAGGTGAACGCAGCGAGGCTGTCGGAGATCAGTCGCGTCTGGCAGGTTCGCTGCACGACATAGTAGGAGGTGGCAAACAGTGCACATCCGCCGAAGGCGAAGATCACCAGGTTGGTGTGCAGCGGGCGTAGGCGTCCAAACGTCGTCCATGGCAGGTCGAAGTTCAACTCCGGCCAGACCAGTTGCGAGGCGATGAAGACACCGAGCCCCATGCCAAGGATCCCCCAGACCACCGTCATGATGGCGAACTGGCGGACTACCTTATAGTTATAAGCAGTCGGACTGATTGCTGTGCTCATTCTAAGGTTCCACGGTTTAGGTGTTTTATTAGGATAAAAATCGGCCGCAAGTATGTAGAAAGCGGGGGGGTATTGCAACGCAACCTGACTTGCGTCAATGCGTTCAAAACCAGATTCTGCGCCCTTTCCATGTTTGGTGTAAGGACAAAATCCGCAATTAAAAGCTGACGGAGCGAACAGGAAAATCAGAGGGTCGAAGGTACTTGTAACGGTGCGTGTGTAAACAAGCTGTTCAGGTGACGAATGGTCAGTGGCACGACAGCCGGTAACTACCAGCCTTTGCGCCTGTCATCGAGCAGAAATGTCTAACCCATCGAGTGCAAGTCGGCCTGCGACCGGCCAATGCCGGTCCACTGTCAAAACAAGCGTAGACCCGAATGGCAGGAGGGGGAAGTTGTGCTTTGGGAGGGTGTGACAATAGGGCGCAGTCGCGCAGCTTTAAGCTGCAAGCAACAAGTTTGAAGGGGGGAAGGGGTAGGGCGTGGCTGTTGAAAGCAGCTGCAAGATCCAAGTTTTGGGCTCTTCTCTTGCAGCTTGCAGCTTACTCCTGCTTCTGAGACAGGCTATAGACGTACGCGGCCAGCAAATGCACCTTGTCATTGCCTTGCAGTACTTCCTGCGCCGGCATCTGGCCCTGGCGACCATGACGGATCGTCTGTTGCAACTGTGCCAGGCTGGTGCCGTAGATGAAACCGCCTGGCTGCGTCAGGTTCGGCGCGCCCATGGCTTCAACGCCATGGCCATCAGGACCGTGGCAGGCGACGCACGTAGTGCTGAACGCCACCTGGCCGGCCGCCATGTCGACATTGCTGTCAGCAGGCAATGGCAGCTTGGCCAGATCGTGACGTACGTAGGCGGCAACGTTCTTGACTCCGTCCTCGCCCAGTACTTCACCCCAGGCTGGCATGGCCGCGTGACGACCGCTCATGATGGTGAGCTTGATCGCATCCGCCGAACCGCCCCAGCGCCAGTTGTTGTCCGCCAGGTTGGGGAAGCCGTAGGCGCCCTTGGCATCGGAGCCGTGGCACACCGCGCAGTTGGAGGCAAATAGGCGACCGCCCATTTTCAGCGCTTGCGGGTCTTTGGCGACTTCTTCCACGGGCATGGCTGCGAATTTGGCGAAGATCGGCCCAAACTTGGCGTCGGCCTTGGCCATTTCCTTGTCCCATTCCTTGGTCTGGGTCCAGCCGTCTTCATAGCCTGGCAACACACCTTTCCAGTTGCCCAGGCCCGGATAGAGGATCAGGTAGCCGACGGCGAACACCAAAGTCCCGGCGAACAACATGAACCACCATTGGGGCAGGGGATTGTCGTACTCCTCAATCCCGTCGAAGGCGTGGCCCATGGTCTGGTCGACGCTGCCCTTGGTTTCGCCCTTGCGGGTACCAAACAACAGCCAGGTCAGGCCGATCAGGCTGCCGATGGTCAGTACACAGATCCATGTACTCCAGAAGGTAGTCATGGCCGAATGCTCCTTGTTACAGGCTCTTCGTGAGCGTCGGATGGGGTGCCGGTGGTGTTTGGCAACGGTTCATCGGCAAATGGCAGCAGGCAAGCCTCGGCGAACTCCGGGTTGCGCTTGGAGTTGAACACCCACAGCGACAGGCCGATGAAGGCAATTGCCACCACCAGCGTGCCGAGGCCGCGGATCATTCCGGTATCAAGTTCAAAACCCATGGTTCACCTCTTGCTCTTGATTGCAGTGCCGAGCACTTGCAGGTAGGAGACAAGTGCGTCCATTTCGGTCTTGCCCTTGAGGCTGTCCACGGCGGCGGTGATGTCCGCGTCGGTGTACGGCACGCCGAGGGTGCGCATGACCTTGAGCTTGGTTTCGGTGTGGCTGTTGTCGACCTGGGCGGTGACCAGCCATGGATAGGCCGGCATCTTCGATTCCGGCACCACGTTGCGCGGGTTGTACAAGTGCGCGCGGTGCCAGTCGTCCGAGTAGCGTGCGCCGACGCGAGCCAGGTCCGGCCCGGTACGCTTGGAGCCCCACAGGAACGGGTGATCCCAGACGCTTTCACCGGCGACCGAGTAGTGACCATAACGCTCGGTCTCGGCACGGAACGGCCGGATCATCTGCGAGTGGCACTGTACGCAGCCTTCACGGATGTAGATGTCGCGACCTTCCAGTTGCAGCGCGGTGTAGGGCTTCATGCCTTCCACCGGTTTGTTGGTGACGTCCTGGAAGAACAGCGGGACGATCTGCGTCAGGCCGCCGATGCTCACGGCGAGCACCATCAGCAGCATCAGCAGGCCGACGTTCTTTTCAATAATTTCGTGTTTCATGACTGACTCCTCAGGCCATCTGCGCCGCAGCGGCGACTTCGGCAGGTTGTGCTGCCCGCACGGTGCGCCAGGTGTTCCAGGCCATCAGGAACATGCCGCTGAGGAAGATCGCACCGCCCACCAGCCGCACGACAAAGCCTGGGTGGCTGGCCACCAGGGTTTCGACGAAGGAGTAGGTCAGGGTGCCGTCTTCGTTGATTGCACGCCACATCAGGCCCTGGGCGATGCCGTTGACCCACATCGACGCGATGTAGAGCACGGTGCCGATGGTAGCCAGCCAGAAGTGCGCGTTGATCAAACCGAGGCTGTACATCTGCTCGCGGCCGAAGATTTTCGGGATCATGTGGTACAGCGCGCCGATGGAAATCATCGCTACCCAACCGAGGGCGCCGGCGTGTACGTGGCCGATGGTCCAGTCGGTGTAGTGGGAGAGGGCGTTGACGGTCTTGATGGCCATCATCGGGCCTTCGAAGGTCGACATGCCGTAGAACGCCAGGGAGACCACGAGGAAGCGCAGGATCGGGTCGCTGCGCAACTTATGCCAGGCGCCCGAGAGGGTCATCATGCCGTTGATCATGCCGCCCCAACTCGGAGCCAGCAGCACCAGCGACATCACCATGCCCAGGGACTGTGCCCAGTCCGGCAGTGCGGTGTAGTGCAGGTGGTGAGGACCGGCCCAGATGTAAAGGGTGATCAGTGCCCAGAAGTGTACGATGGACAAGCGATAGGAGTACACCGGACGCTCGGCCTGTTTCGGCACGAAGTAGTACATCATCCCCAGGAAGCCTGCAGTGAGGAAGAAGCCTACAGCGTTGTGGCCGTACCACCATTGCACCATGGCATCCGTCGCACCGCCGTACAGGGAGTAGGACTTGGTCAGGCTAACCGGGACTTCCAGGTTGTTGATGATATGCAGGATGGCTACGGTGATGATGAACGCACCGAAGAACCAGTTACCGACGTAGATATGTTTGGTGTTGCGCTTCATCAACGTGCCGAAGAACACAATGGCGTAGGCGACCCAGACGATGGTGATCAGGATGTCGATCGGCCATTCCAGTTCGGCGTATTCCTTGGAGCTGGTGTAACCCAGAGGCAGGGAAATCGCTGCCAACAGGATGACCAGTTGCCAGCCCCAGAAGCAGAACGCGGCGACTTTCGGCGCGAACAGCTGGGTTTGGCAGGTGCGTTGCACCGAGTAAAAGGACGCTGCAAACAGTGCGCAGCCGCCGAAGGCGAAGATCACCGCGTTGGTGTGCAACGGGCGCAAGCGGCCGAAGCTGGTCCAAGGCAAGTTGAAGTTGAGTTCCGGCCATACCAACTGGGCTGCGAGAAAAACCCCGAGCCCCATTCCGACGATGCCCCAGACCACCGTCATAATGGCGAATTGGCGGACCACCTTGTAGTTATAGGCGGTACTGATTGTAGTGTTCATGGTTCCCCATCCACGGTTCAATCGAAGCAGGTGCGACACTTCGGCTGTAGTTATAGGCAGACTAAAAAGCGAGGTAAGCATGGGTAAAGAACACAAGGCCGGTATTGACGAGGATCAATGGGCGCACTGTGTGCGTGAACATGGCTGGTTATGGGATGTTGCCTCAGGCGCGGTTTCTGGCGATCCGGTGACGCTGATTTTTGCCCACGGCGCCGGCGCGCCGATGGATAGCAGCTTCATGAGCGATATGGCTGCGCGCCTTTCCGGCCGTGGCATCAACGTGTTGCGCTTCGAGTTTCCCTACATGGCCCAACGGCGCCTGGATGGCGGCAAGCGCCCGCCCAACCCGGCCCCAAAACTGCTGGAGTCCTGGCGTGAGGTATATGCCCTGGTGCGACAACATGTCACTGGGCGCCTGGCCATCGGCGGCAAGTCCATGGGCGGGCGGATGGCCAGTTTGCTGGCAGATGAAGTGGGGGCTGATGGGCTGGTGTGTTTAGGCTATCCGTTTTATGCGGTAGGCAAGCCACAAAAGCCTCGGATTGAGCATTTGGCTGGGTTAAAAGCGCACACCTTGATTGTCCAGGGCGAGCGTGATGCGCTGGGTAATCGCCAGGCAGTGGAAGGATATGAGCTATCGCCGAGCATCGAGGTGATGTGGCTGGTGGCGGGGGATCATGACTTGAAGCCGTTGAAGGCTTCGGGATTCAGTCATGAGCAGCATCTGGAGGCGGCGGCGGTGAAGGTCTCAAGTTTTCTTGGTGGCACTTAGGGGCCCATCGCGGGCAAGCCCGGCTCCCACATTTTGATTTGTGAATCCAGTCAAATGTGGGAGCTGCCTTGCCTGCGATAGCGGTCTAGCGGTTAAACCGCTCTACCAGCGAGTACTGAGTATTGGCGGTATGCGTCAGCTCTTCACTCAACTGGGCCGAGTTCAAAGCCTGCTCCGAAGTCTGATCCGCCAACAGCGCAATGGTGCTGATGTTGCGGCTGATCTCTTCGGCCACGGCGCTTTGCTCTTCGGTAGCGGCGGCGATCTGGGTGGTCATGTCGGTGATATTGGCCACTGCTTCGCTGATACCCACCAACGCCTGATCGGCCTCCATCACCTTCGCCACGCCTTCTTCGGCCTGGCGATGCCCAGCAGACATGGTCTGTACGGCGGTGCTGGCGGTCTGCTGCAGTTTGGCGATCAGGGCATGGATCTGCCCGGTGGACTCGCTGGTACGCTGGGCCAGTTGGCGCACTTCATCCGCCACCACGGCAAAGCCACGCCCCATCTCGCCGGCACGGGCCGCTTCGATGGCTGCGTTCAACGCCAGCAGGTTGGTCTGGTCGGCAATGCCCTTGATCACATCGACCACGCCGCCGATTTCGTCGCTGTCCTTGGCCAGTTGGGTCACGGTCAGCCCGGTTTCCCCGACTGCCACCGACAGGCGCTGAATGGCTTCGCGGGTTTCCCCGGCGATATCGCGACCACGCCCGGTCAGGCGATTGGCTTCCTGGGTCGCATCGGCGGTGCGCTGCACATGGCTGGCGACTTCCTGAGTCGTCGCGGCCATTTGATTGACGGCGGTGGCGACTTGTTCAGTCTCCACCCGCTGGCGCTCCAGGCCGCTGGAACTGTTATGAGCCAGTGTATTGGACTTGCGCGCCTGCTCGTTGAGGTGTTCGGCGGTGTCCTGCAAGCGGGTAAGGCAGGTCTTCAACCGTGCTTCCTGGCTGAGGATCGACATCTCCAGGCGCGCCTGGGCACCACGGCTGTCGGTGTACATCTGCGCGATCAGCGGGTCGGAGGTGGTTTGCTCGGTTAGGCGCAGCAAACGCTTGAGGCCGCGCTGTTGCCAGGACAGGCCCATCAGGCCTAGAGGTACGGAAAGCGCGGCTGCCAGGGCGAAGCCCCAGTGGGAGTCGAACCAGATTCCGATCAGAAAGCTCAACTGGCTGACCAGGATAAACGGCAGCCAGTCCTGCAGCACCGGCAGCCATTTGTCACTGCTCGGGATGGCCGACTTACCCTGGTTGATGCGCTGGTAAAGCGCTTCGGCCCGGCGGATCTGCTCGGCGGAGGGCTTGACCCGCACCGACTCGTAGCCGATCACCTGATTGCCGTCGAAGACCGGTGTCACATAAGCGTTGACCCAATAGTGATCGCCGGTCTTGCAGCGGTTCTTGACGATGCCCATCCACGGCAAGCCTTGTTTGAGTGTGGACCACATATGGGCGAAAACGGCCGCAGGTACATCCGGGTGACGAACCAGATTGTGCGGGGCACGCATCAGTTCGTCCCGGGAAAACCCACTGATCTCGACAAACGCGTCGTTGCAGTACGTGATCACGCCTTTGGCATCGGTGGTGGAAATCAACCGTTGCTGAGTGGGGAAGGTACGTTCGCGGTGGGTAACGGGCTGGTTATTACGCATGGTTGTTCAATCCACAAGGCTTTGACAGGTTGTCGACCATCGCAGGGTTTTATTTAACTTGTTTTTGCAATAATCAGCGCGCCATCACACCGTAGCCCGCAGGTGCTGGTGCGGGCTGCTCTCTTGTGCTGATGTGGCGTTCAGCCAGCAAGCATCGGATAGGCAAATAGTCCGAAATACAGCGGATTCAAGCCAAAAAGCGTGGCAATCGCCGCGCTATCCAGGCTTGAACCGACCGCCACTCACGGTAAAAGTGAAAACACCGCCTAAAAAGGCGGTGTTGTGTATAGAGCGTGTCAGTTACGAGGCAATCAACTGCCGCAACACATAGTGCAGAATCCCGCCCGCCTTGAAGTACTCGACTTCATTGAGGGTGTCGATCCGGCACAGCACGTCGACCTTCTCGCGGCTGCCATCTTCTCGGGTAATGACCAGCGTCAGGTTCATTCGTGGCTCAATCTGGGCATTGGTCAGCCCGAGAATGTCGATCTTCTCCTTACCGGTCAGCTTTAGCGCCTTACGGTTCTGGTCCAGCTTGAACTGCAACGGCAGCACGCCCATGCCCACCAGATTGGAACGGTGAATTCGTTCGAAACTCTCGGCAATCACCGCTTTGACCCCCAGCAGGTTGGTGCCCTTGGCTGCCCAGTCGCGGCTCGACCCAGTGCCGTATTCCTGACCGGCGATGACCACCAACGGCGTGCTGGAGGCCTGGTATTTCATGGCCGCATCGTAGATCGGCATTTTCTCCCCGGTAGGGATATAGATCGTATTGCCGCCTTCCTCCCCGCCGAGCATTTCGTTGCGGATGCGGATATTGGCGAAGGTGCCGCGCATCATCACTTCATGATTGCCCCGGCGGGAGCCGTAGGAGTTGAAGTCCCTGGGCTCGACGCCTTGCTCACGCAGGTAATCCCCGGCGGGGCTGTCGGTCTTGATATTACCGGCGGGGGAGATGTGGTCAGTGGTCACCGAGTCCCCGAGCAAGGCCAGGACGTTGGCGCCCTGGACGTCCTTGATCACCGGAAGCGGGCCGGCAATGTTGTCAAAGAACGGTGGATGCTGGATATAGGTGGAGTCCTTCTGCCACACGTAAGTCGCGGCTTGCGGCACTTCAATAGCTTGCCATTGTTCGTCACCGGCAAACACATCGGCGTATTCCTTGTGGAACATGCTTGTGCTGACCTGTGCCACGGCATCGGCAATTTCCTGGCTACTGGGCCAGATGTCCCGCAGGTACACCGGCTTGCCGTCTTTGCCTTCACCCAGCGGCTCACTGCTGATGTCAATCCGCACGCTGCCGGCCAGGGCGTAAGCAACTACTAAGGGCGGGGAGGCCAGCCAGTTGGTTTTTACCAGCGGGTGAACCCGGCCTTCGAAGTTACGGTTGCCCGAGAGTACCGAGGCCACGGTGAGGTCGGCTTTCTGGATGGCTTTTTCAATCGGTTCCGGCAACGGCCCGGAGTTGCCGATACAGGTGGTGCAACCGTAGCCCACCAAGGAAAAGCCCAGTTTGTCGAGGTACTGGGTCAAGCCGGCAGCGTTGTAGTAGTCGGTGACCACTTTGGAGCCTGGCGCCAGGGAACTTTTCACCCACGGTTTGCGTTTGAGACCTCTCTCGACTGCCTTTTTCGCCACCAGCCCGGCAGCCATCATCACGCTGGGGTTGGAGGTGTTGGTGCAGGAGGTAATCGCAGCGATCACCACCGCGCCGTTTTTCAGGCGATAGGTCTGGCCTTCGAAGTCGTAGTCTGTTTCACCGATCATATCGGCATTGCCTACGGCAACACCGCCGCCGCCTTCGCTTTCCAGGCGGCCTTCTTCCTTGTTCGTCGGTTTGAATTGCAGGTCGAGGAAGTCGCTGAAGGCTTGGCCGACATCAGGTAGCGATACCCTGTCCTGTGGGCGTTTCGGCCCGGCGAGGCTGGCTTCGACGCTGCCCATGTCCAGGGCCAGGCTGTCGGTGAACACGGGTTCCTGGCCGGCGATACGCCACAGGCCCTGGACCTTGCTGTAGGCCTCCACCAGTTTCACGGTTTCGGCGGGGCGACCGGACAGGCGCAAGTAGTCCAGGGTCACGTCGTCCACCGGGAAGAAGCCACAGGTGGCGCCATACTCCGGGGCCATGTTGGCGATGGTGGCACGGTCGGCCAGTGGCAGGTCGGCGAGGCCGTCACCATAGAACTCGACGAATTTACCCACTACGCCTTTCTTGCGCAGCATTTGCGTGACCGTCAGCACCAGGTCGGTGGCGGTGATGCCTTCCTTGAGCTTGCCGGTTAATTTGAAACCGATCACTTCCGGGATCAGCATCGACACCGGCTGGCCGAGCATCGCCGCTTCCGCTTCGATACCGCCCACGCCCCAGCCCAAAACGCCGAGGCCGTTGATCATGGTGGTGTGGGAGTCGGTGCCTACCAGAGTGTCGGGGAAGGCGTAGGTGCGGCCGTCCTCATCCTTGGTCCATACGGTGCGGCCGAGGTATTCCAGGTTGACCTGGTGGCAAATGCCAGTGCCCGGCGGGACGACCCTGAAGTTGTCGAAGGCACTTTGGCCCCAGCGCAGGAAGGCATAGCGCTCGCCGTTGCGCTGCATTTCAATGTCGACGTTCTGTTCAAAGGCGCTGGCACTGCCAAACTTGTCGACCATCACTGAGTGGTCGATCACCAGGTCCACCGGCGACAGCGGGTTGATGCGCTGCGGGTCACCGCCAGCCTTGGCCACGGCGGCGCGCATGGCGGCCAGGTCGACCACGGCGGGTACGCCGGTGAAGTCTTGCATCAGTACCCGTGCCGGGCGGTATTGAATCTCGCGGTCGGAGCGGCGCTCCTTGAGCCAGGCGGCCAGGGCCTTGAGGTCCGCCCCGGTGACGGTTTTTCCATCCTCCCAGCGCAGCAGGTTTTCCAGCAGCACTTTGAGGGACATAGGCAACTTGTCCAGATCACCCAGGCTCTTGGCGGCTTCGGGCAGGCTGAAGTAGTGGTAGGTCTTGTCGTCGATCTTTAAGGTTTTAAGGGTTTTCAGGCTATCAAGAGATGACATTGAAATGACTCCTTATGGTCCGCACGGCTACGGACCTGACGGGACGGGCAGAGCTTCTAACCTAGCCCTGTTTTAAGTAGCTGGCTAATTACTGGACTCTATTGAGAAGTCCAAGGTTCCGAAGTCGGCTATCATGCGCGCGTTTTCATGACAGGCATTGCGATAGCGCAAGCCGGTGATCCAGGAGAGTTGATGAACACCCTTTTTATGCACTGCCGGCCGGGATTTGAAGGCGAAGTCTGTTCCGAAATCTCGGAACACGCCGCGCGCCTGAACGTCTCGGGCTACGCCAAGGCCAAGACCGGCAGCGCCTGCGCCGAATTTGTCTGCACCGAAGAAGATGGCGCCAAGCGCCTGATGCACGGCCAGCGCTTTGCCGAGCTGATCTTCCCAAGGCAGTGGGCGCGCGGGGTGTTCATCGACCTGCCAGAAACCGATCGCATCAGCGTAATCCTTGCTCACATGCAAGGCTTCCCGTTGTGCGGCAGCCTGTGGCTGGAGATGGTCGATACCAATGATGGCAAGGAACTGTCGAACTTCTGTAAAAAATTCGAAGGCCACCTGCGCAAGGCGCTGATGGCCGCTGGCAAGCTGGTGGAAGACGCCAGCAAGCCGCGTTTGCTGCTGACCTTCAAGAGCGGCCGTGAAGTGTTCATGGGGTTGGCAGAGTCGAACAATTCGGCAATGTGGCCCATGGGTATTCCCCGCCTGAAGTTTCCCCGGGACGCGCCAAGCCGCTCGACCTTGAAGCTGGAAGAGGCTTGGCACCACTTTATCCCCCGGGATCAGTGGGACGAGCGCCTGCACAGCGACATGACCGGCGTCGACCTGGGCGCCGCGCCCGGCGGCTGGACCTGGCAACTGGTCAACCGCGGCATGCTGGTGACCGCCATCGACAACGGCCCTATGGCCGAAAGCCTGATGGACACCGGCCTGGTGCAGCATTTGATGGCCGACGGCTTCATCTACACGCCCAAGCAGCCGGTGGACTGGATGGTCTGCGATATCGTCGAGAAACCGGCGCGTAACGCAGCCTTGCTGGAAACCTGGATTGGCGAGGGGCATTGCCGTGAAGCGGTGGTCAACCTGAAGCTGCCGATGAAACAGCGTTATGCCGAAGTGAAGCGCTTGCTTGAACGCATCGAGGAAGGCTTCAAGGCACGCGGCATTCGCGTGGAGATCGGCTGCAAGCAGCTGTACCACGACCGTGAAGAAGTGACCTGCCATTTGCGCCGGTTGGATGTGAAGAAACCCAAGGCCCGGTAAACTGGCGGCCAGTTTCAGGAGTGAGTGATGAGCGACATTTTTGACACCGCCGTCGACGGTATCCTCGACGCCACCGGCCTCCACTGCCCGGAACCGGTAATGATGCTGCACCAGCACATCCGCGACCTGGCGCCTGGTGGTTTGCTCAAGGTCATCGCGACCGATCCCTCGACCCGTCGCGATATCCCCAAGTTCTGCGTGTTCCTCGACCATGAACTGGTGGACCAGCAGGAGCAGGCAGGCACCTACCTGTACTGGATTCGCAAGAAGTCCGTTTAAGCCCTGGCCTGCTCAAAACGAATCCGCTTGCGCGCACTGCGTGTCAGGCGGATCACCAGCATCACTGCGGCACAGCTCAACCCCACGATCAGCCCTTGCCACAAGCCGCTTGGACCACGGGCCTCGCCCAGCCAGTCCGTTAGCCCCAGCACGTAACCCACCGGCAGGCCTACGGCCCAATAAGCGAACAGGGTCAGGATCATGGTCACCCGTGTGTCCTGATAACCGCGCAAGGCGCCGGCGGCCGTGACCTGGATCGCATCGGAAAACTGGAACAGCGCAGAAAACACAATCAGCATCGCTGCTATCTGGATCACCATGGGGTCCGAGGTGTAGATGGTTGCGATCTGCTCGCGAAACAGCAACATCAGGCTGCAAGACACGCAGGCGTAGGCCAGTGCCGTGCCCATCCCCACGCCGGCGGCAAAGCGCGCTTCACGAGGCTCGCCACGGCCCAGGGCCTGGCCGACCCGTACGGTGACAGCCATGCTCAGGGAGTAGGGAATCATGAACACCAGGGAGCTGAAGTTCAGGGCGATCTGGTGCCCGGCCACCACTGTGGCGCCGAGACTGCCGATCAGCAGGGCGATCACCGCGAAGATGCTCGATTCGGCAAAAATCGCAATGCCAATGGGCAAGCCGATGTTCAGTACCCGCTTGATCACCGCCCATTGCGGCCAATCGAAGCGCTTGAACAACTCGCTCGACTGATAGACCGGCGCCCAGCGCGTCCAGGCGGCGAGGCCGAGCATCATCACCCACATCACGATCGCCGTGGCCCAGCCGCAACCGATGCCGCCCATTGCCGGTACGCCGAAATGCCCGTAGATGAACACATAGTTCAGTGGAATATTCAGCGCCAGCCCGCACAGGCCCATGACCATGCTCGGCCGCGTTCGTCCTAGGCCATCACTGAAGCAGCGCAGCACGTAATACAGTGCAATCGCTGGCATGCCCGAGGCGATACCGTGCAGGTAGCCCATGCTCGGTGTGATCAGTTCGGGGTCGACCTTCATGGCATGCAGGATCGGCTCGGCGCTGATCAGTAATAACAGTGCCGTGATCCCGACCACCAGCGCCAGCCACAGCGACTGACGCACCAGCGGCCCGATCTCGCGGTGATTGCCGGCGCCAAAGCGCTGGGCGACCTTCGGCGTGGTGGCCAGCAGGGTGCCGGTCATCAGCAGGTACACCGGAATCCAGATCGAGTTGCCCAAGGCCACCGCCGCCAGGTCTCTTGAGCTGACACGCCCGGCCATTACCGCATCGACAAAGCCCATGGCGGTAGTCGCCAGTTGCCCGATTATGATCGGTAGGGCCAGGGCCAGCAGGTTGCGCACTTCCAGGCGCACGCGGGCGGGACGGGTGAGGGCGGGGGTATCAGCGGCAGTGTTCACGTACGTAGTCCAGAAAGGGGGGGAGCGCAGGACGGCGCATTCTACGCCTTGACGCATCGGTCAGGAAAAAACCTGTGTTGTGGATTTGTAAACGGTCTACCTTCCCACCCCTGTACACTGCTGATCCGCGAAAGGAGCCTGCCATGCTGATTGTTGCCGACGAAAATATCCCGCTGCTCGACGCCTTCTTCGAAGCGTTTGGCGAGATCCGACGGGTGCCCGGCCGTTCCATTGACCGCGCCACCCTTGAGCAAGCGGATGTGCTGTTGGTGCGTTCGGTCACTAACGTCAACCGCGCGTTGCTACAAGGCACGCCGGTGCGCTTTGTCGGGACGTGCACCATTGGCACCGACCACCTGGACCTCGACTACTTCCAGCGGGCCGGCATCCAGTGGTCCAGCGCGCCGGGCTGCAATGCCCGTGGCGTGGTCGACTATGTGCTGGGCAGCCTGCTGACCTTGGCCGAGATCGAAGGAGTGGATCTGGCTCAACGCACCTACGGCGTAGTGGGTGCAGGTGAGGTTGGTGGGCGACTGGTCAAGGTTCTCAAGGGCCTGGGCTGGAATGTGCTGGTCTGCGACCCGCCACGGCAAATCGCCGAAGACGGTGATTTCGTCAGCCTGGAACAGATTGTCGAGCAGTGCGACGTCATCAGTCTGCACACGCCGCTGAGCAAGTCCGGCAATGGCTCCACTTGGCACCTGTTTGATCGTCAGCGTCTAAACCAACTCAAAACCGGCACTTGGCTGATCAATGCCAGCCGTGGTCCGGTGGTGGATAACGCGGCCCTCAAGGACGTGCTGCTGGAGCGCGAAGACCTGCAAGCGGTGCTGGATGTCTGGGAAGGCGAGCCACAGGTGGATGCCGAACTGGCCGACTTGTGTGTGTTGGCGACTCCGCACATTGCCGGTTATAGCCTCGATGGCAAGCAGCGCGGCACGGCCCAGATCTATCACGCGTTTTGTAAACATCTTGGGCAAGCACCGAGCATTCAGTTAAGCAACTTGCTGCCTGAGCCTTGGTTGGCTGAAGTCAGCCTCAATGCCAGCACCGATCCAACCCGGGCCTTGGCCATGTTGTGCCGCAGTGTCTACGACCCGCGCCGCGACGACGCGGATTTCCGTCGCAGCCTTGTGGGAACCGTGGAAGAGCAGCGCAAAGCGTTTGATCTGCTGCGCAAGCACTATCCTGAGCGTCGGGAGATTGATGGGTTGAAGGTGCGGATCAACGGGGAGTCGGCGCAGTTGGATGCTATCGTCACGGCACTCGGTGCGACGCTCTCCTGATATTCACGGCCATAAAAAACCGGCCCTATAGGCCGGTTCTGAAAGGGTGCGGGCGTATCAGCCTTGCTCGGCAGGCTTGACCAATTTTTGTTCCAGTTCTCGGCAAGCGTCCTGGATCATGTCTTCGGTAATCTGCACCTCGCGGCCTTGAGCGTCGATATACGAGCAAGGCAAATGCTGCGGTTGGCGGATCACTTCAATGTTGGTATCGCTGCTATTTTGCAAGGACATGGCCTGTCTCCTCATCAGGTTGTGTACCTACTCTAAGACCCCCGCATGACCGAGCTGTTACAGCGCCTTACAAGATCGGCGGTTCGAGTCCATAGTCCAGCAGAAGCCGCTACAGATTTCCAGCCGGACTTTAGACCGATAGCCTCTAGAAGCTATCGTTGATGAGCATAATTAACCTGACTCATTGTGATTTAGCCAAATTCCATTGAATTGCGGTGTAGGCTTGAGGCTGTATCCATCAGGTGATGTTCTCCATGCTCTCAGCCCGTCAACGCCGCGCCATTCGCCTGGCCAGCCGCTTTATCGCGCCTTATCGATGGCAGGCACTGGGTGCCTTGCTGGCGCTGGTTGTCACCGCTGGCATCACCTTATCCATGGGGCAGGGTATCCGCCTGTTGGTAGACCAGGGGTTCATGACCCAATCGCCCCATTTGCTCAACCAGTCCATCGGCTTGTTTATGATTCTGGTAGTGGGCCTGGCAGTGGGTACCTTTGCCCGCTTCTACCTGGTGTCATGGATCGGCGAGCGTTGCGTGGCGGACATTCGCCGACAGGTGTTCAACCACTTGATCTACCTGCATCCAGGCTTCTATGAAAACAATCGCAGCTCGGAAATCCAGTCGCGCCTGACCGCTGATACCACGTTGCTGCAATCGGTGATCGGTTCGTCGCTGTCCCTGTTCCTGCGCAATGCCTTAATGGTGATCGGTGGGATCGTGCTGCTGTTCATCACCAACCCCAAGCTCACCAGCATCGTGGTGGTGGCGCTGCCGTTGGTGCTGGCGCCGATTCTGATTTTCGGCCGCCGGGTGCGTAGCCTGTCGCGGTTGAGCCAGGACCGCATCGCTGATGTCGGCAGCTACGTGTCGGAAACCCTTGGGCAGATCAAAACCGTTCAGGCCTACAACCACCAGCGCCAGGACGAACAGCGCTTCGCCGTGACCGTGGAAGAGGCCTTCGATACCGCGCGCAAGCGCATTGTCCAGCGCGCCTGGCTCATCACCCTGGTGATCGTGCTGGTACTGGGCGCCGTGGGCGTGATGCTCTGGGTTGGTGGTATGGACGTGATCGCCGGGCGCATATCAGGCGGCGAGCTGGCGGCCTTTGTGTTTTACAGCCTGATTGTTGGTAGCGCCTTCGGCACCCTGAGCGAAGTGATCGGCGAGCTGCAACGGGCGGCCGGCGCGGCAGAGCGTATTGCCGAGTTGTTGCAGTCGAGCAATGAAATCCAGGCGCCCGCCAATGGCACCGTCAAACTGCCTGAGCGGGTAAGCGGTAGCCTGGCGTTGCAAGACCTGAGCTTTTCCTACCCGTCACGTCCAGATCGCTTTGCCATCGATGGCCTGAATCTGACCATCAATGCAGGTGAAACCCTGGCATTGGTAGGACCGTCCGGTGCCGGCAAATCAACCCTCTTCGACCTGCTGCTACGCTTCTACGATCCACAACAAGGTCGCGTTCTGCTGGAAGGCCACCCCCTTACCGAACTGGACCCGCTGGACCTGCGCCGCTGCTTCGCCCTGGTCTCCCAGAGCCCGGCGCTGTTCTTCGGCAGCGTCGAAGAAAACATCCGCTACGGCAACCCCTCTGCCACGTTTGCCCAAGTCGAAGAAGCTGCTCGTATCGCCCACGCCCACGACTTCATCCTGCAAATGCCTGATGGCTACCAGACTCATCTGGGCGACGGCGGCATGGGCCTTTCCGGCGGCCAGCGCCAACGTCTGGCTATCGCCCGCGCGCTGCTGGTGGACGCGCCTATCCTGCTGCTGGACGAAGCCACCAGCGCCCTTGATGCCCAGAGCGAACACTTGATCCAGCAAGCTTTGCCTCAATTGATGCAGGGTCGTACCACGCTGGTGATTGCTCATCGACTGGCCACCGTGAAAAACGCTGACCGGATTGCGGTGATGGATCAGGGCAAGTTGGTGGCGGTGGGGACGCATCAACAATTAATTGCCAGTAACCCTCTGTATGCGCGGTTGGCGGCGTTGCAGTTCAGTGATGGGGGCAGGGAGCCGCATACAGGTTAAATCGTCGGCCATAAAAAATGCCCGCATCTCTCAATGCGGGCATTTTCATTTCAGCTTGAAGTTCAAGGCTTGCTGCTTGCCGTTGCCTTCTTACTGATCATCAAAATACCGCTCATGCCAATCCACCAAAGGCTGTGGCGCATTGAGCTTTTGCCCGTAGATAACCGAATAAGACAGCACGTTCTGCACATACTGGCGGGTTTCGTCGAATGGAATGCTTTCCACCCACACGTCGAAACTCAGGTGGTCAGCGCCGCGCAGCCATTGGCGCACACGGCCGGGGCCTGCGTTGTAGGCGGCAGAAGCGAGGACGCGGTTGCCATTGAATTGGCTGTGAACCTGGCTGAGGTACGCAGCGCCGAGCTGGATGTTCTTGTCCGGGTCCAGCACTTGCTGCGGTGAGGCTAGCGGGATGCTGAACTTGCGCGCGGTTTCCTTGGCGGTGGCGGGCATCAGTTGCATCAGGCCGCTGGCGCCGACGCCGGAGCGGGCGTCGTCCATGAAGGCGCTTTCCTGGCGGGTGATGGCGAACACCCAGCTTGAGTGCAGCCCACGGACCTTGGCTTCACGCACCAGGGTGTCGCGGTGGGCCATGGGGAAGCGGATGTCCAGGTCGTCCCAGTATTGCGCCTGGCTGATGGTGCGGATCGCCGGGAAGTACCACTTCATGTCGTAAGCCAGTTTGGCCTGGGCGACCATTTCGTCACGGTTGAAGTGGCGGCTGACGTGGTACCACTCGCGGCGCCCATCGACGATCTGCCCGCGAGCGTAGAACTCCAGGGCGCGCCTCACTCCGGGGGTGTTACGGACCTTGTTGGCCAGCGCCTGGCTCATCACCAGCGGTTTGTTGTTCAGCTGATAGGGGGCTTGGGAGCGATCTGCCGCGAGGAAACCATAGAAGTCACGCTCGCGCGCCAGGCCTTTGTACAGCACCAGGGCTTGCGGGTTTTTCGGTTCGGCCAGCTCCAGGGCGCGGGCTTGCCAGTAGCGCCAGCGGTTGGTGGTGGCCAGGTCCTGGGGCAGTTTGCGAGTCAATTGATAAGCGTCTTCCCAGCGAGCGAGGCGCAACAGCAGCCGCAGGCGCCATTCGGAAACGGTGTTGTCCCGCAACTCCGGGTCGTATTTGGTCATCACGTCCAGGGCGCGAGGGTCGTAGCGTCGCGCTAGGGTCAAGCCGATTTCCCGGGCGATGGACACTTTTTCGTCACGGGAGAAATGCATGCTGGTGGCATACCCATCGAGCAAGGCCAAGGCCTTTTCGGGGTCCTGGCGTGCCAGGCGGCGAAGACCCAGGCCGACCGCGTCGGACATTGCCTCGGTCGTCGGCAGGAAGCGTGATGGGTTGCTGAGCAAATCAGGCTTTTGCGCGACGTCCACCATCAGTCGGCCTTGGGCGCCGAGGGTGGGCAGAGTTTTCACCAAGCTGTTGGCCAGCGCGTAGTTGCGCGCTTCGGCGGCCAGTTTGGTGCGGCTCCAGATTTTCTGTTCGGTCAGTTGGCCGTCAGCGGCCCATTGTCCAAACGTCGCATCGCAGGCGGCGGGTTGGGATTTGCCGGTGAGCCACAGTTTCTCGGCGGTTTTATAGCCTTCGGCCTTGAGGTTGTGGCTTAGCTGGAACTGGCCATGGAGGCAGTCCAGTTCGGTGAAATTGAGCTTGGCGTCGTAGTACTTTTCAAAGGTCTGCCAGTCACCCCGTTCGGCCAGCCAGCGTAACCAGCGCAGTTTCATCCAGTTGGCCTGGGGCAGGTCGCCGTTTTTTGCCAGGAATTGTTCGATCTCCTGGTTGCTGGCGGATTTCAGTCGGGCGGTCAGTTCGTCGTAGGCCAGGTACGGCGTCAGCGGATAATCCGCCAGGGCCTGGCTGTATTGCATGTAAGGGCCGGTATCGCCTTTGGCCAATGCCCGCTTGGCTTGATCGTAATATTGGCGTTGGGTGGTCAAGTCCACAGCCTGGGCGGTTTGAGCGGCAGTGGCGGAAAGAAGTAGGCAAGATAAAAAATTGAAAAGGCGACTGCGCATGAGACGTCCGTGCAGAGAAATCACGACTAGTGCCGACGCTGCCGACACTGATTACCTCTAGCTTAGCCTTTTGCCTGCAACCGGTGAAAGCTTTGCCGGCTGCTTCGTTCAAGTTCGCTGGAAATCTTCTGCAGAACATGTCGGCGGCGAAAATGCCGGCCGCCTCAGGCCCTAAGTCAGGTAGAATACGCGCCCAGTTTTTGGAGAAGCTCATGACCCTGCTCAAATTCAGCGATGTGTCCCTTGCTTTCGGCGCTATGCCGTTGTTGGACAAGGTGTCCTGGCAGATCGCCCGTGGTGAGCGGGTGTGTATCATCGGCCGCAACGGCACCGGCAAGTCCAGCATGATGAAGCTGGTAAAAGGCGACCAGAAGCCCGATGAAGGCTCTGTCTGGCGCGCCCCGGGCCTCAAGATTGGCGAATTGCCGCAAGAATTGCCGGTGGCCGACGAACGGACTGTGTTCGACGTGGTTGCCGAAGGCCTGGACGGTGTCGGTGAGTTGCTTGCGCAATACCACCACTTGAGCCAGAACATCGTCACCGCCGCGGACCTGGACAAGCTGATGCACGTCCAGCACGACCTCGAAGCCCGTGACGGCTGGCGCCTGCAGCAATTGGTCGACAGCACCCTCAGCCGCCTGCAACTGCCTGCCGACAAGACCCTCGCCGAATTGTCCGGCGGCTGGCGTCGTCGCGTCCTGCTGGCCCAGGCCCTGGTTTCCGAACCGGACCTGCTGCTGCTCGACGAACCGACTAACCACCTGGATATCGGCGCAATTGCCTGGCTGGAAGAAGCCCTCAAGGACTTCCAGGGCGCTGTGCTGTTTATCACGCACGACCGTTCCTTCCTGCAAAACCTCGCGACCCGCATCCTGGAACTGGATCGCGGTGGCCTGATCGACTGGAACGGCGACTACGCCAGCTTCCTGGTACACAAAGAGGCGGCTCTGTCGGCTGAAGATACCGCCAACGCGCTGTTCGACAAGAAACTGGCCCAGGAAGAAGTCTGGATCCGGCAGGGCATCAAGGCGCGTCGCACCCGTAACGAAGGTCGCGTACGCGCCCTGAAGGCCCTGCGCAACGAGCGTAGCGAGCGTCGTGAGCGCACCGGCAAGGCCAATATTCAGCTGGATACCGCCGACAAGTCGGGTAAGCAGGTAATGGTCCTGGACAACGTGAGCTTCGCTCACCCGGGCGGCCCGTTCCTGATCAAGGACTTCTCGATGGTCCTGCAGCGCGGCGACCGCATTGGTTTGCTCGGCGCCAACGGTACCGGCAAGACCACCTTGCTCAAGCTGATGCTCAGCGGCCTGCAACCGACCAGCGGTAAAGTGGAAGAGGGCACGCGCATCGACGTAGCCTACTTCGACCAGTTGCGTCACCAGTTGGACCTGGAGAAAACCGTGATCGACAACGTCGCCGAAGGTCGCGACTTTATCGATATCGACGGCCAGAGCCGCCACGTGCTGAGCTACCTGGGCGACTTCCTGTTTAGCCCGCAACGTGCACGTACGCCGGTCAAAGCATTGTCTGGCGGTGAGCGTGCGCGCCTGCTGTTGGCCAAGCTGTTCAGCAAACCGGCCAACCTGCTGGTGCTCGATGAACCGACCAACGACCTGGACGTGGAAACCCTGGAGCTGCTGGAAGAGGTCTTGTTGACTTTCAACGGCACCGTGCTGATGGTCAGTCACGACCGGGCATTCCTCGACAACGTGGTCACCAGCACCCTGGTCTTTGAAGGTGAAGGCAAGGTTCGCGAATACGTCGGTGGTTATCAAGACTGGCTGCGTCAGGGCGGCTCGCCGCGTCTGCTGGGCGTGACCGAAAGCAAATCCGGCAAGGCTGACCTGGCTTCGGCCGTGGTGACGCCGGCTGCCGCTGCTCCTGCAGAAGCACCGGTGGCAAAGAAGAAGCTCAGCTACAAGCTGCAGCGCGAGCTGGAAGCGTTGCCGGGTGATATCGACGCCAAGGAAAAGCAGATTGCTGGTGTTGAGGCCGAAATGGCTGACGCGAGTTTCTATCAGCGTCCTGCGGCTGAAACCGCCAAGGTCATTGCTTCCCTTGAGCAGTTGCAGGCTGAGTTGGACGTATTGGTTGAGCGTTGGGCCGAGCTGGATGCCTGATTGATTCTGCGGCAATAAAAAACCCGGCGTGCACTTAGGTGAACGCCGGGTTTTTTGTAGGAGCTAGCTTGCTCGCGATGCTCGTTAACGATAACGCGGGGTGCCTGACACGGTGAGGTGCTCTCAGGTTTTTCGCGAGCAAGCTCGCTCCTACACTGCTTTGATCAGTCTCACTGCCAGCACATCACATGGCGCGCCATGCAGCACATCATTGGCGGTGGAGCCCAGGAGCAAGGCCAAGCCGTGACGGCCATGGCTGCCGACCACAATCAGGTCACAGCCTTGTTCCTTGGCCAGGTGATGGATTTCCTGGCGCGGCTGGCCGTAGGTCAAGTGGCTCTGATCTTTTTTCAGTGCCGGATACTTGGCAATCAATCGCTCAAGCCGTTCCTTGGCTTGATCGAACTGTTGTTGTTGCAGCTGTGAAAGGTCCATCGGTACATCGCCGCCAAAGGCCATGGCCATGGGTTCGACGATATGCACCAGGGACAGCTTGACGGTGTCGCCGGCAAGTTCAACGGCGCGCTTGATCACTGGATCGCACTCTTCGGTCAGATCCACAGCGACCAGAATATGTTGGTAGGGCATGAAGAGTTCCTCCAAAGGAAAGCGATAAGTTCAGTATGGCTGGTTTCAAGCGGATGGGCTTGCGTCAGGTCAAATCCGCTCATCAAGAATTCGGGAGTACACATATGACGGTCTGGATAGTGGTGTCAATCCTTGCGGTGGTTTTGAGCCCTCTGGCATGGCTGCGTCCATCGCGTCATTCGAGTGGGCGCATGGCTCTGCGCATGGAGGCACGCCGCATTGGCCTGGCCATGCAACTGGTGCCTCAGGAGTGGCCGCACTGGCTCAAGCAGGAGCCGCCGAGCCCGTGTGCGCAGTATCACCGGCCACGGCGCGGCAGCCGGCCTTCGATCTGGAGTTATTGGCAGCTGGAGCCGGGTGTGTGGGTCAATCAGTGGCAGGAAGTCTGCGTTGACGAGAAATTGTTGCCACATTTTGCGACGCTGCCCGACAACGTCTACAAGGTGGAGGCGGATGCGCAGATGATCACTTTGTACTGGGGTGAGAAGGGTGAAATGAGTGTTTTGCAGGACATTACTGCGCTGCTTAAGGCACTGGCCTGATTGGTTCCTGGAGGAACGGTATGTTTTCGCGGGCAATAAAAAGCCCGATATCAACATCGGGCGGGGTTGGCCAGGCAGGCCGGAAACTCTTCAGTGCTGGCTTTCATTTCACGCCGGATATTCGTCCAAGCGTTCATGTGATCTTGCTAAGGTTGTCGCTAGCGTAGCTGCTGACGCCAGTCTGTACAGGCCTTCGCACGTATTTTCTTATTATTGATTGCGTGAATGGTTCGCCATCCATCCGGCTGCAACTTGCCCTCATGGTTCTGAAATGACTGAAAAGTCGCGTTTTTCAGGCCCTTTCGGGCGATTGACAATTGTCGGGATTTGGATGAAGGTGGTGTACCCAAATCAAACGGGCGTATGAATTGAGCGTTTGTATTAGCGAGCGCTCCTACAGAATCCCGACTATCGCGTTGGCGGGTGTGCCTGGCGAATTGGCGTTAGCATCGACGGTAACGTCAATGCTGAAGCTTGTGCCTGCGTCCGACGTGTACTGTTCAGCTTCCATATCGTGGAGATCAGTTGATGATTTACGAAGGTAAAGCCATCACGGTTAAGGCTCTTGAAAGTGGCATCGTCGAATTGAAATTCGACCTCAAGGGTGAGTCCGTCAACAAGTTCAACCGTCTAACCCTGAACGAACTGCGTCAGGCCGTAGACGCCATCAAAGCAGATGCTTCGGTCAAGGGCGTGATCGTTTCCAGCGGCAAGGACGTGTTTATCGTCGGCGCTGACATCACCGAATTCGTCGAGAGCTTCAAGCTGTCCGATGCCGAGCTTGTAGCTGGCAACCTCGAAGCCAACAAGATTTTCAGCGATTTCGAAGACCTCAACGTACCGACCGTTGCCGCGATCAATGGCATCGCCCTGGGCGGCGGTTTGGAAATGTGCCTGGCTGCGGACTACCGCGTCATGGTCACGACCGCGAAAATCGGTCTGCCGGAAGTCAAGCTGGGCATCTACCCAGGCTTTGGCGGTACCGTGCGCCTGCCGCGCATCATCGGTGCCGACAACGCCATCGAATGGATCGCCGCCGGCAAGGAAAACCGTGCTGAGGACGCGCTGAAAGTCGGCGCCGTCGATGCCGTGGTTGCTCCCGAGAAGCTGGCCGAGGCCGCACTGAACCTGATCAAAGGCGCCATCAGCGGCGAATTTGACTACAAGGCCAAGCGTCAGCCGAAGCTGGAAAAACTCAAGCTCAACGCCATCGAACAAATGATGTCGTTCGAGACCGCCAAGGGTTTCGTCGCTGGTCAAGCCGGCCCGAACTACCCGGCGCCGGTTGAAGCCATCAAGACCATCCAGAAAGCCGCGAACTTCGGTCGCGACAAGGCGCTGGAAATCGAAGCCGCAGGTTTCGTCAAACTGGCCAAGACCTCTGCCGCGCAGAGCTTGATCGGTCTGTTCCTGAACGATCAGGAGCTGAAGAAAAAGGCCAAGGCCTACGACGAAATCGCCAAGGACGTGAAACAGGCTGCCGTACTCGGCGCCGGTATCATGGGTGGCGGTATCGCCTATCAGTCGGCGTCCAAAGGCACGCCGATCCTGATGAAAGACATCAACGAGCACGGTATCGAGCAGGGTCTGGCAGAAGCCGCGAAACTGCTGGTGGGCCGCGTTGATAAAGGTCGCATGACTGCAGCCAAGATGGCCGAAGTGCTCAACGGCATTCGTCCGACCCTGTCCTACGGTGATTTCGGCCACGTCGACCTGGTGGTCGAAGCGGTTGTCGAGAATCCGAAGGTCAAGCAGGCGGTACTGGCTGAAGTCGAGGCCCATGTCGGTGAAGACACCATCCTGGCTTCCAACACCTCGACCATTTCCATCACCTTGCTGGCCAAGGCCCTCAAGCGTCCGGAAAACTTCGTCGGCATGCACTTCTTCAACCCGGTGCACATGATGCCGCTGGTGGAAGTGATCCGTGGCGAGAAGTCCAGTGAGCTGGCCGTTGCCACCACCGTGGCCTACGCCAAGAAAATGGGCAAGAACCCGATCGTCGTCAACGACTGCCCGGGCTTTTTGGTCAACCGTGTGCTGTTCCCGTACTTCGGCGGTTTCGCCAAGTTGGTCAGCGCTGGTGTGGACTTCGTCCGTATCGACAAGGTCATGGAAAAATTCGGCTGGCCAATGGGCCCGGCGTACCTGATGGACGTGGTCGGTATCGACACCGGCCACCACGGTCGCGACGTAATGGCGGAAGGCTTCCCGGACCGCATGAAAGACGACCGTCGTTCGGCCATCGATGCGCTCTACGAAGCCAAGCGCCTGGGCCAGAAGAATGGCAAGGGCTTCTACGCCTACGAGACCGACAAGCGCGGCAAGCAGAAGAAAGTCGCCGATCCGTCGGTGCTGGAAGTGCTCAAGCCGATCGTCTACGAGCAGCGTGAAGTGTCCGACGAGGACATCATCAACTGGATGATGATCGCTCTGTGCCTGGAAACCGTGCGCTGCCTGGAAGACGGCATTGTCGAAACCGCTGCCGAAGCCGACATGGGTCTGGTCTACGGTATTGGTTTCCCTCCATTCCGTGGCGGTGCGCTGCGCTACATCGATTCGATCGGTGTGGCCGAGTTCGTTGCCCTGGCTGATCAGTACGCTGATTTGGGCCCGCTGTACCACCCGACTGCGAAGCTGCGTGAGATGGCCAAAAACGGCCAGAGCTTCTTCGGTTAAGCGCCCAAACGACTAGAGCGAGAATATTTATGAGCTTGAATCCAAGAGACGTCGTGATTGTCGACTTCGGTCGCACTCCAATGGGCCGCTCCAAGGGCGGCATGCACCGCAACACCCGCGCCGAAGACATGTCGGCGCACCTGATCAGCAAATTGCTGGAACGCAACGTCAAGGTCGATCCGAGCGAAGTCGAAGACGTGATCTGGGGTTGTGTGAACCAGACCCTGGAGCAGGGCTGGAACATCGCGCGGATGGTGTCGCTGATGACACCGATCCCGCACACCGCTGCTGCCCAGACCGTCAGCCGCCTGTGTGGCTCGTCCATGAGTGCCCTGCACACTGCCGCGCAAGCGATCATGACCGGCAACGGTGATGTATTTGTGGTGGGTGGCGTCGAGCACATGGGCCACGTCAGCATGATGCACGGTGTCGATCCGAACCCGCACATGTCCCTCTACGCGGCGAAAGCCTCGGGCATGATGGGCTTGACCGCAGAAATGCTCGGCAAGATGCACGGCATCACCCGTGAGGCCCAGGACGCATTCGGCGTGCGCTCCCACCAGCTCGCCCACAAGGCGACCCTGGAAGGCAAGTTCAAGGATGAAATCATCCCGATGAACGGCTACGACGAGAACGGTTTCCTGAAACTGTTCGACTACGACGAAACCATTCGTCCGGACACCACCCTGGAAAGCCTGGCGGCCCTCAAGCCTGCCTTCAATCCCAAGGGCGGCACCGTGACAGCCGGTACTTCGTCGCAGATTACTGACGGTGCTTCGTGCATGATCGTGATGTCGGCCCAGCGTGCCCAGGACCTGGGTATTCAGCCGATGGCAGTGATTCGTTCGATGGCAGTGGCAGGTGTGGACCCGGCGATCATGGGCTATGGTCCAGTACCGGCCACACAAAAAGCACTGAAGCGCGCGGGCCTGACTATCTCCGACATCGACTTCTTCGAACTCAACGAAGCTTTCGCCGCACAGGCCCTGCCAGTGCTGAAAGATTTGAAAGTGCTCGACAAGATGAACGAGAAGGTTAACCTGCACGGCGGCGCGATTGCCCTGGGTCACCCATTCGGTTGCTCTGGTGCGCGAATCTCCGGCACGTTGCTTAACGTGATGAAGCAAAATGGCGGCAACCTCGGGGTAGCCACCATGTGCATTGGTCTCGGCCAAGGCATCTCCACCGTCTTCGAACGTATCTAAACGTTGTGTTGACGGAAGCCGGGGCCAAGTGCCCCGGTTTTTTGTTTTTTGGAAGTTTTTGTATTTTTTTTTAACAAATTTTGTAAGAGCGCCAGAGCATGAAAGTCGAACCCGGGCTCTACCAGCATTATAAAGGTCCGCAGTACCGCGTTTTTAATGTTGCGCGGCATTCTGAGACCGAAGAGGAAGTGGTGTTTTACCAAGCACTGTATGGCGATTACGGCTTTTGGGTGCGTCCCTTGAGCATGTTCCTGGAGACCCTCGAAGTTGACGGCGAGCAGGTCCCGCGCTTTGCTTTGATCCAGGTCGAACCGAGCCTTTTTTCAGCGTAATAAAGGCAGGCCGCGCGCAATGCTGCGCTTGACCTCACCTTGTTGCCACTATATATAGCGTTGCCGCGTCAGGCGCCAACCGCCTTTCACTTCTCGAATTCAGGAATTTTCCGATCCATGGGCAAATCGCTGGTCATTGTGGAATCCCCGGCTAAGGCCAAGACCATCAACAAGTACTTGGGTAACGAGTACGTGGTGAAGTCGAGTATCGGCCATATCCGAGACCTGCCCACCAGCGGTTCGGCTAGCGCCAGCAAGGAGCCTGCCGCCAAGCGCGGCAAGGCGGCTGCGGGCGAAGGTCCGGTGCTCACGCCTAAAGAGAAAGCGCGCAAGCAGCTGGTCTCGCGCATGGGTGTCGATCCCGACCATGGCTGGAAAGCCCAGTACGAGATCCTCCCGGGCAAGGAAAAGGTCATCGAAGAGCTGCGCCGGCTCGCCAAGGATGCTGACATCATCTATCTCGCAACCGACTTGGATCGCGAGGGGGAAGCCATTGCCTGGCACCTGCGCGAAGCCATCGGTGGTGATGACAGCCGCTACAAGCGCGTGGTGTTCAACGAAATCACCAAGAAAGCGATTCAGGAGGCCTTCTCCAAGCCGGGCGAACTGGACATCGATCGGGTTAACGCTCAACAGGCCCGTCGTTTCCTCGACCGCGTAGTGGGTTACATGGTCTCGCCACTGCTGTGGGCGAAGATCGCCCGTGGTCTGTCCGCCGGCCGTGTGCAATCGGTAGCGGTGAAGCTGGTGGTGGAGCGTGAGCGCGAGATTCGTGCGTTCAACCCTGAAGAATACTGGGAAATCCATGCTGATCTCGGCAGCACCAAGGGCGCAACCGTGCGCTTTGACGTGGCCCGCGAGAAAGGCGAGGCCTTCAAGCCGCTCAACGAAGCCCAGGCCATGGCCGCGCTGGAGAAGCTCAAGGCTTCCAGCTACAGCATCGTCAAGCGTGAAGACAAACCCACCAGCAGCAAGCCGTCGGCGCCGTTCATCACCTCCACCCTGCAGCAGGCCGCGAGCAACCGCCTGGGCTTCGGCGTGAAGAAGACGATGATGATGGCCCAGCGTCTGTATGAAGCGGGCTACATCACCTATATGCGTACCGACTCCACCAACCTGTCGTTGGATGCAGTCGCGATGGCGCGTACTTATATTGAAGGCGAGTTCGGCAAGAAGTACCTGCCGGAAAACCCGAACGTCTACAGCAGCAAGGAAGGCGCACAAGAGGCTCACGAAGCGATTCGTCCGTCTGACGCCAACACCGAGCCAAGCAAGCTGACTGGCATGGAACGTGACGCTGAGCGCCTCTACGAGTTGATCTGGCGCCAGTTCCTGGCCTGCCAGATGCTGCCGGCGCAATACCTGTCGACCACCGTCAGCGTCGCCGCTGGGGACTTCGAGTTGCGGGCCAAGGGCCGCATCCTCAAGTTTGATGGCTACACCCGCGTCATGCCGCAAATCGCCAAGCCGGGCGACGACGACGTGCTGCCGGACATGGCTCAGGGCGACGTGATGAAGCTGATCAAGCTTGATCCGACCCAGCACTTCACCAAGCCGCCGGCCCGTTATTCGGAAGCCAGCCTGGTGAAAGAGATGGAAAAACGCGGTATCGGTCGTCCTTCGACCTACGCGGCGATCATCTCCACCATCCAGGACCGTGGCTACGTGGCCCTGCATAACCGTCGTTTCTATTCGGAAAAGATGGGCGACATCGTCACCGAGCGTCTATCCGAGAGCTTCTCCAACCTGATGGACTACGGCTTCACCGCCGGTATGGAAGAGAACCTCGACGACGTCGCCCAGGGCGAACGGGACTGGAAAAACGTACTCGACGAGTTCTACGGTGACTTCAAGAAGAAACTGGAAGTCGCCGAAAGCGCTGAGAATGGCATGCGCGCCAACCAGCCGGTGATGACGGACATTGCGTGCCTCACCTGTGGGCGGCCGATGCAGATTCGTACTGCGTCCACCGGTGTATTCCTCGGTTGCTCGGGCTACAGCCTGCCGCCGAAGGAGCGTTGCAAGGCCACCGTCAACCTGGTGCCGGGTGACGAGATCGCTGCCGATGACGAGGGTGAATCTGAATCCCTGGTACTGCGCGGCAAGCACCGTTGCCCGATCTGCAGCACGGCGATGGACGCCTACCTGCTGGACGAGAAGCACAAGCTGCATATCTGCGGTAACAACCCGGATTGCAACGGCTACGAGATCGAGGAAGGCAGCTACCGTATCAAGGGCTACGAAGGCCCGAGCCTGGAATGCGACAAGTGCGGCAGCGAGATGCAGCTCAAGACGGGCCGTTTCGGCAAGTTCTTCGGTTGCACCAACCCGACCTGCAAGAACACCCGCAAACTGCTCAAAAGCGGTGATGCGGCGCCGCCGAAGATGGACCCGGTGAAGATGCCTGAACTCAAGTGCCAGAAGGTCAACGACACCTACATCCTGCGCGACGGGGCTTCGGGTTTGTTCCTGGCAGCCAGCCAGTTCCCGAAAAACCGTGAGACTCGCGCGCCACTGGTGATCGAGATCGTGCCCCACAAGGACGAGATTGATCCGAAGTACCACTTTCTCTGTGAAGCGCCGAAGAAAGATCCCGACGGTCGTCCGGCTGTGATCCGCTACAGCCGCAAGACCAAGGAGCAGTACGTACAGACCGAAGTCGAGGGCAAGCCTACCGGCTGGAAAGCGTTCTACGACGGTGGCAAGTGGAAGGTCGAGGACAAGCGTCAAGGCGCTTGATTCGATTGTCCGTTTGACACAAAGGCCGCCTTCACAGGCGGCCTTTGTTTTGGGCTTGCAGTGCACTTGTCTCATCCGTGACACTGCCCAGCCAGTATTACGCCTTATTCGTTGTGGAGACTGCCTTCATGGCCAACGAACTCTATACCCGTACCAACCAGAAAATTTACTTCGCGGGTTTGTCCCTGGAAGCCCTTGGCCGTGCGGAGGAGGGAAAGGAGATGAACGCTATCGCGCTGGTGCAGGCGGGGCGTGAATCGGCGTTGTTCCACCTTTATGGTGCGTTGCTGGGCTTGTGCCATGAAATCGCTGGGTTCTACCGCTTGCCTCAAGCTGCTGCGCCACGGGCCGAGATGATCCTGACCCGCGAAGTGCTGGAGTCCATGGCGATCCCAGAGTTGGCCGAACTGGTGGAAATGGCACAGAGCCCGGACAGTTGGCTGGCGCGTTTGTTGGTGGCCCATGCGGCGATGTTCCAGCCGCCACGGGCGCCGCACAAGCCCAAGGGTGATGTGACCCAGCCGCTGATCGTGGCGGTGAGCCTGGAGGAGGAGGGCCCGGCGCCGCTGAGCAGGGTAGAGCTGGAAAGCTGGCGCCAGGAACTGAAGAAACTGGCCATTCGGTTTCGGGATGGGCTTAACGAGTGCTAAGTCGCGTGCTCTCGATAGATCAATGATCACCAAATGTGAAAGCTGACTTGATGTGACGAGCCCGCTCGCCACAACAAGCCCGCTTGCCACAAGACTGATATAATCCCGGCCTTTCGTGGAGAACAGACTTTTATGCCAACTTCCTTTCTGGAAATTGTTGAATTGCCCGACGGCCGAATTGAGCTGCGCAGGGCTGAGGACGAGGGTTCTCTGGTAACTTTGGACTTCTCCGAGGACGCCAAGGCGTTCCTGCAAGGCCAGCACGTGGAAGTGGCAAAAGCCATGCTGAGCGTCGGTGTGCAGATGGCGGGACGCCTGGCTGAAGGCGAGCCGGAGAAAGACGACGGCCCACGGATTCTTCACTGAGTCCGTCTGTCGGTTTTTTTGGTGTGAGTCAAAGTTACAGATCGGCTTCTCAATCCTGGAGAAGCCTGGTGTCCATCGCAGGCACTGGCTGAAAGTCAGAGCTGCAATCGGACGGTCTTTCGTGCTTGCAGCGGTAACGCTTTGCGCGTTAGCACCGGCTTTATCCCAGTCGAATATTCAAACTCTGTGCGTCGCCCGTGCGTGCTGCACTGATCAACTGTTGCCTGGCTGTTGTGCTCAGCGGGTTCAACCAACTGACCACGGTGTGGCTTCGCCCCAGGCGTAAAGCTTCGCAAGTTAATTGCTGGGCGCTTTGAGTGCCCCGTGGTTGCAGCAGCAGGATACGCTCGCGATTCAGGCCGGCGTCCCGTAACCAGGCCTGGGTCAGGCTTGAGGGCGGGGCGATCAAGGTCAGCCAACGGGCGTCCTGTTCCTCGCTCAGTTCGCGAAGAATGGGGGCCAGCAGGCTCAGGCAGTTCCCGGCAGCGCCGCGCAACGACAATTCACTGAATGCCTCGGGTTCGGTGATCCAGGGTGACTCGATCGCTTCCTTGAGGATCGGCGCAAGGGGCTGGGCCATCATGAAGGCCTCAAACAACGGCAGTTGTGTGTGTTGCGGTGCGTGTGGAAACTGCATGATGCCTCCGTTAGCGGCGAATAACGCCGACACTCAAGCCTTCGATCACCAGGTCCTGGTCCTTGAGGTTCACTTCAATGGGGGCGAACTCAGGGTTTTCGGCCAGGAGCCAGACCTTGCTGCCTTCACGCTTGAAGCGTTTTACCGTGACTTCATCACCGATGCGGGCGACGACGATCTGGCCATTACGGGCTTCGCGAGTGGTATGGACGGCCAACAAGTCACCGTCAAAAATACCGACATCCTTCATGCTCATGCCATGAACCCGCAGCAGGTAGTCAGCGCGAGGGTGGAAGAACGTCGGGTTGATGTTGCAGGATTCTTCGACGTGCTGTTGAGCCAGGATCGGCGCACCGGCAGCAACACGGCCAATGATCGGCAGCGTCGATTCGTCGGCCTTGGCCTCGAAGCCAGGGATGCGGATGCCTCTTGAAGCGCCTGGCGTCATCTCGATCGCGCCTTTGCGGGCGAGGGCCTTCAGGTGTTCTTCAGCGGCATTGGGTGACTTGAATCCCAGCTCCAGCGCAATTTCAGCCCGGGTCGGCGGATAACCGTTATCGTCGAGGCAGCGCTTGATAAAAGCCAGAATCTCAGCTTGGCGTGGCGTCAGTTTTAGCATGTTGATCGCTCTGTCTTTTTATACAGTGACTGGGATTATATACAGTGAACTGCGCTTGGCAATCATCGTTTTTATTAACTCCGCTGGACGGTCATCCATTAGCCTTATAACGCTCCAGCGACAGCGCTGCCTACAGGCCCCGCCAGATGTGATTAAATAGTGATGAAATAGCTGACTGCTCAGCCGGAAAGCGGACCCGCAGCTTGACAATACATAAGGTGAAACGTATGTTTCAAACAAGTGTTTGTCAGGCGGAGTAACCATGGCCCAGTCGGAAACCGTTGAACGCATTCTCGATGCTGCCGAGCAGTTGTTCGCGGAAAAAGGATTTGCTGAAACCTCATTGCGGCTGATCACCAGCAAGGCCGGGGTCAACCTGGCGGCAGTGAACTATCATTTCGGCTCGAAAAAAGCCCTGATCCAGGCGGTGTTCTCGCGGTTCCTGGGGCCGTTCTGCGCCAGCCTTGATCGTGAACTGGAGCGCCGCCAGGCCAAGGCAGATCACAAGCCAAGCCTGGAAGACCTGCTGGAAATCCTCGTCGAGCAAGCGCTGGTGGTCCAGCCACGCAGCGGCAACGACCTGTCGATCTTCATGCGCCTGCTGGGCCTGGCATTCAGCCAGAGCCAGGGGCATTTGCGTCGTTACCTGGAAGACATGTACGGCAAGGTGTTCCGCCGCTATATGCTGCTGGTCAACGAAGCCGCACCTCGCATCCCTCCTATCGAATTGTTTTGGCGCGTGCATTTCATGCTCGGCGCTGCAGCGTTCAGCATGTCCGGAATCAAGGCCTTGCGGGCGATTGCCGAAACCGACTTTGGCGTCAACACCTCCATCGAGCAGGTGATGCGCCTGATGGTGCCGTTCCTCGCGGCCGGCATGCGCGCCGAAACCGGCGTCACTGACCAGGCCATGGCCGCCGCCCAGTTGCGCCCGCGCAGCAAGTCGGTGCCGGCCGCCGCCAAGGTTTAACCGCTCTTGGGTGTGCGTGGCGGCTTGCATCCGCTAAGCTAGCCGCCCATGCCGATTACAGCTATTTATCCACAACCCGTTGCTCTCGCTGAGCGTTCATTGCCAGGTTCAATCCTGGCGATGCGACCTCGCGAGGGCTTCGGTTTGCGCGCGTTATTTAAGGAAGGTTTATGACTGCTGCCCTGCAAGGTTCATTGATGGTGGACGTCGCCGGTACCTGGCTGACGGCTGAAGATCGCCACTTGTTGCGTCAGCCTGAGGTAGGCGGCCTGATCATTTTTGCGCGCAATATCGAGCATCCACGGCAGGTGCGTGAGTTGAGCGCGGCGATTCGTGCCGTGCGCCCGGACGTGTTGTTGGCGGTCGATCAGGAAGGCGGTCGCGTTCAGCGTCTGCGCCAAGGTTTTGTGCGCCTGCCAGCCATGCGTGCCCTGGCCGATAATCCCAACGCCGAATACCTCGCTGAGCAATGCGGTTGGATCATGGCCACCGAAGTGCTGGCAGTTGGTCTGGACCTGAGCTTCGCCCCGGTGCTGGACCTGGATTACCAGCGCAGCGCCGTTGTCGGCAGCCGTTCATTCGAAGGCGATCCCGAGCGTGCCGCCTTGCTGGCTGGCGCCTTTATCCGCGGCATGAACAGCGCCGGCATGGCTGCTACCGGCAAGCACTTCCCCGGTCACGGTTGGGCTGAAGCCGATTCCCACGTTGCGATTCCCAATGATGAGCGCAGCCTGGAACAGATTCGGGCCAATGATCTGGTGCCTTTCGCACGGCTGAGCAAGCAGTTGGCCGCAGTGATGCCGGCCCATGTCATTTACCCACAAGTCGATGCACAACCCGCCGGCTTCTCTCGCCGCTGGCTGCAGGACATCCTGCGAGGTGAGTTGCAGTTCGACGGGGTGATTTTCAGTGATGACCTGTCCATGGCCGGTGCCCATGTAGTGGGTGACGCCGCCAGTCGTATCGAGGCTGCGTTGACCGCCGGTTGCGACATGGGTCTGGTATGCAACGACCGCGCCGCTGCCGAGTTGGCCCTGAGCGCCGCCCAGCGCATGAAGGTCACACCGTCGGCCCGTATTGCCCGGATGCGCGGGCAGGGCATTGCCTCTATCGAATACAAGCAGGACCCACGCTGGCTGGCTGCTCTGGGCGCCCTCAGAGAAGCTCAACTGATCGATTAGGTGTCGATTATCGGCGGCATCACTAGCGGACGCCTGCGCCTGGAGGTGGCAGATGAAATCACCCTGCTGGCAAGAGTATTGAATGGCTGATGGGTGCGTATTTACTCACTCCTTTTGGTGTCAGATAAGTCAGTCTTGAAGTGTGGTTTTTTCATACTCATCTGTGAGAAAACCATATTGAAGAAATTTCCGGCTGCGATAACATCCCAGCCCATGACGATACTTCTTGACCGAATTCTAGAACTGGACTGGGCTGAGCTTTTTGATCAGGGTACTTTTGATCGCGCCATCAAATACGCAAAGGATGACCGGGTCCAGATAGTGGATATGGGTTCGAACATCCTTCATGCGCAGTGTCGAGGGTCAGGTACAAACCTCTACCAGCAGATCATTTCACTGGAAGAATATTCAGGTTCGCCCAGGCTTGATTGTGAGTGCTCCTGCCCGATGGTCAGTGACTGCAAACACTGCGCTGCGGTCCTTATCTATCTTGAAACGACTTATTTCAAGCAGTCGGCTGCCAATACTAATTCCCGTCTGAGCCCTGACCTTGAACGTTGGCTCAACAGCATTCCTGCCCCCGTCCCGGAGGTAGAGACTTACGCCAAGGGCGCCAATACCCGGGTGTTGTACAAGTTCCAGGCAAGTCGGGTTGCAGGTCAGTGGTCATTGGCAGTGTACAAGGCACGTCAGCTGAAAAATGGCGGTCTGAGTGACATCAAGTCGCTCTATTCGTTGGACGAAACGTTGATACGTTCGCCTGGTTATCTCCTTGAGGTGGACAAGCGGATCGCGCGTTTGCTGCTGCTCGGCCAAACGTACGGTCGGTACAGCAGCAGTTATCCACTTGAGGGAGAGGCTGGTGCGCAAATCCTTGAACTGGCGCTGAAGACCGGGAGATTGTTTTACGACTTCGATCCGGTGCAGTTGCTCAATTCGGGCCCCAGCCAAGTCGCCCATTTCAGATGGGTCGAGCAGCGCAATGGTGACTACCGCCCGCAGTGGCACAGTGCTGAGCAACCGCTGACTGATGTCCTGGCCCTCAAGCCGCTCTATTACCTCGACCGCACGCGTATGGAGCTTGGGCCGCTGGAACACGATCTGGATGCAACCCTGGCCTGCCATATGTGCCAGTTGCCCGAGATTCCCGCACGCGACGTTGCCCTGTTCAGCCATCGCATCAGCGCGGTGGCTTCGGCTATTCCTCCACCGCAGAAGCTGACTGAGCGAGTCATCGACGATATTGAACCACGCGCGTGCCTGACCTTGGGCAGTCATGAATCTCATTCCTACAATGCTGCTTACCACCGCCAGATGCCATCCATTGAGCATCGCGCAGCGTTGGCCTATCGCTATGGAGCGAGTCTTGGAAGTGATAAGGCCTCCACGGAAATCCTGCTGCTGACGGGCACCGAAACCCAGCGTATCCAGCGCAAGCCTGCCGCCGAAAAAGCCCTGCGCAAGGCGCTTGCAGGGTTGGGTTTTGCCAAGGTAACCCGCAAGACCCAGGCGTTGCCCGAGAGTGCGGGAGAAATGTTTGACCTGCCCAGCGATGAGGCCTGGTTGAACTTCGTTGACGCCGGTTTACCCGCACTGCGTGAGTCCGGTTGGGAAGTGATCATCACCCCCGGCTTTTACTACGACGTGGAGGCGGTGGACCACTGGTACGCCGACATCGAGGAGTCCCCCGGGCGGGAGTGGTTTGATCTGGAGCTGGGTATTGAGGTCAATGGCGAGCGCCACAGCCTGCTGCCTATCGTTCTGAATTTGATGCGCCGTCAGCCGCAGTTGCTTCTACCTGCTTATCTGGCAGATCGCGACGATGACGAGCGCTTGCTGGTCGCTCTAGGTGCAGGTCAGAAAACCAAGGTTGCGCTGCCTTACGGACGAATCAAACCGTTGATGGCGACCCTTGGCGAACTCTATTTGCGTGAGCCCGAGGGGGCCTCGCTGCGTCTGAATGCACCGGACGCTGCACGGCTGAGCGATCTGGATGGTATTCCCCTGGTCTGGCAAGGCGGTGAGCGCCTGCGCAACTTTGCCAAACGCTTGAAGGACTCCACCCATGCCCATGTGCCCGCCCCCCAAGGGCTGAACGCAGAACTTCGCGGCTACCAGCTCGAAGGCTTGAACTGGATGCAGACCCTGCGTGAACTGGAAGTCGGCGGCATCCTGGGCGATGACATGGGCCTGGGCAAAACCCTGCAAGCTCTTGCGCATCTACTCTGCGAAAAACAGGCCGGTCGCTTGCTTACCCCTGCGCTGGCCGTCATGCCAACCAGTCTGATCCCCAACTGGCAGGATGAGGCCGCCCGCTTCACCCCGCAACTCAAGGTGCTGGCACTGCATGGTGCTCAACGCCAGGAAGGTTTCACGCGCTTGACCGATTACGACGTGGTACTCACCACCTATGCGCTGTTGCCCCGGGACCTCGAAGTCTTGCAGGCGCAACGCTGGAGTGTGTTGATCCTGGACGAGGCGCAAAACATCAAGAATCCCAACAGCAAGGCCGCCCAGGCCGCACGGCAACTGGAAGCCGATCAACGCTTGTGCCTTTCAGGAACGCCGCTGGAAAACCACTTGGGTGAGCTCTGGTCGCTGTTCCATTTCCTGTTGCCGGGTTGGCTGGGCGATAGCAAAACCTTCAATCGTGATTACCGCACGCCCATCGAAAAACACGGTAACGCGCAGCGGATGCAGCACCTCACTGCCCGTATAAAACCCTTCCTGTTGCGCCGCAAAAAGGAACAGGTGGCGACCGAATTGCCGCCCAAGACCGAAATTGTCCACTGGGTGGATTTGAGCGACGCGCAACGGGATGTCTATGAGGCCGTACGCGTGGCCATGGATAAAAAGGTGCGTGACGAGATCAGTCGCCATGGTGTGGCGCGCAGCCAGATCATCATTCTGGAAGCGCTGCTAAAGTTGCGGCAAGTGTGTTGTGACTTGCGCCTGGTCAAGTCGGCACCGGTCTCCAAAGTCGCTCGCGCAGGCGCGGGCAAGCTGGGCAGTTTGATGGAGATGGTGGAGGAGCTGCTCAGCGAGGGTCGGCGTATTTTGCTGTTCTCGCAATTCACTTCGATGCTGGCGCTGATTGAAGAAGAGTTGAAGCAGCGTCAGGTCGATTATTCGATCCTGACCGGTGAAACCCTTGATCGACGTACACCGGTCAAGAACTTCCAGGACGGCAAGACGCCGTTGTTCCTGATCAGTTTGACGGCGGGCGGTACGGGCTTGAACCTGACGGCTGCCGATACGGTGATCCACTACGACCCGTGGTGGAACCCAGCGGTGGAAAACCAGGCGACGGATCGTGCTTACCGTATCGGGCAGGATAAGCCGGTGTTCGTCTACAAGATGATCGCCAGGGGTACCGTGGAGGAGAAAATTCAGGCGTTGCAGCAGGAGAAAGCTGCTCTGGCCAGCGGCGTGCTTGAAGGCGGCGCCAGTGCGGGCTGGAAGCTGGAGCCGCGGGACATCGAGGCGCTGTTTGCTCCGTTGCCTGGCTGAAGAGCGATGGCGGTTTAAGAGTCACCGCAAAAGTCAGCGTTTTTCCTGCTTATGGGGCAACGGCGCAAACAGCGCTTCAATATCCTCATTGCCTAATTTCCAATCCCCGGTCGTCCGGCCATCCAGCACACCTGCAGCCAGATCAGCTTTCTCCTGCTGTAGCGCCTGAATCTTTTCCTCCACGGTGCCGCGGGCGATCATCTTGTAGACGAACACCGGCTTCTCCTGGCCAATACGATATGCGCGGTCGGTGGCCTGGTTTTCCGTGGCGGGGTTCCACCACGGGTCGTAGTGGATCACCGTATCGGCTTCCGTCAGGTTAAGGCCAACGCCGCCAGCCTTGAGGCTGATCAGGAAGATCTGCAACTTGCCGCTCTGGAAGTCTTTCACCGGCGTGCGTCGATCCCGGGTCTGGCCGGTGAGCAGTGCATAGGCGATGCCGCGTTTTTTCAGTTCGACTTCGATCAGGCTAAGCATCGAGGTGAATTGGGAAAACAGTAGAACTCTGCGCCCTTCGGCAAACAGTTCCTCCAGCATTTCCATCAGGCTGTCGAGCTTGCCGGAGCTGCTGCCGCGAGCGGGCAGGGTAGCGTCATTCACCAGCCGCAAATCGCAACACACCTGACGCAACTTCAGCAGCGCTTCCAAAATGATGATTTGACTGCGGGCCACGCCCTTGCGGGTAATCTCATCGCGGACTTTCTTGTCCATCGCCAAACGCATGGTTTCATACACATCACGCTGAGCCTCATTGAGTTCGACCCAGTGGATGATCTCTGTCTTGGGCGGCAGCTCTGTGGCCACCTGTTCCTTGGTACGGCGCAGCAGGAAAGGTTTAATCCGGCCGTTGAGGTGCTGCAATCGCACCTCACTGGCGCGCTTTTCGATGGGCACGCGGTAGTCGCGGTTGAAGCTTTTCACGTCACCGAGCCAGCCCGGCAGCAGGAAGTGGAACAGCGACCAGAGTTCGCCCAAGTGGTTTTCCAGCGGCGTGCCGCTCAGGCACAGGCGCTGGCGGGCATTCAGCTCGCGGGCGGCCTGGGCAGCCTTGCTGTTGGGGTTCTTGATGTACTGCGCTTCGTCGAGGATCAATACGTGCAGGGGCTGGGCGGCCAGTTGCTCGATGTCCTTGGGCAGCAGGGCGTAGGTCGTCAGCAGCAGGTCATAGTCCTGCAGTTGCGGGAAATGTTTCTTGCGCCCGGCACCGTACAGCGCGAGCACCTTGAGCTGCGGGGTGAAGTGCGCCGCTTCATCGAGCCAGTTGGGGATCAGGCTAGTGGGCATCACCACCATGCACGGCCGGTCCAGGCGCCCGGCGATTTTCTCGATGAGAATATGCGCCAGGGTTTGCAGGGTTTTACCCAGGCCCATGTCATCCGCAAGAATCCCGCCCACTTCCAGTTGCCGTAGCGACTGCATCCAGCTCAGGCCTTCCAGCTGATAGGGGCGCAAGGTTGCGTTCAAGCCCTGCGGCGCGACAACGGCAAAATCCTTGATGTCCCGCAGCCGCTGGGCGAAGTTGCGGATCTGATCGCCGCCTTCCCATTGCAGTGGCAGGTCTTCCAGTGGGTTGAGGCGAATCGCGTCGGCTTTGGCCAGGCGCAAGGTGGTGGCGCCGGGCTCTTGCAGGTAAAACTCGCCAAGGGTGGCCAGCACCGGTTTCAGCCGGCCATAGGGCAGCGCCACTTGCAGCGGGCCGTGACCGCCATTGGGTAGGCCGGGAATGTTGACCAGAATCAGCTCGTCATCGCGCCTGCGGGCAAGTTTTTCCGGGTTGAGGATTTCGGTGTGGGAACGCATCAAGTTCAACAGGATTGGCAGCAGGCTCAGCCGTTCGCCGTTAACGATGATCCCCAGCTCCAGGTCGAACCAGTCGCGCTCCGGCACTTCGTCGACGGTGGCGTACCAGTCGTCCACGGTGCTGAGGTCGAAGCCGAAATCCTCATCGATCTGCAACTCCCAACCCTGGGCCCGTAATCCGGGTGAAGCATTAAGGGTGAAATTCAGCCAAGCGCTGTCGTTGACCATCTCGAACAGTTCGCCTGCACTTTCCGGCAGGGCCTTGCTCTGGCGGGTGGCGATCTTGAAGCCGAGCAGGCGCAGTTGTTCGCGAAATTGCTGTTCGACCTCGGGGTGGCGCTTGATTCGCAGGCTTTGCGTTTCCTGGCGGACAATGATGTCGGCGTTCTTCTGGCCGCTGGCGTAGTTGCCCTGGTAGTTGAAGGACAGCGCCGCGCGATGCTGGATATAACGCTGCATCTTGCCGTTGCGCGGCTCGAAGGCGCTGAACTCGATACTGGCCAGCCACAATCGCGGGATGGGCTGCACGTTATCCAGCACCACTTGCGGCAGCACCACGCGGTTATCCAGCACTGCCTGGAGCTTCTCCAGCAACTCGGCATCCTGCGCCGCTGCCGGGTAGGCCAGGGTTTCCTGGACTTTAAGCAGCACCGCCGCAATGTGTTTGCAGTTGGTATGCACAGGGCAGGTGCAGCGGCTGTCCACCAGGATCAGCATGCCCTTGGCGGATTCGCGCAACGAGATGGTCTGGCGATAGACATTGCCGCCGGAGCCTTCGCAACTGGCGATGACGGTGCTGTCGCCGGATTCGACGATGCGCACGCGGTTTTCCAGGGCGTAGCGCCGGCCACGCTCCAGGCTTTGCTCTTTGAAACGGTTGGCCCACGAAGGGGCCAGGGGTTTGGTCAGCGACGGCGTCAGGGGCATGGTGCTGGATCAGTCCTGAACATCGGGCGGTGCAGCGCTGGGCGGCTTGGCGGTCAGTGAAGTGATCTTGATCAGCAGCGCCAGCTGGCCGTTATCCAGGTAGTTGAGCTGGTTGTTCTTGGTGTGGCTGGTTTGCTTGAGGTGTTCGCTGGCGGTTACGTTGCCATTGTTGTCGAACTGGTTGATCCAGAAACTCGCGTCCACGTCGGTAAAGCGCCCAAGTTGCAGCTTCAGGGTGCCCTGGAGGGGAAACTGGCCGAACTGCTCAGCACCGTCGCTGATGGCGATATTGACCGGCTGCTCGCCGAGGCTCTGTTCCCAGGCCTTGTGCAGCAGCACGGTGTAGTTGCTGTCGGCGTTGAGCTTGTCGACGATGTTGTTCAGGCGCGGCGGGCTCATTTTGTCACTGCCCAGGCGTGGCGCCCCGGCGTCCCAGTCTTCCGGCGCCGCCCGGCTGCCGATCACCGGCTCGGCATTCTGGCGGACCAGGATCATTTCCACCTGATACAAACTATCGGCAAATGCCGCAGGTGCACACACCACTACCAACAACAGGCTCAGGATACGGAACAGGCGCATGGGGCGTCCTTCAAGCAGATTTCGGGATGAGTCGCTCAAACAGCGCCTCCAATGTATTAAAGCGCTCTTCGGCGCGTTCCATCGGCACCATGAACTTGAACAGCGTAGCCCCTTCGAACTTGTAGCGGTTGGGCTGGCCCTGAATCAGCTTGATCAGTACCAGCGGGTCCACCGGGGTTTGCGCCTCAAACTCGATGCGCCCGCCCTGAGGGCCGGCGTCGACCTTCTTGATCCCCAACTGCTCGGCCTGCAATTTGAGCAGGGTCAGGCGCACCAGGTTCTTGGTCGGTTCCGGCAACAGGCCGAAGCGGTCGATCATTTCCACTTGCAGGTCTTTTAGGCCTTCTTCGTCGGTCGCCGAGGCAATGCGTTTGTACAGGATCAGCCGTGCATGGACATCCGGCAGGTAGTCTTCGGGAATCAACGCCGGTAAGCGCAGGTTGATTTCCGGGCCGCCACCGAGGGGTTGATCGAGGTTCGGCTGCTCGCCCTTGCGGATGGCTTTCACCGCTCGTTCGAGCATTTCCATATAAAGGGTGAAACCCACGGCCTGGATTTGCCCGCTCTGGCCGTCGCCCAGCAACTCGCCGGCGCCACGAATTTCCAGGTCGTTGGTGGCCAGTACAAAGCCGGCCCCCAGGTCCTGGGTATTGGCGATGGCTTCCAGGCGCTTCTGTGCGTCGGAGGTGATTTGCTGGCGCGGTGGCGTCAGCAAATAGGCGTAGGCCTGGTGGTGACTGCGCCCGACCCGGCCGCGCAACTGGTGCAACTGCGCCAGGCCGAACTTGTCGGCGCGCTCGATGATGATGGTGTTGGCGCTCGGTACGTCGATGCCGGTCTCGATGATGGTCGAGGCGATCAGCACGTTGAAGCGCTTGTGGTAGAAGTCGCTCATCACCTGTTCGAGTTCGCGCTCGCGCATCTGCCCGTGGCCGATGGCGATCCTCGCTTCCGGCACCAATTCGGCAAGGTCGGCGGCGCATTTCTCGATGGTTTTTACGTCGTTGTGCAGGTAGTAGACCTGGCCGCCACGGAGCAACTCGCGCAGCAGGGCTTCCTTGACCGTGCTTTTGTTCTGTTCCATGACGAAGGTGCGCACCGACAAGCGCCGCGCTGGCGGCGTGGCGATAATCGAGAGGTCGCGCATGCCCGACACGGCCATGTTCAGCGTTCGCGGGATTGGCGTGGCGGTGAGAGTCAGGATGTCGACCTCACTGCGCAGGGCCTTGAGCTGTTCCTTCTGACGGACACCGAAGCGGTGTTCTTCGTCGATGATCACCAGGCCCAGGTTCTTGATCTTCACATCGTCCGACAGCAGCTTGTGGGTGCCGATGACGATGTCGATCTTGCCTTCGGCCAGATTGGCAATGGCCGCATTCACTTCCTTGGTCGACTTGAAGCGACTCATCACTTCCACGGTCACCGGCCAGTCGGCAAAACGGTCGCGAAAGCTGTTGTAGTGCTGCTGAGCGAGCAGGGTAGTGGGTACCAGGATCGCCACCTGGCGACCGCCATGCACGGCAATAAAGGCGGCGCGCATCGCCACCTCGGTCTTGCCGAAACCCACGTCGCCGCAGACCAGGCGGTCCATCGGCTTGGGCGCGAGCATGTCGGCGCGCACGGCGTCGATGGTGGTTTGCTGGTCTGGAGTTTCTTCGAAGGCGAAGCCGGCGCTGAAGGTCGCATAGTCGGCTTTTGGATCGGCGAAGGCATAGCCTTCGCGGGCCGCACGGCGGGCGTAGATATCCAGCAGCTCGACGGCGACGTCGCGCACTTGTTCGGCGGCCTTGCGCTTGGCTTTCTGCCAGGTTTCGGAGCCCAGGCGGTGCAACGGCGCCAGGGCGTCGTCGCTGCCGGTGTAGCGGGCAATGAGGTGCAGGTTGGCGACCGGCACGTAGAGCTTGGCGCCCTCGGCATATTCCATGGTGAGGAATTCGGCGACCTGGTTGTCGATTTCCAGGGTCTGCAGGCCCAGGTAGCGGCCGACACCGTGATCGATATGCACCACCGGCGCGCCTTCGCGTAGCTCGGTGAGGTTTTTAATCACCGCGTCATTATTGCCGTCAGCACGTTTTTCCCGACGGCGACGCTGCATCACCCGCTGACCGAACAGCGGGCTTTCGGCAATCAGCGCCAGGGCCGGATCATCCAGCAGCAAACCTTCGTCCAGCGGGGCGATGGTGATCGCCAGGCGCTCTTTACCGGCAATGAAATCCGGCCAGCTGTCGACGGTTTTCGGCCGCAGCTTCAAGCGTTCCAGCAGCTCCAGCAGAACTTCACGCCGGCCAGCGGATTCGGCGGTAAACAGCACGCGGCCGGGGAAGTCAGCGAGGAAATTGGACAGGGCTTCCAGTGGCTGGTTGGCCTTGGCTTCGATGGCCAGGTTCGGCAAGGCTTGCGCCGGGAAGCGTTCGCGGCCGACGCCGGTATCCACATCCTGCTGGCTGGCGACCACTCGCGGCCAATTTTTCAGCCGGGCGAAGCAGTCTTCCACCGGCAGGAACAGCTCGGCGGGTGGCAATAAAGGCCGGGAGGGATCGACGCGGCGTTCTTCATAACGGTTGCGCACGTCACTCCAGAAGTTCTCCGCGGCCTGTTCGATGCCCGGCAGGGAGAACACCTGGGTGTCCTGGGGCAGGTAGTCGAAGAGGGTGGAGGTTTCGTCGAAGAACAGCGGCAGGTAGTACTCGATACCGGCAGGGGTAATCCCGCTGCTCAAGTCCTGGAAAATCGGGCAGCGGCGGAAGTCCACGTCAAAGCGCTCGCGAAAACGCGCCTTGAAGCGGGTGACGGCGTCTTTTTGCAGTGGGAATTCCCGAGCCGGCAGCAGCTTGATCGACTGCACCTTATCGATGGACCGCTGGTTTTCCGGGTCGAAGGTGCGCAGGGTTTCGATTTCGTCGTCGAACAGGTCGATCCGGTACGGCAGTTTGCTGCCCATCGGGAACAGGTCGATCAACGCTCCGCGTACCGCGAATTCGCCATGCTCGTACACCGTGTCGACGCAGCGATAGCCGCTGGCCTCAAGCCGTGTGCGCATTTGCTCGACGTCGAGCTTCTGGCCGATATCCAGCACCAGGCTGCTGCCCAGCAGGAACTTGGTCGGTGCCAGGCGGTGCAGGGCAGTGGTGATTGGCACCACCAGCACGCCATGAGCCAGTTCCGGCAGCCGGTACAGGCTGGCGATACGCTGGGAGATGATGTCCTGGTGCGGCGAGAACAGATCGTAGGGCAGGGTTTCCCAGTCGGGAAAGTGCAGCACCGGCAAGTCCGGGGCGAAGAAACTCAGCTCCTGTTCCAGCCGTTCGGCGCTTTGGCTGTCGGCGGTCAGCAGCAAGGTGAAGCGCTTGGCAGCGCTGGCAGCCTCGGCAATCGCCAGGCTCAGGGCTGCACCAGGGAGATTGCCCCAGTGCTGTTTACCTGCCGCGGCAGGGAGTAGCGGTAGACGCAGAACGGGCACGGAAGGTTGAGCTCCAAGCGTTGCGACAAAGTCGGTAATTGTAACGGCCTCGGGTGCCGCCTGTCAGTTGTAGACTGTGCCTAATACGTATTGAGGGAAATGTAGTGGCTAAGACAAACAATGGGGTCATTTAGCTCAATATGTAGTGCCGGATTAGCCATATGTTTCGGAGGGTTACGGACAAGTGGCCAAGGGCTCTCGCTTTGGGGGTGTCCTGAAAGCCGCGTATTTACTGGGCTGGCGCGGGGTGTGTGTTTTTCGCAAAGGGTTTTGTTGTGGCGCGCGCATTGCTCAGAGGGCGACTGGGCGGCATAATGTAGCCCCTTTTTTCAGCCCCTACATGTGGAAGGTTCCCGTGACTCAGAAGCCCGACCAGTGTCTTGGTGAATGGATCGACCGTGAAGCACTTGCGGAAGCGATGATTCCACTTATCGGTCAGCTATACCGCAATAACGGCGTGGTTAGCTCGATCTATGGCCGCAGCCTGATCAACCAGTCAGTCATCGCGATTCTCAAGGCTCATCGCTTTGCTCGCCACCGTCAGTCTGACGATGTCGAACTTTCCGTCCACGAAACATTCCCTCTGCTTAAAGCCATGAGCGAGCTCAAGCTCGGCGCGGCTTCGGTGGATCTCGGTAAATTGGCCGTCAAGTTCAAGGCCCAGGGCAATGGCCGAACTGCCGAGCAGTTCGTCCGTGAAGAAATGGCCGATGTGGTTGGCCAGCAGGGCGCTTGCGCCCGTAAAGGCACCGACGTTGTCCTGTACGGTTTCGGTCGTATCGGCCGCCTGCTGGCGCGCATCCTGATCGAAAAAACCGGTGGCGGCGACGGCCTGCGCCTGCGTGCCATTGTTGTGCGTAAAGGTGCCGACAACGACCTGACCAAGCGCGCAAGCCTCTTGCGTCGCGATTCGGTACACGGTTCGTTCAACGGCACCATTACCATCGACGAAGAAAACAACACCATCACCGCCAACGGTAACCTGATCCAGGTGATCTACGCGAAGAACCCGACCGAGGTGGATTACACCCAGTACGGCATCAAGAACGCACTGCTGGTGGACAACACCGGTGTGTGGCGTGATGCCGAGGGCTTGGGTCAGCACTTGGCCTGCCCGGGTATCGACCGCGTTGTTCTGACCGCGCCTGGCAAAGGCAAGCTGAAGAACATCGTTCACGGTATCAACCACGCTGAAATCACCGCTGACGACAAGATCGTGTCTGCCGCTTCCTGCACCACCAACGCCATCGTGCCGGTGCTCAAGGCTGTGAATGACAAGTTCGGCATCCTCAACGGTCACGTCGAAACCGTTCACTCGTACACCAACGACCAGAACCTGATCGACAACTTCCACAAGGGCGATCGCCGTGGCCGTAGCGCCGCGCTGAACATGGTGATCACTGAGACCGGTGCTGCCACTGCCGCTGCCAAGGCCCTGCCTGAGCTGGCTGGCAAGCTGACCGGTAACGCGATCCGTGTGCCGACGCCAAACGTGTCGATGGCTATCCTCAACCTCAACCTTGAGAAGCCAGCCACCCGTGAAGAGATGAACGAGTACCTGCGCTACATGGCGCTGCACTCTGATCTGCATAAGCAAATCGACTTCGTCAATTCCCAGGAAGTGGTCTCCACCGACTTCGTTGGCTCGCGCCATGCTGGCGTGGTGGACGCTGAAGCGACCATCTGCCAAGGCAACCGCGCTGTTCTGTACGTCTGGTACGACAACGAGTTCGGTTACAGCTGCCAGGTGGTTCGCGTGATGGAAGACATGGCCGGGGTCAACCCGCCAGCGTTCCCGCGCTAAGCATCAGCGGTAAATGAAAACGCCCCGATTAGTCGGGGCGTTTTTTTATCTGCGATTTAACCCCTTAGCGAGCTATAGCGGCCTCTGCGGTGCGCACTTCATGGCGATTACCCTTGAACAGCACCAGAGTTGCAACCAGCCCCAACACCGCCGCACCACTGAGCCAGATCCCCGGTGCTGCTTTGTTGTCCAGCACATGGATCAGGTAGGTACAGGCCGCCGGGGTAAAGCCGCCGAAGGTCGCGGTCGCCAGGCTGTAGGCCAGGGAGAAGCCGGTTGTACGCACTTCTACCGGCATGATTTCGGTCAGTGCTACGACCATGGCGCCGTTGTATGAGCCGTACAGGAACGACAGCCACAACAAGACAATCAGCAGGTGCGTAAAGCTCGGGTTGGCTACCAGCCAGGACAGCGCCGGGTAAGCGGTGAGGATTGCCAGAATGGTCGCGCCCAGCAGCAGCGGTTTACGGCCGATCTTGTCGGACACCGCACCCATCACCGGCAGCCAGATGAAGTTGGAGATGCCGACGCACACGGTTACCAGCAGCGCGTCGAAGTCCGACAAGTGCAATTCGGCCTTGCCGAAGGTCGGGGTGTAGGCGGTGATCAGGTAGAACGACACGGTAGTCATCACCACCAGCGCCATGCCAGCGAGCACAATGCCGAAGTTCTGGCCGATGGATCGGACGATTTCCCGCAGGGTAGGGCGGTGTTTGCGGGCCTGGAATTCCGGTGTTTCTTCCAGGGAACGACGAATCACGAAAATCACTGGCACGATCAGGCAACCGATCAGGAACGGCACGCGCCAGCCCCAGTCACCCATTTCTTCCGGGCTTAGCCAGTGGTTCAGGCCGACGCCCAAGAGGCCAGCGAATACCACTGCGGCTTGCTGGCTAGCGGACTGCCAACTGACAAAGAAGCCCTTGCGGCCGGGTGTGGCGATTTCCGCCAGGTACACCGACACACCTCCCAGCTCGACACCGGCAGAGAAGCCTTGAAGCAGGCGGCCAAACAGCACGATCAACGGCGCGGCCACTCCCAGGGTGGCGTAGCCTGGAACGCAGGCAGTCAGCACCGTACCGGCAGCCATCATTGCCAGGGTGATCACCAGGCCTTTTTTACGGCCGTGACGGTCGATGTAGGCACCGAGGAAAATCGCCCCCAGCGGGCGCATCAGGAACCCGGCACCAAAGGTGGCCAAAGACAGCATCAATGAAGCGAAGGCGCTGTCGGTAGGGAAGAAGGTCTTGGCAATGGCTGTGGCGTAGAAGCCGTAGACCATGAAGTCGAACATTTCAAGGAAGTTGCCGCTGACAACGCGAAAGATCGCCTTGCCTTTGCCCGTGGTGGACATGTCGTTTACTCAACTGGCTATCTTGTTGGAAATCCCTGGTTGCTACTCGTCCTGGCTGCAAAGTCTTGGCGCGAGGCTGCTCTGAACAGTTTTGTAACGATATGTGTATCTCGCGGCACGGGCAACAGAAACCGTTAGCAAGCTGGCTAATTACCGCTGCTGTTGTTTTTTCTGGAGCGATATCGCGGGCGGCTGAATGCCGCATAATGGCCAGTCCTGAAGCTGTGTTTGAGTACAGGCTCAGTCAGTTCGATAGAGATAAGGTTTGATGCCCATGGGCGGTTTACGCGATGTAGTGGTTGTTTGTTTGGTAATGCTTACGGGTTGTAACGCTGCCCAGACCCTGGAAGGTTTTGGCGGCCCAACCATGGGCAGCACCTATTCGATCAAGTACGTCCGCGGCCCCGGTACGCCGGAACCAGCCGAGGTCCAGCGGCAGGTGGAAGCTATTCTCGGCGAGGTCGACCGGCAGATGTCGACCTACCGCAGTGATTCCGACATCGAGCGTTTCAACGACCTGCCGGCCAACAGCTGCCAGCGGATGCCGGAGCCGATCCTGCATCTGGTGCGCACGGGCGAGCAATTGTCCCAGGCCAGCGATGGTGCTTTCGATCTGACGGTCGAGCCGTTGATGAGCCTCTGGGGCTTCGGCCCCCAGGCTCGGGAGATAAAAATCCCGGACGCCACGACCCTTGCCGATGCCCGCCAACGTGTCGGCCACCAGCATTTGCGCATCGATGGCAATCAACTGTGCAAGGACGCCGCCGTTGAGGTGGACTTCAACAGTATCGCCGCCGGTTACGCGGTAGACCGTATCGCCGAGCGGCTGAACCAGTTGGGCGTCCGCGACTACCTTGCCGAAGCCACCGGCGAACTCAAGGCTGCTGGCCGCAAGCCCGACGGATCAACCTGGCGCGTGGGCCTGGAAGAGCCCCGCGACGACCAGCAAATCGCCGAGCGCATCATCGCCGTGGATGGCTTCGGTGTGTCGACATCGGGTGACTATCGCAATTATTTCCAGCAGGATGGTCGCCGGTATTCCCATACCCTGGATGCCCGTACTGGCGCGCCGATCTCCCATCAGTTGGCGTCGGTCACGGTGCTGCAACCGTCGGCGTTGATGGCCGATGGCCTGTCGACAGTGTTACTGGTACTGGGGCCTGAACAAGGCTGGGAATACGCAGAAAAACACCAGATTGCGGCATTTTTTGTGATGCGCGAGGGGACTGGTTTCGTCACACGCAGCAACAAGGCCTTTGAGCTATTGACGGCGCCCAAGCCATAACAAGCATTGTGTAGTAAAGGCAAAACTGGCCTACGACGCGACCAAGGGTTAATGTGCGCGGCGCTGAGGCTTATATAGACTGTGCCCTGGTTCACACACCTGAGCCACATTGATCCTTCATGACCGCTGGCCGCGGCATGATTTAGCCAGGCGCCCAACCGTGCGCCTGGCCTGTTCTGAGGAGTACGCATGGCTGTCTACAACTACGACGTGGTGGTACTGGGTTCCGGCCCAGCTGGAGAAGGTGCGGCGATGAACGCCGTGAAAGCAGGGCGCAAGGTGGCGATGGTCGATAGCCGTCGCCAGGTTGGCGGTAACTGCACCCACCTGGGTACCATCCCGTCCAAGGCCTTGCGTCACTCGGTGCGCCAGATCATGCAGTTCAACACCAACCCGATGTTCCGGGCCATTGGTGAGCCGCGCTGGTTCTCGTTCCCGGACGTGCTCAAGAGCGCTGAAAAAGTCATCGCCAAACAAGTCGCCTCGCGTACCGGCTACTACGCCCGCAATCGCGTCGATCTGTTCTTCGGCACCGGCAGCTTCGCCGATGAGCAAACCATCGAAGTGGTCTGCGCCAATGGCGTGGTCGAAACACTGGTGGCCAAGCACATCATCATCGCCACTGGCTCGCGTCCGTACCGCCCGGTCGATATCGATTTCCACCACCCGCGTATCTACGATAGCGACACCATTCTTAGCCTGGGCCACACCCCGCGCAAACTGATCATCTATGGCGCCGGCGTGATTGGCTGTGAATACGCCTCGATTTTCAGCGGCCTGGGTGTACTGGTGGAGCTGGTGGACAACCGTGACCAGTTGCTGAGCTTCCTCGACTCGGAAATTTCCCAGGCGTTGAGCTATCACTTCAGCAACAACAACATCACCGTGCGCCACAACGAGGAATACGACCGCGTTGAAGGCCTGGATAACGGTGTGATTCTGCATTTGAAGTCCGGCAAGAAGATCAAGGCCGACGCCTTGCTCTGGTGCAACGGCCGTACCGGCAACACCGACAAGCTGGGCATGGAGAACGTCGGGGTCAAGGTCAACAGCCGTGGCCAGATCGAGGTGGACGAGAACTATCGCACCTGCGTGACCAATATTTACGGTGCCGGTGACGTGATCGGCTGGCCGAGCCTGGCCAGTGCCGCCCACGACCAGGGCCGCTCGGCCGCTGGCAGTATTGTCGACAACGGCAGTTGGCGTTACGTCAACGATGTGCCGACCGGGATCTACACCATTCCCGAGATCAGCTCCATCGGCAAGAACGAGCACGAGCTGACCAAGGCCAAGGTGCCTTACGAAGTGGGCAAGGCGTTCTTCAAGAGCATGGCTCGCGCACAGATCGCCGGTGAGCCCCAGGGCATGCTGAAGATACTGTTTCACCGCGAGACTCTGGAAGTCCTTGGCGTGCATTGCTTCGGCTACCAGGCCTCGGAGATCGTGCACATCGGCCAGGCGATCATGAACCAGCCGGGTGAGCAAAATACCCTCAAGTATTTCGTCAACACCACGTTCAACTACCCGACCATGGCTGAAGCCTATCGAGTAGCGGCTTACGACGGCCTCAACCGGCTTTTTTGAGCGGCTCCGGCCGGTGGCCTGAGCCGGCCGGGGAGACCGATTTCAGTAATTCCCGAGGGTGGCAGTGGCCAAACCGGGAAAGTCTGTAATCAGGCTATCTACGCCGAAGTCGGCGAGCCTGCGCATCAGCGCCGGTTCGTTGACTGTCCACACGGACACGTGCAGCCCTTGGCGCTGGGCTTTGGCCAGGCGCTCAGGGGTGCACAACGTCCAGTTCAACGCCAGAATCTCACAGCCATAGCTTTGCGCGACCTTCAATGGGTCGAGCCAGGCGTATTCGGCGACCAGCCCGCGAGACAGGTCTGGGGTTAGGTCCAGCGCCGCTTTCAATACTTCCCGCGAGCTTGAGGTCACCGTGACCTTGTCCATCAAGCCAAAGCGCTGAGTCATTTCCCTGATCGCCAACACTGTGGTGGCGGCGCGGGTGCGTGAGGCGCTTTTGACTTCCAGTTGCCAGTGGTCGAAATCGCACTGTTCGAAGAGTTCTTCCAGGCGCGGAATCGGGCACGGATTGACCCAGCCAGGGCCGCCCTTGCGTGCGTCGATCTTCACAAGGTCAGCCGCCGAATACTCAACCACTTTGCCGCGTCGCTCGGCAGTGCGCTTGAGGGTGGGGTCGTGGATGACCATCAACTCGCCGTCCATGGACAGGTGCAAGTCCAGTTCGCAGCGTCGAACGCCGTGCTTGAGGCATTCCTGAAAGCTGGTCAGGGTGTTTTCCGGTGCTTCGCCTTTGGCACCGCGGTGGCCATAAATCAGGGTCACAATTGCTCCTTTACGCCAGGCGTCCTGGCGGGATGAATGGCACAGCGTGCCAGACGGTATTCGAATTCAGGTGTCTTGGGCTTCGCTTTGTTCCCGTGCCAGGCGTCGCTCCTGGGCCTGCTTCTGCAGGATATAGCGCGCCAGTAGCTGGCGTTGGGCGTCGGTCATGGCTTCGAATTCGGTGCCAACGTCAAAACGGTCCCCCCTGGCATCGCAATGGGTGACTTTGGCCCGCAGCAGCAGGCCCAGCGCCTGGGGCATCAGCACCAGCTTGACCGCCACATGACTGTCGGGTGCCAGCGCCGTGGGGTGCTGGAACTCGATGCCACCTTCGGAGATGACCACCGGCTGCGGTGCGCCGATCTCGCCCAGCAGGCTCTGCGCCATGACCTGGCTGAGCAGGTCCATGCGTTTGTTCTGCACTTTGAGGAACGCGGCCAGGGTGCGGTCGCGCTCGCCGATCTGGCGCAGCAGGTGCTGGGATTCGAATTCACTCAGGTGCAATTCGCTGAGCAGATTGAACAGTTGGGAATCATCCAGCAACATTTCCTTGCTCTGCGCTTGAGCGGCAGACAGGCTGCTGATTTGGAGTGCGATCATGTCGTCGATACGGTAGTATTCGCGGCGATCTTCTTCATCTAATGTCGACATGGCGAACCCAAGGTAGCGGTGATGGTCTGAGTGTAAAGCTGCTTACCTGACCCCGCCACAAGGACGTCTTCTTTTCCTTCGAACAAGCCCCGACATGTTCAGACCTCTCTTCGTATTTATTGGCACGCGTTATACCCGTGCAAAGCGTCGCAATCATTTTGTGTCGTTCATTTCCTTGACCTCGATGATCGGACTCGCCCTTGGCGTGGTCGTGATGATCGTGGTGCTTTCGGTGATGAACGGCTTCGATCATGAGATGCGCACCCGCGTACTGGGCATGGTGCCCCACGCGACCATCGAAACCGGTGAACCCATCAGTGACTGGCAAAGCCTGGCCGACAAGGTCAAGCAGAACCCGAAAGTGCTGGCGGTTGCGCCCTTTACCCAGATGCAGGGCCTGTTGACCAACGACGGCAAGGTGCAGAAAGTCCTGCTCAATGCCATCGATCCGACCCAGGAACGCAACGTTTCGATCATCGATAACTTCATGCAACAGGGCAAACTGGACGACTTGTCGCCCGGCAGCTTCGGCATTGTTATCGGCGACAGGGCCGCGGCCAAGCTCGGCGTGGGTATCGGCGACAAACTGACCTTTGTCGCCCCGGAAGTTACCGTGACCCCGGCCGGCATGTTCCCGCGCATGAAGCGTTTCACCGTGGTCGGCGTGTTTCACGTCGGTGCCGGCGAGATCGACGGCTTCCTCGGCCTGACCAACCTCACCGACCTGGCACGCCTGCACCGCTGGAAGCCTGACCAGGTCCAGGGCCTGCGCCTGAAATTCAACGACCTGTTCGACGCGCCGCGCACTTCATGGGAAATCGCCCAGCACTTGGGCGAAAGCCAGTTCTACGCCCGCGACTGGACCCGTACCCACGGCAACCTCTACCAGGCCATCCGCATGGAAAAAGCCATGATCGGCCTGCTGTTGCTGCTGATCGTCGCGGTTGCCGCCTTCAACATCATCTCCACCCTGGTGATGGTGGTGAACGACAAGAAGGGCGATATCGCCATCCTGCGCACCCTTGGCGCCACGCCGGGCCAGATCATGGCGATCTTCATGGTCCAGGGCACGGTGATTGGCGTGGTCGGTACCTTGATCGGTACGGCAGTGGGGATTTTTGCCGCATTGAACGTCAGCGCCGCCATCGCCGCCCTGGAAACACTGATCGGCCACAAGTTCCTCAACGCCGACGTCTACTTCATCGACTACTTGCCGTCCCAGGTGCAGAGCCAGGACGTGTTGATGGTTGGCGCCGCCGCGTTGGTCCTGAGTTTCCTTGCCACCCTGTATCCAGCCTGGCGCGCGGCACGTACCCAGCCAGCGCAGGCTTTACGTTATGAGTGAATCGGGCATGAGTGAAAAAGCAATCCTGAGCTGCCGCAACCTGGGCAAATCCTACGAGGAAGGCCCGGAATCCGTGGTGGTGCTGTCCAACCTGCAACTTGAACTGCATCCGGGCGAGCGCGTCGCGATCGTCGGCAGTTCAGGGTCCGGCAAAAGCACCTTGCTCAACCTGTTGGGCGGTCTTGATACACCATCCCAGGGCAGCGTCTGGCTGGCCGGTGAAGAGCTGTCTGCCTTGAACGAGAAGGCGCGCGGCCAGTTGCGCAATCGGTCGCTGGGTTTTGTGTACCAGTTCCACCACTTGCTGCCAGAGTTCACCGCCCTGGAAAACGTCTGCATGCCGCTGTTGATCGGCAAGACCGCTATTCCTGAAGCTCGTCAGCGGGCCACGGCGTTGCTGGAGCGGGTTGGCCTGGGTCATCGTCTGGAGCACAAACCGTCGGAACTGTCCGGCGGCGAGCGCCAGCGTGTGGCGATTGCCCGCGCCCTGGTCAACAACCCAGGCCTGGTGATGCTCGATGAGCCCACCGGTAACCTCGACTCCCACACCGCCCAGGGTGTCAAGGACTTGATGCTGGAACTGAGCACCCAGATGCGCACAGCGTTCCTGGTGGTGACCCATGACATGAGCATGGCCCGGCAGATGGACCGCGTGTTGCACCTGCAGGAAGGTCATCTGGTCGCCATCTGACCTGTGTCAAACCCGGGCGCCCGCGCCCGAGTTCTCTATTTTTTCAACGGTGCCCGCGAATGTTCAGACCGTTATCGATTTTCATCGGCACGCGCTATACCCGCGCCAAGCGCCGCAACCGTTTTGTTTCGTTTATCTCGATGACCTCGATGATCGGCCTCGCCCTGGGCGTGCTGGCGATGATCGTGGTGTTGTCGGTAATGAACGGCTTCCAGCGCGAAATGAGCACGCGCATCCTCGGCATGGTGCCTCATGCCACCATCGTTGGCGTCAATCCGATCAGCGATTGGCAGCCGGTGGCCGCTGCCGCGATGAAAAACCCCGAAGTGACCGCCGCCGTGCCGTTCACCGAAATGGAAGGCATGCTGTCCTATAAGGGGTCGATGCAGCCGATCCAGATCAGCGGAGTTGATCCGGCTCAGGAAGGCAAGGTCTCCATCGTTGCCCAGCATATTGTCCAGGGCCGTCTTGATGATCTGAAGCCTGGCGAGTTCGGTGTAGTGATCGGCGAGATCACTGCCCGGCGCTTTCGACTGAATGTCGGCGACAAACTGACGCTGATCGTCCCGGAAATCAGCAGCGCTCCCGGTGGCATCACCCCGCGCATGCAGCGTTTGAATGTGGTCGGTGTGTTCAAGGTAGGTGCCGAGCTGGATGGCTCCATGGCCTTGATCCACGTCGCCGATGCCGCGCAGATGCAGCATTGGGAACCGAACCAGGTGCAAAGCGTGCGCCTTGCCGTGAAAGATCTGTATGCGGCGCCCAAGGTTTCGGCGGACATCGCTGCCAGCCTCGGCGCAGACTACAAGGCGGACGACTGGACGCACACCCAGGGCAGCCTGTTCAGCGCGATGAAGATGGAAAAGACGATGATCGGCCTGCTGTTGCTGATGATCGTCGCCGTTGCCGCCTTCAACATCATCGCCACCTTGATCATGGTGGTGAACGACAAGGGCGCAGACATCGCGATCCTGCGTACCATCGGCGCCACGCCCCGGCAGATCATGGCGATCTTCATGGTCCAGGGCACGGTGATCGGTATTGTCGGTACCTTGATCGGCGGAGTACTCGGTGTAATTGCGGCGCTGAATGTCAGTGAGCTGGTGGGTTGGATGGAGCGGGTGACGGGGCAGCACATCTTCAGTTCCGATGTGTATTTCGTCAGCAACCTGCCTTCGGAGCTGCAAGGTGGCGATGTGCTGCTGATTTGCGGTGCCGGATTTGTGTTGAGTTTCCTTGCGACGATTTATCCGGCGTATCGAGCGGCGAAGATTGAGCCGGCGCATGCGCTGAGGTATTCCTGACTTGATCGTTAGGCTGTCTTGGGCAGCTCAATGACAAACCTTGTCCACCCGGTGCCTGATTCACACCGAATCTGCCCGCCATGGGCCCGCACAATTGACTGGGTAATTGCCAGTCCAAGCCCGGCATGTTCACTGCTCCCCTCATGCCGGGCCGGGTCCGCCCGGTAGAACCGATCAAACAACCTCGGCAGCAATGTCTGGGGAATGCCTTGCCCGGTATTTTCCACACTCAGTGTCACACCTTGGGTGGCCTCGTTCATCCTGACCCTGACCTCGCCACCCTGCGGGGTAAAGCGCAGCGCGTTATCCAGCAGGTTGGACAGTGCACGGCGCAGCATGCTTCGATCGCCCGCCGTGCTGGCGGTACCGTCCCGAAGCAAACTTATTTGAGTGTCCTCCGCCAGCGGCGCAAAAAACTCCAGCAACGCATCGACTTCATCGCCCAACACCAAGGGTTCGCGCTTGGGAACCAGCAACCCATGGTCCGCCTTGGCCAGGTACAACATGTCATTGACCAACTGTGCCATCCACTGCAGTTCTTCCAGGTTGCTGTGCAGCGCCTCGCGGTAGTCCTCCAGAAGCCGGGGCTGGGTGAGGATGACCTGAGTGTGGGTCAGCAGGTTCGACAGCGGCGTGCGCAGTTCATGGGCGATGTCGGCGGAGAACGCCGAGAGTCGCTGGAAGGCATCGTCCAGGCGACGGAGCATGGCGTTGAAGGCCTGGGCCAGTTCCGCCAGTTCTACGGGCATTTGTTCATGAGGCAGGCGCTGGGCCAGGGAGTGTGCGGACACGCGGCCTGCCACTTCGCTCATCTGGCGCAAGGGGCGCAACCCACTGCGGGCTGCCCAGGCGCCGAGCAGGGCGGTGGCCAGGGCCGAGAGCCCGACGGTCAGCCAAATCAGGTGCTGCATACGTTGCAGGAAGTGTTGGTGGTGGGTGATGTCGAGCATTAGGGTCAATTGTGGGGAGCCAGCGTTGCCAGGCACTAACGTTGCGTTATACACGCGGTAGTCCGTTCCAGCGTTTTGCAGGCTGTGCAGGCCGGGGGCTGCTGGCAAGTCGAGGGGAATCGCCGGCGAACTGTCGAACCAGCGCTGCCCATCGGCGGCGTTGATCCGCAGGGACAGGTCGGGTTGGTGGCTGAGTTCCTCTCGAAGTGCAGTTTCCCGTTGGGCAAATAGCTCAGGCGTGTCGGCGCCTTGCAGCCCGCTGCGCAGGGCCACCAGCTTGCCGTCGAGCAACTGCTGATCCAGTTCGATAAAGTGCGTCTCACTGGCATGGTTGAACAGCACGCCCGCCAACAGTGACACCACGGCCGTACACGCCGCAAAGAGCAGCGCCAGGCGGCTGGCCAGGGAAATTCGCTTCATCAATTGACCCGCTCCTCAAGCACATACCCCATGCCGCGCACGGTATGAATCAGCTTGTTGGGGAAACTATCGTCGACTTTCAGGCGCAGCCGGCGGATAGCTACTTCGATGATGTTGGTGTCGCTGTCGAAATTCATGTCCCAGACCTGGGAAGCAATCAGCGACTTGGGCAACACCTCGCCTTGGCGTCGCAAGAGCAGTTCCAGCAGGGAAAACTCCTTGGCCGTCAGGTCGATGCGCTGGCCATCCCGCTCTACCCGACGGCGAATCAGGTCCAGGCGCAGGTCGGCCAGTTGCAGGCTGGTTTCCTGGGGCGCGCTGCTGCCACGGCGCAACAGGCTGCGCACCCGTGCCAGTAGCTCGGAGAAGGCGAAGGGCTTGACCAGGTAATCGTCGGCACCCAACTCCAGGCCGCGGACCCGGTCGTCCACGGCGTCTCGTGCGGTGAGGAACAGCACTGGGATGTCGAGCCCGGCGCTGCGCACTGCCTGGAGGATTTGCCAGCCATCACGGCCCGGCAACATCACATCGAGGATCAACAGGTCGTAGTCGCCGGTCAGTGCCAGGTGCTGGCCGGTGGTGCCGTCGGCCACCAACTCGGTGTTGAACCCAGCTTCGGCGAGGCCCTGGCGCAGGTAGTGACCGGTTTTCGGTTGGTCTTCGACGATCAGTAGTTTCATGGGTGGCTCATGGCAACGGGTAACAGCAGGCTTTATACCGTGAGCGCCACGGAGCAGGCGCAACCTGACAAAGTTGTAATCTAACAGTCAGCTGGCTGGCAGCGGCGCATCCGTAGAGTTTTCCATAGGCTAATTCCAAACTTTCTGGAGAATGAACATGTTTTTACGTAAATCCTGGCTGTTAGCGGGCTGCTTGCTGGTGTTGAGTGCTCCAGTCCTGGCATCCGGGGCTCACACCTATGCTTTCGGCGCGGCTGCGCCTGCCACCAAGGCCACGCGTACGGTGGAGGTGGTGCTACAGGACAATTCCTTTTCGCCCAAGTCCCTCGATGTAAAGGCCGGTGAGACCGTGCGCTTCGTACTGGTCAATAAAGGCCAGTTGCTTCATGAATTCAATCTCGGCGACGCGGCCATGCACGCCAGTCATCAGAAGGAGATGCTGGAGATGCAGGCCAGCGGTATGTTGACGGCGACGGGCGTGAAGATGGGCAATATGGACCACAGCACCATGGGCCATGGCAACATGGGCGGCATGAAACACGACGACCCCAATAGCGTGCTGGTGGAACCAGGCAAAACCGCGGAGCTGACCTGGATTTTCAGCAAGGCTGGTGCCTTGGAGTTTGCCTGTAACATCCCCGGGCACTATCAGGCGGGCATGGTGGGCAAGCTCACCGTCAGCCAGTAAGCACCTGGCGTTCAAAGGCGGGAGCAAAGGCTGGTAGACTGGCGGGGTTTATTTAGCCAGGTTTCCGCCATGCATCCCGCAGCCGAACATTCGCCGCTGGGCAAGTCCAGTGAATACATTTCTACCTATACCCCTTCATTGCTGTTCCCAATTCCCCGTGCCGCCAAGTGGGCCGAGCTCGGCCTGAGCGCCGACACGCTACCTTACAAGGGTGTGGATTTCTGGAACTGCTTTGAGTTGTCCTGGCTGTTGCCGTCCGGCAAGCCGGTGGTGGCTATCGGTGAATTCAGCATCCCGGCCGATTCGCCGAACATCATCGAGTCGAAATCGTTCAAGCTCTACCTCAACTCGCTGAATCAGACGGCGTTTGTCGATACGCAAAGCCTTGAGGCTACCTTGCGTACGGACTTGGGCACCGCCGCCGGAAAACCGGTTGGCGTGCGAATCCGAAGCCTTGGCGATGTGGAAGCCGAAGGCGTGGGCAGTCTGCCAGGCGTGTGCATTGATGATCTGGATATCAGCGTCAGCAACTACGAGCATCCGCGTCCGGAACTGTTGCGTTGTGATGAGTCGCGCATTGTGGAGGAGAGCGTTCACAGTCATCTGCTCAAATCCAACTGCCCGGTGACCAGCCAGCCTGATTGGGGCAGCGTGGCGGTGGAGTATCGCGGCGCGGCGTTGGATCACGCCAGCCTGCTGGAATACCTGGTGAGCTTTCGCCAGCATTCGGACTTTCATGAACAGTGTGTGGAACGGATCTTCCTGGATTTGCAGCGCTTGCTGAAACCGGAGAAATTGACGGTGTATGCACGGTATGTACGTCGGGGTGGGTTGGATATCAATCCGTACCGCAGTACCGAGGCGGTGGAGTTCCAGAACTTGCGTCTGGCCCGCCAGTAACACTGGAAAGCCCCGCTTGATCGCGGGGCTTTTTGTGTCAGATCCCGATATTGCCCAGGGTCAACACGATGTTGCGCAAGGTCCCTGCAATGGCTGGGTGTTCCAGTTCAAAACGTTCTACCGCGAGGTTCACGCCGTCGGCGAGGCTGGGATTCTGGGTGGTATTTTCGAGGTTCAGTTCCAGCTCAATCTGAGCCATCAACTCTTGCAGATTTTCACGCTCGGCTTCCGACAGCGGCGGATTCTGCTCCAATTGCTCGCGCAGGGTATTGAGCTGTTCTTGCAGTTCGCGGGCAGGCATGGCGTTCTTCCTTTTATCGATAGGCATTGGCATAGACCGCGGCACGCCGATAAAGGTCTATGGTCTGGCCTGTAGATTAATCCACTCCCGCGTGCAGTGCATGATCTTGATCAATCTGCCGCTCAGGGTTTCTCGCCCTTGAGCAGCCGCAGGCTGATATCCGCGAGGCAAGTACCCAACTCGCCCAAGTGATCGATTACCGAGTGCACCCCCAGTCCGTAAAGCGCCATCGTTGCCTTGGCGCGTTTGTGCTCGCGCTCCTGCTCGCTCAGCGCCTGCCATTGTGCAGGGGAGAGCCCGCACAGGGAGCCACACGACGCCAGGCCTATGGTCCAGAGCCCGGCGTTGAGCCCCGACTGCAGCAGGCGTGGTTCGCCGCTGACCAGAACGCAACCTTCCAGGCGTTCGATGTTCAAGTCCATCAAGGCTTGCCAGCAGGCGTGGGGTGCGGGCCAGCGGGTGGTAGCGGGCGTCGCTCCTTTAATCCAGCGAGGCAGCACGCCGGCCAGGGGCGTGGCGACGGCTACCGGTAGTTCATCCAGCCAGGCGCAGGGGATGCCTTGTTCTTCTAGGGATTGCAGGATCTTCAAGGCGCCGGGGGTGGCGTGGGTTTCGGTGCCGGGAGCGATGTCGGCGCGGGCCAGGGAACCAAAGTCCACCAGGCAGCCACTCAGGCCAAACAGTACGGCGGTCAAGGACGGGGCGCTGGCGACAACAATCTCGGCGTGGGGCATATCGACGTCCCTGAAATAGCAGTGACGCTATCGGACGTGGGTGACAGGCAGGTTACATCAATTCCAATTGTAGGGATTTTGTACATTTTATGAATGACATTTCCCTAAGGCTGCCTAATCTAACACTTCCGTCATATACTGACGCCTAATTCAGGGCATAGCGCCCGTGACAGATCATTCAAGGAGTTCAAGCTATGCGCTGGAGCCATTGTCTAGCTCAGCTATCCGTGTGTGCCAGTGTCCTGCTGGTTCCTTTTGCCGCCCAGGCCGCGGAAGACGATCCATGGGAAAGCGTCAACCGCCCGATCTTCACCTTCAACGACACCATTGATACTTATGCCCTCAAGCCTTTGGCTCAAGGCTATCAGTGGATCACCCCGCAGTTTGTTGAAGACGGTGTCCACAACTTCTTCCGCAATATCGGCGACGTCGGCAACCTTGCCAACAATGTGCTGCAACTCAAACCCCACGCCGCTGGCGTCGATACCGCCCGTTTGCTGGTGAACACCACGTTCGGCGTGCTGGGCGTCATCGATGTAGGCACTAAAATGGGGTTGCAGCGCAATGACGAAGACTTCGGTCAGACCCTCGGCTACTGGGGCGTCGGCAGCGGTCCGTATGTAATGCTGCCGCTACTGGGCCCAAGCACCCTGCGTGACGCGCCGTCCAAGTATGTGGACAGCTTCACCGAACCGTACCGCTACATGAATGACATTGGGTGGCGCAACAGCACCATGGGGCTCGACATCGTCGACACCCGTGCCAGCCTGCTGTCTGCTGAAAAGCTTATCAACGGCGACAAATACACTTTCATCCGCAATGCCTACCTGCAGAACCGCGAGTTCAAGGTAAAAGATGGCAAGGTTGTGGACGATTTTTAAGGTTTAAGCCTTAAATGAAAAAGGCGGCCTTCGGGTCGCCTTTTTTGTATGTGCTGATTTCAGTCCATCTTCAGGATCGACAGGCCGAGCTTCTGTTGGCCATCATCCAGTTTCTGTACCCACACCACTTCGGTGTCAGCCTCCAGGCCTTTGAGTGCGGCATGCTCGGAGTCGATGCGTACGCTTACCTTGTCCCCGATCTTGAATAGCTGTGGCGCCTGCACCTGCATTCCCGAGCTGGAAAGGTCCACGCACGTGGCGGCAATGACTTGCCCTGCATGGATAAGAGATACCTCAGCATCCACCCGCATGCGAATGAAATCACGCTTCTCAGCGTAGTCACGCTCGTTTCCGCTCATAGGTTTCATCCTTCCATTGCATTGTGGTTTTGTCTGTTCTTATAACTCCCGGTGATTTGCGATGTAAAGACGTCTGGCGACCATCGGCATGAGCTTGAAACCCCTGGCGGATGGGAGTACCGTCTGCGCCTTAGAAGGGCACCTCTGCTTTACCTTTGTGCGTGGGTTAAAAACTCATGTTTTTGTAGGACAGAGAGGCTAGAAAGCGAATCCAGTAGTGTGAGCCAGGCCAAAGCCTGTCTGCCTACGCCAACCTAATTCTGGCGCCGTTTGCCCACATGCAGAAAACCAGTGCCACGCTGCTGATAATCGATGACGACGAAGTAGTGCGTGCGAGCCTCGCGGCCTATTTGGAAGACAGTGGCTTCAGCGTCCTGCAGGCCAGCAATGGCCTCCAGGGTCTTCAGGTGTTCGGGCGCGACAAGCCCGACCTTGTGATCTGCGACCTGCGCATGCCTCAGGTGGGCGGTCTCGAACTGATCCGCCAAGTCACCGACCTTTCCCCGCAGACGCCGGTCATTGTCGTGTCGGGTGCTGGCGTGATGAACGATGCTGTTGAGGCCTTGCGCCTGGGCGCCGCCGATTACCTGATCAAACCCCTGGAAGACCTGGCGGTGCTGGAGCACTCGGTGCGCCGTGCCCTTGATCGTTCGCGCCTGCTGCTGGAAAACCAGCGCTACCGCGAAAAGCTGGAAACCGCCAACCGAGAACTCGAAGCCAGCCTGAACCTGCTCCAGGAAGACCAGAACGCCGGTCGCCAGGTGCAGATGAACATGCTGCCGGTCAGCCCGTGGACCATCGACGAGTTCCAGTTTGCCCACCAGATCATCCCGTCGCTGTATCTGTCGGGTGATTTTGTCGACTACTTCCGCGTTGATGAGCGGCGTGTCGCGTTCTACCTGGCTGATGTTTCTGGCCATGGTGCATCTTCTGCGTTCGTGACCGTGTTGTTGAAATTCATGACCACACGGCTGTTGTTCGAATCCAAGCGCAACGGTACCTTGCCAGAGTTCACTCCTTCGCAAGTGCTGGGCCACATCAACCGAGGCCTGATCAGCTGCAAGCTGGGCAAGCACGTGACGATGGTGGGCGGCGTGATTGATGAAGAAACGGGTCTTCTGACCTACAGCATTGGCGGTCACCTGCCATTGCCGGTTTTGTATACTCCGGACAGTGTTCGTTATCTGGAAGGGCGTGGTTTGCCAGTGGGCTTGTTCAATGAAGCCACCTACGAAGACCACGTATTGGAACTGCCGCCGACCTTCAGCTTGACGCTGATGTCCGATGGCATTCTGGACCTTTTGCCAGAGCCTACACTCAAAGAGAAAGAAGCCGCCTTGCCTCAACGGGTCAGGTCGGCGGGCGGCAGCCTGGATGGCCTGCGGCAGGTTTTTGGATTGGCCACGCTGGGGGAGATGCCGGATGATATCGCCCTACTGGTGTTGAGCAGGAATCTTTGATGAGTACCGGAAGAATCCAGTTCGCCGAGCAAGACGGGACCTTTGTCCTGAAATTTGTCGGTGAAGTGCGTCTGACCTTGTGTTCGGCGCTGGATGCGACGATTGAGCGGATTTTCACTGCCCTGAACTTCTCGGCGATCGTGATCGATCTGACCGAAACCCGCAGCATCGATAGCACCACCCTTGGGCTGTTGGCCAAGTTGTCCATTCTGTCTCGGCAGAAGGTCGGACTGCTGCCGACCGTCGTCACCACCCACGAAGACATCACCCGGCTCTTGCAGTCCATGGGCTTCGATCAAGTGTTCAACATTGTTGATCGCCCGATCCCGTGCACGGAATGCCTCACCGACCTGCCGTCCCAGGATCAATCCGAGGAAGTGGTACGGATCAAGGTGCTGGAAGCTCACAAGATCCTGATGGGCTTGAACGACTCCAATCGCGAGGCGTTCCACGACCTGGTGAATGCGCTGGAGCGGCATTGATCTTATAGAATTGCAGCCACGAAAAAGGGCGGGCCCGCGAGGGTGCCGCCCTTTTTGCCGTCGGTTTTACAGCTTTGCGGTCAACAGCACTTCGAGTTTTTCCTGGTCACGAGCAAACTGACGGATGCCCTCGGCCAGCTTCTCGGTGGCCATCGCATCTTCGTTGGATTCCCAACGGAACTGCGCTTCGGTCATATGCACACGAGCTTCACCGGCATGGCCCGGCGCCAGTTTGCGCTCCAGTTTGCCATTGTCGGCTGCCAGCTTCTCCAGCAGGTCGGGGCTGATGGTCAGGCGATCACAACCGGCCAACTCCTCGATCTGGCTCAGGTTGCGAAAGCTCGCACCCATCACCACGGTCTTGTAACCATTTGCCTTGTAGTAGTTGTAGATGCGCGTTACTGACTGCACTCCCGGATCATCGGTACCGGTGTAGTCGTTGCCATTAGCCTTTTTGTACCAGTCGTAAATACGGCCCACGAATGGCGAAATCAGGAATACGCCCGCTTCAGCACAAGCCACGGCTTGGGCGAAGGAGAACAGCAGAGTCAGGTTGGTCTGGATGCCTTCTTTTTCCAGCTGTTCGGCGGCGCGGATGCCTTCCCAAGTGGACGCGATCTTGATCAGCACGCGGTCACGGCCAATGCCGGCCTTTTCGTACAGGTCAATCAAGCGATGTGCGCGCTTGAGCACCGCATCGGTATCGAACGACAGGCGCGCATCCACCTCGGTGGAAATACGGCCGGGTACTACTTTCAGAATCTCTTGGCCGACGGCTACTGCAAAACGGTCGCTGGCCAGGCCGACGTCGCCATTGCAGTCAGCAACGCACTCGTCCAGCAACTTGGCATAACCCGCAATGGACGCCGCCTTAAGCAGCAGCGAAGGGTTGGTGGTGGCATCCACCGGCTTGACGCGAGCGATAGCTTCGAAGTCGCCGGTATCGGCAACCACAGTGGTCATTTGCTTGAGTTGTTCCAGCTTGGAAGTCATGGGCGTGCTCTGTCCTATGGGTCTGATGACATTACCCGAGCGCCGACAGCCGCTCAAGGGCGCGAATGCGTTCAACGGCCCACAGCGGCAACAACCTGAAAACGGTTGTTTGAATGGCGGGCCTTGCTGGTAAATAGGAGGGCAAAAGGCGGGACAGGTTCAACCCAACGACGATTAGCTTAAAGGAGTGATTAGCCAGGGATGGCCATGACTCCCCACACAATATCGGCCAACCCAGCCCTTGTGGCGAGGGAGCTTACTCCCGCTGGGGTGCGAAGCGCCCCCAATTGAGCGACTGCGCTCCGTCAGGCTTCCGGGCTGTTCAGTTACCGCCCCTCCAGCAGCTCCGCCGCCTGATCCAACAAGGCCAGCGGATCGCTGGCCTTGTGAATATCCACCGACAACAACTGCCGAAACTTCCGCGCCCCCGGGAAGCCCGTGCCCAACCCCAGCACGTGACGGGTAATGTGATGCATCGAGCCCCCTATCGCCAGATGCTCTGCTATATAAGGCCGCAACTGCGCCAACGCCTCGGCCCGACTGATCACCGGCGCTGTAGCCCCAAACAGCCGCTGATCCACTTCGGCCAGCACATATGGGTTGTGATAGGCCTCGCGGCCCAGCATCACCCCGTCAAACGTCTGCAAATGCTCCTCACACTCTTCCAGCGTCTTGATCCCACCGTTGAGGATAATCTCAAGCTCAGCAAAATCGCGTTTCAATTGCGCCGCCACGTCATAACGCAACGGTGGGATGTCCCGATTCTCCTTGGGCGACAACCCCTCCAGAATCGCAATCCGCGCATGCACGGTAAAACTGGTGCAGCCCGCGTCCTTCACTTGCCCGACAAAATCACACAGCTCAGGATAACTGTCCCGGCCATTGATCCCGATCCGATGCTTCACAGTCACCGGGATCGATACCGCATCACGCATCGCTTTCACGCAATCTGCTACCAGAGCCGGGTGAGCCATGAGGCAGGCGCCGATCATGTTGTTTTGTACGCGGTCGCTGGGGCAGCCGACGTTGAGGTTGACCTCATCGTAACCAGCGGCCTGGGCCATGCGAGCGCAGGCCGCTAGGTCCGCCGGGACGCTACCGCCCAGCTGCAAGGCGAGCGGGTGTTCGGCATCGTTATGGCGCAGGAAACGCTCGTGGTCGCCGTGGAGGATGGCGCCGGTAGTGACCATCTCGGTGTAGAGGAGGGCGTGTTTGGAGAGTAGGCGTAGGAAGAAGCGGCAGTGGTGGTCGGTCCAATCCATCATTGGGGCGACGGAGAAGCGACGGGAGAGTGAAGCAGTTTGTAGGGACATTGGGGGATCTGAATCAGAAAGGCGAAGGATCGCAGTTTATCAGGGATGAGGTGGTGGTGTTGGGAGGCGGCTATTGTTCTGGTCCGGTGCATTCTCGGTCCGCTGTTCCGCCAGCGTCATCACCTGGAGCGCGGGCGGCGCTGCGCGGGCTCATGTATAGGGGCGAGCCTCTCGGTACGAGAGTGCTGAAAGGCCGCTAACTTGTAGCTGTATTACAAGTCAATTCGGGTCCGAAGCGTGCGGTTTGTAGGCGGAGTGGCTCGATGCAAAAAAAGATTGAGGAGGGTGGTTGACCGCAGGATTTAATCCTGTATTATTCGCCTCCCGCTAACGAGAGATCGGAAGCGCAAGTGGTTGAAGTTGCAGAGGAAACTTTGAAAACTTCTTAAAATAACCGCTTGACAGCAACAGAGG